>NZ_JCAIUH010000001.1:0-1204572 GCF_059445415.1 Agromyces sp. Y558
CCACAGACCCCACACCGGCATCGGCGGCCTCACACCCTCAGCCCGCGTTCACAACCTCACGGGGAAATACACCTAGGCATGGCAACGCGCCGTGGCTACGGCGGCGAGGAATCAGCGCTCGGCTGCGCGTCACCGTCGGTTGCAATCTCTTCCCCATCACTTCTCGCGAAAGCCATGCGTACAGCCGACAACATCCTCCCGTTAACCTGCGCAGCCCGCTCCACTCCAACCTCGCTGCTCATATAACGCTCCCAAGCAGCCTCAAGTTCTTCCCGAAAGCCATCCGAGTCTGAATGGACGTATGCTACCGTAGGTAGTTGCAAGAATCTGAGCTAGCTCGGAGGGCGGCAATGAAAGGCGGCGTGATCCTGTTCCGGGGTTCCGGGGTAGACGCGCGCCGCTACCTCGAGTCCGATCGATCCCGCGCTGACGAGTACTACCTCGAGGGCGGGACATCCCCCGCCGAGTTCCGGTCGTCGGCGGCGATGGCGCGGTGATCCGCGAAGGCGCGCTCACCCCAGACCAATACGCGCTGTGGGTGGACTGGATCAACCCGCTCACCGGCGAGTCGATGGGCAGGCCCCGCCTGCCGGGCGACGGCCGGCAAGGATCGCCGCGGTTTGCCGAGATGGTCGTGAACGCACCGAAGTCGCTGTCGATCGCAGCGGCCTTGCACCCCGAGGTATCCGTCGCCCTCGACGTCGCGCAACGCGACGCGGTCGCCGCGATCCGCGCCTGGCTCGGTCAGCATTCCGTCACTCGCGTCGGCCCGCGCGGAAGCCAGCGGGTGCTGCCGATCGAGCAGCTGGAGACCGTCGGCGTCTCGCACAAGACATCGCGGGCCGGCGACCCGCACCGACACATCCACTTCCAGATCGGGACGCGAGTGTGGGCATCCGACGCATGGCGCGGCCTCGACACCGCGGCGCTGTTCCGACAGCAGGGCGCGATCCGTTCGCTGGGCACGGCCGTCATCGCCGCACACCCGCAGCTTGCGGCCACCCTCGATGCCCACGGTCTCACCCTCGATCCTGTGACCGGCGAAGTCGCGGAGGTGCAGCCCTTCAACGCCGTGATGAGCAAGCGAGCCGAGCAGGTCGCGCGCAACCTGACGCACTTCGAGAAGGAGTGGCGCACGACGCATCCCAACCCGGAGCCTGGCCCGGCCGCGATGTCGCGGCTGATCGCGATGGCGTGGGATCACGAGCGGCCGCACAAGCGGCCAACCTCTCTCGGCAGCGAGGCGGCATGGCGTGTGGAGCTCGAGGGCGCCGGCTACCGACCCGACCTCGAACGCGCACCGGCGCACCCGCCGGTGTCGCTGGATGACGTGAGTATTCGGGATGTCGCATCGCGCGCGCTCGACCGTTGCGCGGCTGCCGCGTCGACTTGGACGGTTCACGACATCCAGGAGCACGTCGCACGCATCATCACGGAAGCCGGCGTGCGCGCCGACCCCGAGCCGCTGCGCGAGCTCGTCAATCTCACGACACAGTTGGCGGCGGATGATTGCCTGTCGGTCCTGCCACCCGACAGCCCGCATCCCGAGCACGTCGCCCACCTCACGAGCCTGCACGTCATCGCCACCGAGACCCGGCTGCGCGACCTGCTCACGGCACGCGCCCCGCATGCCGGCTTCGGCCGCGCGCCGAACCTGATGCACACCGCGCGCCGCCACCGGCTGGACCCGGCGCAGGCGCGAGCGGCCTCGGCCGTGGCATCCACCGACCCGCTCGTCGTCGTGGAGGGCGCCGCTGGGGCGGGCAAGACGACGATGCTCGCCGCTGCGATCGAGGCCGCCGCCGCGCATGGCCGAGCGACCCGCGTGGTCACGCCGACGAAGAAGACCGCCGAAGTTGCGCACCAGGAACTCGGCGTTGCAACTGACAGCGTCGCGAAGCTCGTGCACGAGCACGGCTGGCGCTGGAATCGCGACGGCGTCTGGACCCGGCTGGCCGTTGGTGACATCGACCCCGAGACGGATGCCTCGTACGCCGGCCCCGCGGCATCCGCTCGTCTTGCCCGTGGCGAGCGGATCGTGGTCGATGAAGCGGGCATGCTCGACCAGGACACGGCGCTCGCGCTCCTGACCGTCGCCGATGAGCACGGCGCCACCGTCGCTCTGGTCGGCGACCGTGCGCAACTCGCGGCGATCGGTCGCGGTGGGGTGCTCGACATGGCCGCGCAACTCCTCCCCCGCGTGCACCGCATGACGACCTTGCACCGCTTCGCCGACCCCGCGTATGCCGCGCTCACCGTGCAGATGCGACGCGGCGAGCATCCGGTCGCGTTGTTCGATCGGCTGCATGCGCTCGGGCTCGTTGTGATGCATGAAAGCCCGGATGCCATGCAGGAGGCGCTCGCGCGTGAATGGCGCGACGGGGATGCGGTCACCGTTGCGACGAACGACGAAGCGCGCGAGCTGAACGCGCACGTCCGCGACGAACGAGTGCGGGCTGGGGCAGTCGACGACCACCGCACCGCGACTGGCCGTGACGGCCTGAGCATCGGACGCGGCGATGTGATCCAGACCCGGCAGAACGATTCGGTGGTGCGCGTGGCGAATCGGCAGAGTTGGATCGTCCAGAGCGTGGGCGACGACGGCGCGGTGTGGGCGAAGGAACACTCCGCCAGTCGGAGACAACGCATTGTGCGGCTGCCGGCGGCGTACGTCGCCGAGCACACCCATCTGGCGTACGCCTCGACCGCTTACGGAATGCAGGGCGCCACCGTGCGCGAGTCCCACACGATCCTCGGCGATGCCATGGACGCGGCAGGCGTCTATGTGGGCATGACCCGCGGACGTAACTCCAACCGCCTGCACGCTGTCGCAGCCGATCTGGATGACGCGCGCGAGCAGTTCGTCCTCGCACTGGAACGCGATCGCGCCGATCGTGGACTCGAGAACGCGACGGCCGCTGCGCGAGAGTCCGTGCGCGGCCTCTCGAACGGGGCGGAGAAGCGGCGTCGCGAAGCTCGCCTGCCGGACGGAACCAGCTTTAGTCGGGACTCCACAACCCGGAGCACGCCGGAAGTCGGCCTGAGCCGATGAGGTGCAGGTTCCGCGCTGACTTGGCACCCGCGGCCACGTACCCACGAAAATGTCAGCGATTCAGAGCGTCGAGTTCCGCGGGAGATGACATACCGTCCTAGACGGCTCAACACTTGACGCTGATAGCCGCTCGCGCAGCAGATACGCGGCTTAGCCCGGAAGCGGGTGCATCCGCGGGGCGGCTGCGCACCGATATAGTCCGGTCATGCATTGCGATCTCCTCCACCTCCTCGGACCGTTGTTGGCCAATACTTGGGAGTTCGTGAAGGCTGCCGTCGTGCCAATTCTCGCGGCCGGCTTAGCAGCCGGGGTCGTGGCATGGCAGATTCGGCAAACGGATCGGCACCGCGTCGCCGACCGCAGGTCCGATGCGCTCGCTCTTGCGTTTGAGCTCTTCAACGCGCAAGCGCAACTTGCGCTCGTTTGGCCCCCGGGAAACCGAGCTTCGCGTATGCTCGATCTCACAACAACGCACACGCGCGCACTAGCGAAGATGCCTCTCGAGGACCGAGACGTGGCGTACTGGATCGGACGAGTGCGAAATGCGATCATCGCCGAGATTGAGCAGGCAGATCGGCTTGGCGAGCAGAATCTGCAGGTCATGGGACATCATCGCGCGAGGGCAGCCAATATAGCTGCGCATGCTCAGGAAGACGCGATCGGCTGGCTTCGCGGAGACGTGCCATCCTCGTGGTTCGCGACGGAGGGGTCAATTCGCTGGGGGTCTGAATAGGGGTCCTTCCGCGATGCCATCTTGAGGGGATGCAACTCGGGCCCGGCTGTGGGAGTGTGTCGAGTTGGAGGTGCTCGGTTACGAGTTGGTCAAGCCCCTGGTAGTGGTGTAGTAGTCGGTGAAGGATCGTTCAACCGATAACGTGACAGAGTGATCGAGCTCCGTGTCGGCGCTGAAGCGCCCGCTGCCCGTGCTGTGTAGGTCGAACTCCGGCGCGCGCTAGAGAACGTCCGGGGAGGGGAAGCCCAGCCGGTGGGCCGCCTGAACGCTTGGCGAAGCTGGAGCGCGTCGGCGCCGGCTCGCGCCAGAGCGCAGTTCACCGAACGGAGCATCCGCGACGTCATGCTCGGTGCCCAGTTCGAGATGCTCCAGACGATGGCAGTCGCGGACTATGGATCCGGCTTGAGCTTCCTCATCGACGCAGAGATCGACGCACGGATCCAGGCGCTCGATCTCGCGACGCAGCAGCTCGACGACGAAGTGAGTAGCTGGGGCCGCGGGAACCCAACAATCATCCTCGACACAAACGTCCTCGTCGCTGCTGGGCCCAGAACGACCAAGATCCGGTGGGATGACGTGGTGAACAAACCGACGAGGAGGGCGAACTTCGTCGTCCCCATCCAAGTCATCGAGGAACTCGACCGACTGAAGGACCGCGGCCCGGACCAGACGCGAAACAATGCTCGCGTCGCACTGAGATGGCTCGGAGAGCTCGTCTACTCCGGCAACAGCCCTGCGAAGTTCATCCCCGATGACACGGATTCCGGTGCGACTATCCGGGTGTGGGTCGACGACAACGAACGGACGCCTCTACCGGAGGTCGACCGCGACATCATCTATCGAGCGGGACAACTGCAGCCCTTCGCGTCAGAGACGTTCATCGCCTCGATGGATCACAGCATGGTCTTCCGCGCTCGCGCCTACGGGCTGAAGGCCGTACACGTCGAAAACGATCACATTCCTCCGCGCGAGGACGCTAACGTCTGACTGCGCTTGGCCGCATGGCAACTCATCCGCACCGGGTCATGCACGGTCTAACTGCTGGGGCTACGCCAACCAGTCGCCGAGACTGTCGACGACCCATTTCCACGCGCTGTTGTACGCGGATTGCTCCATGCGGGCGCCGTTACGGACGAGGAAACCCTTGATACGCTCACGCGCACGCAGCCGCGCTGCGGGAGGCGCACCCGTATCCGCTAGCTCGCGTGCGCTTGTCTCCAGCTCATCGACGGAGTCTCCGCCGACCTGACGGATAAGTTCGATGATGTCCGCCGCTGGCGTGCCGAGCGTGACGGGGCCGTTCAGATTCTGAGCGACGATTCCCTCGACGCGCTGTATGACCTGGACGTTAATCACTGACGGACTGCCGGCCTGCGCTCCCAGCTGATTTGCTGAACCGGATAGCCCCCTCGTCACAGGGCTCGCCTCGAACGGCGACGTCGGAACAAGCTGGCCGACCAGATCACCCAGCTCCGAAGACGCTACCTCAGGCACCTCGTCGACGAGCTCCGACTCGAGCTGCTGCTGGATGCCGAGGATGAGCCGTTCCCGCGTGTGCTTTGTGTCGACGAGCACCCTTCGCGCAGCCCGGGCGTACTTCTGCACGAGCTCGCTCGCTCGCGTCGGCGCCACGCCCGCGCCCTGGAGCATTTCTTCCGCAGACGCAGCGTCCTCGACGAGGTTCAGAAACCGCGCGAACTCCTGGAGCTCATCGCCTATCGTGTCTGCGGTCATCCCCGGCTCGCCGAAGAACTCGACAACGCGGCCGCTTGGGGTCCTGTATCCGGACTGCCTCACGGTCTGACCCTTTACTGAGCCCAGCCAGTCATGGAACAGCTCGAGCAGGCGCGCGAACTCGTCCTCGTAGAGACGGCCCGCCGGCACGTAGATCCTGAAGAGCAGGTTGTTGAGCGTGTCCTCGACGAACGCCGTCGCGAAGACGGAGGCCTCAGCATTGCGCTTGTAGGTCGTCACGGTCAGCCCGTGCGAAGCGAGGCGTTGCTGAACTCGCTCCCCCAGTTCTTTTGGGAGCCTCCCGAAGTATTCTCGCGCCGCGAGGTCATTCCACTCGACGCCGTCCCAGTCGGACACTTCTCCCCACTCTGTTTCGCCCTCCCAATCGCTCTGCCGCTCGATCTTGACACCCGATGTCACCTCGAGATCACGGGGGCTCATGACCTCTTCGTGAACCAGCAGCAAGTAGGGCTTGGTCACAAGGCGTTCGAACATCGCGTCGGCGGCAGCGGCGTAGTCGTGGCTGACGATTCGCGCAAAGTCCCGAGCGGTCAGCTTCACGAGGGCTCCTGTGAGATCAGGGTGCTCAACGAGCTCGGCGATCCGCCCCCAGTTCCTAGGAGTGGAGCTCAGCGACTTCGAGACATATGTACTGCCGGCAGTGCGGATCTTGCTGGTGACGGACTCACTGAGAACCGTACCGACGCCGAGATAGAAGCCTGGGATATTCGTCACGCAGTCATTGTGTCAGTGAGGCGTCCGGTCACGCGGAACTGGTCTGATGTCGGGAGGGCCCCTGTACGCGGGGCACTGTGCCTGCGCCACTTGCGGGTGTTTGGCCGAATAGATCCCACTACTTGATAAGGAACCGGGAGTTCTGATCCGCAAGGTCCTCCGTTTGGAGATCCGCATACCGGCGGTGCGCCTGCGCATGATGCGAGAGGTCACACGGAACGCCTTCACCCGAAATGACTCCGAAATCGGCTTCGAGTTCTTGAAAAATCACACCCGGAGCGTTAGTATCCAAGCATGAGATCGCGTGAGGCGCTCCGAGTGCTGGCGGAGGTAACCGAGTCCCAGTGGGGCATGGTCACCTCAGCACAGGCCAGCGCGCGCGGCGTCAGCCATATGAATCTCACGCGGCTGACTGAGTCCCGGGATCTGGTCCGCCTCTCGCACGGCGTCTATAAGGATGCTGGCGCACCGGGCGGGCAGCACGAAGAACTGCGCGCGGCGTGGCTGGCAACCGAGCCCGCGAAGCTCGCCTACGAGCGACTCGGCGAACGCCCGGGGAGCGCCGTCGTCTCCGGAGAATCAGCAGCTCGACTCCACGGCATCGGCGACCTGCGGGCGATGAAGAGCGAGTTCACAACCCCGACCCGCAAGCAGACCCAGCGAGCAGACGTCCGATACCGAACCCGAGCACTGCCCGATCAGGACGTCACAGTACGCGAAGGCCTGCCCACAACGACTCGAGAACGTACGATCGCCGACCTAGTCGAGGATCGCCACGACTTCAGCATCGTCGGCAACGCGCTGCGCGACGCGGCCAGGCAGTCCCTCCTGGACGTGGGCCGGCTCACCGAACTCCTGAGCCCACTCGCTGAGCGCAACGGCCACCGCAAGGGCGATGGTGATGCGCTGCTCGAAGAACTCATGCGAGTCGCCGGGCTCGATCACGAGAACATCGCGAAGCAGATCGCCTCGATCCCCTCCCTCGGCGGTCTCGTCGCAGCGCAGTATCTTGATAGCCTGCCGAAGATCGACACCACGAGCGGACTCGCTGCCGAGATCGCGTCGTCAGGCGCTGCGAGCGCCCGCGATCAGCTCGCGGAGCAGCTGCGCGCGGCAGATTGGGCCTCACTCGCGCTGGCCTCGCAACCCCAGAACGAGGAGGCGCCGTGACCGAGCCAGAGCCCGAGCGATACGCAAGCCCCGGCGCCGTCGAAGCCGCGATCACCGCAGCAGCTCGCAAGGCATTCGCCGCGGACCGCTCCCTCACGATCCAGGAACGCGTCCGGCTCGAATACTTCCACCGCTTCCTCAGTCGGGTGTTCTCCGATGCAGACGACTCAGACTGGACACTCAAGGGCGCACAGGCATGCTGGCTCGCGTCGCCTCCGCGCGCACGACGACCGATGTCGATCTGTTCCGTCGCAGCCGTTCCTTGAACGCGGCGCTCGAGGAACTTCGGCGTCTAGCAGCCGTCGACCTCGGCGACTTCTTCCGCTTCGACTACACCGGGTACTCGAACGCCGTCGATGGCAACCAGCAGACGTACACCGAGGGCTACCAGGTGAGCTTCGACATCTCCATCGGTGCGAAGAAGAAGGACAACTTCCACGTCGACCTCGTGGTGAACGTCGCCATGACCGATGAAGTCGAGATCGCTCAGCCGGCGAATGCGCTCGAGCTGCCGAAGCTCCCGAGCAACCCGTACCGGCTCTACCCGGTCGTCGACCAGATCGCCGACAAGGTATGCGCGACGCTCGCGCTCTACAACGGCCGCCCGTCGAGCCGCGAGAAGGATCTCGTCGACCTCGTGGTCTTGGCCCGCACCCAGAACGTCGACGCGACGAAGCTCCGCCGCGCTTTGGACGTCGAGGCCAGTGTCCGCTCCCTGGCCTTGCCCGACGCATTCGACCTCCCTGCAACCTGGGGCGCCCGGTACGCGAAGCTCGCATCGAAGGTCCTCGCCTGTGCCGATTTCGGCACCGTCGACCTCGCGCGTGATCTCATGCACGTGTTCATCGACCCGGTAATTCGCGGCGAGACATCCCGCCTCACGTGGTCTCCGGAATCCCGCGCTTGGACTTGACCTCGCAGCGAGCACGATCGGCTGTACGCGACGAGAGTTCTACTCTCGGCTCATGATTCAGTCCGGCCGAGCCACACTGACCGTCTCGTCGTCGGAGACTGATCGAAAGTCTGGCCGCGTCGCTGATCACCACACCTGGAACGTGGACACCGGCGAGGTCAGCAACACGACCGAGACCGGACGGGCACTCATGCTCTTCGAGCGCTTGTCGCCCTGATCCAGCCTGCGCTCGGGCAGGTACCGAACCTTCCGCTCGACTGCGAACCTCGCATTTGGTGGTCAGCGTACTCGGATTCGGTTCAGGGCGGATTCGTGCTGCCTGCCGACCTTGCGGCAGCCATCGCGGAGTTCGGCGTGGACGTGTACGGCACGGTGTACCTCGACGAACCTGATGGTGCTGACCGGGAGACACCAACTCCTTGATCCCGTCTCCGCGCATCGCCGCTTATGCTCGCAGCATGGTTCAGCTCGGAGGCAAGGCGCTGCAAGGTGTCGGATGGTTCGTGCTGCTCGTGGTCAGAGGCCTTCTCCTGTGGGCTCTCGTACCCGTCGGATTCACAGTCTGGCTGCTCGTCGGCTGGATCGCGGACGTCAGACTTGGCGCCGTCCTCGGTTGGCTCGATCTGAATCTCATCGCCGCACTTCAGCGAGTACTCGTTCTGCAACGAAGCGGCGACGGGTCGATGGTTTCCATCAAGTTCGTGCCATTGCGCTCACTCCCGTCCGTCGAGCATCGCGTTAGCGTGCTCGACCCTCTCTGAGCGTTCGAACGGTCTCAGCAGCGGTGCCAGACGGGTTGGATTCGACGCCGAGCGAGGCTCGCGCTCATCGAATCTGTGCCATTAATGTGCCATTAAATGCACGAAAACGAACTGAAACCAACTGAGACCATTCGGAAGAATCCCTGATCAGCGCGATATCATGTCCATAAGAATTGAGCGAAAACGGCCCAGGCTCACTGAAAATCGTGAGGTCACGGTGCCATCAACTTCGGCAGGTGACATCGGGTATGCCGATGCACGCGCCCCGCCCGAAGCTCGTCAAGTCCGGAAGGCGCTCGGCGCACGGTCGCTTTCACTGTGGCGAGCCAAGTAATGACCACTAAGATCGCCATTAACCCGTATAATGACGACTATAATGGTCACTATTAGAAGGGATACCCCATGGCGTCCGAGCTTCCCGCGGTGATCCTGAGGTCCGCCCGCGAGATCGGCCAAGACTTCGTCGGTTGGCGGAAGGTCCTCGGCCTCACCGCCGCGCAAGTCGCAGACCGGGCCGACGTCACGCGAGACACCCTTCGCAAGCTCGAGCATGGCGATCCGAGCGTGAGCTTCCACGTTGTGCTGCGCGTGGCGCGCGCCCTCGGCATTCTCGACACGCTCACGACGGCACTGGATCCGCTCGATACCGACCTCGGCCGAGCCCGAGCGGGCCAGCTCGAGCGGAAGCGCATCCGATGACGCTCTACGATGCGCTCGAAGTCCACGTCGAACTCGACGGCAGAACAGTGCTGGCCGGCCGCGCGCAATTCCATCGCAGCCGCGGCAACCTTACTTCGACGACCTTCCAGTACGACCGGGCGTACCTCGAGCACGCGACGGCGTACCAGCTTGATCCCGCACTCCCTCTTGTCTCCGGCACGCAGCAGACGTCTGGGCTTCCCGGCGCATTCGCGGACTCGGCGCCGGATCGTTGGGGTCGCAACCTCATCAAGAAGCGCGAGCGGGCCCTCGCCCGCCAGGAGTCACGAAGACCACGCGACTTCGACGGCGCGGGCTACCTGGCCGGCGTCAGCGACATCACCCGCCAAGGCGCGCTCAGATATCGGCCCGGTGAAGACCCGACTGAGCCGTTCCTCGACCCTGGCCACGGTGTGCCGCGGATGATCCGCCTGCCCGAGCTCCTGCGGGCGGCGGACGCGGCCGCAAGTGACAACGACGACGACTTCGAGGCGGTGACGGCGCTTCTCGCCGCGGGAACCGGCTCGCTCGGCGGAGCCCGGCCGAAGGCTGCGGTGTTCGACGAGGATGGTCGCCAATTGATCGCGAAGTTCCCACACCACGAGGACGCCTGGGACGTCATGGCCTGGGAAGCGACGGCGCTCGACCTCGCGGCCGCCGCCGGTGTTCGGGTCGCACGCCATCGTCTTGTACGAGTCGATGGCCGACATGCGCTTCTGCTTGACCGGTTCGACCGCGATGACAACGGCCACCGCATCGGATATGTGAGCGCGATGACCATGCTCGAGCACCGCGACGGAGAACACGCTGACTACGTCGATATCGCCGATCGCCTGGCAGAGATCAGTGCTCGCGCGACGGATGACGCACACCAACTCTTCCGCAGGGTCGCCGTCAGCGTCGGGCTGAACAACACCGACGACCACCTCCGCAACCACGGCTTCCTCCGCGCTCGAGGCGGTTGGACTCTGAGCCCGGCCTTCGACGTGAACCCGAACCCCGACCCCGAGTTGCGCCAGACCACGATCGCCGGCGCCGACCTCCCCGTCGACGAAGCAGACGGGCTGATCGAACTCGCCCGCGCCTGTCGGTTGTCCGCGGCCGAGGCACGGGCCGTACTCGCCGATGTGGCTGACGCGCTCGCCGGGTGGCGCGAGGTCGCGAGCGGGAACGACGTGCCGCAGTCGCAACTCGCGCGCTTCGAGGACTCGTTCACTGCCGGGCTTCGCACTCTCCGCGAAGCCTGAGGTCCTCTTCTCAAATCCCACCTTCGTGCTGAGATAGTCACGCACACCGAACCCGAGTGCTGCCGAAGCAGGATCTTACGGTGCGAGAGGGCCTGCCCACGACGACCCGCGAGCGCACGAGCGCCGACCTGGTCGAGGATCGGCACGACCTCAGTAATGTCAGCAACGCACTGCGTGATGCAGCCAGACAGTCCCTGCTGGATGTGAGCCGACTCGCTAACCTCCTGAGCCCGCTCGCCGAGCGCAACGGCCACCGCAAGGGTGACGGCGAGGCGCTGCTCGAAGAGCTCATGCGAATCGCTGGGATCGACCAGGTATCGATCGCCAGGGCCCTGCAGCCGAAGTGAGCGTGCCCAATCGACCCTCATCTCGTGCCGCGTAAGCGGTCGTTGACGAGTGCGTCGGCGACGAGGATGATCATCGGCATGGGCACGAAGACTGCTCCGCGGCGGCGCCCCAGGCGCCCGGCGTCACGGTTGGCCGAGCGATGGACCACCGTCGACGGCATCGACGTCTTCTATCGGGAGTCGCCCGTGCCGCCGGATGCTCCGGCGATGATGCACCTGCACGGCTTCGGCCTCTCCGGCCGGTACTTGCTCCCGACGGCTGAGCGACTCATGGACGAGTTCCACACCCTCGTTCCCGACCTCCCGGGGTTCGGCCGGAGCGGGAAGGCGCCGGACGCACTCGACGTGCCGGATCTCGCGCACGCCGCGGCAAGGTTCCTCGACGACCGTCAGATCGAATCGGCCACGCTGGTCGGCAACTCGATGGGCTGCCCGGTCATCTTGGAGCTCGCGTACCACCACCCCGAGCGCCTCGAGCGCGCCATTCTCGTCTCGCCTGCGGGCGGACTGCACAACCAGCCGCTGCGCCGTGCCGTGGGCCAGCTCACCCGTGACGGCACGCGCGAACCGCCCCGGATGATGCGGGTGGCCACTCCCGACTACCTGCGATTCGGCGTGCCGAGCACGTTCAAGATGTTCCGCGCCCTCACCCGGTATCCGTCACTCGAGCGGTTGCTCGAGCTGCAGATTCCGACGCTCGTGGTCATCGGCGACCGGGACCCGCTGATGCCGGGCCCGGCCCGCGTGAAAGAGGTGGCCGGCCGCACCGACAACCATGTACTGCTGGTGATGATCGAGGGTGCGGCGCACGCGATCAACTTCAGCCATCCGGGCGAGCTCGCGCACCTCATCCGCCTGTTCATGGCCGACCAGCCGATCGTCGACGATCCCGCCTCGCCGGGGCATTCGCGCTCGTACGAGATCCACCGCGGAGCGTTTCATCCGCCCACGAAGGAGCAGTAGGGCCGACGCCGCCATCGGTCGACGGCGTCGGTCGACGCCGTCAGTCGGCGACCGGATCCAGCCGGAACGTCGTCGCGACCACCTGCGGGCCGACGACGGTGCCGACGATCTTCGGTCCGTGGCGGTCGTACTTCGCGTGGTAGGCGGCGTCGATCGCGTCGTGCATGTCGGCGGCAGCCTCGACGAACGACACGTCGCGTTCGACGCCGCCTGCGCGGATGCGTCCGATGCCGCTCGACTGCGCGCGACGGAACCACGGATTATCCGGCCCGTACGCCGAGCGCACGAAGATCTCATCGCCGACGCGTACGACCCAGATCGTCACGTACGGGCGCAGCGTGCCGTCGGATCGTCGGGAGGCGACCTGCAGTTCTTCCGCTCGGCCGATGCGGTCGAGTTCGTCGGTGGTCCATGTGCTCATTGCGTGTCCTCTCGCTGAGATAATTCTTGCGCGGACCGGCGACCGGCGGCAATGGGTGCCACCTGCGGACTAACGGCGCGATGAGCGCCTCGAGCGCCTCACGGGCGTCCATGGCGCGGTAGCCGTCGGGGTCTCGGCGAGGCTGACGGTCGGTCGAATGTCTCCTGGGTACCGGATGTCTCGTCGGTACGTAACCAATGAACGCGTGCTCGCCGGTCTGAGTGAGTGCCGGGTCTCCCGGGTACTGTCAAGTGCCTCCCAGCCGACCGCCGCCAGGCGTAGCGTCGGGGCCATGGAACGCCAACCGAAGACTCCCAGCACAAAGGGCCCCGCCGAGCTGTTCACTGGCGACGTCTACTTCGACGTGATCGCCCGCGGCGAGGCGCCGTCACGACTGCGCGTCAACCTCGTGCGGTTCACGCCCGGTGCCCGCACCGCGTGGCACTCGCACTCCCTCGGCCAGACCTTGCACGTCACCGACGGCATCGGCCTCGTGCAGGCCCGCGGCGGCGACGTGATCGTCATGCGGCCCGGCGACACCGTGTACACGCCGCCGGGCGAATGGCACTGGCACGGGGCATCCGCCGACTCGTTCATGTGCCATCTCGCGATGTGGGAGGACGACGACGCCACCTGGGGCGATCACGTCACCGACGAGGAGTACGCCGCGGCACGGGCCGACTGAGCTGCGCGAACCACCGACGCGCGATCACGAGCCCATTACGACCCGCCCGTCAAGGGGTTGGCCGGCTCCACCACCGGTGCGAGCATCGTGGCATGGACGAGCAGAACAAACCGATCCAAGACGGTCACGACGACGCGAGCGACGACCAGAAACGTGACGGCATCATCGCGCAGGTCCGCTACGACCTCGGCCTCGGCGCCGTCGACGACTTGCGCACGATGATGCGACAACGCCTCGAAGACGCCGGCCTGCCGGCGAGCGCCGAGCACGTCGAAGCCGCGGTCGCGGTCGTGGAAAATCAACAGCCACGCGATTGAGCCGACCCGGCGGGTGACCTTCAGAACAGCAGCGGGACCAGCTGAATGCCCAGCCCACTCGACACGAACCGCATGCGACGGTCGCCGGTGAGCTTCGACACCCAATCGAATCGTCCGAGGTCTGCGATCTCGACGAAGTCGCCCGAGCGGCCCTCGGCCCCGAAGCCCACGCGCAGTCCGTCGTAGTAGTCGGACTCGAGTGGTTCGGTCACGAGTTCGACGTGC
The DNA here is from genome assembly GCF_059445415.1 of Agromyces sp. Y558. Lineage (NCBI taxonomy): Bacteria > Bacillati > Actinomycetota > Actinomycetes > Micrococcales > Microbacteriaceae > Agromyces > Agromyces sp. Y558. Next base: position 14,003 of record NZ_JCAIUH010000001.1, read on the forward strand.
GGCAAGGCCACCGCGAGTCGGCGCAGCACGCGCTCGCGGAGCGCATCGCCGCGAACACCGGTGCGCACGACCGCGCGCCGATGCGGGAACTCGACCGGCAACGCCGTTGCGCATTCGTCGAACAACCGGTCGAATACCGCGAGTTGTCTCACCACCGCCTGCACCTCGAACTCGTCGTCGGGAAGCCCTCGACCCGCCTCCGCGAGCGCGAACAGACGGAAGTGTCGCGAGCGGGCGCCGTCATCGTCTTCGCCGCCGGCGAGCGGCTGCGCCCGCAGAGTCTGGTGCACGGTGGCGAGACTCACCGCCGCATCGGCTCCAGCGAGTCGCTTGGCACTCTCGAGGGCGAGCACGTTCGTGGGATCGGAGACGACCTCGGTGTTCCGAATCGTCGAGAGCGTGCGATCCTGCGAGGTCGGGGCGACGACCGAGTTCGTGCCGAGCGGCGCGACGGGCGAGAGCAGAAGCGCGTCGAAGTCGGGCGCCGACTCGAGCGCCAGCCGGTCGAGCGTGTTCGCAAGGCGCAAGTCGACGGCGCTCGCCGCGACGAACTCGTCGTCGACGTACTGGGTGAGCAGGTCGACGGGCCGCCGACGCCCGGCCTGATCACGCAGCAACTCGAGCAGCGCGCCGCGCGTCTGGCTCGGGGAACCGCGCATCATGCGCGGGTCCACTCCAGCAGTCGTTCGGCCGGCCAGGTCGTGACGATGCGTTCGGCAGGCACGCCGTTGGCCGCGGCCCGCGCCGCGCCGAGTTCGAGGAACGTCAGATGCCCCGGGGCGTGCGCGTCGCTGTCGATCGAGAAGAGGCAGCCGACTTCGAGCGCGAGTTGGATGAGCTCGTCGGGCGGGTCCTGCCGCTCAGGTCGCGAGTTGATCTCGACCGCGACGCCGTGCTCAGCGCACGACTCGAACACGGCTTGCGCGTCGAAGGTCGACTGCGGACGCGTGCCCCGCGAACCCTCCACGAGTCGGCCCGTGCAGTGGCCGAGCACGTTCATGTGCGGATCGGCGATGGCCCGCAGCATCCGCTTCGTCATCTCCGGCGACTCGGTGCGGAGCTTCGAGTGCACGCTCGCAACCACGACGTCGAGGCGGTCGAGCATCTCGGGAGTCTGGTCGAGCGCACCGTCGAGCAGGATGTCGACCTCGATACCACGCAGCAACCGGACGCCACCGACCGCGGCCTGCACATCGTCGATCAGCTGTTGCTGGGCGACGAGCCGCTCGGCGCTGAGCCCGTTGGCGACGCGCAGGCTCGGCGAATGATCGGTGACCGCGAGGTACTCGAGGCCGATCGATTCGGCCGCGCGGGCCATCGTCTCGAGACTCGTCGTGCCGTCGGACCAGTCGGTATGGCTGTGCAGGTCGCCGCGCAACTGCGTTCTGAGGCCCGTCGGCGCGCCCGCCGGCTCGAGCCCTGCGCGGGAGCGCAGCTCGGCGAGGTAATCGGGCACCGCGCCACCCGTCGCCTGGGCGATGACGGTGAAGGTGGTCTCGCCGATGCCTTTCGTGCGCTGCAGCCGCCCGTCGCCGACGCGAGCGGCGACCTCGTCGGCGCCGAGCGGGCGAATGACGTCGGCAGCGCGACGGAACGCCTTCGACTTGAACGCCGAGGCGCGGTCTCGTTCGAGCAGGAACGCGATCTGTTCGAGCGCCTCAACGGGATCCATGGCCCCATTGTGCCGCGTATCGGTGCCCGCCGCTCCACGCTTGAGTCGGCGGCATCCGCAGCTCAGTACGCCGGGTACATGTCGATCGCGCTATTGATCGCGTTCGTGACGATGACGATCACCCAGGCGATGATGCCGACCGTCAACACGACGGTCAGTGCGATGGCTGCGGCCATCGGGAGGAACCCCCGACCCGCCTGCTGCCGCACGACGACCGATCGGCCGATGACGTACACGAGGGAGGAGAGGAACGTCCAGGCCCAGTGGAAGCGACGCTGGTAGCCGAGTCGCGCGAGGGCTGCCCAGTCGCGGTAGGCGAACCACACGGCGAATCCGTAGGCGACCCAACTGGCGAGGGTCGCGAGGAGGGACCACGGGTCGGCGTACGGACCGAGAGCCGCGGCGAGCGGACTGTTCGACGTCGACGAATACATCGACCGCTCGATGTACCCATTGGCGTCCCAGAGGAAGAGCGGGAGCACGGCGAGCACGGGCAGCGCCACCATGAGCCAGATCCACAGCGTGTCGACCGGGGTGCCCTCGGGCACGCGGGCCTGCTGGTCTCCTCCGTAGGGAGCCGGCTGCCCGGCTACGTACGCCGGCGCGGCCGGATACGCCGTCGTCGCTGGAGCCACAGGGGCGACCGCGTACGCCGGCGCGGCGACCGGCGCGACAGGTACAACCGGCGCGACATGCTCGGTCCATTGAAAGCCGTTCCACCAGCGCTGACCGCCGGTGCCGCTCGGATCGGGATACCAGCCGGCGGGCGCCGAACGACCATCGCTCATCGATTCCTCCTAGGGTTTCACGCCATGCTACGGGCCCCCGGCTTCACGCGACGACGCGGGTGAGACGCTCATCACGCGCACTGCGAATGCGTCGAGCTTCGGGAGGGCGAGCCGTGCCCGCGCCTCGGCATCGACAGCGATCGCCTCCACGTCGTGGAGGGTTGGATCGCCGGCCACCGCGACGACCGCGTCGCCGCTCAACCGGTGGCCGCTCCAACGGAGCCGCACGACATCGACCGCGGTGACCCCGGGAGTCTGTGCGAGCGAATGCTCTGCGCGATCGAGCAGCTCGGGCTCGATGCCGTCCATGAGTCGGCGGCCGACGCTGCGCACCGTGCCCCAGAGCAGTACGAGGATCGCCACGACGATCACGAGCCCGACGATCGGATCCGCGAGAGGGAATCCGAGCATCACGCCGACAGCGCCGATCACGACCGCGAGCGACGTGAAGCCGTCGGTGCGGGCGTGCACCCCGTCGGCGACGAGTGCGGCAGAGCCGATGCGCTGCCCGACCCTGATGCGATAGATCGCGACTGCCTCGTTGCCGAGGAAGCCGATCACACCCGCCGCCATGAGCCAGCCGAGATTCTCCACGGGCTGGGGATGCACCAGCCGATCGATCGACTGCCACGCCGCGACGATGGCGGATGCCGCGATGACGAGGACGATGAAGAGACCGGCGAGATCCTCTGCGCGGCCGTAGCCGTACGGGTAGCGCCGTGACGCGGCTCGCCGGCCGAGGACGAACGCGATCCAGAGCGGCACTGCAGTCAGCGCATCGGAGAAGTTGTGCACGGTGTCGGCGAGGAGCGCAACCGAGTTGCTGACGAAGACGATCGCGAACTGCAGGATCGTCGTGGCGAGGAGAACGAAGAGGCTGATCTTGAGGGCACGGATGCCCTGCCGGCTCGACTCCAGCGCGTCATCGACCGAGTCGGCCGAATCGTGGGTGTGCGGCAGGAAGAGCTCGTGCAGGAATCCGCGGATACCGCGAGGGTGGTCGTGGTCGTGCACGTGGTCCTGGTCGTGGGCGTGCACATGATCGTGATCGTGCACGTGCTCGCCGGCCGGTCCGTGCACGTGTGCTTTGGATGCATCCGTCACGCTGTCGCCTCCGTAGCCGACTCGATGTCGTGGTGCCGGGGAGTGCCGCCGAGCGAGTGCTCCGCCTGGAGGATCGCGTCGGCGACGAGCTGGCGTGCGTGTTCGTTCTCGAGGCGGTAGAAGACCTTGGTGCCCTCGTGCCGGGTCGCGACGATTCGTGCGAGGCGCAGCTTCGCCAGATGCTGGGAGACCGCCGCGGGGGCTTTGTCGACGAGGTCGGCGAGCAGGTTCACCGAGAGTTCGCCGCGGTCGCGGAGCGTGAGGATGATGCGGATGCGGGTGGCATCGGCCAGCATCGAGAAGACCTCGACGGCGAGTTCGACGTACTGGCTGTCGGGCGAACCCCCACCTATCTGCGTACCTGCATCCATACGCAGATTATGCCACGGGCACCGTCCGCCTGTCTCGATTCAGCGCGGTCTCGGTCGGGCGAGCGGATGCCGCTACAGCTCGACGACCGTCATGCCCGAGCCCGCTCCCCCGGCCTTGCCCATCGCAGCGAGCGCCTTCGGCACCTCGTCGAGTGTGATGCGACGGCCGACGAGCTCGATCGGCCGGAAGTCGCCCGAAGCGACCGCGCCGAGCATCGACGGGTACTCGTGCGCGGCCATGCCGTGGCTGCCGAGGATCTCGAGTTCACCCGCGATGACGGCGTCCATGGGCATCGCGGCGAGCGCGGAGTCGCCGACCATGAGCCCGATCTGCACGTGCCGGCCGCGCTTCTTGAGGCTGCGCACCGAAGCGAACGAGGTCTCGGTGCTGCCGAAGGCGTCGACCGAGACATCCACCCCGCCGCCGGATGCCTCGAGGATCCGTTCTGCCGTACCCTCACCGCCCTGCACCGGTACCGCGCCGAGACCCTCGGCCGCGGCGAGCGCGGCATCGGAGACGTCGACGCCGTAGACCTTCACACCGGCGGCGACGGCGATCATGATGGCCGAGAGGCCGACCCCGCCGCATCCGTGCACCGCGATCTGCTCGCCGGGAGCGAGCCTGCTTCGAGAGACGATCGCCCGGTACGCGGTCGCGAATCGGCAGCCGAGCGAAGCCGCCTCGACGAAGCCGAGCGATTCGGGCAGGCGGATGAGGTTGAGCTCGGCCTCGTCGATCGCGACGTACTCGGCGAACGACCCCCAGTGCGTGAAGCCCGGCTGCGACTGGGCGTCGCACACCTGCTCGTTGCCCGAGCGGCATTCATGGCAGCGTCCGCAGGCGCAGATGAAGGGTGCCGTGACACGATCGCCGACAGCCCAACCCGAATCTGCTGCGAGCTCTGAGCCGAGCACCGCGATCTCGCCGGCGAACTCGTGGCCGGGAACGTGCGGCAGCGACACGGCGTCGTCGTGACCCATCCAGGCGTGCCAGTCGCTGCGGCACACACCCGTCGCCCGAACCCGGATGACGGCGCCCCTCGGCGGACAGGCGGGCTCCGCCACCTCCACGAGTTCGGGTTTCTCACCGAAGGCGTTGAAGAGCACAGCGCGCACAGGAGTCCTTCCGTATCGGGTCACCCATCGACAGGCTCAGGGTGAGCGGATGTCGGCGGCGCTGCTCATGGCATCGTCACCTGATTCGCGCGCGCGACAACCGCGAGCCTATCGGCCTTCGGAGGGGTGCTCGCGCGCCCGGCGGCCCGCCGACGCCTGAACTCGGGAGGAGATGCGGCCTATGGGGCCGTGCGGCGCCGGTGCCGCTCGGGCTCGGCGATCTCCGATGCCGTGCCGAAGCGGCGGCGATGCCAGAACCCGATCGCCTCGATGAGCACCCACGCGATCGGCACCACGATGGCCACGTCGATGAGCGTGTCGAGCGGCAGCGGCACGAACTCGAGGAACGTCACGGCGATCGGCACAGTGAGCACGAGCACGAGCCCCACGACCATGGCGGCGAGCACGCCGGCCTTGATCCAGGTGAACGGCCGGGAGAGCACGGCGAGGATCCAGAGGCCGATGAGCGCGAGCGTGATCGTGCACGCGGTGCGCACGATCTGCTCGTCGAAGCCGAGCACACGGGCGTGACCCGAGACGACGGCGATCGAGACGGCGACGACGAGCCCGGCGGGAATGGCGAACGACAGCGAGCGCCGCAGGAACCCCGGCACGTAGCGCCGCGTATTGGGCAGCAGCGCGAGCAGGAACGCCGGGATGCCGATCGTCAGCCCGTCGGTGACGGAGAGCTGCCGGGGCAGGAACGGGAACGGCCAGAGGAGGATGCCGAAGAGCACCGCCATCGCGATCGCATACGCGGTCTTGGAGAGGAAGAGCATCGAGACGCGCTCGATGTTCGCGATCACGCGTCGCCCTTCGGCGACGACCCCCGGCATGTGCGAGAAGCTGCTGTCGAGCAGCACGATACGGGAGACCGCCTTCGTCGCAGCCGACCCGGACTCCATCGCGATGCCGATGTCGGCCTCCTTGATCGCGAGCGCGTCATTGACCCCGTCGCCCGTCATCGCCACGGTGTGCCCGCGTGCGCGGAGCGCCCGCACCATCGCCCGCTTCTGCGTGGGCGTGACTCGACCGAACACGAGGTGCGTGTCGAGCACGTCGCCGAGCTCGTCGAGATCCTCCGGCAGGTCTCGCGCGTCGAAGCCCTCGCCCGCGTCGAGGCCGACCTCGCGGGCGACCGCCGCGACCGTGCGCGGGTTGTCACCCGAGATGACCCGCACGGCGACGCCCTCCTTCGCGAAGTAGCGCAGGGTCGAGGCGGCGTCGCTGCGCACCGCCTCACGGAAGGTCAGCAGGGCGACCGGGGTGAGCCCGTCGGGCAGGCGCGCGGCGGCGGCATCCGCTTCGCTGAGCGAGATGGGGGCGTGAGCGAGCAGCAGGGTGCGCCGCCCCGACTCGGCGAGCTCGCCCGCGCGTTCGAGGGCAGCGGATGCCGCGGCATCCGTCACCGCCGAATCGCGCAAGACGAACTCGGGGGCGCCGAGCACCCACGTGCCGGGAGCGCCGACGGACTCGTCGAAGGCGACGGCACTCCACTTGCGGGCCGAGGAGAACTCGATGCGCGCTGCAGGCTCGAGCGGCGCCTCGAGCGTGAACTCATCGGCGAGACTCCTGGCGGTCGCGTTCGCGTCGGGCTCGGCGCCGTTCCATGCGAGGGCGAGCCGCCACCCCTCGGGCGGGGCATCGCCGAGCGGATGCACGCCGTCGAACCGTACCTCGCCGCTCGTGAGCGTGCCCGTCTTGTCGAGGCAGATGAGGTCGACGCGTGCGAGCCCTTCGACGGCCGGCAGCTCCTGCACGAGCACGTTGTGAGAACCGAGTTTGACCGCGCCGACCGCGAAGGCGATGCTCGTCATGAGCACGAGGCCGAGCGGAATCATCGCGATGACGGCGGCGACGGATGCCACGGCCGCTTCGTGCCACTGCCCCGTCTCGATGGCGTGGCTCCAGCCGCCCGCGGCCACCATGTTGGCGTTCACGACGAGGAGCATGATCGGGAAGATCGCCCACGTGATCCACTTCAGGATGCGGTCGATCGAACTGCGGAGCTCCGATCTCACGAGGGAGAACCGCTTCGCCTCGGCCGTGAGCTTGGCCGCGAAGGCCGCGTCGCCCACGTCGGTGACGATCGCCCGGCCGCGCCCGCCGATGACGATCGAACCCGAGAGCACGCGGTCGCCCGGCCCCTTGTCGATCGCCTCGGACTCGCCCGTGAGCAGCGACTCGTCGACCTCGAGTCGCACCTCGTCGACGAGTCGGCCGTCGGCCGTGACCTGATCGCCCGAGCGGAGGATGAGCACGTCGTCCTCGACGACGCCGCGCACGTCGATCTCGCGCTCCACGCCGTCCCGCACGACATGGGCGCGCGGGGCGTGGAGCAGGGCGAGCTTGTCGAGCGCGCGTTTGGCGCGGTACTCCTGCACGACGCCGATCGCGGCGTTCGCGATCGCGGCGATGCCGAAGAGGGCGTCCTGCCATCGCCCGAGGATCAGGAGAAGCAGGAAGCCCGTGACCACGATGCCGTTGAAGAGGGTCAAGACGTTGGCTCGGAGGATGCTCCAGATGCTGCGGCTCGACGCGTCGTTGGAGATGTTCACCCGGCCGTCGCGCACTCGGGCCTCGACCTCGGCGGCGGTGAGGCCACGGTCGGGATCGGTCACGGCAGGTTTCACCACGAGCTGTTCATCGCTCATCGACGCCCCCGTTCGACCCGCCCCGGATCGAGTCTCGCACAGCGTTCGCGCCGACGGGAGGGAGGCGCAGCACCGGTGATTGTGTAACAATGTGCCATGCGATTCGTGACCGCCGTGCTGCTCGCGGCCGTCTGCTTCGGCACCACGGGCACCGCGCAGGCCCTCGGTCCCGAGGCGAGCGCGACCTCGGTCGGCGCAGCGCGGATCCTCATCGGCGGCGGCGGCCTCGGGCTCATCGCCGTGATCGTCCACTTCGCCGGGCGCCGACGCGGTGCGGTCGGGACACCCGCCGCTCGGGCGCCCGGCGGGGCCACGCGGCATCCGCTGCCCGCCTGGCTCATCATCATCATCGGCGCTGCCGCCGTCATCGCCTACCAGCCTGCGTTCTTCGCGGGCACCGCGGCGAACGGAGTGGCCGTCGGCACCGTGGTCGCTCTCGGCTCGGCTCCCGTGCTGACCGGCGCGCTCGACTGGGCGCTGCACCGCCGCTACCCCGGCCACCGCTGGGCGGTCGCCACCGCGATCGCGACCCTCGGCGTCGGCATTCTCGCCGCGGCGACCGGCGGTGGCGCGTCGGGTGGTTCGGGAGCTTCGGATGTTTCGGGGGCCGACCCGCTCGGCCTCGCCGCCTCGCTCGGCGCCGGCGCCTCGTACGCGGTCTACACCCTCGCAGCCAAAGCCCTGCTCGACCGTGGCTGGAGCGGCACGACGAGCATGGGAGCACTCTTCGGCGTCGCCGCCGTCTTCAGCCTCCCATTGCTTGCTTCGACGGATGCCGCGTGGCTCGCGACCGGCCCCGGGCTCGCCATGGCCCTCTGGTTGGGGCTCGTCACGACGACCCTCGCCTACCTGCTCTTCGGATACGGGCTCGGCGGGCTGGCCCCCGCAACGGTGTCGACGCTCACGCTCGCGGAGCCGCTGACGGCCGGCATCCTCGGCGTCGCGCTGCTCGGCGAGGCGCTGCCACCAGGCGCGCTGCTCGGGCTCCTCCTGCTCGCCGCCGGCATCGTCGTGCTCGCCACCGCCGGTGGACGCCGCGCACCGCGCGCCGCGGCGGTGTCACCCCGCAAGGGTGCCTGATGCGCGCGGCGGTGGTCGCCGCAAGGGGCTTCGCCGACCCGTTCCGAATGTCTGCTGCCGACGCTAGCTTCGCTGCATGGACATCATTCTCATCCCCGGATTCTGGCTCGACGCATCATCGTGGCAGCGGGTGACGCCGGTCCTCGAAGAGGCCGGCCACCGCGCGCACCCGTTGACCCTTCCCGGTCTCGAGTCGGCCGATGCCGACCGAGCGAGCATCGGCCTGCGCACCCACATCGACGCCGTCGCCGCCATCGTCGACACATTCGAAGACCAGGTCGTGATCGTCGGCCATTCGGGCGGCGGCGCGATCGCGCACGGCGTGGCAGACGCCCGACCCGACCGCATCGTGCGGGTCGTCTACGTCGACGCCGGTCCCCTCGCCGATGGCGACGTGATCAACGACGAGTTCCCGAGCGAGGGCGCCGACCTGCCGCTGCCGCCGTGGGAGGCGTTCGGCGACGAGGACCTCGTCGACCTCGACGATGAACTTCGCGCAGCATTCCGCGCCCGGGCGATCCCCGAGCCGGCAGCCGTCGCCACCGAACCGATGCAGCTCAGCGACGAACGACGCTACGACGTACCGGTCACGATCATCGCGAGCGAGTTCCCGAGCAAGCTCCTCGCCGAGTGGATCGCCGCGGGCTCGCCGTATACGCGCGAGCTCGCGAAGATCAAGAACGTGAGCTACCTCGATGTGCCGACCGGACACTGGCCGCAGTTCACCAAGCCGGTGCAACTCGGTCAGGCGATCGTCGCGGCGATCGCCTGACTCGAGCCGTATAGGCGAATCCTCGCGTTCATACGGCAGCGTTCACACTGCAGACGAACGCGGATTCGCGAGCTCTGACCAGCCGCCGCAAGCCCCCCGTTTTGGGTAAGGTGTCGACGCTAGCAGGCGAGTAGCGTCAGGGGCAACATCCTCCCGAAAGGATGTCGCACGACCGGCTCGTCGACGTTCGTTCAGTTGCGAGCCGGTGCTCGACGCCAAGAACACCGACTTGGCGTCGCACCGTTTATCCGACACGAAGAACGAACAATGCAGCCTGCAACCCGTCGACGTTTCCGTCGACCCATGAGAGACGATTTCGTCTCCATCGAGACCGAGTCACGCCCATGACCGGCCTCCCGTCACCGCTGGAACCGCCCGCGCGCAACGCCGGGCGGTTCCACGGTACCGACGCCCTTCCCGCCGCCGCGATCGACCGAGTCGACGCTGCTTCGTCCGGGCTCCAGTGGGTACGCCAGTACCGGGATCGCCTCCGCATCACGGACGCGGCCGTCGTCGCCGTCACCATGTTGGTCGCCGTCGCCGTTCGATCCGCAGTAGTGGGCCGCGAACTCATCACCGAAGAACCGCTCCAGCGCATGGGGGTGCCGGCCCTCATGGCGGCAGTCTGGCTGCTCGCACTCGTGGTCTTCCGCAGTCGCGACGCCCACGTGCTCGGCGTCGGCGCCCTCGAGTACAAGCGGGTGCTCAACGCCACCGCGACCACCTTCGGAATCGCGGCGATCGTCTTCCTCCTCGTCGAGACGACGGGTGCCCGATGGTACCTCGTCGGCGCTCCCGTCGGAATCGGTGGCTTGTTGGCCGGCCGGTGGCTCTGGCGCAAATGGCTCTTCACGCAGCGCAGCCAGGGTCACTTCCTCTCCCGCGCGATCATCGTCGGCTCGCGCGTCGACGCAGAATATGTCGCGGCCCAGATCGCCCGTGACACCGGCGCAGGATTCCACGTTGTCGGCGCCGCGATCGACGGCGACGACCGGTCCGAGCTCACCAGCGACGGTCAGAGCATTCCGGTGGTCGCCGACATCCCCGGCGCCGCGACCGCGGCGGCAGAGCACCGCGCGGACTCGGTGATCGTCGCGAGTCAGTACACCAACGGAAACGACGCGATCCGCCAGCTCAGCTGGGATCTCGAGGGCACTGCGACCGAACTCGTGCTGTCATCACGACTGACGGACGTCGCCGGCCCTCGCATCCACTTCCGGCCGGTCGACGGGCTGCCGCTGCTCCACGTCGAGATCCCAACCTTCGACGGCTGGCGGCACGTGATCAAGCGCAGCTTCGACATCGTGTTCGCCGGCACGGCACTGCTCTTCCTCAGCCCGCTCCTCGCGGTGGTCGCACTCCTGATCAAGCTCGACAGCCCAGGGCCGGTGCTCTTCCGACAGACCCGGTGCGGTCGTGACGGCGACACGTTCGAGATGGTCAAGTTCCGCTCGATGGTTCAGACCGCCGAACAGGATCTCGCGGCGCTGCTCGAACAGAACGACGGCTCCGGCATGCTGTTCAAGCTCCGGTCCGACCCGCGCGTCACCCGCCTCGGGAGAGTCCTGCGCAAGTACTCGATCGACGAGCTGCCGCAGTTCTGGAACATCCTCATCGGTGACATGAGCGTCGTCGGACCGAGGCCGCCCCTCGTGACGGAAGCCGAATGCTACGAAGCGACGACGAAACGCCGGCTCATGATCAAGCCCGGCCTCACCGGACCCTGGCAGGTCGGCGGACGATCGGATCTCAGCTGGGAGGAGAGCGTGCGTCTCGATCTCTACTACGTCGAGAACTGGTCGCTCATCGGCGATCTGATGCTCGTGTGGCGCACCGTCAAGACGGTCGTGCGGCCGAGCGGGGCGTACTGACCTCTTGACGGCGGGCTCGCGCGGGCCCTTCGACGATCGCGGCCCGCATCGTACGCACGCTCCGCTGCCACGAGAAGCCGAGCTCCTCGGGAGTCGGAACCACCGCATCGCCCCGTGCCGGCACGTCGCGCATGACCGCGGCGATCGCCGCGACATCCGTGGGCTTCACGAATGTCGCTGCCGTGCCCAGGATTTCACGAAAGACCGGGATGTCGCTCGCGATGACGGAGGTGCCGAAATGGAGTGCTTCGAGCGTCGGCATTCCGAAGCCCTCGTCGAGACTCACGAAGATGAGGGCCGTCGCGTGCATGTAGAGCCACGCGAGCTCGTCGTCGTCGATGAAGCCGAGGAATCGAACTGCACCTTCGGCGACCGCCGCCGCCGCCGCGCCCGTCAGGTCGGCAGTCCTTCCTCCGGGCTCACCGACGACGATGAGCGGGAACGACACTGAGACCCGTTCCGAGTCGATGGCGGCCTCGATGACGTTCGCCAGGTTCTTCCGTACATTCAGGCGACCGACGGCGAGCAGGAACGCATCGACGTCGCGAAGGGCGGTCGGACGACGCGGTACCGCCCGGCGAAGCGTACTCCCGACCGCGAGACCGACCGGAACCACGCGTCGCCCTCGAGCCGATGCCCGGATGCGGGCGGCCTCGGTGGCCGACGAGCTGAAGACGATCGATGCACGACCGATCGTGGCCGGCATGAGGGCGAAGTAGGCGCGCTCTGTGCGGGTGAACCACTCGGGATTGCTCAGGAACATGAAGTCGTGCACGAACACCGCTGAGCGGCCGACGAACGGCGTGAAATTGTGCGTCAACGTGATGTCGGCGCGCACGCGGCGCGCGATGAGCGGAAGCTCGAGGATGGCGCTCACGCCCTGGGGCGACATCCTCGTACCGACGACGCGAACGCCGGCCGGCAGCTCTGCTCGAGCGGTCGCCAGGTCTCTGCGCCGAACGGCCACGATGAGTTCATCGCCGGGAAACTCCGCAGCCCACCCCCAGATGAACTCCCGCATCACCTGGCGGTTCGATGTCGGGCCGCTGGCCCACCAGAAGCCGTCGAACAGGATCCGCAGGGGGCCGTGGCCGTCACTGCGATGCGAGGTCGGCCGGAGTGTCATGCGAATTCGCGAACGAGCTCGACCGTCTGCTCGATATGAGCGCGGCTCGAGGCGCCGAACACGACCGACTCGATGTTCGGCTGGGCGAACACCCACTCGATCGCCTCCCGCGGTGGGATCGCTCCTGATGCGAACACCGACATCGCGACGGCTCGGAAAGGCCGGGCAGCGAGCGCTTCGTGGTACGCCTCGGTGCCGCCCGACATCCGGAACCCGAGCTTGTTGATGTTCGAGCAGACGAGCGGATTCGCGACGCCGGCGTCGTCGAGGGCGTTCAGCAACATGGGCAGGTTCATCGTGATGAAGCCGGGCTCAGCACCGTACCGATCACGCACGTGGTTTGCGAAGATCGCGAACGCATCAGTGAAGCCGAGGCCGAGCATCAGGTCCGAGACGACGTTCTGCAACCAGATCACCGGCGTGCGGACGCCCCGGAACATCGCCATCTCCGCATCGACGAGCAGCGTGACGAGACCCTCGACGTCTTTCTTCGCGATCGAGCGACCACCGCGGAGCATCGCGTTCACCATCCCCTCTTCGGGCAGGAAGCGGCGCAGCGCGCCCACCATCCCGCTCTCGGTCACGGCATCGGCGTACTTGTGCGCGTACGGCATGCAGGGCAGGAAGGTGAAGTCGGGGTACCGAGCGGGATCGGCCAGCACCCGGTCGACGACCTCGGAGATGCGATCGTGCGTCGTGCACATGAACGTCGTCACCCCTGCGTCGTAGGCATCGTCGATCACCTGCATCACCGCGCCGATGTGCTGGAATCGCATCGCCTGCGCGCGCGCCTTCTCTTCGGACATGTGGTTCACACCGAAGAACTGGTTGTCACCGAACAGCAGCCGGTCGAGCGGGCGAACCGCCGCGGCCGTCGTGTCCTCCATGCCGTGGGTCACGAGCGTCTCCTCTTCCAGCGCGACGGACTGCGCTGCTCCACCGGCCGGCTCAGGACAGCGGTCTCGTCGAGTACCGACGGACCGGTCTCCGCGTCGATCGTGAGCATCTCGATGACTCGATCCGTGACCGCGGCGCTGGCGAAGTCGTTCGTCGCCGCGAGTGCCGGATCGACCACCCGTCGAACGAAGTGGTCGAGCTGTGCGCTGTACTCTTCGCCGCGGAGGTAGTACCAGACGGGATCAGTGAGCTCCGTCGTGTACTTCACGTTCCAGCCGGGCTCGTAGCCGTCGATCGCCGGAGCGGAGTCCCGAAGGTACACCTGCACCTCCTGGCGGTCGGCGTGGATGCGGCCGGCTGTGCCGGTGAGCGTCACGCGAGTCGTCATCTTGCGGTACGACTCATCCGACCAGTTCACCGACACCTGCCCGCTGACGCCGCCGCCGAAGAAGAGGGTGCTGTACACCTCGTCTTCGGTATCGGCGGAGAAGACGCTGCCCAGCACGGTGCCGCCGACCCCGACCGGGCGCCCGGCGTACCAGGTCGCGAGGTCGATCGGATGCGCCGCGTAGTCGTAGAGCGCCCCGCCGCCCTCGGTTCGCTGGCTGCGCCAGGTCGACCCTTTCGACCGGAGCACCACCGGCCCGTAGGCCTCGACGAGGAGGTGGGTGACCGTGCCGATCGCACCCAGGTCGAGGAGTCTGCGTACTTCACGGAAGGCCCCCACGAAGCGGTTGTGATAGCCCACTTGCGTGACGAGTCCGCGCTCGGCTGCGAGCTCGGCGAGTTCGACCGACTCGGCCGAGGTCAGGCAGAGCGGCTTCTCGCAGAAGACATGGATGCCGCGCCCGAGCGCGGCCCGCACCATGGGTGCGTGGAACCGGGTCGGCGTGGCGATGAGCACAGCGTCGGGTCGCGCCGAGTCGAGCATCTGCTCGTAGTCGCTCGCCGTCGGCACCCCGGTGTACTTGCCGAGCACGTCGAGGATGTACGCGGTCGAATCGACGACGGCGACGACCTCGACGTCGGGATGTGCGCGGATCATCGCGAGGTGCGAGAGCCCCATCTTTCCGAGCCCGACGACCCCGACCCTGATCATGCTTCTCCTCCTGGTGCGTGGGTGACGGCGAGGCCGGCCGGACGGCGCGGGCTCACCGAGGCGAGCAACGCCTCGTACTGGCCGGCGACATGCTCCCACGTGAACTCCTCGGCGTGCCGAGCACGACTGGCTCCACTGAGCTGCGCGCGCAGTTCTGCGGACTCGAGCAAGGCGTCGAGTCTCGTCGTCGCCTCGGCAGTCGAATCGAAGTACAGCGCACCGTCGCCTGCGACCCAGCGGTTGTAGGGGTTGTCGTGGGCGACCACCGGGTTGCCGGCGGCCATCGCCTCGACCAAGGAGGGGTTCGTACCCCCGACCGTGTGGCCGTGCAGATAGGCGATGCCGTGGAAGCGGATCGCGGCAAGCTCATCGGGGTCGTAGACCGGTCCGATGAACAGCACATCGTCGCTCGCGGCGGCCTTGACGGCACGGTGATAGGAGTCGGTGTCGAGATAGTCGCCCAGCACGACCAGACGCTGCTCGCGAGGCTTCGCGGAGAATGCCTCGACGAGCTCGAGGATCGAGTTCTCGGGGATCGGCCGGCAGATGAGCGTGGCGTACGCACCGGGTACAAGGCCTCTCGACGTCACCGCTTCGGTCGGGGCATCCGTCACCGCATGCGCTCCGTAGGTGATCGTGTGCAGCTTTCTGCGCTTCGCCTTCCGCGCGAGGTACTCCTCGATGACCGGATGGTCCGCGATCAGGCGGTCTCCGACCCAGCACGCGATGCGTTCGTTGACGTACAGGATCGCCTGTCGCGCCTTCCCCCATCGCGCACGCGACCACTCGATGCCATCCATGTTGATGACGTTGGGGATTCCGCGAATGCGCTGCGCCACGTTGAAGACGGCCGTGTTGTATCCGAAGGTGAGGCACACGTCGCGATGGCCGACCGCGTGGCGGATCGAGCGCAGGTCGAACTTCGACGTGCCGAGCCAGCCATCGCCGGCGACCGGGATGGTGATGCGGTCGATGCCGTTCCAGGTGTCTTCGACGATGGGTCCGTCGCCCTGGGACTGGCAGTAGACGACGGGGCGCCAGCCGTGGTCGCGCAAGTGGATCGCGACGTTCTCGGCGGCGGTCTCGAATCCGCCGTAGTTCGCGGGCACGCCGTGGGTGCCGAGAATGCGCACGATGGGTCGCGCATCCGCTTGCCCTGCAACAGTTCGCATGCGTGTGCCCCGTCGCCCACGGTGTCGAGAGGGTTGCGGCCGTTCGGCAGCCGCATCCGCGGGCGGTGTCGCGAGTCTAACGACGGCAGTGCCGTCCGGCCGCCCCCCAAATCGAGGGGGGAATTGCGCCCGATCCGCGTGATCACGCCGATCTCGGCTCGTTTCGCCCCCCGTCTTGGGGCTGCCCCGCGAGCGGACGCAGTTCTAGAGTCAAGGCACCCGAAAACTCGGAACCCACGCTTCACCGCGTTCCGAACCCGAAACAGGAAATGTGACGCATGCCCAGTCGCATCGGCTACGCCGCAGGCGCGTTCGACCTCTTCCACGTCGGACACCTGAACGTGCTCAAGCACGCCAAAGACCAGTGCGACCACCTCATCGCCGGGGTCGTGAGCGACGAAATGCTCGAACGCACCAAAGGGCGAGGACCGGTCGTGCCACTCGCCGAACGCCTCGAGATCGTCCGCCACATCCGCTTCGTCGACGAGGTCCACGCCGAAGTCGTGCCCGACAAGCTCGACACCTGGCGAGAACTCCACTTCGACGTGTTCTTCAAAGGCGACGATTGGCGCGGCACCCCGCGCGGCCGCCGATTGGAGCGGGAATTCGCTGCGGTCGGCGTCGAGGTCGTGTACTTTCCCTACACCGTGCACACGTCGAGCACGGCCCTTCGGCGGGCGCTCGACGCGCTCACCCCTCAGGTCTCCCAGGTCAACGGTGAGCGGGCTGAGTGAGCACACGACCCCGTTCGGATCAGTGCGGCGGCTCTCCCTCGAGATTCCGACCCGAGGTCGGGGTGGCGAGGAATGCGTTCACCTGAGCGTGGAACAACCGCACGTCGTCGCGCAGCTTGGCCAGCATCGCTCGGTGGCGTCCGCGACGTTCACGGTGACGATCGGGCGTGTCCCACGCGTCGCCAGCGTCTCGCGACAGGGAGAGCACCGAACGTCGCGCCGTCGGGATGAGACCGCGCCGGCCGTTCAACCGGGCCGCATAGGCCGCGAGGGTGGCGGGCGAACCGTCGGCGCCGACCGGCAGCTCATCGATGCCGTCGGCGGCCCCCAGGGCGATCGCCTCGCGCAACGTGAACAGCCGGCCACGCAATTCGGGCGCGCTCTTCGCGATGACGCCCCGCTCGACGCGGGTGGCGACGATGATGAGCGATTGCTCGGTCAGTCCGACGTTGCGCAATGGGGTTGCGCGATGCGCGTCGGCGAAGGCTGTTCCCTCATCGGTGCCGTCGATGATCGCCCGCACCTCTGTGCAGATCTCACGGCCCTCGACGACGTCGATGCCCGAACTCCCGATGGTCCAGTCGCGTCGATCTTGCGTTCGGTGGAGCTCGTCGGCGAACGTGAAGGCCATGAACGGCGAGCGGCAGACGTTCGCCTCGCAGACGAACACGAGCTTCGAATTCACTCCGTCCCGTCCTTTCTCTCGAGTTCAGGCGAGAATGTGTGTGGATGCAGCGCAGCCTTCGCCTGTCGAAGAGAGAGCGGACCATGACCCTACATGACTATCTCACGGCATTGAGGAAGCACTGGCTTGCCATCACGATACTGACGGTGCTCGGCGCGGGCGCCGCCTACGGGTACTCGCAGTTGCTCCCCGACGAGTATCGGGCCGAGGCCTCCGTCATGGTGATCCCGGTTCGCGGAGACAACACGAATGAGCTCGTTCAGGGCTCGAACTACGTGCAGAACCTCGTGCAGACCTACTCGTTGCTCGCGACCTCGCCGGTCGTGCTCGACGCGGTCATCGAGGAGCTCGATCTCGATGAGACATCGAACCGGCTCGCGCGCCGCGTGCGCGCCGAAGCCCCGTTGAACACGGTCGTCATCGACATCAGCGCGACGGATGCCTCGCCCGAAGGTGCCCAGGCGACCGCGAATTCGACTGCACGCCAGCTCGCGGCAGCGGTCGCCGAGCTCTCTCCCCAAGGCGCCGACGAGCGCCCGGCGGTGCGGGTCGAGACGATCGCCCCCGCACGGCTTCCGACGGTGCCCGTCTCGCCGAACACGAGGCTCAACGTCATGCTCGGCCTCGTGGCCGGTGCCGCCGTCGGGGTCGCCTACGCGCTCGTCCGCCGCCGGTTCGGCACGCGGATCGCGACCGCCGCCGACGTCGGCGACATCACGGATGCACCGGTGATCGGCGACGTCGCAACGTCGACCGACGGTCGCACCGTCGCCGCCTCCCTGCGAGCCGCCCCCGATGGACGGGTGGCGGAATCCCTGCGTCAGGTGACGGCGGGCTTCAAGTTCGTGGATGTCGATCGCGATCATCGCGTCGTGCTCATCACCTCCGGCTCCTCATCCGAAGGCAAGACCTCGGTCGCCCTCGGTCTCGCGCTCACGCTCGCCGAAGTCGGGCATCGCGTGCTGTTCGTGGAGGCCGATCTTCGTCGCGCGAGTGTTGCCGGCTATACCGGCCTCGAGGGCGGTGTGGGCCTGACGACCGTGATCATCGGTGAGGCGACCCTCGCCGAAGCCGTGCAGCAGTGGGGCCATTCGCGGCTCGATGTGCTCACGAGCGGGGCGTTGCCGCCGAACCCCGGCCAGCTCCTGGCGAGCGGGCAACTCCGCACCGTCGTCGACGAGGCGCGGAAGGAGTACGACTACGTCCTGCTCGACACGGCACCCGTGCTGTCGGTGAGCGACGCGCTCTGGCTCGCGCCCATCAGCGACGGAATGCTCTTCGTGGTGCGCGCCAACCGTACCCGTCGCGAGGAGCTGCGGCGGGCTCTGGCGGCGCTGCGGAGCACTCGCAAGCCCGTGCTCGGCATCGTGATGAACGACGTCAAGTCGATCGCGAAGAGCCCGTACTACGCACCCGAGCCACGCCGCCGCCGCGCGCGGAAGGCTCGCAACGGGCGAGCCGCAGAGCAGGCTGTCGACGCGGCAGAGCTGCCGGTCGCCTCGGACGCGTGAGCCGCGAGGCATCCGATGAACTCCCTGTTCGCCCTGGCAGCCAAAGCGCTCACGATGTGCGTGTCGCTCGTCTGCGGCGTGCTCACGACGCGGCTGATCATGGGCGACGCCGGTATAGAGAACTACGCCCTCTTCACCCTGCTCGCGACGATCCCCTCACTGCTGGCCTTCACCGATCTCGGCAGCGGCGCGGTCATCGTCAACAGCATCGCGACGAGCGACGACGCTCGCACCGACGACGACGTGCTCGTGCAGCTGACGACGGTCGGCCGCATCCTCATCGGCTTCGCGGTGGTCACGATGGTCGTCAACACTGCGATGCTCTTCACCGGCGGATGGGTCGCGTTGCTCGGCGACTCGGGCGACCAGCCGGCAGCCGGGCTCGCCGCGTTCGTCTGCCTCTCGATCTTCTGCCTGGGCGTTCCGGTCGGCATCTGGGTGCGCATCATGCTGGGCTTGCGACGGAATCACATCGTGATCCTGCTGCAGGGCATGCTCTCACCGCTGGCTCTGCTCGGCGTCTGGCTCATCCTGCAGATCGACGACCCGAGTGCGGCGTCGTTCCTGGCGGTCGCCTCCTTCGGGGCATCCTTCATCGTCAGTGTCATCGGTCTCTCGGTCACCGCACGGCTCACGAGCCCCCTGGTGCAACGTGCCTCGAGCTACGTGCTGCACCCGCGCCGGCACCCGGGTGTGCACGTCATGGACGTGGGCTGGCCGATGCTCGCCCAATTGATCTCGTTCCCGATCGCCGCCTCGACCCAGCGCTACGTGCTCGCCCAGTGGGGCACGCCCGCCGAGGTCGCGGAGTACGGCGTGACCGGCCAGGTCTTCTTCGCGCTCAATGGCCTCGTCATGGCGGCCGGGGTCGCCCTCTGGCCGTTGTATGCGAATCGGCGGCACACCGGGCAGCTGCGCCGCGGCCCCTTCGCTCTCTCGGCGGTCTTCGCGGTCGCGATCATCGCCGCGACCGCCCTCATCTGGCTCGCGGGCCCGTGGTTGTTCGGGTTCATCACCGATGGCGAGCTCACCGTGGCCGGAACCACGATCCTCGCCTTCGGTGCGATGATCACGCTCATCGCGGCCGTGTATCCGCTCGGCATGTTCATCATGGACAAGCCCGGCATCCGTTTCCAGGTCATCCCGACGCTCGCGATGGCGGGATCGAGTCTCGCGCTCGGCATCGCGCTGGCGCCCGCATTCGGCGCTGCGGGCCCGCCGATGGCGAACGCGATCGCACTCCTCGTGTGCCAAGTGGTGCCGTTCACGATCTACATCGCCCGCAATCGCGAGCGCCTGATGGGCCAGAAGGGAGGGGCGGCGACGGATGCCGCCGAGCAGGATGCTACGACGACACCGGTCTGACGCTCACGAACTCCGAGACCTCGGGCGCCAGCGGCGATCGCCCGAGAAGCCATTCCGTGACGAGCATGTAGCGCGCGACGTAGTCCTCCTGAGTCAGCCCTCGATCGTCAGGCGAGGCGGGGTCGGCCGGGTCCACCTCGCCGGCGAGCGCAGCACGCAGCGCACGAGCCAGTTCGCGGTCATCGCCCGCCCCCACGAAGCGGGCGTTCGCGCCCGCGTAATCGTCGAGCCCACCGGTACGGGTGACGACGAGCGGACGCCCGCTCGCCATCGCCTCGATGAGGCTCGTCGCACCCGAAGCGTGCCGGTTCGGCTTCACGGGAACGACGATCGCGGCAGCCGTGGAATAGAGCCCCGCGAGTTCGGACCTCGACGTCGTAGGCGCGACGGTGACGTTCGGCGGCCAGGCGACCTGGCGGGCCGCGCGCGCGCTCGACGCCACGCGGAATCCGACCTCGGGGAGCTCCCGGGCGGCGCGGGCGAGGGTCCCCCAGTCGCGATGCCGGTCGTTGCCGACGGCGAGCACAAGACCGTCGGGCACGAGACCGTCGGGGCTCGCGGCGATGTCGGTCTCGCGCACCGCGAGCGCGGTACCGAACGGCAGCAGGATCGCGGGACGACCCGAGACCGTCAGGGCATCGGCGAGGTTCACACGGCTGTGCACCGCCTCGACCGGATGCCGTCGGAGCAGCCAGGCCACGAATGCACGACGAAGCCGGCCGTGCCGTTCCCACTCGTCCCACAGCCAGACCGACTGCGCGAGCACCGGCACCAGGCGGCGGCGAGGGCGGAAACGTTGCAGGAACGCGACGGCCAGGTGCTCGCGCTCACTGTGCGTCCAGATGGCATCGGCGGCGAAGAGCATCCGGCGATTGCGCCAGGCGTGCACCAGATCGAATCCCAGCATGCGCGACACCCTCGCACGGATGCCACGGGCCACCCGGGACTCGGGCGACGACGCCGACCAGGTCAACTCGTACCGCGACGCCGCCCGGTCGTAGCCGTAGGGCGTGCGATCGAGCGTCTCGCCCCGCGCGAAGCGCTCCGCCCATGCGACGGCGTCCTGCTCGTACGCCAGGAGAATCGCGATTTTCGCGCGATCAGCGGGGCGACGCGGCATCCGTGCCCCCCGCCGACTCGCGCGCGCCTCGGAACGGCCGAGACGGGTGCCGACGATGCCGCATGCGCTCATCCTAGGGTTCCCGCCGGGGCAGCACGCCGAACGGTCGGTGCGTCATGAATGCCCGCCTGACCAGTGTCGTGACACCGACCGTGATCCCACTCCTGGCCGCGGCCGGGGTGGCGGTGCGATACCAGATCGCCGTCGGCGTCAGCGTCTGCCTGATCGTCGCGATCGTGTTCGCACCGGTCTGGCTCGGATCGCTCGCTCGATACCGAGGGATGCGGGCGTTCATGATGCTCGGCGCGGCAGCGACGGTCTGGGGCGTGGCGACGAGCGTGTTCGATCCGATCCGCACGTTCAGCGTCCCCCTGCTCGTCATCGAGGTCTCGACCTTCCTTGCGATGCTCGGCGCGATCGGCACCCTGCTGTGGGCGCGCGAATGCGTGGGCAGCACCTGGACCGTCGTCGCCTTCGCAGTCGGCGGATTCGCGAACCTCGTGCTGACCGGCGGCAACCCGGTGAACCTCTGGAAGTACTCGCTCTCGATTCCCATCGCACTGCTCGTGCTCGCGCTCGCCGAGCACTTCGGCGGCCGGCTCACGGAGCTCATCGCACTGGTCGTGCTCGCTGCGGTCTCGGGCCTGAACGACTCGCGATCGTTCACCGCGTTCCTCCTCTTGGCGGCTGTGGTCGCGATCTGGCAGCTCAGCACCCCTCGAGCGGGCATCCGTGCCCGCCCACTGCCCGTGATCCTGGGCGTCGGCGTGCTGGGCCTCGCGATATTCAACCTCATCCAGGCACTGCTGCTCGACGGCGTGTTGGGCTCGGCGAGCCAGCAGCGCAGCCAGATGCAGATCGACGCGACGGGGTCGCTGATCACGGGCGGGCGGCCGGAGATGGGCGCGACGTTCGCGTTGCTCATGCACCAGCCATGGGGGTACGGCGCCGGTTCGCTGCCGACGTCGACCGACGTGTGGCTCGCCAAGTCGGGCATGAGCGAGTTGAACTACGACCCGAACAACGGCTACGTCGAGACGTTCATGTTCGGCGGCCGGTTCGAGGTGCACTCGGTCATCGGCGACCTCTGGTTGCGCTTCGGCCCGCTCGGCGCGGCCGTCGCGCTCTTCATCTGCGTCTACGCGGTCGTGTCGGTCGCGAGCCGCGTATCGCTGCGCACCGCGAGCGCTGTGCTCGTGCTGCTCACGGTGCTCACGCTGTGGGACACCTTCTTCAGCCCGTTCCTCAGCTCGTATCGCACGATGGCATTGTTGCTGGCGCTCGCGGCGGTTCCGTCGATTCGCCCACCGAACGAGAGGGCATGGTCGATGGAGCGTCATTCGAGGGCGTTGTCGACTTAGTCGTCGGGGCGGTCGGCGACGGTCGTCCGTGCTGCGTCGGGCGCCGCGTCGAACGGGCCCGGGCCGAGGCGCGAACCCCACGCCAACGCGGTTTCGACACGGCGTGCCGGATTGCCTGCGACGATCGCACCGGCTTCGACGTCCTTGACGACGACGGATGCCGCGCCCACCACGGCACCCGCACCGATGGTGACCCCCTTCAGCACAGTCGATCGAGCACCGACCAGCACGTGCTCGCCGATCGTGATCGGCGCCGTGTGCGGCCGAACGGTACCCGACTCATCGACGATCCGGTGAAAGTCGGTGTCGAGGAGCTGCACGTCCCACGAGATCTCGGTGCGGGCGCCGATCTCGACGCCCATCTCGACGTTCAGGATGCAACGATCCCCGATTCGCACACCCGGGCCGATGCTGAGCATTGCGCCCGGACCGACCCAGACCCGCACGCCGGAGCCGATGACCGCTCCGCGCCCGATCACGATTCGTCCGGCGCCGCCGAGCCTCGCTGAGGGTGCGACACGCGCACCCGGCTGTCCTTGAAGCGCGGCGTTGAGCAACGACGGCAGGTGACGGATGATCGATCGGATCCGCATCTTCGGCCTCTCCTCTCATGTCGCAGCCACCGCTGGTCGGTGCCGACGCCGTCACCGGCGCCGGCACCAGTCGTGGCCGACTAGCCCTGGGCCACCCGGTAGTTGTCGAAACTCAGCTTGGTCGTCGGCACCGTCGAGACGGAGCTCAGGGCCATTCGAATGCCGACCACACCGGCCGCCTGCAGAGCGGCAGTCGAGTCGGTCGCCTGGAGCTGCCAGCCCGGCTCGGGCGAGCCGACGGCCCAGACCTTGCCCGCCACCGTCGTCGGGCTCGTGCCACTCACCTGCACCCGCACGTTCAGCACCTGACCCGGGGTGTACCCGGCGGCGGGAACGAAGCTGTTGCCGCCGAGCACCGTCTCGTCCCGCAGGATGTACAGGCGGATCACGCCGTTCGGCTCGAGCCGCACGCGGGCGGAGTAGACCGCTGCACCGACCTGCCGGCCGATGATCGTGACGCTCGCCGTGCCGCCCTGCGATGCGACATCCGATGAGAACTGCACATCGACGACCGCATTCGTGCCCGAGACCCCGTTGAGCCGGCCCTCGCGAGTGTGGGACGGAGCCAGGGAGACGACGCCCTTGCCGTCGGCGACGGAGAAGCTCGCGGCTCCGCCGAGGGCGGTCCATGCGCCGCCGGTGTCGGCAGTGCCCCAGCCGCCAGCGACGGTGCGCGTGAAGGCGTCGGCTGCGAGCACGGTGACTGGCGGGGCATCCTCCACCGTGACCGGCACAGTCGCGGAATGCGTGGCTCCGTCGTCATCCGTGACCGTGAGCGTGACGTCATAGGTGCCGGCCGCGTCGAACTCGTGCGACGCCGTCGCACCGGTCGCCGTGCCGTCGCCGTCGAAGTCCCAACTCCACGCCGTCACGGTGCCATCGGAGTCGGTGGACCCGCTCCCGTCGACGGTGACCGCGAGTCCGTTCGCCGAGTGCACGAAGGAGGCCACAGGTGGCGCGTTCGGAACCGGTGCCGAGACGACGACGCTCGCGGTCTTCGTCGCGGTTGCGCCATCGTCGTCGGTGACCGTGAGCTTCACCGTGTAGGTGCCGGCTGCGGCGTAGTCGTGAGACGTGGTCTGGCCCGTTCCGGTTGCGCCGTCACCGAAGTCCCATGCGTAGCCGACGAGGGTGCCGTCGGTGTCGGCGGAAGCGGAGGCGTCGAGGGCGACCGAGAGGTTCGTCGGCGTCGCGGTGAAGGTCGCCGTCGGCGAGTTGTTGATCGTGCCGCCGTTGGCGACGAGGTAGTGGTCGTCGACCTGGCCCGCCGTCAGCGGCGTCGGGTACACCGCGACGTTGGAGATCCAACCGTTGAGGTACCGGTTGCCGATGTTCGGCCAGGAGTCCACGTTGTCACCCCCGATGCGCCAGTAGCCGCTGTAGGCCTCCGCCGATGTGGTGTCGGTGCGTACGCCGACCCGCTCGCCATCGACGTACAGCTCCTGACCCGCCGAACTCAGGGTGCCGACCACGTGATGCCAGTCGCCATCGTTGAAGCCCGTGCCGCTCTGCACCGTGCGCACCCCGCCCGGATACACGCCGAAGCTGACCCGGCCGTTGCCGCTGAGATAGATGTGGCGATCGTAGCTCGACGAGTTCCCGGTGTTGCGGTCACCGAACCCGATGATCTTCCCGCCCGAGTTGCTCGTGGTTCGGAACCACGCCTCGACTGAGAACTCGTTCGGCCCGGTCTCACGGATCTGTGTCGCCGCGAAGCTGTTCGAGCCCGAGAAACGGGTCGATGTACTGCCCGCGATGGGGCCCGACTGACCGCGCGTGACGGATCCGGAAGTCGTCACGTCGTTCCCGGTCGCCCAGTCGAAGCCGCGAGTGCCGCTCGGCTCGTTCATCGGCCAGTAGGTGCTCGGCGCGTCGTCGAGCACTGCGTCGTCGTACGGGGTGCTGGTCCCCGTCGACGCCACCGTGACGGCGGTCCAGTCCGACTGGGTGGAGTTGCCGGACGGATCCGTGGCGCGCACGCGGTACTGGTACGTCTGGCCCGCCGTGACACCCGTGTCGTTGAAGCTCATGAGCGGGCGGACCCAGTACGTCGAAGAGGCCTCGGTGGTGTACAGCGGCGCAGTGACGCCCTGCCGGAAGACCTCGTACTTCAGCACGGCATTGTCGGCGTCGTGGTTCGCCTGCCAGTTGATCCTCGCCGCGCCGGCACGGAACGAACTCGCGTTGATCTCCCAGAGGCCACCCTGAATCGTCGGGCCGATGTTGTTGGGTGCGACGTTCTGCTTCGCGAACCGCACGAGACCCTGCTGACGCATGCCGTTGATGGCCGTGAACTCACCGCCGTACAGCACGTACTTCCCATTGCCGGTGACGTCCCAGCCTGCTTGGCCGATGCCGGTCGCCGATCCGGTGAACCACGTCGGGTACCAGTGGAGGAGTTTGCCGGCGGGGTTGCCCGTGAAGCTGCGGTAACCCCAGATGTCGGGGGTGATGGTGCGGTCGGACGGCTCCTTCGCGAATGCGAGCGAGTGGTTCAGGTACCACGGATCGAGCTGCGGGAACTCGCCGATGTTGCCGCAGTAGTGGGTGTGTCCGGTCTTGTACACGACATCACCCATGGGGAACACGGAATACGTGTCACCGTGGCAGTCCTCCATCCAGGCCATCGAACCGTCGGACCAGTTCGCCCGGAAGGAGCCTTCGAAGTCGTCTTGGGTCTTGGACCCGCCGAAATCGTAGCCGCTGCCGTAGACGCTGTCGCCATCAGAGGCGAGCGAGTAGATGGCTGCGTTCGCCCCGCCGTTGCGAATGACGCTGTTGATGGCCCATGGCAGTGACCCGCCCGTCGTGGAGTCGAGCGCAGCCATACCGCGACCCGGGTTCGTGGAGCCGTTCGTCGACGTGAACGAACCGCCGACGACGACCTTCGCTCCGTCGGGTGAGGCCACGACCGCGCGAGCGCCGTATCCGCCCGCGAGCACGGGGTTGAACGGAAGCAGCGCTCCCGTGGAGGCACTGACCGCTGCTGCATACGTACGCGCGGTGTTGTTCACGTTCGTGAACTCGCCGACGAAGTACACCGCTGTATTGGTCGCGACGATGTCGTAGACGAGCGAGTTGGTGCCCGGCCTCCAGTTCGAGATGAGCGCACCGGTGGCGGTGTCGAAGGCGGCGAGCCGGTAACGTGCCTCCCCGGCGATCGAGGTGAACGCGCCGGAGACGTAGAGTCGCGTGCCGTCGGGCGACAGTGCGGTACCGAGCACCCGCCCGTTCGGGCTCGGGTTCCAGCTCGAGTCCAGCACCCCGGTCTCGATGTTGTACGACAGCAGGTTCGCACGGCCCGTCTCGTTGGTGCCGGCGGTCGCGCCTGCCGGACGGGCCTTCGTGAACTGACCGCCGGCATAGACGGTGGTGGCGCTCGCTGCCTGTGTCCAGACGACGCCGTCGATCTGGACCGTGGGCAACGGGTCGGCACTGACCGTCTCAGGGTCCGTACCTGCGGGCGGCGCCGTATCGGCGATCGCGGCGGGCGCGAAGAGCGCCGTTCCGAGCAGGCCGGCGAGCACGCCGGCGGCGACCGCCGCCGAAAGGCGTCGTCGAGGCCGCGTGCGTCGGGTTTCGGACTGCTCAGGCTGTGTGATGGTCACGAGCCGCTCCTCGCGTCGGGTATCCAAGGCAGGGGGCGCGGGGTAGCGAGTGCCTCGGGTTGAACTCACTCGGTCACAGGCTAGATCGGAGAGGTCGCGGCGTCATCCCCCATATCGAGGGGTTCTTGGCACCGTGCCGCGCAGGCGGAACGGCCTCGGTTCAGCGCACCGAGCCCTGGAATACGACTGTCGACACTTCGGCCGAGTAGTCGACCGTGATCGTGACGTCGTCGCGATCGGCCTCGGCGATCGTGAAGATGCTGACGCCGGTGCCGCTCTCGCCCGGTGCCAGGACACCGGCGAAGCGGACACCGCCGGGCTCGGTCACGGTGCCGGCCGGCGCCCGGTCGGCACCGACAAAGGCGTTGACCGAGGTGAGGCCGAGGTCGAGCGGTTTGTCGGTGTCGTTCTCGATCGTGATGGTGACCCGAATTGCCGGGCCGGCGATCTCACCGGCCGAGAACGCCTCGCCCTCGACCGACTCGATGCGATCGATGCGCACGCGCACGCCGTCGTCGCCGACCGCTTGCTCGTCGGGTGCGACCGGTGCGAGTTCGGGCGGCACCGGGGAATCGTTGCCCGGCGCCGGTTCCGCGGTCGCACCCGGGGTCGCGCCGCCACTGGTGCCGGGCGACGGTGATGGCACGCTCGCACTCTCGGTGGACGTCGGGGTCGCACCGTCGCCGTTGCCGCCGGCGGCAACCGCCCAGACGATGCCGGCGATCACGAGCACGGCGATCACCGCGGCCGAGATCACGATGATCCAGCGCGTGCGCTTCGGAGTCGACTCGGTCTCGCTCATGGGGCTGCCTTCCGGGAGGTGGTGGAGGGAGTGTACTGCCCCGCGACGATCGAACGCCCGGCGAGCGCTGCACGGCCGATGCGGCGCCCGTCGCGGAGCGCCCGGATCGCGGCTCGCAGCGGCGGGATCGGCCGCAGGAACTGGCGGCGCCCTCCGCGCAACAGCACGGCTTTCGCTGCGGACCGCGACGAGCGCGACCAGCGCCTGATGCCGTCGGGGCCGAGGTGACGTGCCGCGTACAGCATGCGGTTGCGGATGTTGTAGTAGTAGTAGATCTCCGACTTCGCCTCGACCCGCTGGTTCGCGGTGCGATGCGTGGCTCCCTCGTCGTGCACGGCGGTCGCGCTGCGCACGACCGCCACCCGGCCTCCGGCATCCGTGACCCGTCGGGAGAAGTCGACGTCCTCCCAGTAGAGGAAGTAGTCGTCGTCGAAGCCCCCGCTCGCGGCCCACACCTCGCGGGTGATGAGCAGGCATGCCCCGCTCAGCCACTCGACGAACTCATCGGCGGGATGCTCAGCCCGTCGTCGCGGCGAGCGGATCACGCCGTCGCCGAGCGCGAGGTCGAGACCTGAGAACCAGGTGCGTCCGCTGTCGTCGAGCACCACCGGTGAGACGAGCGTCATGCGGTCATCGGCGACCGCTGCCACGAGCGCATCGACGGATGCCGCGTCGATGCGCGCATCGGGATTCAGCACGAGCAGCTCGTGCGCGCCGTCGGCGAAGGCCGTCTCGGCGGCCGCGTTGACCCCGCCGCCGAAGCCGAGGTTCACACGCGGCGCGAGCAACGACCATCCGTGCTCGGCGGCGAGCTCACGGGCATGCGCGCGTTCGTCGTCGGTCGTCGGGTTGTCGACGACGATCACCCGCGCGCCCGGAATCTCCTCGTGGACGGAGACGAGGTTCGAGGCCAGCAAGTCCGAGGAACCGTAGTTCACGACGACGATCGTGAGGGAACCGGGCATCAGTGTCCCCCCAATCACCGCGAGCGCCTGCCGCCCGACGGCGCCAGTATAGGGGCCACGCCGGTACGACCCGGCGCTCGCCGCCGTCGCTATGATGGGCGAACTGCGGGGAGGGAGGCAGGATGTCGGAGCTACACGCTGCGATGACCCGGTTGCGTGACGCCCAGAAGTCCTCACGCGGTGCGCCGGCGTATTCGCGCTATGTCAACCGGCCACTCGGCCGTCCGCTGGCGGCGCTCGCGTTCGTGCTCGGCATGACGCCGACCCATGTCACGGCAATCAGCGGGCTCTGCACCGGACTCGGCATCCTCGCCATCGCGCTGTTCGATCCGACGATCTGGTCGTCGCTGCTCGTCACGGTGCTCCTGGTGCTCGGCTACGCGCTCGATTCGGCCGACGGCCAGCTCGCGCGT
This sequence comes from Agromyces sp. Y558, assembly GCF_059445415.1. Taxonomy (NCBI): domain Bacteria; kingdom Bacillati; phylum Actinomycetota; class Actinomycetes; order Micrococcales; family Microbacteriaceae; genus Agromyces; species Agromyces sp. Y558. Next base: position 42,882 of record NZ_JCAIUH010000001.1, read on the forward strand.
CTGCGCGGCGGTGGCACCCTCTCGGGCGAGTGGCTCGATCATTTCTTCGACGCGCTGAAGGCGGCGACTCTGCACTCGGCGGTGCTCATCTGCTGGTTCCGCTTCTACGACCTCGACGTGTGGTGGTTGCTCGTTCCGATCGTGTTCGGCGTCGCGGCGAGCGGTTTCTTCTTCGGGGTGACGAGCGTCGACATCCTCCGGCGCGTGCACCACCTGCAGCATCCTGAGAACGAGGCGGCAGCGCATCCCGCCGCGACGCGCACATCGTTCGTCTACTCGCTCGCGGTGGCACCCGCCGACTACGGGCTGCTCTGCATCGTGTTCCTGACTCTCTGGGCGCCACCCGTCTTCGTGACGATCTACACCGCGCTGACCCTGATCAACGCGGGTCTGCTGGTGGCGTCGGCACTGCGCTGGTATCGCCGCCTGCGCCGTTTCGAGAACCTGGTCGGGTGACCCTGTGGCGAGGTTCAGCGGCTTCGAATCGGCCTCGCGGCAGCGCTCGGCGGATGCCGCTGCGCTGCGCCGCGGGGGCGGGATGTTCTTGCGCGGGCTCACGCGCAAGCTGCTCTTCGCTCGCTCGAACGGCCTGCTGTTCATCGGGCGGCGCACCCGGCTGACCGCCCTCCGCGGAGTCAGCCACACCGGACGCCTCGTCATCGAAGACGGCGCCGAGGTGCAGGGGCTCGCGTTGCAGGGGCTCACCTTCGGAGATCAGGTCTCGATCGGGGCACGCACCGCCATCAGGCCCTCGAGCTACTACGGCGGGCCGGTGGGCGAGGGGCTCGTGGTCGGCGACCGATCGAGCTTCGCGACGGGGTGCTTCGTCGGATGCTCCGGCCTCATCACGATCGGCGACGACGTGATGCTCGGACCGGGTGTGCAGCTCCACGCCGAGAATCACGCATTCGACGATGCCGGCCGCCCGATCAAGGAACAGGGCGTCGTGCGCAGCTTCATCCGCATCGAGGACGACTGCTGGATCGGCTCCAACACGATCGTCACGGCGGGCGTCACGATCGGCCGTGGATCGGTCATCGGAGCCGGCAGCGTCGTCACCCGCGACATTCCGCCGTTCTCCGTTGCAGCGGGCTCTCCTGCGAAGGTGGTCCGTGCCCGGGGGGCGACCTCGCAACGGCCAGACGAGGCGGTCCCGACCGCCCGTCGGGACGACGGCTGAACGACCTCCGGCACCGACGAAACCCCCGCGAATGCGGGCCACGCAGACCCGCCGCGCGGGGTGCCGGTCTGGCTAGGATGGCTCACACACTCGTGAGGGAAGTCCATGTCGAACCACCTCCACGGCCATGCCGCGGAAGCCGAGCTGCCGTCCGTCGCGCGCACGCGCGAGGGCGAACTGACCGTCATGCAGTCGTTCGGGCCGCCCCGGCATACGACGAATCCGTACATCACGATGCTCGACGAAGCGCTCAGTGCGACACCGGGCCTGCGCCACCGGCGCTTCGACTGGTCGGAGGCGCTCTTCGGTCGGTACGACGTGTTCCACTGGCATTGGCCCGAGGGCAAGCTGCACGGCACGACGTGGTGGAAGTCCGCCGGCAAGCGCCTCCTCACGATCGCACTCGTGCTGCGTCATCGCTTCTCTCGCATCGCCGTCGTGCGCACGGTGCACAACGTCGAACTGCCCGACGTGCACGCGCTCAGCCGTGCCATTCTGCGCGCGGTCGACCGCGGCACCGACTATCGCATCACCATCAACACGGTGACGTCGACGCCTGACGGCACGCCCTCGACGATGATCCCGCACGGGCACTACCGCGATTGGTACGCGAAGTACGCACCGAGCGAGACGGTGCGCGGCCGGGTCGGCAGCTTCGGCGGTATCCGCAGGTACAAGAGCGTCGATGCGCTGCTCGACGCCTACGCCGGGGCGGTGATCGACGATCCTTCGCTCAGCGTTCGCATCGGCGGCCGGCCGTCGAGCGTCGAGCTCGCCGATCAGCTCCGGGCTCGAGCCGCCGAGCTGCCCGACGTCGAGCTGCAGCTGGGATTCGTCGAAGATGCCGATCTGGTCGAGCTCGTGACCGGCTCGCAGCTGATCGTGCTCGCCTACCGGTTCATGCACAATTCGGGGAGCGTGCTCGCGGCGCTCTCGCTCGACCGCCCGGTGCTCGTGCCGCGCAACGAGGTCAACGAGGCGCTCGCCGAAGAGGTCGGCGAGGGTTGGATCATCATGTACGACGGCACACTGGATGCCGCGGCGCTACTCGGTGCCGTGCGCGCCACATCGACGCGCGACCCCTCACGCCGACCCGACCTCTCCCGCAGGAACTGGGACGAGGCGGGAGCCGCCCATCTGCGCGCGTATCGTGCCGCCGTGGCGGCGAAGAGAGGCTCGTCGCTCACGGTGGCAGGGAGTACCGCGTGATCAAGCGCCTGGCGTTCGAGATGAAGCTCAACACAGTCGGCCGTTCGAGCGCCGAAGTGCTCCGGGAATTCCGTCGCCACGACCGCGAGCCCGCCGAAGAAATCGAGCGCCTCAACGCCGAGCGCTCGATCGCGCACGCGCGCTTCGCGATGGAGCACAGCCCGTTCTACCGCGAGCTCTATGCCTCGGCCGGACTCACCCTCGACGACCTCCGCGACCCAGAGGCCTTCACCGCACTGCCCTTCATCGACAAGTCGATGCTCAGGGATCACTTCGACACCATCCGCACCGACGAAGCGACGGCGCAGACCTCCGCCGTCTCGAAGACCGGTGGCAGCACCGGGCTTCCGCTCCACATCCTCCGCGACGAGCGATTCCCGGCCCGCGCGCTCGAGTGGCGGCTCTTCGACTGGTGGGGAGTCGAGCCGTGGGACGATCGCGGCATCATCACCCGTCACATGCTCACGGGCGCGGCCGGCTTCCGCCACGATCTGCAATGGCTGCCCTCGCGACGGATCCAACTCGACGCGTTCCGCATCACCGACGAGTCGGTCACGGAGTTCGTGCGCAAGTGGAACCGGTTGCGGCCGCCGTTCCTGCTCGGCTACGGCGGCGGAGTGCTCGACATGGCCAGGCGCCTCGACCGACTCGGTCTTCGCTTCGCACCGCCGACGGCGATCGCGGTCACTGCGGCCCCGCTCACCCCCGGAGTCCGTGCCGAGATCGAGTCGACGCTCGGCGCCCCGTGCCACGATCACTACCGATCGGCCGAGGTGCCGTGGATCGCCGGCGAATGCGCCGAGCACGAGGGACTTCACGTCTTCTCCGACGTGCGGCGGGTCGAGGTACTCGACGAGCACGAACGCCCTGCGCCCGCCGACGTCGAGGGCGACGTGATCGTCAGCGACCTCACGAACCGTGTGTTCCCGATCATCCGCTATCGACTCGGCGACATCAGCAGCCTCCGCTCCGGCCGTTGCGCATGCGGTCGCGCCCACCCGCGCCTCGGCGCGATCTCGGGGCGTCGCTCGGACGCCGTGCGCCTGCCCGACGGCACGACGATCGCCGGAGCACTCGGCCACATCTTCGATGAAGCGCCGCTGTCGGTGCGACAGTTCGAGATCGTCCAGGCGGCCGACTACTCGGTCACACTCCGCTGCATCCCAGGCGCAGACGCCGACGCCGGCATCCGCCGTGCAGAGGATCTCTTGCGCGTCGCAACCCGCGGGCTGGTGCCCGTGACCGTCGAACGCGTCACATCCATCCCGCAGGTGGGCGGCAAGATGCGGTTCATCCGAAGCGAGGTGGCGGCTGCCACGACGACCGCGGAGGTCGATCCGGCGTGAATCGCATCAGGCTCGTGGTCGGCATTCCGAGCTATCGCAGACCCGCGAAACTCGACGAACTGCTCGATGCGCTGCCGGCGCGTCTCGCGGAGGCTGCCGATCTCGTCGATGTCGAGGTGCTCGTGGTCGACAACGATCCGCACGGAAGTGCCCGATCCGTCGTCGAGGCGCATGGCGAGCTCCCCCTGCGATACGTCGTCGAGCCGGAGCCCGGCATTGCGGCGGTTCGCAATCGCGCGTTGACGGAGTCGGGTCACGCCCGACTGCTCGCCTTCATCGACGATGACGAGCGCCCGCGCGAAGGCTGGCTGCGCGAGCTCGTGCGGGTCTGGCAGCCGAGCCGGCCCGCGGCCGTGATGGGGCGGGTCATCTCGCTGTTCGACGAGGACGCCGACGAGTGGGTGCTCGCCACCGGCGTGTTCCGCCGCCGACCGCGCACCACCGGCATCGAGATCGACGTGGCCGCCACCGGGAACCTGCTGCTCGACCTCGATCAGGTGCGCGAGATGGGGCTCAGCTTCGACGAATCACTCGGGCTCGCCGGCGGCGAGGACACGCTGTTCTCCCGGGAGCTCCGGCGGGCCGGCGGCCGCATCCTCTGGTGCAACGAGTCGGAGACCGAAGACGTCGTCCCTGCCGATCGGGTGACCCGACGCTGGGCGATGCGCCGAGCGTTCAACGGCGGCAACTCGGCGGTGCAGGTCGCGCTCAGGCTGCAGTCCGGGGCGGGCGCGCGCGCGCTCGTTCGAGTGCGCGGCGCGTTCAGCGGCACGGCGAGAATGGTCTACGGCATGTGCCGTCACCTGCTCGGCCGGGTGACCGGCGACCTCACAGCTGATGCGCGCGGGTTGCGCACCAGCTACAAGGGCTGGGGAATGGTGAGGGCGTCCTTCGGCCACCGCCACGAAGAGTACGTGCGCCCACTCGAGGTGTTGCACACCGGCGAGTGAGCCGGCGCGTCAGCCCTTCGTAAGCGGATGTCCCGCAGGCACGCTCGGTCTCCGATGTCCGTCTGCCGTGGCCGGGCTCTCGGAGATCACCCCGGCGAGCTCGGCCGGACGCTTCGCTTCGCGGTACCAGTGGTCGCCGCCTCGCGCGCAGGTGCAGGGCCAGGCAACCACCTCGTCGATGCCGATCGCTCGGATGAATTCGCGATGAGGAGTTGTGTCGTTTCGTCGCATGGTCGGGTTCCCATCTGACTGCGGGCTCGCACCGATGCTTCGCCCGTCATCTGAGAGACGCAGAGCGGGCCCGATCATGACGCGGGTTGCAGGAACTCCGAGACGGCTGCGGCGATTCGCTCTCGAATGGCCTCGTCGTCGGCCGTCGCCGTACCGTCACCCGGTTGCACGCCGTAGTCCCCGAACGCCGCGTGATTCGCGCCGTCGAGCACGACGGTGACAGCGTCGGCTGGGAGCAGTGGCGACGCGGCAGCGACCTTCTCGGGAGTGCTCAGCCCATCGAACTCCGCGACGAGCGACAGGGCGCGCAGGCCCGAATCCGACAGGTCGTTCGCGCAGTAGCTGCCGAACAGGACGATGCCTGCAACCTCCGGCCCCGAGGCATCCGATGACTCAGCCGCCATCTGGCACGCGCGAACACCGCCGAGCGAATGGCCGCCGACGTACCATCGCTCGATTCCGGGCACGTCGGCGGTGAACTCCTCCAACGGACGGGTGTCGAAGAACGCGAGGTTCAGGGTCGGTTCCGTGACGACGACCGTCGCTCCCGATTCCGCCACGATCCCGCCGAGCTTCCAGAGGTACGCTGCGGGATCGACTCGAGCTCCCGGAATGAACACGAGCCCGACGTCGGAACCGCCCTCCGCCGGCTCGATCACGAACGAGCGATCCGTCTGCCGGATCGTGATCTCGGAATCGCGCCAGGCCTCGAGCGCACGAGGGCGTTCCCCGGCCATGACCGTGTGCGCCCAGGCGGCGAAGATCACGCCGGCGAGCACGAGCACTGCGAGCACGCCCAGTGCGATGCGTCCGAACCGGCGAGCGATCACAGCTTCGCCGCACCGACCGCGAAGGTGTCGCACGCGCCTGCGCTGATGTCGCCGTCGGGAATGAACGTCATGATCCGACGCTACTCCGCGCCCCGCTTGCCGTCGTCGTCGAGGTCGTCATCGTCGTCATCGTCATCGTCGTCATCATCGTCATCGTCATCGTCATCGAGACCTTCATCGTCGTCGTCGTCATCGTCGGGCTCGTCGTCATCCTCGGCGAGGTCGTCGACCACCTCCGCATCGCGCTTGTCATCGGCAAACGCCGGCCCGAAGCCCTCGTCTCCGCCGGCGAACCGGTCGGTCGCCGTGATCAGCGCGTCGAGGATGCCGGGCTCGTCGAAGGCATGCCCCGCGTCGTCGACGATCGTGAGCTCCGCTTCGGGCCACGCCCGGTGCAGGTCCCACGCGGTCATCGCGGGTGTGCACATGTCGTAGCGCCCCTGGATGATGACCGCCGGAATGTCGCGGAGCCGCGAGGCATCCCGAATCAGTTGCCCTTCCTCCCACCACCCGCCGTGCCGGAAGTAGTGATTCTCGATGCGCGCGAACGCCGTCGCGTACTCGGGCGCGGTGAACCGGGCGATGTTCGCGGCTTGCGGCAGCAGCGTGATCGTCGAGGATTCCCACCGCGCCCAGGCAATGGCGGCGGGCTCGTGCACTTCGGGGTTCGGGTCGGTGAGCAGCCGCGCGTACGCCTCGATGAGGTGACCCCGTTCGAGCGCCGGAACCGGCGCGATGAAGTCCTCCCACAGGTCGGGGAACACCGCCGAGGCGCCGCCCTCGTAGAACCAGTCGAGCTCCTGCCGCCGCAGGGTGAAGATGCCGCGCAGCACCAGTTCGGTCACCCGCTCCGGGTGGGTCTGAGCGTAGGCGAGTCCGAGTGCGCTCCCCCATGAGCCGCCGAAGACCTGCCAGCGGTCGATGCTGAGGTGGCCCCGCAAGCGCTCCATGTCGGCGACCAGGTGCCAGGTCGTGTTCGCCGAAAGCTTCGCCTCCGGTTCGCTCGCGTGCGGGATCGACAGTCCGCAACCACGCTGGTCGAAGAGCACGATCCGGTAGCGATCGGGGTCGAAGAGACGGCGATGCTGGGGCGTCGTTCCGGCCCCCGGCCCCCCGTGCAGGAACACGACCGGCTTCCCCCGCCGGTTGCCGGACACCTCCCAGTAGATGTGCTGGCCGTCCCCCACGTCGAGCATGCCGGTCTCCAGCGGCTCGATCTCCGGATACATCTCTCTCATGGCGCCACGGTATCGATCAGTGGATGGCTCCGGCTGATGCCGCGCCGCATCGGGCACCGGCTCACGGCTCGACGGCGCGGGGCGCGCGCCGGAACGGGATCGAGTTGCCGAGGCAGAAGACGACGAGCAGCCCGGCGAAGTACACCGTCGCCCAGACGCCGCGCGGGCGTGCCAGCCCGAAGGCCGGGCCTACCGCATCGGGTACGACGACGGCGAAGACGACGACCGGCGCAGCGGCGACCAGACCGGTGAGGATCCTCGCCCAAACCGGCCCGATCCCCGACAGGGCGTATCCGCCCGTGACGCCGATGAGCGTGACGGTGATCGCCGTGACGACGGCCATACCGAGGTCGGCCCACGTAGTGACCCCGGTCAATGCGGCGAGCCCGAAGAGGAGGGGTGACAGGGCGAACCAGCGCCGCCATCGCGGCATGTTGTAACGGCGCAGGTACTCGGCCCAGCCGAACAGGCCGCCGACGATCGCCGCGGGCGCCAGGATCTGGATGAATGTGCCCGACCACTCGACGGTCGACGCGACGCCGGCGAGCACCGACATGAGGCCGCGGAAGCTCGCGGCCCAAGCGAGCCCGATCACGGCACCGAGCACGACCAGCCCCCACGGGCTTCCGGCGCCCGGTTCGATCGACTCCTCGCGTGCGCGCATGAACGGCCCATTCCCCCGATCCGCGGCGTGCAGGGCGCAGGGACCCCTCGTGCGCGCCACGCTACCCGCGCCCGATGCTCGCCTCATCCCCCACTTCGGGGATCGTCGGGGTGCGGAGCACCCATCCGTGCCGCCACGTGGACGTGGGAGCGCACGTGCGCGGATAGGCTCGAAGCATGGCTGCTGAGAAGCCGATCACCGTCACGCTCACCGGCGCAGGCGGACAGATCGGATACGCCCTGTTGTTCCGCATCGCATCGGGAGCGCTGTTCGGCCCCGAGACATCCGTTCGGCTGAACCTGCTCGAGATTCCCCAGGGGGTGCGTGCCGCCGAGGGTGCCGCGCTCGAGCTGCAGGATTCCGCCTTCCCGCTGCTGTCGCACGTCGAGGTCTACGACGATGCGCGGGCGGCGTTCGCCGGTTCGAATGTCGCGCTTCTCGTCGGCGCGCGCCCACGTGCCGCGGGTATGGAACGCGGCGACCTGCTCGCGGCGAACGGCGGCATCTTCGGCCCGCAGGGCGAAGCGATCAACGCCGGAGCCGCCGACGACATCCGCGTCGTCGTGGTCGGCAATCCGGCGAACACCAATGCGCTCATTGCAGCAGCGCATGCTCCGGATGTCCCGGCCGCGCGTTTCACCGCGCTCACCCGTCTCGACCACAATCGTGCGCTGGGCCAGCTCGCGGCGGCGGTCGACACCCCCGTCGGCGACATCCGCGGCGTCACCATCTGGGGGAACCACTCGGCGACGCAGTTCCCCGACATCGCGCACGCGACGGCGGCGGGCGATTCGGTGCCGGCTCTGCTCGCCGCCCGTCTGGGAGGCGTCGACGCGGCGAGGGAATGGCTCGTCGACGAGTTCATCCCCCGGGTCGCGAAGCGCGGCGCCGAGATCATCGAGGTGCGCGGTTCGTCGTCGGTCGGGTCTGCGGCGAGCGCCACGATCGATCATGTGCGCGACTGGGTCGCGGGTACTCCGGCCGGGTGGACGAGCGCCGCGGTCGTCTCCGACGGGTCCTACGACGTGCCAGAGGGGCTCGTCTCCTCGTTCCCGGTGGAGTCGGTCGATGGGGTTTGGCGCATCGTGCAGGGCCTCGAGGTCGACGCGTTCGCACGGCACCGCATCGCGGCATCCGTCGCCGAACTCGAGGAGGAGCGCGAGGCGGTGCGCTCGCTCGGCCTCATCTGACCTTCTCGCGACCTCGTCGTTCGAGTAGGCCGCCAGCGCCGTGTCGAGACCTCGCGACCGGTCTCGATACGCTCGCTTCGCCCCCTACCCGACCAACGTGTGCCGCTCTGGTCGACCCGCGTGCGCACGTAGGCTTGGTGCATGGCACTACGGATGACTCCCGCACGTCGCAATCAACTCATCGTCGGGCTCATCGTCGGCGCGATCGTCGGGGTCGGCATCAGCCTGTGGACGGGGTTCTGGCTCTGGTCGGCTGCCGGAGTCGTGGTGGGGCTCGCTGCCGGTGCACTGATGAAGCCGCCGTCCGAGCAGTGACCGGCTCTCAGGCGGCGCGCACCGATGCCACGTACCCTTCGATGCCGTCGATCACGCGGGCGAGCCCGAATTCGAACGCTCCGAGCGGATCGGCGGGCGCCTCGTAGGCCTCGCCGGCCGCCTGGCCCACTCGACCTGAGATCGGGTAGCGCTCGCCGTCCATGATCTGTTCGAGCAGCGGCGCGTTGCGCTCCCACCACTCGAGGTCGGACTCGGCACTCGATCGCCGCAGCCGTTCGGCATCGAGGTAGGCCCGTGCTGGCCCGCCGACGAACCCGAGCAGCAGCGTGATGACGCGGTCCATGTCGAGGTCGGCGAGGCCGAGCCCGTCGATCGCGCCGAGGCACCACTCCCAGTGGTCGGAGACGTTCGGGCCGAGTGGCGGCCTGCTCGTATCGATCGCGAGCAGCCACGGATGCCGCAGGTACTCGCCCCACTGCAGTCGTGCGATCTCGGTGAGCCGCTCGCGCAGGCTGCCCTCGAGTGCGGGCAGCAGCACCTCGCCGGCGACCTGGTCGACCATGAGGTCGATGAGCTCGGCCTTGCCGGGCACGTAGGTGTAGACCGACATCGGCTTGAGGCCCAGGCGATCGGCGATGCGGCGCATGGAGAGCGCGTCGATGCCCTCTTCGTCGGCGATCTGGATCGCTGCCTCGACCACCTCGTCGACGCTGGAACGCTGTTTGGGCCCGCGGGAGCCGAGCGGTTCGCCGAGCCGCGCACGCCAGAGCAGCCGCAGCGTGCGGTCGGGTTCGCCGCGCCCGGTGGATTCGGTCGACATGGCGCTAGCCTACATTCTTCGTATGGTGTACGGTATGCAAGAAACAAGTCCGTACGGCGTACGTTGAAGGATGCGATGACACTCATGACTCCGCCCAGAACCACTGAATCCACTGCCCTTCGAGCGGTCGGCCTCCGCAAGCGCTACGGCGGCGAGCACGCACTCGACGGCTTCGACCTCGAGATCGCCCGCGGCCAGGTGCACGGACTCCTCGGCCCCAACGGCGCCGGCAAGACCACCGCCGTGCGCTGCCTGACCACGCTGACCGATCTCGACGCCGGCACCGCCGAGATCGACGGCATCGACGTGCGTCGCCACCCCGCCCGCGTTCGCGAGCGCATCGGCCTCGTCGGCCAGTTCCACGCGGTCGACGAGGCACTCACCGCCCACCAGAACCTCGTGCTCTTCGCACGTCTGAGCGGGCTCTCGAAGGCCCGCGCACGGAGTCGCGCCGATGATCTCCTCGGTTCCTTCGAGCTGACGGATGCCGCGTCCCGCACCGTCTCCGGATTCTCCGGCGGCATGCGGCGCCGGCTCGACATCGCGGCGAGCCTCGTGCTGACTCCTGCGATCCTCTTCCTCGACGAGCCGACCACCGGACTCGACCCGCGCGGTCGGGCCACCGTCTGGCAGGCCGTACGCGAGATCGCGGCCGCCGGCACGACCGTGCTGCTGACCACGCAGTACCTCGACGAGGCCGACCAGCTCGCCGATCGCATCTCGGTGATGGATCACGGCAAGGTCGTCGCCGAAGGCACGCCCGGTGAGCTCAAGCGCAGGCTCGGCGGCGACCGGGTCGCCGTCGTGATCGCTGAAGCCACTCGGCTCGACGAAGCGGCCGAACTCATCGGGCGAACCGTGGGGGTCGAGGCATCCGTCGACACCGACACCCGAACCGTCACGGTCGAGGTCGCCGACGGCCAGAAGGCGCTCGCCCCGATCGTGCGCACTCTCGACGCCGCCGCCCTCACCGTCGACGACCTCTCCCTTCGCCGACCCACCCTCGACGAGGTCTTCCTGCACCTCACGGGGCCGGGCCAGGCCACGCCACCATTCGCTGGCCGAGTAGGCCCGCCAGAGCCGTATCGAGACCCGGCACAAAGCACCGAGGAGGCACGATGACCGCCGTCACCCCACCCACCGCCATCGCCGACGCATCCGTCATTCGGGACCGCCGCCCGAACGCCGCCCGCGAAGGCTGGCTGATCGCCGGACGCGACATGCTGCACTGGGTACGAGAACCCTGGGGCATCGTCTTCGGACTCGCCTTCAACATCATGCTCATCCTGATGTTCGGGTTCCTCTTCGGCGGCGCGATCGAGCTGCCGGGCGGCGGCGACTACATCGCGTTCCTGCTGCCCGGCATGTTCGCGCTCACGATGCTGTTCGGGCTCGAATCGACGATGACCGCGATGGCGGAAGACGCGAAGCGCGGCATCACCGATCGATTCCGTTCGCTGCCGATCGCGAGCGCTTCCGTCGCCCTCGGTCGCGCGATCGCCGACCTGGCCTCCTCAGCCCTGAGCCTCGGTGTACTCATGCTCGGCGGCATGCTCATCGGCTGGCGCCCGACCACCGGCCCGGGCGAGATCGCGCTCGGCATCGCGCTGCTGCTGTGGCTCCGCTTCTCGCTGCTGTGGCTCGGCGTCTTCCTCGGCCTGCGGTTCAGGAGCGCCGGCGCGACGACCGTGGTGCAAGTACTGGTCTGGCCGATCGGATTCCTCTCGACCGTGTTCGTCTCGGCCGAGACGATGCCCGGCTGGCTCGGCGCCGTCGCCGAGTGGAACCCGGTCTCGGCGACCGCGACCGCGACGCGCGAACTGTTCGGCAACCCCACGGGCACAACGAGCGGATGGTTCGCGGAGAACGCCGTGCTCGCGGCATCCGTCTGGCCGCTCGTGATCACCGCGATGTTCCTGCCGCTCGCGGCGGGCGCTTACCGGCGCCTGCGGCGCTGACCACTCTCGCTGCCGCGCAGGTCGTGAGCGGGCGCCGACGTGCGCGAAAGTAGGACACGCGAAAGTAGGACATAGGCCGGTTTGTAGGACGCTGGACTGCATTCGCGTCCTACAAACCGGCCTTCGTCCTACAATCCGGGGATCCGAACGGAGCAGCATCGCGAGGAGCAAGACATCCGCGGGGAGATGCAGCGCACCCGCGGCGAGCAAACGCACCCACGGGGCGATGCAACGCAACCGCGGAGAGCTGCAACGCACCCGCGGGGCGAAAGGATGACGGAGAGGAGGGTGCTACCTCTTCTTCGACTTCTCGGGTACCGGGAGGGTGCCGGCAGCGCGCTGCGCGGCGTAGTACGCACGCGCCTCGTCTTGACGCTCCTGCTCGGCGCCCGACGCGATCTTCGCGCGCAGGTGCTCGGGCTGGTAGCCGAACGCATCGACGAGATCTTGCGCGTGGGGGCGCAGGCGCTCGACGAGCCGGTCGATGTACGCCGCAACCGCCTGCGCGCGCTTCGGCGAGAGCCGGCCGTTGATCAGGTACCACGCGAGGTGCTTCTCGACGAGTCCGAGGCCGAAGAGATCGCGCACCCAGGTGAGCACCTGCTTGGTGCCGGGATCGGTCGTCTTCGCGAGGGCGCGGGTGAACGCCTCCCACTGCAAGAGCTCGCCGTGGGCGCGAGCAGCCTCGATGAGCTCGTTCTGGTTGCGGTTGAACGCCGCGGCCGCGTCGGCCTTCGGCAGTTTCCGCGCGTCGCGCAGTCGCCCGGCGATCTCGGCGATCATGGCTTCGACCCGGTCGGTGAGCAGCTCGCGCTGCGTCCGCTCGTCGCGGAGCTCTGAGACCGAGCGCGCCGTCGAGCCGAAGTCGGCGATGGTCTGCGCGAGGCTGCGCAGGCCCGTGCCGTGATAGGCCCGGTCGGCGGTCTGCTGCACGACATATCGTGCCATCGCACCGGCGTCGGCATTCGCGAACTGCTTCGAGAAGTCCGTCAGCAGGCGCTTGGCCACGAGCTGCAGCAGCACGTTGTTGTCGCCCTCGAAGGTCGCATAGACATCGAGGTCTTGACGCAGGCCCACCATGCGGTTCTCGGCGAGGAATCCTGCACCACCGGATGCCTCACGGGCCTCCTGCAAGGTCTCGAGCGCGTGCCACGTCGACAGAGGCTTGAGCGCGGCCGCGATCGTCTCGAGGTCTTGGCGGTCGTCGTCGGTGTCGGCCGCTCCAGAGAAGACCGAATCGAACTTGACGAGGAACTCGTCGTGAGCGAAGATCTGCGCGTACGTCGTCGCGAGCTTCGGCAGCAGGCGACGCTGGTGACGCTGGTAGTCGAGCAGCACCTCTTCGTCGGTGTCGCTCGCCGCGTTGAACTGGCGACGCTGGTTGCCGTAGGTGATCGCGATCGTGAGGGCCATCGCGGCAGCGGTCGTCGCCGCGCCGTCGAGCGAGACTCGGCCCTGCACGAGCGTGCCGAGCATCGTGAAGAAGCGGCGGCCCGAGCTCGCGATCGGACTCGAGTACGTTCCGTCTTCGGCGACCGAGCCGTAGCGGTTGAGCAGGTTCGCGCGCGGCACGCGCACGTTCGTGAAGTGCAGGCGGCCGTTGTCGATGCCGTTGAGCCCGCCCTTCAGGCCGTCGTCTTCACCGCCGATTCCCTTGAGGAACCCGCCTTTCGCGTTCCGCAGCGGCAGGTAGAACGCGTGCACGCCGTGGTTCACGCCCTTCGTGACGAGCTGCGCGAACACGACTGCCGCGGTGCCGTGCACCGCTGCGTTGCCGAGGTAGTCCTTCCAGGCGCCGCGGAACGGGGTGTTGATGACGAACTGCTGCTTGGCCTCGTCGTACGTCGCGGTCGTGCCGATCGCCGCGACATCCGAACCGTGCCCGGTCTCGGTCATCGCGAACGCGCCCGGCACCTTGAGCGACATGATGTCGGGCAGGAACGTCTCGTGGTGGTACTCGGTGCCGAGGTGCAGCACGGCCGCACCGAAGAGGCCCCACTGCACGCCCGCCTTGATCTGCAGGCTCGGGTCGGCGATGACGAGCTCTTCGAAGGCGGCGATGTTGCCGCCGTGGTCGTCGTGACCGCCGAGCGACGTCGGGAACGCGCGGTGCACGGCTTGCGTTTCGACCAGGATCTTCATTTGCTGCAGCACGCGCTCGCGATGCTCGGCCATCGGCTGGCCCTCGATGCGCTGCAGGCCGGGGCGCGCGGCGCGCTCTCGCGCCTCGAGGCGGATGTCGGGCCAGGTGCCGAGCAGTTGCCGGCCGAGCGTGGCGACGTCGATCTTCGACTGGGCCGCCACGCCGTCGGCCGCTTTCTGCGACGGTGCAGATGCCGCGGAGCGCGCCGACGTCGGCGGCGCCGTGTCGGCCGATCGCTCAGGCGTCGTCGTCTGCTGCTGCTGCTGCTTCGAAGTCGTGCGGGGTGCCGTGTCAACCATCGTCGGTGTCTCGTCCTTCGTGTGCGGTCTGGGCTTCATTCCAAGGTAGGACGGGGCGACGTGGCGGGGAAACCCTGCATCCGTGCCCTACAAAACCGCCCGACGACGCCTCGTGAGCGACTGTGGCAACCCTACAAACTCGCCGCCGCCGCGCATTCGAGAATCCACAACGGCAACCTCGAGACGCCCGGCAGCACGGCCGCAGTCGACGGCCGCCGTGCTCAGCTGCGGAAGAACGCGTTTGCACGCCCCGACCACAGGAGGGCCAGGACGATCACCGAGATGGCGACGCTGAAGTACTCGCCGATGGCTCCGGCCGGGTAGGCGATGGCGAGGAAGACCGAGCTCACGATCGAGAGCGCCTGGAAGATCGTCACGACGACGCGCGCACCGGCACTGCCTCGGAGGAGTCCCCCGGCGACGGCGATGAGGACGATACCGATCAGGATCGTGAGGATCGCCGAAGTGATGAGCTGACCGGCGCCGCCGAACTGCTCCACGGTGGCAGCGATGCTCGTCTGGAAGAGCAGGATCGTGCCGCCGACGATGTCGAGGAGCCCGCCGATCCAGACGAGCACCGCGATGAACGTGACACCGCCCGGGCGGCCGATCGCGTTCACGCGGGGCTCCGGCTTCCGAAGAACACGCTCGACTTGTGCCCCCAGAGCAGGAACAGCACGATGAGCGAAACGACGATGCCGAGCCATTCGCCGACCGCACCGCCAAGGTATGCGAAGGCGAGGAAGAGCGAGCCGATGATCGAGAGCACCTCGGCGACCGTGATGATCATGCGGGAGACCCAGTTGCCGCTGAGGAGGCCTGCGGCGACGACCACCACGATGAGGCCGAGCACGATGGAGCCGATCGCGGCGGCGTAGAGCGGGCCGCTGCCGCCCAGTCCGTCGACGACGGATGTGACGCCCGCCTGGAACAGCAGTATGGTTCCCGAGACGATGTCGAGTGCGCCCGCGATCCACGCGAGTACCGCGACGACAGTCACACCTGTCGGTCGAGTCAACTGATCGGACATGCCGAGCCCCCCTTGCGCCACCCCGCGCAGCGCCTCTGCGCTGATGCTAGCGCTGTCGGGGCCCGCCTGTCTCACAACTCGCGGAGCGGGGGCGCAGCCCGAGCGCCCGGGGCCATCTGAGCACCGGTGACGCCCGAACGCCCGGGGCCACGCGCGCTCGCGTCAGGCCGAGCGCTGATATGCGCGGAACGCGCGCGTCGCGACCCAGGCGAGCACGGCCGTGAACGCCGCGAGCAGCCCGAGGTTGCCCCACACGCTCGCCCAGTCCGGGCTCGCACCGAGCGCCTCGCGGCCCGCCACGACCGCCCACTCGAAGGGGTTGAAGCGCGCGACATCCGCGACCCAATGGGCCGACAGGCTCGTGTCCATGAGCGCCGAGCTCAGGAACATGAGCGGGATCGTGATGAGCTGCGAGATGCCGATCAGCACGTTCTGGTTGCGCGCGAGCAGTGCCGCCGCGTTCGACAGCGCCGAGAACGCCGCCGTGAGCAGCATCGCCGCGAGCAGCAGGATCAGGATGCCGCCGAGTGAACCGCCGAACTCCCCTGAGCCTGTCGAAGCGCCGAACCGCGCGCCGCCGAGCCAGGCGACGCCCAGCACGATGAGCGACTGCACGAGCGTGAGCAGCGCTTGGTACACGAGCGTCGAGACCATCATCGCGCCGCGGCTCGTCGGCGAGGTGAGGAATCGGTCCATGACGCCGCGTTCCATGTCCTCGATGTAGCTCGTGCCCGCCCAGGCACTGCCGAACAGCGCCATCATCATCACGATGCCGGGCGTCAGGAACTCGAGATAGTTGTCGCCGCCCTCGAAGCCCGGGATCTCGACGACGCTCTTGAAGAGCTGGCCGAACAGCAGCAGCCAGATGAGCGGCTGCACGACGTTCATCACGATGAACGCCGGAATGCGCACGGCCGCCCGAAGCTGCCGGAGCGTGAGATATGCCGTGTGTCGGAAGAAGTTCGGGCGTGCGTATGTCGGCGCCGCGGTCACGCGGGCCGGGCGGGTGATCGTGGTCATGATGCGACCTCCTCGCGTGCGGCATCGGATCGGTCGGCATCGGCCTCGACCTCGGCGTCTCGCTCGACATCGCGCGAGGAACGCTCGTGCGCCGAGGCGAACGAATGCCCGGTGTGTGCGAGGTACACGTCGTCGAGGCTCGGCCGCGAGACGGTGGCGGATGCCACGGTTACGCCCTCGGCGTCGAGCGCACTGAGCACGAGGGGCAGCGCAGCGCCGCCGTCGTCGGCACGGGCGCGCACGGCGCGACCCTCGACGGCGACCTCGCGCAGTGCACCGAGGCGGCCGATCGCCTCGACTACTCGGGCGACGACGGATGCCTCGTGGAACTCGATCACGATGGCGTCGCCACGCAGCTCGCTCTTCAACTGCTCTGGCGTGCCCTCGGTAACGACGCGACCGGCATCGACGATCGCGAGCCGGCTCGCGAGCCGATCCGCCTCTTCGAGGTAGTGGGTGGTCAGCAGCACGGTCATGCGCTCCTCGCGGGACATCCGCTCGATCTCGGCCCACATCTCGGTGCGCGCCTCGGGGTCGAGGCCCGTCGTGGGCTCGTCGAGGAAGAGCACCTGCGGGCGGTGCATGAGCCCGATCGCGACGTCGAGCTTGCGGGCCATGCCGCCCGAGTACGTCTTCACCTGACGGCGGGACGCGCTCGTGAGCGCGAAGCGCTCGAGCAACTCGCCGGCCCGGGTCCGTGCAGCACGAGTCGACATGCCATGGATCTGCCCCGCGAGCACGAGGTTCTCCAATCCCGTGTCCATGGGGTCGGACACCTGCTTCTGCGCGACGAAGCCGATAGCGCTGCGCACCCGCTCCGGATGCCGCCGCACATCGATGCCGGCGACGAACGCCGTGCCGGAATCGGCATGCGAGAGCGTCGAGAGGATCTTGACCGTCGTCGACTTGCCGGCGCCGTTCGGCCCGAGCAGACCGAAGACGGTGCCCGCCTCGGCCTGGAATGTGAGCCCGTCGAGGGCTCGGATGCGATTGTCGGTCCTTGAGCGGGCCGAAGGGCCGCGCCCCTGCGAATAGGTCTTGACGAGATCGACGGCCGCGAGGGCCATCCCGTCGGGTGATGCAGCCATGAGGCTCTCCTTCAGTGGGGAGCCGTTCGGTCGTGAGGCGTGGCCGGTAGAATGGCGGCACGCACTGGGGTGGATTCGATTCACGTTGAACGACTCGGTTGCGAGATGGCTCGGGTGTTGCCGCATCCGGGCCATCGATCTTTGTGTACTGGTCAGTACGCCTCATGAGTGCGTCTGGTCAGTACGATTTCTCAGCGCTCTGCTTCGGCGGCTCCTTCCGCGAGGTATCGGGCGAGCTGCGACTCGATCTCGTCGGCGCTCGCGCCGGCAGCGATCAGCTCGTGCATGGCCTTCCAGGCGTCGAGGCCGCCGAGTTCGCCGGCTTCGAGACGATCGAGCATCGTGGCGACGAAATCGCGCTCGGCGCGGGTCATCGCGACGCGATACTGGAACTCGACGAGGAAGAGCTCTGGAAGCGCGAGCTGCGCCGACTGCTCGGCCATGGAGGATCGCTGGTCGAGCTCGGCATCGAGTCGTTCGAGACGCTCGCGCAGCAGGGCGCTCGCCTCGTCGGGAGCGAGCAGTGCGATGAGCGAGAGCCCGGTCTCGAACGCCGGGTACTCCTTGACCGGCACGGCGATGAGCTCGCGCATCCAGTCGTGGGCCTCGGCCCGGCCTGCGTCGGTGATCGCGTAGACGATGCGTTCGGGGCGATTGCCCTCGCGCTCGACACGCGCCTCTTCGATGAGGCCGTGCTTCTCGAGCGACTTGATGATCGCGTAGAGCGAGCCGAAGTTCAGCCGGATGCTGTCTTCTTTGCCGCGCTCGCGCAGCGTGGTCGTGATCTCGTAGGGGTACATCGGGCGCTCCCACAGGCTCGACAGCACTGCGAGTGCAAGCGGGTTGCTCACCGGTCGACGCGACATACTCACCTCCAAATACTTTGATCAGAGTATATCGCGAGTTGGCGTTCGTCAAGGTTGGGGCTCCCACCCCGTTGGTCGAGTTGCGCTGCCACACCCCGCTCAACCGGCACATGCGCAGACCGGTGTCCTAAAATCACACAGACGCGAGCACCTGGGAGGGAGCCGATGCAGGAGTCTTTGCTGCTCGATCCTGCGGAGGAGAACACCTATCGGCTGCTCGTCGGCCTCGCCGTTGCGCGCGCCGACCAGCTGGCCGAGGTCGCGGGGCTCACCGCCGAGCACGCCGGTGACCTCCTGCGCAGGCTGGAAGCGAAGGGCCTCGTGGTCCGGCACGGTGAGGATCCGGTCTTCCGACCACAACCGCCGGACGTTGCGCTCGGCACCGCCCTGCTTCGACGCCAGGAGTCGCTCGAGGACGACCGCCAGCGCGTGGCCGCGCTGAGCGAGGACTTCCGGGCCGTCGCCCGCCGCCGCGACGCCGACCACGTGGTCGAGGTCGTCAACGGAGCGGGGGCGCTGCGCGAGCGGCTCCGCGACCTGCAGCAATCCGCACGCGAGGAGATCCTCTGGTTCTGCCGGGCCAACCCGCTCGCCATGCAGGGCGCCGATAACACCGAGGAACGCGACGCCCTCGCGCGTGGCGTCCGCTACCGGGCCATCTACGAACGTGCGCTGCTCGAAGGACCCGGCGAGCTCGACAGCGTGCTCGAGGGCATCGGCTGGGGCGAGGAGGCGCGGGTCGCGCCCGCTCTCCCGATCCGGCTTGCGATCATCGACCGGCACACAGCCATCTGTCCCCTGATCCACGACCAGGAGCGCGGCCTCGGCGAGCCGAGCGCGGCGGTGATCCGTGGTGGCGAACTGCTCAACGCCCTGCTCGATCTGTTCGAGGGTCACTGGGAGCGAGCCGGCCCGCTGCCATCCGCTGGTGCTGCTGAGGGCGGCGACGAGACCAGCACTGCGGTTCAGGTCGACGGGATCGGCGACGCGGAGCGCCTCCTGCTCTCGCTCGTGGTCGCCGGGATTCCCGACAAGTCGATCGTGAACCAGCTCGGGATCAGCCGGCGCACCGTGCAGCGCCGCCTCGACCGGCTGATGGCGATCGCGGGCGTCGACACCCGCACCGCGCTCGCCTATCAGGCGGCGCGGCGCGGGTGGCTGTGACCCGGCTCAGCGCCGCGCGTACGCGCGAACCACCTCTTGGGTCACCGTGGTCGAGCCGTCGACGGCGGTGACCCGCAACGTGACCGGCTCGCTGCCGGCCGGCACCACCGCGGAGAAGCCCCTCTTGTCGCGACGGACCGCCAGCGGCTTCCAGTTCGCACCGTCGTCGTACGATGCCTCCGCCTGCAGCGTGGCGCGCGATCGCACTGCGCCGAGCTGGTCGGTCACCTGCAAGGAGACCGTGTGCTTCCGACGGGTCGCGTATCCCTCGTCGTCGGTCGGCACGTCGTAGACCACTTGCAGCAGCGGCAGCGTCACCGTCTCGCCCTCGTCCGGTCGGCCGGACCGGAAGGTCCACGCCGTCGACGTGCGGATGCCGTGCTGCCACTCCTCGTCGTCGCGGGAGACGTCGAGCTCGAGCCGATAGTCGGCCTCCTCGGCGACCACATCGAGGGCCTGCCGTGCATTCGGGAGCGACTCCACCAGCTCACCGTCACGGTAGAGCCGTGCGCTCGAGGCGGCACCGCCCACCTCCAAGTGGCCCGCGGCATCGACGAACTCGGGCACCTGCAACTGAAGCCGGTCACCGCTGCGGGTCGACGGCGAAGAGGCGACCGCGGCCGGGCGCACGACCGGATCGAACCAGCGCTCCTTCGAGTGCCCCGCCTCGTAGCTGCGCGCCGGTCCGGTCATGCCACCTGTGACCGTGCCCATCCAGTTCTCCCAGGTATGCAGCACCTGGTGCTGCCACACCGAGTCACCCGCCGAGATCCACTCGACCCGGCTCTCGCCGGTGGCGACCGTACGCTGCGCGTCGTTCCACGCGTAGGTCATCCACGGGCGCCAGCCGAAGCGCTGCTCGCGGGCGTAGGGCCGCCCGCCGCTCTCGACGTAGGTCGTGGTGACGCGGTGGCTGTTGGCCTTGGTCACCCGGTAGACGATCTCGTCGGGGATCGCGTCGGTCGAGACCTGGATGACGTCGTAGAGGTAGGGGCTCGTGCGGCTCGCCTCGAGCACCACCTGCTGCTTGCCCGGCCGCTGTGCGCGCCGGATCAGCGCCGCGCCGTCCTCGGCGGTGGTGACCATCGCCGGGATCGGACCGGGGTCGACGCCCGGCTGGAACACAGTGAAGAGGCTGTTGGTCGTGGGTCGGACCAGGATGATCGCCCGCGCACCCGCTGCTGCAGCTGCCTGCACCTGGGCGTCCTCGAGACCCTGGTCAGGGGCATCCACCACGACCGCTTTGCCGCGCACTCCCTTCAAGTCCGGTCCCGGTGCCACCAGCTCGAGGCGCGTTGCCCGGTCGAGCACCCCGGAATTCGGGAGCAGGCCGGCCTGGGGCTTCAGCTTCGTGCCCGGCACGGTGATCAGCGCGGAGGGCCGCACCAGCTGCCAACGGGAGGAGAACTCGAACTCGCCCTCACGAACAGGTTCGGTCGGGGTCACCCAGGGCATCGTCCGCTCGAACGACATGACGCCGTGCTGGATGTCGCGGCCGTTCGTGAGAAGCCGGTGGGTGTACCAGCTGATGATGCTCTGCTGCTCGGCCGGTTCCGGGGTCCGGATCTCGATCGGGCGTGTCTTGCGAGCGTCGAGCACCACCTCGACGTCGGAGGTCACCTGCACGTCGGGCAGAATCACCGTGCCGGTCCGCTCGGCTTGCGCGGTGTCGTTGCCCTCGATGATCGCCTGCACGATGTAGTCGCCCTCCTCGACCTCGACGGTGGCGACCTCGCCCTTGCCCAGATAGCCGAGGTACTCGGTGCCCGGGTGGTCACCGATCAACGAGAGGGACGGCACGAATGTATCGCCGCCGTCGAAGCCCACCGCACGGATGGTCACCGTGTGCCGCGGACCTCGCTTGATCGCACCGATGGCGGTGTGCACGAGTACGCCGTCAGCCGCGGTCGCGGTCAGCGCGCCGCTCCACCGTCCCCGGTCGAGGGCGGCCGGATCGATCGCCACGACCGCATCGGCGGAACCGTGCGCGGGAACGGTGACCCGCTCGGGTGCGGTGAACGCGCGGGTGCCGGAGCCGTCGTCGTCGAGGTTCTCGACCTCGATCGCGAGATCGAGGTCGACCGGCTCGTCACTCTCGTTGCGGTAGGTGACGGTGCGCTCACGCACCGCCTCCTCCACTGCGTCGCCCTGAAGCGCGAAGTCCGCGATCCCGGTGGCGGTCACCTCCTGGCTCACCGCACGAGCAATGTCGACCCGCCCTGCGCCCTGCTCGTAGACCCCGAGGTCGGGGTTGGGCTTCGCGGTGCTGACGAGCGCATCCTTGAGCCGCTCCCCCGACCAATCGGGGTGCTGCTGGGCGAGGAGGACGGCCGCACCCGCCACGTGCGGGGTCGCCATCGACGTGCCCGAGGACGCCGTGTAGAGCGCGTCGACCGGCGAGCCCATGGCAGTGCCGGCCGCCCGTGCTGCGACGATGCCCACACCCGGCGCACTGATCTCCGGCTTCAGCCCGCCGTCGCCCGTGCGTGGCCCGCGGCTGGAGAACTCCGCGAGCGACTCGTCCCGGTCGACCGCGGCGACCGACAGCGCAGCCGGCGCGGTGCTCGGGGTGGCGACCGCCTCGTCCTGACCGTCGTTGCCCGCCGCCACGACGAAGAGGGCTCCGGTTTCTTCCGAGAGTGCCTCCAGGGAGAGGCTGAGCGGGTCCGTCCCGTCTGAGGGGCCGCCGCCCAGGCTCATGTTGACGACCGCCGCACGCTCCGCCGCCCACTCCATGCCGGAGATGATCCAGGAGTCGTAGCCGTAGCCGTCGTCGCTGAGCACCTTGCCGACGATCAGGTCGGCGTCGGGCGCGACGCCCGGCCGGGTGCCTTCAGCGCCCGCGCCGGTGCCGGCGATGGTGGCCGCGACGTGGGTGCCATGGCCGAACAGGTCGGCGGTGCCGGTCGCGCTGTCGGTGAAGTCGACCGCCTCATCGACCTGCCCCGCGAGGTCGGGGTGCGACCCGTCGACCCCGGTGTCGAGCACCGCCACTCGGACGCCGGCGCCGCGGTAGCCGGCATCCCAGGCTTCGGGGGCGCCGATCTGCGGGACGCTCTGGTCCAGCGAGGTCGAGGCCCGACCGTCGAGCCACACGCGTTCGATGCCGCCGGCCATCTGCACGGAGCTCTCCTTCGCGGGTGCCTCCGCCACCGCACCACCGGTGATCGCCTGCCACACCTGTCCGAGGTCGTCGACCCCGGCCGAGAGCGCCGCGCCGTCGATGCTCGGCAGCACCCTGGTCTGCTCGGCGCCCGCGATGGTCATCGTCTCCGCCCGCATGCCCGGCGACCACGAGACGATGAGCGGCAGCGCCTCGAGATCGGCGTATCCTTCCTCGATCAGGGTGCTGACCTCGAAGAGGCTGTCGTCGATGACCCCTGAGGCGAGGAAAGGGATGGCGTCGCTCGGCAGCACCTGCATTTCGCCGTCCACCTCGATGGTCTGGAAAGTGACCCGTTCCCGTCCTGGACCCGGCGTGACCGTGGCCGCGCGCCGCCCGTCTGCGGCCTGAGCAACCTCGACCCGGTCGCCGGTCAGCAGCGTGATGCCGTGCGACTCGCCGAGCGCACCTGCCTCCTGCGTCGAGTCGGGCGGCTCCGCAGCGCCGGCGGCGGCCGGGGCGGTGAGGCCGACGACCACCGCGGTGACGGTGGCCAGAATGGCAAGAGCTCGGGCACGGGAGCTGTGAGGTGGACGCATACCGTGAAGTCTGGTGCGCCGCCGCCCTGCGCGGTGCTCGGCGGGGTGCCCAGAGTGCGACATGGCGCAACCGCGTCACCGTAGCTTCAGGCGAACGCCGAGCTCACGCGTGCGCTCCGGCAACTGGCGCGAATGCCACGCATCGAAAGATTCCTGCCACGAGCGGATGCCGCGGCGGAGCTGCAGCACGCATCGTCACGTGAGCGCAGCGAGACCCGGTGCGAGGGTCTCAACCGCACCCCGTTGGTCGAGTCGCGAGCTCAGCGAGCGTATCGAGACCCGGTGCGAGGGTCTCAACCGCACCCCGTTAGTCGAATCGCGAGCTCAGCGAGCGTATCGAGACCCGGTGCGAGGGTCTCGATACGCGTCCTCCTGTGTCGGGCGCTCCTCGACCAGCGGTGCTCGAGCGGTGCTTCGCCGATCAGGCGGCGGCAACGACTGCGAGCAGTGACGCGCCGTAGGCCTCGCGCTTCTTCGCGCCGATGCCGGTGATGCCGTCGAGCTCGGTGAGACTCTCGGGCCGGGCGACCGCGACCGCACGCAGGGTGGCGTCGCCGAAGACGATGTAGGCGGGCACGCCCTGCTCTTTCGCCTCCCCCGCGCGCCACGACCGGAGTTGCTCGAAGAGTTCGGCCTGCGCCGGCTCGAGGTCGGCGGCCGCCGGTGCCGCCTTGGGCCCGCGCGAGCGCGTCGCACGCTCGGGCTCGGTGCGCAGCTTCACGGCGCGCGTGCCCGAGAGCACCTCGGTCGCGGCATCGGTCACGTCGAGGGTGCCGTACTCGCCGTGCGTGGCGAGCAGGCCCTGGGCGAGCAGCTGACGGGTGACTCCGCGCCACTGCTGGTCGCTCAGATCTTGGCCGATGCTCCAGGTGGAGAGGGCATCGTGGCCGTACTGGCGCACTCGCGGAGTCTCTTTGCCGCGCAGGATGTCGATGAGGTGGCCGGCGCCGAACTTCTGTCGGCGCTCACGCTGCAGGCGCACGATGGTCGACATGAGCTTCTGCGCGGGAACTGTGCCGTCCCACGAGGCCGGCGGCTCGAGGCACGTGTCGCAATTGCCGCACGGTTCGCTCGGCTGGCCGAAGTAGCCGAGCAGGTTCTGCCGACGGCACTGCACGGTCTCGCAGAGGGCGAGCATCGCATCGAGATGCTGTGCGAGCCGGCGACGGTGCGCGAGATCGCCCGGGCTCTCGTCGATCATGCGGCGCTGCTGCACGACGTCTTGCAGGCCGTAGGCGAGCCACGCCGTGGCGGGGGCGCCGTCGCGGCCAGCGCGACCGGTCTCTTGATAATAGCCCTCGACCGATTTCGGCAGGTCGACGTGGGCGACGAAGCGCACGTCGGGCTTGTCGATGCCCATGCCGAACGCGATCGTCGCGACCACCACCACACCGTCTTCGCGCAGGAAGCGCTCTTGCGTTCTGCGACGAACCCCCGCGTCGAGACCCGCGTGATACGGCAGCGCATTCACGCCGTTCTCGGAGAGGAAGGCGGCGAGCTTCTCGGTGCTCGCCCGGGAGAGTGCGTAGACGATGCCGGCGACGGGGTTGCCTTCGGCGTCACGCCCCTCGGTACGGATGAAGTCGAGCAGCTGCTTTCGCACCTCGAGCTTCGAGTCGATGCGGTACTGGATGTTCGGCCGATCGAAACTCGAGACGAAGTGCTTCGCGCCGCCGAGGCTGAGCCGCTCGGTGATCTCGCGATGCGTTGCGTCGGTCGCCGTGGCGGTGAGGGCGATGCGGGGCACGTCGGGCCAGCGGTCGGCCAGCTCGGAGAGCGCGAGGTAGTCGGGCCGGAAGTCGTGCCCCCACTGCGCCACGCAATGGGCCTCGTCGATCGCGAAGAGTGCGATGGTGCCCTGTGCGAGGAATCGCTTCGTCTGCTCATTGCTCAGGCGCTCTGGCGCGACATAGAGCAGGTCGAGCTCACCCGCGAGGTAGGCGCGCTCGACCTCGGCGCGCTCGTGCGACTGCTGGCTCGAGTTGAGGTACGCCGCGCGCACGCCGTTGCGCATGAGCGCGTCGACCTGGTCGTGCATGAGCGCGATGAGCGGCGAGACGACGATGCCCGTGCCCTCGCGAAGGAGCGACGGGATCTGGTAGCAGAGGCTCTTGCCGCCGCCGGTCGGCATGAGCACGACCGCGTCACCGCCGCCCGCGAGCTGCTCGATGATCTCAGACTGCTCGCCGCGGAAGCTGTCGTAACCGAAAACGGTGTGGAGTGCCTCGGCAGCGGAGTCGAACCGGGCAGGTGCGGCCGCTGCCGGACGGCTGAGCACTGCGCTCCGCCGCGGGGCCGACGCCTGCGCCTGCGCCTGCGGGGTACCCGACGGCTCGAAGTCGGGTGGCGGACCGCCCCAATCGTCTTCTGGCGGTGCAAGCTCGTCGGGATCCCAGGGGACCTCCTCGGCCTGGTCGGGTTCGGCGTTCCAGCTCACCTGACGAGTGTAACGAGAGCGGCCGACCGGGTCGCCGCATTCGGGTGTGGGATGCCGCGGCGGCATCCGCCATCACCTGTGGAGGAAAACTCCGTCGGTACACGGAACGGGCGGGCGCAATTCGCCCGCCCGTTCACGTTCAGATCGCGGTCGACGAGTTCAACCCTCGACCCGAACCGCTACCAGACGATGATCGGTACCCGGAAGGAGTCCGAATCGCCGTACGAGCCCGAGCCGACGAAGTTCGCCTTCAGCAGGTGCAGCCCACGTGAGAGCTTCGGCAGCGGCACGTTGATCTTGCCCTTGCTCGAGCCGTCGAGCTCGACCGTCGCGATGACCTTCGACCCGTCGAGGATCTCGACCGTGCCGACTGGCTTGCTGCCGTCGAGCGCGAACACCTGACCGAGGTACCGCACCGGGGCGCCCGACCTCACGAGCAGACGGTTCGGAGCGCCGATCGTCACCGTGTCGACGTCGGCCGCGGGGACCTCGATCGTGATCGGCAACTCGACACTCGTGCCGGTGGCGGCGACCGACACCGTGAAGGCAGTCGCGCCCTCAAGCCCCTCGGGGATCGTCACCGCGAGCGACGCCCGCCCGATCTCGTCGAACTTCTCGAGCAGTGTGCGGTCGACCGCAGCGGTGCCGAGCACGGTGTCGCCGATCGACACCGACACCTCACCGGCCGCAACCTCGGTCGTGCTGAAGTCGAGCGAGCTCAAGTCGAGCTGCACCGACTCGCCAGCGACGTAGGCGGTGCCGTTCGCCGGCGCCGAGACGACGGCACCGACCGAACGCTGCGCGAGGTCGGGCGTCGCCGTGCCGTTGGCCGCGAACCACTCGACCGTCGAGGTGAGGTCGACCTTGCCCGTGTCGGAACGGTTGGTACCCGCTGCGAAGGTCGTGAAGCTGTCGCCACCGCCCGCGAGGAACGAGTTGGCGACGACACGATATGTGGCTGCGGGGTCGAGTGGCTCGCCGTTCAGCGTGACCGAGGTGACGTGCGAACCCGTGGGCGCTGTCGGGTCGTAGACGACCTCGACGCCAGCGTTGACGCCCAGCTTCAGGAGCGGCCGCGTGACACTCGTCTGCCACTGCTCCTCGAAGACCTGCTTCACTTGCGCACCCGTGAGGTCGAGCGTCACGAGCGTGTTGGCGAACGGCTGCACCGTCGCCGCCTCGCGATAGGTCACGTTGCCGTCGGGGTCTTCGGCACCACCCGAGGCGTACTTGAGGTCCGCGCGGATGCCGCCCGGATTCATGAAGGCGATGTCGGCCTGGCCGTCGACGTTCGCCGCCCAGAGGTGCACGTCAGCGACGAAGTTGCCGATCGTGGACTCGCCGCCGCGGTTCTCGACGAGCACCGGGTTGCCGTTCGCATCGAGCCCCGGCTGCTGTGCGCGGTTGAGGTCGCCGGTGATCTCGCCGACCTTCTGCTTGCCCAGCTCATCGGCGGCGGCCGTGGCTGCGGTGACGATGGCCGCGACCTCGGGTACCGGCTGGTACACCGAGACGTACGGTGACGTCGGCGTCTCACGCGTCATGAGGGGCTTCAGCTCGTTCGTGATCGAGAGCAGCTCCTTCGTGTTCGGGTCGACCTCGAGCTGCATGAGTCCGAACTGCTCGCCATACTGGCCGGCCGATACCACCGGACGACCGTCGACCGTGTGGTTGTACGGCAGGTGCGTGTGCGCAGACACGATCGCGGCGACCGAGTCATCGACGCCGGCGACGATCTGAGCGAACGGTGAACCGTCGGTGAGCGACGCGATATTCGTCGACGCTGCGCCCTCGTGCACGAGGAGGATGAGCACGTCGGCCTCGCCGTTGGCGGGGTCGCCGTCTTTCAGGTCGGCTGCCGCCGCGTTCACAGAGTCGACGACGCCGCGCACCTCGAGGTCTTGGATGCCCGCCGGGCTGACGAGCGTGTCGAGGTCTTCGGTCACCGCGCCGATGAAGCCGACGGTCACCCCCTCGAAGGTCTGCGTGTACGTCGGCGCGAGCGCCGTGTCATCCGTGCCCTTCAAGAAGACATTGGAGCTGATGTACTCCCAGTCGGCGCGCTGCTGCACGCGATCGCGGAGGTCCTCCCAGCCCTGGTCGAACTCGTGGTTGCCTGCGGCACTCACGTCGAGGCCTGCCGCGTTGAGCGCATCGATCGTCGGGTTGTCGTTCTGGATGAACGAGGTGAAGGTCGATGCGCCGATGAGGTCGCCGGCCGCGGCGAACACGGTGTTCGGGTTCGCGTCGCGCACCGTCTTCACGGCACCCGCGATCTCGGCGATGCCGGCGGAAGGAGCCGACTTCTCGATGCGACCGTGGAAGTCGTTGATCGTGACGACGGAGATGTCGACGACGTCTTCGAGCTCGGCCGTGTCGATGCCGATGAGGGTCGGGTCGTGGTCGCTCGACCGGTAGACCGAACCGTCGTCTGCCGCGGCGTCCGCGTACTCGCGTTCGCCCCACTCCGGCGCGTTGATCGCCCAGCGGCCGATGCCCGTGACCGCCTCGAGACCCTCGGCGTTGCCGAGCGCGTGGTCGAGCGAGCCGAGCTCGCCGTCGAAGGTGTAGGTGTACTCCCCCGGAGCGAGCGCGGGCAGCAGGTCGGTGTAGCCGGCCCCGGTCAGCACCTGGATCGGGTCCTCCTGCGCGTACGAGTTGAAGTCGCCGAGGAGGAAGACCTCACCCGCCTGCTCGGCGAGCTGGTCGGCGAGCGTGAGCAGCGAGGTCGCCTGCGCGACGCGGTCGGCATTGAAGTGCCCCTGGCCGTCGGCCGGCTCAGTGCCGCTGCCGCTCTTGGACTTGAAGTGGTTGGCGATCACCGCGAGGTCGGTACCATCGGCGAGCTCGAAGGCCTGACCGATCGGCTCGCGGGCATTGCCCCAGACCGTCTCGTCGACGACCGTCTGCGCTTCTCCCTTGGGCGTCACGACGTCGGATCGGTAGATGATCGCGCTCTGGATGACGTCGGTCGTCGCCGCTGTCAGGATCGCCGGCGTGGGAACGAAGTCCCAGACCTCGGAGCCCTCGGCTTCGTTGAGCGCGGCGACGAGGGTCGCGATGGCCTCATCGGCCACACCGTCGAGCTTCAGCGAGTTCTCGATCTCCTGCAGGGCGACGATCTCCGCGTCCATCGCGCTGATCGCCTCGACGATCTTCTCCTCTTGGAGCGCGAACGCCTCGGCGCTGGCTGCACCGCGCGCGTCAGGGTTCTGGCTCGTCAGGGTGGTGAAGTAGTTGAGCACGTTGAAGACGCCGATCTGCACGTCGCCGCCGACCTCGGGGGCTACGGTCGGGCGCTCGTTCAGGGTCTCGAACGTGGGCTTGACCGAGGCGTCGCTCGTGCTGTCGATCGGCGTCGTCGGCTGCAGGCGCCAGGCGTTGAACCCGTAGCTGAGCACGTACGGCGTCGCGGGCAGGATCGCCCGGTCGCCGTTGCGCACGATCGTGCCCTCGTTCAGGTACGGCTGGTCGTTCAGGTGCTCGGCCGCATCGGCGCGAGTGCTCCAGCCGTCGTCGAGCAGGAGCAGACGACCCCGGTTCGCGGCGGCGATCTCGGTGGCGGCGGGGCCGGCGTCGACCTGCTCTGTGCTCTTGACGGGAAGAGTGTCACCGGCGGCGAGCCAGAGCGAACCGAAGCTCGCGGCCTCGTGGCTGCTCGAGACGAGGTATGACCCGGTCGGCGCGACGAGCATGCTCTCGAGCGACTCGCGAGCGGTTCCGACGGTCGTGTCGGGCAGCGGGGTCGCGGCCGGGACGCCGACACCGGGCGTGACCACCTCGACACCTGCCGCGCTCGTCGTGATCTCGGTGAGTCCGAAGTACTCGCTGACCGTGCCCGTCACGCGGACGAGGTCGCCGACCTCGCCGACGGCGGGCATGCCGAAGATGAAGACGCCGTCGGAGGCGTCGGGCGCCTCGTCGGCGATGGGCGTCTGGATCGTCACGCCGTTGTAGCCGCCCGAACGGTGATCTGCGGTGATGACGCCTTCGACGATGACGGCGTCGCCGTCGAGCGGGCTCACGTCACCCGCGCCCTGCACCTCGCCGATCGTCGCCTCGGTCGCAACGGGAGGCTCGGTGTCGCCACCGGAACCCTGCGGCGTCACGGTCGCCGAGAAGGTGAAGTCGGCAGCGTTGTCGTCGGAGTCGGCGAAGTCGGTGCGCACGATGCTGCCGGGAGTCGAGTTCGAGCCCTGGTAGGCGGCCGGCGCGCCCTCAAAGTTGACCGAGGTGCCGTAGCCGACGTAGTCGACGACCTGGGCGTTGTCGACGATCGACCCGGTGCCGGGGTTGATCGCTCCGGCGACGTTCGCGAGGAAGAGCGAACCGGTGGTGCCGCTCGGGGCGATGGTGAACGCCACGTCGGTGGCAGGCAGTGCCGCGCCGGTCGTGCCGTTGCTGTTGAGGCCGATCAGGTAGTAGCTGTTCGCCGCGATCTCGCCGGTGAGCGCACCGACGCCGGTTGCTGGTCCGGTGTTCGTCGCCGGACGGTACTGCAGCGACCAGCCGGCGAGCGACACGGCGGAGTCGGTCGGGTTGTAGAGCTCCACGAACTTGTTCGTGAACGGCTGGTTCGCACTGCCGCCCCGCGCGTACACCTCGTTGATGACGACGCCGGAACCGTCGACGGCGGCGAGCGCCGGCGGTGCGCCGAGGAGGCCGACGACGAGGGCCCCGACAGATACGGCCGAGACGGCCGCGAGACGTTGGATGGTGCGGCGACGATGCATGACTCTCCCTGAACGGTCGGGTTCCCCGCGATGTCGCCGCGAACACGCGCAGACGCCGGGGGCCATTGCCCCGTAGCCTATGGGCGGCCCGTGACGCTGCCAAGGGGTCGGGGACCAATGACCGGCCTGATTTCACGCACTGTTCACGGATGCCGCACAGAAGAGCACGAGGCATCCGTTCTGCTGCTCGAATGAGCACGTCGGCGCCACTCGTTACGCTGTGACGACCATGCTCACGGCCGTCTTCTCGCTCACCGGGGCGCTCGTGTTCGGTGCAGCGGACTTTCTCGGCGGCCTCGCCGCGAAGCGCGTCAGCGCGGTGCTCGCCACCGCGGTGGCCGCGGTCACCGGGTTCGTCGCGCTCGCCGTCGCGTACCCGTTGCTGGGCGGCGCATGGAGCGCCGACGACGTGTTCTGGGGGGTGATCTCGGGCGTCAGCGGCGCCGTCGCAATCTCCCTGCTGTACGCATGTCTCGCGATCGGACCGATGTCGATCCTGTCGCCGCTCACAGCCGTGGTCTCGGCCGTCGTGCCGATGCTGTGGGGGCTCGTCACCGGCGAGCGACTCGCATCGCTCGGGTACTGGGCGCTCGGCCTCGCGCTCGTCGCGGTCGTGCTCGTCGGGTTCGTACCTGAGAAGGGCGCCGTGCGCCCGAGCCTGCGCGGCATCCTCATGGCAATCGGCTCGGGCGTCGCGATCGGCGGCTTCTACATCACGATCGACCAGACCTCCGACGAGAGCGGGGTCGTGCCGCTGCTCCTCAACCGCGGGGTCACCGCGGCGATCATGTTCACCGTCGTCGGCGGGCTCGCGCTGGTCGCGGTGGGGCGGCGGCGGGCGGCTCCCGCGACGGTTGCAACCTCGTCAGCAGGCGAGCGGATGCCGCAGCAGACGTCGATCGCCGCCGGAATCCGTCTCGCGATCGCCTGCGGAGTCGTCGACGTCATCGCGAACGGTCTGCTGCTCGCGGGCATCAGGGCGGGCGACCTCTCGGTCGCGGCCGTGCTCGGGGCGATGTACCCGGCGGGCACCATCCTGCTCGCGGCGATCGTGCTCAAGGAGCGCATCGCCCCCGTGCAGTGGGTCGGCCTCGTGCTCGCCCTCGCAGCCGCGGGCATGCTCGCGCTCGCGTGACCGGGACTGCGGGTTGAGCCTGCCGATCGCGCTCGCGTGACCGGGACTGTGGGTTGAGCCTGCCGAAACCCGGTGCCTGCACGGGGTTTCGACGAGCTCAACCCACAGGGTTTCGGCGCTCAACCCACAGGGTTTCGGCAAGCTCAACCCACAGGGTTTCGGCAAGCTCAATCCACAGGGTTTCGGCAAGCTCAACCCACAGGGTTTCGGCAAGCTCAACCCACGAGGTTTCGGCAAGCTCAACCCACAAGGGATTCGGCTTGCTCAACCCACAAGGTTTCGGCAAGCTCAACCCACAAGGGATTCGGCTTGCTCAACCCACAAGGTTTCGGCAGGCTCAACCCACAAACGCGGTCAGAGACGCACGACCTCGGTCACGCGCACGACGGCGGCGCCCTCCTCGGCGGAGGCATCGAGGTCGACCTCGGCCCGGATCCGCCAGTCGTGATCGCCGGCCGGGTCGTCGATCGTCTGCTCGACGCGCCACATTCCCTCTGCGGCATCCGACTCGTCGATCGCGACCAACCGCGGTGAGCGGGCAGCGGGCCCGACGCCGATCGAATCGTGTTCGTCGTAGTACCGGTCGAGCGCTTCGGGCCAGTCGACCTCGGCGTCGAGCTCGGCGAGGTCCTCATCGCGCTGGAGCGCGGCGAGCTGCACCCGGCGGAAGAGCTCGTTGCGCACGAGCACGGTGAACGCGCGCCGATTGGTCACCACCGAGGGTGGGGCCGGCGGTACGACCGCGGTCTCGTCCTCGGGCAGATGCGCCGAAGGGTCGATGAGCTCGTTCCACTCGTCGACGAGGCTCGAATCAACCTGGCGCACGAGCTCGCCGAGCCACTCGATGATGTCGAGCAGCTCTTCGTTCTTCGCCTCGGTCGGGACGGTCTGGCGAATCGCCCTGAACGCGTCGGAGAGGTAGCGCAGCACGAGTCCCTCACTGCGCGCGAGCTGATAATAGCCGACGTATTCCCCGAACGACATGCTGCGCTCGAACATGTCGCGCACGACGGACTTCGGCGAGAGCTCGAAGTCGCGCACCCACGGCTGGCTCGACGCGAAGACCTCGAACGACTGCGCGAGCAGCTCGTCGAGCGGCTTCGGCCAGGTGACCTGTTCGACGAGCTCCATGCGCTCGTCGTACTCGATGCCCTCTTGCTTCATGCGGCCGATGGCTTCGCCGCGAGCCTTGAACTGCTGCTGCGAGAGGATCGGGCGCGGGTCGTCGAGTGTCGATTCGATGACGCTCACGACGTCGAGCGCGTAGTGACCCGTGCCGACGCCGCTCTCAGCGGTGGCGTCGGGGTCGAGCAGCTCGATCGCGGCGAGCGCGAACGGGGACAGCGGCTGGTTGAGCGCGAAGTTCGGTTGCAGGTCGACGGTGAGGCGCACGATCGGCATGCTCACGCCGTCGGCCGCGGGCAGCAGTTCGACGACGCCCGCGTCGCGCAGCGTGCGGAAGATCTCGAGCGCACGCCGGGCGAGTTCGAACTGCCGAGCGCGCGGTTCGTGGTTGTCGAACACGAGCGAGCGGATGTCGCCGATCACGTCTCCCCCGCGCCCGATGACGTTGATCAGCATCGCTGCGGTGAGCTTCAGCTGCGGCACGAGCGGCTCGGGCTCGGCGGCGACGAGCCGGTTGAACGAGGCCTCGCCCCAGGTGATCTGGCCGGCCGGCGCCTTCTTGCGCACGATCTTCTTGAGCTTCTTCGGATCGTCGCCCGCCTTGCGGACGGCGGCGTCGTTCTCGATCTCGTGCTCGGGTGCGAGCACCACGACGGTTCCCGCGGTGTCGTAGCCGGCCCGACCGGCCCGCCCCGCGATCTGGTGGAATTCGCGCGCGGTCAGCTGCCGCATCCGCTGCCCGTCGAATTTCACGAGCGCGGTGATGAGCACCGTGCGAATCGGCACGTTGATACCCACACCGAGGGTGTCGGTGCCGCAGATGACCCGCAGCAACCCACGCTGGGCGAGCGTCTCGACGAGCCGGCGGTAGCGCGGCAGCATGCCTGCGTGGTGCACCCCGATGCCCGAGCGCACGAGCCGGGAGAGCGTCTTTCCGAACGCCGTGTTGAAGCGGAACCCGCCGAGCGCATCGGCGATCTCGTCGCGCTGCTCGCGCGTGATGACGCGGATCGAGGAGAGCGCTTGCGCCCGCTCCATCGCGGCAGCCTGCGAGAAGTGCACGACGTAGACGGGCGCCTGCCGCGTCTCGATGAGCTCTTCGACCGTCTCCTGCACGGGCGTCTTCGCGTACGAGAAGTGCAGCGGCACCGGCCGGTCGACGCCGGTGACGAGTGCGGTCTCGCGCCCGGTGCGGCGCTTCAGGTCGGCGGCGATGCCGGTGACGTCGCCGAGCGTCGCCGACATGAGCACGAACTGGGCCCGGTGCAGGGTGAGCAGCGGCACCTGCCACGCCCAGCCGCGATCGGGGTCGCCGTAGTAATGGAATTCGTCCATCACGACCTGGTCGACGTCGGCGTCGGGTCCGTGACGCAGGGCGAGGTTCGCGAGGATCTCGGCGGTGCAGCAGATGATCGGGGCATCCGGGTTCACCGAGCTGTCGCCCGTGACCATGCCCACGTTCGCCGCTCCGAAGATCTCGGCGAGCTGGAAGAACTTCTCGCTGACGAGTGCCTTGATCGGCGCCGTGTAGTAGCTGCGAGCACCCTGAGCGATGGATGCCGCGTGGGCGGCCACCGCGACGAGCGACTTGCCGGTGCCCGTGGGCGTGGAGAGGATGACGTTCGCGCCCGAGACGATCTCGATGATCGCTTCGTCTTGGGCCGGGTACAGCGAGAGGCCGCGCCCCTCGGCCCAGCGGACGAAGACGTCGTACATCGCGTCGGCGTCGTACGGGCTCGGGGCCAGCTCGGTCAGGGTCGGGGTCACCCGTCGAGTCTGTCACGCGGCTGGAGGCGCGCCGCCGCGGCTCGGGTTACACCCCGGGGGCGAAGTCGAGCTGCAGGCGGTCGAGCGCCCCGCGCACTGCGGGCTCCAGATTCGCGGACGTCTCGAAAGCCGCGGACGCCTCGGCCGCAGAGATCACGACGGCGGGCCCGGTCGACGACGACCACTCGACGGTGCCGTGCTCGAAGCATCCGCGCTGCAGCCCCGTCTCGTGATCGAGCTCGACGTCGCGCACGGGCAGCCCGAGCGGCGAACGCTCCCAGCCGAGCAGCGCCCAGATGTCGCGCACCATGCCGTACACGATCGCGGGTCCGTGCACGGGGGTCCAGTAGATGGAGCCGCCCTCGAAGTGGGCGAACCCGCCGGCGATGCGGCCGCCGAGCTCCGACGCGGCGAGGGGCTGCTCGTCGGTCGTCGGGAAGCCGAGCAACGAGGTCTCTGCGCCCGTCGCGTGCCAGTGCTCGGCGATGAGCCCGTGCACCTCGTGCGCGCCGGTGCGCTCCGACCAGTAGACGGCACCGCGCTCGTATTCGCGACGGTACATCTCGCCTGCCCCGATGCGCGTGTGCGGTGCAGTGGCATCACCGAGCCACGAGTGCTCGGCGCGCTTCATGCTGATCGCCGGCACCGCGAGCAGCAACTGGTTGGCTGGGTCGTAGCGCACCGCAGTGCGGAAGTCGCTCCAGCTCAGAGCACGGTCGAGGTGCGTTGAGCGGAGCTCGGTACGGGCCGCGCGGGCGGGCCCGTGGCCGTGACGTGCGAGCCGCGTCATCCGTTCAGTCATCGCCCGATCTCTTCTCTGCCGTGTGCGCCATTTCGCCGCCGGAAACGGGGGAAGCCGGCCTGCACCTCGTGTTGAAACTCGGTACTGACCGGCTATCCGATCTCCACTCCGCGGTGACAGTTCCCCCTGCGGTCCACGGGGTGGTGATCGGTTTCCAAGATACGAAGGGCTTGGATGCAGCGGATCAGGGTTATCCCTGAACTTCGAATCGCCTCTCAGCTGCCGGCGGCGGGTGCGGCGGCGTTGGTGGCGCTCGTCGAGCCCTGCGCCGCACGGGCGAGCAGCACGACCGTCTGCATGATCGCCGCGCGCCGGGCAGCCCGACGCCGGGCGCCGGGGTCACCGACGAGCAGTTCGTCGACTTGCCCGAGCACCGGCCAGGCGTTGACGAGTGTCACGATCGTGAGCAGCAGCTCGGCGGCCTGGTGACGGTCGGTGCCGGGCAGCAGCTCTTGGAATCGGTCCACCTTGACGCCGTGGTGCTCGACCCGTGCGGCGTCCGCCGCGGCGTTCTCGCCCCGCTCCAGGCCCTCCCAGAAGATGAGACGCGGAATTCGCCCCTCGGCGACGTGGTGATCGAAGAGGCGGCCCGCGTAGTCACCCGCAGCCTCGGGTCCCTCGCCGGTCATCGGCACGGCGTCCATCGTGGCGCGCAACTGCGTCGTGAGCACGGTCGCGAAGAGCTCGTCTTTCTTGCCGAAGTACTGGTAGATGCGCTCTTTGTTGACCCCGGCGGATGCCGCGATGCGATCCATGCGCGCACCGGCGAGCCCGTGCTCACTGAACTCGGCGGTCGCCGCTTCGAGCAGGAGCCGTTTCGTTCGCTCGGTATCCCAGGCCATGTGGCCAGTCTAGCCATTTCCAACTGAATAGTTGCACAACTCATCGAGGCGTGGTTCAATTGCAACCATTCAGTTGGAGAATCATCGAGGAGCAGACATGAACAGCACCGCCTCCACCCCCGTCATCACCACAGCGACACCGTCAGCCGTGCCGGCCGGTGCACCCGGCGCACCCCCGTCGGTGCACGTGCGCACCGTCATCACCTGGCTCGCGATCTTCCCGCTCGTCGCGATCGGCATGATGCTGATCGGGCCATGGTCGGAGTCATGGCACCCCGTGCTCCGCGCCTTCGCACTCACCGTCGTGGTCGTGCCGCTCGCCGTTTACGTCGTGGTACCGAGGCTGATCGGCGCCTACGCCGCGCTTCGCCGCCGCCGCGCGACCCGTCAGGGCTGACACTGACCACGACCTCCTCGACAGCACAGGCGACACGGGGCGGGTCGAGCCGCTAGCGTTCGCTCAGACGAACTCGCCCGAGGAGAATCCATGCGGATCGCACCCAGCCCCACGCCAGAGCCACCCGCCCCCGACGAGTCGCCCGCAGCGCCTCCTCCCGCCTCACCCGGCGACGGCGCGGGAGGTGCGAACGAGCGCGACTCGACCGACCGCGAGCGCTCGGGCGGGGCGAGCAGCGGCGACTCCGCGCCGGCCGGCACCAGCACCGTCGATGCCGGCACCTTCGATCGTGCCCTCGTCGTCGTGCACGGCATGGGCAACGCATACCGCAGCCAGATTCTGCTCGAGTGGGCCGAACCACTGCTCGGTCGCATGGACTGGCTCGCCCGCGACCGCGTGATCGGCGGCGACGAGCGGCACGGCGTCGAGATCCACGAGTCGGACCTCTCGGGCGAGGTGCCGATGGTCACGGCGACCGTGCGCTACCCGGGCCCGCGGGCGCAGGCCAGCGGCGAACCATCCGACCCCGACGACGACGTGCTGCTGAAAGTCGCGATCCTCGAAGCGCGCTGGTCGGAATCGTTCGTGCCGATGAGCCGTGGGCAGGTGTTCCAGTGGGCCGTCGTGTTCATGTGGCGCACCATCTGGCGAGTGCTCGACCTGTTCCTCGGCACGATGGTGCTCGTGCCGTGGTACACGCTCGTGCGGCACCTGATGAAGTCGCCCGATGAACCTCGCGAACTGCCGCGGGCCGTCGACCTCGTCATCGACTCCATCCGGCTCGTCGTCTGCACCATCGCCTTCGTCGTGACCTGGGTCTTCCTCGTGCTGCTCGCGGCCGTGCTCACGCCGATCCTCCCGCTCATCAGCCCGCTGCTCATCATTCCGTGGTTCAAGGACCTCGCACAGGGCGCCATCGACGGCGTCATCGAGTCGATCGGCGACGTCGCGGCGTGGAAGGAGAAGCCGCTGCGCGCCTCCGCCATGCGCCTCGTCGTGCGCAACGCCCTGGCACGGGCGAAAGAGCTCGTCGGCGACGGCGACGTGCACCTCTTCGCACACTCGCAGGGCGCGGCCGTGGCGACGTTCACTCTCTTCGAGGAGCTCGAGCCGAGCGACTACAACGTCAGGCGTCTCACCACGGTCGGAGCGGCGGTCGTGCTGCTCGGCCGCGAGAGATGGCTCGGCCGGTCCGACGAGTACCGGCCCGTCGCGAAGTGGATCGAGCGTAACGACGGCGTCGACGACGAGAAGAAGAAGGTGCAGTGGGCGAACCACTGGGCGATCTGGGACCCGTTCTCGGCCGGCCCGATCGCCGACACTGCACCCGGTCGTCGTGAGCGCTGGCGCAATGCGTACTTCCCCGGCGCCGCGACCGCGATGGGGCCCGAGGAGCACGCCGTGCACAATACGAGCCAGCCGTTTCTCGATCACTCCGCCTACTTCGAGAACACCATCCAGGTGGTCGAGCCGACAGCGCGGCACCTGCTGGGCTCCGAGTTCCCCGCCGCGCCCGCTTCGGCCGCCTATGTCGAGAACCGGCTGTCGGTGATCGACAAGAAGTCGCTCGGCATCAACATGCTCGCCTCCGTCGTGATCGCCGCGATCCTGCCCGGACTGCCCGGGGTCTACGCCGCCTTCGCGACGGTCGCGAGCTGGGTCGCCGGAGCGATCGGCTTCATGATCGGCGTGTTCCCCGGCGGGCAGGACGTCGCGGAGGCGGTGCCCGCCGCGATCGCCTCCGCCTCGTTCTTCACGGATCCGGCCGGACTCAACCTGTGGAGTTGGCTCGTCGCATCGGGGCTCACCCTCGCGGTGCTCATCTGGCTGAACCAGTTGCTCGCCGGCGCGACACGCCGCTCGCGCGAATGGGACCGCTGCCCGATCGAGCCGCGCCACTGGCTGAGGCTCAGCTCGATTCCGCGGTTCTTCTACGTTCTGGGCGCGTTCGTCTGCATCTGGTTCGCGATCTTCGCGTGGAGCAAGCCGCCGCTCGGGTGGATGGTCGTCGACACCGTGATCCTCATCATCGTCGCGGTGTTCGTCTTCGTGGAGCCGCTCTACGCGCCGGTTCCGGTCGTGGTCGCCGCTCGCACCGATGACACGGCGGCGGGCGACCCGACGATCCTGTCGAACACTCGGCCGATGAAGCTCCGCGATGCGGTGCGCACCGAGGAGTTCACGCGCGACCTCGCGCGACGCCGCGAGCTGCTCGACCCGCAGGGCTGGCGCGCGCAGCTCTGGGCGCGCTGGTTCCACCACTGGAGCGCGCCCACGACGCCGCCCGCACAGGTCGAGTAGCGGGGGCCTGCGAGCGTATCGAGACGTTGCCCGTTCAGGTCTCGATACGCGTCCTCCTTCGTCGGGCGCTACTCGACCAGCAGAGTGGATACGCGTCCTCCTTCGTCGGGCGCTACTCGACCAGCAGAGTCGATACGCTCCTTCGTCGGGCGCTACTCGACCAACGTCATCGACGGATCGTCGGCCTGAGCACGCCCGCGGGGTCGCCGCCCGTCACGAGCTCGACGAGCGCCTCGACCAGCCGGAACGGCACGAGCGCCACCAGTTGCACGAGCGCGAACGGCCCCAGCCAGCCGAGCGAGAAGGTCAGCACGAGCACCACGCCGCCGAGCCTGCCCCACGCGAGCGCGGCGAGCGCGACCACGACGAGCAGCACGAGCCACACGGGGTTCCAGAACGCGGCGACGGATGCCCCGGCCACGACGATGCCGCCGAGCACCGCCTGCACGAGCAGCACAAGGCCGGCGGCACCGCCGAACTCCCGCTCCCGATCCGCGGAGATCCACGCCCACATGATCCAGGCGCGCAGCAGCGGCACCCCCTGCTCGCGGAGCGCGGTGCGGAAGACCCGGTCGTCTTCCCGGCGCTGCCGTAGGGCCGCACGCCGGTCGCCGAGCTCTGCTGCGATGACCGATCTGGCGTCGTGCAGCAGCGCCGGCGCCGATTGGCGACCGTAGCTCGCGATGAGCCCCCAGAGCGGCGTCGGCACCGAGGCGAGGTCCGAGTCGGCTGATGCGGCCGCAGCACCGTCACCGGCCGGGGCATCCTGAACCGGAACCTCGTAGCGCCCACCGCCGACCGGATCGACGTACACGAACGGCGCACGCACCTGGAAGCGGTGCCCGTCGGCGGGTCGCTGGGCGAGCAGCAACTCGTCGAGGGGCCGGTCGTCGGCAGTGAGGAATGGCATCGCGGTCTCCTTCGCTTCTGCCCATCCTGCCCCGACCCACCCGTGCCGAGGGCCTCAACCGAGCAGGAGCGCCACGATGATGAGCACCGGAACCGACCCGACCGTGGTGAGGAACACCGTGTCGCGGGCGACGACCTCGGCTGTGTCGTACCGCTGTGCGAAGTTGAACACGTTCTGGGCCGTCGGCAGCGCCGCGAGCACGGTCACCGCGTACAGCTCGATGCCGTCGAGCCCGAAGACGAACGCGCCGACCACCCAGGCCACGACAGGCATGGCGATGAGCTTCAGCGCCGTGGCGAGCAGCACCTCGCGGCGACCGCTGCCCGACTCGAACAATCGCTGCCCGTGCAGTGAGAGTCCGTACGCGATCAACATGAGCGGCACTGCCGCGTGGCCGATGAGCTCGATCGGCTCGAGCACGATCGGCGGCAGTTCGAGGCCCGAGACCGAGACGAGCACTCCGGCGAGGGAGCCGACGATGATCGGGTTCGTGAGCGTCGTGCGCACGATCGCCAAGGCCGAGGTGTGGCCGTGCACGCGCGCACCGAGGACGGCGAGGGCCACCGGCGCAAACAACAGCAACTGCAGCAGCACGACCGGCGCCGAGTACGCGGCGTCGCCGAGCATGTACACGGCGATCGGGATGCCGAAGTTGTTGCCGTTCACGTATCCCGCTGCGAGCGACCCGATGACGGTGCGCTCGAGGCTGCGCCGCCACAGCAGCATCGCGACGAGGGCGAACACGACCATCATGGCGACCGCGGCGATCGCGGAGACCGGCAGCAGAGCCGAGAAGAGGGCGCCCACGTCTGCGGTCGCGAGCACGGAGAAGAGCAGGAACGGCGCCAGCACGTTGAAGTTCAGCCGGGCCAGAATCGGCTTCGCCTCTGGGCCGAGCACACCAGTGCGTCCCGCGATCCAGCCGACGAACACGGCGAACGCGATGACGGCGAAGCCGGTGAAGATCGCGATCATGCGTAGCGCCCGCGCTCGTCGGGTGGGTGCGGGGCGCTCATCGCGTTCGACGTTACTCCGTCGCGGTCCTTCCGCATTCCGCAGGCTTCGACCTAG
Organism: Agromyces sp. Y558; assembly: GCF_059445415.1. Lineage (NCBI taxonomy): Bacteria > Bacillati > Actinomycetota > Actinomycetes > Micrococcales > Microbacteriaceae > Agromyces > Agromyces sp. Y558. The sequence continues at coordinate 83,606 of NZ_JCAIUH010000001.1, forward strand.
GCTCGAAGCGCACGCCGAGTCGACGGGGGAAGACATGGTCGAAGCACGAGAGCAACCACAGCCGCACGAGCACGAGCACGAGCACGAACCGTCGGGCGGGCGCCGGCTCGCGGCATCCGTGCCCCTCGAGACCGTCGACGCGTGGTGGCGCGCGGCGAACTACCTGAGCGTCGGACAGATCTACCTGATGGCGAACCCGCTGCTCGCCCGGCCGCTCGAGCCCGGCGACATCAAGCCCCGGCTGCTCGGCCACTGGGGCACCTCCCCCGGCCTCAACCTCGTCTACGCGCACCTCAACCGAGCGATCGTCGAGCGCGGCACGCCCACCATCTATGTGTGCGGGCCGGGGCACGGTGGCCCGGCGATGGTTGCGAACACGTGGCTCGACGGCACGTACTCGGAGCTGTTCCCGGCCGTGAGCGCCGACGCCGAGGGCATGCACCGACTCTTCCGCCAGTTCTCGTTCCCGGGCGGAATCCCGTCGCATGCTGCACCCGAAACGCCCGGCTCGATCAACGAGGGCGGTGAGCTCGGCTACTCGCTCATGCACGCGTACGGCGCAGCGCTCGACAACCCGGGGCTCGTGGTCGCGTGCGTCATCGGCGACGGCGAGGCCGAGACCGGGCCGCTCGCGGCGAGTTGGCGCGGCCACTCCTTCCTGAACCCGGTGACGGATGGCGCGGTGCTGCCGATCCTGCACCTGAACGGCTTCAAGATCGCGAATCCGACGCTGCTGGCGCGCATCCCCGAGGCCGAGCTCGTCGACTTCTTCCGCGGCAACGGCTACGAACCGCTCCTCGTCACCGGCGGGTTCGACGGCGAGGACCCGATGGCCGTGCACGGCCGCATGGCCGACGCGATCGACGTCGCGTACGCGCGCATCGCCGGCATTCGAGCGGATGCCGCGGCGGGCGCGTTCGCCGAGACCGCACCGCGCTGGCCGGCGATCGTGCTGCGCACTCCCAAGGGATGGACCGGCCCCGGCATCGTCGACGGCGTGCAGGTCGAGGGCACGTTCCACGCCCACCAGGTGCCGCTCTCAGGCGTCCGCGAGAATCCAGAGCACCTCGCGATGCTCGAACAGTGGCTGCGCTCCTACCGACCAGAAGAGCTCTTCGACGATGAGGGCCGCCCGGTCGCCGAGCTCGACGCCGTGCGCCCAGACGGGGTGCTGCGCATGAGCGCGAACACGAGTGCCCACGTGAACGGCGGCATCGCGGCTCCGCTCGACCTGCCGGCGCTCGAACCGCTCGTGATCGAGGTGACACCCGGCGAGCGCGGCACCTCCGGCGAGGCGACGAAGCTCTTCGGCGCCTGGCTCGCCGAGGTGATGCGGGCGAACCCCGCCGACTTCCGTCTCTTCGGCCCCGACGAAGTGGCCTCGAACCGGCTCGGAGCCGTGTTCGAGGTCACCGACCGGGTGTGGGCCGAGGCGCTGCATCCGCTCGACGAACACCTCGCCCGCTCGGGCCGCGTGATCGAAGCGCTCAGCGAGCACCTCATGCAGGGCCTGCTCGAGGGGTACCTGCTGACCGGGCGACACGGGCTCATCACGAGCTACGAGGCGTTCATCCACATCGTCGACTCGATGTTCAACCAGCACGCGAAGTGGCTCGAGTCGGCCAAGCAAGTGCCATGGCGCGGGGATGTCGCGAGCCTCACCTACCTGCTCTCCTCGCACGTCTGGCGGCAGGACCACAACGGCTTCTCGCATCAGGACCCGGGCTTCCTGAACGTCGTCGTCAACAAGCAGGCCGACATCGTGCGCGTGTACCTGCCGCCCGACGCCAACACCCTGCTCGAGGTGATGCGGCACGCCTTCGACACGCAGAACCGCGTCAACGTCGTCGTCGCCGGCAAGCAGCCGCAGCCGCAGTGGCTCGGGCCCGCCGAGGCGCGAGCGCACGTCGAGGCGGGGCTCGGCGTGTGGGAGTGGGCGGGCAACGAGCCCGGTTTCGAGCGAGCGGATGCCGCGGCATCCGTGCCCGACGTCGTCATCGCGTGTGCCGGCGACGTGCCGACGACCGAGGCGATCGCGGCGGCGCAATTGCTGCGCGAGCGACTGCCCGAGCTGCGGGTGCGGCTCGTGAACGTCGTCGACCTGATGCGGCTGCAGGGCCCGTCGCATCACCCGCACGGACTGCCCGACCTGGCGTTCGACGCGATCTTCACGCGATCGGCGCCCGTGATCTTCGCCTTCCACGGGTACCCGTCGCTCATCCACCAACTCGCCTACCGGCGCACGAATCACGCGAACCTGCACGTGCGGGGCTTCATCGAGCGGGGCACCACGACGACGCCGTTCGACATGCTGCACCTCAACGACCTCGACCGGTACCGGCTCGCACTCGACGTGCTCAACCGCGTGCCCGGGCTCGCTGGGCGGCCCGGTGTCGCCGAGGTCGCCGACGAGTGGCACGCAGCGCGGGCGGCCGCCCGCGAGCACGCGTACGAGCACGGGGAGGATCCCGCGTGGATCACCGGCTGGCGCTTCGCCGTCACTCCGGGCGCCGTCACTCCGGGCGCCGTCACTCCGGGGTAGTCGCGGTCGGCCCGCGACGACGATGGGCGCCCGGTTCCCCGGACGCCCATCGGTTCGACCTCGGTCGTTACGCTGCGCAACCCCATACGTACGTGCCGTTGTACGCCACGGGGTACATGGGCTTGCCGGTGCACGGCCCGCAGTCCTCGTCTCGCGGCGCGGCGGGCAGACCCGGGTAGAACTCGGCGGTGTACGGGTCGGCGGCAGCGGCTTGGCCGCCCCCGGCCGACTCTCCGGAACTCGATGCCGCCGCGGCATCCGAGTCGCCCGACCATGAACCTGAATCATCGGCGACCTGCTCGGCCGCGACTCGTGCGGCTTCTGCAGCTTGCGCAGCTGCCGCCTCGGCGGCGAGCTGCGCGGCGACCGCTTCACGGTGAGCGGCGAGGGCCGTCGAAACCGCGCTCTGCTCTGCGCGCAGCGCGCCGGTCGCCGCGGTGACCGCGGCGGCTGACCCGCCGGTACCGACCTCGGCGATGACGCCGTCGCGCAGTGACACGAGCGTGGCGACGCCCGCGGCGCCGAGCTCGGCACCCGCTTCGCCGATGAGACCCTGCACACCGGCGACGGCACCGGTGGCCAGACTCGACGCCGCGGCATCCCTGAGCCCGTTGATGTCCACGCCCGCAGCGCCGATGCCGACGCGGTCGCCGACTTGGGCGACGGCGAGCTCCTGGGCTCGCGTGAGGTCGGCAGCCGCCTGCGCGCTCTGCGCCTGGCTGGCGACTCCGAGCGTGACCACGATCAGACCCGCGAACGCGAGTCCGAGCATCCGGTTCACCCGGCTGCGGCTCGAACCGGTCCTCGGGTGGAGCGCCGCCGCCCCGCCGTGGCCGAACGCCGTGACTCTTTGAGTATTCATTCGATGCCTTCCTTCGTACGAACCGATGTTTCGGATCTACGCCCGTCGTCTCGACGGTCGAAGGAGGGAGATGTGGCGACCCCCGTGCGTTCGAGTGGCGCACCGGGCGAGCCTTCGCCCCCGCGATGCACCGATGTCGTCACTGCCAGCCCCCCGCTAACACAACACTTGTGCAGCGTATCGACGTTGAGCCCTGTTTGGGGGGAGTTCTCGAATATCGGTGCGGGGCGACGGCCCGCGATAGTGTCGCCGGGTGCCGATCACGACTGCCGCAGTTCATCGCCGGCATGTTCATCAACGGGCTCTGCGGCGGCCTCATCAACGTGCCCATCAACATCAACGCGGCGTCCGTCGAACAGCGGCTCGGCCGCAACATCCTGCCGCACTTCCACGCGGCCTTCTCGATCGGCGCGGCCGGCGGCGCCCTCGTCGGTGCGGCATTCGCCTTCGCAGGGGTGCACATCGCGCTGCAGATCGTCATCGTCACCGCCGTCGTCACTGCAGTGCGGCTCTGGCTGATCGCGCCGTCGACGGCGCTCACGGCGCGACCGGCGATCACGACGGAGACCGGCTCGGTCAACGCGCACGAGACGGGCGCACGCAATCGGCGGGCGGTGCGCTCGGCGCTCGGCGCGTGGCTCGAGCCGCGCACGCTGCTGCTCGGCGTCGTGCTCCTCGCCGCATCTCTGGCCGAAGGCTCGGCGAACACCTGGCTCTCGCTGGCGGTCGTCGACGGCTTCGAGGCCGCCGAGGCGACCGGCGCGATCGCCTACGGCACCTTCGTCGGGGCGATGACCGTGTTCCGGTTTCTCGGCACTCGACTCATCGACCGCTTCGGCAGGGTGGCCGTGCTGCGAGCGTCCGGGGCATCCGCTCTCGTGGGTCTCGCACTCTTCGTCTTCGGCCCGAACCTCGCCGTGGCCTGGATCGGCATCGTGCTCTGCGGCTGCGGCGCGGCCCTCGGCAACCCGATCGCGATCTCGGCGGCATCCGACGAGCCATCGAGGGCCGGCCAACGCGTCTCGGTGGTCACGTCGTTCTCGACGATCTCCTCGCTGGCCGCGCCGCCGCTGCTCGGCCTCCTCGCCGACACCGTCGGGGCCCGCCACGCACTGCTCGCGATCGGCGCGGTCATGCTCGTGAGCCTCGCCGTGGCCGGGCAGGTGCGCAGGCGGCCCGCCGATGTCGCCGATGTCGCCGATGTCGATGTCGATGTCGTCGAGAGCGCATCCCGCTGAGCCCGAGGTGCGGCGTCGGGACCACCCGTATCGCACGGGCCCACGACATCCACAGTCCGTTGCGACACGATCGGTCCGAAACGGCGGCTACCAGCGCGCGTGCACCGAGTCGCGGATGTCGCGGTCGTAGAGCTCCCGCACGGCGACGTCCACCGACGGGGGCAGCTGCAACGATCCCGCCGCGGCGTTGGAACGTGCCTGCTGGGGTGAACGCGCGCCCGGAATCACCGAGCTCACGCCCGTCTGGGCCGCAACCCAGGCGAGGGCGACCTGGGCCGCGGTGGCATCCGGAACCGCGTCTCGAGCGATCGCGGAGAACTCAGCGGCCGCACGCACGCCCGTCTCGTAGTCGACGCCCGAGAAGGTCTCGCCGACGTCGAACGACTCGCCGTGACGGTTGAAACTGCGGTGGTCGTTCGCCGCGAAGATCGTCTCGCTCGTATAGCGCCCCGAGAGCAGCCCGCTCGCGAGGGGCACTCGGGCGATGATGCCCACACCGGCGGCCGCAGCGGCAGGCAGCACCTCGTCGAGCGGCTTCAGCCGGAACGCGTTCAGAATGATCTGCACGGATGCAACGTGCGGCCGTGCAATCGCGGCGAGGGCTTCGTCGACCCGCTCGACGCTGACGCCGTATGCGGCGATCGCCCCGTCGGCGACGAGGGTGTCGAGGGCGTCATAGACCTCGTCGTCGGCGTACACCGACGTTGGCGGGCAGTGCAGCTGCACGAGGTCGAGGGTCTCGACGCCGAGGTTGGCGCGAGAACGGTCGGTCCACTCCCGGAAGTTCGCGAGGGAGTAGTTGGCGTGCTGCTGCGGCATCCGTCGCCCCATCTTCGTGGCGACCGTCACGCCCGAGTCGGGGTTCGCACGCAGCCACGTGCCGATGAGCGATTCGCTGCGCCCGTCGCCGTAGACGTCGGCGGTGTCGAAGAAGGTGACGCCCGATTCATACGCGGCGTCGAGCACGGCGAGCGCGTCGGCCTCGGCGATTTCGCCCCAGTCGGCGCCGAGCTGCCAGGTACCGAGGCCGATGACGGAGACAGTGCGGCCGGTGCGGCCGAGGGTGCGAGTCTGCATGATGCTCCAGTGGTCGGGTGCGGGCGCTTCGGTCACTGTTCGATGGTGTCACGGGCGAGCGGATGTCGCATCCGCCGCCTGCGGAACAGTGTCGGTGGCCCCCGTGAGGATGGGCGCATGGGTATCGACATCATCGCCGCGCCGTCGAATCTGGGGCTGCGGCCGCCCGAGCCGGGCAGTGTACCCGGCACTGCGAAGGCTCCCGAAGCGCTGCGCGAAGCCGGACTCTTCACCGCATTCGGGCGTCTCGGCGCGCGCGATGCGGGCACGGTGATCGCCGCTCGCTATCGAGCGAACGTCAAGCCCGGCGACACGGTGCGCAACGAAGCCGCGATCATCGATCACAGTCGGCGTCTCGCCGGTCGCATCGACGCGTCCATCGGCGCGGGCAACACCCCGTTCGTCGTCGGCGGCGACTGCAGCATCATGCTCGCCCCCGCGCTCGCCCTGCGCCGCCGCGGCCGATTCGGGCTCGTCTACCTCGATGGGCACGGCGACTTCCGGCACCCGGGCAACAGCGACGTCGTGGCGTCGCTCGGCGGTGAGGCCCTGGCTGCCGTCGTCGGGCTGCACGCGCCGGCGCTCAGCGACCTCGACGGGCTTCGGCCGTTGGTGCGCGCGGGCGATGCGGTGCAGCTCGGCTCCCGCGACGACGAAGCCGATGCCGCAGAGCTCGCCGACACGCTCGGTGCCCTGTTGCCCGCGAGTGAGGTGCGACGCATCGGGGTGGAAGACGCCGTCGAGCGAGTGCGCGCCGTGGTGGACGCCTCCGGTCTCGACGGCTACTGGATCCACCTCGACGTCGATGCCCTCGACCCCGAGTGGATGCCGGCCGTCGACAGTGTCGACCCCGGCGGTCTCGAACCGGCCGAACTGGTGGCGCTGCTCCGGGCGCTCGCGCCCGGAGCGATCGGCGCCGACGTCGCGATCTTCGACCCCGACCTCGACCCGACCGGCGAGTACGCCGAGTCGCTGACCGCCATGCTCGAGACCGGGTTCGCCGAACTCGGCACTCGCGCGACCCCCGCCCACGAGAACCCCGGAGTCGACCATGCCTGACAAATACGACGTCAAACGCGAACTCGCCTGCTACTCGGCCCCTCGCGGCCGGTTCGAGCTCATCGATGTGCCCGAACTCGCGTACTGCATGATCGACGGGCACGGCGACCCCAACAGTGCTCCCGAATACTCAGCGGCCGTCGAAGCCCTCTACGCCGTCTCGTACGCGACGAAGTTCCAGAGCAAGCGCGAGCTCGATCGCGACTACGTCGTCGGACCGCTCGAGGGGCTCTGGAGCGCCGACGACCCGTCGACGTTCATCACGCGCGAGAAGTCGGCCTGGTCGTGGACGATGATGATCTGGCAGCCCGACTGGCTGACGCCCGAGTTCGTGGCCGATGCCACGTCGCGGGCTGTCGCGAAAGCGCCCGCGGCCGAACAGGTGCGCTTCGAGCGGCTCGCCGAGGGCCGCGCGGTGCAGACGCTGCACCTCGGCTCATACGACGACGAGGGCCCAGTGCTTGCGCGCCTGCACGACGAGTTCATGCCCGAGCAGGGTCTGCGCTTCAACGGCCGTCACCACGAGGTGTACCTCGGCGATCCGCGGCGCACCGCCCCCGAGAAACTGCGCACCATCCTGCGACAACCGGTCGCACCGCGCTGACACGAGCAGGAAACTGCGCACCATCCTGCGACAACCGGTCGCACCGGCCTGACCCAAGCGACGAACGGATGCCGCGGGCGAGCCCTTTCGAGGAAGGGGCCGCCACGCGGCATCCACCGGTTCAGAGCTCTTGCTCGGCGCCGAAGCGCTGCCGCGCCTCGACGGGGATGAGCGGCGTCACGCCGCGAGCCTTGAGCTGCTGCACGGCCCACGTGTTGCCGTCGGGGTCGGTGAAGCCGAAGAAGGTGCCACCGTCGCGTTCGTCGATGACGCTGATCTCGCTCACCTCGACGCCGCGGTCGACGAGCTCGGCGTGGGCGGCCGCGGCATCGGCGACGACGAGTTGCACACCGTGCAGCGAGCCAGGTGCCATGTCGCGCTGCGTCGGCAGCGTGCCGATCACGATCGAGCAGCCCGAGCCGCGCGGGGTGAGCTGCGCGACGTGCATGTGCTCGTTCTTGGTGTTGTGGTCGAGGTCGAACCCGACTTGGTCGCGGTAGAACGCGATCGATCGGTCGAGGTCGCTCACCGGCACGATGACGACTTCCAGTGTCCAGTCCATGAGGTGCTCCGTTCGCTGTCGTTCACTTCTCTGTCGTTCACTCACCGATGGCGAGCTGCACATCGCTCGAGTGGGCGATCTTGGTGGTCCGCGACCACGGAACCGGCCAGGTCCGCCCACTCACTGGATGGCGACTCACTGGGTGTGGTGAGCTCGTTCAAGCGGCGACGATGGCGTCGAGGCGCTCGTAGCCCTCGCGCAAGCCGTGCTCCATGTTCGACGCCACCATGCCGTCGCGAGCCTCGACGCTCGGATAGGTGGAGTGGATGCGGATGCGCGAGCGGCCGCCACCGAGGTCTTCGAACGTCATCGCCTCGATGGCCACGACGTCGGGGTAGCCCTCGAATTCGAAGGTCTGGATCGCGAACTCGTTCTCGCGCACCGAGTGGAAGGTGCCGTTGAACCCGTAGGACTCGCCCTCGGGGTTGGTGTGCACGTAGCGGTAACCGCCCTGGGGCACGAAGTCCCAGCGCTCGATCGCCATGTCGTAGCCGTTCGGACCGAGCCATTGCTTGACGAGCGCCGGGTCGCGGTGCGCGTTGAACACGGCCGCGACGGGTGCATCGAACTCGCGCTCGATCTCGATGAAGGGCAGCCCCTCGGGGGCGGTGATGGTGACGGGGTTCGTCATTGTCCTGTCTCTTTCGTGTCGGTGCCGGCGGATGCGCCGGCAGCGGGGGTGTCACTGGTGTCGCCGTGATTCTCGATCAGCACATCGAGGGCGACGGATGCCGCGGCGTCTGCACCGCGGTCGGTGGCGAGCAGCGCGTCCAGAGAGCGGAACTGCTGCTCGTGGATCAGCCGGTAGCGGTCGATCCACGCGGTGAGGGCTTCGAGCTGGGCCGCGTCGAGGTGCACGGGTCGGCGTTGTGCGTCACGCGTTCTGGTGACGAGCCCCGCATGCTCGAGCACCTGGATGTGCTTCGAGACGGCCTGCTTGGTGATCGCGAACGGTTCGGCGAGTTCGTTGACCGTGGCCGGCCCTCGACTCAGACGGGCGATGATGCCGCGGCGCACCGGGTCGGCCAGCGCCATGAAGGCACGGTCGAGGCGGTCGTCTGCGCTCGGATCGACGATCATCACTCTTCCTTTCTCAACCACTTCATTGATCAACCATTTGATTGATCACGATACGACGATCGGATGACGGTGTCAAGACCCGCTCTCCGGCACGAGCGGTTCTCTGGCACGAGCCGTTCTCTGGCGCGAGCGGTCGCGCGGGACTCGAACCCGGCGTGTGCTGCCTCTAACCACCCCGGTCGAGTGGGCGCGCAGCACCGTATCGCGACCCCCGAGTGTTCACACCGTGGGGTTGCGGAGCACCACGCGAACGAGCAACATCGCCGCTGAGAGACACATCGAGAAGGGTCGCATCATGGTCACGCTCAACCCGTACCTCAACTTCCGTGACAACGCGAAGGAGGCGATGGAGTTCTACCGGTCAGTGTTCGGCGGCGAACTCACGTCGAGCACCTTCGCCGAGTTCGGCCAGGCCGACGATCCGGCCGATGCCGACAAGATCATGCACAGCCAGCTCGAGGCCGGCGGCATCGTGCTGATGGGCGCCGACACCCCGAGCTCCCTGGAGTACGCCGGCGCCGGAAACGTCTCGGTCTCACTGTCGGGCGGCGTCGACGATGACGCGACGCTGCGCGGCTACTGGGAGAAGCTCTCGGGCAGCGGCTCGGTCACCGTGCCGCTCGAAGTCGCGCCGTGGGGTGACGCGTTCGGCATGTGCGTCGACGGATACGGCATCGCGTGGCTCGTGAACATCACCGGCAGCGCGGCCTGATCCGACCGCAGCGCGGCCTGATCCGACGGCAGCCCTCCCGCCCCGTGCAGCGCCTCGACCACGGCCCTCGCAGACCGGCACGCCGTGGAACCTCGGCGTGACGCTTCTTCAGGAGTTCTTCGCCGAAAGCTCGCGCGACAGGTCGAAACCTCCTGACAAGGGCCTCATGCGCAGCCCCCGTCCTGAGAAGCGACACGGGTGCGACGCGAGCTATCGCCGATGCGCAGGTTCCGCCACTATTGACGCCATGCCCCTCGACACCGCCGTCGGCCCTACCCAGCCGAACCCGCCCGCCTCCGACCCGACGCTCGTCGACGCGGCGCAGACCTGCGCGCAGCTCGGTGACGGCGTGCACCAGGTGGGCCGGTCCACCTACACGTGCACGCCGACCTCGTTCCACGTCTATCAGCGGTTCTGATGGGCGAAGTGCGCAACGACCTTCCCCCACGCCCCGCCAGACTGAAACTCTGATCAGTCGAAGAGCTCGGAGAGCCAGCTCTCCTTCTTCTTCTTGCGGGGGTAGCCCTGGTCGCCGTAGCCACGGTTGTCGTAGCCACGGTTGTCGTTGCGACGATTGTCGTCGTAGGGCTGCTGGTAGGCCTGCTGCCCGTAGGCGGGAGCCTGCGGCTGCGCGGGAGCGGTGGGCGGGGCGGGAGCGGTGGGCGGGGCTGGAGCGGCGGGCGGGGCTGGCGCGGCGGCAGGAGGGGCAGGTGCTGCCTGCAACGGCGCCGAGAACTCACGGGCGCCGCGTTCGATGATCTTGTCGAGCTCGCCCCGGTCGAGCCACACGCCGCGACACGTCGGGCAGTAGTCGATCTCGATGCCGCTGCGCTCACTCATCACGAGCACGGTTCCGTCACTGGGGCACTGCATGGGGGCTCCTTCTTCGGGGCCGACCGGGACAGGTCGGGGCTGTTCGGGTCAATTCGACGTGGTCGAGCCTAGAGAACGAACCTTTGAGGACACCGGGCCCGATGACCCCCGGCGACCATGCGCTTGTCCCACACCCGGACGCCGAGGAGAATGCTCGCCATGACCAACCTGACCATCATCGAGCGGTCACCCGATCCAGAGGACGTGGTCCCCCAGTCTCGTACCCGTCGCTCGATCGCCGCTCGCATCCGTGCGACGGGGCAGAGTCGGATCAGTGCCCTGCTGCTCCTCATCGCGACAGTGGCCGCGATCATCTGGGCGAACGTCGCGACCGGGTCGTACGACAGCTTCTGGGAGACCCACCTGTCCGTTGGCGTGGGCGACATCCAGCTCGACTTCACTCTCCACGCGCTGGTCAACGACGCGCTGATGGCGATCTTCTTCTTCACCGTGGGGCTCGAAGTGCGACGGGAGTTCGCGATCGGCGAGCTCACGAGTTGGTCTCGGGCGATGGTGCCGGTGGTGGCCGCGGTCGCCGGCCTCGTCGTTCCGGCGCTGCTGTTCGTGTTCATCGCCGCAGGATCCGGCCAGGAGCATGCGTGGGGAATCGTGATCTCGACGGACACCGCGTTCCTCATCGGGGCACTCGCCCTCATCGGGCCGCGGGTGCCCGGCCGGCTGAGGGTCTTCCTGCTGGCCCTCGCGGTCGTCGATGACATCGGTGCGCTCAGCATCATCGCCTTCGTCTACACGGAGAACTTCAACCCGCTCCCCCTCATCGTCGCGGCCGTCGGCCTCGCCGGCGTGTACTTCACGCGATACCTGCCCTCTGGCCGGGGACCGGTTTACGCGACCCTTGCGATCATCGTGTGGATGTCCTTCCTCGCGTCGGGCGTGCACCCGACGCTCGCAGGCGTCGCCATCGCGCTGCTGGTGCCGGTCTACCGCCCCGACCGGCGAGACGTCGAGCACGCGCTCGACCTCGCCCGCACCTTCCGGCAGTCGCCGAACACCGAGTACGCGCGCGCGGCCGCGAACAGCCTGCGTGAATCGATCTCCATCAACGAGCGGTTGCAATCCGCGTACGCGCCGTACGTCGCCTACGTGATCCTCCCGCTCTTCGCCCTGGCCAACGCCGGCGTGCAGATCAGTCCCGAGATCCTGGCCGGTGCGGCCGGCTCACCGCTCACGTGGGGCATCATCGTCGGCCTCGTCGTGGGCAAGCTCCTCGGCGTCTTCGGCTCCACGGCCGTGCTTCGGCTGCTCCGCCTCGGCGAGTTCGGCGCCGGCCTCACCCTCGATCGGATCGCGGGCGGCGCCGCGCTCTGCGGAATCGGCTTCACGATCTCGCTCTTCATCGTCGACCTGGCCATCGAAGACCCTGCAGCGCAGAACGAGGCCCGCGTCGGGGTGCTCGCGGCGTCGGTCATCGCGTTCCTCATCGGCACCGTGATCTTCCGCATCTCGGATGCCGCTCGGCCGGACCTGGACGCGGGTCAGACGCTCGCACGCCCCGTCGACCCCGATCGCGACCACATCTTCGGTTCTGTCGACGCGCCGTACACGATCGTCGAATACGGCGACTTCCAATGCGGCTTCTGCCTGAAGGCCTCGGGGTCGATCCAGGAGGTGCACGCCGAGCTCGGCGACCGGCTCCGCTACATCTGGCGTCATGCGCCGCTCACGCAGTACCACCCGAACGCCCTGGCCGGCGCCGAAGCCGCAGAGGCTGCGTCGTTGCAGGGCAAGTTCTTCGAGTTCGAGCGCGGTCTCTTCGCCGATCAGGAGCACCAGGCGCCGTCCGACATCGTGCGGCTGGCGACCGAGCTCGGACTCGACGTCGAGCGGTTCGAAGCGGACCTGACGTCACCCAGGGTGACCGGGCGCGTGCGCGACGACATGCTGGATGCCGAGGCGATGGGCATCACCGCCGTGCCGACGCTCTTCGTCAACGGGCGACGGCACCTCGGCCCGTACGACGCCCGGTCGCTGATTCGCGCGCTCGAGGAGACCGCTGGAGGAGCTGCCCCGATCGACGCGTCGTCGGACTAGTACTCGGACGACTCAGCCCGAAGACGCACAGAGGCCCCTGAAAACGCACAGAGGCCCCTGAAAACGCACAGAGCGGATGCCGCGGCGCACGCCTCACGAAGAGGCAGCTGCCGCGACATCCGCTCGTCGACCAGGTTTCAACTCACTCGATGAGTGCGTCGGCCCCCGGTCAAAAGGGATGCGAGAACTTACGAAATGACCGTGATGTTCTCAGCCTGCAGACCCTTGGGGCCGCGGGCGGTCTCGAATTCGACCTTCTGGTTCTCCTCGAGCGAGCGGTAGCCGCCCGATGCGATCGCGCTGAAGTGCGCGAAGACGTCGGCGCTGCCGTCGTCAGGAGCGATGAAGCCGAAGCCCTTGTCGGCGTTGAACCACTTGACGGTTCCGGTTGCCATGTTATTTCCTTCTGTATTAAGCCGAGCTGCCGAAGCTGCTGCGACGTGCATGGCCGGAGGCCATGCGGGGTTCCGACGGCGACGTCCGCCGACGGAAGTGTGTGGTGCGGGTTTCGCGAAGCTCAACCAGCATGTATTCGATCAGATCCGTCGGAATTGGTTCACCATCGGACAGTCGAAGGGGTCGCGCGCCGAGAGACCGACGCGATTGAGATATTGAATCACGATACCGTATGACTTGACGAGTGTCGTCTCTGTGTAGGGCACGTCGAGCGTGCGGCAGTGTTCGCGCACTATCTCACGGGCCCTGGCGAGGTGCGGCCGGGGCATATTCGGGAACAGGTGGTGTTCGACCTGGTAGTTGAGCCCGCCGAGGAGGGCGCTCGCCCAGAGACCGCCCGAGACGTTGCGCGAGGTCAGCACCTGCTTCGAGAAGAAGTCGAGCTTCGCATCGGCCGGGATGATCGGCATGCCCTTGTGGTTCGGCGCGAACGAGGCGCCCATGTAGACGCCGAAGACAGCGAGCTGCACGCCGAGGAAGGCGAAGGCCATGCCGAGCGGCAGCACCCAGAAGATCGCGCCGAGGTACACCGTGAAGCGCACCGCGATGAGGCTCAACTCGATCCAGCGACCCTTGACCCGGCCGCGCTCGAAGAGCGTGGCGATCGAACGGTAGTGCAGGTTCAGCCCCTCGAGCATGAGCAGCGGGAAGAAGAGGTACCCCTGCTTGCGCGTGACGAGGGCGAGCAGCCCCCGCTGCTTCGCGGCATCCGTCTCGGTGAATGAGATCGTGTCGAAGTCGATGTCGGGGTCTTTGCCCACCTTGTTGGGGTTGGCGTGGTGACGCGTGTGCTTCGTCATCCACCACGAGTAGCTGATGCCGACGACGCCGGCGGCGAGGATTCGGCCGACCCGATCGTTGTTCGGGCCCGACTCGAGCACCTGGCGGTGGGATGCCTCGTGGGCGAGGAACGCGAACTGCGTGAAGATGAGGCCGAGCGCGCCTGCGATGAGCAGCTGGAACCACGAGTCGCCCAGCAGGATGAAGCCGGCGATCGCGCCGCCGAGAGCGAGCGTGAGCAGTGAGACGAGTGCGAGGTAGAACCAGCGAGTGCGGTTCAGAAGGCCGGACTCACGAACGACCCGGGAGAGGGCGGTGTAGCTCCGCGTGACATCCGCGGAACCGGTGCGGGGCTTCGTTGCCCGAATCGCACCGAGAGCTTCGGTGTGAGAGATGTTTCTTCGTCCCGACTGGTAATCGACTTCCCAGCCGTGTCACGCGGGTAACCACCCGCTGCAGATGCCCTGAGTCTACCGCGGGCGCATGGGAAGGCGCTGAGAAATCTTCACCAGCCGCCCGGTGCCACTTCGGATGCATGCGCATCGTCGTCACCGGGGGGCGGGCGGAGCGAGAACAGCGAAGATCTCGGAGTGAGAACAGCGAACGCCGCCGCAGCACATTTGTGCTGCGGCGGCGTTCTCGTGGTACCTGTGCCGGCTCAGAGCCCGCGGATGTTCTCCGCCTGCAGACCCTTCGGGCCCTGCGCGACCTCGAACTCGACCTTCTGACCCTCTTCGAGCGAACGGTAGCCGTTGCCCGTGATGGCGCTGAAGTGCGCGAAGACGTCGGCGCTGCCGTCGTCAGGAGCGATGAAGCCGAAGCCCTTTTCGGCGTTGAACCACTTGACGGTTCCGGTTGCCATACTGCTGTCCTTCTGTCGTCTGGGCCGCAGAGTGCGAACCCGATGCGGTCGACGGTCGACCGCTGCCCCGCACGGCGGGTTGCCGACGGAGCGGGGGCGAGGGGCGGGTGTGCGCGGAGGCATCCGCCGTCTCGTATCGGGTCATGCCACGCGGATCGGTCCGCCTCCGGGCAATCAGATGGAGGCACGGGCGAGCGCCCGCTTGATGGAGGAATCAGTGAACAAAACCCTATCGGGCGATGTTCAGCTTCACACGCTACGCGACCGAATCGTGACCTGGGAAGACCTCTGCCGATTTTCTTCACAATGGGCAGACACTCGGCAAGATTCCAGCGGGGCGGCCCCCAAAAGGTGGAGAATCATGGGATGAACCGCCGCCCCCTCGGTCTCGTCGCTGCTGCCTACGCAGCGGTCGTGCTCTGGGTGACCGTCGGCCCGGCACCGTGGCGCACCGCGGGCAATCAGGTCGACGGCGGCATCCTGAACCCTGATGCGTGGACGGCGCCCGTCACGTGGACGACCGGGTACCTCGCGGAGATCGCCTTCAATGTGGCGCTCTTCGTTCCGGTCGGGCTGCTGGCGGCGCTGCTCATCCACAGGCGACGCTGGCCGCTCGCGATGCTCGCGGGCTTCGGCTTCACGACCGTCATCGAGCTCGTGCAGGTTCCCGAACTCGACCGCATCTCCGACCCGCGCGACCTCGTGATGAACACGGCGGGCGCGATGCTCGGCGTGCTGCTCGTGCTCGTCGCCCGCGGCGTGCGTCGAGCCGGCATCGTCGCCGACACCATGCTCAGGGTCGACGTCGACGCGGTGATGGATTCCGCCGGCACACTCGACCCCGTCGCCGAGCACCCCGTCGCCGAGCACCCTGTCGCCGACCCGACCGAGATCGCGCAGCTGCCCGATCCGGCGCTGGTCGCGACGCAGACCGACCGCGCGGCGTGACTCTCCGCGCGGCCGACGGTCTGCCGCCGGGCCGCCCCGCCTGCGCCAGTACAGTAGGCGGGTGACTTCGCCTGTGACGCCCGCATCGGCGGCTTCTGGAGACCAACGCGCGTCATGGCTGCGGCTCGCCCTGATCGGCGCCGTCGGCGGGTTGCTCTCGGGTGCGTTCGGGGTCGGCGGGGGCCTGCTGATGGTGCCGCTCCTCGTGACCTTCGCGGGCATGGACCAGCGCCGAGCCGCGGCCACCTCACTCGCGGCGATCGTGCCGACGGCGATCGCCGGGTCGATCACCTACTTCTTGGCCGGCGAGGTCGATGTGATTCCGGCGCTCTTCGTCGCGGCGGGCGGCATCGTCGGCTCCTGGCTGGGCGCACTGCTGCTGCGCCGCGTACCCCTCGGCTGGCTGCGCTGGATGTTCATCGCGCTGCTCGTCGTCGTCGCCGTGCGCATGCTGCTCGTCGTGCCCGCACGTGCCGCCGCACATCTCGAGCTCGACGCACTCACGATCATCGGCATGGTCGGCCTCGGCCTCGTCATCGGCGTCGCCTCCGGGCTCTTCGGCATCGGCGGCGGGCTCGTCATGGTGCCGGCGTTCATCCTCTTCTTCGGCATGAGCGACCTCGTCGCCAAAGGCACCTCGCTCGCGGTGATGATCCCCACGGCGATCAGCGGCACCATCACCAACACTCGCGGCGGGGTCGTCGATCTTCGCGCCGGCGTCATCGCGGGTATCGCGGCGACAGTGGCGTCGTTCGGGGGCGTCGCGCTCGCGCACCTCCTGTCGCCAGAGTGGTCGACATGGCTGTTCGCGGCACTCGTGGTCATCGCGGCTGTGCAGCTCGCGGTGCGGGCCGTACGGTTGCAGAAGAAGGAGCAGAAGGAGAGGAGCGAACGTGACGCTTGAGCCCGAGCCGCGGCGTGCCGCCGGTTGGTACGACGACGAAGCGGATGCCGCGCTGCTGCGCTATTGGGACGGCGCGGGCTGGTCTCCGCACACGGCGCCGAGACCGGCGGGTGCCGCTCCGAACCCGTTGCCTGCGCGGGCCCCCCAGCCGCCGCAGCCCGCGCAGACCCCCCAGACCCCGCAGCCCGCGCAGGCTGCCCCGGCGGTCGCGCCTGCGCCTGCGTGGCCGTTCGCGCCGCCCGCTGCACCGTCGCTCGACCCCGCGCCTGTTCCGAGGTACGACGACATCGACGAGTCGACGACGGCCCGCCCCAACGCTGCGCTGCCGTTCCCTCCTCCGCAGTCTCCCGTCCAGCCGGCAGCGACCGCTGCAGCCGAGTTCCCCTCGTACACGCTGCCGGCACCGCCGAGTTCCGCAATCGAGGAGCAGACGACGGCGCCGCTCCCTCCGGGCTACCCCGAAGCCGCGACATCCGCAGCCCCGATCTCGTACGAGCTGTACCGCTCAGCCGGCCGCACGTTCGTCGCGACATGGCTGTTCGCCCTGCTGCTCGGATTCTGGGGCGCCGACCGCTTCTACCTCGGCAAGTACGGAACGGCGATCGCGAAGTTGCTCACCCTCGGCGGGCTCGGGGTCTGGGTGCTCGTCGACCTGCTGCTCGTGCTCACCGGTGCGCAGCGCGATCGCGACGGCCGGCCCCTCGAGGGGTACGAGGAGCAGAAGCGGGTCGCGTGGATCGTGACCGGGGCGCTCGTCGCGCTCGCGCTGTTGACGAGCATCGTGTCGGGCATCGTGGGCCTGCTCGTGCGCTGAGTAGGTCCCACAGAAGGCAGCGGCTGGCTTCGACAAGCTCAGCCCACAAACGGCCGCGACCGGCATCGACAAGCTCAGCCCACAGACGGCAGCGACCGGCATCGACAAGCTCAACCCACAGACGGCAGCGGCCGGCTTCGACAAGCTCAGCCCACAGACGGCAGCGGCCGGCTTCGACAAGCTCAGCCCACAGACGGCAGCGACCGGCATCGACAAGCTCAACCCACAAACGGCCGCAACCGGCATCGACAAGCTCAGCCCGCCGAGTGTCAGCGCGGTGCGCGCAACCGTTCGGCCTTCGCCGCGAGGTAGCGCTGTTCCGGGCCGTTGAGGGTGCGGCGCGCCGCCTCGGCGAACGCGAGCGAAGCGGCATCCGTCGACCCTGCCCGCTCGAGCAGGTGCGCACGCACCGCCCAGGTGCGGTGATGCTGGGCGAGCGCAGCGCCGCCACTCGATGCCTCTGAGGCCTCGGATGCCTCGAGCGCGACGAGTCCCGACTGCGGTCCCTCCACCATGGCGAGCGCCACGATGCGACCGAGGGTGACCATGGGGCCAGGCGCGAGGCGTTCGAGCAGGTCGTAGAGTCCGAGGACCTCGATCCAGTCGGTGTCGTCGGTCGATGCCGCCTCGTCGTGCACCGCGGCGATCGCCGCCTGCAGTTGGTACGGGCCGATCGGGGCGCGGTCGAGCACCCCGGTGATGAGGGCGACGCCCTCGTCGATCATGCGGCGGTCCCAGCGCGAGCGGTCTTGCTCGTCGAGCGGCACGAGCGCGCCCGCTGCGCCGGTGCGCGCGGCACGACGCGCGTCGGTGAGGAGCATGAGGGCGAGGAGCCCGGTGGACTCCCCCGAGTCGTCGGGCACGAGCGCAAGCAACTGCCTCGTGAGGCGGATCGCCTCTGCCGAGAGGTCCACACGGGCGAGTTCGTCTCCGGAGCTCGCGGTGTGCCCCTCGGTGAAGATCAGGTAGAGCACTTGGCGCAGGGCGGCGAGCCGGCCGTCGAGGGTGGCCGGCTGCGGCATCCGGAAGCCATCGCCGCTCGCCCTGATCCGTGCCTTCGCACGCGAGATCCGCTGCGCGATCGTCGCTTCGGGCACCAGCAGGGCGCGACCGATCTCGGCCGTCGTGAGGCCGCCCACGGCCCTGAGCGTGAGTGCGAGCTGCGCCGGGCGACCGAGTGCCGGGTGACAGCAGAGCAGGAACAACGTGAGCGTGTCGTCGACCGCGGACACCGGCGACGGCGTCGGCTCGAGCTCGGCGGCGCGCGACTCGCGGCGGCGGCGTGCGACATCCGCTCGCACCTCGTCGATGTAGCGCCGCGAGGCGACCCGCACGAGCCACGCACGGGGGCTATCGGGCACGCCATCTCGCGGCCATTGATCGGATGCCGCGATGAGCGCCTCCTGCACGGCGTCTTCGCACGCCGCGAAGTCACCGTAGCGCCGCACGAGCACCGCGAGCGCCGACGGTGCGGCGGCTCGCAGCGCCCGGACGGCGTCGCTCTCGAGCATCCAAGTCACACGTCGGGGCCCGAGGCCATCTCGAGCACCGGCCGCACCTCGACGAGGCCGAACTGCGCCTCGGGGAAGCGCGCTGCGATCTCGACGGCTCGCCCCTCGGTCTCGCAGTCGACGAGATAGAAGCCGGCGAGCAGCTCCTTCGTCTCGGCGAACGGACCGTCGCTCGCGACCGTGCCGTTGTCGTCATGCGTCACGCGCTTGGCGAGCGAGATGTCAGCGAGCGCCTCGCTCGCCACGAAGTCCCCGCTCGCCGCGAGCTCCTCGCTGATGCGCTGGTAGTAGACGTAGCCCTCGGCCTGCTGCTCAGGCGTGAACTTGCTCCACACAGCACGCGACGCTGGGTTGCTGTAGATCTGGATCAGGTACTTCATCGGAATCGCTCCTTCGATCTGGGGAGTCAGAACCGCGCTCCCATCAGTATGTCGAGGCTGTGGGGCGATTCTCGACCGCAGCAAGCATCACCCGATTCGGGGGTTGACACCATCGTCGGAGGTGACGAGAGTTCGAACAGCGCTCCGGGGAGGCCGCGATGGGTGAGAAACCGACGACGTTCGGCATCGAGGAGGAATTCGTCTTCCTCGACCCCGAGACGCTACGCCCGGCGGATGTCGCGGCGGGCGCGTT
This sequence comes from Agromyces sp. Y558, assembly GCF_059445415.1. NCBI lineage: Bacteria > Bacillati > Actinomycetota > Actinomycetes > Micrococcales > Microbacteriaceae > Agromyces > Agromyces sp. Y558. Next base: position 103,175 of record NZ_JCAIUH010000001.1, read on the forward strand.
CCGCAGCCTCGCCGCGCAACCCGACTGGGAGCCGGTGACCCATCACGAGTTCCTCGCCGCGCAGGTCGAGCACGCCTCGGTGGTGTTCACCTCGATGGCCGACGCGCAGGCCGCGCTCGTCGGGTTCCGTCGGGAGCTCACGACGGAGGCGGTGCGGCTCGGCTCGGTCGTCGCGAGCGTCGGGGCACCGCCGGATGCGCTGCCGTTCCCGACTGTCACCGACCTGCCCCGATATCTCCGCATCGCGGACGACATGGGCGACGTCATCGCCGACCACCAGATCCAGGGCCTGCACGTGCACGTCGGCATCCCCGACCACGAAGCGGGCGTGCGCGCACTGAACGCGTCGCGCACCTGGCTGCCGCTCTTCTCCGCGTTGACCGGCAACTCGCCGATCTGGCGCGGGCACGACACCGGGTACGAGAGCTGGCGCAATGTCGCCCAGCGACGGTGGACGACCACCGGATGCCCGCCGGTCTTCCGTGACGGCGCCGACTACGACCGGCGACTCGAGCGACTCATCGGCATCGGCGGCATGAAGGACCGGGCGATCATCATGTGGAACGCCCGACTCTCCCCGAAACTGCCGACGATCGAGATCCGCGTCGCCGACGCACAGCTCGAGGCGTGGTCATCGGTACTCCTCGCTTCGCTCTGCCGCGCGCTCGTCGTGTCCGTCGTCGACGACGAGCTGGCGTGGGCGCACGCCGTGCAGCCGACCGCGAAATCGGCGCCCGGTCCGGAGCTGCTGAACGCCGCGCTGCTGCACTCCGCGCACACCGGCATCAGCGCGGAGGTGCTCGACCCGGTGCTCGGGGAGCTGCGCCCGACCGAGGAGACGTTGGAGCGGAGCATCCGACTGCTGCAACCGGCGCTCGAAGCGGCCGGTGACCTGGAGTTGGTGCGGGAAGGCATCGCGAGGCTGATGCGAGAGGGCACGGGCGCGGCGCGACAGCGAGCCGCGTTCAGGGAGAGCGGCAACGCGGGCCTGCGCTCGCTGTACGAGGAGACGTTCGCGCGTGAGAGCTGAGCCCGGTTGGCAAGAACCTGGTCAGCGGTGTCGGGCCCAGCGCGTTCAGATCCAGGTCTCGGACCAAGGACCCTTGAATCACACCGCATACAGATGCGACTATCTGTATGCACTTCGATGTGATAGTCAGGATGCCCTCGCGCGTCAAAGCGCATACAGTTAGTATTATGTGTATGCAATATGATGCAGAAAGGAGCTCACGATGAGCACGAAGCTCGACGCGATCGCGGCGGACACCTTCACCTTCACCGACGCACGCGACGCCGGACTACAGGTCAGAGACCTGCAGAAGCTCCTCGAACACCACCGGATCGAACGGGTCAGCCGCGGACGCTACCGGCGCACTGACGCGCCGTTCGCCGACCTGAATCTCATAGAGATCGCTACCCGAGCTCAGCGCGCAACAATCTGTCTCACTAGCGCGCTGGCACGCTACGACCTGATCGACGCGATCCCCGACAAGATCGACATCGCGCTCCCCCGCAACCGCCGCCACCCGAAGACAACAGCCGCAGTCCACTGGCACTCGTTCGACGCTCCGACGTTCGACATCGAACGTCGTGAGCAACCGATTGACGGCAGCGAATTGACCATCGGCATCTACAGCGCCGAACGGTCCATCATCGACGCGTTCCGGCTCCGAGGCTACGCCGGCTACGAGATCGCGACGGAGGCACTCCGAAACTGGCTCCGGCTTCGTGGATCACGTCCCGCGAAGCTCATCAGCATCGCCCGCCAGATCCCCCGATCCGAAGCCCCGCTTCGCCACGCCTTGGAGTTCTTGACGTGACGAGCGCAGCCAGCATCAGCGCCAAGCTGACCAACCTCGCACGCCAGCAACGCCAAAACTCCCACGAGACGCACGTGCTTTACGCGCTCGAACGGTTCCTTGACCGACTCGGCCGCACCGAGTACGCGGGCGACTTCGTCCTCAAAGGGGGCCTACTGCTGGCCGCCTACCGGCTCCGCCGCCCAACCAGAGATGCTGACCTGCAGGCGTTGAACTTTCAACTCGACGAAGAGCATCTACATGCAGTCGTCGTCGCGGTCGCCGCGATCGACGACGAAGACGGGCTCGCAATCGACGCTGACGCAACGCGAGTGGCTCAGATCCGCGACGCCGACGCGTACACGGGCCTTCGAGTCACGGTGCCTGCAACTCTTCACCGCACATCGGTGTCGATCCAGCTCGACGACAGCACTGGCGACCCGATCTGGCCGAAGCCGGAAATCGTCGAGCTCCCGCGGCTACTCGGCGGGACTCTCGAAGTTTTCGGACACCCCATCCCTACGGTCATCGCCGAAAAGTCCGTGACTATCTTGCAGCGTGGCACCACAAGCACCCGATGGCGGGATTACGTGGACATCCGTGGATTCCAACGCACCCAGGAGTTCACAGCCGGTGACATCCGCGCCGCCGCGACAGCGGTCGCTCAGCATCGCGGATTCGACCTCGAACCGCTCGCCGACTACGTCGACGGGTACGGGCGGTTCCAGGGATGCAGACCAAGTGGGACGCCTGGCGGCGCAAGGAAGCACTGCAAGAACGAACCGAAGCGGACCTCGACGACCAGTTGGCTGACATCGTCGCGTTCCTCGACCCGGTCTACTCCGGCGAGATGCCCGACACCGCCCGCTGGGACCCGGAAACGCAGACCTGGGCGGAGTAGCTCGTCCAACTTTGCGGGTGCGGGCAAATTGTGGGCAACTGGCCAATTCGGAGAAAGCCCCCGGCATCCCTCGCGAAAGCAGGGATCGCGGGAGCTTCCCGATGGCGGTACCGGGTGAGCTGAGCCCTACTCGCCGTTGGCCGTGCGCTTGCGCCTGGTGGCGAGACGGTGGCTCTCGGTGACCTCGTGCGTGCGGCGCAACGGCGTCGCCACGTCATCGTGCCTTCGCTGCGCGACCCGCACGAAGAGGAAGTCGACGAGCGCGAGCTGGGCGATGCGACTCGACATCGCGCCCATGCGGTAGGTCGACTCGCGTGCGCGGGTCATGAGCACGAATTCGGCGAGCTCGGCGATCGGCGACTCCGGCGAGTTGGTGATCGCCACGGTCGTCGCACCGGCGTCGCGGGCGGCGGAAAGGGCGTGGCTCGTTTCGGTGGTGAGTCCGGAGTGCGAGATGCCGATCGCGACATCCGTCGGCCTCCGAAGCGCCGCGGAGACCAGCGCGAGGTGGATGTCGACCGAGCAGAACGCGGAGATGCCGATACGGGTGAGCTTCTGCTGCAGGTCCTGAGCGGTGAGGCCGCTCGCGCCGAATCCATAGAGGTCGACGTGCCCCGCCGCATCGATCGCCGACACCACGCCGTCGAGCACCGCGGTGTCGAGACCCGCGACCGTCTCCTCGATGGCGAGCACCTCCTGGAACGCGATCTTCGCGAGCACGTCGTCGGCCGAGTCATCCGGATTGATGTCGGAGTCGGCGAGACCGAACCGGTCGCGCCCGGCCGCCTCACGGCTCACCGCGCTCGCGACCTCCATGCGGAACTCGCGATACCCGCTGTAGCCGAGGGTCTGGCAGAAGCGGGCGACGGTCGACAGCGAGGTACCGCAGACGCGCGCGAGGTCGTTGATCGTGAGCTCGACGACGAGCGTCGGGTCGGCGATGATCGCCTCGGCGACACGCGCCTCCGACGAGCTGAGGCGCGGCAGTGCTGCTCGCACGGCCGTGAGCACGTTCGCCGACATCACTGGGTCCCCGGTTCCTGCTGAGAATGTGCGCCCGCGTCCGCGGCCTGCCTTCCATCCTCGGGGATGCCACCCGGCTGTGCGGCGCGGCGAGCCACCCCAGTTCTGGTCACCGTGGTGGGTTGAGAGGGGGTGCCCACGCCTAGCCCTTGACGGCGCCGGCGACGAGGCCCGACGAGAGGCGACGCTGAACGATGATGAAGAAGATCATGACCGGCAGGGTGATGAGCGTCGATGCGGCCATGATGTAGCCCCATTCGTTGGAGTGCAGGCCGAAGAACGACTTCAGGCCGATCGCGACCGTGTAGTTCTCCGTCGCCCCGCCGAGCAGGGTCATCGCGAAGATGAACTCATTCCACGCCGTGATGAAGGAGAAGACGCTCGTTGCGACGAGGCCAGGCATCACGAGCGGCAGCATGACCGAACGGAACATGCGCCACCAGCTCGCGCCGTCGATGTAGGCGGCCTCTTCGAGCTCGACCGGTACGGCGGCGACGAAGCCGCGCAGCATCCAGATGCCGAACGGCAGCGAGAGTGCCACGTAGACGACCATCAGGCCGAGCAGCGTGTTCAGCAGGCCGAGGTCGCGCACCTGCACGAACAGCGGGATCACGAGAGCTTCGAGCGGCACCATCTGCACGACGAGGATCATGAGCAGCATTGCCGTGCGGAACTTGAACTTGAACCGGGCGACCGCGACCGAGGCGAGCAGTGCCACGATCGCACTCGCGAGCACGGTGACGACCGCCACGAGCGCCGAGTTGCGGAGGAAGACGTCGAAGCCGCCCTCGCTCAGCACGTAGGTGAAGTTGTCCCACGTGAACTCCTTGGGCACGAGCGACTGGCCGCCGCTCGACGCCTGCGCGTCGAACGCGCTCGAGACCATCCAGTACACCGGGAAGAGGGTGAAGAGCAGCAACGCGACGACGGCGATGATCTTGCCGATGTTGCGTGCGGGGGAACGCCGTCTCACAGCTGTTCCTCCTTGAAGAGCGTACGGATGTAGACGACCGTGATGGCCAGCAGCACGATCGTGAGCAGCACCGCGAGCGCCGCGCCGAAGCCGTAGCGGTTCTGCCCGAACGACTCGACGTACGACCAGACGCCGAGGTTCAGCACCGATCGGTTCGAGCCCGCACCGCCCGGCATCAGGTAGACCTGCGCGAACACCTTGAAGTCCCAGATGGTCGACAGGATGATGACGACCGAGAAGACGGGCTTCAGCGTCGGGAAGATGATCTTCCAGAACCGTCGCCACGCGCCGGCGCCGTCCATCTCGGCGGCCTCGAGCATCTCTTTCGGCACGCCGAGCAGGCCCGCGAGAATCGTGATCGCCACGAACGGGAAGCCGTGGTGGATGACGTTCAAGAGCACGATGCCGTAGAACGACCACTGGTTCGTGAACCAGTTGTACGGCTCGTCCATGAGGCCCATCGCCATGAGCGTCGAGTTGACTATGCCCTTGTCGGCGTCGAAGATCCAGACCCACACGTAGGTGCCGGTGACCGCGGGCATCGCCCAGGCGATCATGATGGCGCTCGCGACGACGGTGCGCGACAAGGTGCCGAGCGAGGCGAGCAGCAGGGCGACGAGCGTGCCGACGATGACGGTGCCTGCGACGGATGCCACGGCGAAGCCCAGCGTGTTCGGCAGCACGACCGACCAGAGGGTCGGATTGGTGAACGCCTCGACGTAGTTGTCGAGGCCGGTGAAGTTGGACTTGCCGCTGACGATCTCGCGCAGGCCGTAGTCCTGCAGCGAGAAGAGCACGACGCGGATGAGCGGCCACAGCATGAGGCCGCCGAGGATGATGAGCGCGGGCGCGAGGAGCACCCACGGACGGGCTTTCGCCCAGGTCAGGAAACGGCGGCCGCGGGGGTCGCGGCCACCGACGCCGCCGGTCACGGATGCGGACGCTGGAGCGCCCTCACCCGTGACCGACAGCGTTGGTGCGAGGTTCGACAAATCAGATGCCTCGGTTGTTCCGGTCGCCTCAGTTGCCGTTCATGATGGTGTCCATCTCGGCAGCGGCATCCTTCGTCGCCTGCTCGACGGTCTTCTGACCGCTGAGGATGGCCTGCATCATGGTGTTCGTCGTCTGCTTGGCCTGCACCGCACCGAAGGTCGGGGTGACGGGCACGGATGCGCCGCCCTCGACCATCTGCTGGGCGAAGGGCTGCACGAGCGGGTCAGTCGAGGCGAGCGCGTCGTCCATGAGCGACTCGAGGCCCGGGAAGTATCCGGTCGAGTCGGCCCACTCGGCGGCGAACTCGCCCGTGGTCATGAGCTCGACGAAGGCGTACGCGAGTTCCTGGTTCTTCGAGGTGTTGAAGACCGACAGGTGCGAGCCGCCGAGCACCGACGGCGAGATGCCGTCTTCCTGACCGGGGATGACCGCTGCCGCGATCTTGCCTTCGAGGTCGGGAGCCTTCTCCACGAGCGCCTTCGGGGTCCACGAGCCGGAGAGCATCATGGCGACGCTGCCCTGCGTGAAGGCGTCGCGCGCGTCGGTCTCCTTCCACGTGGTCGCGCCGGCCGAGGAGAAGCCGTGCTTCAGTGCGAGGTCGGTGTAGAACTGGATGCCCTCCTGGGACTCCTTGCTCGCAAGGCCCGAGGTCCACTCGTCGCCGTCGAGCTCCGAGACCTCGCCGCCGGCGCCCCAGACCCACGGGTACACACCGAACTCGGCGTTGCCGGGAACCGCGAATGCGAGCATCTCGGGGTGAGCCGCCTTGATGGCCTCGCCGGCCGAGACGATCTCGTCCCAGCTGGTCGGCGCCTCGAGGCCGAGCTCGTCGAAGACGTCGGCGCGATAGACGATCGAGCGCACGCCGGCGTACCACGGCATGCCGTAGAGGTCGCCGTCGTAGGTGCCGGCGACCTCGAGCCCGTCGACGAGGTCGTCTTGCAGGCCGTCTTCGGCGGCGACGAATTCGGTGAGCGGGGCGAGCGCGCCGGCGTCGGCGAACTCGGCGGTCCACGTGGTGCCGGTCTCGGCGACGTCGGGGGTGGTGCCGCCCGCGATCGACGTGACGAAGCGGTCGTGGGCATCGGCCCACTGCACGTACTCGACCTCGAGGGTCGCACCGGTCTCTTCGGTGAATGCCTCGCCGACCTTCTCGAAGAAGGGCTCGGAGTCGGGGTTGGTGCCTTCCATGATCCAGACGGTGAGGGTCTCGCCCTTCGCGTCGATCGGGCCGTCGTCGGCGGCAGGGGTCTCGCCGCTGGAGCAGGCTGCCAGCGCGAGCATGGCGGTGATGCCGAGTGCCGCGACCGGGAGGAAGCGCTTGTTCATAGGGGTGTCTCCTCGTTGAAACGTTGGTGGCACTCGCGCGCCGACCGGGAATATGAAACGGACGATGAACCTGAAACAGAACTCACTCTGGAAGTAGTATTCGGGAATGATGGCCGGTTTGCAAGAAACTTCCGAACGTTCGGAATGGGTCCTCGGTGTCGACATCGGCGGCACCGGGAGCAGGGCTGCGCTCGAGCCGGCGGCGGCCACCACCGGTGCCGGTTCCAGCGGGGCAGTCGGCAGTGCTGCCGGCGCCGGACGACGCCTGCTCGAGGGGCCGCCGGTCGCGATCACGCCGAGTGGCAGCACGGCGCTCTCGGTCGCCGGTTCGCTCATCGATCGGGCTCGCGAAGAGTGGCCGGATGCCTCGATCACCGCGGTCGGAATCGGTGCCACCGGTCTCGCCTCCCTCGTCGCTTCGCCCGCCACATCGGTCGCGGCGTTGCGCGATGCCGCCGGCGGGGCCCAGATCGCGCTCGCCATCGATGCGTTGACCGCTCATCTCGGCGCGCTCGGCGGCCGCCCGGGCGCGGTCGTCGCCGTGGGCACCGGCGCCATCGCGATCGGCACCGACCTGCACGAGGTTTGGCGGCGGGTCGGCGGCTGGGGCCACCTGTACGACGACCGCGGTTCGGGCGCGTGGATCGGCATCGAGGGCCTGAAGGCGGCGATCCTGACTCATGACGGTGTGACGACGGATGCCGCGGCGCTCCTCTCAGCGGCCGAGTCGCGCTTCGGCCCGGCGCCGGGTTGGCCCGCGCAGCTCTACACGCGCGACGACCGCGGCTCGGTGCTCGCGGGCTTCGCAGCGGATGTCGCGGGCCTCGCCTCGGTCGGCGACGCAGCGTCGACCCGCATCATGTCGGATGCCGGTGCGCTCGTCGCCGGCACCCTCGCCGCCGCACTCGACCCCGCGCTGGCCGAACCGCGGCTCGCCGCCGGTACCGGTGGCGTGTTCGCCGCGGGCGGGGCATTCGTCTCGGCGTTCGAGGCGGAATTCGCCCGCCTCGCGCCCGACGCCTCCCTCGTGCCCGCAGCCGGTGGACCGCTCGATGGCGCCGTGCAGCTGGCCCGGCTCGTGGCTCGAGGCGAGGTGCCCGCGGGGCATCCGCCGTTCCTCTGGCGCTGAGCGGGTCAGTGCGGGTTCCCATGGGCGGGGCCCCTGTGCTGGATCCTGAGTCGTCCGGTCCCCCACACGCACATCCCCCCGGCGCCCGGCGCACTCAGGCGCGCGCGAGCAGCGCGGCAATGTCCGCTCCGCGCGGCAGCACCCCGTACTGCCCGCCGCCCTCGCCGCCGAGCCGCGTGCGGACGAACGCGTCCGAGACCGGCCCCGGCGCGTACCGCAGCATGAGCGATGCCTGCAGTACCAACGCGAGCCGCTCGGTCAGTTCACGCGCACGAGCCGCGGCAGCCGCGACATCCATCATCGCAAGCTCACGCACGAGCGTGTGCACCCCGGCGAGCGCCGCATCGAACGTCGGCGACTCGCCCGCCGCCGACCCGACCTCGGCGAAGAATGCCTCGAACGCCTCGGGTTCACGCGCGAGCACGCGCAGCACATCGAGCGCGATGACATTGCCCGAGCCCTCCCAGATCGCGAGCAGCGGTTGCTCGCGATAGCGGCGCGCAAGCGGGAACGCCTCGGTGTATCCGTTCCCGCCGAGGCACTCGAGCGCTTCGGCGGCATGGCCGGGGCCGCGCTTGCAGATCCAGTACTTCGAGACCGCGGTCGCCAGGCGACGGAACGCCTGCTCCGCACCGCCGCTCGAATCAGGCACCGTCGCGTCGTCGTCGGCGTCGTATGCTCGTGCGAGCCGCATCGACGTGAGCGTGGCCGCCTCCGACTCGAGCGCGAGATCGGCGATGACCGCCGCCATCGCCGGCTGGTCGACGAGCAACGACCCGAACGCAGTGCGATGCCGCACATGCCAAGCCGCCTCTGCGACCGACTGGCGCATGCCCGCCGCAGACCCGATCACGCAATCGAGCCGGGTGCGCGTCACCATCTGCACGATCGTCGCGACGCCGCGACCCTCCTCCCCCACGAGCCATCCCGTCGTTGCATCGAGCTCGATCTCGGCCGACGCATTCGAACGGTTGCCGAGCTTGTCCTTCAGCCGCTGGATGCGGAACACGTTCCGCGATGCGTCGGGCAGCACTCGCGGCACGAAGAAGCAGCTCAGCCCGTGCGGAGTCTGCGCGAGCACGAGGAACGCGTCACTCATCGGTGCGCTGCAGAACCACTTGTGGCCCGTGAGGCCGTACTCCTCGCCCCAGCCCGACGCGCCGCCGCGCCGCTCGGCGCGCGTCGTGTTCGCGCGCACATCGGATCCGCCCTGCTTCTCGGTCATCGCCATGCCGATGAGCGCCGAAGCCTTGCCCGCCGCGAGCACGGGGTCGTACGAGCGGCTCAGCAGCCGCGGCATCCATTCATCGCGAAGGCCGGATGCCGCGAGCTCGAGGGTCGGCACCGCCGCATGCGTCATCGACACCGGGCAGGCATGGCCGGGCTCGACCTGCGCGAAGAGGAAGAACGCCGCCGCCCGGTCGACGTTCGCGCCCGGTCCCGGATTCGCCGCGGCACTCGTGTGCGCGCCCGCACCCACGGCCGCCGCGATCACTCGGTGATATGCGTCGTCGTACTCGACCTCGTCGATGCGCCGACCCCAGCGATCGTGCGTCTGCAGTACCGGAGGGCGGGTGTTCGCGCGCTCCGCGTCTCGCTGGAATGCCGGCGAGGCGACGAGCCTCCCGGCCTCGGAGAGGGCGGTGCGAGCGGATGCCGCGGCATCCCCGTCAGGTGACGAACCGCGAGCGCCCGGGGCATGCGTGCCGCCTCGCCCCCACCGCGCCACCGATTCGGCGAGCGGCACGTTCGACGTGTACTCGTCGACCGCTTCGCGCGGCGGCACCTGGTTCTCGACCTCGTGCGTGTTGATCATCGTCGGCCTCCGCCGCCCATTCTCGCCGGTCGGCGGCCGCGCCGCCGTTCCATCGGGCGCCGTGATCGGCCGGCCCAACGTACGTGCGTCGAAGCGCCGGTCGCCGCAGATTTCGCCCTCGGTGAACGCAGGCGACAGATCGCCGGTGGCGCTTGCGTCTCGTCACGCGCCATGTGAGGCTAAAACGCTGCAATGTCGTACGGGGGTGCGATCGTGCAGATCGAGCGAGGGGCATGGGTGCCCTGGCTGATGCAGTGCGCGCACGAACGCGCCACGGCAGGCGGTGTCCGCTCGGTTCACTGACTCCCCGCGATGGAGACGCAATGCTCGGAAGAATCCTCGTCCGCTACCTCAAACCCTACAAATGGCTGCTCCTCGGTGTACTGGTGTTCCAGTTCATCTCCGCCTTGGCGAGCCTCTACCTGCCAAGCCTGAACGCCGACATCATCGACAAGGGTGTCTCGACGGGTGATACCGCGTACATCTGGTCGACCGGCACGTTCATGCTCGCGATCTCGCTCGCACAGATCATCGCGGCGATCGTCGCCACCTACTTCGCTGCGAAGGCTGCGATGCGCCTCGGTCGCGACATCCGCAACGACGTGTTCGACAAGGTCAGCGCGTTCTCGGAGCGCGAAGTGTCGCAGTTCGGCCCCGGCTCCCTCATCACCCGCAACACGAACGATGTGCAGCAGGTGCAGATGCTCGCCATGACCGGCGCGACCATGCTCGTGAGCGCGCCGCTGCTCGCGATCGGCGGCATCATCATGGCGCTGCGGCAAGACCTCGGCCTCAGTTGGCTGATCTGGTCCGCGGTGCTCGTGATTCTCGTCGTCGCCGTCTTTGTGATCAGCCGCATGGTGCCGCTGTTCCGCAGCTTCCAGACCAAGCTCGATGCCGTGAACCGGGTGCTGCGCGAGCAGCTCACCGGCATCCGCGTCGTGCGAGCGTTCGTGCGGGAGGACATCGAAGAAGAGCGCTTCCGTGGAGCGAACACCGAGATCATGGTCGTCGGCCGCCGTGTCGGCACGCTCTTCATCACGCTGTTCCCGTTCTTCATGCTCGTGCTCAACGTCACCGTCATCGGCGTGATCTGGTTCGGCGCGATCGAGGTCGACGCGGGCAACGTGCAGATCGGCACGCTCTTCGCGTTCATGCAGTACGTCGGCATCATCCTCGGCGGCGTGCTCATGGCCGCCTTCACGACGATCATGATCCCGCGCGCCGCGGTATCGGGCGAGCGCATCGGCGAGGTGCTCGCGAGCGAATCGACCCTCACCCGGCCCGCCGTGCCGGTGACGCAGTTCCCCGAGACGGGCTCGGTGGAGTACCGCGACGTCGAGTTCGCCTACCCGGGTGCTCAGCACCCCGTGCTCGAAGGCATTTCGTTCCGCGCCGATCGGGGTGAGACCGTGGCGGTCGTCGGCTCGACCGGTGCAGGCAAGACGACGCTCGTCTCGCTCATCCCGCGGCTCTTCGACGCGACCGGCGGCTCAGTGCTCGTCAACGGCGTCGACGTGCGCGAGGCCGACCTCGACCGGCTGTGGGCGACGATCGGTCTCGTGCCGCAGCGCCCGTTCCTGTTCGCCGGCACCGTCGCATCCAACCTGCGATTCGGTCGCGAGGAGGCCACAGACGAGGAGCTCTGGAAGGCGCTCGAGATCGCGCAGGGTCGCGACTTCGTCGCCGAGATGGAGGGCGGGCTCAACGCCCGCATCGCGCAGGGCGGCACGAACGTCTCGGGGGGCCAGCGCCAGCGCCTCGCGATCGCGCGGGCGATCGTGCACATCCCCGACATCCTCGTCTTCGACGACTCGTTCTCGGCACTCGACCTCACGACGGATGCGAGATTGCGGCAGGCGCTCTGGCGGGAGTTGCCCGAGGTCACGAAGATCGTCGTCGCGCAGCGCGTGTCGACGATCACCGATGCCGACCGCATCATCGTGCTCGACGACGGCGGCATGGTCGGCATCGGCACGCACGAGGAACTCCTCGAAACGTGCGGAACCTACCGCCAGATCGTCGAATCGCAGCTCGGAGTGGAGGCACAGGCATGAGCACCGACACCAATGACCAGCAGCCCCGCCGTGGACGCGGGGCGGGCCGTGGGGCCGGCAAGGGCGGCACCCACGGCGCCGCTCGCACCGCCGACCCGAAAGAGATGACCGAACAGGAGCGCATCGAGTTCGAGCTCGCCGAGCAGGGACGCCTGAACTCGGGCGACTGGGACAGCCTCGCGCCTGGCAAGGCCGCGAACTTCGGCGCGAGCTTCCGCCGCCTGCTGGGGCTGCTGGCCCCGTGGAAGTGGTCGTTCGCCTTCGTCTCGCTGCTCGGCGCGCTCGGCGTCGTGCTCACGGTCATCGCACCGAAACTGCTCGGCGAGGCGACGAACATCATCTTCGATGGCTTTATCTCGCTGCAGCTGCCGGCGGGCGTCAGTCAGGAGCAGGTCGTCGAGCAGCTTCGGTCCTCGGGCCAGACGGATCTCGCCAACATCGTCGGCGCGGCAACCCTGACGCCGGGCGAAGGCATCGACTTCGTCGCGCTCAGCCAGATCGTGATTCTCGTGCTCGCGCTGTATCTCGTCGCCTCCGTGCTCTCGTGGGTGCAGGGGTACGTCATCAACATCATCATGGTGCGCGCGATGTGGCGCCTGCGCGAAGACGTCGAGGCCAAGGTGCACCGCCTGCCGCTCAGCTACTTCGACAAGACGCAGCGCGGCGAGCTCATCTCGAGAGTCACGAACGATATCGACAACATCACGCAGACGATGCAGCAGTCGCTCTCGAGCGCGCTCACGAGCGTGCTCACCGTGATCGGCGTGCTCGTCATGATGTTCTCGATCTCGTGGCAGCTCGCCCTCGTGACGCTCATCTCGCTGCCGCTCATGGCCGTCATCTTCGGCTTGATCGGACCGAAGTCGCAGGCCGCGTTCGGTGTGCAGTGGAAGAAGGTCGGCCGTCTGAACGCTCGCGTCGAGGAGTCGTTCTCGGGGCACGCGCTCGTCAAGGTGTTCGGCCGCGAACGCGACGCGAGTGAGAAGTTCCGGGCCGAGAACGAGGAGCTCTACGAGGCCGCGTTCAAGGCGCAGTTCCTCTCGGGCACCATCATGCCCGGCATGATGTTCATCGGAAACCTGACCTATGTCGGCATCGCAGTGCTCGGCGGCCTCATGGTCGCGAGTGGGCAGCTGCGCCTCGGTGACGTGCAGGCGTTCATCCAGTACTCGCAGCAGTTCACGCAGCCGCTCTCGCAGCTCGGCGGCATGGCGGCGGTCGTGCAGTCGGGCACCGCCTCGGCCGAGCGGGTCTTCGAACTGCTCGACGCTGAGGAGCAGGGGCCCGACGCGGCCGATGCGCCGACTCCGGTCGACGGCGACGGCACCATCGAGTTCGAGAACGTTTCGTTCTCGTACACGCCGGAGCGGCCGCTCATCCGCGACCTGTCGTTCAAGGTCGAGCCCGGGCAGACGGTCGCGATCGTGGGCCCGACCGGTGCAGGGAAGACGACGCTCGTCAACCTCATCATGCGGTTCTACGAGCTCGATAGCGGGCGCATCCTGCTCGACGGTCAAGACATCGCCAAGCTGACCCGGCACGACGTGCGTGTACGCACCGGCATGGTGTTGCAGGACCCGTGGCTGTTCGCGGGCACCATTCGCGAGAACATCCAGTACGGACGCCAGACGGCGACCGACGAGGAGATCCTCGACGCGGCCCGCGCCACGTACGTCGACCGCTTCGTGCACTCGCTGCCCGACGGCTACGACACCGTGCTCGATGAGGAGGCGTCGAACGTCTCAGCCGGCGAGAAGCAGCTCATCACGATCGCGCGCGCGTTCGTGGCGCGGCCGTCGGTGCTGATCCTCGACGAGGCAACCTCGTCGGTGGACACCCGCACCGAGCTGCTCGTGCAGCACGCGATGGCGGCCCTTCGCCAGGGCCGCACCTCGTTCGTGATCGCGCACCGTCTCTCGACGATCCGCGACGCCGACCTCATCCTCGTGATGGAGCACGGTGACATCGTCGAGAAGGGCACGCACGACGAGCTCATCGCGGCGAAGGGTGCGTACTACCGCCTCTACAACTCGCAGTTCGAGCAGGCGGCGAGCGACCTCGACGCCGAACTCGGCGAGTTGCAGGCCGGCGACACGACGCAGCCCCCACCTCGCCCGCTCGAAGAGGTCATCGAGGATGCGGCCGAGGCCGAGCTCGAACTGTAGTCGCGCTGCCTCGCAGGTGAACGAGCGGATGTCCCGGATTCGGGGCATCCGCTCGTTCGTCATTCAAGGGCGCAGGCGGGCCGGCTCCGCGAGAAGATGGATGCGTGACGATCCTGCCCCAGCCCGTGCGCCCCTGGCGACTGTGGCTCGTGTGGGGTGTCGGCGTCGCCGCCTACGTGCTCTCGATCACGAACCGCACTTCGCTGTCAGCGGTCGGCGTCGACGCTGCGGTCCGATTCGACGCGGATGCCTCGGTGCTCTCCCTCTTCGCCGTCGTGCAGCTGTTCGTCTACGGCGCGATGCAGGTCCCGGTGGGGTTGCTGCTCGACCGCTTCGGCGCACGACCGATCATCACCATCGGCATGTTCGTCATGGCCACCGGTCAACTCGTGATGGCCTTCGCACCCGACGTCGGCACGGCGATCTTCGCCCGCATGCTACAGGGCGCGGGCGACGCGGCGATCTTCCCGAGCGTGCTGCGCGTCGTCGCCGTGTGGTTCCCCGAGCGGCAGGCGCCGTTCCTCGTGCAGCTCACCGGCATCGTCGGCCAGAGCGGCCAGCTGCTCGCGATCCTGCCGATCGCAGCCCTGCTGCACGCGACGAGCTGGACCATCGCGTTCGGCAGCCTCGCCGGACTCGGCGTGCTCTTCACCGTGCTGACCTTCGCCGTCATCCGCAACCGACCACCGGGCCGCGACTCCGACGTGAGCGTCGATACCGCCACCGGCGCCATGCACGCGGTGACCTCGTCGGCCGACCTGCGGCAAGGTTTCCGCGAATCGTGGGCGCACCCGGCGACCCGGCTCGCGTTCTGGTCGCACTTCACGGCGCCGTTCTCGGGCACCGCGTTCATCCTGCTGTGGGGCTTCCCGTTCCTCACGGTCGGCGAGGGCCTTTCTGCGGCGATGGCCTCGCTGATCTTCAGCGTCTACGTCGTCGCCGGCATGGTGGTCGGCCCGGTGATCGGCGCGCTGTCGAGTCGGCATCCGATGCGGCGATCGCGGATGCTCGTGCTGCCGATCATCGCCGTCCAGGTGGTCGCGTGGCTCGCCGTCATCCTCTGGCCCGGCTCGGTCCCGTTGTGGCTGCTCTTCGTGCTCGCCTTGGCGCTCAGCACGGGCGGCCCCGCTTCGATGATCGGCTTCGATCACGCCCGCACCTACAACCCGCGCCATCGACTCAGCACGGCCACCGGCATCGTGAACGTCGGCGGGTTTCTCGCCGCCCTTCTCGCGATCCTGTTCATCGGCATCGCCATGGACGCGCAGGGCGCAGGCACCCCCGACACGTACAGCCCCGAGGCGTTCCGTCTCGCCTTCCTCACTCAGCTGCCGCTGTGGGCGATCGGCGCGGGCTTCATCGTCTTCGAGCGCAAGCGCACCCGCGTGCACCTCGGCCTCGACGAGCCGCGCACGCGCCGTCGCGATCGCCGCGACGGCTGAGGCCCGATCAGCCGAGGCCCGAGCGCCCCCAGGTGGGGAAGTCGCTCGGGCCTCAGCACGATCACCGGGTCATCCGGCGTCCGTCATCAGTGACGGCCACCGACCGGCCAGCCGGGCCAGTCGTACCCGCCCCCGCCGTGCCCGCCACCACCGTGGCCGCCACCACCACCGTGGCCGCCACCGCCGTGCCCGCCGCCACCGTGGCCGCCGCCCTTCTTCGCGGCCGTCGCCTCGAACGCCCGCACGATCTCCTGGCTGAAGGTCGCGCCTGCGGCATCCGTCGCCGTCACTCGCAGGTCGACCCACGCGCCCGCGTTCGGCACGTCGATCTCGGCGGCGTAGGCCGTGACGACGTCACGCCCCTCGGGGAAGACCGAGAGGAACTCCCCTGACGGCTCGTCGACCGTGGTGTCGGTGGAGGTGACGTCGAGTTCGACCGCCTGCCAGTCGCCGCCGTCGACGCGCGCCTCGAGCGTCGCGTCGGTCATGGCTGCGATGCCGGATGCCCCGGCCAGGTGCCCGAGCTCGAGGTCGAGCTTCACCGGTGCACCCGCCTTGCGGCCGGCGCCGGCCTTGCCCGAGTCGTCGAGCTCGACGTCGTAGAACGCCTGCAGCATCGGCAGCAGCTGGGTGGTGTAGTCGCCCGCCGTTCCGGCGGACCGGAAGGTCCACTCGGTCGTGGTCGACGTCGACGAGGCGAGGTATGTGCCGTCGTGCGTCGCGGTGTTCACCACGCGCCACTCGGACTCGCCGTCGGGCAGCCCCCAGACGCCGACCCCCTGGTACGGCCCTGAGCCCGCAAGCTCGCCGTCGACGTACACCTCGGTGAATTGCGCACGGTCGACGGCGCCCGAGAACACGTCGAACGTGCCGGTGCGCTCGGCGCTCGCCCCATCGGCCCACGACGGCAGGTTCACCTGCACGTTGTCGCCCGAGCGGTTCGGCGCCCAGTAGCCGGGGCCGACGTAGGGCCGCACGATCGCACCGAAGTAGCTCGTCTCGAGCTTCTGGCCGGGCTCGTAGGCACGCCTGACGTCGCGCACCTGCCATCCGGCGTCGACGACCGTGGCGTCCTGATACCACTCGACCTGGTCGGTGTTCACCCATTCGGTGCGCTCGAGACCGCGCGTCGTGCGCATCGGGTAGCCCGATCCGTACTCCACGCCGGGCACGAAGTCCCACCGGAACTCGGCGACGAGCGAAGGTTCGCCGTAGTACGTCGTGTCGATACGGGTCAGCCCGCGTGGGCGGTAGTCGAGGTCTTCGGGCACATTGCCGGCGCTGTAGCGGGCGATGTCCCAGATCTCGTCGGCGTCCACGATGCCTTCGCCCGTGACGGTGACCTTCTTCTGTGCGATCGCTTCGAGCACCCGGCGGCCCTGCACGCCGCTGATCGCGGCGACGGGGATGGCGGTGTCGCTGACGTAGTCCTCGGAGCCGACCCATTCGCTGAGCTCGCCGTCACCGTCGTTGACGGTCAGCAGCAGCGCAGCGCCCGCTGCGACCGCGTTCGCCGATCGCGCCGGGGCCGAGACGGTGTCGGAGCGGGTCACGACCGCGACCTTGCCGGTCACGTCGACCGCGGCGAACTCCTCGGCACTGCCGAGTCCCACATCGATGGCACCGGCGCGGATCTTGCCGTCGAGCAGGGTCGATCCGACCTGCGGGATGAGGTCGAGCCGCTCCTTGCCGGCCTTCAGCGAGAGAGTCGGCTGCTGCAGCCGCCACCGGGTCGTGAAGTCGAAGCTCTCCGCCTCGGTCGCCTCCAGTGGCTGGGCGTACAGCTCGTCGACCCACACGGGTGCCAACACACTGCCGGTGAAGCCGTCGGCCTTGTAGTCCATGCGACGCACGGTGGCCTCGAGCCCGTCTTCGCCGACATCGACGGTCACGGGCTTCGTGGCCCGGGCGTCGAACGCGACCGTCGCTGCGCCATCGAGCACGACGTCGGGGTCGCCGACGAGCGCGATCGTCTGGGTGTCGGCCTCACGGGCGACGTCCATGAACGACATCACCGAGTAGAGCCCGGCCGGCAGTCGCAGCGTGGTCTCGCCCGCGACGCCGAAGGAGGTGTACCAACCGGTCTCGGCGTTCCAGATCCATCCGTAGGTCTCGAGCGGTTCGCCGTCGAAGTCGGTCGCCGTGACGGTGAGGTCGTAGCGTTCGGCTTCGGCGATGATGCCGAGCGCCGAGCGGGTGACCGCGTCGCCGTCGACCGCCGCCGTCAGCACGCCCGAGAGCTGCGCTCCCGCGGGCACCTTCGCCGGGTCGGCCGTGAGGGTGACCGCCTTGGTCTCACCCGCGGCGAGCGTGAGCGAGTCGGCGTCCATCGTGAGCACGTCGGATGCCGCTGCGGCCGCGCGGCCCGGTTCGAGGCCACCGCCACCCGCGCCGGGTGTGGTGTCGGTGAGCGTCGCGGTCAGTTCGATCGTCGCCTCGGCGTCGCCGCGGTTCGCGTACTCGATCGTGCGAGTCACGGGGGCAGCGTCTTCGCCCCACGACAGCATGCCGAAGTCGCCGGAACCAGATGCCACGATGTCGGCCTCGATCGCAGTCGCCACGTCGACCACGCCGGCGCCGACCTGGTAGGGCGTGAGCCCGACATCCGTCGCCGTGCTGACGAGCGCGGCCCGCAGTTGCGCGGCCGTGTACTCGGGATGCTGCTGCTTCACGATCGCCGCAGCGCCCGCGACGTGCGGGGTCGCCATCGAGGTGCCGCTCATGCCGATGTAGGAGCCTTCGCCGGGGCTGTCGGCCGAGCGGGCGGCGGTCACGTCGTTGCCGGGGCCGGCGAGGTCGGGCTTCAGCGCACCGGAGCCCACGAGCGGGCCCTGGCTCGAGAACCACGACAGGGCGCCGGTCGGGTCGTCGACCGAGCCGATCGTGAGTGCGCTCGCGGCTGAGCCGGGCGAGCCGATCGTCTCGGGCGCCGTGGAGTTGCCCGCGGCGACGATGAAGAGCGCGTCGGTCTCGGCCGAGATCTCGTTGAGCGCTTGGGACATGAGGTCGGTGCCGTCGTCGCCGTAGCGGGTGCCGAGGCTCATCGAGACGATGTCGGCGCGTTCGCCGGCCCACTCCATGGCGGAGATGATCCACGAGTCCTGGCCTTCACCGGCGGCGCCGCTCAGCACCTTGCCGATGAGGAGGTCGGCGCCGTCGGCGACACCGCGGTGGGTGCCGCCGCTCGCGGCGCCGGTGCCGGCGATCGTCGAGGCGACGTGCGTGCCGTGGCCGTTGACGTCGTCGGAGACCGCTTCGCCGGGCACGAAGCTCGTCGAGTCGGCGAGCACCCGGCCCGCGAGGTCGGGGTGGGTGTCGTCGTAGCCCGTGTCGAGCACCGCGACCGTCACGCCGTCGCCGGTGTAGCCGGCCGCCCACGCCTCGGGCGCTCCGATGTAGGGCACGCTCGAGTCGAGCGTCGCCTGCACCTTGCCGTCGAGGTGGATCGCCTCGATGCCGCCGCCGAGGCTGACGGCCCCGTCGGCTCCTTCGGCGCTGAAGCTGCGGGCATCGGATGCCGCGACATCCGTCAGCGCCGCCCAGGTCGATTCGGCGCTCGCGTGGTCGGCCGTCGCCGCGGCGCCGCCGATGCTCGCGAGCGGGGTGCCGATCTCGACACCCGGTGTGGGGGCGGCGAAGCTGCGCGCCGCCGCGCCGTCGTCGTCGAGCTCGAGGATCACGGGGGTCGCGTCGACCGAGGCGTCGTCGTAGCCGTACTCGATGAGCCGGGTGACGTTGAAGAGGTCGCGGTCGACGACGCCGGCCGTGATGAACGGCAGCGCGCCGCGCGGCAGCACGTGCAGTTCGCCGTCGACGTCGAGGGTCTGGAACCCCTCGCCGGGGTCCACGGGGTCGATCTCGACCGCGTGGGTGCCGCCGGCGAGGTCGGTCACGGTGACCCGGTCGCCGGTGATGAGGGTGACGGTGTGCGATCCGCCTGCGGGAGCGGGTGCCGCGGCCGCGACGGCCGGTGGCGGTGTGCCGCCACCGGTCGGATCGGCACCGGCGGGGAGTGCGGCTGCGCCGACTCCGGCGACGCCGATCGCGAGGCCGCTGATGGCGGCGGCGATCGATCGGCGCCGTGGTGCGGATGGTCTGATGCTTCGTGGCATAGGGATACCTCTCACGCGTACGAACTGGCTTGGCAAGCAACCTCTCACGGCCTGTTGGCTAGGGTGGTGGCGGAGAGATGCCATGGCTGTGATCCGCCACCTGAACGGCGACCGACGCGACCGTGGCCGGCGAGGAATGGAAGGCGCTCGTGCTCGAGGCGATCGGACTGGACGACGAGCACACCTCGCTCTATCGGCTCATCCTGCAGTCGCCATCGGCGAGCGTCGACGAGCTCGCCGCATCCGCGGGGAAGTCGCCCGGCGACGTGCGCGCGATCGTGGCCGAACTCGAGCGTCTCGGGTTGCTCGCGCGGCAGGCATCCGCTCCCGACCGGGTCGTCGCCTCGCCGCCGTCGCTGGCCCTGCGCCCGATGCTCCTCGACCGTGAACGCCGGCTGACCCAGGCGCACGAGGCGCTCGTGGAGTTGAGTGAGATCTACCGCAGCGGGGCCGCGCAGCGCTCGGCGCCCGATGTGGTCGATGTCGTGCTGGGGGCGGATGCCGTGCGCCAGCGTTTCGCTCAGCTGCAGGCTTCGGCGACGCAGCAGGTGCGTGTGTTCATGTTGAGCGACGTGGCCTTTCTCGGCGCCGAGGAGAACACGGCCGAGGATGACGCACTCCACCGCGGTGTGACTTACCGAGTGATCGTCGAGAAGGCGGTGCTCGAATGGCCCGGCTTCATCGACGCGGCACGCGAGTCGGCGCCCTTCGGCGAGGAGATCCGGGTGATGCCGACGCTGCCCACCCGGCTCATCATCTCCGACGACGACCTGGCGCTGCTCCCGATGCGATCGCACGGCGAAGACCGGTCGTCGGGCGCGCTGCTGGTGCATCCGAGCGGCCTACTCGACCTTGTCATCGCGATCTTCGAGGAGTACTGGTCGACGTCGACCGAGTTCGTCTCGGCCGGCGAGCTGCCGGGCGCGCACGATGCGGTCGACCGCGATCTGCTCAAGCTCCTGCTGCTGGGCCTGACGGATGCCGCGGCGGGCGCGCAGCTCGGCATCTCGGTGCGCACCGTGCAGCGGCGTGTGGCCGAGCTCATGGAGACCGCCGGCGTCACGACCCGGCTCCAGTTGGGTGCCGAGGCCGTGCGCCGGGCGTGGGTGTGATGCGGCATCGGTGCGATCCGACATGCGTGTGATCTGCCGAAACTGTTGACGGCCCTTGAAGAGGGGACGAAGATGAGCAACGTTCATGTCACGACCGATCGTCGGGTTCGAACATTCGAGAACCACCCGGTATGGACGTCATCGCGTTACGAGGGGGTACGCCATGTTCCGCACCAGCCCAGCCCGCCAGCTCGCCGCCGCTACTGCGGCTGCACTCGTCATCACCGCACTCAGCGCCACGCCGAGTGTCGCGATACCCGCACCACCACCCGGCGGAGGTGACCAGCTCGCCGTCTACACGGGCACCGTCGACGCCGAAGGGCTCGCCGCGATCGTAGATCTCGGCGTGGACCGGCACGAGATCGTCGCGTCACCGAGCGCCGAAGCATCCGGCCAGGTCGACGTCGAAGTGATCATCTCGGGCGAGCAGGCCGCGCAGCTCGAAGCGAGCGGCGCTGATCTCCAGGAGAAGGCGCCGAGCGCACAGCGCCGCTCACTGCAGGCCGAGGGCGTGTTCCGCCCCTACAGCGGCGAGGGCGGACTGCTCGAGGAGCTCATGGCGCAGGCCGCGGCGCATCCGAAGATCGCCGAAGTGCAGGTGGTCGGACAGACGACCAACGGGCAGGACATCGCCGCCGTGCGCGTCACCAAGAACGTCGACCGGGCGAAGGACGGCAAGCGCCCCACCACGGTCTACGTCGGCGCGCAGCACGCCCGCGAGTGGATCACGCCCGAGATGGTGCGTCGACTGCTCGACCACGTGCTCACGTCGTATGGCACCGACCCGCGCATCACCGACCTCGTGGATTCGACCGAACTGTGGTTCGTGCCGGTCGCGAACCCCGACGGCTACGACTTCACGTTCCAAGAGGGCAACCGGCTCTGGCGCAAGAACCTGCGCGACAACAACGGTGACGGCGTGATCACCACCGGCGACGGCGTCGACCTGAACCGCAACTCCGCGACGCGCTGGGGCTACGACAACGAAGGTTCATCGCCGAACCCGGCGAGCGAGACGTACCGCGGTCCCTCCGCGGCATCCGAACCCGAGACGCAGGCGCTCGACGAGCTCTTCGACCGCATCACGCCGGAGTTCTTCGTGAATTACCACTCGGCCGCCGAACTGCTGCTGCACGGCATCGGCTGGCAGGTCGCGACGCCGTCGCCCGACGACGTGATCTACGAGGCGATGGTCGGCGACGACGCCAACCCGGCGATCCCGGGGTACGACCCCGACATCTCCGCCGAGTTGTACACCACGAACGGCGACATCGACTCGCACATGCAGGAGGCGCACGGCACGCTCGGGTTCACGCCCGAGATGTCGACGTGCGAGGCAGCATCCGACTCGGTCGCCGACGACGAGTGGCTCGCAGAGGACTGCCAGAGCGGATTCAACTTCCCCGACGACGAGGCGCTGATCCAGGCCGAGTTCGAGAAGAACATCGCGTTCGCCCTCGCGACCGCCGAATCGGCGCTCGACCCGAACGACCCCGTGTCGGCCGTGGGCCTCGAGGCTCCCGACTTCAAGGTCGACAGCTTCACGGTCTCGTACGGCGACCCGCAGCCGGTCGCGGTCGTGGCCAAGCGCGACCTGCTCGCGAAGTTCATGAGCTACCGCATCAACGACGGGCGCACGAGGATCGCACCCGTCAAGGAGTGGCAGGGCGGTGAGCGCTACGGCGACGAGAACGACGACTACTACGCCGAGTACCGGGGCACGGTGCGCGGTGCAGCTGCGGGCGACACCGTGGAGGTCTGGTTCTCAGCGCTGCCTTCGCTCCGCGACATCCTGAAGGACCGGAACTTCAAGAAGGTCGAGAGCGAGCACTTCACCTATGAGCTCACGCAGGACACCGGCAATGACGTGCTCGTCATCGCGAATGAGGACTACACGGGCGTGAACCCGACGTATCCGGCCGGCACGACCGCGCCGAAGTACGTCGACGAGCACGTCGCGGCCCTCGAGGCGAACAGCGTGACTCCGGATGTCTGGGACGTCGACGCGCAGGGTGTTCCGCACGACCTCGGGGTGCTCTCGCACTACGACTCGGCGCTGTGGTACCTCGGCGACAACCGACTGACCCAGGATCCCGAGGACTTCCTGACCGACACCTTCCAGTTCGGTCCGCTCGAAGACCTCTCGGTCGCTGAGCGCCAGCAGTACCTCACCATGTCGATCCGCGACTGGCTCAATGAGGGCGGCAAGCTCGCGCTCGCCGGCGAGACCGCGGGGTACTACGGGCAGCTCGGCTCCTCGCTCGGCGGCATCTACTACGGGCTCGACGGAGCGCCGGATGAGGACTGCGCGGTGACGGGGGACTTCTTCTCCGACTGCCTGCTGCTCGCCGACGACTTCACGCAGTACTGGATGGGCGCGTACGCACGCACCGCTGTGGGTGTCGACGGCGCCGTGGGCACCGCTCCCCCGCTCGACGGCTTCGAAGCGACGTTCGGTGGCCCGGCAACGGTCGACAACCCCGTCGACGAGGCAGGAGCGTTCGTGAACACGAGCGATGTGCTCCCGGTCGGCGAGTTCCCGCAGTTCGAGAGCACGGGGGTCGCCGACTACGCCGATCCGTTCGGCGCGATCGAGGGCGAGTGGGCGGCGGCGGCCGGCCACATCGACAACGGCTACCAGCGACTCGGCCAGAACGTGGACCTGACCGGGCTGACCGCCGCGGACGCGCCGACGTTCACGGCGCAGATCGCGTTCGACGTCGAACTGGGCTACGACAATGTTCTCGTCGAGGTGCGCCCGACCGGCACCGACACGTGGACCACGCTTCCCGAGGTCGGAGGCGCGACATCCACCGACCCGCCCACCGAGTGCGAGGGCGGCTTCTACGCGGGGGTGCATCCGCAGCTCCTGCACTACCTCACGCTCGGAAACCCGTGCGCCACGACCGGCAGCACAGGCTCGTGGAACGCGATGACCGGCTCTTCAGGCGGGTGGATCCCCGTGTCGTTCGACCTGTCCGCTTACGCGAATCAGCAGATCGAACTCGTGGTGAGCTACGTCACCGACCCCGGCTCGGGCGGCCTCGGCGTCATCCTCGATGACACCAGGATCGTCACGGCGTCGAGCGAACTCACGGCCGAGGGCTTCGAGGAGAGTCTCGGTGCGTGGCAGCTGCTCGGGCCTCCCGCAGGCAGCCCGGCCAACTTCAGTGATTGGGAGCGGGCGCAGGGCCTCGCAGTGCTCGTGGCCTCGGTCGCGACACCCGACACGCTCATATTCGGCTTCGGGCTCGAGCAGCTCGCGACCGACGAGGAGCGGGCGGACATTGTCGGGCGCATCCTCGCGCACTTCAACGGGTAGCGGAGGCAGCAATCGAGCGGATGCCGCAAGCGGGTGCCACCCGCTTGCGGCATCCGTGCGCGTGCGCGTGCATCCGCTGCCTGATCCGCGCCGCTACAGGGCGGCTACTGCGCGGCCCAGACGCCGAGCTCGTTGCCGCTCGGGTCGGTGAAGTGGAAGCGGCGACCGCCGGGGAACTCGTAGGGACCGTTGACGACCTCGCCGCCGGCAGCCGTGACGGCAGCGACCGTGGCGTCGAGGTCGTCGCTGTAGAGCAGCACAAGCGGCCCGCCGCGCACGACCTCGTCGGCCAAGGCGAGCCCACCGGCCTCGTCACCGTCTGCTTCGGCGGCGGTGCGGATGCCTGCGTACTCGTCGCCGTACGAGGTGAACTGCCACCCGAACGCGGCGCCGTAGAACGCCTGCGCGGCGGCCATGTCGGTGATCGAGATCTCGACGTAGTCGATGCTCAGTGGGATGCGGTGCTCATGCGTTGCCATGGCGACACGCTCCCATCACCCACCGACAGCGGCGCCCGCGACCGTGCCTGCCCACCCGTGGCGGCCACCACGACCGCGCATTCGTTAGTGTTCTCGAATGCAGGTGACACGCCTTCGGATCCATCCGGTGAAGTCCTTCGCCGGACTCGACGTCGACTCGGCCGTGGTGCTGCCGTGGGGTCTCGCGGGCGATCGCCGTTGGGGTGTCGTCGATGCATCCGGTGCGCCCGTGACCGCGCGCGAGCACAACGAGATGCTCGCGTTCACAGCCGAGCCGCTCGCCGACGGCGGATTGCTCCTCGGCGAGCGCGGGCGAAGCGCCGACGCCCGCGCCGACGCCGACGCCGACGCCCCGCTTCTGGTTCGCCCGCCGACCGACACCCCGCCCATCCCAGTCGGTCATTCGCGGCAGGGCACCGCGCTCCCCGCCGGCGCCGAGGCCGACGCCTGGCTGAGCGCCCGGCTCGGCGTCGAGGCGCGACTCGTGTGGCAGCCCGATCCGCGCGAGCGCACGGTCAACCCGGCGAACGGCGGCCTGCCAGACGATCGGATGTCGCTGGCCGACGCCGGCCCGTTGCTGCTCACGAGCGAGGCATCCCTCGCCCAGCTCAACACGTGGACCGACGAGTCGACGCCGTTGCTCGACATGCTGCGGTTCCGGCCGAACGTCGTGATCGACGGCGACGGCGACGAGCCGTTCGCCGAAGACGACTGGCCGTTCGTCGACCTCGGCAGCGTGCGGTTCCGCATCACGAAGGTGTGCGACCGCTGCGTGATGACGACGATCGACCCCGAGACCCTCGCCCGCGGCAAGGAGCCGATCCGCACGCTCGCGAAGCATCGGCGTTGGGAGGGCAAGACCTGGTTCGGCGTGCTCCTCGCGCCGCAGTCGCCGGGGTCGATCGCGGTCGGCGACGCGGTGCGCCCCGGCTGAAGACGTCCCTCGGCGACGACCGACGGCGCAGCCGTTCACCCACCCGACTCAACAAGCCCACCGCTCTCATGTCGCCCTTCGGGCTCACCTCGCGCACGCCGATCGGCGAGTCTGGTCGGCGACTTCGTGGCGACCCGCCATCCGCCACCGGGATCGAGCCACGCGGGCGGACTCACGTGCGGCACACCGCGAACCATGCGGATGCCCCAGCCCGAGGTGTCGATCGTGCGGTGGTGGAACCAGCAGAGGAGCACGCCGTTGTCTGGATGGGTCGGGCCGCCGTCGACGTCGGGCACGACGTGGTGGACCTCGCACCATGCCGAAGGCACGGAGCATCCGGGGATGAGACAGCCGCCGTCGCGCAGCGTGATCGCCCGCCGTTGGTGCGGCGTGAAGCATCGTTCTTGCGAGCCGAGTTGCATGATGCGCCCTGCGTCGTCGACCAGCACGGCCTGGATGCCGCCGGTACACATCATGTGCCGTGCAGCACGCAGCGAGACGGGCAGCTCGATGCCGTCGGCGTGGGCGGCTCCGCGGCCCGATTCGAGATCGCTCGCCCGCACGCTCACGAGCACCGTCGGCGCAGCGCCCCCGATGCTCGGATGCTCCCCCGAGCGGGCAGCCGTGTCGATGACGGCGGCGAGCACGTCGTGGCGTTGCTGGTCGCTCGTGCGGGTCTCGGCCTGCACGGCGAGGTCGGCGCGTTCGGCGGCGGTGAGGAACCCTCCGCCCGAACGCGGCGCCAGGTGCGCGTCGAAGAGACGGGTGAGCCCGGCCGCGACCTCGGGCATGAGCTCGCCCGCGATCGGGATCAGCCCGTCGCGCGCACGCCCGAGCCGCAACCCTCGGCGTCGCATCGCCCGCTCATCGTCGGGCTCGGAGCCGTCTTGATCGAGGAACGTCGACCACGCCTGGGCCTGCACGCGAAGCTCACCGGCCGTGCACCGCACGGGTGCCCCATCGCCCTGGCCTGTCGCTTCAGCGACGAGTGCGTGTTCGGCAGCCTCGAATGCGACCGGATCGGCGACGCCGCGAGCGCGCTCGAGTTCACGCACCATCACGCACGCCGCGTCGACCCCGAGCTCGCCGGTCGCGAGCGCAGCGGAGACCAGTGGGAACTGCGGCTCGAGCGCCTCGCCCGTGAACCCGACACGGGCCCGAGTGGCCGCGCCGAGGCCGATGCGCCGCCGCGCCTCGACACCCGACACCAGGGTGACCCGCTCGACGAGCTCTGCAGCGGAGCGGCACCCCGTGCGCCACGACAGCCGCTCGCTGCCGAGCTCTGGGCGCGATCGCTCACCGAGTTCGCCCGCGTACACCGAGCGGTGTGAATCGACGAGCCGCCCGAGGCGCTCGAGGGCGCCCATCGTCGCCAACAGTTCGTCGTCGGAGCACCGCGCTGCGTCATCGGATCGGAACGCATCGACGACCGCCGAGCAGAGCTGCTCGAGCGCGTCGCGGGTTTCGTCCATGTGTCAATTCTTGCGCGACCCTCTGACATTCGATGCCGCGAAAACACCTGATCATCCTGTGTAAAACTCGCCATCGAACCGGCCTGTGGAGGACGAGTCGCGCCCGTACGCCGACTCCCGCAGTACCAACTCAGTCGGCAGCGGCAGGCGCCCCACGGGCTCACCCAAACGGCCGTTCAGCACTCGCGAGACGGTGCCCCGCGAGACGCCGAATTCGCGTGCGACGTCTTCGATCGTCGGTCGCTTGCGGGTGGGCTCTGCCACGCTCGCGCTCGATGCCGTGCGCCTGATCGAGCCCCCGCTCTGGCGGGAGACCCCGCCCGGATCTCGATACGGCGCTGGCGCGCCTACTCGATCAACGAACCCTCCCACCCCGGCCACAACTGAACACCCCATCCCGCAGCGTCGCGGCCCGCTCTCTCCGAGCGGCGACCCCTCCGTCGCTGCCAACCGAGAGAGGTCACGGATGGTGCGCGGGCGCTAGAAGAGCCTCCCCTGCGCGACGACCGGCGCGCCCTCGAGTTCGAGCAGGAATCGCTTGCGCTCGAGGCCGCCGGCGTAGCCCGTGAGCGACCCGTCGGCGCCGACCACCCGGTGGCACGGCACCAAGATGCTGAGCGGGTTGCGCCCCACGGCGTTGCCGACTCGTCGAGCCAGATTGCGATCGCCGAGGCGCGCGGCGAGCTCGCCGTAGCTCGTCGTCGCACCGTGGGGGATGTCGCGGAGCATCGCCCACACCGCGTGCTGGAACTCATCGCCGACGGGCGCCATCGGCAGATCGAACGTCGTTCGCTCCGCCGCGAGGTATTCGTCGAGCTCGATGCCGAGCCGCGTGATGAGCGCATCGTCGTGCGCGGCGACCTCGACGCCGATCGCGTTGCCGCCGGGCGGATGCCAGTGCCCCGGAAAGTAGATGCCGAAGAGCGCGTCGCCCTCGGCGACGACCAGGAGGTCCCCGAGAGCTGTCGTCAGCGTGGCATGGCGTCGGAGCATGACTCCATCTTCACCCCGATGCGCGCGCCGATGGCCACTTCCAGCAGCGGGAATCGGACTTCATGGCCGAGCGGATGATTCGCTGCGATGCCTCTCGCGGGCGGATTCGTCCGGCGCGGCCAAAGCTGGCTGAGGGAGCCGAGGGAGCCGAGGGAGCGACCCTACGGCCTCTGGGCGTTACGCCGCCACCGTGATCGTCGCCCCGACCGTCGCGTCGTCTTCGAGCACGTCGAGCACCGCCGCCGCCAGGTCGGCCCGGCGGATCGAGATGCCGAACGGCACTCCCCCGCCGTTCGCACGACGGTAGCGGCCACGAGCGTCGCCGTCTTTGAGCTGCGGCGGTCGCACGATCGTCCAGTCGAGGGCACTCGATCGCACGACGGGCTCGGTCGCGACGAAGTCGGAGAACGGCTCGCGCAGGATGCGCTGCACGATCGGTTTCGCCACGAACTTCAGGAATGGGTCGTCGCCGTCGGTGAAGGGGCCGCTCGCACTCACGACGACGAGGCGGCGCACCGCGGCGATGCGCCACGAGTGCCGGCATGCTCTCGCGCATCACGGTGTGGTCGGTGCTCGCCGAGGTCGGGCCGATCGCGAACACCGCGGCGTCGCACCCGTCGAGGGCAGCGGCGAGCGCGGCGGCGTCGCGGCCGTCGGCGATGCGTTCTGTGGCGCCGGTCGGGGCGGATGCCGCGCGCCGCACGACCCCGATCACCTCGTGACCTCGCGCTCGCGCCGCGTTGGCGATGAGGCCGCCGGTGCGACCCGAGGCTCCCAGTACTGCGACTCTCATGGTTCGTCCTTCAGGAGCTCGAGCGGTTAGTAAGCATTTACTCACTACCTCGATGATACGGTAAGCGAACACT
Source organism: Agromyces sp. Y558 (assembly GCF_059445415.1). Lineage (NCBI taxonomy): Bacteria > Bacillati > Actinomycetota > Actinomycetes > Micrococcales > Microbacteriaceae > Agromyces > Agromyces sp. Y558. Next base: position 132,092 of record NZ_JCAIUH010000001.1, read on the forward strand.
CACCTGTCAAGTGGAAGGCCCGGATGTCCCAGCTCCCCACCACCCGCGACCGCATCCTCGATGCCGCCGCGACCGTGCTCGTCGATCGCGGCGTGGTCGGTGCGACGACGCGCGAGCTGGCCCGCGCCGCCGGGTGCTCAGAGGCCCTCATCTACAAGCACTTCGCCGACAAGCAGGAGCTCTTCCTCGCGGTGCTCGTCGAGCGGATGCCGCGCATCGAACTGCCCGAGGCATCCGCTCGCTCAGCGCTGCCCGAGACGCTCGCGAGCATCGTGACCGCGCTGCTCTCGTTCTTCGTGCGCACCTTTCCGATGTCGGCGTCGATCTTCGGGGCGCCCGAACTGCTCGCCGAGCATCGCGCGGGCGTGCGAGCACGCGGCTACGGCCCCGAGGGCACCGTGACGCTCGTGGCGCGTCTGCTCGGCGAGGAGCAGGCGGCCGGACGCATCCGCCCCGATGCCGACCTCGAGTCCGCCGCGCGACTGCTCGTCGGGGTCGCGTTCCACCGTGCGTTCCTCGCGGCCTACGACGGCCAGCGCGACGTGACGGATGCCGCGGAGTTCGCCGAGCGCAGCGTCGAACTGCTCGTACCGGGGCTCGCGCCCGCGCCGTGACGGACTTCGAGCGACTCAACATCGCCGGGTAGCATCACGGCATGCGCATTCGTTTCACCGCCGAGATCTACGAATGGCAGGCGCGCAGAAACTGGTTCTTCGTCGACGTTCCGGCCGAGCCGAGCGCCGACATCTCAGACCAGCCGCGGATGCCGCGCGGCTTCGACTCCGTGCGCGTCGTCGCGACCGTCGGCGCCACCACGTGGAACACCTCGATCTTCCCCGGCGGGGGCACCTACGCGCTGCCGTTGAAGAAGGCCGTGCTCACGGCAGAGGGCATCGGCGAGGGCGACGAGATCGAGGTCGACCTCGACGTGCTCGACGGGTGACGGCAGCGCTGATCTGAACCGCACGACGGGGCGCAACTCGCGCGGGCGCCGACGCTGCGCTTTCAGCGGCGCCGCTCACGTGCCGCCGCCGTCACCACCGCCCCCGCCGCCGCCGAAGCCGCCGCCACCCCCGTCGCCGAATCCGCCGAAGCCGCCCTCGCCCCCGCCCCCGAAACCACCCCCGCCGCCATCACCGAACGTGCCGTCGCCGCCCGCGAGGTATCCGCCACCCCACCCCTTGGTGTCACCGATCATCGGCACGCCGAACCGGGAGTCCTCGCCCCGCTGCAGCAACCCGCCGCCGACGCGGATCGGCTGCGAAAGCTCGGCTGCCACGACGGTGATGCACGATGCCAGTCGCTCCGCCGAGAACGGGGCGGCCGAGCGATACCAGGTCGGCACGGTGCCCGCCTTCTCGGCAACCTCGGCAAGGCGCCGAACCACGGATGCCTCGTCGAACAGCACCGCCCATGGCAGCAACTGCTCGGCCGCGACGAGGGTCGGGACATCCGTACTCGCGACGATCTCGCGCCACCGGTTCGCCCGCTCGCGGAGCTGCAGGCCGGCCGAGTTCAGTGGGATCCAGCGCGGCACGAGCGCGCGTAGCCCGAGGGCCAGCGCACCGATGACGATCGCGCTCCAGGCGATCGAGTTCGCAGAGTCGTCTGCGCCTCCGAGCGTGACGAATCCCAGGGCTACCCCGACCACGCCGCCGATCGTGGCCGCCCCGAACCGGCGGACCGGGCGCGGCTCGCGATACCAGTCCGCCGCGTCGCGGAAGCCGTCGCGGGTGACATCGAGCAGCAGCCCGTTGTTCACCACGACACGGTCCGCGTCGACGCACGCCCCACGCTCGACCGTGCGCGACCCGCCCGAGAGCCCCGGCGAGAGCAACGCGAGCACCGTGCCGTCGGCGCCCGCCGAATCGACATCCGTGCGGGCGGCGAGCGGGTACGCGCCGTCGAAGACGAGCCGGATGTCCCGCGCGCAGCCGGCCTCCCCGCCGCGGGTGCCACGGACGTCACGCACGTCATGGATGTCACCGGCGTCACGTATGTCGCGCCGATCCTGGATCGCGATCACGCCGTTGACGGCGAGCAGCATGACCGTCGCCGGCAGCCAGCGCGCCGCGGCAGCACCCGACACGAACCCGACCGGAAGCAGTCCCGCCGACTCGGGGTCGACGAGCGCGAGCGAGCTGCCGGCCTCGGGCTTGCGCAGCCACGCCACGACGAGGGACCCGACGCAGATCGCGGCGGTCAGCGACGCGGCGAGCGCGATGAGCGGCAACAGCGCCGTGCCGAGACTGCCGCCCGCGGAAGCCCCGAGCGACTCATTGCCTGCACCGGCACTCGTCAGGTCGACGGTGACCTGCTGAAGCGCCGAGATCATCGGTCGACCCATACGCGGAGGTTACTCCCGTCGGGCCCGTCACCGGTGCCGGGCACAGCAATTCGGGCACAGCAATTCGGTCACAGCACACCGGTCACCGCAAGCCCGTCACCGCAAGCCGGTCACCGCACTCCGATCACCGGCCGGTCACCGGCGACAGGTCGTCATCGACCACGTCGGTCTCGGTGCAGAGCCCCTCGGGAGCCCGCTCGCGGATGAATGCAGACATGTGACACACCTCCGACGACGGCATCTCGACCTTGACGGATCCGCTGCCGGCACCGGCACCGGCACCGGCACCCGCGCCGCCGTCGGTCAGTCCGCAACCGGCGAGCACGCCCACGGCCAGGACGGCCGGGACGATGAGGAACGCGCGAACGTTCATGATCTTGTCCTTTCATGATGCAGGCTCCTGGAAGAGCGCCGCTGGCCTCACGGTAGGAAGGATGCCGCCGCGCCACATGACGAGGACGACCCATCTTCGAGCGCACGCCGGCGTAGTCAATTCGGGTCATCGCCGCGAGCGCGGTCGCGGACTATCGTGGGCAGATGGGGGAATGGTCCGCCCCGGCGCTGCCGGCCGGCTGGACGACGTCCGGGCAGCCGCCGTTCATCGCTCGACACGAAGAGGTCGAAGCGATCGAGTCGGCGTGGGCCGACGCGATCGGCGGCGCGGGGCGCGCGGTCTTCGTGAGCGGCGAGCCGGGCGCGGGAAAGTCTCGGCTCGTGAGCGAGGTCTGCATACGGCTCCGCGCGAGCGGCGCCGCGGTGCTGGTCGGATCGTGCATCCAAGAGCTCGGCGCACCGTTCGAGCCCTTCGACGAGCCGCTCCGGGCGCTCATTCCGGCGTACCGGGAGGTGGCGACCGACATCTCCGACATCGACTCGGCCGAGCTCCTCGAGGGCGTGCTCGATCGAACTGGCCAGGATGCCGCCGATCGGTCGATGGGCCAGGAGCGTGTGTTCTCCGCGGTGATCGACGTGCTGCGCGCCGCGTCTTCGATACGCCCGGTGGTGCTTGCCCTCGACGACCTGCACTGGGCGGGGCCTGCGGCGATTCAACTCCTTCGCCGGGTGGTCGAGGGCACAGCGGAGGCGAGGGTACTGCTGCTCGGCACCCTTCGAAACGCACCGCCGGACCGGTCGGGCGCACTCGCGGACACGCTCGCGTCACTCGCCCGACTGAGCGGCGTATTGCGCATCGGGCTGGCTCCCTTCACTCCCGCAGAGATCACCGAGTACGTCGCGGCCCGCGCCGGCGTCTCGCGTGCCGGTATCCGCGCGTCGGCCGAATTGCTCGGCGAGCTCACGGGCGGCAATCCGTTCCTCCTCAGAGCCATGTGGCATCCGGTCGTCGGGGCCGAGCACCAAGGCGACCAGCGCGTGATCGAGCTACCCGACTCTGTCAGCGATATCGTGCGGTCCCGCATCGCGACGCTCGAACCATCCCAGCGCTCGGTGCTCGAGCTCGCCGCGGTGCTCGGCCAGGAGGTCGATCTCAGTGAGCTGATCGGCATCAGCGAGGCATCCGTCGACGTCACGCTTTCTGCGATGGATGCCGCGGTAGGCGCCGGCCTCATCGAGCCGCCGCGCCTGGCGGGCGATCGCTACCGCTTCCCGCACGCCATCGCGCGGCAGGCGGTCATCGACGACATCCCGAGCACTGAGCTGCTGCGAACCCACGCGCGCATCGCGCAGGTGCTCGAGTCGAACTTCCCCACGGCGCCACGGCTCATCCAGCGGCTCGCCCACCACTATTCGGCCGCCCGCGCGCTCGGGTTCGGCGATCGGGCAGTGACCTACCTGATCCGCGCTGCCGAGCTCGCGGAGGCCCGCTTCGCGTATGAAGACGCCGGGCGCCTGTTCGAGCAAGCGGGTGAGATCTCCCCCGACAGCGACGAGCAGGCTGAGCTGCTGCTTCGCGCGGCGGGCAGCTGGGATGTCGCTATCGACACGTCTCGGGCGCGAATCCTGTACGAGCTTGTTGCGGGCGCAGGAGATCCACGACTGCAGCTGCGCGCAGCGATCGGATACGAGGATGCCTCCTGGCGGCCGGGCCTGCTCGGGCATCGAGCACTCGAGCTGCTCTCGGCGGGGCTCGCGCAAGTTCGGAAGGACGACGGCGACCCCCTGTACGTCGAAGCGATCGGGGCGCTCGCCCGGGCGACGGCGTTCACCGGGGCCGTCGATGAAGCGGAGCGGATCGGCGACCGCGCGGTCGGTCTCGCCCGGGCGCTGGGAGATCCTGTTGTGCTGACATCCGTACTCCGTTCGATCGTCTCCATGACGCTCCGCCCGCGGGGGGTCGCGAAGCGGCAGGAACGCGCGATCGAGCTGCTCGGACTTACGCGATCGATGCGCAACGAGTGGATGGGCGCCGCAACAATGAATGTGTTCGCGAACAGCTATCTCCTCGGCGACCGCGCCGGGCTCGACCAGGCCGAGAGCTACCTCGTGAACATGAGCCGGCAGTCGAGCGGGCATTGGGGTTACTGGGTTGTACACGTCCGGTTCGGGCGGGCCCTCATCGGCGGGCGCCTCGAGGAGGCTGCGGCCGCATGCCGACAGCTGCGGTACGACGAAATCGACTTCCGGGACGACGGGATGTCGAGCACGAACGCCGTGCAGAGCTATATGCTGCGCCGGGAGTTGGGACGGATCGAAGACGTTCGCCGCTACGTCACCGGAGGGGAATCACCCGCCGAACGCTGGGCACCGGGCCTCCTCGCCCTCTACACCGAACTCGGACTCGAAGCGCCGACACGGCGGATGCTCGACTGGCTCATCGAGCACACCGCGTCGAACGCGAGCGACTCCAGCGACTGGCCGGCCCGTCTCGCCTTCATGGCCGAGGGGGCAGTCCGGCTCGGCGACGTCGCCGCCGCGGAACGACTGCACCAGTGGCTCACGGAGTACTCGGGCCTCAACCTCATGTCGGGCCTCTTCGCCGCTCCGTTCGGCGCCGCCGACTGCTATCTGGGAGAGATCGAGTCCCTCTGCGGCACAGGGTCTCCAGTCGAGCGGTTCGAGAGTTCTCTCGAACTCGCCGAACGCAGCGGCGCTCCGCTTCACGTCGCGCGAACGCTCTCCGCGTGGGCCGTTCACCTGCGCCGCGCCGACCCGGGTTCACCTGAGGCGGCCGAGCTCGCCGAGCGCGCTCGGGCGATCGCCGAACCCGCCGGCATGGTGCGAGTGCTGCGGTCGCTCGACGCGGGTGCCGCGGCATCCGCTCTCGAGGTCTCAGGCGGACTCACCGCGCGCGAACGCGAGGTCATCGGGCTCATCGCCGAGGGCAGGAGCAATCGCGACATCGCCGCACGGCTCGTGATCAGCGAGCACACTGTAGCGAATCACGTGCGGAACATTCTCACGAAGATCGGTGCGGTCAACCGCACCCAGGCCGCGATGTATGCGCGGGAACGGGGGCTGATATGAATCCTGAAACGAGCTGAGGGCGTGCCCGTCACTGCTGAGGGCTCAGACCAACTCGGCGACGCCCGCGAGGTTGCCGCTCGGCATAATGCGGCCATCGACCTCGGTGATGACGTCGGCTGGCATCCCGGCGCGCACAGCAGCGGCTCGGATCGCCTCCATCGACGGCGCTTCGTACAGGCAGTAGCTCCTGCGACGATCGACGGCGAGGAAGGAGTAGAGCCATCGCACGTCTTCCTCATCGTTGATGAGGTTGATGTCGGGAGCGGCCTCGAGCGGCACCGGAACGTCTTCGGCGTAGTTGCGCTCGATGATGAAGTACGGCATCTCGTTCCCCCTTTGCAGGTATCGGGCTTTACAGGTATTGGGTCACAGGGTACTCCGGATGCCTCGGCGCGGCCCCTCCTCGGTGGCGAGCTCGGCTGCCGGTACCGTGTCAGATCCAGCCTTGCAGCCACGCCTTCTCGGCGGCCTCGTGCCGCGATGCTGCGTCGAGCTTGGTCATCGCCGACGAGAGGTAGTTGCGCACGGTGCCCTGCGCGAGGTGCAGTCGCTCGGCAATCTGCTGCACGCTCGTCGTCGAACGGCTGTAGCGCAGCGCGTCGAGCTCGCGATCGGTGAGCGGGCAGCGCTCGGCGGTGAGCGCGGTGGCGGCGATCTCGGGGTCGATGTAGCGCCGGCCGGCGGCGACGTCGCGGATGACGTGCGCGAGGTCTTCGGCGGGCGTCGACTTCGGCACGAATCCCGAGATCTTCGACGCGAGGGCGCGCCGCAGCACGCCGGGACGGGCGTGCCGGGTCACGATCACGACGTGCGTCGGCACCTCGGCGAGGATGCGCGCCGCCGCCTCCAGCCCGTCGGCGCGGGGCATCTCGAGGTCGAGCAGGCACACGTCGGGCACGGTCGCGATCGCCTGCTCGACGGCCGTCACGCCGTTGTCGGCGCTCGCGACGACCTCGATGTCGGGCTCGAGATTCAGTAGGGCCTCGAGTGCGCCGCGAATGAGGTGCTCGTCGTCGGCGATCAGCAGACGGATGCTGCGCGGTGCATCACCCGCACCGACACCGCCGACACCGCCGGCACCGCTCAGCCCGCCTGCGCCCGCCTTGCCCTGCCCGGCAGTGCCACCCACGCCTGCGCCTGCCATGTCCAGCCCGTCTGCGCCGCTCACGCCTGCGCCGCTCACGCCGCCACCCGCTCGCCCACGGGCACCGCGGCGCGGAGCTCGAAGCGGCCGCCCGAGGCATCCGTCGCCGTCTCGAGCGTGCCGCCGACGGCGGTGAGCCGCTCTCGCAGACCCGCGAGCCCCGAGCCCTGGGCGCGCGGGGCGGCGCCGGGGCGGGCACCGGCCGGCGTCGAGGCATCCGGCCCCGCGGCATCCGCCCCCAAGGCATCCGACCGGGAGGCATCCGCCACCGTGACGCCGTCGTTCTCGATCGCGAGCTCGATGCGCTCGCCCGTCGTCGTCAGTTCTATCGTCACCATGGCCGCCTCGCTGTGTCTCAGGATGTTCGTCGTCGCCTCGCGCACCACCGATGCGAGCGCGCTCCGCGCCGCCGCATCGGCCGGGAGCGGGCCGAGGCGCAACCGGCACTCGGCGCCCGAGGCCGTGAGCACCTCACGGGCGTTCTCGAGCTCGTCGTCGAACGCGACCTTCCGGTAGCCGGCGACGAGCGAGCGGGTCTCTTCGAGGGCCTGCTTCGCGATCAGGCGTGTCTCGTGCAGGTGCCCGCGAGCCGCAGCCGGGTCGATCTCGAGCAGGCGTTCGGCGAGCTCGGACTTCAGGGAGATGACCTGCAGATGGTGGCCCTGGATGTCGTGCAGGTCGGACGCGAACCGCAGCCGCTCCTGCGTCACCGCGAGCTCGGCGGCGGTGCGCCGGTGCCGGTCGAGCTGCGCCACGACCTCCCACCACCACACACTCGTGAGCAGCATGAAGGGCAGCATCACCGCGAAGATGCCGATCATCCACACGCTCGACGAGCGCACGAACGCGAACGGTTCGCCCGTGATCATCGTCGCGAGCATCGGGTGCGCGATCAGCACGACGAGCGCGGCGAGCAGCAGGAGCCAGCGTTGCGCCCTCGGCAGCAGGCAGGCGATGAGGGACGCAGCGGCCCACAGCGGCACTGCAGCCGCGAGTTCGCTGCCCGGTGAGAAGAGTCCGAGCACCCAGACGACGGCAGCGGGTGCCAGGAGGGCGGCCGTCCAGACGGGGTGCGGCAGGCCACCGCCGCGCCCGACGCGGAGGAACCAGCAGAATCGCAGTTGCGTCGCCGACGCGACGAGCATCAACACGATGAGCACGGCGGTCGTGGGGTCGCTCGACTGCACGTACATCTCGAACATCGTCAGCGCGACGATGAGATCGAGGAATCCGAAGAAGAACACGATCGACCCGAGCGTGTACAGCCATGTGGTCTGCACACTGCGGGCCAGTTCGGCAGCCATGGATTCGAGCCTAGGCCAGTGACATTTGTCACGGCCTTGGGTGTGGAAACCCACGTGATCCCCTGACACCTCGACACTGCCGCCATCGCGGTTGCCCGCGAAGGATTGAACCGAACCTGCCGCCCCTACGACCGAATCTCCCGCCCCTACGAAAGGACTCGTCATGATCGATACCCTCCAGGACTTCGCCGCTTCTCTCCCCACCTTCCTCCAATGGTTCGGTGTGATGGTGGTGGCCGCGATCCCGTTCGTCGAGTCGTACTTCGGCTCGGTCATCGGGGTGTTGATCGGGTTGCCGACCGCGCTCGCGATCGGCGTCGCAGTCATCGGCAATATCATCTCGATGCTGATCTTCGTGCTGACCGCGCACGGCGTGCGCTCGAAGGTCGTCGCGGGCAAAGCCGGCGCCGGCGGGGTCGGCGCCGACGGGGAGCCCGTCGAGTCCCCGCGCCGTGAGAAGCTGCGCCGCGCGTTCGACAAGTACGGCGTCGCGGGCGTGAGCATCGTCGGCCAGACGATGCTGCCGAGCCAGATCACGTCCGCCGCGATGGTGTCGTTCGGCGCGAACCGCAACACGGTGATCTTCTGGCAGGTCATCTCGATCGTGCTCTGGGGCGTGGTGTTCGGCGTGCTGGCAATGCTCGGCGTCACGCTCGCGCGCTGAGCGGTTCGTGGCATGACGAGAGTGATCACGGATCTCATCGAGCGGCACTGATCGGTGCGGCATGACGAGCGTGATCGTTGATCACGTCGATTGGCTCGATGGTGCCGGTGTGGCCCCTCCGTACGCACGGCATCGTCATGCGACTTCGGGGGGTCTTCGTTCGAGTTGGTCGGCGAGTCTGGTTGGGGATTTCGTGGTGTTGCGCCATCGGCCGTTGGGGTCGAGCCATGTGGGCGGGCGGATTTGTGGCGCACCTTTGATCATGCGGATGCCCCAGTCTGAGGTGTCGATTGTGTGGTGGTGGAACCAGCAGAGGAGGACGCCGTTGTCGGGGTGGGTGGGTCCGCCGTCGGTGTCGGGGATGACGTGGTGGATCTCGCACCAGGATGCGGGCACGTTGCAGCCGGGGATGAGGCAGCCGCCGTCGCGGAGGGTGATCGCTCGGCGTTGGTGGGGGGTGAAGCAGCGCATGGGTGAGCCGAGCCGGATGATGCGGCCGTGTCCGTCGAAGGTGACTTGCTGGGTTCCGCCGGTGCAGATGAGTTGTCGGGCGGCGTGGAGGGAGATGGGGATCTCGATGCCGTCGGCGTGGGCGTTGCCGCGGCCGGTCTGCAGGTCGGCGGCGCGGACGCTGACGAGTACCGTGGGTGCTGTGCCGCCGATGGTGGGGTGTTCGCTGGAGCGGGCGGCGGTGGCGATGATCGCGGCGATGACGTCGTGGCGTTGCTGGTCGGCGGTCCGCTGCTCGCCGTTGCGGGTGATGTCGGCGCGTTCTTCGGCGGTCATGAACCCGCCACCTGATCGGGGTGCGAGGTGCGCATCGAAGAGGCGTAGGAGCCCGGCTGCGATTTCGGGGAGGAGTTCCCCGGTGACGGGGATGAGGCCGTCGCGGGCCCGTCCGAGGCGGAACCCGCGGCGCCGCATCGCGCGTTCGTCGTCGGGTTCGGGGCCGTCTTGATCGAGGAACGCGGCCCACGCCTGCGCTTGCACCCGAACCTCATCGGCTGTGCACCGTACCGGGTACGCGTCACCGGACGCGATCGCGGCTGCGACGAGTTCGTGTTCGGCGGTACGGAGGGCGACGGGGTCGGCGGCCCGCCGGGTGGCATCGAGCTCGCGGACGATCGTGCCCGCGGCATCTGCCCCCAACTCGCCATCGGCCAGCGCCGCCGCGACCTCGGGAAATTGCGCCTCCATCAGGTCACCGGTCAGACCCGTGCGGGCCCGGGTGGCCGTGCCGAGCGCGATGCGCCGCCGCGCTTCTCCGCCCGAGACCTGGCTGACTCGCTCGAGCAGCTCGCCGGGCGAGCGGCACCCACGACGGGTCGACAATCGTTCACTGCCGAGCTCGACCCGGGAACGTTCCCCGATCTCACCCGCGCAGGCCACCCGGTGTGCGTCGAGGACCCGCCCGGCCGCTTCGATCGCGGCCGTCACGGCGAGCAACTCGTCATCGGACCACCGCGCAGCATCATCGAACCCCGCGACGTCGAGCAGCGAGGATCGCAGCTCCTCGAACGCTTCGGCGGTGGTGGTCATGCTTCCATCCTGCCGGCACCCACCGACATTCCAACCGACCCGGAACCGCAGCGAAACTGCCGGTCAGCCTGTGAATAACTTCCGCCGACGGTCACCTGTGGAGGACGAGTCAGCCCTCACGCCGCCGCGCACCTCACCCGCACAGCGCACGCCGCACACCTCACACCTCGCAACGCAACAGCCGCATCGAGCGCAGCCCCGCGCTCCCGTACCGTCAACGCCGAACCCTCCGCGCGACCGAATCTCCCACGCCCCACTCCCGCCCCTACCTCGCCAACCCCCGACCTTCTAAGCTGACCCCATGGCCGCGGAATTGCGGGATCCAGTTCGACGCATGCTCGAGACCGTGCTCGACGACGTTCGCCCGCTCAACGAGGGCGCCGTCGCCTCGTACATCCCCGAGCTCGCGACGGTCGAGCCCGACCAGCTCGGCGCCGCACTCGCGAGCACGCACGGAATCGTGCACGAGGCGGGCGACTGCGATGCCGAGTTCACGATCCAGTCGGTGTCGAAGCCCTTCGTATTCGCCCTCGCCGTCGACGCGCTCGGCCTCGCCGAGGTGACCCGGTATGTCGGCCTCGAGCCGAGCGGCGAGCCGTTCAACGCGATCAGTCTCGACGCGGCATCCGGTCGCCCCCTGAATCCGATGATCAATGCCGGCGCGATCGTGACGACCTCGCTCATGCGCGGCGACACGGCCGACGAGAAGTTCGCCGTCGTGCAGGCAGGTCTCGAACGGTTCGCCGGCCACGATCTCGCGGTCGACGAAGACGTGTTCACGTCCGAGGCATCCACCGGCGATCGCAATCGCGCGCTCGCCTATCTCACCCGCTCGATGGGCACGCTCGGTTCGACGGCGGATGTCGCGACGACCGCGTATTTCCGGCAGTGCTCGCTCACCGTCAACGCGCGCGACCTCGCGATCATGGCGGCGACGCTCGCGACCGGCGGCGTGAATCCCGTGACCGACGAGCGCGTCATCAGTGAGAACGCAGCCCGGTGGACCATGTCGGTCATGACCAGTTGCGGCATGTACGACGCGTCGGGCGACTGGCTCGTGCGGGTGGGACTGCCCGCGAAGAGCGGCGTCGGCGGCGGCATCGCAGCGGTGCAACCCGGCCAGTTCGGCATCGGCACCTTCAGCCCGCGCCTCGACGCCCGCGGCAACAGTGCGCGCGGCATCGCGACCCTCGAACTCCTTTCGGAGCGGCACGGCCTGCACATGCTGCAGCACCATGGAACCCCGCTCTCGCCGATCGCCTCGCTCGAGCGCGACGGCGCCGACACCATCGCGATACTGCGCGGCGAGATCTTCTTCGCCGGTGCTGAAGAGGTGCTCACACGCCTCACCCCCTTCATCAGCGATGACGGATCCCTCGTGCTCGACTTCACCGACGTGACCCGCGTCGGCGAGGGCTCGAAGCGCGTGTTCGCGGCCGCGCCCGCGCTCATGGGACCGGCGCGCGACGGGCGCCCCCGCGTCGCGATCCGTGACCCCGAGGGCGTGCTGGAGATCTGAGCGATCGGATACCGCGCTACGGCGTCGCTCGCCGCGAGGCCGTCCAGCGTGGCCGCGCTCGCACTCGCGCTCGTGCTCGTGCTCGTGCTCGTGCTCGACGAGTTCGAGCCCTTGCCTCGGCTCGGGCTTCAGTCGCGCGGAGTGCGGTGGCCGCCGCCGGTGTCGAGGTCGTCGCCGCCCTCGAGGTCGGGGCCGTTGCTCTCCGTGATGTTCGCCCCCTCGAAGAATGGATCGACGCCGAGTTCGCGGGCGTGCTCGGCCTGCAAGCGCTTCTGCTCGTTCGCGTCGTCGGCGAAGTCGCGGTCGTCGGGCAACTCCCGGTCGTTGCGGTCGGTGGTGTCGCTCATGGTCGTCCCCTCGGTCGATCTGTTCAGGCTATTCCGCCTGCCCCGCCGCCGCACGGGGTTGCGCGACGGATATCGCGAGCCACCCGACTCTGCCCGGCGCGCCCGCCATTGACCGCGCCGAGCGCTCGCGATTCGGCAAGAATCGTTGCGTGACTCAGCTCAGCGAACAGCCCAGCGAACGCTTCCGCCTGCGCATCAGCCTGATCGACAGCGACCCCGAGATCTGGCGCACCGTCGACCTCGACGGCGAGCTTCGTCTCGACGAACTGCACGACGTGATCCAGATCGCGTTCGGCTGGCGCGACTCGCACCTGCACGAGTTCGGCGAGCTCGATCCGTACAGCCCGCGCGGCGGCATCTCCGACATCGGAAGGGCCCCCCGGCGCTGGATGCCCGCCGAGGGACTCGCCGAGCTGTCCGACGACCAGTTTCCGGGGGCGATCGAGCACACGTTCGTCGACGAGCACGATGCGCGCGTGGCATCCGTCTTCGATTCGCTCGACGGTCCGCTCTACTACTGGTACGACTTCGGCGACGACTGGCACCACTCGATCGAACTCATCGAGCGCGAGCGAGCGGATGCCCCGGGCGCATCGGTGCCGCCATGGACCCGTCGAGCCGAGCTCGTGCGCGGCGAGCGCCGCGGACCCCTCGAGGATTCGGGCGGCGTGCACGGCTACGCCGAACTCCTCGAGCGGCTCGCCGACCCGAGCTCGCCCGAGCACGCGAGCGCCGCGGGTTGGGCGAAGTGGCTCGCGTGGCCCGAGTCCGAGTTCGACGCCGAGGCGTTCGACCAAGACGGTGTCGACCGCGAGCTCGCGCTCAAGTTCGACCCCGATGGCGATGCCCCTGACCCCGACGACGACGCCGAGGCATCCATCGCGCCCGACGCGGCTATCGCCGAGCTGCTCGCCCGACTGCCCGAACCGCTCGGCCGCGAACTGCGGCTTCGATTGCGGCGGCTCGGTGCGTTCGAGCCGGCCGAGGTCGAAGCGGATGTCGCGGAGCGGATGACCCTCCCCTATGAGTGGCTGCTCCGGCGCGTCGGCGACGGGCTCACGCTCACGAAGGCGGGGTGGATGCCTCCCGTGGTCGTGCGCGAGGGGATGGTCGAGACCGGGTGGATCGACGGCTGGACCGGCGAGGCGAACCGGGAGGAACTGACCCCACCGATGCGGATGCTGCGTGAACACGCCGTCACGCTCGGCCTCGTGCGGGTGCTGAAGGGCCGCCTCGTCGCCACGGCGGTGGGTAAGCGGCTGCGGGAGGATCCGGTCGGGCTGTGGCGCTACCTCGCGTCGGCGCTCGTCACTCGTCCGCGGCACCAGGCAGCCCGCGACGCGAGGCTGCTGTTCGCGGTCGAGATCGCGTGCGGCGGCAGCGCGGTGCAGCGCGTGTACGACGTCGCCATCGCGCTCGGCCTGAAGGAACTCGGTTGGTTGAAGAGCGACGGCAGCGCCATCAGCGATGCCGACGCGCATGAGCTCGTCGGGGAGGCGTGGCGTGTGCTCGACGAGCTCGGCGTGCTGCGTCGCAAGCGCAGCAGCGACGCCCGACCGACCGACGAGGGCCGGGCGTTCGCCCGCGCGATGCTCAGGGCGAAGTAAGCTCCTCCACCTGCTCGCCCGGATGACGCGGACTCGCCGCGTGCTCGAGATCGGCACGCTCGGCGGCTACTCGACGATCTGGCTCGCCCGCGGCATCCCGAGCGATGCTCGCGTGGTGACACTGGAGCTCGAGCAGCAGCACGCCGACGTGGCCCGCGCCAACCTCGAACGGGCGGGAGTGGGCGAGCGGCCGGGTGTTGCACGAAAGGCTGCACTCGCGGTCCTGGCGGACCTGCCACCGGCGCCATCACGATGAGAGCATGGGCGAGAAGCGCCTGTTTCCGGACGGGGCCATGGCGGCCGCACGCCGCGACGTCCGCCGACCGCCCGCCGAAGACGGGCTCGCGGAGGGCGGGACGGCCACCATTCCTCCGGGAGGGATCCTGTCCGCCTCGGTTGGCAATGCCGGAATGACCCAGCTGTTCGGCGGCGGGCACCTGGAAGCCGGCCCGGTGGCACCACTCCACGCCCTGCAGCGCCAGCTCGGCAACCACGCCGTGGTCACCGTGCTCCGCAACCCGGACCCGTCACTCACCGGGCCGCCGACCGCTTCGAGCGTCGGCCGGCTGATCGAGCCGGTGCTGGCCCGCATCCCGACGTTCCGGGAGGAGAACGATTTCGCCGAAGCATTGGCGGCGGCGGCGGTCCGCGCCGCGGGTACCGCGCTGACCACGGACCAGCGGAAAGACGTCGAGCGCGAGGCATACACGGTTCTCGGCCCGAGCATCGCCGTTGGCGATACGACCTATGACGTCTACTCCGCGCTCAAGGGCCTGAGCGAGGCACAGAACGCCGGCAATTCCGATGAGGATGCCCCGGACGCACGGATCTCCTATGGACTGCGACTCGTCACCAGCATGCTCGCCGGGCACATCGGCGACCACGTCATCGCGGCGGTCACGCCGTCCATGATGCCTGGCGACACCCTGTCGTTCGTCACGGATGATCTGCGAGTCGCGGTCACCGCATTGACCGACGCGTCGTCGATGCTCGACCTGGAGCTCGAAGGCACCCTCGCCCGGCTGACCGATGTCCGGGCCGAGTTCACGCAGACCCCCGAGGGTGGCGATCGCGCGGCGTTGGGCGCTGAAATCGGCCGGCTGGCCCGCCGGACCCTCCTGCTCGACCGGCAACTCACCGCCGTCGGCAAGACCGCGCCGCTCGATGCCCATCTGGCAGAGGCCGGTCCGCGTATCGCCGCGATTCGAAGCCAGGCGCAGACCGAGAACGAGTCCATGAAGGCGATGGACGCCGACCTCTCACTGCTCGGTGAGAACGTCACGCCGGTGCGGATCGCGGACTACGGACTCGCCGCTGACTCGAAGATCCAACCGGAGGAAGCGTTTCCGAAGGCCACCGACTCCGCGTCGAACGAATTCATGGGCGACCTCGCCAACCGTCTGGAAGGTCAGGCCAAGGAAATCGAGGGCCTGAAGGACAAGGTGGTGCCCAGGTCGCCGACGTGGAGACTGGACGAGTTGAGCCAGGTGCACGCGAGATGGTTCGCGTTCTTCAGTACCGCGCAGGAAAAGAAGTACATGGATCTGGTCACCGCCTGGGTGATGCTCGACCAGGGCTGGACGGCCCTTGGCAACGCGGCCATCCCGATGCAGGCGCAGATGTCGGCCGCGATCATCCGGGCCCAGATGCTGAGCCAGTTCTCCGGTTTCCTCGGAAACCTGATGGGCATGGCCTCGTCGCAGTTCTCCGGCGAGATCCGCGCGCCGGAGCGGGTGGCGCCGCCGGTCACGGGTTCGGCGGCGTCTCCGGACCTCTCGTTCGGCGAGATCCAGCCGCGCATGGGACGGAATCGGCAGGGACAGGTCGTGCCCGTGATGACGCCGCCCGTGCCGGTCGATGAGCGGGGGGAAGCACAGTCGCGGTCGGAGTACGTCAGGGCCGGGACGGAGCGAACCGCCCGTGAATTCTCCGACGTGGCGAAGGATCCGAATCCGCTGAAGGCGGCCGCCGCCGCCGGCATCATCCCGGACACCAAGCCGATCATCGGGTTGCGCAGCAGCGAGGCTCGGGATGGCTGGAGCTACCTCATCGACGTGCACGACCTGGTGGCCGGGCGCGTCGTCGCCCGCGAGCACAAGGTGATGCCGGCCGAGGTCGCCGAGTACCTGGTCGCCGCCGGACAGCACAGGGCCACTCGGGCCAGCACCCATCGACCGATGGCCAACGGCAGGGCACTGGGCGAAGCCGCCATCCGCAAGGGAGGGGTGGAAGCCGGTGAGGGCACCGCGGCGGCGCGCTATCTGGAGGGAGTCGAGCAACCCGAGGCGTCCTCGGCGGCGACCCGGCTCCGGAGCCAGATGCAGAAGGCCGACGAGCGCATCACACAGGGCGCCGGCAAAGGCCCGACGACGATGCTGATCGACGACTTGGAGCGCTATCTGGACGCGTTCTTCGTCGAGAACCAGTCCAAGGGCGTGCGTGTCGCCGCGATCTTCCTGATCGCGCAGCGGGAACGCAACGTCGGCGCCCAATTGTTCGCACTGCTGAAGCCGGAGGTCCTGCAGAAGCTCATCAGTGAGGCGATCAAGATCACGGTGATCATGAACGTACTGCAGCGGCTCGGGCCGATCGGAAATCTGGCGGCGTTCGCCTACGGGATCTATCTCAGATCGCAGGGCGTGAGCAACGTTGCGGCGCTGGTCGGCATCGCCACGTTCCTTTGGGAGGCGAGCTCGACCGACGATTTCCGAGAGGCACGGGCCTTCGCCCTGTTGTCCGAGAAGATCATGGGGGACGTGACGGAGCTGATGGAGAACTTGCTCACCAAGCCCATCGAGATCGGTATCGGGAAACTGGCCGAGAAAGCGGCGCCGACCGGAGCGCGGGAGACCGCCGACGCCCTGGCCCCGATCATGAAGGACCCGGCCACGCGGAAAGCACTGATCGACGGCGCGAACGAGAAGATCGCCGAACTGGAGGCCGCCGAGAAGCTGTCCGGTCAGCCCAGTCCCGACCTGCAGGGGTGGCGTGCGTTCCGCAATCAGATCGACGGAGTCGATCGCCGCGGCGACCCCCCGCCGTTCACCGAGGTACCGCTGACCGGCAAAACCGATCCGGGAACGACCCCGTTGGACACTGCGTTCGCCGAACCGAGCCGGTCGCGCCGGTCGACCGCGGCGCTGCACGAAGGCCTCGGTGATCTGACCGGGAAGGTCGCGATCGTCGAGAATCCGAATCCAAGGCTGGGGCGTACGGTCCGGGTGCACTACGACGACGGCAAGGTTCGGCTGGAGGTCGGACCGGAAGCCGGCAAGGTGGACGTCGAACGGCACTACGAGACCGCGAAGATCCTGTACAGCTATCAGACACCGCTCGGCAAGGTGAAGCTGCTGATCGAGAAGGTGACGAATTGGTTGAAGGACCAGCCCGGTTACGGAACCAAGGCATTCGAGGCCCGACTCGAGATCCGGAAGCTGCGCGCGATGATCGACGAGATGAACGGCGAGAGAGCCTCGATCGAGGCGCGGGCGGCTCGGGTGGAGGCAGACCCCACGAAGGTCGCGGTCGAAGTGAAGGAGCTGGACGCACGGATCCAGGACCTCGACACGCAGTTGACGTACTACCGGACCCAGGTGGACAACGTGACCCAGGGCCGGGGCTGGGTGGCGGCAGAGGATCGGTCTCGTGCGAAACGGGAATTCAGCACGGCGCAGGATCGGCCGTCCAAGATCAGGACGAACACGGACACGACATTGCTGAAGAAGGTCGTCGATCCTGCCAAGCCACAGCACCCAGACGCGCATGCGGAACTGCAGCGCCGGTACCGGGACAAGTACGGCTCGATGTCGACCCCCGACGTCGTCCGTCAGACCTTGGCCAGCAGCGGCCGTCCGGCCTGGTACGTCGCGGACCTGATGCTCACGCAGGTGGCTGCGGGCGAGCGGAAGCCCCTGCCGATCACGGAATACCTGGCCACGAGCATGCCGATCGCGGTCGTGCGAGAATCGGCGCGTTTCGATTCGAACGCCGCCGAGGCCCTGGTCCGCCGATACGACCGCGACTACAGCCAGATCGAGCTGGAGGCCATGGCGGCCAGGGGCGATGGCACCGCGCAGTATGTGGTCGGCCTGATCGTGCCCGCGCCGGGGACGGTGTTCCGGCCGCTCGACCCCGCGAACCCACCCGGCCCGCAGCCCACGCGCCGGACGGGGATGGATCCGAAAGCCGAAGCCCGACTCACCGAATCGGTCTGGGAGCGCCGCCGTGGCGCCATCGAGGCAGCCGAACGACAGGAGGCCAGGGCCCGCGCGACCGGGGACGACCCGGCGATCGCAGCGGCCGTTGAAGCGCGCGGCCAGGCCGAGAATGCGGGAACGCTGGGAGCACTCGAGACCGACATTCCAGGAGTCGCCGCCCATCTGGTGCGCGGCTCACCCGAGGCGCCGCAAGGGTCGAAGGGGCTGCCGCCGCGAACCTACCGGCCGACCGGCAACCAGCCTCGACAGGCGCAGTTCCACGCCGAGGAACAGCTGCTCAACGATCTCGCCCAACGCATCCGCAACCTGAACCTCAAACCGAAGGACCTGGACGGCAAGCGAGTGCGGATCGCCGTCGACCAGGAGGTCTGCTCCGTCTGCGCCGCCGGCGTGTCGGGGAACGCCACGTCCGGCGTGATTCTGCGGTTCTCGGAGAAGCACCCGGGGCTGACGATCGAGATCACCGACATCCGCACGGGTCACTACGACGTGTTCGAGCACGGAACCCGCACCGAACACCATCCCGTGTTGGGAAACACGAACGCACCGCAGCAGCCGTGAGCTCCGAGCGTCGCCCGGATCGTCGATGAACCGCCACGCCCGCGCGAACGCCGTCGTCATCGCTCGGCCGCGACCGACCCCTGATCGGCGTCGAGCGCGCCAGGGTAGAGCTCGTCGAGGAGCCCCCGCGCGACGTCGGCGAGCGCCTCCTCGAGCTCGCGCTGCAGTGCCTCCTCGTTCTCGCCGCGCCGCGCCCAGATCACCGCCAGCCGGTCCTGCTCGGCGACCACCGCCTCGACGACCATCGGACGCCAGTGCGCCGGATACTCGCCCTCCCGCCAGGCGCCGCGCCCACGGCCGTAGTGCGCCACGGCCAGGTAGCGCAGCAGCGCCGAGGTCACGAGCCCATCGAGGAACGCCTCCTCCCAGCGCAAGCTCGACTCGGTGCGGCCGCGCACGACGTTGACCCCCTGCGCGACGCCCGCACCGCCGAGCGCACCGATGATGGCGCCGGCGACAATGCCCGCCCCGAACGTGAGCCCTCCCGCCATGAGGTCGGCGCCGAGCCCGGTGAGCGCGCCCGAGACGACGCCGCCCAACGCGGCGGTGCGGGTACCGTCGAGCGGCGCGTCGAGGTGCACGTCGTCCGCCACCCGCTCGAGCACCTCGTCAGTCGCTCGCCCCTCGAGCCGGTGGATCGCGATGAGCCGCTCCATGCCCTGCCGCTGGTCGGCCTGCAGGCGGGCGGCCATTCGCTCCGCGGCATCCGTTCGGGCCTGCGCGTGTGCCGGATTCGGCAGGCCGAGCGAGTCGCCGACGCGCTTCGCGAGCGACTGCTGCGATGACGACGACAGGGTCACGCGATCAGCGGCAGCCCGAGCGATCGGCCCGGCGAGCGCGGCCATCGACGCGTCGAACTCACCCATACGCAGCTCGCGCCAGGCCGCCGACAACCGGGAGAAGGCCGGCGCCGAGGCATCCGGAACCAGCGGTTCGATCGCCGCGAACAGCGTGAACTCCTGCACCCAGCAGCGCGCGAACGCGTCGAAGGCGAGCACGTCACGCACGTTGGTGGAGGGGCCGAGCGCGGCACGCCAGCGCGCGGCATCCGCCTCTTCGACGGCCCGCTCGCGCGGCTGGCCAGTCTGGTTGAGCAGCACGAGCACGGGCTTGCCTACCCACTCGAGCACCTCGAGCTCGGGGGCGAGGTAGCCGGCGTCGGCGGGCGCCTCGGCCGCGTTCACGAGGTAGAGCACCACGTCGGCCTGCTCGGCGACGTTGCGCACCGCGAGCTGGCTGAGCCACAGCGCGCGGTCTTGATAGCGGTCCCACACCTGCGACGTGAACCAGCCGATGGGGTTGCGGTTCTGCCGAAGCCGGCGCGCGAGCCGCACGCTGTCGCCGAAGCCCGGGGTGTCCCACAGCGTGAGCAGGTCGCCGTCGGATGTCTGCACGAGCGGGAACGGCGTCGCCTCGGCCGTGACATGCGAGGCATCGCGCACCTCGCCGACGTCGCGCCCGAGCAGCGTGCGCGCGAGCGTCGTCTTGCCCGCGTTGGTGTGCGAGATGAGCGAGAGCGACACGGCACCGGCGTCGAGCCCCGGGATGCTCGCGGGTTGAGGAGGCGCGCCAGCGAGCCCGGGGCTGCTTGCGGGTTGAGGAGGCGCGCCAGCGCCGTCTCGAAACCCCACCACCGCGGGTCGAGGAGCCGGCATCTCGAGACCCCCAAGCGCGTCGGGCAATTCGGATGCCGCGTGCTCGCTCATGCCCGCCCCCTCGCCTCGTTCGCGGCACCGGCATCGCGAGCGGATGCCGCGGCAACGAGCTCCGCCTCGGCCGCTGCCAGATCGGGGCCAGCGAGGTCGACGAACACCGCAACGCTCCCGTGCGCCTCGAGCAGCTCGCTCCACGCCGCGCGTCGCTCATCGCGGCGCTGGGCGTCACCACCCCACCGCGCGAGGAACGCCGACTCGTCGACGAGCACGACGGTGGTTCCGGATGCCGCGGCACTACCGCCGCCACGGAGTACCGCGAGGAACGCCCCATGCGCGTCCTCCTCGGGCGTGGCCGTGAGGCTGAACAGCGGCAGCCGATTCTCGCCGGCGTCGGTCAACCCCGTGCCCGCGGCATCCGTCGCCTGGCTCTGCTCGAAGTCGTCGCCCCACGCGACGGGCGCGTCAATCGTCGCGGCGGCGTTGCCGTATGCCCGCGCGAGCACGGCCTCGAGCCCCGCCCGCGCCTCGGGCGTGAGGGTGTAGCTGTACGGGATGACGCGCACCCGCGCCGGCTCGCCCACCCACGCCGCGATGAGCCGGCGGTAGTACGGCTCGTCGAGCGGTAGCGCGACGCGCTTCGCGCGGCGCCGCTCGACCAGCCCCGCGACGAGGGCGAGCACGAGCCGCGGCACGATGACGACGGCGGCGACCGTGGCGGCCATGAGGTGCATCCACATCGCGGCGTTCTCGCTCGCGGGCGCGCGGATCGCCTCGATCGCCGCCACGTCGGGCACCGGGATACCGGTGATCCACGATCCGGGCGCGAACGTCACGGCGAGGAGCGCGCGCACCTGCTCGGCACCGAGGAACGTGCTCTCCCACGAGGCGCGATACTCGAACGCGAGCCCGCGCAGGTAGAGGCCGGCGATCACGCCGAGCGCGGTCGCCGCCGCCGCGAGGTGCAGCACGCGCGCGGCGCGCGCACTATAGAGCGGCGCAGCGACGCGCGCCCAGTCGCGGGGCAGCGTGGCGAGCACGGTTCGCCTCGCGGAGATCGCGGCATCCGCTCGGGTCTCGTGCAGTGGTGCGCGCACCGACGCGACCCGAATCAACAAGGACCGCACCGGCCCGGCCGCACCACGCCCGAGCACCAGCGGCCGCACGAGCAGCCAGACGTACACGATCAGGTTCCACGCGACGAGCGCGAACACCGGCGGCGCGAGCAGGTTGATGCTCGACCCGCCGCCGATGCGGTCGATGAGCAGCCCGAACAGGAACGCCGCGACCACGGTCACGACGCCGACCCACGGCCGCCACCGGATGCCGCGCACCGTGCGCGTCACCGCGGGCTGGCGCGTGCCGATGCGCTCGAGCACAAGCTGCGCGCGCCGCCCTAAGAACTCCTCGGCGCTCGCCCGCTCCCCCACGACGGCCGCCGCCGCGCGGCTCGCCCACTCGCGGTCGGCGTCAGTCCACAGCACGCGATCGCGATCAGCCGCCTCAACGGCGCGCGCCGCGGTCGTCTCGAGGGCGGCCGACTCGTCCATATCGCGGAGTCTATGGCGTGGATGCCATCTGCCTGCCGAGCGCAGACCTCTGGAACGATGAACTCATCGGGGGCCTATTCGACGAAACGATAGAGCTCGGCAGCGAACCGGGGTACCCCAGCCCGCCCGAACGTGTTCAGCAGCTCATCGATCGTTACAGGTGGCGAGTCGTAGTCGGCCGCCAACTCTCGCGTCGTGCGCAGAACGAGCCCGGGATATAGATCGAGCTGATCGAGCAAGAACTCGTCGGGGTGGACCACCTCGATCTCGAATGCCGCGGTGGAATCCGATGGGAAGTCCTTCACGTTGAAGGTCACCAGTACGTCGGCATTGGCGCGAAGCGCAGCAGCCAACACATGTCGGTCCTTCGGGTCGCAGGTCATGCTGTCGACGAGGTCGGCGTATCCATCGACGCTCGCGTCGGGGAAGAACTCCCGCATGGTATTCAGTCGACGGTCGATCTCGTCTGCCTCGTAGCCTTTGCGGATGACGTTTCGACGAACCTCCTCGAGCACGCCCTCCGACCAGAGCGGGCGAAATGCACCGCCATCCGCGAGGCGCAAGATGAGGTCGTTCAGGGTTGCGCCGTACAACACGCACGCGTCGAAGAAGGCCGGGAATGCCACGTCAGTCCGTCAGCCTGTCGGTGCTTCCGGGCGAACTCGGCCCGATTTCTGCCCGTCTCGTGCGATATCGCGAAGGGCTCGCCGACGGTCGACGCGAAAGTTCTCCTGATAGTCGACCAGGTCACGCAGCGTGACACGCCGGTGGCGGCCCCGCTTCTCGAACGGAATCGCACCGTCTTCGAGAAGCTTGACGAGCGTCGGCCTGGAAATACTCAAGTAATCTGCAGCCTCCTGCGTAGTCAACAAGGCTTCGTAGGGGGCGACGGTAACGCCCCGACCGTTTGCGAGTGCCGTGGCAACCTGCTCGAGCACCTCGAAGATCTCGCCCGGAATCGAGCGATGCGTTCCATCCGGAGCAACAAGCGCCGCCTCCGAATTGTGCGCATCGAGATATCGCTCGATTTCGTGAATCGACTGCGCGAAATCGACCAGTTCTTCGTGCGATGCTTCCGCGGGAAGGTAGGTTCGAGACTTCGTGCGACGAGTCGGGGACTCCAAATCAGCGGCCATACCGAGAGTCTATTCGAAATCTACGAAATCGTGGCCATCGAATGATCGTGGCACCGAAGATCCGTCTCCGACCAGTCAGGCTCAAGAGTTGCCGGGCGTCTCCGCCAACTGACAGCCGTGTTCGCGGTGCGTGGGCCAGCCAGCCCGGTGCTGATTGCGACCCCGAGCGCCTGCGTAGAAGTCACAGGCACCCGCGTCCGCACCCGCGTCCGCATCCGCATCGCGCTGGGCAATGGGTCGGCCCTGGTCAAGCGCTCTTGCGATACGTCGCCCGAACACCCCGTCCTCAAACCACTTCTTGAAGTCGGTGTTGTCGGAGTACTCCTTGAAGAGCTGGGTCTCGTCTTTCACGAGGCCGAGCATCAACGTGCCGAACGTCGACCACGGAGACCCTGGCGTTCGACTTGTCGTTGTTCGCCATCGCCGTTCGATAGGTGGGGTCCTCGACTACGAAGGCCGGCACCTCCTGGGTGACTCGCATGCGGAGCCGCTCTTCGCCCTGCGGGTCGCAGTTGCCGAACAGCGCGCTAAACGACGCGAGGCACGTTCTGCTTTCTGATGCGAGCACGCTATCGAATCGTCGTAGCACCGTAACCGGCAGAATCACGTCGCGATACTTGCCGTGAACGTAAAGATCGCGCAGTACGTCATCAGCGATGTCCCAGATGAGCTGAGTGAGTCGCTGGTTGGTGGTGCTGTTCACGAGTGGATCTCCACGACAGTGCGCGATGAGCGAACCCTCGAAAGGCGACACGAGAACTGGCGCATCAGCGACCAACGCTCGCGCCTGCACGGCGCGATACGGATGAGTCGCGCGCGGGGTCTGCCGTCGACTTCATCAACTGCTGAACCTTGTCTGTGGTCCGTGTCATGCTGCGTGCGACAGAGGAGGATGGAATGACTTCATCGGGTCCGTTCAAGTCTGCTCGTCCTGGAAGCGCGCGGAAGGCGCGGCCACTATGGCAACTCGCCGACGAGATCGCCACCGCAGTTCCTGGAAACAGATCGAGCCGCGCTCGTTCCCGCACACTGCGCGTCCTCGCACTGTCGCTCACCGGCATCGGTGTTCTCATCGTTATTGCATCTGCGATCCAGGCGAGCAGAGATGGCATCCCATTTGTCGACCAGATGCCATTCGGTCTTGGTGCCCTCGTCTGCGCGCTCGGCATCGGACTGACAATGGGAACCCTGCACCCTCGTCATGCCGGTCGGATTCTCCGTGGGGCACGCATCGTTAGTCCGTGGTTGCTGATCACGTCTATCGCGCTCACCTGGATGTGCCTTCTCTCGGGCCTTGCCGCGGTCTTTATTGCGGCGTCAGCGGCGGCAGCGCGATCACCACACTCCCTCGCAGTATCGGCACTCGAGTTGGCACTCGTCGCATTTGGAATGAGCATCCTTTCACTTTCCCAACGTGACCCACCGATCAGCACAATGCATGGCCTCAATCCGGCCCGGTACAACCGAGCGGCTGATATCGCGTTCGTCGCGGCGATCGTTGTCACGCTCACTACGACCGGCTATCTTGCGCTTGGCTCGCCCCGCAGCGACCTCCTTCCGATCGCGACCCTGCTCACGCTGGCGATCGCCGCCACCGCCGCATATAGCTCCCGCGTGAAACGCACGAATCAGATGCTGAGAGACGTCCTCGCGGCGACGACGGAAGTGGCGGAAGAGGCCGACAGGGTGCTCCGAGCACCCCGGCGGCAACGCCGCCGAGATGACCTACGGCATGCACTCTTCCGGCTCGAGAACACCCTCGCTGCGGATCCGCTGCCACCGCTAACACCAGTGCGCGAACCTCGCCCTACAGATCCCGCGATCCAGTGGGTGTTCGGTCTCTGTGCGGCTCGCCTCTCCGACTCTGACGATCCACCTGCGCTCGACCCGTTTCATGAACTGCTTCTACCGTATGGTGCATCGAACGACGACGAGTGGACGCAGCTCACACTCGAGTACGCAACCGAGCTGCGCTCGACGATTCTGCGTCAACGCCGCCGAGTTGTGCTGGACTCGAGTGCTGGCAGACCGCCCGGATGATCTAAACCCAAGCATGCATCGAACAGCTTTCGCCATCCGCTCGGGGTTGCAACCTACCTAGCGCCGATCGCACGACGGCCGCATCGCTGGTGTTGAGGTCGACCCAGGTGCGCTCGGATTCAGTCAGCCGGGTACACGCATCGGCGCCGGTCCAGCCTCGGTGACCGGAGATGAAATCCTGAGCGACCGGAGCTGCCCGTCGGCGTCGTCCCTGGCGTTGTGTACGTGCTCCAGCGGCGGGATCGAGCCCGCGTTCACCTCGCAGCCGACTTCAGCTGGGCGAATGGGGGCGGTGTGGATATCGGCCGAAATTCTCACCTGCAGCGGAACACCGCCCTCAAACTAGGGTACGGGCTGAGGAGCGCGAATCTCCCTGTGCATGGGTCGCGCCCCTCGTGCGGGGGCTTTTCCCATTCCGTCCGGAGCCACAGACTTACGCTCAACCGCCAAGTTGGCATACACGCAAAGGAGCACGCATGAAAGTGTCGCCGTACTATTCGATCAATCCGACCGACCCCGACGTTCACCACAATCACAACGACTGTCCGAGCGGCCAACAAATCCCCGCTCACAACAAGCGCCCGGGCACCGGCAACCACCCTCTCTGTAAGCACTGCGCTTCCATGTAACGGTTGCGAACGCCGACGTTCTGACGTGACGTGCAGGGCGTCGGCGCTCGCATGTCCGTGTTGGTCGGCACACCGTGCTGTACACAACCCCGCACATGCAAACACCCAGCCGAGCCGCCCTCGCTCGGCGCAGCCCGATATGGCCGCAACGGGGCGGACTCCGACTCCTGAGGTATCTGCTTTGCCCCGCGCGGTGGTCACGTCCGCGCGTGCTCCTGCGGGCTGTCGCCGGCCGCGTATTTCATCACGAACGGCACGAGCTCGTCGAACGGCCTAATGAATTCCGACCTCCGTCGCACGAATCGGCTCCGTCTGCAGTTCGCCAATGCGGACCCCCTGTACTGGGACGCGCATTGCGGCAATCAACGGACTAGCGTCGCCGGCGACCCGTCCGAAGGAGGACTCGCATGACGACCGCTGCCCCTGGATGGTACGACGACGGGTCTGGTCGGCAACGTTGGTGGGATGGCGAGCGGTGGACGCCCCAATATCTCGATGCAAGCGCTCCAGCCGCTATCGACCATGGGCTCGCGCCGACCGAACCTGTTGCGACTGTTGGCGCGATTCCGGGAGTCAATCTGAAGGCCGCGATCATCACGTTCGCCGTCGTCGTTGTGGTGATCATTGTCTTCTGGGGCCCCGCCGCGCTGCTTCTGGTCACAGGGCTCGCGGCCGGTGCCGTCGGCCTCTACGCAGTATTGAAGGGATCCTTCGGCCGGTTGCGAATTCGGACCCGCCGGGTCGCCGTGGCCGTTCTCGTGGCCGGCGTCTTCGTTTCGAGCATCGGTGGTGCCGCCCTCGCAGCGAGTCAGCCGCCATCACACGATGCGGGTTCGGCCTCACCGCGCGAGGCGACTCCAACCTCAACACCGACGCCGACACCCGTGCAGAAAGAGACGATCATCGAGGAGCCGGCCCCCGTCGTCTTCACGACATCGAACGTCGACGATCCGAATCTTGACGCCGGGCTCACGGCGGTGGCAACGCCGGGCGTGAACGGTCAGAAGGTCACTCGAATTCGCGTGGTCACGGTGGATGGCGTCGAGATCTCGCGCGAAGTGGTCGAAGAAGTCGTGACCGTGCAGCCGGTGAATGAGGTCATCGCAGTCGGCTCCCGACAGCTTCCACCTCCGCCGCCACCGCCGCCCGCAGACAACGGATGCGACCCGAACTACGAGGGTGCGTGCGTGCCGGTCTCAACTGACGTCGACTGTGTCGGAGGGAGTGGCAACGGACCCGACTACGTCGATGGACCGGTGTGGATCGTCGGATCAGACGTCTACGACCTCGACCGCGACGGCGACGGCATCGCCTGCGACGCCTGACCCAGTGCGTTGTGCGCACACGGGAACGTCAGCGCGAATCGACCATCGCAACCGCCAGCTCGTACGCCCCGTTCACTTCGGAGAAGCGCGGCGGTTTGACCCGCTCGATGAGGATTTCGGTGGCATCCGGCTGGCAAGCAGCGACATGGTCTCGTCGATTCCGTCGTCGAGTTCGGTGCATTTAGAGAGGTTCGTCGGATGGATAGGGACGCGGCAGCTTGAACTGCGACGACCATCGAGCCGACCGAACCGAGTGACTGCCGTGCCGCGACATCCGTTAATGCACGTTCACCATCGCAACCGCCAGCTCGTATGCCCCGCTCACCTCGGAGAAGCGCAGCGGCTTGACCCGCTCAACGAGGATCTCCGTGGCGTCCAGCTGACTGACCAGGAGCGACATGGTCTCGTAGACGTAGTCGTCGAGCGGGAGGAACGCTTCGATGTGAGATCCGACCGGAATCAGCGCGGCGCGAACCGCGGGCAGGACGAGCTCGATGACCTGCACCGCGGTGCCGGCGAGCTGCAGCCGGATGCTCTCGCTGAACTGATGGATGAACGCATTCGAGGCGTTGTAGCTCGGCGCGACCCGCAAGGGCGTGTTGGCGAGGTCCGATGAGACCGTCATGATCGTGGCATCCGGCCGGCTCTGCAGATGTTCGGTGAAAGCGGAGATGAGAAGCACCGGCCCGAGCACATTGGTGCCGATGGTGCGCTCTGCATCGCCGAGGAAGTCGGCCGTCGTGACATCCTCTGCCAGCATGATGCCGGCCATCGTGATGAGCACGTTCGAAATCGAGTTCGACTGTCTAGCGCCGCTGACCGAAGACCAGTCCCAGGTCCTGCTGATCATGACCGCCGCCCCGCGCACCGAAGCCGCAGAAAAGCTCACGCTGCTTCAGGCACTCGGCCAGGAGCGTTTCACGTCGTACGGCGGGTGCAGCAGCATCCGTCAAACCGCCACGCTGACGAAGCTGCGCCCCGACGAAGGGCACAATCGATCGAGGGGATGGCCCGCTGGTGGAAACCGCACCGATGCTTGCATGGACGCTTCAGAACGAGATACCGGTGCCGGCAGACGTGAACGCACTGCTCGTCGAGGGCGAGCAGGCTGTCGCGTCGTTCCGTGATTCCGCGACATTCACCACGAAGCGGCTCATCGTGCGCGATGCCCAAGGAATCACCGGAAGGAAGATCGAGATCTACTCGCTTCCGTACAGCTCCATCAACATGTGGTCTACGGAGAACGCAGGGGCATGCTCGATCGCGACGCTGAGATCGAACTCTGGACCCGGGCAGGCCACATCAAGGTCAAGCTCACGAAAGGCGCTGACGTCCGGCGGATCGACAGCCTCCTCGCCTGGGCTGTCCTTCAGCACTGACGCGCGGGCCTGACCGCGAGCCGCAATGCTCGGCAGCGTGACATCCCTCAGCGCGCTTCATGTTCCGAGTCGCCCGCTTCGCGAACGTCGCGACGCATTGATGTCGCGCCGGGCGAGGTGCAGCGCCTCGCCCGCGAGGGACGCGACACTCCGAGCCATCGTCATCGCCTGCGTTCGGTGATCCTCGTGGATCACGGTCACGGTCGCCTCTGAGCTTCCGAGGCAGTGACCAAGGTCGATCCGGATGCGCTCGGACTCGGCCAGCCGCATCAAGGCCTCGGCGCCGATCCACCCCGGGTGGCCGGCGATGGCATCGCGCGCGACGTCGAGCTTTCGGTCTGCGTCTTCGACTGCATGGTGCAGGAGGTTCACGGGCGGCATCGGGCGCGCCGCGCGCTCGCGGGCCGCCGCGGTCGCGGCATCCAACGCCGCATGCGCCGTACGCAGTCGGATCAGATGGGCGAGCGGGTCGGTGTCGACGCCACCCGGCGGGAGGCCTGCGAGGGCCGCCCGCAGCTCGGCGATCGCGTTCGCGACGCCCCGGGCGCGGGGCTCCTCGAGCGCGACGGCGAGGTCCCGACGGGACTCCTCGATGACCGCGGCCAGCACGGACTCCGCTCGCAACGCCTCGACCTCGAAGGTTTCCACCGCATAGAGCAAGGTCGCAGCCCGCCGCACCGACGCAGTGGACGCCTCCAGCGCGAGGTCGGCCTGCTCACGCTGCCGGGCCTCACGCCGTCGCTCGGCCACGCTCACGCTGTGCTCGGCGAATCCGAGCAGCTGTTCGGCCTCCGCGGGGTTGCCCTCCACGCGGGCGAGCGCCTCGCGCGTATAACGGGCGGCGAGCAGGTCGATGGTGTCGCGGGCGTATGGGATGCGAGAGCGCAAACGCGCGACATCCGCCCGCACGCCGGCGATGATCTCGGGAGCATGCCGCGCCCGAGCGACTTTGTCGGCGAGCGCGGAGGTCTGCTCATCGAGCACGTCGTCGATCTCTTCGCACAGCTGCACGATGCGCACGTAGCGCGCCCGCACCTCGTCGGCGGTGCCGCGCATCGCATCGTGATTGAGCCGGTTCAACCGGAACGCGTCGCTCAGCTGTCTGCGAACCGCGGCGAGCACCGCGCCCGCCAGCGCGGTCGATTCGGAACCCAGCTCCGCTTCCGCGAAGCCGAGCTCGTCGGAGGTGACGCGCATGCGATCGTCGGCGGCGAGCACGGCGGAACCAGCCCGCTTCGCCAACTCGCCATCGCGGACCTCGAGTTCGTGCGCACCCACCCTGCGCCTGACCCAGAACCCGGTCATGCTCCGATCCTACGTTCGCCGCTCAGCGCCCGCTACGGGCCGGGGAACCCGGTTCGACGAGTGCGACGTGACGCCGGCTCTGTCACCATCGAGAGATGAGCGACCCGACGAAGGCGCCCGCCGGGTGGTACGAAGACGGGTCCGGCGGACGACGGTACTGGAACGGCGACGCCTGGACGCAATACGTCGCGCCCGGCGCCGAGACCGTTCCGTCGACGCAGCTCGGGCCCGGGTCGGCGACCACCGCGGTGTCGCCGACCCGTGATGACGGCCCGACGATTCCGTTCGTCTGGGGTTCGCAGGGGCCGGATGCCGCGGGGTACGACTACCGCGACGCCCCGAGCACCCCGTACGCGACGACCGCTCCGTACGCCGCGACCGCTCCGACCACGCCGTACGTGGCCGTCACCGCGAGCCCCGATGCGACGACGGAGAGTTACGGCGCACCTTCCACGACGGTACTGCCGGGGCATCCGTTCACCGAGCCATCGAACCCCGGGCCGAACGTGGTGGGCATCATCGCACTCGTTGTCGCGGTCGTGGGGCTCGTATTCGTGTTCTTCCCCGCCGTGAGCGGCTTCGCATGGACCCTGGTGCCCGTCGCGTTCGTGCTCTCGATCATCGGACTGTTCCTGCGCGGCGCGAAGTGGCCTGCGGTCATGGGGCTCATCGTGTCGATCGTCGCCGCGATCGTCGGACTCGTGATGTTCGTCACCTTCCTCGTCGCGTCGATCGGCAACGCGATCGACGACATCGACGAGGCGATGCCCGACGTGCCGGCGCTTCCGCTGCCGGACCCCGATCCTCAGCAACCGGAGGTGCCCGTCGCTGGCGACCTCGCGTTCGGCGAGACGATGACCTGGGACGACGGCGTCGCACTCACGGTCTCTGTGCCCGAGCCGTACACCCCGAGCGACTTCGCGGTCGGCGCGACGCACGCGAACAACGTCGTGTTCACGCTGACGATCACCAACAACTCGACGGCGGATCTGCAGGCACTGCCGCTCCCGAGCCTCTCGTCGGGCGATCAGGACGTGAGCCAGATCTTCGACATCGGCAGCGATGTCTTCGAACCGGGCGACGACGTCGGCTTCCCGCCGGCCGCCACGATCGAGCCGGGCGAGTCCGTCAGCTGGCGGGCCGCCTGGTCGGTCGACGAACCGAGCTTCCTCACGCTGGAGGTGGCGCCGAGTCTGCTGTATCCGAGCGCGACCTTCACGAATGCGCCGTAGCGGGGCGCACCGAGCTGTGGGAGCGGCACAAGCTGGCGAGGCGATTCGAATCGTGGACCACCGTCACGGTCGTCAGCGCTCGGCGGCGATCGCCTCGAACACGGGCATCTCGAGCTTGGTCATCGTGAGCATCGCGGCGAAGAGGCGTTGCTTCAGCGCGCTGCGCCGGGCGTCGATCGAGCGCGACGACGTGGCTCCGGCAATCGTGCGGCGGGCCGGGCCGATCGGCGGCATGTTCACCGATGACGAGCATCCGCTCGGGGGCACGTGGTGAGTGCGGGCGGCTGACGCAGGGAGGCCCGACGGGTGCAGCCTTCGGCCACCAGCGATGCGGATGGTGCGGCGTCAACGTTTCCACGAGCAGGACCCGCGATGTACCGTGCGGTCCTCCTTCGCACGAGTCATAGCTCCTCCTCACCAGGCGCTCG
Source organism: Agromyces sp. Y558 (assembly GCF_059445415.1). Classification (NCBI taxonomy): domain Bacteria; kingdom Bacillati; phylum Actinomycetota; class Actinomycetes; order Micrococcales; family Microbacteriaceae; genus Agromyces; species Agromyces sp. Y558. The sequence continues at coordinate 163,440 of NZ_JCAIUH010000001.1, forward strand.
CTTGGCCCGACCGAGACGCCGCGTTGTGGGATGCTGCCAAACCGGCCCGCGGCTCGACGACGCGCGTCGTGGAACCCGCAGAGAACACGAGCCTCCCGCGAAGCGGAGTTACGCTGCAGGGATGAGCGCATTCCGATCCCCTGTAGCCGATATCGCCTTCATCCTCGAGCACGTGGTGGACTACGACGCCGTCGCGCAGCTGCCCGGGTTCGAGCACGCCGACCTCGAGACGGTCTCCGAGATCCTCGACGAGGCAGGCAACTTCATGGCCGAGGCGGTGGCACCCACCAACCGTGCCGGCGACCTCGAGGGATCGCGGCTGAACCCCGATGGCACCGTCAGCACGGCGACCGGATTCAAGGAGGCGTACGCCGCCTACGTCGATGCCGGCTGGGGCTCGGTGCCCCTGCCCGAGGAGTTCGGCGGCGGTGGATTCCCGCGCACGATCGGACTCGCCCTCCAGGAACTCATGGCGACCGCGAACATGGCATTCGCCCTTGCGCCGCTGCTCACGCAGGGCGCGATCGAGGCGCTCCTCCACTACGGCAGCGACGAGCAGAAGCAGCAGTGGCTGCCGAAGATGGTCACCGGCGAATGGGCCGGCACCATGAACCTCACCGAGCCGCACGCCGGTACCGATGTCGGCGCGCTCTCCACCAAGGCCGTGAAGCGCGACGACGGCAGCTACGCCATCTCGGGCCAGAAGATCTTCATCACCTTCGGCGACCACGACCTCAGCGAGCAGATCGTGCACCTCGTGCTCGCCCGCACGCCCGATGCCCCCGCCGGCACGAAGGGCATCTCGATCTTCATCGTGCCGAAGTTCCTCGTGAACGAAGACGGCTCGCTCGGCGAACGCAACGGCGTGCACACCGTCGGCGTCGAGCACAAGATGGGTATCCACGGTTCGCCGACGTGCGTGCTCTCGTACGAGGACGCCACCGGCTACCTCGTCGGCGCCGAGAACATCGGCATGCGCATCATGTTCGTCATGATGAACAGCGCCCGCCTCTCGGTCGGCATGCAGGGCCTCGCCGTGTCGGAGCGCGCGTACCAGCAGTCGCTCGACTATGCACGCGAGCGCATCCAGGGCCGCGCGATCGGCGCGACGCAAGACTCCCCCATCATCGATTTCCCCGACGTGCGCCGCATGCTCATGACGCAGAAGGCGTACATCGCCGCGATGCGCCGCATGATGCTGCTGACCGCGACCTACACCGACGTGTCGACGCACCACCCCGACGCCGCCGTGCGCGCTCGGGCGAACGAGATCGTCGGCCTGCTCACGCCCATCAACAAGTCGTTCGGCACCGACCTCGGCAACGAGCTCACCTCGATCGCGCTGCAGATCCACGGCGGCATGGGGTTCATCGAAGAGACCGGCGCAGCACAGCACTACCGCGACGTGCGCATCGCGGCGATCTACGAGGGCACCAACGGCATTCAGGCCGCCGACCTCGTCGGCCGAAAGCTCCCGGTTCGCGACGGGGCATCCGCACTCGAGTTCATCGCCACCATGCGCGAGCTCGACGGCGAGCTCGCTGCGGCCGGAGACGAGTTCGCCTCGATTCGCACGCAGCTGAACGCGCAGCTCGACACCCTCGAGCAGACGACGGAATGGATGCTCCGCACCGGCGCCACCGACCCCAACGCCGTGTTGTCGGGATCGTCCCCGTACCAGCGCATCTGGGGGCTCGTGCTGGGTGGCTGGCTCATGGCGAAGTCGGCGCTCGCCGCCCGCGCGCTCGACGCCGACGGCATCTCGGAGTCGCAGCTGCCGCTGGCCCGGTTCTATGCCGAGCAGCTGCTGCCGCAGGCGGCCGGCCTCGCAGGCGCCGCCACGGCCGGCTCGCGCGACCTGTTCGCCCTCGACGCCGACGCGCTCGGCGACGTCGTGCGACGCGGGGTGCGCGTCTGAGTTCTTTCGGGATTCCGCGACATTCATGACCCGGGTGCGCGGCAGCACGCGCGCACGCGGCATCCGCTCACCGCTACCGCGCTGCGGCGGCCGCGCCGAGCTTCTCGAGCAGCGTGGTGCAAGGTGACATCTTCGCCTAATCGACCGCGCGCTCATGGGCCGACGGATCGGCGGCCTGCTCTGCGCCGGCCGCCTCCGGCCCCGGTGCCGTCGTCGCCGCCGCGCCGGCCGACGGCGTCGGTGGCGGGGTCGGCTCGAGTCGACGGCGCGTCACGAGGAAGGAGCCGAGGAGCACGAAGACGAACCCGACGATCGTCCACACGGTGATGCGCTCCCCGAGCACCAAGACACCGGCGGCGACGGCCACGGCCGGGTTCACGTAGGTGATCGTCGTTGCCTTGACCGGCCCGATCTCAGCGATCAACCCGACCATGAGCAGGAACGCGAGGGCGCTGCAGACGACGGCGAGCACGACGATCGACACGATCACGGCGGTGGACGGCATGGCGGTCGGCCAGCCGCCGGTGAGTAGCACGAACGGGACGTAGATGACGGCGGTGGCCGCCAGCGACACAGCGACGACCCCGACGCCCGGGAGGTCCGACATCCATCGTGCGAGGATCGCCGGACCCAGCGCGTAACCGACGACCACGACGGCGATCTCGGCGACCGCCAGGAGATCGGACCCCGCGACATCGAATCCCACCAGGGCCGCGACACCGAGCATGCCGAACCCGATGCCCAGCCAGTTCACGCGCGAGAGCCGAGCAGGCCGGCCCATCGCGAACGCGACGGCCACACCGGCGAGCGGCACTGCGGCCAGCAGCAGTCCAGCGGTCGAACTCGGCAGGCGCTGCTCGGCCGAACTGAGGAAGTACCACGGCAGCACGATCTCGACGATCGTGTAGGCGAGCATCGGTTTCCACCGCCGCACCACCGTCACCACCTCGCGCCGGAAGAACGCGAGCGGCATCAGCAGGATCGCCGCGAGGCCCGACCGTGCGAGCACCACCATGCCAGGTTCCAGCTCGCTCACCGCCACCTTGATGAAGAGGTACGGGATGCCCCAGGCGATGCCGAGCGAGACGAACAGGATGAGTCCGCGACGAGTCACTCGCCCATTCTGATGGTTGCGGCCGACGGCCGCCGACGTCGGGCTGCCGAACGGGCGCGAAATCCTGCCGTGAAGCGCGAGGCTGAGGACTTCCCAGCCTGACGGCTCGGAGAAGGCCAACAGAAGCCACCAACGCACTATTATGCTTTTACACAAGGGTTTCGATATCGAAAGGGAAGTGTGCAAGTGGTATCCGTGAAAGCCTACGCAGCCTGGCGGGGAATCTCCGAACAGCGCGTGCGCGAACTTCTCCGCGCCGGTGAGCTCAGCGGCCGCAGGGTGGGAAAATCCCAATGGGAAGTAGATGACGCGGCCTTTGCCGCGCGCTCCCGCAGCAGCCGGCCGATGTCACAACGGATGGCGTGGGCCCTAATTCGAATGATGTCCGGCGAACCACTCGGGAATGTTGCTCCGTCGGAACAGTCGAGACTCCGCAGCAAACTACTGAAACTGCAATCCTCCCATGACCCCGCAGCGCTCCTCTCGGCCTGGCTCAAAAGTCGGGGAGACCGGAGAGTATTCTCGATCGCGCCGCAAGACCTTGAGGATCTGGAAGCAGACAATCGGGTCATGCGCTCAGGGATCTCCGACCCGCGCTCCGGGATGTCCAGCGGCGACAAAGCAGAACTCTGGGTCCGGGACGGTGAGAGGCTGAATGACCTAATTGGGGACTACCTCATGATTCCCGACCCCAAGGGGCAAGTGATACTCCACAGTGGCGGCAACCATCCCGAACCCGTGGCACCGATCGGGCTTGTGCTGGCTGACCTTGCAGATTGGAACGGTCCGCGAGAGAACGGCAAGGTCGCAGAGCTGCTGGCGGCTGCCCCGTGATAACGGTGGAGTTTCCCAAGCTGTCTGCAGCGCAAGAGGCTTCATGGCTTGCGCTCATCGAGGTCGGCCAGCAACTCCAGGATGGCTGGACGCTCGTGGGCGGACAACTCGTCCACCTGCACTGCATCGAGCGTGGCGCAAGCCCAACCCGGCCGACAGATGATGGCGATGCTGCGCTCGATGTCCGGGCAGATCCCGACATCCTCCAGAAGTACACGTCCATTCTCGTAGAGATTGGGTTCGTCGCAGATGAGCCAACCTGGCGCGGACACCAGCACCGTTGGCGTCGAGGGGCCGCCGTCATCGACGTGCTCATTCCGCGCTTCCTAGGGGAACGTGGCGAGAACCGCAAGGGCGTGACGGGGAGCACCACTATTGCCGCTCCCGGCGCCCAGGGCGCACTCGACCGAACCGAGCTCATTCAGGTGACGGTAGCGGGGATCACGGGCGTGATTCCGCGGCCAACCCTCGTCGGCGCGATCACCGGCAAAGCGGCCGCGCTGGAAATCCCCGACGACCCCAGATGGAAACGCCACGTCCAAGACCTTGCCGTGCTCTCCACACTCATCGGTCGCAACGACGACTTTGCCAGCTGCAATGGGATGGAGATCGACCGAATCCGCAACGCCATCGGACGCGCCGCGGTCGACCCTGGGATCGTGGCAGGCATCGAAGGGGCAACCAGCGGCTTGGAGCGACTCAAACTCGCGCTGCAACGGGCGGATCATCGGTAGCTGACGCAGTGCTTGATGCTTGCGAGACAAACCCCAGAGACTGACGATCGCGCTCGTGATCGTTCAGTCGAACATGCCGTCGAGGAGGCTGCCGATGACCAGGCCGCCGAGGATGCCGCCCATCATGTCGCCTCCACCGCTGCCGCGTCGACCGCCGCCGCCCCAGTCGGAGCCACCGCCCCACTGCCCGGGATCCTGCGGCCGTGACGAGTCGATGTCGCGCTGTGCGAGCTGCAGCGCCTCGCCCGCGAGGTACGCGACGCGGCGGGCCATCGCCATTGCCTGCTCTCGGTGATCCTCATCGATGATGGTGACGGCCGCCGCGGAGGTGCCGAGGTAACGGTCGAGGTCGATCCGGATGCGCTCCGCTTCGGCGAGTCGAGTGCGAGCATCGGCACCGATCCAGCCGCGATGGCCGGCGATGACATCCCGAGCAACCGCGAGCTGCCGGTCGGCGTCGTCGATGGCGTGGCGCACGTGCGCCAGCGGCGGAATCGGGCGCGCGGCGCGCTCACGGGCGGCCGCGATCGCGGCATCCAGCCCCGAGTTCGCCTCGCGCAGGCTACTCAGCTGGGCGAATGGGTCGGTGTTGACACCGGCCGGCGGGAGGGAGGCGAGGGCCGCCTGCAGCGCGGCGACCGCGGTCGTGACCCCGGCACTGTGCGGCTCCTTGAGCGCGACGACGAGGTCCCCGCGGGAATCCTCGACGATCGCCGCCAACGTCGACTCTGCCCGCAGCGCCTCGACCTCGAAGGTCTCCACCGCATCGAGCAGCGTCGCCGCCCGGCGCACCGATTCCGTCGACGCCTCGAGAGCGAGATTGGCCTGCTCGCGCTGACCGGCCTCACGCCGCCGCTCGGCCACGCCCGCACTGTGCTCGGCGAAACCGAGCAGCTGATCGGCCTCGGCGGGGTTGGACTCCACCTGGGCGAGCGCCTCTCGCGAATAGCGGGTGCCAAGTCGTTCGTTGGTATCGCGGGCCTGGGGGATGCGCGATCGCAGGCGCGCGGCATCCGCTCGCACGCCGGCGATGATCTCGGGAGCCCTGCGCGCACGCGCGATCTTCTCGGCGAGGGCCGAGGTGCGCTCGTCGAGCAAATTTTCTGCCCAATCGCACAACTGCACGATGCGTGCGTTGCGGGTCCGCAACTCCTCGACGGTGTCGGGAATCTCATCGTGATTGAGCTGGTTCAACTGGAACGCCTCGCCCAAGTGCTGCCGCACCGCGACGAGCGCCTCGCTCAGCTCCGTGGTCGCGTCGTGCCCCAGCTCGGCCTCGGCGAAGACGAGTTCGTCGGTGGTGAGGCGCACGCGCTCGTCGGCGGCGACGAGGGCGCTGCCGGCCCGCTTCGCCAGGTCGGCATCCTGGGCTTGGAGTTCATCATTGTCGCGTTTGCGCTTGCCCCAGAATCCGGCCATGTCTTCGATCTTATGGGCCGCGCGGGGAGGCTGCTGATGGGGCAGCGGATGCGGCGTTGCCGGTTGCGGCAACGCGGCATCCATATACTCCCGATGCGGCGAGGAGTACCGTGGATCGGGACGACGACGCTCGGCCGTCGTCTCGACACGAATGGGGACGGACCGTGGCCGAATTCGAAGCACAGGCAGCACTTTCGCAGGCTCGAGAGGCAGCGAGCCTCGCGAGTTTCGACATCCAGAAGCTGCACGAAGATTCGGTTGAACGGCAGGCCTTGCACAACCTGCTGACCGCCGTCGACGCGCTGATCAACGCGGTCGACGCCGGTTCAGGCGACGACGCCGGCTGAGCGAACCAGTCGGCGAAGTTCCCAACGACCAACGCATCGAGTTAGATGGACGGTGAACGCGGTGCCGCGCAATCGATCTGCATAACGGCGCTCGCCCTGTGCCCTTCGACGAAGACGAGGTACGTGGATGACGGCGATGGAGCGATCCTGCCGGGTCGGAGCGGTGGTCGTGCTCGCGCTCGGGCTGGCGGCATGCACGGCGGGCCCCGAGCGCGCCACGCCGACCGGCCCCGTCGTGCAGCTCGGAGCGCCCGGCGAGGAGAACCGGACGCTCGGGCCCGACGAGGCCCTGCGGCTCGAGTCGCCGAAGCACGTCGAGGCCGATTCGCAGTTCATGCTCGACATGATCGAGCACCACAACCAGGCCATCACGATGACCGGGTTCGTCGACGAGCGCACCGACGACCGCGACATCCGGCTGCTCGCTGAACGCATGAAAATCAGCCAGGAGGATGAGATGGAGCTCATCACTCAGTGGCTCCAAGATCGCGTCGTGCCGCTGAACGATGCCCGTGCAGGCCATGACGGACACGACGGCGACGCTCATGCGATGCCGGGCATGCTCACCGACGAGCAACTCGCCGGCCTCGAGGCGGCCACGGGCGCGGAGTTCGAGCGGCTGTTCCTCGAGTACATGATCCAGCACCACCAGGGCGCTGTGCAGATGGTCGGCGAGCTCTATGCCGCCGGTGGCGGGCATGAGTCCCAGATCGACCAGTTCGCTCGTCATGTCGAATCAGACCAGAGCGTTGAGATAGCACGGATGCAGCAGCTGCTCGCCGATCGCTCGTCCTGATTCCCGAGGTACCCCGCCTGCCGATCGCCACACGACGATGAGGTGCCCGGCGGCCATGGACCGCCGGGCACCTCATCGTCGGGAGACCGCTCAGCGGCCTCCCGACGCACTTCAGCCGAAGGTTGCGGCCAGTGCGTTGAGCGCCTGCACGACCGCCGAGTCAGCCCCGGCGCCCGACTTGCGGGCGGCGTTGTCGAGTTGCGCGACGACGGCATTGCCGCTGGCAGGCCCATCAGCAAGCTTCTCGGCCTTGTCGACGTGCTTGCGCACTTGCTCCAGGGCCTTGCCGCTCAGGCTGCCGTCACGCTCGGCCTGGTCGATGTACGACCGCGCCACGGCGAAGCTCGGCGCATGCACGAGCATCGTCTGCAACTGCGCGTTGAACTCGTCGAGCTCGATCTCGCCCGCGGCGGCGATCTCGTTCGCCGACAACTGACCGCTCGCCGTGAGCGCGAGGCTCTCGAAGCCGCGCGCGATCTCGCTGCCGAGCACGTTGCCGTTGTACCAGTAGGTCGACCAGTACCCGCCGAGGTTCAGTCCCGCCGGGTTCGGGGTGTTGACCGGTCCGCGATCGAGGAAGGCGATCTCGGTCGGGTTCGCCGTATCGGTGAAGTCGATGATCGACAGACCGCCCTGGTACCAGGCCTGCACCATGATGTCGCGACCGGGCACGGGGATGATCGAGCCGTTGTGGGCCACGCAGTTCTCTTGCGCGGTCTGCGGAACGGGCAGCTTGTAGTAGCTCTTGAACTCCAGCTTGCCGTCGACGATGTCGAAGAGCGCATTGGCGCCCCACTCCGGCTGGTCGGTCACACGGCAACGTGCCGCCGTGCCGCCGCCCCACTCATCGGTGAACACGACCTTGGTGCCGTCATTGTTGAACGTCGCCGAGTGCCAGTACGAGTAGTTCACGTCGGAGACCGCATCGAGCCGAACCGGATTCACCGGGTCGGAGATGTCCAACAAGATGCCGTTGCCCTGGCACGCGCCCGCGGCGAGCCCGATCTCGGGGAACGCGGTGATGTCGTGGCACGTGTTGGTGTTGGGTGTGGGGCTGTACACCGTGCCGCTCGGGTGCAGCGCCGACCCGGGCAGGGTGTTCTGCAGGCCGTTGAACGCACCCGTGCTCTCATCGGTGAAGATCCTCGGCTGGTTGACGACCGCGGCCGAGGCAGGCTCGTCGAGCGGCACCTGGATGACATCGATGCGCCACTGCGTCGGATTACCCGTGGTCACCGGGTCGGTCGTCAGTGCGGCGTTCTCGCAACCCGGAAGTTCGAGCGCCGGGCGCACGCCCGAGGTGCCCGAGTTGTAGATGTAGACGTTGCCGGGGTCATCGGGGTCGCTCACGAGCGTGTGCGTGTGCGACCCTCGACAGGTCTGCACGCCCGGCAGCTGCACCGGGTTGTCGATGTCGCTGATGTCGAAGATGCGCACGCCGCGGAAGCGCTCGGCGTTCACCGCACCGGGCGCACCCTGCGTTCCGCAGTCGATGCGGCCGCGCGTCTCCTCGACCGACATGAAGAGCAGGTCGCCGTAGACCGACACGTCACCCTGGCCGCCGGGGCACACGAATGAACCGCGCAACGCCGGCGCCGCGGCATCCGACACGTCGTAGACCTGGAAGCCGTTGAAGTTGCCGACGATGGCATTGTCACCCGTGAACGCCAGATCGGAGTTCACGAAACCGAAGTTGCCGGGAGGTGCGTCGAACGGAGCGACGCGTGGCAGGCTCGCGAGCAACTCGATGTTGCTGGTCGCCGTCTGTGCGCCGAGGTAGCCCGGCGGAAGGTCGATGCGCGGGTCGTCTTCTGCGGCGGCGGCCGTGGCCGTCACCAGGGAGGCGCCGAGCAGCAGTGCTCCGGCTGCGGCGAGCGCGCGTCGGCGCCAGCGCACGGGTCGGTGTGCGGTTCTCATCGGTAATGCCCTCTCTCGCTTCTTCGGCGATCGATGCCCTCCGACGGGCGAGCCGCACAACGTCGTGCGCCCCGCGGCCCAGGAGGCCGGTCTCAGGGTCAAAGGTAGCGGTCACGACGGTTCGCCGCAGCAACAGATTTCGAGACGGGGCGAGCCGCGGGCGGTCAGACGGTCGATGCGGCGAAGGGTCCTGAGATCCCCGAGCAGCGTCGCCGCGCCGCGAATCGAGGCGGGCTCAGAGGCATCCGTCTGGCTGCCTGATGCTCTAGCTTCGAAGTATGGTAGACCCGATCGTCGCGACGTTCGTCATTCTGGCGCTGGCGATCGTCGCATTCGTGAGCGGTCGCATCCCGATCGGTCTCGTCGCCGTCGGCGTCGCGCTCGCACTGTGGGCGACGGGCGTGATCACCCTCCCGCAGGCGCTTGCCGGCTTCGGGGATTCGACCGTCATCTTCATCGCGTCGCTGTTCGTCGTGAGCGAGTCGCTCGATGCCACGGGCGTGACCGCCTGGGCGGGCCAACAGGTGATCGGCCGCGCCGGCACCTCCCGACGGCGGCTCACCGTCGTCATCGCACTCATGGTGGCGGTGCTGACCGCGTTCATCAGCCTGAACGGTGCCGTCGCCGCGCTACTGCCCGTGGTCGTCATCGTGGCTCTCAAGGCCGGCATCGCGCCGTCGCGACTGCTCATCCCGCTCGCATTCTCGTCGCACGCCGGGTCACTGCTCGCCCTGACCGGCACCCCCGTGAACGTCATCGTGTCGGATGCCGCGGCCAACGCCGGCGGCCGCACATTCGGGTACTTCGAGTTCGCGTTGGCGGGGCTTCCGCTGCTCGCGCTCAGCATCGCGATCTTCGTCGCGTTCGGCGGTCGGCTGCCCGAGCGGAAGGCCGACCAGCTCGCCGACAACGTTCCCACTGATCCCGAGGCCGTGGCGCAGGATCTTCGCCGCAGCTACGACGTGAGCCTCGAGACCGACACCTTCTACACGCCCGACGAGGGGGTCGCCGAGGTGATGATCACCCCGCGCTCGATGTACATCGGCCGCAAGGTGTTCCCGGGCATGACCACGCTGCGCGAGAACCTCGTGATCATCGCGATCCGGCGCACGGGCGAGCGCCCTTCGGTGCCGGCCCCCGATGACGACCCCGAGGCGCTCCGCCCCGGCGACTCACTGCTCGTGCGCGGCCCATGGGATGCCCTCGAGCGATATGTGCGACTGCCCGGGGTCATCCCGGTCACTGCGCCGCAGTCGCTGCGCCGGGCCGTGCCGCTCGGCCGCGGCGCCAAGCGCGCCATCGTCATCCTCGGGCTCATGGTGGTGCTGCTCGCGACAGGGCTGGTGCCGCCGGTCGTCGCCGGGCTGCTCGCGGCGGGTGCACTCGTGCTCTCGCGCGTGCTCACCGTGCCGCAGATGTACCGCTCGATCCAGTGGAACACGGTCGTGCTCGTCGCCGGGCTGATCCCCCTCTCGACCGCGTTCAACGAGACCGGCGCCGCAGAACTCGTTGCGAGCTGGCTGCTCGGCATCGTCGGAACGACGAGCCCGCACTTCGCCCTACTGGCACTGTGCGCGCTCACGCTCGTGCTCGGGCAGGTGATCAGCAACACCGCGACCGTGCTCATCGTGCTGCCCATCGCGGTCTCGATCGCGGCCACCCTGGACGCCTCGGTGCAACCCTTCATGATGGCGCTGACCGTCGCCGGCGCGGCCGCCTTCGTCACGCCGATCGCCACGCCCGTGAACCTCATGGTGATGGAGCCCGGAGGGTACCGTTTCGGTGACTACTGGCGCCTGGGCATTCCGCTCGCGCTGGCCTACCTGCTCGTCGCGGTGTTCTGGGTTCCGCTCATCTGGCCGTTCTGAGGCGGGCATCGGCCGCCGGGCTCAGCTGTGGGCTCGCCCGTGGCTGAAGCGACCTCAGTGCAGGCCGAGCACGTCTTCGAGCGTCGCGGGCGACGCCTGCAGCTTCGGCTCGCACACCTCGGCACCCGGGAACTCACTCGCCTCGAAGAACCAGCGGCGCGAGGCCGGCATGCCCCACAGCTGCGCGCGCCGGGGGTTGCTCACATCCCAGCGAATCGGCTCCTCCTCGAGGTCGATGAACTGGTAGTGCGTGGTGAAGAGTTCGATGCGGTGCTGGTCTGGGTCACGCAGGTAGAGGAACAGCGCGTTCGAGATGCCGTGGCGGCCGGGGCCGCGGTCGATCTCGTCGCCGAAGCCGAGGGAGCCCGCGACATCCGCCGCATGCAGCAGTGAGGTCGCATCGGGCACCGTGTAGGCGAAGTGGTGCAGCCGCGGGCCGCGGCCGTTGGTGAACACGAGGTCATGGGTGTTGCCCTTGACCTCCATCCACGTGCCCCACAGCTCGTCGGTGCCATCGGTCGCCGTGTACTCCGACATGCGCATGCCGAGGCCGGTCCAGAAGCCGGTCGCCGCCTGCACGTCGTAGGTGACGCACTGGAAGTGGTCGAGGCGCTGCGGTGCACCCGCGACGAACTCGTGGAACTCCTGCATCTTGCGCGGCACCTGCGTCATCGACGAGGTGAGCTCCATGCGCGTGCCGACCGCGTCGGTGAACTGCAGCGTCGGCCCCTGATGCGGTCGTTCGACACGTTCGTGCTCGACACCGTTCGACCGGCACCAGACTTCAGCCGAGCGGATGTCGCGGTCCTCCCGCACCCGCAGGCCCACGCGCAGGGCCTTCGCCTCGTCGCCGCGCTCGAGCACGAGCGAGTGATGCGACGACTCCTCGAGCCCGCGCAGGTACACGGTGTCATCGGTCTCCTCGGTCACGACGAGCCCGATGACGTCGCGGTAGAAGTCCCGGCTCGCCTCGAGATCGGTGACGGCGAGCGAGACGTGGCTGGCGCGTGTGATCGCGAACGGCGGATCGAAGTTCGTGCTGGGCAGCATGTGGGCTCCTCGTGGCGCGGTGCAGGGTGGGTCAGGTGGGTCAGGTGTTTCAGGGCTGCGCAGCGTGTCAGGGCTGCGCGGCGCCGCGTCGCGCACGCCACTGGTCGATGTACGCGCGGCCGTAGTCGTTGCCGTTGGGCAGCCGGAGGGTCGAATGCACGTGGAAGCGCTGCGGCACCCGGTTGTTCAGCCATACCCCGGCATGGTGGTCGAGTTCGGTGACGATCACCGGGCTCTGGATACGGAAGTAGAACGGCTGCGTGCCATCCGTGCCGCCGTACCAGGCGAACCACGTCTCGTCGCGGTGCTCCACGATGTCGGCGAGCGTCAACCGGCGCTGGTCAGTCCGAAGCAGCAGCAGGGCGTCTTCGACGAGGTCGAGCAGGAGTGCCCACTGCTCGTCGTCGAGGTCGTAGGCCGAGATGCCCTCGTACGGGATGAGCCGGTTGTCTTGGAACGCTCCGGCGACGTGACGCTCGTCGGCCGGGTGCAGACGGTCGGTCGGCATCTTGGGGTCGAGCACTGAGGCGTAGACGACGGCCGCGGCGCGCTGCTCGTCGGTGAGCGAGGCCGCGAGCTCGAGGGCGATCTCTTCGCGCGCCTCGAAGATCGGCGGCCGCTCGCCGTCGGAGAGCGCGGGTTCTGCGCCGATGAAGACCGGTGCGACGACGTGACGACCGGCGACGGTGACGAAGTGCACGGCCACGTGGTGCCCGAACAGCTGCCAGCCCCATGCGCCGCCCGAGGCCGGATCGCCGTAGAGCGCGACCCAGTAGCTGCGGTCGTTCAAGATCGTCGGCAGGTCGACGAGTTCGCCGAGGAATCCGTTGAGTTCCATCGCCTCGCGCACCCGCTCGTAGCCCTCGGGGCTCAGCGATGCCTCGATGAGCGTGAGGACCGCCGCCGACTGCTCGTCGCCGAGGTCTTCGAGTCGCAGCCCGACACGGTGGAAGACGAACTCGGGATTGCTCCAGGCTCGCCACTCCTTCGAGTCGAGCGGATGCCGGAATGCCGCGCGCTGCTCGTCGGTCAACGTCGCGAGCGCACGCTCGGCCACCGCGACGAGATCGGCGTCGTCGCCTCGTTCGGCCAGCTCGTAGAGGCCGGGGCGCACGACTCCATCGGAGGTGACACCCGCGAACGGCTCGTCGAGCTGCGCGTTCCACTCGTCGAGCAACGCCTGCAGGAACCGGTCGTCGCGGCGCGCGTCGGAGAACTCCTGGTAGCCCATGCCCCGCCACGGCGCGAGCGTCTCGTCGTCGTGGTCGTAGAGGAACCGGCGGAAGTCGGTGCCCGCGAGCTCGATCGCCTCGTCGCGCCCGGTGACCCGCGCGGTGGAGAAGAAACCGTCGAGCTGTTCGTCACGTGTTGTCACGATCGTGCCTTCCTGTCGTGCTTGTCGTGCGTGAGCGTGCGGTCGCGGAGCTTCGCGCGGGTGCTGCCCGAGTAGATCGCCTCCACGATGCGGTCGGGCGACAGCTCGCCCGTAAGCTCCTGGTCGATGCGACCGTCGACGAGCACGAGCACGCGATCGCAAAGGAGCGCGAGCTCATTCTCGTCGGAGCCGGCGACGATGACGAAGCGATCTCTCGCGGCGGAGCGCACCGCCTCGACGATCGTCTGACGGGCACCGACGTCGACCGCCTGCGTGGGCTCGTGCAGCAGCAGCATCCGCGGGTCTGTGGCAAGCCACTTCGAGATGAAGACTTTCTGGGCGTTGCCGCCGCTGAAGGTGCCGACGATCGCGTCGGCGCGCGGCGGGCGCACGTCGAGCCGTTCGATCCATTCGTCGACCTGTGCGCGCTCCGCCGCGAGCTGCAGCCGCGAGAACGGGCGCCGACGAGCGGACTGTGGGAACGCCGCATTCTCGAGCACGGTCTCGCTCATCGCGAGGCCGGCGTGCTCGCGGCCCTGCGGCACGATCGCGATGCCGTGCTCGATGGCTCGGGCCGGGTGGAGCCCCGAGAGCTCGATCGTCTCGCCCGGCAGTTGGATCGTGCCCGCCTCGGCCGGCGTGACGCCCGCGAGCAGGTAGGGCACGTCGTCGTAGGCCGAGCCGCCGATGCCGGTGATGCCGAGCACCTCGCCCTGATGCAGGGAGAACGCGAGGTCGTGCAACCGCAGCCCGGTGAGGCCGTCGACGCGCAGCACCGGGGTGTCGTCGCGGCGCTCGTGGACGATCCGCTCCCCGAGGTCGATGATCGTGCGGCCGAGGATGAGCGTGGTGAGCTCGGCCTCGCTGAGCCCCTCGACGGGCCGTGCGGACTCGACGACCCGTCCGTCGCGCAGCACCGTGACGCTGTCGGCGCCGTCGACGATCTCCTCGAGACGGTGCGTGATGAGCAGCACCGAGGTGCCGGTCGCGACGATGTCGTCGAGGTCTTGATAGAAGCTCTCGAGGGCGCGGCGACCGAGCGCACGCGTCGACTCGTCGAAGATGATGAGGCCGGCGCCAGGCGTGGCATCCTGCAGCACCCGGGCGATCGCGACCGCCGTGCGGTCCTCCTCGCTGAGCGATGACACCCGAGAATCGAGCGGCACGAGCCGGCCGATGCGTTCGAAGGCGAGCATCGCCTCGGCGCGCTCCTTCGCCCAGTCGATGCGGCGGAAGAGGCCGTGGCCCTCGAGGCGGCCCATCCGCATGTTCTCGAGCACGGTCATGTCAGGGATGAGCCCGAGGTTCTGGTGCACGACCGACATCCCGTAATCGCGCGCCTGGTGGGGCTGGATCGGCAGCGGCAACGGAGAGCCGTCGATCGCGACCACGGCGCCGTCGTCGGGGCGGTTGAGACCCGTGAGCACCTTCGCGAACGTCGACTTGCCCGAACCGTTCTGGCCCACGAGCCCGTGGATCTCGCCCGGGGCGACGACGACGTCGACGTCGTGCAGCACGCGGGTCGAGCCGAACGTCATGCTCAGCGACCGCACCGCAAGTCGGGGTGCCGGTGGCACGGGCGTCGCCGCCCGTGCCACCGGCGAGTGCGGGGTCGTCACTCAGCGCCCCAGATTGCGAGGAAGTCGTCACGGAACGTGGCCGGCCCGAACCATTCGCCGGATGCCTCGGCCTCGGCGGTCAGCTCGACGTCGCCGATCGTGTCGCGGGTGAAGAGCCGGAACGGGATCTCGTACTCGGGGAGCTCCGTGCCCAGCTGCATCCGCATTGCGATGTCGGCGGCGACCCAGCCCTGGAACACCGAGGCCTGACCCGCCGCGGCGTAGAGGAAGTTCTCGGAGTCGATCTGCTGCAGCGCGCCGAGCTGGGCAGCGCTCACGGCGCCCTTGGTGTCGGCAAGGCGGCCGGCCTGCTCGACACCACCCTGCGTCGGCTGGAGGTGGTTCGCGAACTGCGGGAAGACATAGCCGATCTCGGGATGCTGCAGCAGCGCAGAGCTCGTGGACGACGGGATGAGCGGGAAGTTCGAGCTCGAGACCTCGTTGACCACGATCTCACCGTCGGCCAGCACCTCGTTGGCCTGCTCGAGCGCGTCTTCGGCGGTCAGCGCCGACGAGCCGTCGGTCGCTTCGTTGAAGAGCACGGTGCCGGTGCCACCCGAGTCGAGTGCGATCCACTGGAAGAGGCCGACGAGCTGGTCGACGGCGGCGTCGGGGCCGTACTGCAGCGTCTCCGACGCCGGGTGGTCGGGCGTCTCGTAGTTGTTGTTCAGCACGACGGGGATGCCGGCGGCCTGCGCAGCGTCGAGCGCGTTCGACGCCATGCCGTACGGGATCGCGTCGGTGATGATCGCGGCCGCGTCGGCCTGCGTCGCCTGAGTGATGCACGAGTCGATCTCGGTCGGCGTGGCGTTGCCGTTGCAGATCTGAACGTCGACGTCGACGGCGGCGAACGCCTCGGTGACGGCCTCGCCCGTGACGTTGAACTGCGGCGACTGCTGGGTGAGCGGCACGTAGTAGACGGTCGTGCCGGCGAGCGAGGCGACGTCGCCCGTCGGCTCGCTCGGCACGGGGTACTCGTCGCGCGGCTCGAGCAGCGCGGCGACCGCGGCCTCGAGGTCCGACGAGGAGCCGTCGCTCGCGCCGGGTGCGGCCGAGGGGTCGGCCGTCGCGCCGCTCGAACAGGCGGTGAGCAGAACGGCGGCGGAACCGAGTACTCCGGCTGCGACGAGCACGCGCGAGCGACGCGACCGTCGGGTGATGGAACTGGTGATGCTGTGCATGGTGTGCCTCCTGGGCGTCGTTGCGAGGAGCGGATGGTGCGGGAGTGCGGATGGTGCGGATGGGAGCGGGATCGCGGATGGAGCGGGATCGCTGGTGCTGCGGCATGCTGCGTCGAGGGCGGATGCCGCTGGGTTTCAGCGTCTTCGACTGAGCACGGTCGACAGGGTGACGGCGATGACGAGCACCCCGCCGTAGAAGACGTTCGAGACCCACGACGAGGCGCCCAGCAGCTGCAGGCCGAGCACGCCCGTCGCGAGGAAGTAGACGGCGATGAGCGCGCCGAGCGGGGTGAAGCGGCCGGGCTGCAGTATGGCGGTGCCGAGGAACACGGCCGCGAACATCGGCAACAGGTACATGTTCGCGACGTTCGGGTCGAAGCCGCCAGTCGCCGATGCGGCGATGACCCCGCCGAGGCCGGCGATCAGGCCCGCGACGACGAATGCGCCCATGCGGATGCGCGTCACGCGCACGCCGGCGAGCCTCGCCACCTCGCGATTCGCGCCGACGAATCGCATGTTGCGCCCGAGCGGTGTGAAGGCGAGCACGTAGGCGAACGCGAGCATGAGGACGAGGCCCAGGTAGAACGTGATCGGCAGGCCGAGGAGGTTGAAGAGCAACGCCTGGCCGAGCCAGCCGGGCAGCCCGCTCACCGCGGTCATGTTCGCGATGCCGAGCGAGACGCCGAGTAGCACGGTCGCCATGCCGAGCGTCACGACGATCGTGTTGACCCCGACCCTCACGATGAGCCAGGCGTTCACGATCCCGACGAGTGTCGAGGCGACGATCGCGGTGACGATCGCGAGCCCCACGTTCCAGCCGTACGTGGTGTGGAGCACGGGCACGAAGATCGCCGCGAACCCGAAGTTCGCAGCGACCGACATGTCCACGAACTCGCCGACGATGATCGTGACGAGCAGCGCCGCGGCGAGGAAGACGAGCGCCTGCTGCCCGCCGAAGATCGCACGGAATGCGCCGAAGGTGAGGAACGTCTGCGGCAGGAGCACTGCGAACAGCACGGCCATGGCGATCCAGACGCCGATCACGGCGAACCGTTGCGGAATATCCGCCAGCCAAGAGCGGGCAGGCGGCGTCGGGTCGACGCGCTGCACGACCGCCGTCTCGGGCAAGGTCTTCGTCGTGGTACCGGCCATGGGACGGTCACTCCTGTCTGCGCTTCGTCGCGCGACGTTCGGTTCGCGGCTCGGCCGCGGGATGCTGCGTCCCTCGCGGTGACGACCGAGGGACTCTCTAGATGGGCAGGTCGAACATCCGCTTCGCGTTGCCCGACATGACGAGTTCGCGGTCTGCCGCAGAGATCTCGACCTCGTTCGTCATGAACTCGACGCCCTGGCTCATCCAGCTGTAGAAGACGGGGAACGAGGAGCCGAAGAGGTAGTGGTCGGCGCCGTTGATCTGCAGTGCAGCCTCGATCTGGGTCTTGCCCCACGAGTGCGGGTGCGTGAGGTCGAAGAAGATGTTCTCCCGCAGGTACTGCTGGATCTTCTCGCCACCGGTCGGGTCGAGGCGCTGCAGCGCCTCGACCTTGTTCGGCTTGTGGGGCGTGAGCAGGGCGGTGTTCGCGAACCAGTTGCCCCCGAGCATCGTGTGGATGAAGCGCAGGTTGGGGAAGCGGTCGAACATGCCGCTGAAGAGTTCGCGGCCGACCGCGGTCGACTGGTCGATGATGCGGCCGTACTCGCGCCGCAGGTTCGTGTAGTCGACGACCGAACGCCACTCGACCGGCAGCGGGGTGTGATGCACGATCACTGGCAGCCCGAGCTCGTTGAGCACCTCGAGGTAAGGCTCGAACACCGCGTCGTCGAGGTAGAGCTGCCCGTAGTGGCAGGCCAGCTGCACCCCGACCGCGCCGCGATCGACGCAGCGCTTGAGCTCGTCGATCATGTCGGCGCGGCCCCACGGCGGGAGGCAGACGGTAGCGAAGAGCCGGCCACCCGAACGCTCGGCGATCGAGAACGCATTGTCGTTGACCGCCTTGCACGTCTCGAGATCGAGCCACTCCTGCCACACCGGAACGCGCATGATGCCGTAGTCGACACCGGCCTCGTCCATCGCGGCGAGCTTCGCGTCGGCCGAGTAGTCGCCCTCGACGTAGTTGAGGTTCTGGTGACCGGCCGGCTTCTCGAGAATGAGGTGCCGCTTGCCGGACTCCATCGTCTCGACCCTGGCGATCTCGCCGAAGCCGCGCGGCGCGCTGCCGAGGAATCCGTTCAGGATCTTCTCGTTCGAGAACAGGTCCTCGGGCAGGTGGTGGATATTGATGTCGACGACCGTCATTGGTCCGGCTTCCTGTGCGGGGGCGGTGGGGCGATGCTGCGGTGCGAGTGGCACTGGCCGCAAATGTACGTTGCGGATGCCGCGGGCGACAGGTTGCGGCCTGCACGCTTAGTTTGCACAGATCACGGGTCCGTCTCGCCCGCCCCGTGGCTAGCCTGCAATCACGCCCGACTTCGCCGGGTGTCATCGTGCGCCGCTCCACACCGGGAGCGGCCCGCACCCAGAGGGAGGCGATTGTGCGTCGATATACTTCGAACCCGTGCGGCAGCCTCCTCCGGAGCGCGATCCGCATCGTCATGGACCCGAAGGAGCGTTCTGGTGGACCGGTTCGCCGTCATGCGGACGCTCGTCTCCGTCGCACATGCGCCCTCGTTCAGCGCAGCAGCGGCCGAGCTCAGCATCTCGCCCTCGCTCGTGTCGCGGCATGTCGCCGACCTCGAGGGCCAATTGGGCGTGCGACTCGTGAACCGCACGGCCAGGTCGGTCTCGCTCACACTCGACGGGGAGCAGTACGCGGAGTTCGCCGAGCGCATCCTGTCGGAGATCGACGACCAGGATGCCGCGCTGTCGCAGACCAAACGCTCGAGCGAGGGCCGGCTGTCGATCATCAGCCCGAAGTGGATCGGCCTGCAGGAACTCGGCCTCGCGATCGGCGAGTTCCGGCTCGAACATCCCGGCATCCGCGTGAAGCTGCAGCTCGGGGGTATCTCCGACCGCACGCACGACTTCCTCGACCAGGGCTTCGACATCGCGTTCCACGCGCGGCATCCATCGGACTCGCGGGTCAAGGTACGGCGCATCACGGAGCTGCCGTTCATGCTGGCGGCATCCTCGACCTATCTGGAACGACGCGGCACGCCGGCGTCGCCGACGGAGCTCAGCGATCACGACCTGCTGACGCACACGGGCGACCCGGTCTGGCACCTCGGCGAGG
Source organism: Agromyces sp. Y558 (assembly GCF_059445415.1). Lineage (NCBI taxonomy): Bacteria > Bacillati > Actinomycetota > Actinomycetes > Micrococcales > Microbacteriaceae > Agromyces > Agromyces sp. Y558. Next base: position 182,842 of record NZ_JCAIUH010000001.1, read on the forward strand.
GCGACGAGGCGACGCGGCTGCGCGTGCAGGATCCTGCGTTCACCTCGAACGCCTACTCGATCATCGAGCAGATGATCGAGCTCGGATGCGGCATCGGGCATGTGCCGCGAACGCTCGTGCAGCACTCGGCGCGCGCAGCCGAGGTGGTCGAGGTGCTGCCGCATCTGCCCCCGCCGACGCGCTCGCTGTACGCCTTGCACGCACCCGGCGACGCCACCCCCGAGCGGGTCAAGATCTTCCTCAGGTTCATCACGGACTGGTTCAAGCGCTCTCGGACCGACTGACCAGCCGGCGCGACAAGCGCCCGCCGTTGCGCTCGCCGGAAGGAGCGCAATGCCGGTCTTGACCGTTCGCGACATCGAGGCTCGCGACATCGAATACGCCCACGATGGCACCGGGATGACCGGCCTGCTCGTCGCGCCCGCGGGCGCGGTCGAGCTGCCGACCGTACTGCTGCTGCACGATGCGTTCGGCCTCGGCGAGGAGGCCATCGCGCACGCCCACCGCTACGCTGAACTCGGCTACGCCGTGTTCGCCGCGGACGTGTGGGGCGGCCGGCACACTCCGGCGGGCGGCCCGGACATCGGCCCGCTCATCGGCGCCATGGTGGCCGACCGCGGCGAATGGATGGCGCGCGTGGCGGCGGCGCACCAGACGGCGGCGGCGCAGCCCGAGGTCGACGCCGCGCGGATCGTCGCGCTCGGCTACTGCTTCGGCGGTGCGGGCGCGCTCGAGTACGTGCGCACCGGCGGCGACATCATCGGCGCGGTCAGCATCCACGGCGGTCTCGACCTGCTCGAGCGCGACTGGTCGGAGGCGACGTCGGGCATCGGCGTGCTCGTCTGCACGGGCGCGGCCGACCCCATGGCGACGACCGAGCAACGCGCAGCACTCCAGGCGGACCTCGACGGCGCGGGCATCGGCTGGGAGATCGACCTCTACAGCGGCGCCAGGCACGCGTACACGAACCCGAAATCGGACTTGCCGGGCATGCCGCCAGGCGTCGGCTACAGCGCACGCGCGTCGGAGCGCTCCTGGCAATCGACCCGGCAGTTTTTGGCCGAGCGCTTCGCCGTGGAGGCTCGCAACGCCGCCTGAGCGTCGGCGCGACAAGACCGGCGCGCGAAGGCGCGCGCATCAGAGAGGATCCAACATGCACGACATCGCGATCATCGGCGCAGGCCCCGGCGGCCTGGTCACAGCCCTACGGCTGCACCAGCAGGGCATCCGCACGCGCATCTACGAGAGCGTCACCGAGTTGCAGCCCCTCGGCGTCGGCGTCGACATCAAGGTCTACGGCGCCAAGGAGATCGAGGAGCTGGGACTGCTGGAGGAGTTCCGCGCCATGTCGGTCGATGCCGTCGACTCGATCTTCTACAACCACTACGGCCAGGAGATCTACGCCGAGAAGTGCGGCGTGCACATGGGCTACGAGCACGAGCAGCGCTTCGTGCACCGCGGCTCCCTGCAGATGCTCTTCTACGACGCCGTGCTCGAACGCCTCGGCGATGACGCTGTCGTGCTGGGCGCACGTGTGGTCGCCTACCGCCAGGATGCGACCAGCGTCACGCTCGACATCGAGCACCGTGACGGCCGCGCGGAGCAAGTGCGGCACGACGGCGTCATCGCGGCCGACGGCATCAAGTCGCCCGTGCGCCGCCAGATGCACCCGAACCAGGCGGAACCGGTCTACTCGGGCATCACGATGTACCGCGGCACGACGCTCCGCGAGCCGATCCGCGACGGCCACACGATCCTGCACATCGGCGACCCTCGCATCTCGACGATGATCGTCTACCCGGTCGTCGACGACTTCGAGGGCACCGGCATGCAGCTGATCAACTGGGTGGTCGAGAAGGAGGGCGAGGAGACGATCGAGGATTGGAACCAGCTCGGCTCCGTCGATGACATCGTGCCGCTCTACGAGAGCGTCGACATCGACTACGTCGACGTCCAGCAGCTCATCAGCGACGCACGCGAGGTCTACCTCTTCCCACTCATCCGCCACGAACCGCTCGACAACTGGGTCGACGGCCGCGTGGTGCTCCTCGGCGACGCCGCGCACGCAATGTACCCTCGCGGCGGCAATGGCGTGTGCCAGGCCTTCCTCGACGCGCGCGTCGTGGCCGAGCAGCTCAGTGCCCACGACGACCCCCACACCGCGTTCGTCGCCTACGACGCCGCACGGCGCGAGGGCGTCAACCGCATCATCATGTCGATGCGCGGGGAGGGCTACGAGGTGATTCGCCGCATGGTCGCCGAGCGCACGAACGGTGAGCCGTTCGACGACATCGAGCAGGTACTGCCGCTGGCCGAGGCGGACGAGATCTTCAGCGGGTACCACCGCCTGGTCGGTCAGCCACGACCCGGTATCGAGGCCGGGGAGGCGACCGGGTTCCGAACCTGGGAGTCCGCGGGCCCAGCGGCATCCGCAATTCTGAGCACCGACGCCGAAGAAGCCGTGCGATGACCCGCGTGATCGCGCCGGACGCCGCGACAGCCGAGGCACTGCGCGAGGTCGAGGATCGCCGCCTGCAGGCCCTGTTCGACGGCGACCTCGCGACGCTCGACGATCTCTTCGACGAGACGCTCGTGCACATCCACGCCCCCGGCCTGACGCACTCGAAGACGCAATTGCTCGAGCACGTCGCGACCCGCAGGCCGTACCTCGGCACGACACGGGGCGACCTCGACATCCGCCTCATCGGCGACGTCGCCGTCATGACGGGCGCTCTCGAGAACCGACTCCGCACCAAGGAAGGCGGTGAGCGCACGCTCGGCGGCGTGGCCACCCAGGTGCTCGTGCGAGCGGCGGATGCCCCGTTCGGCTGGCGGTTCATCCTGTTCCAGCTGACACCGACAGCGGAGCAGGCCTGGGGGGCGCTGCCCTCCGAACAGCACACGCTGCCGCAGCAGGCGGCGGCTCAGCAGGCGGCGGCTCAGCGGGCTGCTGCACGAGAGGAGGCGCTATGAAGCTCGCACGGTACCGCAGCGGCGACGGCCCGATCAGGCTCGGCAGGGTGAACGGCGACACCGTCACCGACATCAGCGACGTGCCCGGAGTCGGGACCTCGCTGCGCGCGATCCTGCCCCGCCTCGACGAGCTGCGCGCCGCAATCGAAGGAGCGAACGGGCCGACGCACCAGATCGCAGACATCCGGCTCGAGGCGCCCATCGACGACCCGCAGAAGTTCCTCGGCATCGGCATGAACTACCGGGAGCACGCTATCGAGGCCGCTGCGGCCGGCATCCCGACGCCGACGAGCCAGCTCTGGTTCAACAAGCAGGTCTCGTGCATCACCGGACCGTTCGACGACGTCGAGAAGCCGATCGTGTCTGATGCGCTGGACTACGAGATCGAGCTCGGCGTGGTGATCGGCCGGCGCTGCCGCCACGTCGCGGTCGAAGACGCACGCTCCGTCATCGCAGGGTACCTCGTCGTCAACGACGTGTCGGTGCGGGACTGGCTGCAGAAGCGCTCCCCCACGTTCACGCTCGGCAAGTCCTTCGACACGCACGGTCCGATCGGGCCCTGGCTCACGACCGACGACGAGATCGGCGACCCGCTCGCGCTCGGGATGTGCCTGACGGTCAACGGTGAAGAGCGGCAGCGCTTTCAGACCGACGACATGATCTACGACATCTACGAGCAGATCGCCTACCTCACGCAGGTCATGACGCTCATGCCCGGCGACATCCTCGCCACGGGCACGCCCGCGGGCATCGGTGCGCCGACCGGGCGGTTCCTGAAAGACGGCGATGTCGTGCGCGCCGAGATCGAGGGGCTCGGCGCGATCGAGAACCGCGTGGTGCTCGAGGGTCGCGTGGTGTGAGGGGCGCTGACATGGCCCGTCGCCGCAGCATCCATGTTCCCGGCTTCTCGCACCGCAACCCGATCCCGGCCGCGAGCCGCATCGGTGCGCACGTCCATTCCGGGGCACTGACCGGTCGCGACCCGGAAACCGGTGCGATGCCGCCGGGCCTCGACGCGCAATGCGCCAACGTCTTCCGGCTCGTCCGTGCCGTGATGGCGGCCGCCGGCGGCTCCACCGACGACATCATCAAACTCACGGTGCACCTCGTCGATCCCGGCGAACGCGAGTCGTTGAACCGCGAATGGCTCGCCATGTTCCCCGATGCCGAGGATCGGCCGGCCCGCCACGTGATCGCGGTGCGGTTGGGTGGCGGCGCGCTGGTGCACTGCGACCTCGTCGCGATCCTCGACGGGGTCGACGACCTTCACGACCTCGACGACCTCGACGACTGACTGCGAGTCCGCGAAGCGCCCGACGTTGCAACGTGACGTTGCGCAGTCCGCAATGCTCAGCAGTGGTTGCTTATGTGACCATATATATGTCGATCGAAACATCGACAGCCCGTCGGACCGGCGCAACGGTGCGCCGGCGGGCCTATGTGAGGAACTCCACATGAGCGACCGCAGCATCCTTGTCGTCGGCGGAGGCATCGGCGGACTCGCCACCGCCATCGCCCTGCGTGCCAACGCAGGACTCGACGTCACCGTCATCGAGAAGCAAGCGGACGTGCACTCGTCCGTCTTCGGCGTCGGCATCATCCAGCCCGCGAACGCGATGCGCGCGCTCGACGCGATCGGCTGCGCCGATGCGTGCATGGCCGACGGGTACGGCGCCACCGAGTGGGGCTCGATGTACGACGCCGACGGCGGCAAGCTCCGCGACATGAAGGCAACGAAGATCGAGGGTGCGGAGTACCCGGCGATGAACGGCATCACCCGCCCGCGACTGCACGAGATCCTCACAGCGCGGGCCCTCGAGGTCGGCGTCGTCATCCGCTACTCGACGTTCTTCGACACCCTCGAGCAGGATGGCGATGGCGATGGCGATGGCGATGGCGATGGCGTCACCGTGCGCTACGAGGACGGCACCGCGGAGCGCTACGACCTCGTCGTCGGCGCCGACGGCGTGCGCTCGCAGGTGCGCGAGCACGTTCTCGACGAGCAGCTCCGGCCCTACTACATCGGCCAGAGCGCCTTCCGCCTGAACATGCCCCGGCTGCCCGAGATCGACCGCATCATCCTGCAACCCGGCCCGACCGGCATGGCGGGCTTCGTGCCCATCGGCAAGGACCTCGCCTATTTCTTCTTCAACGCCGAGTACGCACGCGACGAGCGACCGAAGGGCGACGAGATCTACCCGGCGCTGAAGAAGCACCTCGATGGCTTCGGCTGGCTCACGGGCAGACTGCGCGACGAGTTCCTGCAGCCCGATGCCGACATCGTGCTTCGGCCGGAGGAATCGCTCATCGCCCCGGCACCGTGGCACAAGGGCCGTGTCGTGCTGATCGGCGACGCTGTGCACACCGTCACGCCCCACCTCGGCCAGGGCGCCGCGCAGGCGATCGAGGATGGCATCGTGCTCGCCGAGGAACTGCAGCGTCACGATGACCACGAGCACGCCTTCGACGCCTACACGGCTCGCCGCTACGAGCGCTGCAAGCTCGTCGTCGACACCTGCCTCGCCATCGCGGAGTGGGAGAAGGGCCTGAAGCCCGGCTTCGACAACATCACCGCGACGAACGTCGTGCTCGACACCCTCGCGCAGCAGTACTGACCCGCACGAGTCGCACGCCGACCTACACTGTGCCCAATGGGATCGAACGGCAGTGACACAACCGCACCGCGCTCGCTCGAGCAGGACGCGTCGCTGCAGCGCGTCGCGACCACGCTCAGGGAGCTCGCCTGGACTATCCACCGGCGGGCTCCCGAGCGTGCGCACGTCGGGCCCATCCCGACGACCGAGGTCGCGTTGCTCAAGCAAGTCGTCGACGGTCCCGGTGCCACCGTCGGCGAGCTCGCCCGCACCCTGGGTCTCCGGCAGTCGAACACCTCGGCCGCGCTCCGCTCCCTCGAGGGCCGCGGACTCATCACGCGCGAGAGCAGCGAGGAGGACCGCCGGGTCGTGCGCGTCTGGGCGACGCCCGACGGCGCTCGCGAGCACGAGGCGATCGCCGAGGCGTGGAGCGCTGGCGTCATGGATGCCGTCGCTGCGCTGCCCGAACGCGATCGCGCTGCGCTCGCGGCCGCGACCGGCGCGCTCACGCAGCTGCATGAGCTGATCCGCGAGGCAGGCGAGGGCAGGCCGGCGCGGGATCAGGGCGTCGCGCCTGCCGAACCCAGCCCGAGCAGCGCGCGGCGTCGCCCGGCGACCTCCGCCTAAAGGTCTTTCACCGCCCGGGGCCCCTTGCCATCCCCACCGCTGCGCGAGTAACATCGATGCTCGTCGCTGCACGAGCGACGAAGTCCGTCACGAGACGTCGAAGAGAAAGGGCAAGGCAATGCGACCTCAGGTCACGCCCTCGTTCACCCTCTTCCGCGACCGAACGGACCTGACCACTCGTGCGTACCCTCAATCTCGGCATCGTCGCGCACGTCGATGCCGGCAAGACCTCTCTTACTGAGCGCCTCCTCGCCGAGGTCGGCGTGCTCGACCACCCCGGCAGCGTCGACGACGGCACGACCGTCACCGACTCGCTCGACCTCGAACGCCGTCGAGGCATCACGATCCGCTCGTCGGTCGTGTCGTTCGAGCTGCCCGGCGACGGCGACCGCCACCGCCACCGCGACTTCGACGCAGGCTCCGACGGCCGCAGCGGCGAGCACCGAACCTGCCCCGCGCTCACCGTCAACCTGATCGACACCCCGGGTCACTCCGACTTCATCGCCGAGGTCGAGCGCGCGCTCGCGGTGCTCGACGGCGCGGTGCTCGTCGTGTCGGCGGTCGAGGGCGTGCAGGCGCAGACCGTCGTGCTCATGCGCACCCTCCAGCGGCTCGGCCTGCCCATCATCCTCTTCGTCAACAAGATCGATCGCGCCGGTGCCGACCCGACACGCGTCGTCGCCGACATCCGCCGCCGGCTCAGCGAGCGAGCCGTCATGCTTTCGAGTGTGACGGATGCCGGCACTCCGAGTGCGTCCGCCACAGCACGCCGCCACGGGGCATCCGTCGATGGCATGCTCGAGGTCGTCGCCGAACGCGACGATCGCGTGCTCGACGCATGGGCGAACGGCGCGACGCCTCCTCCTGTGATGCTGCGCGAGCGATTCGGCGAGCTCTCCCGGCGCGCGCTCGTGCACGGCATTCTCGCCGGATCCGCTCGCACGGGCGCCGGCGTGCGCGAGCTGCTCGCGCGCCTCGGCGAGCTGCTGCCGGGCACCGAGCGCGACCCCGACGCCGAACTCGCCGCGACCGTGTTCAAGATCGAACGCGACGATCGCGGCGACCGGCAAGTGTTCGTGCACGTGCGCGCCGGCACCCTGCGGGTGCGCGACCGGGTCACCGTCGCCGGTCGAGAGGGCGTCAAGATCACCGGCATCCGCTCGTTTGAAGACGGCACGGTCGTCGAGACGGATGCCTCGCCTGCCGGCCGTATCGCCCTCGTGCGCGGACTCGACGACGCGAAGATCGGCGCCGCCATCGGCGTACGATCGCACACCGCTCTCGCCGACGCGGCGGGGCTCGCGCGGCCGATGCTGCAGTCGGTCGTGGAATTCGGGCCGGCACACGCGGGCGCGGCGTTCTCGGCGCTCGCCGATCTCGCTGAGCAGGACCCGTTCATCGACCTGCGGCAGGATGATGCGCGCGGCGAGATCACCGTCATGCTCTCGGGCGAGGTGCAGAAGGAGGTGATCCAGGCGATGCTCGCCGAGCGCTACGGACTCGAGGTCGGTTTTCGCGAGTCGACGGTGGTGTGCGTCGAGCGACTCGCCGGTGTCGGCGAAGCCGTGGAGTTCAACAAGGCCGGGGGCAACCCCTTTCTCGCGACGATCGGCCTTCGCGTCGAACCCGCACCGCCCGGCAGCGGCGTCGTGTTCCGACTCGGAATCGAGCCCGGGGCCATGCCGCCCGCGTTCTTCGCTGCGACCGAGCAGACCGTTCGAGCAACGCTCGAGCAGGGACTCGTCGGCTGGGACGTGCCCGACTGCATCGTCACGATGACGCACTCGGGGTACTCGCCGCGCCAGAGCCACGCCCACCAGCGCTTCTCGAAGGCGATGTCGAGCACGGGGGCGGACTTTCGCGCGCTCGCCCCGCTCGTGGTGATGGACGCGCTCGCCCGGGCCGGCACCGTCGTCTGCGAGCCCATGCACCGCTTCGAACTCGAGGTGCCGATCGATGTCGTCGGCTCGGTGCTCTCGGCCATCACCCGACTCGAGGCCGTGCCGACCACGACCGAGGAGGAGCGCTTCGCGGCCGTCATCTCCGGCCGAATTCCGCTGCGACGACTCGACCGGTTGCGCGCTGCGCTGCCGGGGCTCACTCGCGGCGAGGGCGCGCTGCGGTCGGAGTACGACGGCGACGAGCCCGTGCACGGCCGGCTGCCCGAACGCGCCCGCATCGGCGAGAACCCGCGTGACCGTGAGCAGTACCTGCGACGCATCGCGCAGATGGTGAACGGGGTGTGATGCTCGGCTGGCTCACATCACGGAATCGCACGCGCCGGGTCGACGGCTGGTGGCTCGGGCCCGTCACCGCGTTCGACGAGATGGCTGAGCTGGTGGGAGCACAAGCGCGTGATCTGGCGTGGTCCGTTGCGGCGCTACGAAGACGACGGACGGATCGTGGGCAGCCGCTCGTTCCCCTGGGCGTACCTCGTGCGCGACCTCGGCGTGCCGCCGGAGTGAGCTGTCGCGCAGTTGCGCGAGCTCTGCTGTGGATAACCGGCCACCTCGCGCGCGGGCTCGCCTAGGGTATTCGCCATGCCCCTCTCTCGTTCTGCGCGACGCCACCGTCGCAACCCGGTCGCCGGGTTCGCCGCGATCGGCGCGCTCGCGATGTTGCTGAGCGGGTGCACGGGCGGCGACCCGACGCCGACATCGACTCCTTCAGCGGAAGCCGCTGAGCCGATCTTCGCGTCCGATGAGGAGGCTCTTGCCGCTGCGGTTGAGGCTCACGCGCTCTACAGTGCAACCTCAGATGAAATTCTGGCCGACGGAGGCCAGAGCCCCGAGCGGATTGACTCGAACGTAACTCCCGAGCACGCGGCGGTCCTCCATCAGGAGTTCGAAGCGTTCCGAACGGCTGGCGCGCGAGCTGAAGGTGAGAGCACTTTCGACACCGTCTCGGTGGTCGAACGCGGTGAGGAGGATGGTGTCGCGTCCGTTTCGATCTACCTCTGCCGTGACGTGTCCGCCGTCAGGATCATTGGCCCAGACGGCAGCGACGTGACACCGGCCGAGCGCGACAACCGGGTGCCCTCACAGGCCTTTCTCGTGTCGAGCAGCGAGGAGCCAACAACATTGCTCATCGATCGGATCGAACAGTGGCCTGGCGACGACTTCTGTTGACGGCCTTGTTGGCCAGCATTGTGATGGTGCTCCTCACGCCGCCTGCGATGGGAGTAGCAGCCGCGGATTCTCAGACCGATGTCTGTTCAAGCGTCGCGGTCGCCCTTGGGTGCAAGGTGGACTCCGATGTCGGCCCCGGCGAGGCGATTCTCGAAGTGATCATCGACGGAGGGAGCCAACATGACCAAGGTGGTTCGCCGATTAGTGCGCCGGTTGACTCTGAAGCAATGGACCCGGTCTTCCACAAGCCGGAGACTCAGCCCGAGCCAGAAGCGGCGATGCCGGAGAATTGCAGTCCGCTGAACGTGGAGCTCTGCTGGGTGGAGCCAGTAACCGAGCCTGAGCCGGAGGCTCCCGCCTCGGGCGTCACGGTCACGCTGCGTGATATCGCGTCGTTCGTGCCGGCGAAGCCGGGCAACGGCATGGAACCGGGTGGTTGGGCTGTGGAGGATCTTCCGGCGAACTTCGTCGCCGGGGCATCCGTGCAGATCGTGCCCGGCACGCTACTCGGCCAGCCCGCCGATGTGCGCTTCACACCGGTCGGGTACCGGTGGTCCCATAGCGACGGCGGCACCGTCGAGAGCGCCGCACCGGGTGCGACATGGGCACAACTCGGTCAGCGCGAGTTCAGCCAGACCGGCACGAGCCACGTCTTCGCCGAGTCCGGCCAGTACACCGTCGCCCTCGACGTCGTGCTGCGTGCCGAGTACCGGTTCGCCGGATCCGGATGGCAGGCCATCTCCGGCACCCTGACCGTCGCCGGCGACCCGCAACGCGTACTCGTCGGCCAATTCGACACCGTACTCACGAACGGCGACTGCAACACCAACCCGACCGGTCCCGGCTGCTGAGTCGACCGATCACGTCAGCTCGACCACGACCCGCCCATCCGTCTGGCGCCACGGTAGCCGAGTACTTCGCCGACCGCGATCGGTGCGCCGAGGAGCGATGGTGGCGTGGGGGGAAGGACCCGAACCTTCCCCCCACGCTCACCGATCGCTCGCACGGAGGAAGAACCCGAAACTCCCCCCGTGCCGACCGCGCAATGCGATCGTGTGCTGCGATGCAGCGACGCGCCCCCCAGCGCGTACTTGTACAGTACGCGGGCGGGGCTCACGACGGCAGTGCCGGATTTTCAGATGATGAACAGCGGATGCCTCGGACGTCTGCCGCGGCATCGTCACCGTCGACCCAGGTCCCGACTCAGGCGCCCGACTACCCGAGGCGATCGGTGCCGAGCTGCAGCGAGAGCCGGGCCGCCACGCCGCGCAGCTCTTGCGCGAGGGCGGCGCCGACAGCCTCGGCGGAGTTGGCCGGCAGCGACACCGCGAGCGACGCGGTGACGCCCGCAGCGCTCACCGGCACAGCGATGCACGTGTAGCCGATCGCGTACTCCTCACGGTCGGTGACGCTCTCGCGCGAACGCGCGAGCTGATCGAGCAGCACCCGCCGGTCACTGATGGTGTGCGGCGTGAGCTCGGCGAGCGGATGCCTCGACACGTAGTCGAGTCGGTCATGCTCGGGCAGCACCGCCAGGATCTGCTTGCCGAGCGCCGTGGCGTGCGCACTGCTGTGCAGCCCGACCCAGAGTTCGAGGCGCGGGCTGTGCACGGCGTCGACGATATCGACGAGGTTCACCTCGCCGTCTTCGAATCGTGACAGGTAGGCGGTGACGCCGAGCTCTTGTGTGACGCCGCGCAGGGCCGTGCGCACGCGCGAGAGGAACACTCCGTGCGAGGCATCCCCTGAGAGGAATGCCGGGAACCGATCGCCGAGCAGCAGCCCGTCGGGTTCGCGGGCGAGATACCCCTCGTGCACGAGGGTGCGCACCAGGTTGTAGGTGGTGCCGGGCGTGAGCCCGCTCGCCGTGGCGAGCGCCTTCACAGGCATCGGTCGTGGCTCGTTCGCGACGATGTCGACCAGCCGCAGCGCGCGTTGGACTGAGCCGATCAGGGTCTGATCCGATTCTCGGGCTTCGGGTGTCGACATCGGTGCTCCCCCCTCCCCACATCGTACCGCTGGAGGGCGAATTCCACCCCCCATCAGTGTGCGTCACGACGGGCTTGACACGGCCTGCTCCTGGCGATCTCCCGCCACGGGCGCGATCCGGCACGCAACGGTTCGCGGGGCTCGGGCTCGTCGGGGTGAGCCGCTGCGTGACGCTCGCTGAATCCACGCGTCGTGTTGGACGTGTTGCCGATTCCCGTGTGCAACAGAATCCGAGAGCTCCTGCCTGCGATGGAGACCCCTCCGAGGTTCAGCGGGCGAGGCTCCGCGTCACTCGGCGGCGAGAATCTCGCGTGCGTGGCGGTACTTCTCAGCGAGGCGCACCTGCGTGTCGTGGTCGAGGCGGCGCGCCCGCCACGGGGCGGCGTTGTCGTCGACATCGGCGAGCTTCACCCGGCGGGCCACCGGGTGGCGGCGGATCCGCGCGTAGTACATGTCGTCCGCGACATCCGAAGTGCGCGTGAGCAGTTGCACGACCCCGACGATCTCGGGCAGCACGCCCGCCTCGAGCAGATCCTGCGCAGTGACCGCAGTGTCTTCGAGCACATCGTGCAGCCATGCCGCCGCGGCCGCCACGGGCTCGGCGAATGGGTCGAAGCGCTCGGCCACGCGACCCGGGTGATCGATGTACTCGGCGCCGGCCCGGTCGAGCTGGCCGCGATGCGCAACGAACGCGATGCCCTTCGCAAGCGACACCTGCGCGGTCGCGTCGACGGCCGGCGCTGGCTCAGGCACCGGCGCGACGGCAGGTGAAGGTGCGGGTACGGGTGTCGCGGCATACGTGCCGGCCGACACCGCGACGGGCATCGGGGTGACGTTGGCGGGCATCACGGATGCCGCGGGCTCGACCTGTTCGAACATGTTCGTTCCCATCACCACGTCGTTCTCCTCGTACATCTCGTCGTCATCGTCATCGTCATCGGCCGCACGGAAGTCGAGCCCCGGCTCGGATGCCGCCTCGACCTCGAGGGTCGGCGGGTCGGGCTCTTCGGGCGCCGGCAGCACGGGCACTTCGGGGATCGTCGCGGCATCCAACCACTCCGCGACGGCGTGGGCCGGAACCGGGGACGGCAGCTCGAGGACTTCCGCCGGCTCCGTATCCTCGAGCTCTGCGACCTCTGCTTCCGGCATCGATCCACCGCCCGAGGCCGGTGCATCGTCCGGTGGCGCCTGCTCTGCGGCTTCGGCCGCCTCCGCGACATCCGTCACCGCCGCGGCTTCCGCCGACTCCGCAACATCCGTCATCTCGGTCTGTGCCGCCCTTGCCGCCTCGGCCTGTGCAGCAGCCTCGGCCAGCGGGTCGCGCCCGAGCACCGGGCGCACGAAATTCAGTTCGGCCTGGAGCTCAGCCATCTCGCGCGCGTCGAGTTCGAGCAGCGAGCGGGCGTTGCCGTCGCCCCGGCGCAGGAAGTAGTCCTCGTCGACCTCGGTGAGGCGCTCGCCGTCGCTCGTCGTGAAGTAGCGGCGCCGCCCGGCATCGGTGACCGGGATGATCACTTCGACGAACTCACCGCTCGGCTCCTCGCTGCACAGATAGTAGCGCTGCACATCGCGCGAAGAAGGATGCCTCCCCCAGTCGGGCACGGGAATCCGGCGGGGACGCAGTGCGCCTCCGACATCGGCGCTCCGGCGGCCCGGCCGAGGCGCGTGCTCGGTCGCTGACGCCCCGAACCCGAGCAGCGGCTGGTCGTCGGCGTGCGTCGTCACTCGGGCTCCTGGGTGGTCGGGCAGGCGGCGCTGCGGTCGGGATCGGCGCTGCTCGCCGCTTCCGATGCTAAACGGGTTCCCGAAAATCTGCACCTGCACGCGCGGTCGGTGCGAACCGCTGCGCTCGTGCTACCGACCGAGCCGGTGCCGCTCCTGCCCGATGAGCGACTGCAGGTACGTCGCCCGATTGAAGACGTCGGCACGCTGCACCTCATCGAAAACCGGGATGTTCTCGACGTACGACTGACCGCCCGGCCCCCACACGGTCACCGTGATGAATCCCGAGATGCGGCTCTCGCGCGCAAGCAGGAACAGCAGGCTCAGCAGGAAGAACCAGATGAACACCACGACCATGACGATCGCCCAGGTCGGCGTGTGGGTCGTCACCTGCGTCTGATCGGCCGTCGAGATGTTGACCTCGGCGATCGGCCACGCGCCAGCCGGCGTCACCACGTGGTGCTGCGTCGCGTGGATGTTGCCGAGCGAAACCAAGAACGGGGCGGGCTGCTGCGGGGCGCCAGGTACGAGAGTCACGGTCACGACAGTACTGGGCTCGGGCGACCTGCGGGGTCAGCGCGGGCGGGGTCAGCGCTCGGCGGGGTCAGCGCTCGCGAACGACGATGCCGTCGGCGCGCAGCGCGATCCACTCGACCAGCGCCGACCCCTGGCTCGGGGCTGCGTGCGCGCTATGCTCCGAATACTTCAGATGCTAAACAAAGTAAGTTCCACCCATCTATGAACCGTCGCCTCAGGTGCGCCGGCCCCAGCGGCCGACGCCACGATGCTTGGGCAATGAAGCCCGTCAGGAGTGAAATACGTTGAAATTGGACCTCGTCCATCGACCCACCAGAGGAAAGGGCAGCGCACGCAGACCGCGCATCATGGCGGCCGCGCTTGCGCTTGCGCTCGCCGCTCCCGTCATCGCCATCTCCGGAACGGCGTCCGCCGATCCCCTTCCTGCTTACACCGGTCAACCAGAGCACACATCGGCCCTGTTCGGCCTCGTCGGTCCGGATCACGCGGCAGCACAGGAAATCGTCGTCACTGACGGCGACATCACGAAGATCAGCACCTGGCTTGAGGTCGGTGCTCCCTCCGGATCGGTCGCTGCGGAACTGCGGACGACGTTGGACGATCCAACGACTTCCGTCGCAACGTCGACGCTGGACATCGTCAACGATCTGGGCGGATCGGGCTCGGGCTGGGTGGACTTCCCGTTCGACGTCACGATCACTCCCGGAGTGAAGTACTACCTCGTGCTGCAGGCCAGCGTCGAGGCCGGCAAGTCGGTGTCGTGGTACGGCCTCAATACGGCAGGGTCATTGCCGAGCTGGAACTACGACGTGCCGTACTACGGGGGCTGGAGCATCTACACGTACTTCAGCCCGGCATTCCACATCAATCCCACCGGCACCGAAGCCTGCGGCAACCCGGACGAGTGCTACCGAGGCCTCCCGGACTGGGTCACCAAGGAGTACACGGCGGGTCTGTATTACAACGGCACGACGACGGCGGCGATCTCGAACCGCGATGGCTGGGGCGCGACGTACGTCGAAGACAGCAACGTGCTCGAGCTCGCAGACGGTCGGTTGCGGTACCTTCCCGAAGGCGCGACAGATCCCGTCACCGTGAGCCCCGACGATCCTGGCGCACTCGAGCAGATCGCCGACTCGAAGGCTTGGCTTGCATCGGGGACCATCCCGGGAAGCACCCCCGACGAGAAGAAGGCGTCCGCGCGGGCGCTGCTGTCCATGCGTGCTCTGACACAGGCGAATGGTGCGGTTGCTGCTGCGTGGTTCAGTATCTGGGCCTATTCGTGGCCACGAGACTCCAGCTTCATCGCGTCGGCGTTCGTCGCAACCGGGCACCTGGATGAGGCGTACAGGATCTTCCAGTTCAACGCATCGACCCAACGAGCTGATGGCACGTGGGAGGCGCGCACGACACTCGACGGTGCCGGCACGCCGGACAATCGCGAGTGGCAACTCGACGCGAATGGATGGGTGCCCTGGTCGGTTTGGCAGTGGTACCAGAAGGCGCCGAACAATACTCGTGACGCGCAACTTGCAGCGCTCTACCCGACCCTGGAGAAGGCCTCCGACTATGTGGCCGCCTCGCTGGACCCGGAGACCGGCCTGCCGCCGGCATCGCCCGATTACTGGGAGAGCGGTACGGCTACTGCCAACATCGGCACGGCCGCTCCTCTGCTCGCGGGGCTGAACGCATCCGCAGACCTGGCAAGGATCAGCGGACACAGTGACGACCAGGCGGAGTGGGCACAAGCGGCCGAGGCGTTGTCCGGCGGTATCGCCGATGCGTTCGCCCCTGCCGGCTATCCCCGCACGGCCGAGAACCCCGACGGCCGTGATTCCGCGGTCACGTTCATGGCGCCCCCGTTCAACACTGCGCCGGCGGATCTGACCGCTGCACTGACGACGACCTGGGATGCGCTCGTGCAGCCGAACGGCGGCGTCGTTCCCGGAACCGGGTTCGAGGGGCCGTCGTGGACACCCGAGACCGCCTTCTTCGCCCTCGCGTGGGCGCAGATGGGAGACAAGCCCAGATCGACTGGCGCTTTGAATTGGGTCCTGGATAACAGCAACTGGTTGGGTGAACTGCCGGAGCAGGTCGACCGCGACGGCAACCCGGCCTCGGTCAACCCGTTGGCCTGGACGGACTCGCTGGTGATCTTGACAGCGTCGGCCCTCGATGGGAATGGCCTGTCGACTCCTCCCTTCGCCGTCGAGCCGGCCATGTCCTCCACGACCACGCTGGTGGCCTCGGCATCGTCTCAGGAATTCCAAACGGATGAGCCGGCGCACCTCACGGCGACGGTCGAGCTCGCGAACGGTGACGTGGCGCACGGCAAGGTGACGTTCGACAGCGAGTCCGCGAAGCTCGGCGAAGCCACTGTGCAGCCCGACGGAACCGCCGTGATCGACGTCCCGTCCGACACGGCTGTCGGGCACCTCAGTATCAGCGCGACCTTCGTGCCGGATGACGCGACGCTCGAGTCGGGCTCGAGCTCATCGCAGGTGGGCTTCACCGTCATGCCCTCCACCACGACCGCATCGCCAGTCGTGATGACGGTCGACGGCAAGGCGCCAGGCGTCGTGGTCGCGGGATCCACGATCGACGTCGAGGTCACCGGTCTCCTGCCAGAGAGCGCCGCATCACTGAGCATTCACTCCGAGGTGCAACAGCTCGGTACTGCCGTGGCCGACGCGGATGGAACGGTGCGATTCGTCGTCGTCGTTCCTCGCGACCTCGCGACAGGCGATCACGCGCTCGCGTTGCTCGCGACGAACTCGATCGGGGTGGACATCGATCAGGAGTGGGCAGTGACGGTGCGCGTTCCGGATGAGGGCGGTACGGGCACAAGTGGCCTCGCGTCAACCGGCACGTCGGTCTCGGCTGCGGTCGGCTCTGCGCTCGGGCTGCTGGTGTTCGGACTGGCCGCGCTGATGTGGGTCAGGCATCGCAGGCGCGAGACTGCGTGACGCGAGACCGCGTGAATTGAGATGCAATCGGCCGGGCGAGCACATTCGCTCGGCCGGTTGCTGCGTGTGCATGCATTCTGCATGCATTCTGCATGCACACGCGATTGACACGTCGAGTCCGCCGAACGCCTCGACTGCGGCCTGCACTGCGGCTTCCCACTGGGCATAGTCGGTGACGTCGAGGTGCACGAAGCGGGCGTTGTCAGCCCCGAGCTCGGTCGCGAGCGCCGTGCCCTCCTCGTCGAGCAGGTCGCCGATGAGGACCTTCGCCCCTTCGGCGACGAGCAGGCGGGCGTGCGATGCCCCTATGCCTCGGGCCCTCCGCTGATGAGTGCGACCTTTCCGTTGACGCGTGCCATGGTTCGACCATGCCCCCGCGGAGGCCTCAGCCGACGAACGAGCCGTACCGCACGGTGACGTCGCCGCCGGAAACCTCATACCGCGGTACGGGGCCGGATGCGACGACGGGGGGACGCGCTCACGACAACCCCGTACATAGCGTCGAAGGCATGGAGTTTCTCACCGAGATCGTGCTCTCGCTCGTGCAGTCGCCATGGGTCTACGTGGTGATCTTCGTCGTGTGCGTCATCGACGGATTCTTCCCACCGGTACCGAGCGAGACGGTCGTCATCGCCGCTGCCGCCGCGGGTGCGGCAACCGGTGACTGGGCGATGCTCGTCGGCGCCGTGCTCGCAGCTGCCGCTGGTGCGTTCCTCGGCGACAACATCGCGTTCACGATCGGGCGAACCGTGGGACTCGATCGTTGGCGATGGATGCGTCGCGATTCCGCCCGCCGCGCGATCGAGTGGGCACGAGAGGGCCTCGCCAGACGGGCGACCGTGCTCATCCTCACCGCTCGCTACATCCCGGTGGGCCGCGTCGCCGTCAATGTCACCGCCGGGGCCGCCGGCCTGCCGCGCCGGCGGTTCCTGCCGCTCTCCGCCCTCGCCGGACTCAGTTGGGCCGTGTACTCGGTCGCGATCGGGCTGTTCGCAGGCAAATGGCTCTCAGGCAACCCGCTGCTCGCCGCGCTGGTCGGTATCGCCATCGCCCTGGTGATCGGCATCGTCATCGATCGCGTCAGCTCGGCCGTCGCGGCGCGGCGAGCTCGCTGCGTCGCGGAGCTCCCGAGCTACCTCCGCGAAGCTCCTCATGACGCACTCGAGCTGGTCTGAAGTCCGGCGCAAGAGGTCAGAGGTCTGTGTGCGCGAGAAGAAGCGGGTGAGTGCGCCCGAGTCCTCCGACTCCTGACAGATCCGCCGAGGAGGCGCACCGACCGTATGCCAGTTCCGCCTCAGCGTGAGGCGGAACTGGCATACGCGATTTGTGAACTGCCTGCGGAATTTTCGAGGCGCGTGGGAGTCGGAGACGCACAGATCCTGATCCCGCTGAGCGACTTCGCACCGACCGCAGCGCCTTCGGCTCCGCTCAGTCGCCCTTGACGTTGACGAGCTGCCGCAGCGTGTGCCGCACCGTCACCAGCTCGGCCGCGTCGGCCATAACCTGGTCGATCGGCTTGTAGGCCTGCGGGATCTCGTCGATGAACGCGTCGGTGTCGCGGAACTCGATGCCGACCATGGCCTCACGCAGCTGCTCGTGCGTGAACGTCTGCCTGGCCTTCGTCCGCGAGAACGAACGCCCGGCACCGTGCGGCGAGGAGTTCAGCGACATCGGATGCCCGAGTCCCTCGACGACGTACGACGCGGTGCCCATCGAACCGGGGATCAACCCGGGCCGACCGGCATCCGCCTGGATCGCCCCCTTGCGGGAGACCCACACGCGCTTGCCGAAGTGCACCTCGCTCTCGGTGAAGTTGTGGTGGCAGTTGATCCGCTCGTTCTCCACCACGGGCGCGCCGACCCACTCGCTCACCTGCCGGATGACGCGGTCCATCATCTCCTCCCGGTTGAGGAGGGCGAAGTGCTGCGCCCACCGGAGCTCGGCGATGTACCGCGTGAACTCCCGCGTGCCCTCGACGAGGTAGGCGAGGTCGGGGTCGGGCAGCTCGATCCACCACTGCTTCGCGAGCCGCTGCGCGACCCTGATGTGGTGCTGGGCGATCTTGTTGCCCACGCCCCGGCTTCCCGAGTGCAGGAACAACCACACCCGGTCGGTCTCGTCGAGCGACACCTCGATGAAGTGGTTGCCGCTGCCGAGGGAACCGAGCTGCTCGCGCCAGTTGCCCGCGTAGCTCCCCGGGTCGAAGCCCTTCGCCTCGGCGAGCGCCTCGAGCTCCGCGATGCGCGGAACCGCCGACGCGACGATCTTCCGGTTGTGCTTGCCGGCCGAAAGCGGGATGGCGCGCTCGATCTGCTCGCGCACAGCCCGCCGATCGGCGGGCAGCTCCGACGCGGTGAACTGCGTCTTCACCGCGATCATGCCGCAGCCGATGTCGACTCCGACGGCCGCGGCGATGATCGCCCCGAGCGTCGGGATGACCGACCCCACCGTGGCGCCGAGGCCCAGGTGCGCGTCGGGCATGAGCGCGAGGTGCGGGTAGATGAACGGCATCGTCGACGAGGTTCGGGCCTGCTCGACGGTCTTCTCGTCGATCAGGCTCGCCCACGAGACGAGCCGCTTCGTGATGATCTCCATGTTCCTTTCCTGTCTTGCATGTGCGTTGCGTTGATCCGGGGGCCCGAGGCTCCCCGTCGCGCGCAGACAGAGAAGCACCCCGGGCCTCGACCGGCACGGGGTGACGAGAATCGCGGGGCGAATGCCGCGTCGGCGTCAGTGTGCCGGGTCGAGAACCTGGTCGAGTTCGCGATTGAGCAGATAGCTCTGAGTGAACAGAGCACGCTGCTCGATCACGGGCTCGACGAAGGAGGGCTTGTTCGTGCGCTGCAGAAACACGGTCATGACCTTCCTTCCAGATTCCGGGGATGCCGCGCAGAGTGCGCAGCCTTCGAACGTTAGTGCAGCGGATGCCGCGGGGTCAATGGCAAGACGATCGTTCACGGGGTCGCGCTTGTCACGACCCCGTCCGCGGGCACATACTGACGCCATGTCCGCGGCAGGCGCAGTGGAGGTCACCGACTGGGTCGCCAACTACGACGAGCTCGCGGCCCGCCGCGCCGATCTCACCGCCGCTGAACTCGACGCCCTGGGCTTGGCGGCCTGGTTCCTCGGCCGAGAGGCCGAATGCGAGCAGGCTTGGGGGGCGGCCCACCTCGCCTACCTCGACGAGGGTGAGACGGATGCCGCGATCCGCTGCGTGTTCTGGCTGGGCTTCACGCTCGCCGACTACGGCGAGGCCGTGCGGGCGGGCGCCTGGATGGCGCGGCTGTTCGAGCTGTGCGAACTCGCCGAACACACGCCGAACAGCGACGCAACGGCGGCGCTCTGCCGGGCGGCGGGGGCCTTCGCGTCGGGTGAGGTCGAGGCATCCGTCGCCCTCGGCGAGCGCGCGGTAGCGCTAGCACGTGACGCCCGTGACGCCGACACCGAGTTGCTCGCCACCATGGGACTCGGGCGGTCGCTGGTGCGCAGTGGCCGCGTCGACGAGGGGTTCGCGTGCATGGATCGCGTCATGCTCGCCATCTCGTCGGGCCGGGTGAGCGACCGCGCTGCGGGCCCCGCGTACTGCGCGGTCATCGCGAGCTGCCTCGATCGGTGGGATATCGAACGCGCCCGCGTGTGGACCCGCGACCTCAGTGACTGGTGCGATGCGCAGCGCGGACTCGAGCCGTTCCGCGGGGAATGCTCCGTGCACCGGGCCGGCGTGCTGCGCCTCCTCGGCGAATGGGACGAGGCCACCGCCACGCTCGAAGCCGTCTGCGCTCGCGAGCGGCGCGCCGAGACGCTCGAGCACGCCTACTACGGGCTGGCCGAACTCTGCCGGCTGGTCGGCCGACGCGCCGAGGCCGATGCGGCCTACCGGCGTGCTTCGGAGCTCGGGCGCGAGGTGCAGCCCGGCCTCGCGCTGCTGCGGCGCGACAGCGGGCGCATCGCTGCTGCGCGAGCCGGCATCGCCCGCGCGCTCGAGGCAGCGCCGGCGCCCGGCACGCACGCCGAGCTGCTGGCCGCGCAGGTCGAGCTCGAGATCGAGCACGGCGAGACGGATGTCGCGAGCCGCGCCTGCACCGAATTGCGCGCCATGGCCGAGCAGTTCGGCACGATCTACCTGCAGGCGCAGGCCGACCGGGCCGAGGCGCGACTCCTGATCGACACGGATGCCCCGGAGCGAGCCCTGCCCCTGTTGCGCCGATCCTGGTCGATCTGGCGACGACTCGAGGCTTCGTACGACGCAGCGATCACCCGCGTGCTGCTCGGCCGCGCGAACCGGGCCTGCGGCGACGAGGAAGCGGCGCAACTCGAGTTCGACGCTGCGCGCACCGTGCTCGCCGGGCTCGGCGCGGTCGCCGACCTCGACCGACTCGAACGGGTTGCCGTCGGGGGCGAGCGCGCCGCGGCATCCGCCGGTCTCACCCGACGGGAGCTCGAGGTGCTCCGCCTCATCGCGAGCGGGCGTTCGAACCGCCAGATCGCGAACGAGCTGTTCCTCAGCGAGCGCACGGTGGCACGGCACGTCAGCAACATCCTCGGCAAGCTCGGGCTCGGAAGCCGCTCGGCCGCGACGGCGTTCGCGTTCGAGCACGGGCTTAACGCGGCGCGCTGAGCGAGGCGCCCTGCCTGCCCTGCCCCGCCCCGCCCCGCCCCGAAAATGGTCATTTCTGCCGACGCGGCCGCGACGCGGCATCCGTAGTGTCACGCGGAAAAGGAGGCCACAATGTCCACCACCGTCATCGACACCGCGGTCATCGGCGCCGGCGCCGCGGGGCTCATCGTCGGCAAGCGCCTCGCCGACCGAGGCGTGCGTTTCGAACTGTTCGACGAGCAGGCGCGCATCGGGGAATCGTGGCGCGAGCGCTACCGTTCGCTGCGGCTGTTCACCCCGCGCCCCTTCGCGAGCCTGCCGGGCCTGCGCCTCGACGTCGGCCGATTCGGCTACCCGACCGGCGCCCAGATGGGCGACTACCTCGAGCGGTACGCGCGGCACTTCGAACTGCCCGTGCGCACCTCATCGAAGGTTGCCGCGCTCACCCGACGGCCCGACGGGCGGTTCCGCCTCGAGCTCGGCGGCGGCGCGCTCAGTGACGACGATGTGCTCGCCGACCGGGTGATCGTGACAACGGGGGCGCACCGCATCCCCCTCGTGCCGGCCCTCGCGCGCGCGCTCGACCCGTCGATCCTGCAGCTCCACTCCATCGGCTACCGCGGGCCCGAGCAGCTCGCCGACGGCGCGGTGCTCGTCGTCGGCGCGGCGAACTCGGGCACGGATGTCGCACTCGACGCCGCGCGCGCCGGCCACGCCGTGACACTGGCAGGGCGGCATCCGGGGCACGTGCCGGTCGACATCGACACCCCGATCGGCAACCTCATGAGCGGCATCTTCATCGGCCGGCTGCGCCGCACCACGATCGACACCGCCAAAGGCCGTGCGGCGCGGGCCGCGAACCTCGGCCACGGCGTCATGCTCGTGCGCAACAAGCCCGCACAACTCGATCGCGCCGGCGTCGTGCGGGTCGGCCGCCTCGACCGCGTTGAGGCGGGGCGCCCGGTCACCGCCGACGGCACCGTCATCGACGCGGCGACCGTCGTGTGGTGCACGGGCTCGCACCCCGACCTCGGCTGGATCGACATCGAGGGCGTCGTGGACTCCGATGGTCGGCCCATCGAACATCGGGGTCTCGCCGAAGGATGCCCCGGGCTTGCGTTCGTGGGCATGCCGTTCCAATACTCCGTAGCATCCGAGACGCTCATGGGCATGGACCGCGACGCCGTCGACGTGGTCGAGGCGTTGACTCGGATGCGTGCGCTCTCCAGCGCGGCCCCGTGACGGGCCCGCTGCCGCGACATCCGGTCGGCGCTCAGCGAACGACGTCGAGCACCTGCTTGACGACACCGTTGGAGTACGCCTCGTACTCCACGAGGTCGAGCCGCGTGTAGGGGTCGCCGTCGCTCGCGAAGAGGCGCTTGCCGGCACCGAGCAGGATCGGAAACACGAGCAGGTGGTACCGGTCGACGAGACCGGCCGCGGCGAGGCCCTGTGCCAGGGTGGCGCTGCCGTGCACGATGATGGGGCCGCCTTCGCCCTCCTTGAGCTTCGCGACCTCGTCGAGCGACCGCAGTACCCGCGTGTTGCTCCACTCAGGGTCGGACAGCGTCGACGACACGACGTACTTCGGCATCGCGTTGTACTCGGCGAAGTCCTCCATCGACGGCCAGACCGGCGCGAACTCGTCGTAGCTCACTCGCCCCATGAGCATCGCGCTCGCTTCGAGCTGCTCGCGGCCCTTGATCTCGTAGGCCTCCTCGACGAAGGGTACGTCCTTGAAGGTCCAGCCGGCGCGCGGGTGCGAGCCGCCGCCGGGTGAGTCGATGACGCCGTCGAGGCTGATGAACTCGGTGACGATGAGGGTGCGCATGATGGAATCCTTCCAGAGCCGGTATCTCCGCTCTCATTCTGGACGTCGAACGAGATCGCGCGAGATCGACAACCGGGCCGAACTCGCGAAAGGTCGATGTCGGTGGCACGGCATATCGTCGGCCTATGAGCGAGTTGCGACCCTTCGAGCTTCATGTCCCAGACCAGGTCATCGACGACCTGCGATCCCGCCTCGCGCGCAGCAGGGTGCCCGATGATTCGCCGCGGCGCCCGCCTTCGGGAATGTCCGCCGGCTACCTGCGCGAGCTCATCTCCGAGTGGGCCGTCTGGGACTGGCGGGCGCGCGAGGCATGGCTCAACGGGCATCCGCAGTTCATCGCCGAGGTCGGCGACGCTTCGGTGCACTTCGCGCACTTGAGATCAGAGCGAGCGGATGCCCCTGCACTCCTCGTCATGCACGGCTGGCCGCACACCTTCGCCCTGCAGCTCGATTTCGCCGACCGACTGCCCGACTTCCATGTCGTCGTCGCGAGCCTGCCGGGGTTCGCATTCTCCTCGCCGTACGCGACGGGTGAGATGACCGAGAAGCGGCTGGCCGCAACCATGCACGCACTCATGACCGAGGTGCTCGGCTACGAGCAGTACTTCACGTACGGCGAAGACGTCACGGCCAACGTGAGCGACCTCATCGCGGCGCGCTACCCCGAGCACGTCGCGGGCATCGTCGCCACGCACGCGCATTTCCCCACTTCCGATGAGCGCGCCGAGCTCACCGCACCCGCCGAGCGGGCATTCTTCGACGACATCGCCGCGCGTCACGAGAACGACGGCGCATACGGCCACGTGCAGGCCACCAGACCCGACACGCTCGCGTTCGCGCTCAACGACTCGCCTGCCGGTCTGCTCGCCTGGCTCGCCGAGAAACTCATCGAGTGGAGCGACACACCGCCCGGCGATCCGAGCGCCGTCGAACGACGCATCTCGAGAGACCGCATCCTCACCGAGGCGATGATCTACTGGGTCACCCAGACGATCGCCTCGTCGTTCCGCCCGTACTACGAGGACGCCGACACCCCCGACCCGATCCCTGCGAACTCGGTGCCCGCTGCCGTCTTCATCCAGCGGCACGAAGCAACCTATCCCGAGTCGCTCGTGCGTCGGCACTACCTCGACCTGCGAGAATTCGACCGCCTCGACGAGGGCGGGCACTTCACGGTCGCCGAGGTGCCCGACGAGATGGCGGCGCGCGTGCGGCAGTTCGTGCAGTCGCTCGGCTGAGTCCCTGCCCGGCGGCTTCGTCGTCGTCGATACGATCGCAGGATGAACGCACCGCAAGAGCCGGGCGAACCCGACGGGCCGTGGTGGACCGGCGACGATGACATCGGCGGCATCGGCTTCGCCCGGTTCTTCGCGTACACCGGCTTGTTCATGGCGATCGCCTCCCTCGTGCTCGCGGTCGCCGCACCGCTCGCGGGCGATGCGCTGCGCACGGTGTGGATCACCGGTTTCGCGGTCGCGTCGATGTGGATCGCGTTCATGGCGATCCCTCGCTACCGCCGCGAGGGCGTACCCGTCTCCATCGCGGTGCGGGCCACGATGGTGCTCGGCGGGCTGACGATCGCGATCATGATCTACGCCTTCGCCGCGATCGCCCTGCAGTCCATCGGCGCGCAACTGCCGGCGCCCTCGTACTGGTTCGGCGAGACGCCCGGCCCGAGCGGCGTCACGATCTGAGACGCACGCCGGCCTCGGTCGAGGACACAGTGCGTCATATCAGCGCCAGACTCCTCGTCACTCGGCGTCACGCGGCGTCACGGGCGTCGCCGGTTCGGGGCCGGCAGGGAGCCGAAAGCGCCCTCCGACCGACATATGCCGTCATGAGCATTCACAGTGCGACACGCACCGCCCATCGCACCGAGCGATCACTAGCGTCGTGCCATGCACCGAACCCGAACTGCGCCCGCGCCCGCCGAAACCAACCGCGCCGAGGCCGGCACCGGAGCGCGCCGTGGCTGACATCGACTGGCTCTCCGTCGCTGCCCTCGCCCTGATCGGCGTGCTCTTCGCGGGGCTCTTCCTGCTGCGCCGCGCGGGAGCGAAGTTCACCCTGCTCACCGTCGTCGCGCTCGTCGTCGGTATCGGCGTCGGCATCGCGTTCCAGGGCCACCTCGACTACGTCGACCCGATCGGCTCGATCTACGTCAACGTCATCACAGCGGTCGTCGCGCCGCTCATCATCATCTCGGTGCTCTCGAGCGTCACCTCGCTCGGCAGCCTCGCGAAGCTGCGCACGATCGGCCTGAGCTCGGTCTTCTGGCTGCTCACGACCAACCTCATCGCGATCCTGCTGACGCTCGGCCTCGCACTGGCGACGGGCATCGGCAAGGGCGCGAACCTCGACATCACGGGCGTCAAAGGCAGCTCCGCGCTCACCGGCCTACTCGCCCCGCTCGACGAGGTCATCGTCGGACTCTTCCCGCACAACGTCGTCGGCGACATCTCGTCGAACAACATCATCGCGATCATCCTCTTCACCCTGCTCATCGCGGTGTCGTACCTGATCGTCGCCGACAAGAACGCCGAGAAGGTGCGGTCGTTCAAGGAATTCGTGGATGCCACGCGCCGCGTGCTCTTCAAGGCCGTCGGCTTCATCATCGCGCTCACCCCGTACGCGGTGCTCGCACTCGTCGCAGTCACCACGTCGACAGCGGTCGCCCGCATCGAGACGGCGCTCTCGCTCGTCGGGGTGCTCGTCATCGCGCTCGTGGCCGCCTTCGTCGATACCTACCTCGTGAACGGCGTGCTGCTGCGAGTGTTCGCCGACGTGAACCCGCTGCGCTTCTTCCGGTTGCTCACGCCCGCCCAGTACACGGCCTTCACGACGCAGTCGAGCATCGGCACCCTGCCGCTCACGATCTCGACGCTCACCCGCAAGATCGGCGTCTCCGACGAGGTGGCCGGTTTCACGGCCCCGATCGGCACGACCATCGGCATGCCCGGATGCGCCGGCATCTGGCCGACCCTCGTCGCGGTGTTCACCGTGAACGCGCTCGGCATCGAATACACGCCGCTCGACTACGTCGTGCTCGTCGTGCTGGGGTTGCTCGTCTCCCTCGGCACGGCGGGAGTGCCGGGCACGGCGATCGTCACCGCCACGGCGGTGCTGACTGCCGTGGGGCTGCCCGTCGAGGTGCTCGTGCTGCTCATTCCGATCAGCGCCATCGCCGGCACCGCGAGCACCATGGCCAACGTCACGGCCGCGGCCACGAGCGCCACGATCGTCGCCCGTCGCGCCGGCGCGCTCGACGACGAGATCTTCGCCGGTCGCGCGACGCATCGCGACGAGCTCGAGAACGAGCCCGAACTCGCCACCCACCGCTGACGCGGCCTCCCAGAAGGAAGAATCCCTATGACTCCCCGACTCCGCGGCCTCAACCGCCTCCGTGTCTTCGCCGCGAGTCTCGTGCTCGCGATCACCGTGCCGACGTTCGTGCTCATCGGCAGCGGGCCGGCCTCCGCTGCCGGCGACGTGTGCGATCTCTGCTCGATCAACTTCGACCTCGGCGCGTGCGAGAACGCCGGCGGCTACCCCTACGACAGCACCCAGGAAGACCCGCCGCCCGCGATCGGCGGTGGAACCGCACCGGCCCCAGCCCCAGCCCCTGCTCCCGCTCCGGCGCCCGCACCGGCCCCCGCGCCTGCTCCAGCGCCCGCACCTGACCCGAACACCGGTACCTCAGGCGGCACCACGTCGAACCCGTCGGAGTCGGGAGCGGCCACCGACGTCGCACCCGCCGCCGTCGCCGCGACCGCGCCGCTCGCCCCGGCTGCACCGCTCCTCAGCGTCAAAGGCACAGCGCTCACCGTGAGCTGGGCGGCACCCGCCGACGGCGGCTCGCCCGTGACGGGCTACAAGCTGTCGCTCAACAAGGGCACCGCGATTCCGCTCGCAGCCGGCGCGACTTCGCACACGTTCACGGTGCTGGGCGCAGGGGTCTACACCGCGACCCTCGTCGCCACGAACGCGGTCGGCGAGTCCGCCGCGTCGAGCGCATCGAAGTCGGCGACCATCACGGCGGCGACCGCGAAGCCCCCGACCGAGGCGGCCGTATCCGCTGCAGCTTCGAGCAGCAACGGCGCACCGGATTGGCTCGCCGGCGGCGGCATCCTCATCGGCCTCGTCGCGGTGGGCGCACTCGCCCTGCTCGGCCAGCGGCTCCTGCGCCGCCGCAAGGCGAACGGTGTCGACGGTGACCACCGCCAGGGCGACGAGCCCGCCGAGACATCCGTGACCGTATGACCAGCCCGGCCCCTCTCCCGACGAAAGGAAGCAACGTGCCCGACCACCTCCGCCCCACCCTGAGGCGGGCAGCGATGCTGACCGCACTCGCGATCGCCGGCACGGCCGTGCTCGGCGGAGTCGCGGCTGCCCCGGCTGCGGCCGCTCCCGCGCCGGGCACAACCGACACCGTCGACTGGTTCGATGACGCCTACGAGGGCCTCGGCCCCGACAGCGTCTACGAGAGCGTGACCTTCGAGCGCTTCGAGTTCCTGCTCGGCCAGGACGGCCGGTTCGCGTTCCTCGTCGGCGGACCCGAAGACCCGCAGACGGCCGCGACGATCGGCGCGATCAACGAGGTGGCGAAGGGCGCCGGCGTCGAACGCATCTACAACTTCGACCCGCGACTCGACGGCGACCGCCTCGACATCCGCTCGACGACGAACGCCGACGTCGCGCCGCTCTGGGCGCGCCTCGTGACCGAGTACCTCGGCAAGGACACGCAGACGCCTTTCGACGGCACCGACGATCCCACGCTCTTGGTCTACGACACGTCGCACACCGAGGGCGGCGTGGAAGACCGCATCGTCTCGGCTATCACCACGCCCGTCACGGCGGAGCAGCTCGCAGACCCCGCCGCACTCGCCGCCTATACCGCCGAGGTCACCGCCGTGCTCGGCTCGGCGGCCGAGCTCGACACGAGCGACCAGTTCACGTTCAACGAGCAGGTCGTCAACGCCAAGCACGCCACGGCGTACCAGGGCAAGCCCGAGTACGGCGGCGCGACGGTGCTCGACGACGACGACGCCGACTGGCGCGTGCAGACCGTCACGTACCCCGAGCTCGTGAACATCCTCGAGAGCGACGGCGACCACGTGCTCTTCTTCGGCGGCACCTGGTGCCACAACACGCGTGCCTTCCTGAAGGAAGTCAACCGTCAGGCCGTCGCGAACGGCGTCGAGAAGGTGTACTTCTTCGACCTGCGACTCGACGGCAACTCGGGCAACGATCTGCACATCCGCGACACCGGCTCGGAGTTCGCCGACCTCTACGGCGACCTCGTCACGCAGTACCTGCCGAACCTCGTCACACAGTACGTGCCCGTCGTCTCAGGCCAGGTCGACTTCTACCCGGGCGGCGACCGCGAGCAGGCGCTCGCGACCGCGAAGAAGCTGCAGGTGCCCTACGTGCTCGAGTACAACCGCGGACGCACCGTCGACGGCCAGGCCGCACCGATCGTGCAGCAGTGGATCCACGACAACGGCGACGGCACCTACAAGGAGTACATGACCGAGTGGTGGTACGTGAACGACCTGCCCGGGCGCTACGCCGACCGGCCCGACCCCGCCGGTCTCGCCGCGCAGCTCGCGTTCGCCGACGAGGGAATCGCGGCACTCGACACGTTCTTCGGCGAGCTGCCCCGTGAGTCGGATGCAGTCGCGACCGTACCCTCTGCACCTGATGCGCCCGACGCATCAGTACGCGACACCTCGGTGACGGTCTCGTGGGCCGAACCCGCCGACGGCGGGTCGCCCGTCACGAGCTACCGGGTCGCGCTGAACGGCGGCTCCCCCGTCTCGGTGCCGGCCGGCACGACGGAGCACACCTTCACGGCGCTGCCCGGCGGCGATTTCACCGCCACGGTCGCCGCGCGGAACACCGTCGGCACCTCGGCCGCCTCGGCGGCCTCGGACGCCGTGACGGTCAAAGGTCCGCCCGTGGTCGACCCGACCACGGTCAGGGGCTCGGTCTCGGTCACGGGTGACCTCGTGCCGGGTGGCGACATCACGGTCGTCGGCGCCGGTCTGGCACCGGGCGTCGGCGGCTTCTCGGTCGAACTCCACTCGACGCCGCAGACGCTCGGCACCGCGACGGCGGCCGCCGACGGCGGCTTCACGTTCACCGGCACGATCCCGGCCGCGACGCCCGCGGGTGCGCACTCGATCGTGGTCACGATCAACGGCGTCGAGGTCGCGCGTTCCTCGATCACGCTCGCCTCAGCCGCGTCAGGGGCCGCCGGATTGGCGGGAGCATCGGCGGCCGACGCCGGCCTCGCCTCGACG
The DNA here is from genome assembly GCF_059445415.1 of Agromyces sp. Y558. Taxonomy (NCBI): domain Bacteria; kingdom Bacillati; phylum Actinomycetota; class Actinomycetes; order Micrococcales; family Microbacteriaceae; genus Agromyces; species Agromyces sp. Y558. The sequence continues at coordinate 212,108 of NZ_JCAIUH010000001.1, forward strand.
GGTGCGCCGCTCGTCGATCTGCTCAGCTGGCTCGCGCTCGGGCTGATCGCCGTCGGCGGCGCCGCATTCGCGGTCGTGCGGGTTCGCGCACTTCGAGCGAGTGAGCAGCACTGCGCGAAACGAACGGGGGTGGATTCCACGCGGCATTCACCCCCGTCTGCCGCGCTACCGACCCAGGCCGGTCACTCCGTCTGAATCCACCTGCCCGTGCGGCTCGTGATCCGCGGGTCGACCATCGAGCGTCGCTGAGGGGTGTTCTGCGGATGTCTCGGTGCCGGTGTTCGTCTCGGCAGCCGCGTCGAAGTCGGCAGCCGCGTCGGAGTCGGTAGCCGCGTCGGAGTCGGTAGCCGCGTCGGAGTCGGTAGCCGTCTCAGCGTCGGCGGGGGCGTCAGCCGGCTCGACGGCGCCGCTGCGCCGCACGCCCGTGAAGGTCAGCACGAGCACCATCACGGCACCGGCGAAGATCGCGATGTCGGCCACGTTGCCGATGAAGAGGTTGCCGTAGCCGATGAAGTCGACGACATGCCCGCGGCCGAAGCCCGGCTCGCGGAACAGCCGATCGCCGAGGTGGGTGGTGGCGCCGCCGAGGAGGAGTCCGAGCGCGATCGCCCAGCCACGAGAGCGCACCGGCCACGAGAACGCGATGATGGCGATGACGCCCACGCCCGCCAGGATCGCGAAGACCCACGTGAAGTCGGAGCCGATCGAGAACGCAGCACCGGGGTTGTAGACGAGCTGGAAACGGATCAGCTCACCGATCAGCGGAACGGACACCCGCTCCTCGAGTGCGGACTCGGCCCACCACTTCGAGCCCTGGTCGATGAGCAGCACGAGTACGGCGAGCAGTGCGATGAACCAGAACAGGCGCGGCTTCACCGTGCTTTCGAGGGCGGGAGCGGGCGGCGGCACTGAGGGGTCGGAACTCACCGCTCCATTATCCTTCGCATGAGATGCCCGTGTCGCCCACCGTCACAGGGTGACCGCTAGGCTTCATCGCAGTGACACGGGGTGCCGTGCAGCGCTTCACGAAGCGGGCATGGCTGAGAACACACCCGTCGAACCTGATCTAGTTCGAACTAGCGAAGGGATGTCGCGATGAGCGATCGTCTGCCAACCGACCCTGCCCGGCACAGCGCCGAGCTCCTGACCCTCGTGCGCGCGGCGACGCCGCTCGTGCAGTGCATCACCAACAGTGTCGTCACCAACGTGACTGCCAACACCCTGCTCGCCCTCGACGCGGCCCCGGCCATGGTCGACATCCGTGGCGAGGCCGGGATCTTCGCGCGAATCGCGTCGGGGCTGCTCGTGAACCTCGGCACGCCGCACGAGGAGCAGCGAGATGCCGCCCGCGAGGCGGTGGCCGCGGCATCCGAGGCCGGTACGCCCTGGGTGCTCGACCCCGTCGCCGTCGGCGGACTGCCCGTGCGCACCGCGTTCGCCCACGAGCTGCTCGCGCAGCGCCCCACCGTGATCCGCGGCAATGCGAGCGAGGTCATCGCCCTCGCCGGCGCCGGCGGTGGCGGACGTGGCGTCGACGCCTCCGATTCAACCGAGTCGGCAGCGGATGCCGCGGCTCACCTCGCCCGGGCGCACGGCTCCGTTGTTGCGGTGTCGGGCCCGATCGACCTGATCGCCGACGGCCGGCGGGTTGCCCGGGTCGCCAACGGCGACGTGCTGCTCACCCGGGTCACGGGCGGCGGTTGCGCCCTCGGCGCCGTCACCGCGGCCTTTCTCGCGGTCGCCGACGACGCGTTCTCCGGCGCCGTCGCAGCGACGCTCGTCTACACCGTGGCGGCCGAGATCGCGGCAGCGCGCGCCGCCGGACCGGGCAGCTTCGCACCGCTGTTCCTCGATGCCCTCGCGCAGGTGTCGGCCGATGAGGTCGCCGAGCGGGGCCGGGTGCGGCTCGTCGAGGTCACCGCTGACCCGTACACCGCGGTCGCGGCCGAACTCGCGTCCGTGGCAGAGCCCTCGACGTCGGTGCGGTCGTGACGGCGCGCACGGCGCTCGATCTCTCGGTCTACCTCGTCACCGATGCGGCACTCTGCGGCCCGCGGGGCGTGACGTCGGTCGTGGCCGATGCCGTCGACGGTGGAGTACGAGTGGTGCAACTGCGCGACAAGCTCGGCTCCTCGACGGAGCTGCTGATGCTGCTCGAAGAGCTGTGCGCCGCGATCGACGGGCGGGCGACGCTGCTCGTGAACGACCGGCTCGACGTCGCCCTCGCGGCGCGGGCGAGCGGCTTGCCCGTCGACGGCGTGCATCTCGGCCAGGGCGACGCCGCGGCGGCGATCGCGCGTGAGCGGCTCGGACCGAACGGCGTCGTCGGCCTCACCGCGAACACCTCGGCCCACTTCGATTCCGTACGACGGATGCCGCGTGGCACGGTCGACTACCTGGGCGTCGGCGTGATCCGGCCCACCGCGACGAAGCCCGATCATCCGCCGGCACTCGGTGTCGACGGGTTCGCCCGACTCGCGGCCGAGGCCGAGCTGCCGTGCGTCGCGATCGGCGGCATCACTCTCGACGATGTCGCGGCGCTCCGTGACGGCGGCGCCGCCGGGGTCGCCCTCGTGTCCGCGATCTGCGCCGCCGCCGATCCCCGCGACGCTGCGCTGCGCTTCGTCGACGCTTGGGCGGCCACCGCGCCACCGCGCCACCCCGCGACCGCCGCGACTCGGCGGCCCGGCGATGAGTGAAACGATCACCCGAGCGGTCGACGCCGGCGCCGGGACATCCGTTCGCCTCGGGCTCGACACCACCACGCCCCCGCGAGAGCACCGCGCGCCCGGCGCCCGCAGCGTACGGAGCGAGCGGCGCGTGCCGCGCGTGCTCAGCATCGCCGGTACCGACCCGACGGGCGGTGCGGGCATTCACGCCGACCTGAAGTCGATCGCCGCCGTCGGCGGCTACGGCATGGCGGCGGTGACCGCGCTCGTAGCTCAGAACACGCGGGGCGTGCGCAGCGTGCACCTGCCGCCGGCGTCGTTCCTCGCCGAGCAGCTCGACGCGGTCAGCGACGACGTGACGATCGACGCGGTGAAGATCGGCATGCTCGCCGACGCCGAGATCATCGGCACGGTCGACGATTGGCTCGCGCGCACGAGGCCCGAGATCGTGGTACTCGACCCCGTGATGATCGCGACGAGCGGCGACCGACTGCTCGACCCGACCGCCGAGCAGGCACTCCGCGCGCTCATCCCCCGGGCGCACCTCATCACGCCGAACCTGCATGAACTCGCCGTGCTCGCCGGCGAGCCGCACGCACTCACCTGGCCTGCGGCGCTCGAACAGGCCCGACGAGTCTCGCGCGAGTTCGGCGTACTCGTGCTCGCGAAGGGCGGCCACCTCGACGGCGACGACGCTCCCGACGCGCTCGTCGACGCCGAGACCGGCACGGTCGTCGAGTTCCCGGGCGTTCGCATCGAGACCACAGCCACGCACGGCACGGGGTGTTCGCTCTCCTCCGCGATCGCGAGCCTTCGCGCAGAGCTCGGAGATTGGACCCTCGCCATCGTCGAGGCCCGCCGGTGGCTGCGCGAATCGCTGCGGCACGGCGAAGCGCTCGAGGTCGGCGGCGGGCACGGGCCGATCAGCCACTTCGCCGGGGTCTGGTCCCGTGGCGGGGTGCGTACGGCGCCCACGCCCGCCGAGGTCGAGACGGAGTGGTGGGCGTCGATCGGCGACCTCCGCTCAGCGATCGACGGGCTCGCGTTCGTCCGCGGGCTCGCCGACGGCACCCTCGAGCGACCCGCGTTCCTCCACTATCTCGCGCAGGACGCCCTCTACCTGCGCGACTACGCACGCGTGCTGGCCGACGCCTCGCGTCTCGCGACGGATGCCTCGGAGCAGGCGTTCTGGGCGAACGCCGCGCACGGCTCCCTCGTCGGTGAGCTCGAGCTGCACGAGACGTGGCTCGCATCGGCCGGAGCATCGACATTCGCGGCCGAGCCCGATGCCGCGACGACCGCCTACCTCGATCATCTACTCGCCACCGCCGCGCGCAGCGACTACGCGGTGCTCGCCGCCGCCGTACTGCCCTGCTACTGGATCTACGTCGACCTCGGCGAGCGGCTCGCGGCCGGCGTCTTCGGTGCGGCGGCGACGGCGACGGCGGCGACGACGACGGCGCATCCGTATGCCTCGTGGCTCGCGACGTACGCCGACCCCGCGTTCGCCGTCGCGAACCGCGAGGCGATCGACATCGTCACGCGCCTCGCGGTGGGTGCGACGCCCGAGACGCGCGAGCGGATGCGTCGGGCGTTCCGCCGATCGGCCGAGCACGAGCTCGCGTTCTTCGCGTCGGCGTTCGGCGAGGGGTGAGCGAGACTCGAATCTCGAGTCGGCCCCGGGAGGATCGCAACGAGACCTCCGGCCTCCGCGCAGCATAGGGTGGTCGCACCCGCCCGGCTCCGGGCCGGCACCGATCCAACGACGAGGTGGCAATGAGTCAGGCGACGCCCGACGTGCAGCCCTCCCGCGAGTACCTGGCGACCGATGCCGGCCAGGCTCGACCGCTGCGCGGCTGGCACCTGCTTCTGTTCGGCGTGGCCTCCGCCGCGCTCGGCCTGCTGCCGTGGCTGATCACGGGCATGCGCCTGCCGCTGCAGAATCTCTGGGCGACCGACACCCTGCCCGATGAGATGCCGATCGTGCTGCTGCCCTTCAGTCAGTACTCCCTGTCGCTCATCGCCACGCTCATCATCATCGGTGCAGCGGTCGCCGGGCTCGTGGGGCGTTCCACGCGCGCCCGTGCTCAGCGCGGCGGGTTCATGATGCTGCTCGCCGGCGTGCTCCTCGTCGATGTCGTCGCGATCCTCCAGACCACCAGCTTCGTCGCCGCAGGCCTGCGAGACGACCAGTGGTCGCTCGTGTACCTCGCCGCGGTCATCGCCGTTGCGATCCTCGCGGTCGTCGTCGGACTCGGCGTGCTCTCGCTCGTCGCCCGAGCACCGCGAGCAGGCGCGGTCATCGGCCTCACCGTTGCGGCGATCCTCTCGGCCGGCTGGCTGCACGCGCTCCTCTCGCCGGGGGGTCCCGCGTTCGCGGGCGAGCCTGCCTGGCTCTGGGACGCCGTTCGCTGGGCGCCGGCGGTGCTCGTCGGCGCGGCGATCGCTTGGGGCGGAGTCGAAACGGTCGGCCGAATCGTCGCGGCGATCGCGAGCCTCGCGATGCTCTGGGTCGGCCCCGCGCTGATCACCGCGGTGTCGAGCGCGGCCGGAACGCGGGTACTCGCCGGCCACCCCGGTGAGATGCTCGACTACGGGGTCAGAGTGTTCCGCATGGCACTCACCGAACCGAGTCTCGTCGTGGCGCCGCTCGCGACGGCGATCGGCGTCGCCGTGATCGGACTCGTCGCGCGCATGCTGCTCGGTCGGCCAGCACGGGCCGGCCGCGAAGCATCCGTCGTCTGATCGACCATCGACCGTCAGGCGGCCCGTTCTCTGTGCGGCCCTACTGGGCGGGCGGCAGGGAGTCGAGTGCCGCGAGCACTCGCGACACCGACCCGCCGAGGTTCCACTCGGCACCGCGCGCTTCGAGGGCTTCACGGCGCGCTCCCGTGACCGGGTGCAGCCGGGAGCCGAACTCGCCGAGGTCGAGGTCGCGCACGACCTCGACGACGGTCGGGGCGACGTCGAGATAGTCGGAGGCGGCAGCGAACTTCGCGCGAACACTCGCCGACATCGCCGCCGTGGGATCCGCTGCCGCCGCCCTGATCCCGTCGAGGTCGACGAACTCCCGCAAGAGCGACGCAGCGGTCTTCTCACCGACGCCCGCAACGCCGGGCAGCCCGTCTGACGAGTCGCCCCGCATGACCGAGAAGTCGACGTACTGCTGGGGCAGCACCGCGTACTTCGCGACAACCGAGGCATCGGTCAGCACCTCGAGCTTGCTCATGCCGCGAGCGGTATAGATGACCCGCACGGCTGCCTCGTCGTCGACGAGCTGGAACAGGTCGCGATCGCCCGTGACGACGTCGACGGGCATCTCGGCGCCCGTCGCGAGAGTGCCGATGACGTCGTCGGCCTCGTGCTCAGGCGCCCCGACAACGGCGATGCCGAGCAGGCCCAGCACCTCGCGGATGCGCGGAATCTGCACGATGAGACCCGGTGGGGTCTCCTCGACGTCGACGCCGCCGGGCACGGCACGCGCGACGCGGTGCGCTTTGTAGCTCGGAATGAGCTCGACCCTCCACGCCGGGCGCCAGTCGTCGTCCCAGCATGCGACGAGGTTCGTCGCCTCGAAGTCGGGGACGAGGCGCGCGATCATGTCGAGCAGCCCGCGCACGGCGTTGACGGGGGTGCCGTCTGGCGCGGTGATCGAGTCGGGCACGCCGTAGAACGCGCGGAAGTACAGCGAAGCGGTGTCGAGGAGCATCAGTCGGTCGGCCACAGGCCGATCATGGCACGATGCGGCTCCCGCTCCTACCCCGGGAACGTCTCGAGCCAGTCGCCCGCGGCATCGAGCACGTCGAGGTCGCCGCGATCGCCGAGCAGCTCCCAACGCTGCAACGACACCGGTACGTTGCCGTTCAGCCACACGGCATCATGGAACTCGCCGAGCGAGAAGTCGTCGCCGCGGGCGACTGCGGCGTCGGCGAGCAGCCGCTTCACCTCGAGCTTGCCCACGTGGTACGACATCGCGAGGCCCGGGGTCGCAACGTAGTAGGAGGTCTCTTCGGTGGCTGTCTCGACGTCCATCGGCACGAGCCGCACGAAGAAGTCGATGGCCTCTTCGAGGCCGAAGACGCCGGTCGCGAGGTTGACATCGACGACGACGCGCAGTGCCCGCAGCCGCATGAAGTTATGCACGATCGTCTGCGAGTGCGGCGCATCGTCGAAGAGCCCAGCATCGAGCATGAGTTCTTCGTTGTAGTGGGCGATGCCCTCGTTGGCGACCGAGTCGACGTAGTGACGGCGGATGGCGCGGGGGTGCCCCCACGAAAGGGCGAGCTGTTGACTGTGCGCCCCCTCGTGGATGATGCCGAGCCGTGGGTCGCGCGCGTTCGCGGCGTCGAAGTACGGAAGGTCAGCCGCGGGTTCGGGCACGTACGAGACCGCGTCGTCGGCGCGCGTGCGCTCGTTCGCCAGGTGGTCGGTCACGCCGAGAAAGGCGACGGGCTCGAGATATGCCGGGTACTTCGAGAAGAAGTAGTGGCGCAGCGTCTCGGGCTGGCTCAGCAGGCCCGCTCGGTCGTAGAACGCCCGCACCTCGGCGTCGCGTGCGGCTTCGTCGGCCACCTCGGCGGCGACATCGCGCGCGAGCGGCGGGACAGGCACGTCACGGTACCGGTTGCGCGTGACCGCCTCGGCGAGCACGGCCCGCCGGTAGTCCTGCAGGGCGGCACGAACGAGCTCTTCGGGCTCGGCCGCGACGAGCGCGACGTGACGCAGGTACCAGACGAAGGCGTCGTGGCCCACGATGACCTCGGCGCCGAGGCGATCAGCGGATGTCTCGAGCCACTGCGCGTACCTGGTGAGCGCTGCACTCGCAGCAGGCTGCGCCTCGGCGAGCGCGGTCGCCGTCGCGGCGTCGGCATGTCGGGCGAGCCCCGCGACCGAGTCGGCGAGGCGCGGCCCGATGCCGTCGAGTTCGGCCGCGGCCACCCGAGCGAGGGCGGCGATGCCGACGCGCTCGAGGTTCGCGATCGCCTGTTCGACGGCGTGTGGAATCGCGGTGAGCACCGTGACCAGATCGGCCTGTCGCCCGGCGTCGAACGGTGGCGGGGCGAGCAGCAGGTCGAACCACGGGCCGAGGATCTGGCTCGTGAGGAACACGGCATCGCGCTCCCAGTTGCGGAGCACGTCGAGTTCCCAGCGCACGCGTGCGAGCGCCGAGCCCAGCAGCCGGTGATCGACCTGGTCGGGAACCGGCATGCCCGCGGCATCCGTCGCCTGCCAACGTTCGACGAAGACGGCGAGTTCGTCTCGCTGCAGCTCGATGGTCGCCGGATCGAACCGCGGCACCCAGCCGCCGGGCCGCTCGATGCGCGGGATGTCGTCTGATGTGCGGAACGAGTTCACGGCGCGCCACTGCCAGAACTCGGTGCCGAGGCGTGCGAGGTCAGCGTCGATCTGGGCCATGCGCGTCACGATAGCCCCGCCCGGCGACACTTGCGAGTCCGGCGAGTCCGGCGCCGGTCCGGCGCGGGACGATGCGGCGGAGCGCCCACCTCGCTACCGTGTTGCGCATGAGCGGTACGCCGAACGAGCCGACCGACCAGCCTCTGAACACCACGGATGCCCCGACGGACGATGCCTCGGCGGCACCGCCCCCTCGCAGGTCGCTGCCACCCGTGCAGCGCTGGGTGTTCTGGCCCGCGGCCGTCATCGTCGCCCTGTTCGTCGCGTTCGTCCTGATCGCCCCGGATGCGGCGGACGCGATGTTCGGCGCGATCCAGACCGGCATCGTCAACACCTTCAACTGGTATTACGTGCTCATCGCCGCATTCTTCGTGGCGTTCAGCCTGTTCGTCGGATTCAGCCGTTTCGGCGACATCAAACTCGGCCGTGATGACGACGAGCCCGAGTTCTCGTTGCTTGCGTGGTTCTCACTGCTCTTCGCCGCGGGTATGGGCATCGGGCTCGTGTTCTACGGCGTGAGCGAGCCACTCAGCCATTTCGTGTCGCCGCGACCGGGGGTCACCGGCCCGCCCGACGCGCTCGCGCAGGAGGCGCTCGCCCAGACCTACTTGCACTGGGGCGTGCACGCGTGGTCGATCTACGTCGTCGTCGGGCTCGGACTCGCCTACGCGATCCACCGCCGACGCCGGCCGATCTCGATCCGCTGGACGCTCGAACCGTTGCTCGGCAAGCGCGTCGAGGGCGGTTGGGGCCATGCCATCGACGTCGTGGCGCTCGTCGGCACCCTCTTCGGCGTGGCGACTTCGCTCGGCCTCGGCGTGCTGCAGATCAGCGCGGGGCTCGACATCGCCGGCATCCTCGAGCCGAACGCGCTCACGCAAGTGATCATCATCCTGGTCATCTCGGTGTTCGTGCTCTGGTCGGTGCTCTCCGGAGTCACGAAGGGCATGAAGTGGCTCTCGACCGCGAACATGGTGCTCGCGGGGCTCCTCGTGTTGTACCTGCTCGTGATGGGGCCGACCGAGTTCCTGCTGCGCGAGTTCGTGCAGTCGATGGGTACGTACATCCAGAACTTCGTCGGCCTCTCCTTCAACGTGAGCGCGTTCCAGGGCACCGCCGGCGAGGAGTGGCAGGCGTCGTGGACGTCGTTCTACTGGGGCTGGTGGATCTCGTGGGCGCCGTTCGTCGGCATCTTCATCGCTCGCGTCTCGAAGGGCCGCACCGTGCGCCAGTTCGTCGCCGGCGTCATCCTCGTGCCGACGCTCATCGGCATCCTCTGGTTCGCGGTGCTCGGGGGCTCGGCGCTCGCGATCGAGCTCGCCGACCCCGGCGCCCTGACCCAACCCGACGGCAGCGTGAACGTCGAGGCCGCGCTCTTCCAGCTGCTCACCTACCTCCCCGGCACCCCGGTGCTGACGATCGGCGTGATCCTGCTCATCACGATCTTCTTCGTCACCTCGGCCGACTCGGGCGCGCTCGTGATGGGCATGATCGCCACGGGCGGCCTGCTCAACCCCAAGCGGTGGATCCGCATCTTCTTCACCATGATCACCGCACTGCTCGCGATCGCGCTGCTGCTGACCGGCGGACTCACGGCCCTGCAGACGGCGGCGATCATCATCGCGCTGCCGTTCAGCATCGTGATGCTGCTCATCTGCTGGTCGACGGTCATCGCCTTCACTCGTGAGCGCCGCGCCTACGCGAAGGCTCAACGAGCCCAGTTCGTCGACCTCATCGGCGAGTACTACGGGCTCGAGGTCGAGGAACCGCTCCGGCGCGGCATCGTCGTGGGCGAGGTGAGATGGGTGCGCGGGTTTCTGCGACGGCTGCGTCTGGGCACGGATGCCGCGGCAGCGCTCAGACGCGCCTCCCCCGCGTCGCTCGCTGAGCAGAACGCCCTTCCTGATTCCGTGCCGATCGCCGACGTCGACGAAGTCGTCGATCATGATCCGCTGTCGGACCGCGATAACCCCGACGTGCCCGAGCACGGGGAAGACGATCCACGCTCCCTGCCCCGATGAGGCTCCCTCGCGGGTTGAGGAGCGACGAAGGAGCGCCTCCCCTCGCGGGTTGAGGAGCGACGAAGGAGCGTCTCGAAACCTTGCCCGATCACCGGGTTTCGAGACGGCGCTGGCGCGCCTCCCCACCCGCAGGGCTAGCGTTGTCGCATGGGCATCACCGGCACCTTCCGAACCTCGAAGCGGGTGCCCATCCTGCAGGTCGCCAAGGCGTCGGCCGCGACGATCGCGGCGTGGCTCGTCGCAGGCTGGCTGATTCCGGGGCAGTTACCGGTATTCGCCGCGATCGCGGCACTGCTCGTGGTGCAGCCGAGCGTGAACCAGTCGCTCGGCAAGGCGATCGAGCGTTCGATCGGCGTGATCCTCGGCGTGCTGATCGCCACCGGCGCCTCGCTCGTGTTCGGGCAGAACAGCTGGATCATCCTCGTGACGATCATGATCGCGATGCTCGTCGCATGGTCGCTGAAGATGACCCCTGGCACGTCGAATCAGGTCGCCATCAGCGCGATGCTCGTGCTCGCCCTCGGCTCTTCCTCACCCGAGTACGCCGGCGCTCGTATCATCGAGACGCTCATCGGCGCCGCGATCGGCATCGTCGTCAATGCGCTGATCGTGCCGCCGATTGCACTCGCCCCGGCGCGCCGCGACCTGTCGCTGCTCGGCGGTGAGCTCGCGGCATCCCTCGAGCGCCTCGCGAGCGCCCTCGAGAGCCCGCAGTCGGCGGCCGATCTGCAAGGACTCATGGTCGAAGCGCGCCTCATGCGACCGATGCGAGATGCAGCGGATGCCTCGATCTCGACGGGCGAGGAATCGCTCACGCTGAATCCGCGTCGCTCGGCGCATCGCACCGAGCTCGGCGAGATGCGCGCCCTGCTCGAGCGTCTGAGCCCCATCGTCACCCAGGTGATCGGCATGACGCGGGCGTTCTTCGACCACTACGACGCCGCGCTGGCCGATGAGCCGACCGTGCGCGCGATCGCCGAGCAGCTGCGGCGGGCCGCTCACGACGTGCGACTCGCCGTACACCTCGCCGATGTCGACCCCGCGCCGATGACCTCGGCCGTGCCCGCGCTGACCTCACCCCTCGTGGTGTCCGCGCCGAGGTCGGGGCACTGGATCCTCATCGGCTCGCTCCTGGAAGACCTGCGGCGCATCCGCGCCGCGCTCGTCGAGGAGTAGCCGGAGGGGCGGCGCACCGGCGGCGTCGCACCCATCGAGAACCTGCACGCATCAATCGGAAGTTCGACGCGGTGCGAGATCCGTCGTTCTATGCTGGGACCAATTCGACCGAGATCCAGCAGACGACGGGAGGAGCAGATGATGATGACATCGGCGACGACGGGGGCGACGCCCAACGACCTGGTGCGACAGATCACCGTGGCGGTGAGCGCCGTTCTGGCGGTGATCGGCTCCTTCATCGGGTCAGGCGCCGCCGGCGGAACTCCCATTCAGGATGCCGCGGGCGGGGCGCTCGCGGCGGACGCCACACTCATCGCGCCAGGGGGCAGCGCGTTCGCGATCTGGACGCTCATCTACCTCGGACTCGCCGCGTATGCCGTCTGGCAGTTCCTCCCGTCGCAGCGGGAAGCGCAGCGGCACCGCCGCCTCGGTTACCCGATCGCCGCGTCATTGCTGCTGAACGCGGCATGGATCCTCAGCATCCAGTTCGACCTGCTGTGGCTGAGCGTGCCGGTCATCGCCCTGCTGCTGGTCGTGCTGATCATCGCCTTCCGCGTCTGCCGCTCCGTGCCGCCGACCTCGACGGTCGACGGCATCGTGACCGACGGCACGATCGGCCTCTACCTGGGTTGGGTCTGCGTCGCCACCGCCGCGAACATCACCGCCGCACTCGTCGCAGCCGGTTTCGACGGCTGGGGCATCGCGCCCGAAGCCTGGTCGGTCGCCGTCATCTCACTCGCCGGCATCATCGGCGTCGCACTCGCGGTGTGGGACCGCGGCCGGATCGCCCCGACCCTCGCGCTCGGCTGGGGGCTCTCCTGGGTCGCGATCGCTCGCCTGACCGATGAACCGGAGTCGACGATGACCGGCATCGCGGCGATCGTCGCCGTGGTCGCCGTCGTCATCGCGACGGTGTGGGCTCGCATCGCGAGCGGTGACTCACGTGCGCGTGCGGTCGGCGCGGCGAGCACGGCCTGACCCGCAGCAGTGGCCGCTCCGCCTCTTCATCGCGATGGCGGCCTTCATCGCGCTGGAGACGCTCGCCACGCCGGGGCGCCAGGCCGACTTCAGCCGAGCAGGTCGCGCACAGCGGCGCCCCACTCGAACCCGCACTCGCGGCAGTCGAAGATGGGCGAATCAACGAGCGAGAGGGCGCCTGCGACATCGGCCGCCTCGACCTCGAAGTCGAGCGGGCCGTAGACGATCGCGCGCACCGCGAGGGAGTCGCAGCGCGGACACGGCTCGTCGATCACCAGGTGCGGTGCGTTGTGCTGCATCTGCTTCGTCATGGCAGTCACGGTACGCCCGGCCGCCGACATCGCTCGGAACGCGTACGCGCGTCGCCACGAGCGGTTCGCTCCGACGCGTCTCCCGAGCAGGCCGCTCGGATCCCTAGACTGAGCGCGTGCTGACTGCCGTCTTCGTGATCGGGATCGTGCCCGCGTTCCTCATCCTCGGGCTGGGTCTCGTCGCGCGCGCCGTCGCCGCGCAACGGGTGACGCAGCGGGTGGTGCAGTACACCCCGGAACGCGGCTCCACGGTGCTGCGAGACGCGCTGCTCGTCGGCGCCGATCGGCGCGCGCCATCCGCTGCCCTCATCGACCTGGCCGTGAAACGCAAGGTGCGCCTCCTCGCAGGCGAGGGAAAGCGAGACCCCATCGGGGTGGAGCTCGCGCCGAACGTCGTGCTCACCGCCGAAGAGACGGCGCTGCTCGAAGGGCTGTTCGGCCCAGAGCACACCCACACGCGTGTGCGCCGCTTCTCCTCCGACCGCCGTGCCCTCGCTGGTCGCATGAAGAGCCTGCTGCTGAACACGGAGCACGCACTCGCCCGCGAGGGACTCGTCGCCGAACGCCGCGTCACGTGGCCGGGCGTCACGCTCACCGTTCTCGCCTATCTCGGCATGCTCGTCGAGGTGCTCTTCCTCGTCTTCACGATCATCGACGGCGACTGGCCGGCGCTCATCGCGACGCTCGTCGCCGTCGTCGCGACCATCGCGACGATCTTCGTGACCCCATCGTCGTGGCGCAAGTTCCTCCCCGCTGCGACTCCCCGACGCGAGCACTTGGCGGGGCTCCGGCAGTACATCGCGCTCGTCGAGGCGAAACGGCTGCAGGTGCTGCAGTCGCCGAGTGGTGCAGAGCTGCGGGCGACGGATGCCGCTGCGCCGGCCGCCGCGGAGACACCCGGGTCGTCGCAGGCCGCCGCCCCGATTCCTGCACGCGGCACGCCTGCGGCCGGCCCCTCGGCTGCAGCCCGCTTCCACCTCCACGAGCGGCTGCTGCCCTACGCCGTGATCTTCGGGCTCGAACGCGATTGGATCGCCAAGCTGAAGCTCGAGTACGCCGAGCTCGGGCCGAGCAACTTCGACACGCTCGGCGGACTCGTCGACGTCACGGGCGACATCGCCCTCGCCATCGAAGCCGCTGGCAATGTCGTCGAACTGACCGCGTCGCTCGGCGACCTCACCGACGACGCAGGCAACGTCGTCGACGGCGTCGGCAACTTGTTCGAACTGTTCAGTTCGTAGCGCTCAGTTCGTAGCACTCAGTTCGTAGCACTCAGTTCGTAGCACTCAGTTCGTAGCACTCAGTTCGTAGCGCTCAGTTCGTAGCGCGAGGGCGCGGGCCGATGCGGCACCATGGAGACATGACCGCCGCGGACGAATCCATCACCGTCGATGTCGACGGCACACCCGTGTCGGCGGTCTCGGCGCGCCCGCCGGTACCGACGGCCACGATCGTCGTCGCCCACGGAGCGGGTACCGGCATGGAGCATCCGTTCATGATCGGGTTCACGCGGGCGCTGAACGAGAGCGGGTTCGCGACGCTGCGGTTCAACTTCCCGTACCGCGAAGCGGGGCGGCGGTTCCCCGACCGGCCGCCGGTCGCGATCGCGACGTGGCGCGCGGTGACGGATGCCGCGGCCGCACGCACGACCGCCGACGGGCGACCGGGCGAGCCGATCTGGGCGGCGGGCAAGTCGTTCGGCGGACGCATGGCGTCGATGGCCGTCGCCGAAGGCATGGCCGTGGCCGGGCTCGTCTTCCTCGGCTACCCGCTGCACGCGCCGGGCAAGCCCGAGAAGCCGCGCGACGAGCACCTGCCCGGCATCACCGTGCCGATGCTCTTCCTGCAGGGGCGGAACGACCCGTTCGCCAAGCCCAACGAGCAGCTCGACGACGTCGTACGTCGCATCGGGCCGAACGCGACGCTCGACTGGATCGACGACGCGAACCACACGTTCGAAGTGAAGGGCCGCAAGCGCCCGGCCGACGAGATCGGCGCTGCCCTCGCCGTGCAGGTCGCCGCGTTCGTGCGCGCACGGGAATGACGCGCGAGCCTCGCAGCGCGGCGAACGACGGCCCGTAGAGTGGTGGCCACCGATCGGGTCGTGGCACGCTGATGTGAGGCGGCCTCGAGACCCGGGGAGTCATTACGATCGAAGAATTCGCCGACCGAATCACCGCCACCAGGGCACGAATGCGCGATCACGCGTTCGACGCCCTCGTCGTCGTGGATCCCGCCAACATCCACTACCTCACCGGCTACGACGCGTGGTCGTTCTACATGCCGCAACTGCTGTTCGTGCCGGCCGTCGGCGAGGTGCTGCTCATCACCCGACACATGGACGCCGTCGGCGCCCATCGCACCGCCGCCCTGACCGCCGAGCAGATCCTCGGATACCCCGAAGACCTCGTGCATCGCCCCGACCGGCATCCGTTCGACTGGGCGGCCGACCGGTTGCGAGAACGCGGCCACGCCGTGCCGATGCGCGTCGGCTACGAAGGCGAGGCCCACTTCTTCACCCCGCGATCGTTCGCGGCCCTGTCGCGACGGATTCCCGAGTGGCGCTTCGACGACGACCTCGACCTGATCGGCTGGGTGCGGCTCGTCAAGTCGCCGGCCGAGCTGGCGCTCATGCGCTCGGCAGGTCGCAACGCGAGCGCCGCGATGGCCGCCGGCATCGATGCCGTGCGGGTCGGTGCGCCGCAGCACGACGTCGCCGCCGCCATCCAGGCTGCACAGGCCAGAGGTGTCGAAGGCGCCGAAGGCGACTACGCGGCGATCGTCCCCCTCATTCCGACCGGAGAATCCGCCGACACCCCGCACCTCACCTGGAGCGCGCGCCGATTCGCATCGAACGAGGGCGTCTCGCTCGAACTCGCCGGCGTGCATCGCCGCTACCACGCGCCGCTCGCGCGCACCGTGTCCCTCGGGCGCCCCTCACGCGAGCTCGACCGGGTGGCCGGGATCACCGCGGAAGGGCTCGATCTCGTGCTCGGTGCCATGCGACCCGGTGTGAGCGTGCGCGACGTCGTCGGCGGCTGGGCCGCCCTGCTCGCCCGGAACGGGCTCTCGAAAGCGTCACGTCTCGGCTATTCCATCGGCATCGGCTACCCGCCCGACTGGGGAGAGCGCACCGTGAGCATCCGCGACGACGACGACACCGTGCTCGAGGCCGGCATGTGCTTCCACGTCATCGCCGGCATGTGGATGCGCGACTACGGCTGCGAGCTCAGCGAGTCCATCGCGATCACGGGCGACGGCATCGAGATCTTCACGGATGCGCCGCGAAAGCTGATTGTGAAGGCGGCACCCTGATGAACAACGAGACAGGCGGGAGCCCGCAGGTCGACGCCGTGATGGCGCTGATCGACGATGCGACGATCGTCGCCGACACCGCCTCGCTCATCGTCGCGGCGAGCGAGAACCCCGGCGGCACCGAGATCCAGGCGGTTCGGATGCTCGAGGGCATCGCTTCACGGCTCGGAATGCGCACGAGACACACCGAGGTCGCGCCCGGCCGCTCGAACCTCTCGATCACCATCGGCCCCGACGAACCGGGAATCCTCTTTCTCGGTCACTCCGATGTCGTGCCGGGCGGCGACGGGTGGAGCGGCTACCCGTTCACCCCGCGAATCGCGGACGGCAGGATCATCGGCCGAGGCGCAGCCGACATGAAGGGCGGCCTCGCCTGCGTGCTGCAGGCGATGGGGGCGGTCGCATCCGTGAGGCCCGACCTCCCCGTCGAGCTGATCGTCACCGTCGACGAAGAGGACCTCGCGACCGGAATCCTCGCCTACCTCGAGAGCGCAGCGCCGCAACCGTACTGGGCCTGCGTCGTCGCCGAGCCGACCGACCTCGCCGTCGTCGTCGCCTGTCGCGGTGCAGCCAACTTCGAGATCGAGATCCGCGGGCGGGCGGCCCACGCCGGGCGGCCCGAAGACGGGGTGAGCGCCATCGCGATCGCAGCCCACCTGGTCGAACGGATCGGCGACGACCACCGGCGGATGCGCGCATCCGCCGCGGGTCGCCTCGGATCGGGCACCTGGAACGTGGGCCGGATCGAGGGCGGGCACGGCACGTCGATCGTGCCCGACCAGTGCACCCTGCTCGTGGATCGGCGGCTGATGCCCGGTGAGCGGGCGGCCGACGCCCACCTCCTGCTCGAGCAGCTGGCAGCGGAGGCATCCGTCGACGGCTCGACCGTGGTGGTGCGCACCCTTATGGAGATGCCCGGATTCGAGACGGCGGTGGAGCACCCACTCGTCGCCAGTGTCGTGGCGTCTCTGACGAGCGAACGGCGCGAATCAGGCATCGAGGCGTGGACCGCTGCCTGCGAGGGCGGCTTCATCCATGCGCACCATGGCGTGCCGACCGTCATCATGGGCCCCGGGGATGTCGCGGGGCAGGCGCACCAGCCAGATGAATCCGTGGCGATCCACGACCTCGGCACCGCGGCCCGCGCCTATGCGCGCCTGATGCTCTCGCTCGCCGACGACCGCATCTCCCCGGTGTTCACCACGCACGCATCGACGAGCAAGGAGACCGAATGACCGACCACAGCGCTTCACCCAGCGAGCACGCCGATCCGCCACCCATCACCCGCCAGATCGATCTCACCCCCATCCAGCAGAAGACGGTGAAGAAGGCCGTCCTGGGGGCGATGGCCGGCAACGCCATCGAATGGTTCGACTACGGGATCTACGGCTACCTCACGGGGTACCTGAGCAGCCAGATCTTCGGCGACACCGAGAACGCTCTGCTCTGGACCCTCTTCGGCTTCGCGGTGTCCTTCCTCGTGCGGCCCATCGGCGGTGCGGTGCTCGGCCCGCTGGGCGACCGGATCGGACGGCAGAAGGTGCTCGTATTCACCATCTCGCTCATCTCGATCTCGACCGCGTGCATCGGCCTGCTGCCGACGTTCGACGTGATCGGCTGGTGGGCGCCCGTCCTGCTCTTCACGCTTCGCATCATCCAGGGCTTCTCGGCAGGCGGCGAGTATGCGGGCGCGGCCGTCTACATGGCCGAGCACGCGCCGGACAACCGACGCGGATTCTGGGGATCGTTCCTCGAGTTCGGCACGCTGCTCGGGTTCTCAGCGGCGGCGATCCTCGTCACGGTGATGCAGTTCACGCTCGGCGAGGAGTTCATGGCGGACTGGGGATGGCGCATCCCGTTCCTCATCTGTCTCCCCCTCGGCGCCATCGCGTTGTACATGCGCTCGTCGCTGCGCGAGTCGGAGACGTTCGAGGAGGCGCACCGGAAGGACACGAGCACGAGCGCGTGGCAGACCCTCGTCAACCTGCTGCGCACCCAGCCGAAGCAACTGCTGAAGATCATGGGCCTCGTCGTGCTCATCAACGTCGCGTTCTACACGGTGCTCACGTACATGCCGACCTACCTGACCAACTCGCTCGATATGGATGCCACGACCTCGGGGCTCATGCTGGTCGCCGTGCAACTCGCGATGATGGCCGTGATCGTGCCGTTCGGGGCGCTCACCGACCGCATCGGACGGCGACCGTTGCTGCTCGTGGCCTCTGCCGGCTTCATCCTGCTGTCGATCCCGGCCGTGGTGCTGCTCGACACCGGAAACCTCGGGCTGCAGTTCGTCGGCATCTCGATCTTCGGGCTGTTCCTCGTGATGCTGCTCTGCAACATCTCGGCGACACTTCCCGCGTTGTTCCCGACGCCCGTGCGCTTCGCCGGGTTCGCGCTCGGTTACAACATCGCGACGTCGATCCTCGGCGGCACAGCCGGCCTCGCCAACCAGGCCCTCATCGATGCGACCGGCTCGAACCTCGTACCGGGCGTCTACCTGACCGTCGCGGGCATCATCGGGTTCCTCGCGGTGCTGACGTTCAACGAGACTGCCGGCCGCTCGCTTCGCGGTGGTGTGGTTCCCGGTGATGACGACCAGGCGCGCATCGCGCGCGGAGAGGTGCTCGTCGGCAAGGTGCACGCCTAGGAATACACGCTCACGGTCACCCGTTCGAATCGGCCGTCTGCCCCGAGCGTTCGTGCGCGCCCACCCTGAGGGCTGAGTCCGGCCTGAGGGCTGAGTCCGGCCTGAGGGCTGAGTCCAGCCTGAGGGCTGAGTCCGGCCTGAGGGCTGAGTCCGGCCTGAGGGCTGAGTCCGGCCTGAGGGCTGAGTCCGGCTGAACCCGTCAGCTCGACGCTGCGTCGCGCGTGCCCGACGCCGCGCGGCGGGGATCAGCTCGGGGCGGCCCAGCTCCAGATGTCGTCGCCGCGGATCGAGGCGTCGGCACCGCCGTCGATGTAGATCGTCTGGCCGGTCACGTGCGTGTTCTCCTCACTCGTGAGCCACGCGAGCAATCGGGCGATCACGACAGCGTCGGAGTGCCCGTTGAGCGGCATCGGCACGGCGCCGTCGACCATCGCCCTGCCCTCCTCCGTCGCGAGGAGCGACGCCGTCATCGGTGTCACGACGGTGCCCGGAGCGACGGCGTTCACCGGGATCCCGGCTCGCGCGTAGCGCGGCGCGATCGACTCGCGGCGCACCCAACGACTGAGCGCACGCTTCGACGAGGGGTAGTTGAGGTAGCCGGCCTCCGGCCCCTGCGCGGCGAGTGCTGCGCCGATCTCGAGCGCCTTCGCCTCATCGCCCGCGAGCAACGCGTCGACGAGCTCGGGCGAGTTCGGCTGCAAGCTCGCCATCGAGCTGACCACCGCGATGCGCGGCGCGTCGGCGTTCGCGAGCGTCGGCGCGAGCGCGTCGAGGAACCCGGTGACGCCGAAGAAGTTGACGGCCACGGTCAGCGGAATCGGCGCGGAGATGCCGGCCGCTGCGATGACCGCATCGATCTGCCCGCCGGATGCCTCGACGACCGCCGCCGCGGCATCCGCCCTGCCCTCGGGCTTCGAGAGGTCGGCAGTGATGTCGGCCCCCTTCAGGTCGACGCCGATCACGCGGTGGCCGCGCTCGGTGAGGAGGGCGGCCGCGGCCGCCCCGATGCCGGATCCTGCTCCGGTGATGACGTAGGTTCTTTTGCTCATGTCTTCGACGCTACGCCTGGTCTGACACCGCCCGCTTGAAGAGCAGATCGACCTGATTCCAGGCTGTGAAGTCCGCGCTGCTTCGCGACGTCGTCCGTGTTCGCCCGACCGACATATCGACATACCTTCCCGATGTCAACGTTCTGTCGCAGCGGGCAGGCGAAGGGCGACCTCGTCGCCGACGCTGCGCACGCGGCGACCGCGATCGAGGCCGGAGCCACCTGGGTGAGCCTCGACCGCGACTTCGCGCGGTTCCCAGGCCTGCGGTGGGTGTCGCCGCTCGGCTGACGACCGCGCCGAGACTCATGCACCTTCGGCCTCCGCAAAGGAGTACGCGTCTCGAGACCCGCTTGCTCGTTCGCGGGGGTTCGAGACGGCCGCAAGCGGCCGCCTCAACCCGCAGGGGTCGACCAGCCGGGATCGCGCTCAAGCGCCGACGTACTCCCGCAGGTGTGTGCCCGTGAGCGTCGCGGCGTCGGTGGCCGCGGCCTCGACGAGCGCCCGGGGCGTGCCCTCGAAGACGATGCGCCCACCATCGCGCCCGGCACCGGGGCCGAGGTCGATGATCCAGTCGGCGTGCGCCATGACGGCCTGGTGGTGCTCGATGACGATGACCGAATTGCCGTCGTCGACGAGGCGATCGAGCAGCGCGAGCAGGCGGTCGACGTCGGCCAGGTGCAAGCCCGTCGTCGGCTCGTCGAGCACGTAGACCGTGCCCGACTTCGCCATGCTGATCGCGAGCTTCAGGCGCTGACGTTCGCCGCCCGACAGGGTGTTGAGCGCCTGCCCGAGCCCGAGATAGCCGAGCCCGACGTCGGAGAGTCGCTGCAGGATCGCCCGCGCGGACTTCTCGGTGAGGTACTCGAGCGCCGCGTCGACCGAGAGCGCGAGCACCTCGGCGATGTTCAGGCCGTTGAGGCGATACTCGAGCACCTCGGCGGTGAACCGCTTGCCGCCGCATTCTTCACACACACTCGAGACGGTCGACATCGGGCCGAGTTCGACGAACACGAGCCCGATGCCCTTGCAGTTGGGGCAAGCGCCCTCGGAGTTCGCGCTGAAGAGCGCGGGCTTGACGCCGTTCTCTTTCGCGAAGGCCTTGCGGATCGTGTCGAGCAGCCCCGTGTAGGTGGCCGGGTTCGAGCGGATCGAGCCGCGGATCGGCGACTGGTCGACGACGACGACCTGGTCGCGCCTCGGCACGTTGCCGTGGATGAGCGACGACTTGCCCGACCCTGCCACGCCCGTGACGACCGTGAGCACCCCGAGCGGCACGTCGACGTCGACCCCGGTGAGGTTGTGCTGGCGGGCGCCCCGGATCTCGAGTGCGCCGGATGCCGCCCGCACCTCGTCGCGGAGCTTCGCCCGATGGTCGAGGTGCCGGCCGGTGAGCGTGTCGGAGGCGCGCAGCCCCGCGAGGTCGCCCTCGAAGCAGATCTGCCCGCCCCTGGATCCGGCGCCCGGGCCGAGGTCGACGATGTGGTCGGCGATCTCGATGACCTCGGGCTTGTGTTCGACGACGAGCACGGTGTTGCCCTTGTCGCGCAGCTGCAGCAGCAGCCGGTTCATGCGCTGGATGTCGTGGGGGTGCAGCCCGACCGTGGGCTCGTCGAACACGTAGGTGACGTCGGTGAGTGCCGACCCGATGTGCCGGATCATCTTGACGCGCTGCGCCTCGCCGCCGGAGAGGGTGCCGGAAGGTCGATCGAGGCTCAGGTAGCCGAGGCCGATCTCGACGAACGAGTCGACGTTCTGCCGCAGGTTCGCGATGAGCGGCGCCACGCTCGGGTCGTCGATGTCGGCGATCCACGCGGCGAGATCCGAGATCTGCATCGACGAGGCATCCGCGATGTTGATGCCCTTGATGTTCGACGAGAGGGCCTCTTGGTTGAGGCGCGCGCCACCGCACTCGGGGCACGCCGTGTAGGTCACCGCACGATCGACGAACGCACGGATGTGCGGCTGCATCGCGTCGCGGTCCTTCGCGAGCAGGCTCTTCTGCAGCTTGAGCACGAGGCCCTCGTAGGTCATGTTGATGCCCTGCACCTTGACCTTGACGGACTCCTTGTAGAGGAAGTCGTGCAGTTCGCCCTCGGAGTAGTCGCGGATCTTCTTCTCGGGGTCGACGAAGCCCGACTCGGAGTAGATGCGCACCATCCACCCGTCGGCCGTGTAGCCCGGAATCGTGATCGCGCCCTCGGCGAGCGACTTGTCGCGGTCGAAGATCTCGTCGAGGTCGAGGTCGTTGACCTCGCCGACGCCCTCGCACCTCGGGCACATGCCGGCCGGCACGTTGAAGCTGAAGTGGAAGCTCGGACCGACGTAGGGCTGCCCGAGCCGGGAGAACAGGATGCGCAGCAGCGCGTAGGCGTCGGTCGCCGTGCCGACCGTCGACCGCGAGTTCGCGCCCATGCGCTCTTGATCGACGATGATCGCGGCAGAGACGTTGCGCAGGCTGTCGACCTCGGGCCGCGGCTGCGTGGTCATGAACCCCTGGATGAACGTGGAGTACGTCTCGTTGATGAGGCGCTGCGACTCGGCCGCGATGGTGCCGAACACGAGGCTCGACTTGCCCGATCCGGAGACGCCCGTGAACACGCTGAGCCGCCGCTTGGGAATGTCGAGCGAGATGCCCTTGAGGTTGTTCTCGTGCGCCCCGCGCACCTGGATGACGTCGTGGGCATCGGCGCTGTGCCGAGTGGCGGTGTGCCCGGTGGTGCCGTGCCCATGGGCGGTGTCCCCAGTGGCGCTCTGGTCGGTCGCGGTCATGCGGCTGCTCCCCTCGGCGCGAGCCGGCGCCCGCGACTCATGATTCTGACACGAGGCGGTGACATCCGGGCGAGCGGATGCCGCGTACAGCCGCCGCGCGTATGACGCGCGTACGCTGTGCGCATGCCAGAGACGACCGGCCGCGCGCGCGGCTGGTTGCTGCCTGCTGCGGCCGGTGTGGCATCCGTCGCCTTCGGAGCGGGGGTCGGCGAACTCGCCGCCGCTGTGCTCGCGCCGGCCTCGAGTCCGTTCGTCGTGGTCGGGGCGCTCCTCATCGATCTCGCGCCCGGCTGGGCGAAGGATGCCGCGATCGGCCTGTTCGGCACGGGCGACAAGGCAGCGCTGCTCGTCGGCATCGGGCTCGTGCTGCTCGCCGCCGCCGGCGCTTCGGGAGTGCTCGAGGCCCGCCGGCCGCCGTGGGGCCAGGTGCTCGTCGGACTCATCGGCGTGGTCGGCGCGGCCGCAGCCTCGACCCGCGCGAACGCGCCGATGCTCGCGATCGCGCCGTCGGCCCTCGCGGCGATCGCGGCGGTGATCGCACTACGGCTGCTCGTGCGACGACTCCCGGGAACACAGCTGGTTGAGGAGGCGCGCCAGCGCCGTCTCGATGCCTCGCCCGCCTTGCCCGGAACACCGCGGGTTGAGGAGGCGCGCCAGCGCCGTCTCGAAACCCCCGATACGAGCGAGGAGGTTTCGAGACGCTCCTTCGTCGCTCCTCAACCCTCAGAACTCGACCGCCGCCGCTTCCTCGCCTGGACCGGCGGCGCCGTGGCGCTCGGCGCGCTCGCGGCACTCGGCGGCTACGCACTGCAGGCCGGCACGCGCGCGGTGACCGCGGTGCGCGACGCGATCACCCTGCCGAAGCCCGTCGCCACCGCCACCGTGCCCGCGGGCGCCGAACTCGGCATCGACGGCCTCGCACCCGTGATCACGCCGAACGCCGAGTTCTACCGCATCGACACCGCGCTCGCGGTGCCCGCTGTCGATCCGGGTGACTGGAGCCTGCGCATCCACGGCATGGTCGAGCACGAGGTCACGATCACGTGGGACGAGCTGCTCGCGCTGCCTCTCGACGAGAGCATCACGACGCTCGCCTGTGTCTCCAACGAGGTCGGCGGCGGGCTCATCGGCAACGCGGTGTGGCTCGGCTACCCGATCCGCGAGCTGCTCGCGCGCGCGGCGCCGACCGCGGATGCCGACATGGTGCTCTCGCGCAGCGTCGACGGGTTCACGGCGTCGACGCCGATCGCGGCGCTCACCGACGACCGCAACGCGATCCTCGCCGTCGGCATGAACGGCGAGCCGCTGCCCGCCGAGCACGGCTTCCCGGTGCGCATGGTCGTGCCCGGACTCTACGGCTACGTCTCGGCGACGAAATGGGTCGTCGATCTCGAAGTGACGCGGTTCGACGCGGCATCCGCCTATTGGACCGATCGCGGCTGGAGCGAGCGCGGGCCCATCAAACTGCAGTCCCGCATCGACGTGCCGCGCCCGGGGCAGTCGCTGTCGGCGGGCTCGGCCGTGCTCGCCGGAGTCGCGTGGTACCAGCACGTCGGTGTCGAGGGCGTCGAGGTGCAGATCGACGACGGCGACTGGCGCGCAGCCGATCTCGCCACCGCGATCTCGGACGACACGTGGGTGCAGTGGCGTTTTCAGTGGCCGGATGCCGCGGCGGGCTCGCACACTGTGCGCGTACGAGCCCTCGGCGCCGACGGCGAGGTGCAGACCGCGAAGCGCCAAGGGGTCGTACCCGACGGCGCGACGGGCCTCGACGAGATCACCGTCGAGGTGCGCTGAGCGTCACTGCCCGGACTCGTCGGACTCGCCGGCATCGCGGGCGCCGGACGTGACCGTTCCCACCGAACTCCGGCGACGACGCACGAGCAGCAGTCCGGCGCCGAGCACCATGACGATCGCGGCGACCGCAGCCATCGACACGAGCTCGAAACCGGTTTGCGCCAAAGGCGTCAATGCATCGTCGGCGGAGGTGTTCGGTGTTGCGGGGTCCGGGTCGGCCACGGCGGCGGCGAGCACTGTGATCTCGAAGTCCGCCGACGCATCTTGGCCGACGCCGTTTCCGGCGACCACCGTGAACGCGGTCGTTCCCACTTCCGTCGGCGTACCCGAGATGACGCCCGTGCTGGCGTCGAGGCTCAGCCCTGGCGGCAGCACTTCATCGCCCGCCGCGAGCGGTGCGACAAGCGGTGCTGCGAGAGATGCGGCATCCGTGACCGCGACTGCGGTCGTGGCCGTGGCCGTGGCCGCCTGCATTGCCATCGCCGAGGCCGTCGATGCCGTCGCCACGACTCGGTTCGTCGCCGAGAACGTCGGCGCGGGGTAGCCGGTCGCCGCCACCGTGAACGAGTAGGCCGTGCCGACGGTCGCCGTCCCGGGCGCGGTCGTGGTGATCGCCGGCGCGGCCGGAGCGCCATCGACGGTGATCGTGTACTCGGCCGTCGCATCCGTTCCGACGCCGTTGCCTGCGGTCACGGTGAAGGTCGCGGCCCCTGCCGAGGTAGGGGTTCCGGAGATGACGCCCGTGGTCGCATCGAGGGTCAGCCCCTCGGGCAGTCCCCCTTCGGCGATCGAGAACGCCGGAGCCGGGTTGCCGGTGGCGACGACGGTGAACGAGTACGCCGAACCCACGGTCGCCCCAACCGGCGCGTCCGAGGTGATCAGGGGGCCGGCGTTCCAGGTGACGTCGTCGATCTGGAAGTGCGGCACCCAGATCCTCGACGTGCCGAGCGCACGGAACCCGATCTCGATTCGGCTCACCGCACTGCGCCCAGCCCAGTCGGACACGTCGAGTGAGAGTTCGTTCCAGGTGTCGGTCGACATCGGAACGGTCTCGGTGAGCTCGTCGCCATCCACGCCGGTGAGCGTGACCGTCGCCTCGTAGCTGGTGTTGCCGCCCAGTCCGCCCCACGAATCGATGTGCGCCACCAGTTCGGTCGCCCGACCGAGATCGAGCGGATGCGGCGGCTCGACGAACACCGATCGCATCGCGTCCGCGGGTACGGCGGCCGAAGTGGCATCCATCGCCCGCTTTCCCGAGAACGGCGCCTTCGGTCCGTTCGCGAAGCTGCTGGCCCACTCCACGGCACCGACGCCGGCACCGGCCCGCCAGCCCTGGAATCCGTCTTCGAAGTCGTAGATCGAGAACGTCTTGGTCAGCGGCCTCGGGTCACCCGATGGCAGGGCCGACGAAGCGATGAGCGGCAGCGGGATGCTGTTGGCGATGGCCTGCTGACCCGCGACGTTCGCGTGCGTGCCGTCGCCCGTGTCGTACGGCGGGAAGATGATGTTCGGGCTCGCCGGATCCTTCAGCACCTCATCGAAGTCGAGCACGCCGTCGCACATGCCCGAGCAGTTGCCGGAGTTCCTGACGAAGGCATTGACGGCGCTGCGCTCGACGTTCTGCTGGGGCGTGTACGAGGGCCGCGGGGTGATCGGCGTGACGTACACGGTGATTCCGGCGTCCCTGAGCCGCGCGAAGATGTTCTGATAGCTCGCGAGGATCGTCGCGCTGCTGCAGTTCGCCGACAGGTCGTTCGTGCCGTAGTAGAAGATGACCGCGGTCACTCCGTGCAGTGCGAGCACGTCGCGCTCCACCCGGTTGACGCCGTCGTTGCCGCCGCCGGCGCAGCTCGGAGCACTGGTCGTGCCGGCGATGCCCGCGTTGGCGACGGCGAGCTGCGCATCGGCCGGGAGCTCGCTGTTGATGCGCCGCGCCAACTCATCCGACCAGCGGCGATCCGTGCCGGTCGCGGTGCATCCGGGTCCGCAGTTCTGGCTGCCCTCGCCGTCGACGACCGAGCTGCCGTACGGCACGACCGTGCCGAGCAGATCGGCGTTGTGCACGTCGACGGCGCTCACGAGGTAGGTCCAGGCCATCTTCTCGGCGAACGGCGCGCCGGATGCATCCGTCACCTGGTTTCCCGACCCCGCGGCTGAGACGTAGTTGTCGCGGTAGGGGTAACTGTGCAGGCTCGGCACCGTGGGCGCAATGACGTACATGCTCACCGCGATGTCATCCTGCGCCGTCGTCTCGAGTTCGACGGTGTCGCTCCAGACCTCGCCGCCGACCGGAATAGTGACGCTGGGCAGGCCGGCGAACGCCAGGGTCCGATTGGTCCCGGGCACGGTCGCCGCACCCGTCGCGCTCAACGCCACCGCGGCAGCATCGATTGTGAGCGGGGCGGCACCATACTGGTTCTGGAACCGGAATCGAAGCGCGTCACCGCCCTGGCTCAGGTGGGTGATCATGCGGAAGGTCTGGTTGGTGAACGTGATGCCGGACCGCCGGTCCTGCGACTGCGCCCACGAGGTGAACCAGTCGTCGTTCGCCGCGGGGGCAACGCCGGTCGCGGCCTCGGCGGCCTGCGCAGCGTCGGCATCGGCGGCCGCAGGCACGCTGGCCTCCACCGCAGCAGTAGGTTCGTCTGCCTCGGCGGCACCAGTCGCGTCGGCGGGTGCATCGGCCTCCGCAGCGGATGGCGCGTCGCGCTCGACGGCAGACGCCGGTACGACGCTCCCGAGCGCCAGGAGCCCGCCGACGAGTGCCAGCGTGAGGGCGAACGAAGCGATCGGGCGGGCGGGCGAGCCCAGAGTTTCGCGCATTACAGTCCTATCGTCATTGACGGAGTGCAGAGTTGAATCGTTTCAAAGTAGGTTGAGACGATCCTATTGGCATTCCAGCGCGCTGCGCAAGCGTCCGCGGGCTATGCAGGGAGCGGCGGGGTACGCGGCGGCGGCGTGCGGCGGTCGCCCGTCGCCTCGAACGCCGCGGCCAGCTCGAGCAGGGCCGAGTCGTCGTAGGCACGCCCGGCGAAGGTCAGGCCTACCGGCATCCGGATGTCTGCCATCGTGCCCATCGGCACCGTGACCGTCGGAATGCCGAGGTGGCGCGGCACGAGGTTGCCGTTCGCGACCCACACCCCGTTGCGCCAGCCGGCGTCGGCGGATGCCTCGTTCACGTCCATGTCGGCGGGGCCGACGTCGGCGACGGCGGGGAACACGACGGCGTCGAGACCGAGGCCGTCCATCCACTCTTCGAGGTCGACGCGGCGGGTCTGCTCGAGCCCGTGCAGGCCGCGCTCGAGCTCGGACAGGTCGGCGAGCGTCGCGCCCGGATGTGCACGCGCCCATGCCGGGTACT
Source organism: Agromyces sp. Y558 (assembly GCF_059445415.1). Lineage (NCBI taxonomy): Bacteria > Bacillati > Actinomycetota > Actinomycetes > Micrococcales > Microbacteriaceae > Agromyces > Agromyces sp. Y558. Next base: position 239,619 of record NZ_JCAIUH010000001.1, read on the forward strand.
CGGCGATGTCGTCGTCGAAGCCCGCGTAGCGGTCGGGCAGCGCGCCCTCTGGATGCGGGAAGATGCGCGAGCCGTCGACGTCGACGAGCGAGTGCAGGGCGGGGTCGCCGTTCGCCTCGAGGAAGTCGTTCCACGCCCATGCCGACAGGTCGACGATCTCGCGCCGCAGGTAGTCGGGGCTCACGAGCCCCCGCGTCGCAATCGTCGGCGCACCGGGGCGGTCGCCCTCGTAGTTCGACACGACCGGGAAATCCACGAACACGACCTCGGCACCCGCGGCCTCGAGGTCACGTCGAGCCGCCCGCCAGAGCTCCATGATGGATGCCCGGGTCTCGATGCGCTGCCCCGTCGACCCGCCGATGCCGGGCGTGCGGCCGGGTTCGGCGGTGCCGGCGTCGGGATCGGCGTTCACGTACATGCGCGGCACCCCGAACCGCTTGCCCGCGAGCATCCGACTCGCCCGACTCTGTACAGAGTCGGGCGACTCGGCGCCGGAGCCGGGCGGCAGCAGCGAGCGGTAGGAAGCAGGGCGAACGGCGGATGCCGCGGGGAGCTCGACCCACGGCTGCATCCGCCAGAAGTCGCCGCGCGTCTCGATGTCGTCGGCGACGATGACGTCGAGCACCTCGAGCAGGTCGGCCATGATGCGGGTGTGCGGCACGACGACGTCCATGGTGGGCACGAGAGGCCAGTTGCCGCGCACCGAGATGACGCCGCGCGAGGGCGTGTAGGCGCAGAGCGCGTTGTTCGAGGCGGGCGCCCGGCCCGACGACCAGGTCTCCTCGCCGAGGCCGAATGCGGCGAACGAGGCCGCGGTCGCGGTGCCCGAGCCGTTCGACGAGCCCGAACCGAACGCTGCCGTGAGGTACTCGGCGTTGTACGGGCTCTCGGCCCGGCCGTAGAGTCCGCGCTGCATGCCGCCGTTCGCCATGGGCGGCATGTTCGTGAGGCCGATGAGCACGGCACCGGCAGCGCGCAGCCGTTCGATCGTGAAGGCGTCGCGCTGGGCGACGAGGTGCTCGAACGCGGGTGACCCGGCCGCCGCGGTGAGGCCTCGAGCGAGGTAACTGTCTTTGGCGGTGTACGGGATTCCGTCGAGCCGCCCGAGGGTCTCGCCGCGTGCGCGCCGCTCGTCGGAGGCCCGTGCCTCTGCGAGCGCGTCGGGGTTCATCACGACGAGTGCGTTCAGCGCCGTCGCGGTCCCTGAGCTTGTCGAAGGGCCTGGCCGGTCGTACGCCTCGATGCGCGCGAGGAAGGCCTCGACGAGGCCGACGGATGTCGCGGCGCCGGTCTCGAGCGCCTCCCTCAACTGTGCGATCGATGCCTCGACGACGTCGAACCCGTTCGCTGGTCGAGTAGGCAGCGACGACGGAGCAGCCGTATCGAGACCCGTCGCGGGGTCTCGATACGCTCGCTGGCGCTCGCTACTCGACCGACAAGCGTCTTTGCGCTCGCTACTCGACCGACGGGGGTCCCCGCTCATCGCGGCACCGCCGGTTGCTGCTGCGTGATGCAGTGGATGCCGCCGCCACGCGCGAAGATCGGCCGCGAGTCGACCGTCACGACCCGGCGCCCGGGATACACGGACTCGAGGATCTCGCGCGCCGCGGCATCCGCTCGCTCTTCACCGAAACCGCACGCGACGACGCCGTCGTTCACGACGAGGTGGTTCACGTAGCTCCAGTCGACGAAGCCCTCTTCATCGCGGAGCGTCTCGGGAGCGGGCAGGTCGACGATGTTCCAGCTGCGGCCCGCGGCGTCCATCGTGTCGGAGAGCCGTGCGCGAAGCATCCGTGTCACCTGGTGGTCGGGGTGCTCCGGGTTGCGCTGCTCGTGCAGCAGGAGTGTGCCCGGCGACGGGATGGTCGCGACGATGTCGACGTGCCCGTTGGTGCCGAAGTCGTCGTAGTCGCGAGTGAGTCCGCGCGGCAGCCACACCGTGCACTTCGCGCCGATCGTGCGTGCGAGCTCGGCCTCGACGCGGGCCTTGTCGGCGTAGGGGTTGCGACGCGGGTCGAGCTGCACGGTCTCGGTGACGAGCACCGTGCCCTCGCCGTCGACGTGGATGCCGCCGCCCTCGTTCACGAGCACTGAACTCACGAGCGCGGCGCCGACCTGACCGGCGACGAAGCGGGCGATCTCGGCCGACTTCTCCCATTCGGCCCACTCGGGCGCGCCCCAGCCGTTGAAGATCCAGTCGACGGCGCCGAGCACACCGGGCAGATCGTCATCGACGACGAAGGTGGGGCCGAAGTCGCGCATCCAGAACTCGTCGAGCGGCGCCTCGAGCAACTCGATCTCCGAGCTCAGCATGCGGCGCGCTCGCGCGAGCTCGCTGGGGTCGACGACCATCGTCACGGGCTCGAACTCGGCGACGGCGTGCGCGACGGCGGTCCAGGTCGCGTACCCCTCCTCGCGCACGGCGGCCCCGTCGCCGAGAGTCAGCCCCTCGCGGGGGAACGCCATCCAGGTGCGCTCGTGCAGGGCGGTCTCGGCGGGCATGCGCCAGCTCATGCGGTACCTCCGTCGTCAGGGCAGCGGATGCCGCGGCATCCGTTGTTCCATCATGCGCGATCGCCCGTGGTTCGTCTGCGATTCATCCGACCGACTTCGCGGAGGATGCGTCGGCGCGCGCCCCGGATGTCGGCGGCCATGGTTACGGTGGGACTCTGGCGGCGGAAGGGGCCCGGATGTATCTGGTCGACGGTTCGGTCGTCACGAGCGCGAGTGATCTCAAGAAGGCGTCCGAGTGCGAGTTCGCATTCCTGCGCGCACTCGACGCGAAGCTCGGCCGCATCGAGAAGGTGCCCGACCCCGAAGACGCGATGCTCGAACGCTCCGGCCGCCTCGGCGACCAGCACGAACACCGCGTGCTCGAGGCCTACCGTGCCGAGCTCGGCGACGGCGTCGTCGAGATCGAGCGGCCAGACGTGCGCGACCCGGCCGCGGTCGCCGCCGCGGTCGACGCCACGCAGGCCGCGTTCGCCGCTCGGGCGCCCATCGTCTTCCAGGCGACCTTCGCCGACGAGGGGTTCATCGGGTTCGCGGACTTCATCGTGCGTCAGCCCGACGGCCGCTACCTCGTGCAAGACTCCAAGCTCGCGCGCCGGGCCCGCGTCACGGCGCTGCTGCAGCTCGCCGCCTATGCCGAGCAACTCGAGCGCACGGGCGTTCCCTGCGCCGACACCGTCGAACTGCTCCTCGGCGACGGATCGACGAGCGTGCACCGCCTCACCGACATCGCCCCGGTCTACCGGCTGCGCCGCGAGCGACTCGAGCAGATCGTCGCCGAGCGGCTCGCCGAGACCGGCCCGGTCGCATGGGGCGATCCGCGTTACGCGCTCGACGGGCGCTGCCCGACGTGCGACCTCGAGGTGCAGGCGCACCGCGACGTGCTGCTCGTCGCGGGGCTCCGGGTCACCCAGCGTGCCGCCCTGTTCGGCGCGGGCATCACGACGATCGATGCGCTCGCGGCATCCTTCGGCCCTGTGCCGGGTGTGCTCGACGCGACGATCGAGAACCTGCGGGTTCAAGCGCGGCTGCAACTCGAGGCCGAGGCGGCCGAAGCGGCGGCAGATGCTTCAGGGCTCCGCTCCCCCGACGATCCGCCGCTGCCCCCGCCTGTCGTCGTGCGCGACGCCGCCTCGCTCGCCGCGATCCCCGAGCCCGACGCCGGCGACCTCTTCTTCGACTTCGAGGGCGACCCGCTCTACACCGAGGGCGCGGCCGCCGACTGGGGCCTCGACTACCTCTTCGGCATGGTCGACACGGCCGAGCAGTTCACGCCGCTCTGGGCGCACTCGTTCGCCGAAGAGCGGGTCGCGCTCGTGCAGTTCCTCGAGCTCGTGAAGCTGCGCCGTGCGGCGCACCCGAACATGCACATCTACCACTACGCGAGCTACGAACGCACGCACCTGCTCACGATGGCCGCACGCCATGGCGTCGGCGAGGCCGCGGTCGACCAGCTGCTCGCCGACGGCGTGTTCGTCGATCTCTACCCGATCGTGAAACGCGCGGTGCGGGTCGGTAGCCGCTCGTACTCGATCAAGAAGCTCGAGCCGCTCTACATGGGCACCGAGCTGCGCGAGGCCGACGTGAAGTCGGGCGGCGACTCGATCCTCGAGTACGTGCGGGCTCGCGAACTGGCCGCCACCGGCGAGATCGATCCCGTCACCGGGCTCGCCGGTGCGGCTGCCGCGCAGCACGTGCTCGACGATCTCGCCGACTACAACCGCTACGACTGCGTGTCGACCCTGCGGCTTCGCGACTGGTTGCTCGGGCTCGCGCGCGCCGCCGGTGTCGAACCGGTGCCCGAGTCGCTCATCGTCGAATCGGCGAAGGCCGCGGGCAAGGTCTACGAGCCTTCTCCGCTCGCCGTGCACCTGCAGGCCGTCGCCGGCCCGCCTGACGACCCCGACCGAGACGCCGACCACACCGCGCTCGCGCTCGCGGCGGCCGCGATCGACTATCACGACCGCGAGGCGAAGAGCTTCTGGTGGTCGCACTACTTCCGCGTCGAGCAGCCGCTCGAGGCCTGGGAAGACCACCGCGACGTGCTCGTCGTCGACCCCGCGGCATCCGCCGTGGTGCAACGCTGGTACCGCGAAGACCACCACCGCGTCGATCGGCGGCACGTGCTCCTGCGCGGCCGCATCGCGCCGGGCTCCCGGTTCAGCGTCGGCGGCGAGCCGATCGCGCTCTACGAACCGCCGGCGCCGTTTCCGAGCCAGTCGCTGCGACCCGGCTCTCGTGCGTGGCATTCGGTGCGGGTGCTCGACGTGCTCGACGACGGAGTGCTCATCGAAGAGACCGCCGTCGCCGGCGTCGCCTGGCACGAGCTGCCCTTCGCCCTCGCGCCCGGCACGCCCCCGCAGGCCGGGCGACAGCAGGGCGCGATCCTCGAGTGGGCGCAGCAGGTCGACCGCGCGTTCCCCCTCTGGCCGGCGAACCCCGCCGTCGACGTGCTGCGGCGCATCCCGCCGCGCACCCGCAGCGGCCGCGGACTCGTTCCGCTCGCGCCCGACCGCGACTACGTCGCCGCCGTCACCGCGTCGCTCCGCGACCTCGACGACTCGTACCTCGCGGTGCAGGGCCCGCCCGGCACCGGCAAGACCTATCTCGCGTCGCACGTGATCGCCGAGCTCGTGAGCCGGCACGCGTGGAAGATCGGCGTCGTCGCCCAGTCGCACGCGGTCGTCGAGAACGTGCTCGACGCCGTCGTCGCGGCGCGCCTCGATCCCGAGCTCGTCGCGAAGGCGCCGAAAGACCCGAAAGAGTCCGGCGCGCACGAGTACACCTTCATCGCGAAGAACGGCGTTGCCGAGTACACGGCGGCTCACGAGGCATCCGGCTACGTCATCGGCGGCACCGCGTGGGACTTCTCGAACGACAACCGCGTGCCGCGCGGCTCGCTCGACCTGCTCGTCATCGACGAGGCCGGCCAGTTCTCGCTCGCCTCGACCATCGCCTCAGCGGTCGGGGCGCGCAACCTGCTGCTGCTCGGCGACCCGCAACAGTTGCCGCAAGTGAGCCAGGGCAACCACCCCGAGCCGATCGACACCTCGGCGCTCGGCTGGATCACCGACGGCCACGACGTGCTGCCCTCCGAGTTCGGCTACTTCCTCGCCGAGAGTCGGCGCATGCACCCCGCCGTCGCCGACCCCGTCTCGCACCTCTCGTACGAGGGCGAGCTGCACTCGCACCCCGTCGCCTCGCAGCGCATTCTCGACTCGGTCGCGCCCGGCCTCACCGCGCTGCCGATCGAGCACGCCGGCAACACGACCTCCTCGCCCGAAGAGGCGCTCGCGGTCGTCGAGTTGGCGAAGTCGCTGCTCGGGCGGGAGTGGGTCGAGTCGGTCGCGGCAGTCGAGTCGGCCGGCTCCGCCGAGTCGATCGAGTCGGGCGGCTCCGCCGGGTCGATCGCGTCAGTCGGGTCGGCCGAGTCGATCACGCTGACCGATGCCGCGGCATCCGCTCGTTCGCGCCCGCTCACCCAGCTCGACATCATCGTCGTGACCCCGTACAACGCGCAGCTCACCGTCGTGCGCGCGGCGCTCGACGCCGCCGGGCTCACCGAAGTGCCGGTGGGCACCGTCGACAAGTTCCAAGGCCAAGAGGCCGTCGTCGCGATCGTGTCGCTCGCCGCGTCATCGGCAGCGGCAGCGCCCCGCGGCGTCGAGTTCCTGCTGCTGAAGAACCGCCTGAACGTGGCGATCTCACGCGCGAAGTGGGCGGCCTATCTGCTCTACTCGCCGGGTCTGCTCGACGCGCTGCCGTACACACCCGAGGGTGTGGCACAGCTCAGCGCGTTCGTCCGCCTCGTCGGCGTGCGCTGACGCGGGTCACGAGAACAGGCGCCCGCCCGCTCGAGTGACCGCGTGCACCTGTTCTCGACACACCCGCGGCGCGTCATCCTGTTCTCGGCACGCCCGCGGCACGTCATCCTGTTCTCGGAACGGCCGCGCCAAGCGGCGGCGGCTCAGCCGCCGGTGAGCTTGGCGACGATGCCGTCGACGCGCCGTTGCCGGGTCTCGGCGGCCTTCGCACCCTCGACAGCGGTGACGTGCGCCTTCCTTGCGCTCGGCGAGAGCGTGTCGAACGCGGCTCGAGCGCCCGGCGCCGCGTCGAGCGCGGTCGCGAGATCGGCCGGCACCTCGACGGTGCGCGGCGCCGTGTCGACCTCGAGGTCGACGACGATCGCATCGCCGCCGCCGATGCCCGTCGCCGCCCGCTTGTCGGAGCTGAACGAGATCATGAACCTGTCGCCCATGACCGCGACTGTGCTGCGGTACTCGTACCCGTTCACCGTGACGATAACGGGCGGCTTCTTGCCGGCGCCGAGCTCCTCGATCACCTCGGGCGGCACCTCGATGCCGGTGTTGTTGCCGACCTGGGACATCACCGTATCGAATCGCATGAGGTCGAGTCTGCCACCGGCCTCCGATGCTGGGAATACTGCACAGGGTACCCACGTAGGTTATTGATATGACTTCCCCTGCTACCGATCTGAACCCTGCCCGCGTCACGATGTACGGCGCGGAGTGGTGCATCGACTGCCGCCGCTCGAAGGCCCTCCTCGACGGCCGCGGCGTCGACTACGACTACGTCGACCTCGAGACCGTGCTCGACGGTGCCGACCGCGCGAAGGCGATCAGCGGCCGCACGCAGATCCCCGTGGTGGTCTTCCCCGACGGCACGCACTTCACCGAGCCGACCGACGCCGAGCTCGCAGCGAAGCTCGACGAGGCCGTCGCCGCGTAACACCGTGTGCACCGCATGAACACCGCATGAGCACGGCGTGAGCGAACGGGCGTTCGGCGTTCGGATGGCGTAACAAACGGGCGGACAGGTCGCGGCCGGGCGTAGAACTGAGGCATGCCCCAGACCACCGGTGCGATCGCGAGCTGTCGACGAGGCTCATCAGGCTCGACGACGAGGGGCGACCGTTGACGCTCACCCGGTTGCTGCCGACGCTTCGGCGTTCCATCCCCGACCCCATCGACCCCGACCGGTGGCCGGCGGCGACCAGCGCGACGACCACCGATGTGGAGGTCGGCGGAGTGTCGCTGCTCCGGCTCGCCGAGCTGTGCGGAACACCCGCCGTTCACCTCGGACGCGCGGTCGTACCGGGCACCGATGGGCGACCGGCCGCTGTCGGCAGCACGGGCGTCGCGGTGGTGCGCGTGCTCGAGACATCCGCCGGCCTGAACGCTCGCACGGTCACGGTCACGGTCGATGCCGACCTTTCGGCACTCGACCCGGCGTGGTCCGAAGTCCGGCTCCTCGGGCGAGCTTCGGTGGCCCGCGTCACGCCGACCACGATGAGGGCCGCCGCGAACGGATGCCCCGTGTCGGTGCCGACCGATCTGCCAGCCGATCTCGTGGCCGGCGATCTGCTCGCGCTCCCCTACGCCGCGGCCGCCGACGAGGCCGGCGTCGCCCGACCGGCGAGCGGCTGGCGCACGACCGCTGATCGGCAGGAGCCGCAGCGGCCCGCCCCATCCACTGCCACCGGCTGACGTCGCCTGTGCGATTGTTCGGCGACGGTCGACCTGCTCCGCTGCTCGCTGTTCAGCTGTTCAGCTGTTCAGCTGCTCAGCTGTTCAGCTGCTCAGCTGCTCAGCTGCTTGCAGGTTGAGCCGCTCGGCTTGCCTGGCCGGCCCCTCGACCGGAGCACGCCGACCCCACACCGCGAACAGCACGAACGCGACCGTGAGGAACGCCGTGCCGCCGATAAGCGCCGCGGCGATACCGCGCGCCTCACCTCCGCTGACCGCCACTGCCGCGAAGACCGTCGTGAGGCCCGCGACGCCGATCGAACCGCCGAGCTGCTGCATGCCCTGCAGCAGGCTCGACGCCTGCCCGGTCTCGTCAGAAGGCGCCTGCGCCATGACGATCGACGTGATCGGTGCGAAGGTGAGTCCGGCACCGAGGCCGAGCACGATGGCCGGGCCGAGGATGCCGCTGAGGAAGGTGCTCGCGGTGCCGAGCTGTGCCATCCAGAGCATGCCGCCGGCGAGAGCGGCGAGCCCAGCGAGGGCGACCACCCGCTCACCGAGGCGCGCGACGAACCGGGGCGTCAGCTGGTTCACGACGAGCATGCTGCCGACGAACGGCAGCAGTGCGAGGCCGGTGCCGAGCGGGTCGTAGCCGAGCACGTTCTGCGTGAAGAGCGTCGCGAAGTAGAAGAAGCCGAACATGCCGGCCGGCACGAAGAGCATGACCCAGAACGGCACGGCGGATCGCGGTGTGCGGAAGTACGCGACTTGCACCACCGGACTCGAGTGGCGTCGCTCGATGAACACGAGCGCGACGAGGGATGCCGCCGCGACGGCGAAAGCCACGAGCGTGCGCGGGTCGAGCCAGCCGGACTCCGCGGCGACGGTGAAGCCGTAGACGAGGGCGACCATGGCGAGTGTCGACGTGAACGCGCCGCCCACGTCGAGACGAGCCCGGGTGCGCGACGTCTCGCGCAGGAAGGCGATCGCGCCGGCGACGATCACGAGGCCGATCGGCACGTTGACGAACATCACCCATTCCCAGCCGAGGGTCGTGGTGAGCACCCCGCCGAGGATGAGACCGATCGCCCCGCCCGAGCCGGCGGCGAGCACGAAGAGCGCCATCGCGCGGTTGCGCTGCCCGCCGCGCACGGTGTTCTCGATGAGCAGCACGAGCGTGCTCGGCGCGGCGAGCGCGGCGCCGACGCCCTGGAGCACGCGGGCGCTGACGAGCATCTCGGGATTCACGGCGAAGCCACCGAGCGCGGATGCCGCGATGAAGATCACGGTGCCGATGATGAGCGCACGGCGCGCCCCGATCATCTGGCCGATGCGTCCGCTCAAGAGGATGAGGCCCGCGAACGCGAGCGCGTAGGCCGTGACGACCCACGACAGGTTGGTGGGACTGAAGCCGAGCTCGTCGCGGATCTGCGGCAGCGCGACGTTCACGATGCTCGCGTCGACCACGAGCATGAGTTGGGTGATGAACACGACGATGAGGCCGAGCAGGGTGCGGCCGGTGAGGCGGGTGGCGAGGCCGCCACCGGCTGATTTCATGTCGACGGATGCGCCGACGGTGACGGATGCCCCGTCGCGGGCATCAGCCCCGTCGCGGGCGTGCGCCCCATCACGGGCGGATTCCTCGGAGACGGTCGCGGGTGGCGCTTCGCTCATTGCTGGTGCTCCTGGTCTCGCTGGGTTAGTGTTGTATCCGGAGAGAGTCTCCCCTTGTCGAATCGACAATACGGAGACAGTCTCCGCTTTGTCAAGAGGGTCGTCGTGGGACCCCGCAGGAGGAACCGTGAGCATCGAAGCCGCCGCACCGTCGCGGCCCATGCGCGCTGATGCGCGCCGCAACTACGACACCATCGTGAAGGTCGCCGGCGAGGCATTCTCGGAGCACGGCACGCAGGCGTCACTCGACGACATCGCGTGTCGCGCCGGCGTCGGCCCCGGCACGCTCTACCGGCACTTCCCCAATCGCGACTGTCTGCTCGAGGCCGCGCTCGTCGAGAGTCGCCTCGAGATCAACGAGCTCGGTGAGCGCCTGCTCGCTGACGACGACGCGGGCACCGCGCTCGATGCCTGGATGCTGGCCCTCGCCCGCCACGCGAACACGTGGGACGGCCTGCCCGACTCGATCGCCCAGTCGATCAACAACGAGAAGTCTCCCCTCGGCGCCTCGTGCTCCACCCTCGTCGACGCCACCGGCCGACTCCTCGAGCGCGCACGAGAGCAGGGTGCGGTGTCGGCGGACGTCTCGGCCCGCGACCTCTTCGTGATGGCGGGTTCGCTCGCGTGGGCGGCGTCGCGCCCGGGCGGCGGGGCAGAGGCCCGCACCGAGGCATCCGACGACCTGTCGCGACTGCTCGGCCTGCTCATGCGCGGCCTGCGCTGACCCTCCCTGCGGGTTGAGGAGGCGCCAGCGCCGTCTCGAAACCCGCTGAACCTCCCTGCGGGTTGAGGAGGCGCCAGCGCCGTCTCGAAACCCGCTGACCCTCCCTGCGGGTTGAGGAGGCGCCAGCGCCGTCTCGAAACCCACGAACCGGCTACCGCAGGGCGGGGATGACCTCCGCCGCGAACAACTCGAGCCCCGATCGGTCGTAGGCCGCCTCGGGGAAGTAGTGGATCGAGTACTCCAGGCCGAGTTCTCGGCGCTCGGCGAGCTTGGCGACCACTTGGGCAGGCGTGCCGACCGCGGCGTTCGGCGCGTGGAGGTCGGCGAGGTAGTCCGCGGTCTTCTCCGGTCCGAGGAAGGGCGCGACCCGCGCCTCGATGGCAGCGAGGCGCCGAGCGACATCCGCTTCGTCGGTGCCGACGACGGTGTGGAAGTTCGACGACCGGGTGATCGCCTCGAAGTCGGTGCCGAGGTTCTCGCAGTGCGCGCGCAGCACCTCGCTCTTGTGCGCGAACTCCTCGGGAGTGCCGGTGAAGTTCGTGTACGACGCGTACTTCGCGGCGATGCGCAAGGTGACCTTCTCGCCGCCGCCGGCGATCCAGAGCGGGATTCCGCCCGGCTGCAGCGGTTGCGGCTGCACGATCGCCCCGTCGACCTGGTAGTACTTCCCGGCGAGGGTGGCGGAGCCGGTGGTCCAGGCCTGGTGCATGATCTCGACCCCCTCGCGCAGGCGTCCGAGGCGCTCGGGCACGGGCGGGAAGCCGTAGCCGTAGGCACGCCATTCGTGCTCGTACCAGCCGCCACCGATGCCCATCTCGACCCGCCCGCCCGAGACGATGTCGACCGTGGCCGCGACCTTCGCGAGGTACGCGGGGTTGCGGTAGCTCATGCACGTGCACATCTGGCCGAGGCGAACGCGCGAGGTCGACGCGGCGTACGCCGCCATGAGGCTCCACGCCTCGTGCGTCGCCTCGGTCACCGAGGGCACGGGCGTGGTGTGGAGGTGGTCGTAGACCCAGATCGACTCCCAGGCCGAGCCGGGCGCATCGGCGTACTCGGCGAGCGAGCGCATCGTCTGCCAGTGCTGGGCCGGCTCGATGCCGACGAGATCGTGACGCCAACCCTGGGGAACGAACATTCCGAATCTCATGCCAACAGCATAGGGACGATTCGATGGATGCCTCGAGCCGCCGTGAGCCGGTGGAACGAGACGGTATCGGCGCGACTCATCTCAGCGTTAGCACTGAGGCAGCCTCACCTCCCGGGGCGTAGCTTCGGCCGAATGAACGAAGAGCAGCACTGCGAGTTCACGGCCGCCGACTTCGACGCGACCGTCATCGAGAGCAGCGGCATCCGCCTCATTCGCGTCACCGGCTACGGACTCTGCGCGAGTGCGGGCTGGAAGCTCGAGCTCATCGCCGCCAACCCCGGCGTCGTACCTCACCCTGAGAGTCTGTGGCTCGAGATCCGGGAGACGCCGCCGGGCGATGGGACCCCGCGGGTGCTCACCGAGGCGACGGTCGAGGCGATCATCGAAGACTCGCATGCACAGGAGATCGTCATCCGCTTCCGCTGGCGCGAGGGCTTCGTGCTTCCGCTGCGCGAGCGGGTCGGCGCCCTGCGCTGAGTTCGCGACGGCGACGACGACGAGCGCACGGATGTCGCGGCCTCACCCGAAGAGGCCGCGGCATCCGGGCGTCCGGCGCGACCGAAACGCCCAGGCGCCGGGCTCGGTGCGCCGCGCTCTACGCCAGCGCGAACCTGAGTTCCGCCATCGCCGGCCCCGACCAGACGGTGCCGTCGAGATCGGAGCTGCGCACCGTGACGACCTTGCCGCCCTTCGACATGACGAGCAGCGCGAGCTGCGGCAGGAGGTCGCCGGCGTGGGTGCCATCGCCCAGCTGCTCACCCGCGCCCTGCCCGCTCGCGAACTCGATGGCGCCGGACTCGCGGTCGAGCGTGCCGTTCACCGAAGTGGTGAAGTCGAACCAGAACACTTCGACCGCACCGTCGGCGGCCTCACGAGCGATCGCGGCGAGGTCTCGTTCGACGCGGCCGGCGGCACCCTCGGTGAGCTCGCGCAGCGCCCCGTCGGCCTCGGCGACGTTGAGCCGGCCGAGCTGCTCGCGCAGCGCTTCATCGATCTCTGAGGCGCCGAGTCGGTCGGGGGCGCCTGCGACACCGACGATGCGGCGCCCGTTGCGGATGCGGTCGGTGAAGAGGCTGAGCAGCGGTTCGGCAGCGAATACGAAGAGCGGCACGGTGCCCTCGGGGTCGCGCCGCATGAGCTCATGGCGCGTCGAATCGGCGACCCGTTTCGCATAGAGCTCGAAGAAGCCCTTTCGGCGCTCGTCGCCCTGAACCCCCCGATCGCCGTGCTTACCGCCGCGCGGCTTGTCGTCGTTCTCGGGGTCGCGGTTGATGGCATCGTCGAGGTTCTTGTCGTGCGATTCATCGACGTCGAGGCGCACCGCACGATCGGTCGGCGTCGCGTGCCAGAGCGACCACTCATTGGCCGACAGGGTGAGGGCGAATGCCTCCTGGTCTTGGCTCGGCGCCCGCAGCAGCTGGCCGAGGGTGAAGTGCGAGCCGACGTGCACGGCGTCGTCGAGGCGGTTCGGCAGCACGAACACCTCGCTGAACCCGGGGGCGACGAAGATCGCGATCGACCGGGCGAGTCCGGCCCACACCTGCTGGTCGCCGATCACGGCATCACGCTCACGGCGGAGCGCCTCGAGCTCGGCGTTCGGGGCGCCCGACGCCTTCACCTGTTCGATCGCCTCGTCGAATGAACTCTTGACGGCGACTTCAGCGCGCTCGCGTTCGCTCACGACGGGCGAGGTCGATGCGTAGATCGTGATCGCCGGGTGATGCACTCCCGCCAGCACCACGAAATCCGCTGCCGTGGGCAATGCGTAATGTACGGTCATCGTTTCTCCCCCAAGATCGTGCGACAGCGATGTCGCTCACACCCCAGCCTATGAAGGCCGGGGCGCGAGCGACACCCCCAAGCTCAGCCGACCGGGTGATTCGAACGGATCACCCGCGTCGGGTCGACGGCGTGCTTGACCGCGCGCAACCGTTCGAGCTCCTCTCCGAAGAGGCGCTCGGCCGGGCGCGCGTGCTCGGCGAAGTTCAGGTAGTCGCTCTCGGCACGCCACGGCTCGATACGCGAGAGCAGGCGGCCGAGGGACGCCGCGAGCGCGTCGTCGGCGCCCGGCACCGCGATGCCGACGCCGTACACGAGGTAGTCGCCGCCGAGACCGGCGACGACACCGGGCTCCGGCATCGCCTGAGCGGATGCCGCGGCGCGCGCGACCCCCGGCGACAGCATGCCCCCGAGGTGGCGGATCTCGGTCGAGAGCAGCGCCGACGAGGCATCCGGGCCCGCCGCGGCGACGAACGCGCGGATCGCTGCGGGCGGCAACTCGGCGAGCAGCATTCCGTCGCCGTACGCCGGAGTCGGCTCGGGCGGGTCCATGTGCAGTTGCAGCAGTTCGGCCGTGGTCTGCGGGTGCACGGTGTCGACCTCGGGCGCGAGGGCGCGCAGCGGCGCGAGCAGCTCGGCGACTCGCGCCGCACCCTCCTGAATCGCGACCTCGACGACGACGAGCGAACGACCGGAGAGGAAGGGCGGCAGCTCGGGCATCGGCGGCAGGCGCAGCACGCGGGCGACCGAGGTGACCGAGGCCGGCAGCTCGGCGGTCCAAGCCGACCAGGCAGCGAGCACGTCTTCGGTGCGCTCGATCGGCCAGAGCAGCATGCCCGCGCTCAGCTCAGCGACCTCGAAGAGCCGGAATTCGAGCGCGGTGACGACGCCGAAGTCGCCGCCGCCACCGCGCAGCGCCCAGAACAACTCGGGGTCGTGCTCGGCGTCGACGCGGCGCCGCACGCCGTCTGCGGTGACGAGTTCGATCGCGACGACGTGATTCGCGGCGAGGCCGTGCGAGCGGCCGAGCCAGCTGAGCCCGCCGCCGAGGGTGTAGCCGATGACCCCGACGTCGTGCGAGGAGCCGGCGAGCGCGGTGAGCCCGTGCGGTGCGGCCGCGGCGACGACGTCGCCCCAGAGGGCGCCCGCCTCGACGCGCGCGATGCGCGCCTCGACATCGACCTCGACACCGCGAAGCTCGTGCGTGCGCAGCAGGATCGCGTCGGCGAGCCCGTCGCGAGCGGCGAGCGGGCCGGCGTTGTGACCGGTGCCCTGCGGAGCGACGGCGAGGCCGAGGCCCTTCGCGGTGCGCACGGTGTGCACGATGTCCGCGGCGCTCCTCGCGACGACGACCGCGGTCGGACGCTGGTCGATGGCGAGGTTCCACGCAGCGCGGGCATCGTCCCAGCGCGGGTCGCCCGCGATCAGCACGTCGCCGGCGAGGCGGGCGTCGAGGAGTGCGAAGGCCTCACGCAACGAGAGCGTGGTGACGTCGTCGTGGCGCGACGGCGCTTCGGTGATGTCGGTCACTCTGGCCGAGGGCACAGGGGTGTTCACGGATGGTTCCTTTCGGGATGGTCGCGGTCCCATGCGCGCCCCGAGGGCGACGCTCCGACGGCCGCACGGATCCCCGGCGGCGCTCGCGACGTTACCCATCCAACATCGAAACCGGCGGCGCTGCTTCAGGGTCAGCCCTCCGATCGGCTCAGTGTCAGCACTTCCCCGTTCCCTGAGCTCAGGGAGCGAAGCCCGGAATATCGCGCCCTGCACTCCGGTTGCCCAAGGTGATGACTTCTTCACCCCGCCTCTCAGTACTCGACCTGATTCCGGTACGCAGCGGCCAGACGAGTACGGGAGCGCTCGCGGCATCCGTACGCCTGGCGCAGCTGGCCGACCGGCTCGGCTTCACCCGCTACTGGTTCGCCGAGCACCACAACATGCCCTCGGTCGCCTCGACGACGCCGCCCGTGCTGATCGCCGCAATCGCGGCGAAGACCGAGCGCATCCGTGTCGGTTCGGGCGGAGTCATGCTCCCCAACCACGCCCCGCTCGTCGTCGCCGAGCAGTTCGCGGCGCTCGAGGCGTTCGCGCCCGGCCGCATCGACCTCGGCATCGGACGCGCGCCCGGCAGCGACCCCGTCATCACGCAACTGCTGCGCATCTCGGGCCCGACGGCCGACGTCGACCGGTTCCCCGACCACATCGCCGACATCATGTCGCTGCTCTCGCCAGATGGCGCCTCGCTGCGACTCACGAGCGGGCGCGAGTACGCGATCACCGCGACTCCGGCGGCGACGGATGTCCCGACGCTCTGGCTGCTCGGATCGAGCGACTATTCGGCGAAGCTCGCCGCCTCACTCGGCCTGCCCTACGTCTTCGCGAACCACTTCTCGGGCGAGGGACTCGAGCGGGCGCTCGAGCTCTACCGCACGGAGTACCAGCCGAGCGAGGCGCACCCGGTGCCCGAGACGTTCCTCACCGTGAACGCGTCGGTGGCACCGACAGTCGAAGAGGCGCGGGCACGGGCGCTGCCGCAGCTGCACTCGATGGCAAGGCTGCGCACCAACCGGCCGATGCGGCCGCTCGAGACCATCGAGGAGGCGCTCGCCGCCCCCGCCGACTCGATCGGCGACGAGATCATCGCCGCGATGGAGCAACGCTGGATCATCGCGGACGCGGCGAGCGCCGCCGCCGAGCTGCGAACCCTCGCCACCCGTCACGGCATCGACGAGGTCATGCTCGCCCCGATCGGCGGCTCCTACGACGCCGAACCGGCAGATGCGACCCCCGGACGCGAGCAGACGCTCGAGTTGCTCGCCGGCGAACTGCTCACGAAGTGAGCCCTGCCGGTTGAGCTCGTCGAAACTGCCGGTTGAGCTCGCCGAAACCTGCCGGCCGATCTCGCCGAAACCTGCCGGTTGAGCTCGCCGAAACCCCCGACTACGCGATGTATTCACGCCCCCTGGCTCGGCGCGCCGACATGCTGCTGCCGCGCGCGATCAGGTAGATGAAGGCGGCGAGGAACGGCAATGCGAGCAGGAACAGCACCCAGAGGGCCTTCGCCCAGCCGCCCAGCGTGTCGTCACGGAACACATCGATGAGCAGCGAGATGAAGATGGCGATGCACGACACAGCGATGTAGAACCAGAAGAACCAGCTCAGAAAGTCCCAGAGAGTCACGGCCGTTCCCTTCCCCCGTGGGTGTGTCGATCACGCCCGCGTGGCTCGAAGCTAATCTGCCGCGAACGGTCGCACATCACCCGGATCGAGTGATGCCCTGGTTCGTGCGCCTCGTTCGGGGGGTCGGAAAGGCATGGCTACGAATTCGCGGGCGGTGCATACTGACCCATGGGACGGCCGCGCGCGTCCTTGGGGGGCACGAGTGGTCGAACACCTCGCTTCGGAGTATCTGGTCCAACGACCGGCACTGCAGCACCGCCTCGCCGGTGCACTGTCACTACCACTGACGCTCGTCGTCGCCCAGGCCGGTGCCGGCAAGACCGTGCTGCTGAGCCAGTGGGCCGCCGAGCACGAGACCGTCGCCTTCGCGTGGATCGACGTGGAAGCGGCCGATGACGACCCGGTGCGGTTCGCCCGACGTCTGCTCGCGGCCCTCGCCGAGGTCCGCCCCGAGGTGATGCACCTCGCACGACAGACCGCGCTGAACGCGGGAGGCCTGGGTGCCTCGCTGATCCGGTCGCTCTCGGCCGAGCTCGAGGCGTTCCCCGAGATCGTCATCGTGCTCGACGACCTGCACCACCTCTCCAACGGCACGCTGCTGGCCGACCTCGGCAGGCTCGCATCGACGATTCCGCCGAACGTGCACTTCGTCATCTCGACACGCGTCGATCCGCCCATCGCCTGGAGTCGGCTGCGGCTCAGGAACCGGCTGCTCGAGATCAGGCAGTCCGATCTCGCGATGACGGGCCCGGAATCGGCTGAGCTCCTCGCCAAGGTCACCCGTCGCGACATCCCACCGGTGATGCTCGAGGTGTTGATGACCCGCACCGAAGGGTGGGCCGCCGGTCTGCAACTGGCCGGACTCACCCTTCGCTTCCACGAGCGACCCGAGGACTTCGTCACCGAGTTCGGCGGCACCGATCGGCTGATCGCTGAGTACCTCACCGAGGAGGTGCTCGACGCGCTTCCCGAGGCCGACCGCGAGCTGCTGTTGCGGATGTCCCCGCTCGACACGATGACCGCCGAACTCATCGACCATCTCCTCGAACGCGCTGACGGGCAACGGCTGCTCGAGCGTCTCGAACACGAATCCGTCTTCCTCGTCGCGCTCGACGCCCACCGTGAGCGGTTCCGATTCCATCACCTCTTCCGCGACCTGCTCCGCTCTCGACTTCGCGCCGATGACGCAGAGGAGGAGTCTCGACTGCTGCGTCGCGCCGCAGAGTTTCATGCTCAGCGCGGGGAACTCACACCGGCGATCGAGTACCTGCTGCGAGCGCGGCAGTGGAACGCTGCCCTCGACGCCATCATGGCGCGCGGAAGCGATGTGTTCGAGCGCGGCGAGATGCGCACGGTCATCCGCTGGATCACCACCGTCCCAGAGGAAGCTCGGGCCGAGCGGCTCGATGTCGCACTCGAACTCGGCATCCTCGTCGGCATGCAGGGCGATGCGGTGCGTGCGGTCGACACCATGAGCGCCGTGGCGAACGACCCGCGCGCCACGGTCGGCCAGCGCATGGTCGCCCACGCGTGGATCTCGGCGACCACCCAGTGGAACCCCCGCCCCGCTGAGTCGCTCCGCGCAGCAGAGCAGGCGATCGCCCTGCTCGATGCCGACGCGGGTACGCCCGTTCCCGATCTGATGCACCTCACGAGTCCCCGGCTCCTGCGCACGCTTGCCGTCGGATCCGGGGGCCGATCGCTCTTCTTCGCAGGCAACCTCGCCGATGCGGAGCGCTGGCTGCTGCGGGCGCTGGAGACCGACGGGAGCTTCTACCCGCCGTTCCGGGTCGGGTTGCTCGGTTCACTCGCGGTCGTCCATGCGTGGTGCGGGCGAACCGTCCACGCCGGTCTCCTGGTGGCCGAGGCACTCGAGATCGCGACCACGGCGGGCCTCCTCACCCACCCGGTGATCGCGGACGTCTCCCTCGCCGAGGCGATGGTCGCGCTCGGGCGCAGTGATCCGGATGCCGCGGCAACACCCCTCCGGGACGGCACCGTCCGCGCGGAGGCGAACCATCGTGCACAACTGATGTGGCTCTCGCGCGCCCTGCACGCCCGCCTCGCGGCGGCCGCCGGGCGGTTCACCGAAGCCCTCGAGCGGGCCGAGCATTCGATGCTCGACGCCGGGCCGGGGCCCGCACCCGTCATCCTCGATCAGCTCGTCGCGGTGCAGATGATGGCGTTGCGCCGCACCGGTCAGGCCCGTGAGTGCCTGCGTGTGCACGGAGCGACGTCTCCGGCGACGCCCGCGATCGCGTTCGAGACCATCGCCGCGCTCCTGACCGTCGGCGAACGCGATGCGGCCGAGCGGATGCTCTCCGACACGGGCCACGTCTTCACCGGAGCACGACCGCTCGGCGACATCCGACATTCCCTGCTGCTCGCCTGGATCACGGAACTCGATGGCGGCCATCGCGGCGCCCTCGACCTCGTGGACACCGCGCTGGATCGTGCCGAACCCGAAGGGCTCATCGAGGTCTTCCTCGAATCGGGCCCCGTCGTACTCGACCTGGTCGCCGAACTCGCGCCGACACATGGCGGCCTGGCCGCCGCGATCGTGCGCCGGCGAGACGAGCTCGAGCCCCCGAACGCGAACGCCGGCCTGACCGAACCGCTGACCGAACGTGAACTCGAGATCCTCGCGTACCTGCCCGGCTACTCGACCACAGCAGAACTGGCGCGCGCGTGCTTCGTGTCGATCAACACCCTCAAGACGCACCTGGCGCACATCTATCGAAAGCTCGGGGTCTCGGGGCGGAGCGCGGCGATCGCAGAAGCCCGCGGACTCGGGTTGCTCACGCCACTCGGGCCGCTCACGCCGGCCGAGCCGGTACGTGCATGACCGACTCGATCTCGACGTTGAAGCCACGAAGCAGGTCGAGCACTCCGAGGAGCCGCGCCTGATCGGGCACCTGCCCGCGCAAGCGGGTCGAACCCGAGCCGCTCGCGACGACCTCGAATCCCTCGAGCTCGTCGGTGATCATCGCGCCGACCTCGCCTCGAACGAGGATCTCGAACGTCTCGGCGCTCATGATCTCCCCCCGATCGTTGTGACGACGACTCACACATTCGGTGTCGCGTCGACGCCGATCCCCCGTCGACGCGACCCCCGCGTCGCGAACCCCAGACGACGCGAGCCTGTACTAGATGCGCCGGCGGCGCCCGGGCGTCAATGCAGCACCGACCACGGCGGCCTTCGCAACC
The DNA here is from genome assembly GCF_059445415.1 of Agromyces sp. Y558. NCBI lineage: Bacteria > Bacillati > Actinomycetota > Actinomycetes > Micrococcales > Microbacteriaceae > Agromyces > Agromyces sp. Y558. The sequence continues at coordinate 259,330 of NZ_JCAIUH010000001.1, forward strand.
GGGGCCGGCCCAGGGCGGATCGCCGCCCCGACGACGGCGGCCCTGGCGACGGGTGCGCCGACCACGCCGACCCGTCCGATTCGTGCAGCTCTCAATGGCATGTCATGCTCCGCTCTTCTCGAGTGCGTCATCGGCATCGAGTGACGCGATGATCGCTTGGATCGGGATACGGCCGTTCGCGATCAGCTGTCCACCGGCACGCCGAGCCGCCGCGGCGAACGGCGCCGCCCAGAGGTTCTCGTACACGAGCACGCCGGCGACGCTGCCGGGCTCCATCGCGTTGGCGAGTTGCTCGACGTCGTCGGCGGCGAGCAACTCGGCGAGTTCGCTTTCGAGGTCGACGAGCGGGCCGAGGTCGCCGAGGTCGGCGAGTTCCGTGGCCTCGATCGACCCGTTCTCGTCTTTGGTGAGCACGATCGCGTCGATGAGGCGGATCGTGCCGGCGTCGACGAGCCGCACGAGCTCCTCCGCGATCTCGCCCGTGAAGTTCGCTTGCCCTGCCGGGAACTCGATCACGAGGAAGTCGACCGGTCCGAGGTCGTCCAGCGCCTGTTCAGTCATTTCATTCCTCCGGTTCGTGGCTGTGCCGCCAGCAGCGCAAGCGCCGCATGCCAGCCTCAGGGTCGTCGCGAACGGGCACCGACGCATCACCCGAACAGGATGATTCGGCGTCGCGCCGGTTTCGGTACGGTGATCGCGTCGTCACTGCGACGACCGCGGTGCCGAGCGCACGGATGCCGCGCACCAACGACTTGGGGGAACGTCATGAGTCTCGACCGCCACTCACGCAGCATGCTGCCGATCCCGGATCGCCCGGCGCCGGGCCTGACGACCTACGACGCGAAGGATCCGGACACGGCGTATCCGCCCATCGAACCGCTGTTGCCACCCGAGGGCGCGCCCAACGTGCTGATCGTGCTGGTCGACGATGTGGGCTTCGGGGCGTCGAGCGCGTTCGGCGGCCCGTGCAGCACGCCGAACGCCGAGAAGCTCGCGGCCGGCGGGCTGAAGTACAACCGCTTCCACACCACGGCCCTGTGCGCGCCCACGCGGGCGGCGATGCTGAGCGGCCGCAACCACCATTCGGTCGGCATGGGCAGCATCACCGAGACCGCGACGTCGGCACCCGGCAACAGCTCACTGAAACCGAACACGAAGGCCCCGGTAGCGATGACCTTGAAACTCAACGGGTACTCGACCGCCCAATTCGGCAAGTGCCACGAGGTGCCGGTGTGGCAGTCCTCACCGATGGGCCCGTTCGATGCGTGGCCGTCGGGCGGCGGCGGGTTCGAGACGTTCTACGGGTTCATCGGCGGTGAGAACAACCAGTGGGAACCTGCCCTGTACAACGGCACGACCCCCGTCGAGCCGCCGGCGACGGCCGAAGAGGGCTACCACCTGACCGAAGATCTCGCCGATCACGCGGTCAGCTGGATCCGCACGCAGAAGGCGCTCATGCCCGACAAGCCGTTCTTCGTCTACTTCGCCCCAGGGGCGACGCACGCACCGCACCACGTGCCGCAGGACTGGGCCGACAAGTACAAAGGGAAGTTCGCCGAGGGATGGGATGTGCAACGGGAGAAGACCTTCGCACGCCAGAAAGAGCTCGGTGTGATTCCCCAAGACGCGGAGCTCACGCCGCGCAACCCGCTGATCACGGCGTGGGACGACATGCCCGACGACCTGAAGCCCGTGCTCGAACGGCAGATGGAGGTCTATGCCGGATTCCTCGAGCACACCGACCACCATGTGGGCCGCGTCATCGACGCGATCGACGACCTCGGAGTGCTCGAGAACACGCTGATCTACTACATCATCGGCGACAACGGGGCATCCGCTGAGGGAACCATGAACGGTGCCTTCAACGAGATGGCGAACTTCAACGGCATGGCAGCGATCGAGACGCCCGAGTTCATGCGGTCCAAGATGGACGAGTTCGGCACGCCGAGCTCGTACAACCACTACTCCGTCGGCTGGGCCTGGGCGATGGACACGCCGTTCCAGTGGACGAAGCAGGTCGCCTCGCACTGGGGCGGCACCCGCAACGGCACCATCGTGCACTGGCCGAAGGGCATCGCCGAGCAGGGCGGGCTGCGGAGCCAGTTCAGCCATGTGATCGATGTCGCCCCCACGATCCTCGAGGCCGCCGGCCTGCCGGAGCCGACGATGGTGAACGGCGTGCTGCAGTCGCCCATGGAGGGCACGAGCATGCTCTACTCGTTCAACGACTCCGGCGCCGCCGAACGCCACGAGCTGCAGTACTTCGAGATGTTCGGCAACCGCGGCGTGTACCACCGGGGATGGAGCGCCGTCACGAAGCACAAGACTCCATGGCTCCTCGTCGATCCCGACGCCCACGCCTTCGACGACGACGTCTGGGAACTCTACGACGGCTCCTCCGACTACAGCCAGGCACGCGACCTCGCCCAGGAGCAGCCCGAGCGGCTGGCGCACCTCCAGCGGCTCTGGCTGATCGAGGCGACGAAGTACGACGTCCTGCCGATGGACGACCGCACGGGCGAACGACTCAACCCCGAGTTGGCGGGTCGCCCGACGCTGATCCGCGGCAACAGCCAGCTGCTCTACCCGGGCATGGGGCGCCTATCGGAGAACAGCGTGGTCAGCATCAAGAACAAGTCGTTCTCGGTGACGGCCGAGGTCGAGGCGCCCGAGGGCGGGGCGAACGGCGTGATCATCGCCCAGGGCGGCCGCTTCGGCGGGTGGACCCTCTACGCGTCAGAGGGCGCGGCGAAGTTCGTCTACAACGTGCTCGGCATCCAGTCGTTCGCAACCACGGCCGAGAAGCCGATTCCGGCCGGCACGCACCAGGTGCGCATGGAGTTCGCCTACGACGGCGGCGGTCTCGCGAAAGGCGGAGCAGTGACCCTCTACTACGACGGCGATGCCGTCGGCAGCGGGCGAGTCGAGACCACGCAGCCGATGATCTTCTCGGCCGACGAGACCACGGATGTCGGATACGAGTCGGGCACCACCGTCAGTCCCGATTACACGCCGGAGTCCAGTCGCTTCACGGGCAAGATCAACTGGGTGCAGATCGACGCCGGGGACGATGACCACGACCACTTCATCGACCCCGAGGAGCGCATGCGCATCGCGATGGCGCGCCAGTAGCCCCGACTGGCCCTGCGGGTTCGACGCGCGCGGTTTCGACAAGCTCAACCCGCAAGGTTCTGCCGGTCGGGCGCGGTTTCGACAAGCTCAACCCGCAAGGTTCTGCCCGTCGAGCGCGGTTTCGACAAGCTCAACCCGCAAGGTGCTGCCGGTCGAGCCCGGTTTCGGCAAGCTCAACCCGCAAGGTGCTGCCGGTCGAGACCAAGCTCAACCCGCACGGTTCTGTCGGTCGAGCTCGTCGAGACCAGGTTCAACCCGCAGGGTGTTGCCGGTCGGGCGCGGTTTCGACAAGCTCAACCCGCAGGGTGCTGCCGGTCGAGACCAAGCTCAACCCGCAGGGTGCTGCCGGTCGAGCCCGTCGAGACCAGGTTCAACTCGCAGGGTGCTGCCGGTCGGGCGCGGTTTCGACAAGCTCAACCCGCAGGGTGCTGCCGGTCGAGCCGGTCGAGACCAGGTTCAACCCGCACGGTCAGGCCGCGAGGCCGAGGCGGCGCAGGTCGTCGCTCGAGGCGCGGTACTCGTCGCCCGCTTCGACGGTGACCTCGCGCGGAACTCGGGCGCCGTTCTGCACCCGCGCGTCGATGCCGATGCTCGCGTACGCGCCGAGCACGGCGTTGCGGCCGACGACGGCGCGGCGCCCGACATGGGCGTTCACACCCACGACGGCGCGTTCGGCGACGATCGCGTCACCCTCGATCCAGCCGCCCGGGCCGATCTGAGCTCCGCGCTGCACTTCGGCGCCCGGGTCGACGTAGGCCGTCGGGTCGACGAACGCAGTCGGATCGACCTTGGCGGTCGTGGCAACGAGGCCCCGGCCGTTCACGTGCTTGCGATAGCGACGCGTGATCCCGGCTTCGTCCTCGAACTCGACATAACTGATGCCCACGTTCTCCTCCTTCCGGGGTGGTGATTCCACACCCGAACACTGGTACAACACTGCAGCTGACCGGGGAATTCCCGCACCGCGCGAGCTGGTGCGCTCGGGGAGATCCGCGTAGTATCAAAGTGGTACCAACCGACCGGAAGGCAAGCAGTCATGGCGATGAATCTGCGCATCGACGAGGCCGACAGCGCGCTGCTGCGCGCCCTGGCAGCGAAGGAGCACCGCTCGATGAATGAGGTTGCGATCCTCGCGATCCGCGATCGGGCCGAGCGACTGTCGAAGAGCGAGCGCACGCGCGCCGCCCTCGACCGCATGGAGATCCGCGACGCGGCTCTGCTCGAAGCTCTCTCGAAGTGACCGAATACGTCGATCCCCTCGATATCGAGGAGTGGCTCGCCCGAAGAGGCCTGCATTTCCGAGACCGCTCGCTCTTCCTGTCAGCCTTGGCGGGCCCGCTGCCGGTATTCGGCGAAGAGGTCTACGAAGGCCTGCACCTGAAGGCCGCGGTCTTGATGGTCGGCATCAATCGGAACCATCCGCTGCTCGATGGGAACAAGCGCCTGTCATGGGCGGTGACGCTCGTCTTCTACGACCTCAACGGGTACGACCTGAGCCCATCGGGCGACGCGGACCCGTTCATCCGGCGTGCCGCCGCCGGCAGCGAATCGTTGGTAGCGGTGACGGAATGGCTCGAACGGAACGCACATCCGATCGCAGGTTCCAAAGATTAGGCTGTCCTAAGCACTACGGATGCCGCGTCGCGGGCCGTCCGCCGACCACCACCTCGCCCAGGCCCAGCCATGCCCTCTGCACCGCTTCTCGAGCTCGATCATGTGAGCATCCTGCATGCGGGCGCGGAGTTCCCCACCCCGGTCGACGTGTCGTTCGATGTCGCGCGCGGCGAGGTTGTGCTGATCCTCGGTCCGAGCGGCTGCGGCAAGTCGACGCTCACCCTGGCCCTCGACGGGCTCGTACCGCACGCGGTGCCCGCAGCTCTCGACGGCACAGTGCTCGTCGCGGGGCTCGACACCCGCGAGCATCCCGTCGGCGTGCTGAGTGCGCACGTCGCCATGGTCTTCCAGGATCCCGACGCGCAGATCGTCACCGCCACCGTGCTCGACGAGGTGTGCTTCGCGCCCGAGAACCAGCTCGTCGAGGCATCCGAAGTGCGCCAGCGTGCCGAGCGCGCACTGAAGCTCGTCGGCCTCTGGGATCGTCGCGCCGAGAACCCCGACGTGCTCTCGGGCGGCGGTCGGCAACGTCTCGCGATCGCCTGCGCGCTGGCGATGGCGGCGCCCGTGCTCGTGCTCGACGAACCGACGGCGAACCTCGACCCGGCCGGCATCGACGAGGTCTATGCGGTGCTGCGCGAACTCGCGAGCGAGCGCGAGCATGCTGTCGTGCTCGTCGAACACAACCTCGACTCGGCCGTCGACATCGTCGACCGGGTGATCGTGCTCGACGCCGATGGGCGGCTCGTGATCGACGGGCCCGCGCGTGCGACCCTTCGCGAACGGGCGGATGAGCTCGCCGCCCTCGGCGTCTGGCTGCCGGTATCGACGCTCGCGGCGATGCGCCTGCGCGACGCCGGGGTCGTACTCGACCCGCTCCCCCTCACCCCGGCCGAGCTCGCGGCGGCCCTCGACGCGCAACCCGCCCTGCCTGCCCCGCTCGGCGAGTCGACGCCCCGGCCAGAGTTCCGCCCCCTGAGCCAGTCGAGCCCCCTGAGCCCGTCGGACGGCTCCCTGATCCCGTCGAAGGGAAGGGACGGTGAGCGCGGGGGGTCCCTTCGACAGGCTCAGGGAACGAGTGCGGATCAGGGAACCGGCGTCGCGATCCGCGCCCGCGCCCTCTCTGTGCGACGCGGCGGGCGACGAGGTCCGATCGTCGTCGACGACGTCGACCTCGAGGTGGTGACCGGGGACTTCCTCGCGATCGTCGGCACGAACGGCGCCGGTAAGACCACGCTGCTGCAGGCGCTCGCGGGCGTGATCCCCGCACCGCACGGCACGGTCGAGGTGCTGGGCGTCGACCCGGCCCGCTGCGACACCCGCGAACGCGCCCGCCGCATCGGCTTCGTGTTCCAGAACCCCGAGCACCAGTTCATCGCCCCGACGGTCGCCGAAGAGCTCGCACACGGCCTGCACCAACAGGGCGCGAGCACCGCCGACATCGAACGCGGCGTCGACGCGATGCTCAGCCGCTTCGGGCTCGAAGCCCTGCGCGACCGCCACCCCTTCCTCCTCTCCGGGGGGCAGAAACGCCGCCTCTCGGTCGGCACTGCCCTGATCGCCGGCGCCCCCGTGCTCGCCCTCGACGAACCCACATTCGGACAGGATCGTGCACGCGCCGCCGAGCTCCTCGACCTGCTGCGCACCCTGAACGACGACGGGGCAACCGTGCTCGTCGTCACTCACGACCTGCAGCTCGTTGCCGACCATGCGAGTCACATCGCGGTCATGGCCGAAGGGCGCCTCCTCGGCGTGGGCCCGGCCGCCGAGGTGCTCGCGGGGCCGCTCATCGAACAGGCCGGACTGCGTCACCCGCCGCTCGCCCGCGCTACTCGCGGTCTCAAGCGGCACCCTGCCTGGCATTCGGTGGTGCGGATGTCGCAGCTGCCGGTCACTTCGAAGGCGAACTCGTGAGCACGTCCGACGCGCGCGGCGCCGAGGCCTCGCTCGGCGCGGCCGGGCACGACCGTGAGCGCCTCGCCGGTACCGGAGCATCCGCGGCGCCCGACCTGGCTGTGCCCGACCCGACGACCCTCGATCCGTTCGCCGAGCATCGCGCCCAACACCCCGCGCACTTCCTCTACGCCCTGAACCCGTTGGCCAAGCTCGCGGCGCCGCTGCCCGTGATGGTGTTCGTCGTGTTCAGTCGCGGCATCACCGTGCCGCTCGCGTTCGTCGCATTCACGATGGCGATGCTGCTCATCGGGGCCAGGCTGCCGGGGCGCGCGGTCGCCGCGCTCCTCGTCGGCACCCCCGTGGCCGCTGCGGTGCTCGGCGTGACGTTCGGCGTGTGGATCGACCCGTCGAGCGTGGCCGGCGAGCCGGAGGCATCCATCACCCTCGTCTCGATCGGCGACTGGGACTTCACTCTCGCCGCCTACCTCGTCGGGCTTGCGACGGGGCTGCGCATCCTCGCGATCCTGCTGCTGTCGCTCATCGCCGGCGTCACCTCGACCGGGCCCGAGTTCGTTCGCGCGATGGTGGCGAACCTCAGGGTGCCGTACCGCATCGGCTACACGGCGCTGGCCGCACTGCGATTCGTGCCCCGCTTCGGGCACGAGCTCGAGATCATCCGGGCCGCTCATCGCGTTCGAGGCACGGATGTCGGGCGCGGGCCGGGCGCGGCCGTGCGACGTGCACTCGGCTACATCGTGCCGTTGCTCGCCTCCGCGATCCGCCATGCCGAGCGAGTCGCCCTCGCGATGGACGCCCGCGCCTTCGGCGCGCACCCCGCTCGCACCGAGCGGCACCTCTCGCCGTGGCGCGTGCGCGACACGGTGTTCGTGGCGTGCTTCCTCGTCGTGAGCGCGGCCATCGCTGCGCTGACGTGGGGCCGCTGAGCGCGCGCATCCCGCACACCCGTACCGGGAACGACGATGGGCCGGACGGCACGCCGTCCGGCCCATCGAGCAGCGTGCTACTGGGCCGCCGCGGTGTCTTCGATCTCGACGAGGAACACGAGGGTCTGGCCGCCGAGCTCGTGCGCTTCGGCATCCGTGCCGTAGGCGTACTCCGGCGGAATCGTCACGATGAGCTTCGTGCCGACCTTCTGGCCCACGAGCGCCGCGCCGAAGCCCTGGATGACGCCGTCGGTTGTGAACGTCGCGGGGTCGCCGCCGTAGCTCTGGTCGAAGATCTCGCCGGTGTCCCAGCTGGTGCCCTGGTACTGCACGGTGACGCTGTCACCGGCCTGCACCTCGGCGCCGTCGCCCTCTTCGAGCACCTTCAGCTCGAGCTCGGTCGACGGCGGGGTGCCGGGCAGGGTCACCGTGGGCGCTTCGCCTTCGGCGCCGAACTTGACCTCCGGCACGTTCTCGGTCCACTCGGCGGGCTTCAGCGGCTCCTGCACCTCGACAACGTCGATGACGATGACGACGGTCTCGCCGGCGGCGACGCCGATGGTCTCGTTGCCGGTGTCGCCGTAGAGCGTCGACGCGGGCGCGACGGTCACGGTGCGCGAGCCGACGGGCACGCAGTCGATGCCGGCGAGGAACGACTCGAACACGCTCTCGTCGCCGACGGTGATCGTGGTGGGCTGCGAGAACAGCGACTCGCCGCTCGTGCCCGAGAAGGCGGTGACGACGACGTTCATCGGGTCACCGGCAGCGGTCTTGTCGCCGTCGCCATCGATGACAACGGTGCGCTCGAGTTCTTCGGCCTCGAGCGGCGTGGTGAATGTGGCGGTCGGTGACGCGGCGAACTCGCCCTCGACGGTGACACCGTCGCTGAGCGAACCCGACTTGACGTCCATGCACTCGGCGGCGGTGGGCGTTTCGGATGCCTCGGGCTGGGAGCCGCCGGCGCAACCGGCGAGGAGCAGGGCTGCCACGGAGGCGAGCGCGATGGGCGCGGCGCGGCGCAGGGCACGGTTCATGGAGGAAGTCTCGATTCGATCGTCAGCTGTGTGCTCCCAGTCTGCACGGTTCTGCTTTCGATTGCCTGAGTTCGTGCTCCCTGTTGCCTGAGTCGGGAGTCGGGATCCCACGGCGAACCACCGGAATCCGCTCGTTCTGGGCCGATCAGGGCCAGAATGGGTGAATGGGGGACAAGTTGGGGGAACCTGATCTCGCTGGAGGATTCGCGGCTGGGGCCGCGTCGTTCATCGAGCTCGATGACGCGCTCTGGAATCCGATCTCGACCGCGGCGGTGGCGCGGGCGCGGCCGCGGTTCGACGAACTCGTGCTCGACGCATGCTCGGGCGACGGGGCAGCCGCGTTGCCGACGGCAGAGCTCGTGGGCGTCGGCGGGGTGGTCGATGCGGTCGAGCTCGCCGAACCGCTCGTCGAGGTCGCACGAGAACGAGCAGGCGAGCGGATGCCGCAGCTGCGCTTCCACGTCGCCGACGTCACGAGTTGGGAGCCCGCGGGGTACGACCTCGTGCAGTGCGTGCTGGGCGTCTTCTTCTTCCCCGATCCCGATGCCGGCGCCCGTCACCTGATCGAGCGCGCCCGGCCCGGCGGCCGGGTCGCGATCACGGTCTGGGCCCGGGGCGCATTCGAGCCTGTGCCGGAGCTGCTCGCGGCGGCCGTGCCCGATGGGGGCGCCGAGCTCGATGACGACGGCCCGCGCGCGGCTGGGCTCGACTCGATCGACACCGCGGGAAGTCTCGCGCAATGGCTCACCGGGCTCGGGCTCGCGGGGGTGCGCGCCGAGACGGTGCAGCGGCACCTCGACCTCACTCCCGAGCTCTCATGGACGCTCGTGCTCGGCACCCCGCTTCGCTTCATGCTCGACGGACTCGACGAGAAGGCGACCGCGGGTGTGCGGGAGCGCTTCCTGAGCTCGCTCGAAGAGCGCGACGTGGCCTCGATCGACCTGACGACCCTCATCGCCGTCGGTCGGCGTGCGCCCTGACGGGGTCGTGCTCCGTACTCGGGGCAGGCGTCCCACCCAGCACGTCTCCGGCCTGAAGTACATGGAATGGTCGAACACGATCATGGCGATCGAGCTCCGGAGCGAACGAAAGAGCGACGCTTGACCTTGACCCAAGGTCATGGTGCACGCTGACGTCATGAGCAAAACAAACTCCACCAATTCGAAGAAATCGGCCAACACGACTTGGACTGGCATGGTGTCGGTCGATGACACGGCTTTGGCCGTCACTGACACGGGCGGTCCCGGTATCCCCGTGCTGTACCTGAACGGCGCGTACGCCTCGAAGCGGCACTGGGGGCGCGTCATCGCCGATCTCGGACCGGCCATGCGGCACATCACGTTCGACGAACGCGCCCGCGGAAAATCGAAGCTCGCGGCCGACTACTCGTTCGAGGCCTGCATGCGAGACATCGACGCCGTCCTCGCGGCGAGGGGCGTGGACCGGGCACTCCTGGTGGGCTGGTCCTACGGAGCCCTGCTGGGAGTGCACTGGGCCAGCCGGAACCCGGACCGCTCCCTGGGCGTGGTGGGGGTCGACGGCCCGTACCCGGTCGGCTGGACCGACGAGGCCGGCCACGACGAGATCCGGAAGGTGTTCCGGCGCATGAAGCCCATGATGCCGCTGGTTCGTCCGATGGGCCTGGCGGCGCGGTTCTCCGCCGAGATGCATGCGGAACTCGCCATCGAGTCCCACCTGCTCCACGCCGCCCTCGAACCGATCCTCGACGGTATGACCGTGCCGGTCCGGTACGTCGTCGCGTCCGGTGAGGCCGTGGGCAGCCGCGACGACCTGCAGGAGCAGATGCGCAAGGCCATCGACCCCGTGCTGGCCCGCAACTCGAACCTGAAGATCAGCGCGAAGGTCGCCGGCAACCACGGGAGCATCCTGCGCAAGGACTCCCCGGCCGTCGCCACGGTCGTGCGCGAGGTCGCCGCCCTCGAGCGGAGCGGTCGTTGAGGGCATGATCGGCGGACTCACGATCGGGCAGGCGGCGGAATTCGCCGGCATCACGGTGAAGACCGTACGGCACTACCACCGGCTCGGTCTGGTCGACGAACCACGACGCGACAACTCCGGGTACCGGCGCTACGGATCGGACGAGCTGCTGCGGCTGGTCCAGGTTCGAACCTTGGCCACCGCCGGCGTCCCGCTGGCCGAGATCGGGACCATGCTCGATGCCGGCACCGAGCAGTTCGCCGCCGCACTCGCCGACGTCGAACGACGGCTGACCGATCGGATCACGGACCTGATCGCGCGTCGCGACACGCTGCACCGGCTCGCCGACGGCGACCGCGCGTTGCTGCCCGACCGCGCGTGCGCGGTGCTCGACCGGATGCGCGCTCTCGACTTCAGCCTCGACTACGTGATCGGCCAACGCGAGGGCCTCGTGCTCGCCCGGGCGCTGTTGCCGGGCGGCTTCGACGGCTTCCTGACCCAGATCGAGCTGCGGCTCGACGACCCCGGGTACGTCGAGCTGACCAAGCGCAGTTGGGAGGCCGAAAACTGGGAACCGGATGACCCGCGCATCGAGGAACTCGCGACCGCCACAGCCGACCACTACCTCGCCAACCCCGCCCTGCTGGGGGATCCCGGCATCATGCGGGCCTGGATCGACGCCTCCGCCAAGTACACGCTGATCAACAACCACGGCGAAGGCCAGGCGCCGATCTCCGCCCGGTTGACCGCGCTCACCGAGTCCAGGCTCCGCGCCGCAGGAGTCCCCGTGCCGCACGAGCGACCCGAGGTCTGACGCTCGATCGCCGGTCGAGTAGCGCCCGACGAAGGAGGACGCGTATCGAGACCCCGCACCCCCAAAATGCCGGTCGAGTAGCGCCCGACGGAGGAGGACGCGTATCGCGAGACCCCGCACCCCCAAAATGCCGGTCGAGTAGCGCCCGACGGAGGAGGACGCGTATCGAGACCCCGCACAGGTCTCGCTGCGCTCCCTACTCGACCGACGGAACGGGGTCGGAGCCGACCGCGACCGCGCGTGAGTCGTCGTTCGACCATTGGCTCCACGAGCCCGGGTAGAGCGCCGCCCCGATGCCCGCGATGGCGAGCGCCGCGACCTCGTGCGCAGCGGTCACCCCCGACCCGCAGTAGGCGGCGACGGGGGTGCCGACGGTCGCACCGACTGCAGCGAAGCGTTCGCGCAGCGCCTCGGGCGACAGGAACCGACCGTCGGCATCGAGGTTGTCGCCGCTCGGCGCGGAGTGGGCGCCCGCGATGTGCCCGGCACGGGGGTCGATCGGTTCGACCTCCCCGCGGTACCGAGGTGCGGCTCGTGCGTCGAGCAGCACGCCTTCGGCCGGGAATGCCGCGGCCGCGTCGATGTCGATCACCGGCATCGAGCCGAAGTGCGCGGTCGCGTCGCCGGGCTCGGGGGTGACGTCGCCGGTCTCGAGCGGATGCCCCGCGGCCCGCCATGCGGCGAGACCACCGTCGAGCATGCGCACATCGTGGACACGGGCGTGCCGCAGCAGCCACCATGCCCGTGCGGAGGACTGGTTGCCGACGTCGTCCATGACCACGACGGTGTCACCGTCGCGCAAGCCCCAGCGACGCATCGCGGCGGTGAACGCCGCTTCGGAGGGCAGCGGATGCCGCCCCTCCCCCGTCACCGCGTGATCAGCGAGCTCGTGATCGAGATCGACGTACACGGCGCCCGGAACGTGCCCCGCGCGGTACGCCTCCGAGCCGTCGGGCTGCGCGAGGGTCCAGCGCACGTCGAGCACGACCGTTCGCGCTCCGTCGGAGAGTCGTCGAGCGAGCGCTTCGGCGTCGATGAGAATCAGCATTCCTCCATCCAACCCTCTTCTGCGGGTTGAGCCTGTCGAAACCTCGACCCGGGAGGGTTTCGACTGCCTCAACCCGTAAACGGACGTTCTGCGCGCAACATCCGTGTCTCCGTTGCATAACGGCGGCTTGCGGATGCCTCGTCACGCACCGTATCTTCGAGGGAGTCGAAATAGTGACCGAATGGTCGGTCATGAATCATCACCCCCACTCAGCGAAGAGAACCCGTCAGGGCTCAAAGGAGAGTTCACCCATGCACCGTGTGCAACGCCGCCTACTCGTACCCGCCGCGGTCGCGGCATCCATCGCCCTCGCTTTCACCGGTTGCTCGAGCTCGAACTTCGGCGGCGGCAGCGACGAGGGTGCCTCGGAAGACGGCCCCATCAAGATCGGCGCCGTGCTCGATATCACGGGTGTCGGCGCGAACCTCGGCGTGCCCGAGCAGAACACGCTCAACATGCTCGCCGAGCAGCTCAACGAAGACGGCGGCATCAACGGCCGCGAGGTCGAGCTGATCATCAAGGACAATCAGTCCACCGAAGACGGCGCGGCCAAGGCCACGTCGCAGCTCATCGAGAACGACGACGTCGACCTCATCATCGGTTCCTCGCGCACCGGCCCGTCCCTCGCAATGCGCCCGCTCGTCGAGGCCGCCCAGGTGCCGACCATCTCGGTCGCTGCGAACGCCTCGATCGTCGACGGTTCCGAGTGGGTCTTCAAGACCGCCCAGAACGACCTCGTCGTACTCGAACGCATCCTCGACGACGCCCAGGAGAAGGGCTACACGAAGGTCGCCCTCGCACGCGACGCCACCGGCTTCGGCGAGGGCATCTCCGAGATCATCACCGAACTCGGCGAGGAGCGCGGCATCACCCTCACCGCGACCGAGTCGTTCGAGCCCAGCGCGACCGACTTCACCGCGCAGATGACGAACATCCGCAGCGCCGACACCGACGCGGTCATCATCTGGGGCATCACGCCGTCGGCCGGCCTCGCCCAGGCCGCCTACGTGCAGCTCGGCGTGAACAAGCCGGTCTACCAGTCGCACGGTGTCGCCAACGACGCGTTCTTCGAGGCCGCCGGGCCCGCAGCCGAGGGCGTCATCGCCCCCATGGGCCGTCTGCTCGTCGCCGACCAGCTCGCCGCCGACGACCCGCAGAAAGAGGTCATCGACCAGTTCATCGCGAACTACACCGAGGCCTTCGGCAGCTCGCCCTCGAGCTTCGCCGGCCACGCATACGACGCCTGGCTCGTCGGCACGGCGGCGATCGAGGCCGCAGGCACGGACCCTGAGGCCCTCCGCGACGCGATCGAGTCGACCACCGACCTCGTGGGCATCTCAGGCGTCTTCACGATGACCCCCGAGAACCACTCCGGCCTCACCGCCGACGCGCTCATCATGGCGCTCGCCGAGGGCGGCCGCTGGACCCTCTACGAAGAGTAGGCAGCACTCGTTTTGATCGATTTCCTCCAGCTGACGGTGGCAGGGCTTTCACAGGGATCTGTGTACGCCCTGCTCGCCGTCGGCCTCATCGCCACCTACACGGTGCGGCACGTCGTGAACATCGCCCAGGGCGACTACGCGACGCTGGCCGGTCTTGGCAGCATCTCGCTCGTCACGGCCGGCCTGCCGCTGCCCGTCGCCATCCTCATCGCGCTCGTCTCGGTGACCCTCGCATCAGTGCTCATCGAACGCCTCGTGATCTCACGGGTGAAGAACCTCACGACGCTCGTCTCGATCATCCTGACCCTCGGCGTCTCGACGTTGCTGCAGGCGATCATGCTCCTCATCTGGGGAGCAGAGGGTCGACGTCTGCCTGCCTTCCCCGGCAGCGACCTCGACCTCGGCGGTGTCAGCATCCGCTCGCAGGAGCTCTGGATGCTCGGTGCACTCATCGTCGTCGGCGGCGGCGTGCTGCTCTTCTACGAGAAGACCCGCTGGGGCAAGGCGCTGCGCGCGAGCGCAGAGCAGCCGGTTGCAGCACGCATCGTCGGTATCTCGCCGGCCGTGGCATCCGTCATCGCCTTCGCGATCGCCGGGTTCGTGGGCGCGACGGCGGGAGTCGTCAGCTCGCCGATCTACCTCTCGATCTGGTCGGGCGGCCTGCTGCTCGGCCTCAAGGGGTTCGTGGCGGCGGTGCTCGGCGGGCTCGTCTCGTTCCGTGCGGCGATCGTCGGCGCGCTGCTGCTCGGCATCATCGAGTCGTACGTCGCCGGCTACGTGGCATCCGGATGGAAGGACGCCGTCGCGTTCTTCATCCTCATCATCGTGCTCATCATCCGACCGGCTGGCCTCGTGCTGCGCCCGAACGCCGTGAGGGTCTGAGATGTCCTACCTGAACAAGGCCGCCCTCCGGTCGAAGACCGGATTCTGGCCCAACAACCGCGGCACGATCATCGGCGTCGCAGCGTTCGCCGTGATCATCGCCATCGTGCCGTTCACGGCGAACTCGTCGATGATGAACATCGCCGTCTTCTCGATGATCTTCGCGCTGCCCGCGATCGGCCTGTCGCTGCTCATGGGCCTCGCCGGCCAGGTGTCGCTCGGCCAGGCCGCGTTCTTCGCGATCGGCGCGTACACGCACGCGATCCTGTTGCAGAAGTTCGAGCTGCCCGGCCTCGTCGCCGCGGTGGGCGGCGTCGTCGCGGCGATGCTCGCGGCGCTCCTCGTCGGCTTGCCGATGCTGCGCCTGCGCGGCCACTACCTCGCCCTCGCGACACTCGGCCTCGGCTTCATCGTCATGATCGCCGTGCGCGAGTGGGACTTCACCGGCCGCACGACGGGCATCTACGGCTACGGGCGACCCGAGATCTTCGGCATCCCGATCGACAACAACGGCCTGTTCTTCTGGTTCGTCGCGCCGTTCGTGCTCATCGGCCTCGTGCTCGCGCTGAACCTCACCCGCTCGCGGGCAGGCCGGGCGCTCTCATCGGTCAACGACTCCGAGCTCGCGGCCGAGTCGCTCGGCGTGAACACCTACGCCCTGCGCGTGAAGGTCTTCACCCTCTCGGCGGGCTTCGCAGGGCTCGGCGGCGTGTTCTACGCCTATCAGGTGCAGATCGTCTCGCCGCAGGTCGCGGAGTTCCACGTCTCGGTCGAGCTGCTGCTGATGGTCGTCATCGGCGGCCTCGGCTCCGTGTGGGGCGCGATCGCCGGTGCGTTCATCGTCGAGTTCCTCTCCGAGGGCTTGCGCGACCTCATCCCCGCGATCATCCCGGGCGCGACGGGCGAGGTGCAGCTCATCGGCTACGGCCTCGTGCTGATCCTCGTGATCATCCTGTTGCCGGGCGGGCTCTACCAGGTCGTGAAGACCGCGTGGGCGGCGATTCGCGGGCGGAATGCGAAGCGAGCGGATGCCGCGGCGCGGCCGGTGCCAGACGGCGCCGCCGACGCGGGCGCGGGCGACGTGCCGACGCGCGCGTTCGGCGGGCTGCCGGGCGAGTCGGCGTCAGGTGCCACTGGTGCCGCTGGTGCCGCTGGTCTCGACGAGGCGAGGGATGCCGCGGCATCCGCCCCTCGCATACCGGCCGTCTCGACGCCGGTGGCGGTCGGCGAGACGATCCTCGAGGTCACGGGGCTCACGAAGCGCTACGGCGGCGTGGTCGCCGTCGACGATGTGAGCTTCACCGTGCCCGCCGGCCGCATCATGGGCCTCATCGGCCCGAACGGCGCCGGCAAGACGACGTGCTTCAACATGATCACGGGCGCGATCACCCCGACTTCGGGCACCGTGCGCTTCCTCGGCCAGGAGGTGCAGGGCAAGAAGCCGCACGTCGGCGCCGAAGCCGGCCTCACCCGCACGTTCCAGAACCTGCAGGTGTTCTCGTCGACCGATGTCGTCGGCAACGTCTACATGGGCCGGTACCGCAAGGGTCGCGCAGGCATCCTCCGCGGCATGCTCGGCCTGCAGGGCCGTGAGCAGTACGCGCACGAGGAGATCGCACGCGACATCCTCGATTCGATGCGGCTCGGCGATGTCGCAGGCCTCGCCGCGGGCGACCTTCCCTTCGGCCGCCAGCGCATGATGGAGGTGTGCCGGGCGCTCGCCGCCGAGCCCGCGTTGCTGCTGCTCGACGAGCCCATGGCCGGACTCTCGGGCAGCGAACGCGAACTGCTCGCGACGCTGCTGCGGGCGCTCCGCGACGCGGGTCTCACGATCGTGCTCGTCGAGCACGATGTGGCGCAGGTCATGGCCCTCGCCGACTCGGTCGCGGTGCTCGACGACGGCGTGCTCATCGCGCACGGCGACCCAGAGTCCGTGCGCAACGACCCCGCGGTCATCGTCGCCTACCTCGGCACCGATGCCGAAGAGGCCGAGGCCGAGCTGAAAGAGCTGGAGGAGCATTCATGACCCTCGAAGTCGCTAGCCTCGATGCTGGCTACGGAAAGCTCGCGATCCTGCACGATGTGAGCCTCGCGGTCGCGCCGGGCGAGATCGTGACGGTCGTCGGCTCGAACGGAGCGGGCAAGACGACCCTGCTGCGCGCGCTCAACGGCCTCATCAAGCCGACCGCCGGAACCGTCACCCTCGACGGGGTGAACCTCATCGGGCGGCCGACGGAGAAGATGGCGGCGCTCGGGCTCACCCATGTGCCCGAGAACCGGTTGTGCTTCCCGTCGCTCTCGGTGCGCGACAACCTCATGCTCGGCGCGTGGAGCCGCGGCGGCAAGGGCGACCTCGCTGCCGTGGTCGAGCTCTTCCCTCGGCTGCAGCCGCGCCTCGGCCAGGCGGCAGGCACGCTCTCGGGCGGCGAGCAGCAGATGGTGGCGATCGGCCGCGGCCTCATGGCTTCACCCAAGGCGATTCTGCTCGACGAGCCCTCGATCGGGCTCGCCCCGAAGGTCGTCGCCGAGATCATGAAGGTACTCACCGAGCTGCGCGGCCGGGGCATGGCCGTGCTCCTCGTCGAGCAGAACGTGCGCGCCTCATTCGGCATCGCCGACCGTGCGGTCGTCATGCAACGCGGCCGGGTCGTGCTCGAGGGCACGCCTGCCGAGCTCGTCGAGCTGCCCGAGGTGCGCAACGCGTACCTCGGGGGTGCGGCGGCCTGACCACCGGCTCAGGGCAGTGACGGATGCCGCGGGAGAGTCCCGCCCGCGGCGTCCGCTCGATGCAACACTCGCTCGCACGGGCCTACTCGTCGGCGGCCATCGCCAAGGCGAACTCACTGAATCCGGGGATCGTGAAGGAGAGATGCCCGTGCTTGTTCGAGTCGACGATGCCCTTGTCGAGAATCCGTTGGCGGGGGACGGAGATCGCTTGCGTGTCGCTCTTCATCTTGTCGGCAAGGTCGGATCGCTTGACGTTCTCGCCCCCGAGCTCGGCGATCGCGATGAGCATCTGGCGCTGCTTCGGAGAGGCGTTGCTCCACCTGGCACGGAAGAGCGCATCCATCTGCTTGTCCACCCTGTCTCGACCATTCAGCACGTCGTCCTTCGTGATGACATGCTCGGGCTCGAGGCCATCACCGCCGACCCGGTCAGATCCAGCCCGCCAAGCTGAGTCGCCGATCAACTGGACTTTGTACGGGTAGCCTTCCGCCTCCTCGACAGCCAAGCGCAGTGCATCCTTCGCCCATGTCACACCCTGACTGCGTGCCGGCTCGATGAGGGCTTCGCTCACGCTGCCGTCGTCGAGGCCTGGGAGTGGCTCGAACTCGAACCGCTCGCTGAAGCTCACGGCCTTGTTGATGTGTGCCGAGGCACCGGGCAGCCCGACGGCGAACAGTGCCGCGCGAGGCTGGACCGTGCTGCTGGCCATCTCCTGCCATGCGTACGAGATGGTGCGAAGGCTCGCCTGGTCGGCTTCTTGGATCTCGTCGATCAGGATCACCAGCCCGGAGTCACCGTCGGACTCCGCAGCTTTCAGCACGAATTCGAGAGCTTCGATCAGCTTCTTCGCGGACGCGACCGCGATCTGAGACTTGCCCGACTTCACGGTGGCGGCGATATGGCCCACGGCTGGCACTCCGACCTCGAGGGAGATCTCCTGGATCCGTTTCCGGGCGGCTTGTTGGATCTTGCCGGTGATTCCCACTTGCTTGGCGAGCTCGCTGAGGAGTGAACGCAAGAGGGACTCGTTGCTGTCTGCAGTGATCCACACGCTTCGGATGTGCTGCGACGAGAAGATTCGCTCGCCCTCGCGGAGCAGGGAGGTCTTGCCGATGCCGCGAGGGCCGTGGTCGACGTGGATGCGGGGGACGAACTGATCCAGCTGGGACATCCGCTGCGCAGCTTCCCGGAAGCCGCTCAGCTTGGCCGTTCGGCCTGGCACAGTCGGTGAGACGGTGCCCGGCGTGTACGGACTGTATGCCACGGTCACTCCTATCGATGTTATACCTTGGCGAAAGTATAACGTCGATGGCGGGCCGCCTTCCCAAGCGCATCATCGACTCTCGCCCCGAGTAGAAACGAGTTCGTGCGCTCGTTACCCGCGCAGCCTGCGCTTCTGCACCTCGGGCACCGTCAGCTCGGGCACCGCGCGCAGCATGAACCGGTCGAAGTCGGGCACCGTGAACGCGGCGTAGCCGTGCTCGGGCGTGTAGAGCAGGCCCATGTCGATGAGCTCTGCGCGAGTCGGGCCGACCTGCGTCGATTCGCGCCCCATGACCCTCGCGACATCCGATGCCTTCTGCGGCTCTGAACCCAGCTCCGCCATCGCGCGCATGTACGCCGTCTGCAGCGGAGTCGCCCGATCGAGTCGCACCCTGAAGAACGATCCGTCGAGCTTCGCCTCGTAGGCGTCTTTCGCGATCTCGACGTCGTCGCGGTGCACGCGCCCGTCGGCGGCGACACCCCAGACCTGATAGCCGAGCTCCTGGATGAAATAGGGATAGCCCTGCGTGATCTCGATGGCGAGGTCGACGGCGTCGGCGTCGTAGACGACGCCCTCGACGAGAGCGGGCTCAACGAGTGCCGTGCGAGCGTCGTCGCCCGTGAGCGACCCGATGCGGGGGAACTTGAACAAGCGCTCGGCGTATGACTTCGCGTCACCGGCGAGCTCGGCGATTTGCGGCAGGCCCGCCCCGACGAACGTGATCGGGAGCTTGCGCTGCACGGTCTTGTGCACGGCCTGGATCAGCGCTTCGAGCTGCGAGCGCCCGAGGAACTGCACTTCGTCGATGAGCAGCGCGACGCCGCGGCCCTGCTCAGCGGCCGCTTCCCCGAGTGCGACGAAGACGTCGGTGAGATCCATCGACAGATCGCCGTGATCGCCCAGGCCCTCAGCGGGCGGGATATCCCACGACACGCTGAACGCGCCCTGCTGGTCGACGGAGACCGCGAAGGCGCTCAGCACCTCGGCGGCGCGTCGGCCCCGCTCGGTCCACCGAGCACGCGGCGAGAGGCGCAGGAGGGCGGCCTTCAGCTGCGAGAACATCGATTGCCGGAAACGAGCGTCGTCGTGCTTCGACGCCTCGATCTCGACGACTTCCCAGTGCGCCGCGCTCGCGATGTCCATGAACTCGCCGAGCAAGACGGTCTTGCCGACGCCGCGCAACCCCGTGATGATCATGGACTGCTCGGTTCGCCCACGTTCCAGCCGGCGCAGGAGCACCCGGAACGCGTCGAGTTGATCGTCTCGGCCGACGACGATCTCGGGGGCAGCACCGGCATTCGGCGTGTAGGGGTTGCAGATGCTGTCCATGACCCAGATCTTAGAACCTTTACCAAACTTTATCGAGGACTCATAAAACCAGCTAAAGAGTCATCAGCCTGTAGATAGAATGGCAGCACGGTGCGAGCGCGAGGAGGGTGAATTGATCGCCAGCCTCGCTGCCTTCGCGGCCGTCGCGCTCGTCACGCCCTTGCTCACGCGCTGGCTCGGCCGGCGCATCTTCGCGATCATCGCCCTGCTGCCCGCGGCGGTCTTCGTGCTGCTCCTCACGTGGCTGCCCGGCGTACTCGCGGGCACGCCCGTCGTCGAGATCGTGCCGTGGATCCCCGCCCTCGACATCGCGCTCAGCTTCCGGCTCGACGCACTCGCACTCCTCCTCGCGCTCATCGTCACGGGCGTCGGCGCCCTCGTGCTGCTCTACTGCATGCACTACTTCACCGACGACGAGCCGGCACTCGGGCGCTTCGCGGCCCTCCTCCTCGCCTTCGCCGGCGTCATGTTCGGTCTCGTCGCGGCCGATGACGTGTTCATCCTGTTCACGTTCTGGGAAGCCACGAGCGTGCTCTCCTACCTCCTCATCGGCCACTACACAGGCCGAAAAGAGAGCCGCGGTGCCGCGCTGCAGGCGCTCACCGTCACGACGTTCGGCGGGCTCGCGATGCTCGTCGGCCTCGTCATCCTCGCCGTCGACGGTGGCACGACCTCGCTCGCCGAGCTCGTCGCCCACCCCGTCACTGGCGCAGCAGGCGAGTGGGCGATCGCCCTCGTGCTCCTCGGCGCGATCTCCAAGAGCGCGCTCGTGCCGTTCCACTTCTGGCTGCCCGCCGCGATGGCCGCCCCCACGCCCGTCAGCGCATACCTGCACGCCGCCGCGATGGTGAAGGCCGGCGTCTACCTCGTCGCACGCCTCGCGCCCGGTTATGCAGACCTCGAGGTCTGGCATCCGATCGTCATCGGACTCGGTGCGCTCACCATGCTCGTCGGCGGTTGGCGAGCCCTCCGCCAGTACGACCTGAAACTGCTGCTCGCCTACGGCACGGTGAGCCAGCTCGGCTTCCTCATCATGGTCACGGGATTCGGCACCCGCGACGCAGCGCTCGCCGGCGTCGCCCTGCTCCTCGCACACGCGCTCTTCAAGGCGACCCTGTTCCTCGTCGTCGGCATCGTCGACCACGCGGCGGGCACGCGCGACTGGCGCAAGCTCTCGGGGCTCGGCCGTCGCATGCCGGTCATCGCGACGATCGCGTTCATCGCGGCCGCGTCGATGGCCGGAGTGCCGCCGCTGCTCGGCTTCGTTGCGAAAGAGGCCGTGTTCACCTCGTTCCTCGATTCCGTCGTCGCAGGCGACCCATGGGCGTGGATCGCGCTCGTCGGCGCCTTCGTCGGGTCGGTGCTGACGGTCGCCTACACGGTGCGTTTCATCTGGGGCGCCTTCTTCACCAAGACGGATGTCGCAGCGACACCACTGCACGCCGAGAGCCGTGCCATCAACGTGGCACCCGGCATCCTCGCGGCGGCGAGCGTCGTAGCGGCATTCGCCATTCCGTTCATCGAGCCGCTGCTCGCGGGCTACGCCGATGAGCTGCCCGGTGGTCAGGAGTACCACCTCGCACTCTGGCACGGCTTCGAACCGGCCCTCGCGATCTCGGCCGTCGTGTTCGCGCTCGGCGCCCTGCTCGTCTGGGGCAGGCAGCGGGTCGCGCGCGTGCAGGCGTCGGTGGCGCCGATGCTCGACTCGGCGCGCGGTTATCTCGGCATCGTGTCGGTCGTCGACCGCGTTGCGGCATCGATCACGACGGCCATCCAGCATCGAGGACTCCCGGGTTACCTCGCGATCATCATCGTGGTCTTCATCGGCGGCCTCGGCACTGTGTCGATCCTGAACACCTCGTGGCCCGATGACATCCGTCTTTGGGACTATCCGGCGCAGCCGTTCCTCGCCCTCGTCATGGGCATCGCCGCTGTCGCCGCCGCCACGGTGCGCCAGCGGGTCACCGCGGTGCTGCTCGTGAGCGTCACCGGCTACGGCCTCGTGCTGCTCTTCGGCATGGCGGGAGCACCCGACCTCGCGCTCACGCAGGCGCTCGTCGAAACCATCGTGCTCGTGGTCTTCGTGCTCGTGCTGAGGCGCCTGCCGAAGCAGATCGCGCAGCGCAACCCTCCGGTGCACAAGCTGGCACGCGGCATCATCGGAGCCCTCGCCGGCACCGTCATGGGCGTGCTCGGACTCGTCGCCCTCGGCGCGCGCATCCGACCGACGATCGCCGATGGCCTGCCCGCCCTGGCGCTCGAAGCCCACGGCACGAACATCGTGAACGTCATGCTCGTCGACGTCCGCGCGTGGGACACCCTCGGCGAGATCTCGGTGCTCGTCGCGGTCGCGACGGGTGTCGCGAGCCTGATCTTCGTGTCTGGTCGCACGGGCGGCGCCCCGCGCCTCGACGCGGGCGACGAGGGCGTGAACCGCCGCGACCGGCTGCGCCCGGTGCCCGAGCCCGCATGGTCGATCCGCGCCCCCCGCACGAGCCTCGCCGACACCGAAGGCGAGACGGATGCCGCGAGCGAGGCCGCCGAGACGAGGCAGACGTGGCTGCTGGCGGGTCGCACGATCTCGCCGCGCAACCGCTCGATCCTCATCGAGGTGCTCGTGCGGCTCCTCTTCCACCCGGCGATCATCGTGTCGGTCTTCCTCCTCTTCGTCGGGCACAACGCCCCGGGCGGCGGCTTCGCCGGCGGGCTGCTCGCGGGCCTCGCCCTCGTCGCGCGCTACCTCGCGGGCGGGCGCTACGAGCTCGGCGAAGCGGCCCCGGTCGACGCGGGGCGCCTGCTCGGCACAGGGCTGTTGCTCGCCGCCGGCACCGCCGCGGGATCCCTGCTCTTCGGCGGCCCGGTGTTCGAATCCGCCTGGTTCGAGACCGCGGTGCCGTTGCTCGGCACGATCTCGATCGGCACCTCGACGCTCTTCGACATCGGCGTGTACCTCGTGGTCGTCGGGCTCGTGCTCGACATCCTGCGATCGCTCGGCGGTGAGGTCGACCGTCAAGAGGAGCGTCAGTCAGACGACGACAGCGGATTCACGACGGGCGACGGCGACGACTCAGCTGGGCACAACGAAGGACAGGAGTTCGCCGACGGCGCCGAGTACGACGAGGATTCCGTCGGTCGAGTGGGCGCGCCGGCGCCGAATCGAGACTCAACGGGGGGTCTCGATACGCGGCCTCCTGCGTCGGTCGGTCCTCGACCAACGGAAGCGGGTCTCGATACGCGACCAACTGAAGAGGGGCGCCGCACATGACCGCATCCCTCACGCTCGTCGTGCTCATGGCCGTACTCTTCGGCGCGGGCGTCTCGATCATGCTCGAACGCAGCCTCACGCGAGTGCTCATCGGGTTCCTGCTCGTCGGCAACGCCGTGAACATCTTGATCTTCCTCATGAGCGGGGCGCCGGGGCTCGCGCCCATCCTCGGCGAGGGCGTCGATGCCGACGAGATCTCCGATCCGCTCCCCCAGGCGTTCGTGCTCACGGCGATCGTCATCAACCTCGGCATCACGGCGTTCATGCTCGCGCTGATCTACCGCTCGTGGTGGCTCGCCCAGCTCGGCGCGAAGGGCGACCTCGTCGACGATGACGCCGACGTCGCCGAAGACGCCGAAGAGACGGCCGACCTCATCCGCAGCTCCGCGGCCGACGACCGGGCGATCCAAGACCTCATCGACGCGAGCGACGAAGAGCCCGATGAAGGGCTCGACGATGAGCTCGAGCTCGAGGCATCCGCTCGCGACGATCTCGATGGTGGCGGTCTCGATACGCCTCCTTCGTCGGCTACTCGACCAACGGACCCGGGGGCCAAGCCGTGACCGCCGTACTCGTACCCCTCGTCGTGCTGCTTCCCCTGCTCGGGGCGGCCACAGCGCTGATTCTCGGTCGTCACCGCCGCGCGCAGATGGCCGTGAGCCTCGGCGTGCTCGCCGCGGTCACCGTGATCGCCGCGGTGCTGCTCGTCGCGGTCGACACGACCGGACCGGCCGTCGTCTACATCGGCGGGTGGGATGCCCCGTGGGGCATCACCCTCGTCGTCGACCGACTCTCGGCGATCATGCTCGTGATTTCGGCGATCATGCTGCTCGTCGTGCTCGTGTACTCAGTGGGGCAGGGCATCGCCGACCAGCATCGCGAGACGCCGGTGTCGATCTTCCACCCGAGCTACCTGATCCTGTCGGCGGGCGTCTTCAACGCGTTCATCGCGGGCGACCTCTTCAACCTCTACGTCGGCTTCGAGATCTTGCTGTCGGCGAGTTACGTGCTGCTCACCCTCGGCGGCACCGGCGAGCGCATCCGAGCGGGCGTCACGTACATCATCGTGAGCCTCGTCTCGTCACTCTTCTTCCTGAGCGCGATCGCGCTCATCTACGGCGCGACGGGCACAGTGAACATCGCCCAGCTCTCGGTGCGCCTCGCCGAGCTGCCCGGCGACGTGCAGCTCATGCTGCACCTGCTCCTGCTCATCGCCTTCGGCATCAAGGCGGCGGTCTTCCCGCTGTCGTTCTGGCTGCCCGACTCATACCCGACGGCGCCCGCACCCGTCACTGCGGTGTTCGCGGGCTTGCTGACGAAGGTCGGCGTGTACGCGATCATCCGCACGGAGACGGTGATGTTCGTCGAGACCGATGTGACGGTGCTGCTCATGGTGGTCGGCGGTCTCACCATGCTCATCGGCATCCTCGGCGCGCTCACGCAAGCCGACATCAAGCGATTGCTCTCGTTCACGCTCGTGAGCCATATCGGGTACATGATCTTCGGCATCGCCCTCGCGAGTCAGCTCGGTCTCGCTGCGACGATCTACTACGTCGTGCACCACATCACGGTGCAGACGACCCTGTTCCTCACGACGGGTCTCATCGAGCGCTTCGGCGGTGCAACGTCGATCAACCGGCTCGCCGGGCTGCTCAAGGCCTCGCCGCTCCTCGGCGTGCTGTTCTTCATTCCCGCGCTGAACCTCGGCGGCATTCCGCCGTTCTCCGGGTTCCTCGGCAAGACCGGACTGTTCCTCGCGGGCGCCGAAGGCGCCGCCGTCGACCCGGGCATGGCGTGGCTCATCTGGGTGGTCATCGGGGTCGGCGCCCTCACCTCGCTCATCACGCTCTACGCCCTGACACGCTTCTGGAACATGGCGTTCTGGCGTCGGCGCTCCGAGCTCGACGGGTACGAGTCGGTGCTGCTCGGCTCGGTGCTCGAGGCGCCCGAGGGAGCAACGGTCACCGCGACCCGCACCACGCCCGTGCTCATGGTGGTCGCAACGAGCGCTCTCGTGATGGTCACGATCTGCCTCACCGTCTTCGCCGGCCCGATGTTCGACCTCGCCGGGCGCGCGGCCGCCGACCTCCTCGACCCCGCCGCGTACATCTCCCTCGTGTTCCCCGGAGGCATCCGATGACGCATTCAGCAGCGGATGTCTCGCGCTGGCGTTCCGTCTGGCGCCAGCTGCCGCTCCTCGTCGCCCTCGTGCTCGTGTGGGTGTTCCTCTGGGACCAGGTCACCGTGCTCACGGTGGTCACGGGGGTGCTGCTCGCGATCGGGGTGACCCGCGTGCTGTACCTGCCGCCGGTGCTGCTCAGTGGTCGCTTCAACGTGTGGCGCGGCCTGCTGCTCGGTCTGCGCATGATGTACGACGTCTCGAGTGCCTCACTGCAGGTCGCATGGCTGGCGCTGGATCCGCGGTGGAAGCCGCTGAACTCGATCATCGCCGTGCAGCTGCTCACCCGTTCCGACCTCGTGACCACGCTCACGGCCGAGGCGATCTCGGTCGTGCCGGGCACCGTCGTCGTCGATATCGACCGCGAGCGGGGGCTGCTGTACCTGCACGCCCTCGGCACTCGCACGGTCGCCGACATCGATCGGGTGCGCAGCGCTGTGCTCGGCACGGAGGAGCGCATCGTGCTCGCCATCGGCACACGTGCGCAGGCGGCATCCGTTCACGCTGCCCGTCGTGAGCGTCGCGAGCAGGCCGCACGAACGAAGGGAGCAGGCACATGACCTTCCTCGAGATCGTCAGCATCATCGCCGGAGTCATGTTCGGCATCGGCGCGATCGCCTCGATCTACCGCATCATCAAGGGGCCGTCGATCCTCGACCGTGCGCTCGCGACCGACGTGCTGCTCGCCATCGCGATCTGCGCGCTCGGCGCCGAGATGGCGCTCAACAAGCACACCGACACTCTCGTGGTCATGCTCGTGCTCGCGATGTTCGCGGTCGTCGGTTCGATCTCGATCGCACGGTTCATGGCGAAGCAGGATGCCTCATGAGCACCGCCGAGATCCGCCTCACGTCACTGCCTGCTCATGTCGGGAGAATGCAATGAGCGCCGCCGAGATCACCGCCGGTCTGCTCATCCTCGTGAGCGGCTTCCTCTCGATGGCCGCGGGCATCGGCATCGTGCGGTTCCCCGACGTGCTGACCCGGCTGCACGCCGCGACGAAACCGCAGGTGCTCGGGCTCGCGACCGTGCTCGTCGCGATCGTCGTGCAGGTTCCGACGTGGGGTGTGCTCACCACGGTCGTGCTCGTGATGACGTTCCAGTTGCTCACCCAGCCGATGACCGCGCACATGCTCGGGCGCTCGGCCTACCGCAGCGACCACGTTCGCCGCGACCTCCTCATCGAGGACGACCTCGACCGCGACATCGCCGAGCACGATCAGACTGGGCCTGATAGTCGACGGTGAGTCGACGTCGCGGCCACTTTCGTGACGGCTCGGGGCCCCGTGACGCATCACCCAGCACGTCACCGAAGTCCGACGAGAATGGAGTGGCGGGATGGTGGCGGCTCACCGGCGGCTCACCGGCGGTGCCCTGACGTGGTGCCGATGGAAGAGGTGGCGCGAGCATGAGACCCATGAATACGACACGCATCGTCGACCTCCGTCAGGAGTACGGCTGGACCCAGGAGCGACTCGCGACCGAGAGTGGAGTCGGCCTCAGAACCATTCAACGGCTGGAAGCGGGACACGACGCCAGCCTCGAGACGCTGTCCTTGGTGGCCGACGCCCTGCGAGTTGCAGTGCGGGACCTCTTCGCCACGATCGATGATGCGGAGCTCGGCAGCCGCGTCGAAGCTCTGCAGGCCCGCACGGAGGAACAGCAGGCTGCGCGCGACCGGCTCACCGGCGCATGGAGATGGCTGTACATCGGGATCGGCATCGTGCTGAGCCTGGTCAGCTTCACGCTCGGGCAGTACTGGTTCGTATTGTTCCTCGCGTACTGGACGGGTGGCTATCTGATTCTGGTCGCGATCCGCAGGATCTACCTCGAACCGCGGCTCGAAGAGAAGTATCCGCTCTCGCGGAGTAAGCAGCAGCTCCGGGCTCGACGGACGCCGTGGCGCGTCTCGGAACCCGAGGAAGGTGAAGCCGTCGCCGGAATCCAACAGTGAGGGGCGCGAGCGGGTCCGAGCGCATTGCCCAGGGTCCGCTTCGGTGCGTCGAGCAATCGGGGAACGGGATGTCCGTTCCGACCGAGGTGCTGCCCGTGCCGCTGTCGACGGTGAGGCCGGCCCATGCGAACCCGGCGTCAGCCGCGGGTCGGTGAGACCGTCTTGCGCATCACGGTCTTGCTCTTGCCGATGTGCCGCTCGAACGTGAATCCCGCCTTCTCGAACATGGCCCTCGTGCCGTTGTGAAGGAACGAGGACGACGTCTTCTTGCCCGGGGTGAGCTCGTTGGGGAACGAGACCACCTCGCCCCCGCCGGCCTGCGCGATCAGCTCCAGCGCGCCGTCCAGCGCCTCCCGTGCCACTCCCGAACGTCGGTGGTCGCGGTCGACGAAGAAGCAGGTGATGCGCCACGGTGCGGGCATGGTCTCGCCCGCGTCGTACTGCTTGCGGTGGTAGATGTTCGGCAGTTCGACCGGACTGCCATACTCGCACCACGCGATCGCGTCGTCGCCGTCGAATACGAGCGCGGCGTGGGCGATGCCCTCCGCCACAAGTCGCTGCTTGAACGTCGGCCGGTCGTACTCGTCCTTGACGGTGTGCTCCGAGTCGGTGTGGAAGTACGAGCAGTAGCACCCGCCCCAGACCCCGTTGTGCTTCTGTGCAAGTGCCAGCCACGCCGGGAAGGTCTCGGGAGTGAGCGGCCTGATCACGTGCGAAGTCGTCACGCCCATCTCACCGGCCCCACGTGTCGGTCCAACGCGGCGATGTCGATGCCGTGGTGTTCAGGTGTCGGAGGATCACTCGCCACGCGCGTGCCATGCCGTCATCTTGCCAGCATCACCGATTGATGTCACGGCTTTCATCGTTTGCCCGAAGACCGGTCGATCCGCGCGGCAAGAATCTGTCGCTAGACGCCTGTCTCGACCCAACTCACCGGAAGGAACGGGCTGTACACATAGACGACCTTGTCTCCCTTGCGGTCGATCTCGATAGTTCCCTTGCCCATGTTCATCGCATTGATGATCTGGGACCGAACACCCTCCCACGTGGGGCCATCCGTGAAGCGGAACTTCGCGTAGTTGGGTGCGATGCTGCCGATATAGAGAGTGACGTCCGTTGCCATGTGACGAACTCTACCGAGGGCCGCTGGGCATCAGAGTTCGCGCAGAGCGGCGGGTTCGCAACCGTCCTGGTTGCGGTCCTTCCCTGGCCCGGCGCCGAGAGAACGATATTCTTGAAGTGACGCTCTTCAGGATATTCTTGAACTGGCTGAATTCGTGATATTCTTAAACACCCGGCATTCAGAATATCCTTGAACCCGCTCGTTCTTGATGATCAGGAAAGAGGCCGAATGCCCACCTACGACGTACGCAATCCCAAGATGCTCGCCAATGCGATCCGCGACGCCCGGCGACAGTCCGGCGTGACCGTCGCCGACATTGCAGACGACCTCGGCATCACGCCGCAGTACCTGTACGAGATCGAGGCGGGGAAACACCCCATGTGGATCACTCGGGTGTTCCGGATTCTTCGCAAGCTCAACATCACGGTCACCGTCTCATACGGGAAGGCGGATGACGATCGTGACTGACCCCGAAACTCTGAACGTCTACCTATACGACAATCTCATCGGCACGGTCACCCGGGGCGAGCGGATCGACCAGGTCAAACTGAGCCTGGAACCGCGAAACGTCGGTGATCCCGGCGCGATGTCCGAAGGATTCGCCCTGCTGCCGTCCATCCCGCCGACCCCGAAACAGATCTCCGCGTTCCTCGGTGGATACGCCCCCGAAGGTCTGCAACGCACCGCCCTCGCCGCGAAGAAGCGTATCGACCAGTCGGATCTGTACTCATTGCTCCGACACTACGGGCTGACCATGGCAGGCGCAGTCTCGGTTCGAAGCTCCGGCCACACCGACGATGCGCCGGGAACCTACCGGAAGCTCACCGAACGCGACCTCATCAAGAAGCTCCAGAAGGCACAGCGCGACCACGACCTCGGGAACGAGCCCGACTCCGGCAGATCGATGCTGCCCGGATTCCAACCCAAGGTGCTGATCGCCCGATTCGACGACGTTTGGTACCAGCCGGAACGGCGGGCGCACTCCACGCACATCCTGAAGCCCGCACCGACCCGCAGGCCTGCGACGGTCTACGACGAGTTCTACTCTCACCAGCTGGCACGCCACATGGGACTCTCCTCGTTCGACAGCGACCTCCTCACTTACAACGGGCACACATTCCTCGCAATCGAACGCTACGACCGGCGTATCGAGAACGGCGATGTTCAGCTCCTCCATCAGGAAGACGCCGCCCAAGCGCTCGGACTCGACTGGGTGGCGTCCACCGCGAAGTTCCAAGACTCTGCATCCCCAACCATGCCCGGCCGACCGAGCGCGAAGAGAATTGCCGAGTTGTTCGGCTCGTTCGGCGATGGCAGCGACGTGGAAACCTGGCTTCGGTATCTGCTGTACAACGTCCTTGTCGGCAACCATGACGCCCACGCGAAGAATGTCTCGATCCTCCACACCGACGATGGACCCCGAATCTCCGACCTCTACGACGCCGTCCCGATTCTGCATATCAATGACGACCCGTCGCGCCTCGGGTCGAAGAGGATCAACGACGAGCTCTCCCTCGCGATCGGCGGAGAATTCAGCCACCACTCCATCACCCTCGACCACTTTCGAGAGGAAGCATCGAGCTGGGGGGCGATCGGGTCCCGTCGCGCTCAACAAGTGATGACGGGCACCATCGAACAGTTCGGCGCCGCCCTCGACGCCGTCGCCGAGATCCCAGGCGGCAGTATCGGCCTTCGGAACCGGCTCGAGTACAATCTCGAGCGAATCGGTTCCGGCAAGCCGATCGGGAGGCCGAAGCTGCCCCGGCCCGCACGGTAGTCGACGGTGAGGCAAGGCACTCAACCGCTGCGAGCGTCTCAGTGCGCGAGCTGCGCGGCCTTCAACCGCGCCGGCTTGCCGGGCTTGCACGGCCGGGCACCGTGCCCGGGTTCGTCGGCACGCCGCTCATCCTCGATGCACTGTGCGTGGCAGGGCGACCCGACGTCCCCACTGCATGCTGCTCGAGATCAACGTGAGCCGGTGAAGACCGGCTTGCGCTTCTCCTGGAACGCGGCGAAGCCCTCACGGTAGTCGACCGTGTCGCAGAGCGCGGCCTGCGCACGGTTCTCCTCCGCCATCGACGCCCAGAGTCCGAGCCGGTCGTCGCGGAGCGCGGCGATGAGTCGCTTCGAGGCGACGAACGCCTGGGTCGCCCCGGATGCCGCGGCGCGGGCCGCGGCGCGGGTGGCATCCGTCACCTCGTCGGCGACGAAGACCTGCGAGAACAGCCCGGCGGCGACCGCTTCCGACCCCGACATGAGCCGGCCCGTGACGATGAGGTCCATCGTCCTGTGCGCGCCGAGACGCTCGAAGAACAGGGCGTGGCCGCCCGAGTCGAGGGTCGCGCCGAGGTTCGCGAATGGCGAGCCGATCTTCGCGGTGTCGGCGACGTAGACGATGTCCGACGCGATGAGCAGGCCGAGTCCGACGCCGAGGCACGCGCCGTGGGCGACGGCGAAGGTCGGCGCGGGGAATCCCGCCATGCGCTGCAGCAATGGCTCGACGAGTCCGCCGAGATAGCCGAGCACGTCGTCGTCGCGCGGGTCGACGCCCGAGATGTCGCGGCCGGCGCAGAACGCGCGCCCTTCGCCGCGCAGCACGAGTGCACGCACCTCACCGAGCTGCGACATCCGCTCGGCCTCGGTGTAGGCCGCCGAGAGCTCGCCGATCGCTGCCTCATCGAGCGCGTTCAGCTTCTCGGGCGCGTTCAGCACGATCTCGGCAACGCCGTCGTGCACGCTCAGTTCGATCATCGTGCTGCTCTCTCTTCCGCTCGCCTATTGCTTTTCTCAGGAGATTCTTGCCCGATACCGCAGATTCCCGTCAGATTCTCCTGAAAACAGTACGTTTTGGGAGGGTCGTTCCTGAGAAGGGAGGCTGTGGCGCCGCGGTGGGACATCACACGTCGTAGTCGACGACGACGCGGTCGGACTTCGGGTGCGACTGGCAGGTGAGCACGTAGCCGCGTTCGAGTTCGTCGGGTTCGAGCGCGTAGTTCTCGGTCATCGCCACGCTGCCTTCGACGAGGCGCGCGCGACACGTACCGCAGACACCGCCAGCGCACGCGAACGGTACGTCTGGCCGCACTCGCAGCGCCGCATTGAGGATGGACTCGTTCGCGCTCACCGGGCTGTCGACGGTCGTCGACTGCCCGTCGAGGGTGAACTCGATTGCGACGGTCGGCTCGCCGCGCTCGACGACGACAGGCCGTCCGTGTCGCGGTTCGACCCGGTCGGCGTCCGTCGTGAAGAGTTCGTAGCGGACATGCTTGGTGGGCACACCGCGCGCCTCGAGCGTGTCGCGAGCGAGCTGCACGAGCTCGAACGGCCCGCAGAGGAACCACTCGTCGATCGTCTCGGGGCGGATCAGCACGTCGAGCATGCGCTCGAGCTTCTCGCCGTCGATGCGCCCCGACAGCAGTGGCGCGGTGCGCTGCTCGCGCGAGAGCACGTGGTGCAGCGCGAGGCGCGAGGGGTAGCGGTCCTTCAGTTCGGCGAGCTCTTCGAGGAACATCACGTCGAGCGTCGACCGGTTCGTGTAGACGAGTTCGAACTCGGATGTCTCGGAGCGGGCCAGCACCGTGTGGGCGAGCGCCATGAGCGGGGTGATGCCCGAGCCCGCGGCGATGCCGACGACATGCTTGCCGTCGAGTGCGTCGAGGGTCGAGGTGAACGTGCCCTGCGGGCTCATCACCTCGAGCGTGTCGCCCGCGGCGAGCTCGGTGTTCGCCCACGTCGAGAAGAGTCCGCCGAGGTCGCGTTTGATCGCCACCGAGACGCTGCCCCGCTCCGGCGGCCGGCAGATCGAGTAGCTGCGTCGCAGCTCGTGGCCGTCGAAGTCCTTACGGAGGGCGACGTACTGGCCGGGCAGGTAGGTGTACTCGTCGGCGAGGGCATCGGGCACGGCGAAGGTGACCTCGACCGCGTCGGCAGTGAGCGGGCGCACCTCGGCGACCTCGAGCGCGTGGAACCGGGCTCGCCGTCGGCTCGGGCTCGGACCGTCTTCGTTGGTCGCCGTCTCGCCGCCGACCGTGCTCGCGAGGAACGCCGAGGCGACAGCCTCCGTGGGTTGAGGAGGGTGCGCAGCGCCCGTCTCGAAACCTCCGCCACCGAGGGGCGGGTTTCGAGACGCGTCCTCCTGCGCCGGGCGCTCCTCAACCCGCGAGGAGGTGGAGCCCAGGTTCTTCGCCGCCATCAGAGCACCTTGAAGTAGTCGAAGGGCTCGAGGCAGTCACGGCACTCGTAGAGCGCTTTGCACGAGGTCGAGCCGAAGCGGGCGAGCTCGCGCGTGTTCAGCGAGTCGCAGCGCGGGCATTTCACGGCGAGCTGCAGCCGCACGGGCCCGGAGCCGCGCGCGGCGGCGTTGCCCGTCGGCGCCTGGATGCCGTAGCGGCGGAGCTTCTCCTTGCCGCCCTCGCTCATCCAGTCGGTGGTCCACGCGGGCGCGAGCACGATTTCGACCCGCACCTCGTCGTAGCCGGCGTGCGTCAGCGCGAGCAGCACATCGTCACGCATCGCGTCGAGCGCGGGGCATCCGCTGTACGTGGGCGTCAACGCGACGCGCACGGTGCCGTTCTCACCGATGTCGACCGAGCGCAGCACGCCGAGGTCTTCGATCGTGAGCACCGGAATCTCGGGGTCGGTCACGGTCGCCGCGACCTCCCACGCGCGCCGGGCGGCCGGGTTCGTCGGCACCGGTCGTGCGACGGAAGCCGCTGGTCGAGCAGGCGGCGCAGCCGTCGTATCGAGACCCGTCTGCGTCTCGATACGCGTCGCCTCCGGCGGCGCTACTCGACGGGCGATCGCGGCCGCGCTCACCACGATGTCCCCGGGTGCGCACGGGCGAGCACCTGCATCTCTGCGAGCAGCGGGCCGAGGTGCTCGGTGTGCCGGCCTTCGCGGCCGCCGCCCGACGCGACGAACGCGGTGCGACCGGCCGGTCGCTCGAGACCCGCCTCGAGGAACACCTCGTCGATGACGGCGTCGAAGGCAGCGAGCAGCGTCGAGGGAAGCACCGCAACCCCGTCGGCGGCAAGGCGTTCGACGAGCGCATCGTCGACGAAGAGCTCGTCGATGTACGGCCAGGTGTCGGTGATCGCGGCGATCATGCGGCGACGCGACTCCTCGGTGCCGCCCGCGAGCCGCAGCACCCACTGGGTGGCATGGTCGCGGTGGTAGTCGATCTCCTTCACCGACTTCGCAGCGATCGCCGCGAGCGTCGGGTCGGCCGAGTCGACGAGCCGCGAGTACAGCTCGTACAGGTACACGGATGCCGCGAGCTGACGCGCGATCGTGTGGGCGAAGTCGCCGTTCGGCTGTTCGAAGAGCCAGGCGTTCGTCCACTCGGGCTCGTCGCGCCAGTAGGCGAGGTCGTCTTCGCTGCGGCCGCTCGCGGTGCCCGCATAGTGCAGGAGGGAGCGCGCGTGGCCGATGAGGTCGAGGGCGATGTTGCCGAGGGCGACGTCCTCTTCGAGTTCGGGAGCGCTGGCGATCCACATGCCGAGCTGCTGGGCGAGCACGAGGGCGTCGTCGCCGAGGCGCAGCGCGTACTGCGCGGCATCCGTCGACGCGACCGTCATGGTGCCGTCGGCGGCGGTGCCCGCGAGCTCTTCGGCGAGCGCGAGCCGATCGACGGAGACGTCGCCGTGGACGTCCACTGCGGGTTGAGCCTGTCGAAACCCTTCGACTGGCTCAGGGCGCACATCGCTCACAGGTGCTTCACCCCTTCGCTCTTCGTGTAGTAGACCGCGTGCCGGTAGTTCTTGCCGGCGGGGCTCTCGAAGAACGCGCCCTTCGCGTCGGGGTCGCTCGTCGTGATCGCGTCGGCGGGTACCACCCAGATCGAGATGCCCTCGCCCCGGCGCGTGTACAGGTCGCGCGCGTTGCGCACCGCCATGTCGGAGTCGGGCGCGTGCAGCGAGCCCACGTGTACGTGGGAGAGCCCGCGATTGGCGCGCACGAAGACCTCCCACAGGGGCCAGGCCTCGGTGCCGATTTCGCCGGGAGTCGACATCAGCTGTTCCTCTCGCTCACGCCGGTTGAGGAGGCGCGCCAGCGCCGTCTCGAAACCCCACGTTCGGACAGCCCGGGTTTCGGTGGCTCGCTGCGCTCGCTCCTCAACCCACTCATGCTGCACCCTTCGACAGGCTCAGGGAGCGCTTCTCGGCGTACGCCGCCGCGGCCTCGCGCACCCAGGCGCCGTCTTCGTGCGCCTCGCGCCGACGGCGCAGGCGCTCGGCATTCGCGGGTCCGCGGCCGGCGAGCACCTCGTTGAACTCGTCCCAGTCGATCTCGCTCATGTCGTACTGCCCGGTCTCGTCG
Organism: Agromyces sp. Y558; assembly: GCF_059445415.1. Classification (NCBI taxonomy): domain Bacteria; kingdom Bacillati; phylum Actinomycetota; class Actinomycetes; order Micrococcales; family Microbacteriaceae; genus Agromyces; species Agromyces sp. Y558. Next base: position 294,233 of record NZ_JCAIUH010000001.1, read on the forward strand.
TTCCACGCGAGGTTCGGGTCGGGCAGCGTGACGCCGAGCACCGCTGCCTGCGGTACGAGCATGCCGACGAAGCGCTGGCGCAGTTCGTCGTTCGAGAAGCGCTTGATGTTCCACGCCATCGACTGCGCCGAGTTCGGCGACTCGTCGTCGGGCGGCCCGAACATCATGAGCGAGGGCCAGTACCAGCGGTTCACGGAGTCTTGCGCCATCTCGCGCTGCGCCTCGCTGCCCTGCATGAGTTCGAGCAGGATCTCGAAGCCCTGCCGCTGGTGGAACGACTCCTCTTTGCAGATGCGCACCATTGCGCGTCCGTACGGGCCGTACGACGCGCGGCAGAGCGGCACCTGGTTGCAGATCGCGGCACCGTCGACGAGCCAGCCGATCGCGCCCATGTCCGCCCAGGTCGGGGTGAGGTAGTTGAAGATCGAAGAGTAGCGCGCCCGCCCGGTGATGAGTTGGTCCATCATCTCTTCGCGGGTGATGCCGAGCGTCTGCGCGGCCGAGTAGAGGTAGAGCCCGTGGCCCGCCTCGTCTTGCACCTTCGCCATCAGGATCGCCTTGCGCTTGAGGCTCGGCGCGCGCGTGATCCAGTTCGACTCGGGCTGCATGCCGATGATCTCGGAGTGCGCGTGCTGGCTGATCTGGCGGATGAGCGTCTTGCGGTACGCATCGGGCATCCAGTCGCGCGGCTCGATGCGGGAGTCCGCGGTGATGAGGTCGTTGAACTGCTCCTCCTCGGGGGAGAGGTCTCGTTCGACCACGCTGAGGTCTGCGGGAGAGGTCATCGTCGACTCCTGTGTGTTCTGCGGCTTTCGCCTGGCATGCGGGCGCTCGTGGCATCCGACATTACTAACCGATCGTTCAGTTAGTATATAGTCAAGTCGAGCGCCGCAGCAACGGCGCGCGAACGCGTGAACGCGTGAACTCGATGAGGAGCTTCAGATTTGGATGCCGCGACCACTGCCACGACAACCGGCCCGGCCTCGAACCGTGCCATGATGCAGCGCGACCGCGCCTCCGCCGCCCTCGGTATGGTCGTCGAGCGAGATGAGCCCGGCATCGCGATCGTCTCGATGCGTGTGCGCGACGACATGACGAACGGGTTCCACATCACCCACGGCGGGCTCGTCTTCACCCTGGCCGACACGGCCTTCGCGATCGCCTGCAACGAAGACGACACCGTCACCGTCGCAGCCGGCGCCGACATCACCTTCCTGAAGTCCACGGTCACCGGGCAGACGCTCACGGCGACCGCGGTGCGCCGCACCCGCAGCGGCCGCACGGGCCTCTACGACGTCTCGGTCACCGACGAGCACGGCGACCCGGTCGCCGAGTTCCGCGGCCGTTCGATCTCCACCAATCGCACCATCTGACCCGTCCCGTTCCCTGAGCCTGTCGAAGGGAGCCAGCCGCACCGTTCGCTTCGCCCTTCGACAGGCTCAAGGAGCTCGACAGGCTCAAGGAGCTCGACAGGCTCAGGGAGCTCGACCGGCTCAGGGCACCGAATTCCACCCGACCCCGAGGAGCACCCCGTGTCGACGACGACCATCACCCCCAGCGTCTCGGGCCTCGCCCCCGCCGCGCCCCAAGAACTCGACCCCGAAGAGCGGATGTCCCGGGCCGAGATCGAGGTGCTGCAGCTCGAGCGCCTCCAGCAGACCGTGCAGCACGCCTACGAGCACGTGCCCCTCTATACGAAGAAGTTCGACGATGCGGGCGTGCACCCCCGCGACATCCGCTCGCTCGACGACCTCGCCAAGCTGCCCTTCACGACGAAGGAGGACCTGCGCCAGACCTACCCCTTCGGCATGTTCGCCGTGCCGATGGAGCAGGTCGCGCGCATCCACGCCTCGAGCGGCACCACCGGCCGGCCCACCGTCGTCGGCTACACGAAGGGCGACCTCGACCGCTGGGCGACGCTCATCGCGCGGTCGCTGCGGGCGAGCGGCATCCGGCCGGGCATGAAGGTGCACAACGCCTATGGGTACGGCCTCTTCACGGGCGGCCTCGGCGCGCACGCCGGCATCGAGAAGCTCGGCGCGACCGTCATCCCGATGTCGGGTGGGCAGACTGCACGGCAGGTGCAGCTCATCGTCGATTTCGAGCCCGATGCGATCCTCTGCACGCCGAGCTACCTGCTCACGATCGCCGACTGCATGGTCGAGCAGGGCATCGACCCGCGCTCGACGAGCCTCAAGGTCGCCGTGCTCGGCGCCGAGCCGTGGACGAACGAGATGCGGCGCGACCTCGAGCAGCGCCTCGGCATCGATGCGCTCGACATCTACGGGCTCAGCGAGGTCATGGGGCCCGGCGTCGGTAGCGAGTGCCTCGAGACGAAAGACGGGCCGCACCTCTGGGAGGATCACTTCCTGCCCGAGATCATCGACGGTGAGACCGGCGCACAGCTGGCCGACGGCGCGATGGGCGAACTCGTCTTCACCTCGCTCACGAAAGAAGCGTTCCCGGTCATCCGGTACCGCACGCGCGACCTCACCCGACTGCTGCCCGGCACGGCGCGGCCCGGCATGCGCCGGATCGAGAAGATCACCGGCCGCAACGACGACATGATCATCCTGCGCGGCGTGAACCTCTTCCCGACCCAGATCGAGGAGATCGTGCTCGGCATCGAGCAGCTGACGCCGCACTTCATCCTCGAGCTCACCCGCACGGGCACGATGGACGACCTGACCGTGCGCATCGAACGTCACCCCGACCTCGACGTCGACGTCTGCCAGGCCGCCACGATCGTGCTCGCCAAGCGCATCAAGGAGGGCATCGGGTCATCCGTCGCCGTGAAGCTCGAAGAGCCGGGGGCACTCCCCCGCAGCGAGGGCAAATACAAGCGCGTCTACGACCTGCGCACGACTGCGAGTTGAGGGTGCGGTGCGTCTGCGGGTTGAGCTTGTCGAAACCCCCGAGCGGGTTGAGCTTGTCGAAACCCTCGAGCGGGTTGAGCTTGTCGAAACCCTCACCCGGAATGGGTTTCGACAGGCTCAACCCGCAGAACTCGGCGAAGAGGATGCGAAGATGAGGGCGATGTCTGAGAACGGATCACTTCGACGAGGGCGACCCGGTTACGACCGGCAGGGCATCCTCGAGGTCGCCGTCGCCGCCTTCAACCAGTACGGCTACGACGCGACCTCGATGGGCATGCTCGCCGACCGACTCGGCCTCTCGAAATCGGCGATCTACCACCATTTCGCGTCGAAGGACGAGATCCTCGAGCAGGCACTCGATGAAGCGCTGAGCGCGCTCGAATCCGTCCTGAGCGAAGCGGATGCCTCGGGCGGCCGTGCGACCGACCGTGTCGACCGTGTGCTGCGCGGCGCCGTACACGTGCTCGTGTCGAAACTCGCCTCCGTGACGCTGCTGCTCAGGGTGCGCGGCAACACCGAGGTCGAACGCCGTGCCCTCGCACGTCGCCGTGCGTTCGACAAGGCGGTCACCGCGCTCGTCGAGGAGGCGCAGACCGAGGGCACGCTGCGCAGCGACATCGACGCGAGCGTCGTCTCACGACTGCTGTTCGGCATGATCAACTCGATCGTCGAGTGGTACCGCCCGGGCGGGCGTGAAGACGCCGACAAGCTCGCCGACGACGTCATCGCCGTCGCGCTCGACGGCCTGCGCATGCCCACCTCGAACCGCGTCCAGGAGCTGCTCGGCTGACGAGCAGCGCCAGTCGAGTGGCAGCACCCGCGGCGCCTCAGCGATCGAGCTGCAGACGTGTCCATGCGAGCGCGCACAGCGCGCCGAACACGATCGGCACCGACGGCACCATGGCGAGGCTCGCGAGCGGCACGGAGTCGGGCGTGATCGCCCAGAGCGCCGGCGCCACGAGCGGCACCCACTCGCCGATGCCGATCACGGCCATGACCTGCGCGACGACGATGAGACCGACGGTCGCTGCGATGCCAGGCAACAGCCCGCGCCCGAGGGTCGCGACCCACGCGGCCGGCACGGCGATGAGCGCAGTGAGCACCACGAGCAAGGGAACGCGCGCGAGCTCGCCGGCGCCCGCGGCATCCGTGCGCCCGTAGTCGAGCGCCAGCCCGACGGCAGCAACGGCGACGGTCAGCACCACGGCCACGCCGACGGCCCACGCGAGGTACACGGCGAGCTTGGCGAGTGCGATCGTCGATCGGCGCACGGGGAGCGCGAAGAGGCCGCCCACGGTGCCGTCGGCGAACTCGCGGCCGAACATCCAGCTGAGTGCGACGCCGAACGCGAGCAGTCCGCCGGCGGCGGTGATCTGCGCCACGACCCCGACGAGTCCGGCCCAGCCGCCGGCGCCGGCGAGCGGCCCGAGCTTCGCCAAGATCTGGCCGTCGCCGGATGCCGCCCCGACCAGCATGCCGAGCGTGAGCACCGTGACGCCGCCGATGAGGATGACGGTGATCGAGCTCATGACGCGCGACGCCCGCGCCTTGCGAGCCTCGACCGCCACCGCCGTGCCGAAGAGTGCGCTCATGCGCCGGCCTCCAGGTCGAGGTCGTCGGCGTGCAGCATCGCGAAGAACGCCCGCTCGAGGTCGACACCGGCCGGGTCGAGCGCGCCGATCGCACGGCCGGCGTTGATGACCGTGATGCGGTCGGCGATGCGAGCGACCTCGTCGAGATGGTGACTCGACACGAGGACGCCGGCGCCCGCCGCCGCCCGGCGCAACAGCGCCTCACGGAGCAGGATCACGCCGCGCGGGTCGAGCGCGTTCGTCGGCTCGTCGAGCACGATGAGGTTCGGCTCGTGCTGCAGAGCCGCGGCGAGGCCCACTCGCTGTCGGTTGCCGAGCGACAGGCGGCTCGCCCGCACGCTCGCGTATCGCGCGAGGTCGAACTCCTCGATGGCCCGATCAACCAGCTCACCGGCGTGCCGACGCCCGATGCCGTGAAGGCGTGCAGCCGCGATCAGATTCGACCTGCCGTCGAGCTCGGCGTAGGCGAGCGGATGCTCCACCAGCTGGCCCACTCGCGCCCACACGGACGCGGGCGCATCACTCAGCTCGCTGCCGTCGATGCGCACCGTGCCCGCCTGCGGCCGAAGCATCCCGAGCACGAGTCGCATGAGGGTGGTCTTGCCTGCGCCGTTGAGGCCGACGATCGCGTGGATCTCGCCGGGCGCGATCGTCAGATCGATGCCGTGCACTCCGGCGCAGCCTGCGAACTCGCGCACGAGCCCTCGCGCGTCGAGCCGAGGGTCAGTCATGGCGCACGTCGATCACGTCGAGCGCATGTTCGATCGAGTCTGCGAGGGTGTCGGTCTCGCGCTCGGCCCACGAGAACAATCCGGCTACGAGGGCGGCGAGCACGGATGCCGCGGCGACCCGCGCGACCTCGGCCGACGCGCCATCCGCCACCAGCTGGTCGACGATCGCCCGCTCGGTGTTGCCCGTCGAGCGCCACATCGCCCCACGCAACGACGAGGTCTGCGCGGCGATGCGCACCCGGCGCCGGATCAGTGGCGTCTCTGGCTCGGGCACGGCGCGCCATGCCGCCCGTACCCCACGAGCGGCGCGGAGGAACGGGGCATCCGCCAGCGGTTGCGTGCCGATCGCGGCGATGAGCAGCGGGTCGTACGGGTCGTCGAGGAGCAGGTGATCCTTCGCCGGGAAATGCCGGAAGAACGTCATCTCGGTCACGCCCGCAGTGCGGGCGATCTCGTCGACGGTGGTCGACTCGTAGCCCTGCCGTTCGAAGAGTTCGAGTCCGGCCTCGATGAGGGCAGCGCGCGTGCGCTCGCGTTTCGACGGGCGCGGCGTCGGCGTGTTCTTCGCGATGTTCATTCCATAATGTTAGTCGCTCACATTATTGACGACAAACGTCCGGGTCGTGAATCGCTCGCGCGTTCAGCGGAGCGCCGATGCGCCGGTGGTGCCGGCCAAGTTCGCCTTGCGCGCGGGCGCTGCAGCGGCCGACGTGCTCGGTCCGGCGAGTCGGCTCGCGCGCTCCTCCTCCCGCCGTTCGGCGGCCACGCGCCGCCGCTCGAGGTCACGCGTCAGCTGTGCGTCGTTCGCTGCCTGCAGGTGAGGGAAGGTGATTTCCGAGATGATCATGTCGACTCCTGTGTGTATGTCTCGAGATTCCTCTCTAAGGGGGGCACGCGGCATCCGCTGATCGCCATATTCCTCGACACGACCCGCTCGCCGGTCTGAGGTAGGGCCTGAGGCCCCTCGCAGATGCGCACTCGCGCGGCCGCTGTGCTACCGTCTTGGCGATCGTGCAGAGTCGAGACGATATTCCCCGACAGCGACTCCGAGCACATGGTCGGCGCCAACGCGATGGACGGGTCGCTGCGTCCGCCCGCTGCTCGGGCCGGCTACGACCGGGGCAGAACCCTCGCCGGGAAGCTCACCGAATTCTGGCGGTGACGCCCTCGAGATCAGCCGGCTGAAGAGCCGGGAATGGTCGGATGCCTCGGAGCGCTGTAGTCAAGGTGAAGCAACGCATCGGGTTCCTCTCGTTCGGCCACTGGCATCCCTCGCCGCAATCGGGCACGCGCACCGGCGGTGACGCACTCGTGCAGGCGATCGAACTCGCCGTCGCGGCCGAAGAGCTCGGCATCGACGGCGCGTTCTTCCGCGTCCACCACTTCGCCCGGCAGCTCGCCTCGCCGTTCCCGCTGCTCGCCGCGATCGGCGCACGCACGAGCCGCATCGAGATCGGCACCGGCGTCATCGACATGCGCTACGAGAACCCGCTCTACATGGCCGAGGAGGCCGCCGCGGCCGACCTCATCAGCGCCCACGGCGGCGGCGAGGGCCGCCTGCAGCTCGGCGTCAGCCGGGGATCACCCGAGACGGCGCTCGACGGCTCGCAGACGTTCGGCTTCGTGCCGCCCGAGGGTGAGACCGATGCGGATCTCGCCCGCGCGAAGACCGAGCTGTTCCGAGCGGCCATCGCGGGCGCGGGCGTCGCTCCGGCGAACCCGCAGATGACCGGCTCGACCGGCCTGCTCCCGATTCAGCCGCAGTCGCCGGGCCTGCCCGACCGCATCTGGTGGGGCTCGGGTACACGAGCCACGGCGAAGTGGACCGCCGAGCAGGGCATGAACCTCATGAGCTCGACCTTGCTCACGGAAGACACCGGGGTGCCGTTCGACGAGCTGCAGGCCGAGCAGATCCAGATCTTCCGCGATGCATGGGGGAATGCCGGGTGGGAGCGCACCCCGCGAGTGTCGGTGTCGCGCAGCATCCTGCCGATCATGAACGACGAAGACCGGATGTACTTCGGCGAGCGCGAGTCGTCGGACTCCGAAGACCAGGTCGGATTCCTCGACGGCGGCCTCGCCCGATTCGGCAAGAGCTACATCGGCGAGCCCGACAAGATCGCCGCCGACCTGGCGAACGACGCTGCCGTCGCGGCATCCGACACCTTGCTCGTCACCGTGCCGAACCAGCTCGGCGTCGACTACAACACGCGACTGCTCACGGCGATCGCCGAGCACGTGGGGCCCGCGATCGGGTGGGAGCCCGCCGAGCGTTGAGTCAGCTCGACGCCCAGCCGCTTGTCGGTCGAGTGGGCCAGAGTGGGGGCATGACTCTCGCCGCATCGCCCGCCGACACCCGCGATGCTGCCCTCGAGGCGCTGCGCGAACTCGTGGGACGCTCCGACGCCGAGTTCCACGAGGGGCAGTTCGAAGCGATCGAGGCGCTCGTCGAGGGGCGGCGGCGAGCGCTCGTCGTGCAGCGCACCGGTTGGGGCAAGTCGGCGGTGTACTTCGTCGCGACGCTGCTGCTGCGCCGACAGGGCGCAGGACCGACGGTGCTCGTCTCACCGCTGCTCGCTCTCATGCGCGACCAGATCGCCGCCGCCGAGCGCGCCGGCGTGCGTGCGGTGGCGATCAACTCGACGAACGCGCACGAGTGGAGCGACGTGCTCGCGCAACTCGACCGCGACGAGGTCGACGTGCTGCTGGTCTCGCCCGAGCGGCTCAACAACCCTTCCTTCCGTGAGCAGCAGCTGCCCGCACTCGTGCGGCGCATCGGCATGCTCGTCGTCGACGAGGCACACTGCATCAGCGACTGGGGGCATGACTTCCGGCCCGACTACCGGCGGCTGCGCGACCTCATCGGGCAGATGCCGGCTGAAGTGCCGGTACTCGCCACGACCGCCACGGCGAACAGCCGAGTGGTGGCGGATGTGGCGGAGCAACTGGGCACCGAGGTAACCGGCGCGACCGGCGCAGTCGCTGAGGTGCTGACGATCCGTGGGCCGCTCGCCCGCGCGTCCCTGCGGCTGGGGGTGCTGCGGCTGCCCGATTCACCGAGCCGGCTCGCGTGGCTGCTCAGCCATCTCGACGATCTTCCGGGTTCGGGCATCATCTACACACTGACCGTCGCGGCCGCCAACGACACCGCGCGCCTGTTGCGCGACCGCGGGCACGAGGTGCGCGCTTACACCGGGCAGACCGATACGGACGAGCGCACCGAGTCCGAGGGCATGCTCAAGCGCAACGAGGTGAAGGCGCTCGTCGCCACGAGCGCGCTCGGCATGGGCTTCGACAAGCCCGACCTCGGCTTCGTGCTGCACCTCGGCGCCCCGTCGTCACCCGTCGCCTACTACCAGCAGGTCGGCCGCGCCGGCCGTGCGAGCGAGAGCGCCGACGTGCTGTTGCTCCCCGGCACCGAAGACGGGGCGATCTGGCATTACTTCGCGACGGCCTCGATGCCCGATCAGGATCGCGCCGAGCGCGTCATCAGCGCACTCTCCGACGTGCCGGTCTCGACGCCGGCGCTCGAGGCGATGGTTGACATCCGTCGCACGCCGCTCGAGCTGCTGCTCAAGGTGCTCGACGTCGACGGTGCTGTGCGCCGTGTGCAGGGCGGCTGGGTCGCCACCGGCGAGCCGTGGGTCTACGACGCCGAACGCTACGAACGAATCGCCGCCGAGCGGCTCGCCGAGCAGCAACACATGATCGAGTACGAGCAGACCGACGGATGTCGCATGGAGTTCCTCCAGCGCTCCCTCGACGACGACACGGCAGCGCCCTGCGGGCGGTGCGACAACTGCGCCGGCGTCTGGTTCCCACGTGAGATCGCGGCATCCGCGAGCGCGACGGCGGCCGAATCGCTCGACCGCGTCGGCGTGCCGATCGAACCGCGACGTGCATGGCCCACGGGCGCCGACCGACTCGGCGTACCCGTGAAGGGCCGCATCGCGCCCGCCGAGCAGACGGCGGAGGGCCGGGCGCTCGCCCGCCTCACCGACCTCGGCTGGGGCGGCACGCTGCGCGAGCTGTTCGCGGCGGGCGCTCCCGACGAGCCCGTCTCACCGCAGGTGCTCGCCGCCTGTGTGCGCGTGCTCGCCGACTGGGGCTGGGCCGAGCGCCCGGTCGCGGTCGTCGCGATGCCCTCGCGCTCCCGGCCGCTCCTCGTCGACTCGCTTGCTCGAGGCATCGCCGAGGCCGGGCGGTTGCCGTACCTCGGCGCGCTCGCGCACTCGGGCGGCGGTCCGACGGGCCAGCCGGGCGGCAACAGTGCGTTCCGGCTCGCCGGCCTCTGGGATCGCTTCACCGCCGAGGGCCTCGACGTGCCGGCCGGCGGGGTGCTCCTCGTCGACGACCAGGCCGACAGCCGCTGGACGCTGACGATCGCCGCTCGCGTCCTCCGTCAGGCGGGCGCGACCTCGGTGCTGCCGTTCATGCTCGCGCTCCGCGGCTGAGACGAGCGGGGCTCAACCACGTCCGCGCGCGTGATCGCTCCGCGCGAGGAACGTCGCCGCGACGATCGTCACGAGGCAGAGCACGGCGGAGACGATCGTCCTGGCCGCATCACCCTGGATCGCCCCGATGAACGCATCGATGCCCTGCACGATCGTCATCGCGACAGCGATGGCGAGTAGCGCGTCATCCGATCGGAACAGCGGTGCGATGAGCGCGAGCACGACGAGTGCCGTGCTGCACGCGGCGGCGTAGAGCGCATTCGCGTTCGCCGCGCCGACGCCGCCGTCGATCACGGCCAGCATGGCGTAGGTCACGCTGACCCCCGCACTGACGATGACCACGGCGTAACAGATCCAGAAAGCAGCGCCGCGGGCGGCGATCTGCGTCGATTCGCTCATGCGTTCAGCGTGGAGGTCGAGCGGCCGCGCGTCAAGCCGCCATGTCACGCGATCGGCGCGAGCTCCTTCGCGACGAGGGTCAGCACGTCGTACGACGCAACGAGCTCGTCGTTCTGGTTGCGCAGCACCGCGTCCCACCGCACCTCGCCGTACTCGTCTGTCTCCCGCGGTGTGATCTGCTTCGCCGTGAGCTCGACGCGGATCGAGTCGCCGGGCGACACCGGCGTGACGAAGCGCAGATTCTCGAGGCCCGAGTTCGCGAGCACCGGCCCCGGCGCCGCGTCGACGAAGAGGCCTGCCGCCCAGGAGACGAGCAGGTAGCCGTGCGCGACACGGCCGGGGAAGAACGGGTTGGCGGATGCCGCGGCCTCGTCCATGTGCGCGTAGAACGTGTCGCCCGTGAACGCCGCGAACGTCTCGATGTCGTCGAGGGTCACCATGCGCGAACCCGACACGACCTGGTCGCCGATGCGGAGTTCGGCGAGCGACTTGCGGAACGGGTGCCCGCCGTCGGGCTGCGATGCGGCTCCCGCGTGCCACACACCGGTGAGCGCGGTGAGCATCGCTGGTGAGCCCTGCACTGCGGTGCGCTGCATGTGGTGCAGCACCGCACGGATGCCGCCGAGCTCTTCGCCACCGCCGGCGCGCCCGGGCCCGCCGTGCACGAGGTTCGGCAGCGGCGAGCCGTGGCCCGTCGACGAGCGCGCGTCGTCGCGGTCGAGGAACAACACGCGCCCGTTGTACGCGGAGATGCCGCCTGCAAGCGCCACAGCGATCTCGGGGTCGTGCGTGGCGACGCTCGTCACGAGCGATCCACCGCCCCGCGCCACGAGGGCGACGGCCTCGGCGACCGAGTCGTAGCCGACGATCGACGCCACCGGACCGAACGCCTCCACTTCGTGCAGCGCCGGGCTCGCGGCATCCGCGAATCGCAACAGCATCGGCGCGACGAAAGCGCCCTCGGATGCCGCGCTGCTCACGTCGTCGGACAGGCTGACGCTCGGAGCATCCGTCGACCCGATGACGAGCTCGCCGCCGCCGGCTTCGAGCCTGCCGACCTGACGCAGCACCTCGTCGCGCTGCGCGAGCGAGGCGAGCGGCCCCATCGTGACCCCCTCAGCGCGCGGGTCGCCGACGACGACGCGCTCGTCGATGCGCGCACGCACAGCGTCGATGACGGCGTCGACGGATGCCTCGGGCACGATCGCCCGGCGGATCGCCGTGCACTTCTGACCCGCCTTCGTCGTCATCTCTGCGACGAGTTGCTTGACGTACGCGTCGAACTCGGGGGTGCCGGCGACGGCATCGGTGCCGAGGACGCTCGCGTTGATCGAGTCGGTCTCGCTCGTGAATCGCACGCCGCCGGTCTGCACCGAGTCATGCGCGCGCAGCTTCTCGGCGGTCGATGCCGATCCGGTGAAGGCTACGAGGTCGCCGAGCCGCAAGTGATCGAAGAGCCCGGGCACGCTGCCCGACACGATTTGCAGCGACCCTTCAGGCAGCAGCCCCGACTCGACGAGGATGCGCACGAACGCCTCGGCGAGGTATCCGGTCGGCGTCGCGGGCTTCACGAGGGTGGGCACACCGGCGAGGAACGCCGGGGCGAACTTCTCGAGCGAGCCCCAGACCGGAAAGTTGAACGCGTTGATCTGCACGGCAACGCCCGGCAGGCGGGTGTAGATATGCCGTCCGAGGAATGAGCCGTCTTTCGAGAGGTTCTCGACGGCACCGTCGATGTAGACCTTCGAGTTCGGCATCTCGCGCCGGCCCTTCGACGAGTACGCGAAGAGCACGCCGATGCCACCATCGATGTCGACCCACGAGTCCTGCTTCGTCGCACCCGTTCGCGACGACAGCTCGTAGAGCTCGCCCTTGCGCTCGGTGAGCGCGAGCGCCATCTGCTTCAGCAGCACCGCGCGCTGGTGGAAGGTCATCTCGCCGAGCGAGGCCTGCCCGACGGTGCGCGCGTACTCGAGCGCGCTGCCGAGGTCGAGTCCCTCGGTCGAGACGCGTGTGACGACCTCACCTGTTGATGCGTCCCGCACCTCAACACCGGCGGCACCCGCCACCTCACCTGTTGATGCGCCCGGCGCATCAACACCAGAGTCCGCCGCCGTGCCACCACCGGACGACGCCGGCGGCGTCCACCATTCGCCGTTCACATAGCTCGGCAGAATCGTCACCATCGGGGGTTCTCCTTATTGATGCTCGTGGGTTGAGGAGGCGCACCAGCGCCGTCCCCCTCGTGGGTTGAGGAGGCGCACCAGCGCCGTCCCCCTCGTGGGTTGAGGAGGCGCACCAGCGCCGTCCCCCTCGTGGGTTGAGGAGCGAGCGAAGCGAGCGTCTCGAAACCAAACGGATCGAGCAGGCAGGTTTCGAGACCTCGCTTCGCTCCTCCTCGACCCACTGTTGATCATCATGGGGCGTCCCACAGGTAGAAGCCCTCGCCGGTCTTGCGCCCGAGCTTGCCCTCGGCGACCATGCGGCGCAGCAGCGCGGGCGGCGCGAAGCGTTCGCCGAGCGTCGCCGAGAGGTACTCGGCGATGCCGAGCCGCACGTCGAGGCCCACGATGTCGGTGAGCCGCAGCGGCCCGATCGGATGCTTGTAGCCGAGGCTCATCGCGGCATCGATGTCTTCGGCCGACGCGACGCCGTCTTCGAGCATGCGGATCGCTTCCAGCCCCAGCGCGACGCCCAGCCGAGACGAGGCGAAGCCCGGGGCATCCGAGACGACGATCGGGGTCTTGCCGATGGCGTGCACCCAACCCCTCGCCTCCTCCACGAGCGGCCCTTCGGTTGCGCGGCCTCGCACGACCTCGACGAGCGTCGACGCGGGCACGGGGTTGAAGAAGTGCAGGCCGAGGAACCGCTCGGGCCGATCGAGCAACGCCGCGAGCTGGTCGATTGAGATCGACGAAGTGTTCGACGCGAGCGCCGCGCCGGGCGCGAGCACCGACTCGACGCGCGTGAGCGCGTCGATCTTCAGTTCGAGGTCTTCGGGCACCGCCTCGACGACGAGGTCGCAACGGGCGAAGTCCCCGACATCGGTCGACGCGGCGAAGCGAGCGGCGATGGCGCTCTCGTCATCGTCGGCGGTGCCTCGGGCGACAGATGCCGCGACGGACTCGAGCACACGGGCCGACGCCGCGCCCGCGGCATCCGCATCGCGCTCGACGACGGTGACTCGCGAGCCGGCGAGCAGGAACGCGTGCGCGATGCCGGCGCCCATGCGCCCGCCGCCGAGTACGCCGACGTCTTCGGGGGCCCCCGTTGCGGTCTCGGTCACGTGCGCTTCCTCTCGAGGAACTCGGTCATGCGGCGCTGCTTCTCCGGGCTCTCGAAGAGCGCGGCCTGTTCCTCGAGGTCGGCGGCGGGGTGCGCATCGCGCGGTGCTCGGAACACTCGCTTCGTGGCGATCGTCGCAGCCCGGTCGTTGCGAGCGATTCGGTCGGCGATCGCGTGCGCAGCGGCCAGCAGTTCGTCGGCAGGGTGCAGCTCGCTCACGAGCCCGATCTCGAGCGCCTCGGCCGCGCCGACGGTGCGGCCTGTGAGCAGCAGTTCGATCGCCCGAGCGTCGCCGACGATCTCCTTCAGCCGCCAGCTCGCCCCGGCGGCGGCGATGATGCCGAGCCCGGTCTCCGGGTTGCCGATCTTGAGCGCGGGGGTTGCGACGCGGATGTCGGCCGCGTAGGCGAGCTCCGCGCCGCCGCCGAGCGCGTACCCGTCGAGAGCTGCGATGACGGGCATCGGCAGCAGCGCGAGTCGAACGAACGCGTTCGCGTTGATGCCCGCGCGCGCGTCATCCGCCCGCCGTTCGCGGAGCTCTGCGATGTCGGCGCCCGAGGCGAAGACGCCGCGCGCGCCCGTGAGGATGAGCGTGCGCGGCACCGCCTCGAGCTCGGCGCAGAGCACGTGCAGATCGTCGATCGTGGCCTGGTCGATCGCGTTGCGCTTGTCGGGTCGGTTGAGTGTGGCCACGACGCGGTCGTCGAGCCGTTCGACGAGCAGCGGGCTCTCGTTCGCTGAGCCTGCGGTGCCCTGCGCTCGCCGAAGGGGGGCACCCTGAGCCTGTCGAAGGGTCGAATCGGGCCTGCCGCGCACGCTGCTTCCTTCGGCAAGCTCATGACCCTCGCGCATCAGACGCGCTCCACGATGAGCGCCGTGCCCTGGCCGACGCCGACGCACATCGTCGCGAGGCCGTAGCGCGAGCCCTCTCGCTCCATGCGACCGAGCAGCGTCACGACGAGACGCGAGCCCGACGAGCCGAGCGGATGCCCCAGGGCGATCGCCCCACCGTCGGCGTTGACCCGCGATTCGTCGAGCCCGAGGCGGCGCATGACTGCGATCGATTGCGTGGCGAACGCCTCGTTGAGTTCGATCGAGCCGATCTCGTCGAGATCGATGCCGGCGCGCTCGAGTGCCTTCTCGGTCGCGGGAACAGGACCGAGCCCCATGATCTCGGGGGCGATGCCCGAGCTCGCACCGACGACGACCCGCGCCCTGGGCGTGAGCCCGTAGCGTTCGACCGCCGCACCGCTCGCGACCAGAATCGCGGATGCCCCGTCGTTCAGCGCGCTCGAATTGCCCGCCGTCACGACCGAGCCGCCGTTCACGACCGTCCGGAGTCGGGCGAGCGCCTCGAGCGTGCTCTCGGGGCGTGGCCCCTCGTCGACGAGCACCTCGCCGCGCGCGGTCGGCACACCGACGATCTCGGCCTCGAAGCGCCCCGCAGCGATCGCCGCCACGGCCCGCTGCTGGGAGCGAAGGGCGAACGCGTCGGCCTCTTCGCGCGTGATGCCGTCGATGCGCGCGACCTCTTCAGCCGTCTCGGGCATCGAGTACGTCGCCTTGTCGCGTGCCAAGAGCTCTGGATTCGGGAACCGCCAGCCGATCGACGTGTCGTGCATCGCACCGGGCCGCGCCCAGGCCTTCTCGGGCTTGGCCTGCACCCACGGCGCACGCGTCATCGACTCGACGCCGCCCGCGACGATGAGGTCGGAGTCTCCGGCACGGATCGCCTGCGCGGCCATCGTGATCGCCGACATGCCCGAGGCGCAGAGGCGATTGACCGTGATGCCGGGAATCTCGTCGGGAAGCCCGGCGAGCAGCACCGCCATGCGGGCGACGTTGCGGTTGTCTTCGCCCGCCTGGTTCGCGGCGCCGAGGATGACTTCGTCGATCGCGCCGAGCTCGCCCGCGACGTCGAGCCGGGTGCGCCGTACGATCTCGCCGACGACGAGCGCCGCGAGATCGTCGGGACGAACTCCCGCGAGCGCGCCTCCGTAACGACCGACGGGCGTGCGCACGCCATCGACGAGGTAGGCCTCAGCCATGGTCCACTCCTGACTGCACTGTCATCACCGGTCGCATTTCCCGACCGAACGTTCAGGAAGTAAGTATGGCAAACGGATCCCCTGCGCGCCACCCGCCCACGAGGCTCGGCCCGGGAAACTTCGGCCGGCGAGCACGCCCGCCCACGACGAGCGCGAACTCGACGTGCTCGCCCGACTCGACGCGCTCGAAGAACAACTGCGCTTCCAGCTCCACTTTCCGCGCCGCTGGAGCGGGTCGATGGTGGCCGATGGCAACCCGATCGGGACCGCGTGAACGCACGAGGGGCCCGCATCCGTCTGGACGCGGGCCCCCGATTTTCCACGGGCGGATGCTTCAGCCGGCGAGTTCCTCATCGGCGGCAGCCGACTCGGTCTCGACGGTCTCGAGGGTCTCGACGGTCTCGACGGCGTCGATGACCTCGGCGGCCTCAGTGGCCGCGTCGAGCGACTCGACGGCCTCTGCAGCGGCCGTGCCGCGCTCGAGCTCGCCGGCGAAGTCGTCGCCGAGACGCATGTCGACGAAGTCGACATCGATCTCGGCTCGGTCGAGCAGCTCGACCATGCGACGCTGGCGGTTGCGCGGGATGAGCGTGACGACCTGGCCGGTCTTGCCCGCACGTCCGGTGCGGCCCGAGCGGTGCAGGTACGTCTTGTACTCGTCGGGCGCGTCGGCCTGGATCACGAGGTCGATGTCATCGACGTGGATGCCGCGTGCTGCGACATCCGTTGCCACCAGCACATTGACACGGCCCGAGGTCAGCTGCTGCAGGTTGCGCGTGCGACGCGACTGGTTGAGGTCACCGTGCAGGGCGACGGCGCGGATGCCGTAGTCCTCGAGGTGCCCGGCAAGGTCTTCGGCGAATGCGCGGGTGCGGCTGAAGACGAGCGTCTTGCCCTCGCGGTTCGCGAGCTCGGCGACGATGTCGCGCTTCTCGTGGTTGCCGATGACGAACACGCGGTGCTCGATCGTCGACGAGGCCTGGTCTTCACCGGCGACCTCGTGCACGGCCGGCTCGACGAGGAACTCGTCGACGAGCGTGGCGACGCCCTTGTCGAGGGTCGCCGAGAAGAGCAACTTCTGGCCGCCGGCGGCGGTGTGGCGGAGGATCCGCTGCACCGGCTCGAGGAAGCCGAGGTCGCACATGTGGTCGGCTTCGTCGATGACGGTGATGACGACCTCGGAGAGGTCGAGTCGACGCTGCTCGATGAGGTCTTCGATGCGGCCGGGGGTGCCGATCACGATGTCGACGCCGCGCTGCAGCGCACCGACCTGACGCTGCTGGGGCACGCCGCCGTAGATCTGCGTGGTGAAGAGACCGACGCTCTGCGCGATGGGCTGCACCGTGCGGTCGATCTGCAGGGCGAGCTCACGGGTCGGCGCGAGGATGAGCGCGCGGGGCTTGCGGCCCATCTGACGCTTGCCGCCGGACTTGCCGGACTCGGCCCACATGGCCATGAGGCGCTCGACGGTGGGTGCGCCGAAGGCGATGGTCTTGCCCGAGCCGGTCTTGCCACGGCCGAGCACGTCGCGACCTTCGAGCACGACCGGGATGGTCGCGGCCTGGATCGGGAACGGCGCGTCCGCGCCGAGCTCCTTGAGTGCGCGCACGACGTTGCCGCCGAGGCCGAGGTCGGCGAAGCTCACACCGTCGGTGTCGGTGGCCTGGATGGCCTCGGCCTCGAGGCGCTCGAGCACGACGTCGTCGTTCGTCGAGAAGCCGTGGCCCTTCTCCTTCGCCGGGTAGAAGCTCGACTCGCGTCGACCCGAGTCCTTGAAGCCGGGGCGATCGACATCGCGGTGGGGAGCCCGGCGCTGTGCTGAGCCTGTCGAAGCATCGTCACGGTCGTACGAGCGGGCCGGGCGGTCGTTGCGGTCGAACGAACGCGCGGGGCGATCGTTGCGGTCGTTGCGGGGTGCACGATCGTCGCGATCGAACGAACGCGCGGGGCGGTCCTCGCGGTACGCAGGGCGAGCCGGGCGGTCGCTGCGGTCGTTGGAGCGCGGCGCACGATCGTCACGATCGTACGAACGCGCGGGGCGCTCAGGGCGGTCGTTGCGGTCGTACGAACGAGGTGCACGATCGTTGCGATCGAACGAGCGCGCAGGGCGATCGTTGCGGTCGGAAGAGGTACGGGGCGCGCGGTCATCACGGTCGTACGAACGCGCAGGGCGCTCGCTGCGGTCGGAAGAGGTACGGGGCGCGCGGTCATCACGGTCGTACGAGCGCGCAGGGCGATCGTTGCGATCGAAGGAACGAGGGGCGCGATCGTTGCGGTCACCCGAGCGGGGCGCACGGTCATCGCGGTCGTACGAGCGAGGTGCACGATCGTTGCGATCGAACGAACGCGCAGGGCGATCGTTGCGATCGGAAGAGGTACGGGGCGCGCGGTCATCACGGTCGAACGAGCGCGCAGGGCGATCGTTGCGATCGAAGGAACGAGGGGCGCGATCATTGCGGTCACCCGAGCGGGGCGCACGATCGTCACGATCGTACGAGCGCGTGGGGCGGTCCTCGCGGTACGCGGGTCGAGCCGAGCGATCGTTGCGGTCGGACGAACGGGCCGGGCGCTCGTCGCGGCTGTCGCGCTCCGAACGGTGCGGAGCACGGCCGGTGGAGACGCGCTCGTCACGCGACCAGCGTTCCTTCTTCGGAGCCTCGGTCGGCTCGGCGCGGTAGCCGCGGTGGCCTTCGCTGCGTGAGCCGGGCTTGGACGATCCGGCGCGCGCCGGGCCGCCCTTCGAGCCGCCCTTCGCGTACGAGGGATCGAAGTTCTTGGCGGGCCTGCCGCCTTGGGGCTTCTTGTTCTTGGGCATGCTGATGTCTTCCTGGGTTGTACTTGAAGTACATGGCAGGCCTGCCGGGCGCGCGTTGGCGCACAGCAGGTCTGAGAACCCGGAGCATCGTCGACCGGGGCCGTTCACATACGGTGACTATCCGAGGCCCTTGCCCCGAAACCGGCCCTTTGGACTCACAAACCCATCCGCGCACAGCGCAGTGTCCAGAACCGACTCGGCTACGATACCGGAAATCGGCTGAGAAAGCGCCTTGCGCGGCATCCGGACCGCGACGCCCACCCAGATCAGCATCGCGCGACTGGCTCCCGGTGGCGGAACGGTGGCGGCGGCTTCGGCTGGAGTCGTGCTCGGCGGATTCGTGTCGTCGCTCATGGATACCCCCAGGTAACGCGCTCCGGTTCGCCACCGGCTGTACGGGCTGCGTCGCGCTCATCGTCCTGAGCCGGCGCGGAGCATTCACGACCGTTTGGGGCACGACACGCCGAAACCGTGACGAAACATCGCCGACGTACGCTCCCCGGGTGGACCACCAACTCCCTCCCGTGACCGTCGCCGTCGAGCCACCGCGGCAGCCCGAGGTCGAGCGGCTGCTCGATGGCAGCTCCGCCTACGCGCAGAGCCTGTATCCGCCCGAGAGCAACTTCCTGCTCGACATCGCCACGCTCGAACAGCCGGGGGTGACCTTCTACGTCGCGCGCGACGGCGAACGCGCCGTCGGAATCGCCGCCCTCGTCATCGACACCACGGCAACGGCGACGGATGCCTCTGAGCCCACGCACGGCGAACTCAAGCGCATGTTCGTCGACCCGTCGGCGCGGGGCCGCGGGGTCGCGGGCGCGCTACTGACCCGAATCGAGGCCGACGCGTCCGCGCTCGGCATCCGTGAGATCGTGCTCGAGACCGGCGACCTGCATGACGCCGCCCAGACGCTCTACACACGCCACGGCTACCGCAAGATCCCGCAGTTCGGCCAGTACGTCGGCGAACCGCACTCGGTCTGCTTCGCGAAGCCGCTCGCCTGACCGGCCGCACATCGGGCGACCGGAAGCGTTTCCAACCGCAGGAGAAGTGAGCTAACATCACTGCACCCCTGAACCCGGAGCCCGGTGTGAACTCGACCCGACGCACAGGCGGTTCAGGCACCCGCGCCCGGCGGGTCGTGTGGGCCGTCACAGCAGCTGCAGCCGCCATCGCGAGCGTCAGCGCGCTCTCGGGCTTCCACGTGCAGCTGCGCGAGATCGACCCGAAAGGATCGGATGCCGCGAGCGAGCTCACGAGCACCGAGATCATCGGCATCCGCACGTTCACGGCGCCCGAGGGCATCACGGTCGACGCCGATCTCGAATACGGCACCCGAGAAGACGGCACGCTGCTGACGCTCGACGTCTGCGTGCCCGCAGACACCGGCCTCGCAGACACCGGAGTCACGGGCACCGAAGTCACGGGCACCGGCCCCGCTGCCGAGCTCCTGCCGGCGGTCGTCGCGATCCACGGCGGCAGTTGGGCCCGGGGCGACAAGGCCAACAGCGACTGGCGCAACGTCTGCCTGTGGCTCGCGAGCGAGGGCTTCGTCGCGGCATCCGTCAACTATCGACTCGTGCCCGACGCCCGGTTCCCAGCCGCGATCGACGACGTCGCGCTCGCCGTGGAGTGGCTGCGCGCGCCCGAGCAGGCCGAACGGTTCGGCATCGACCCCGCCCGCCTCGGCGCGTTCGGCGGCTCGGCCGGCGGCAACCTCGCCGCCCTGCTCGGCACCACCGGCGACGGCCCGCTCGACGAGGGCTCGCGGGTCGCGGCGGTCGCCGAGCTCTCGGGGCCGGTGGGACTCGGCGCGTCCGAGCTCGAGGCCGACGGGGCATCCGACTGGCTTCGCCGCATCATCGGCGAATACCTCGATTGCGAACCCGGCGCGAGCGATGAGCAGTGCAGTCAGGCGACGGATGCCTCGGCGGGCCCCCACGCCGACCCGAGCGATCCGCCGTTCTTCATCGCCCATGCCGAGGGCGAGATCGTGCCCCTCGGGCAGTCGCGGCGGTTCGCCTCGACGTTGGAGGCAGCGGGCGTGCCCGTCGAACTCGCGGTGGTGGCCGGCGCCGAGCACTCGATCGGGATCCTCGACGAGGCTCTGCGCGCACGGGTCGCGGCGTTCCTGCACGCTCACCTCGGGTAGCGCTGGCGCTGGCGCACCTACTCGTTGGTGAAGAAGACCTCCTCGCTGTTGAAGTCGCGGGAGATCGCGAGCGTCAGGGAATCGGGATCGGCGACCGACCATGCCGAGTTCCACGTCACTGATTCCCCCGGGAGCACCTCGGTCGGCTCCGTGGCGACGTCGTCGGGAACACCACCGAAGTCGAAGATCTCGCCCGCCCCCTTCTCCGCGGAGTAGAGGGAGAGGGTCATGTACGACAATTCGATGATCTCGTCTGAGTTGTTCTCGACGATCACGGTGAAGTAGACGTTGTCGGCGTACGGCAGATCTATCGCGTATTCGCTCGTCGTGTACGGCTCGGCCGGTGACACGGACAACTCGACACCGTCCTCCCAGACCAAGGTCCCGCCGAACGCGACCGTGGTCTCACCCGACGGGACCGCGGGCGAGGGCCAGGTCGCCGCGGGCGGCGTCGTCTCGGGAGCGGAAGAGGCGACAGCACCGAAGAACGCGCCGGTGGCCATCGCCACACTCACGACGAACACGACGAGACTCACGACGCCGCCCACCACTGCGACGCCGAGCGCAGTCAAGGCGGGCCACTTCGCGCCCTTCTGGAAGAGGGCGACGATCGCCAACGCGACGGCGGCCAGCAGGAGGAACCATCCCACGAACCGAACGACCGGAATGCACGCGACCACGAACCCGAGCACGGCGGCACCGAGCGCGATGAGGCCGAGCACGTTGAGCGTCGAGCCGACGTGCGTGGCACCGGGCGAGCCAACGGCTGGGACCGCGGCGACGGCGACGGCGGGCGGTACGGCAGCGGTCGCCGGTTCGACGAATGCCACGGGCTGTGCCGGTGCCTGTGCCGGAGCCGGTGCCGCCACGGCCGGCGCGAAGTGCACCGTCCATGCTGCGCCATCCCAGTAGCGCAGGCGGCCGGATCCGTCGTCGTACCAGCCAGCTGGGGCGTTCGCGTCAGTCATGACCATGATCCTGTCAGAGCCGGCCGACCCCTGTGGGGCCGCGCGCCTCCTGTCGGTTGAAGGCGGCGGAGGTCGACCGGCGCCTACCCCTGAGCACATTGCTGGGCAAGCCCCTGCGCCGACGGCCGCCGCCACCACCGTAGGCTCGGAGCGTTCCGATCGGAGATGACATGTCCGCGCACGATTCACCCGAGCACGACGCACCCGAGCACGACGGCGCCGACGATTCGCCCGCGCAGCTCTCGCGGAGCGACTGGCGCCTCATCTTCACGCGCACGGTTCACGAGTACCGCATCAACCAGGTGCAGGACATCGCCGCCGCGCTCACCTTCTATACGCTGCTCGCGGTGTTCCCCGCGTTGCTCGCGACGCTCGCGCTGCTCGGCATCTTCGGCAGCGCCGAGGCTGTGGTGGCCGACGTGCTCGAGGTCGTGCGGGAGCTCGGCGGGGCATCCGTCGTCGATGCACTCGACGAACCCATCGACCAGTTGCTGAACGCGTCGCATGCCGGCCTCGCCTTCGCCACCGGACTGCTCGGCACATTGTGGGCGACGTCGGGCTTCGTCAGCGCGTTCGGCCGCGGCATGAACCGCATCTACGAGGTCGAGGAGGGCCGGCCGTTCTGGGCGATGCGGCCCATGACACTCGCTATCTCGGCGGTCCTGGTGGTGCTCGCTGCCGTCGCAGCCGTCGCCCTCGCGCTGACCGGGCCGGTCGCCGAGGTGGCCGTGGGAGTGCTCGGCCTCGACGAGGGTGCTGCGTTCTGGTGGGACCTCGGCAAGCTTCCCGTGCTCGCCGCGATCGGCATCCTCGTGTTGGCGTTGCTGTATTCGGCCGCGCCGAACGTGAAGCGCCGCAACTTCCGCTGGCTGAGCGTCGGCGCCGTCGGCGCGCTGCTCGCCTGGGTGATCACGACCGGCCTCTTCGCACTGTATGTGCTCGGATTCGGCACGTACCAGCGCGTCTACGGCGTGCTCGGTGGGGTCATCGTCTTCCTCCTGTGGATCTGGCTCTCGAATCTCGCGATGCTCTTCGGCGCCGTGCTCGACACCGAGGTCGAGCGGGCTCGCCAGCTGCGGGCGGGCGTCGCAGCAGAGGAGCACGTGCACCTGCCGCTCCGCGACGACCGGCTCATCGCGAAGAACCGCGAGCAACGGCAACGCGATGTGCGCGCCTCCGCCGGCATGCGGCCCGACGTCGTGACAGACGGTGTGACGCCTCCTGCAGGGCGTCGTCCGCACGGGTGACCGGCCGGAAACCCTACCGCGGTAGGGGCGCCGAATGGCTCCCAAGAGGGATGCGGCGCCCGAACGGTGCGTGACAGAGTACTGGCATCATGGACCAGATCCACCAGACCAGCCCTCGACCAGCGGATGCCCCGGCCCCTCGCCCGCCCGCCCCGCCGATGCCGCCGCGCGTCGCCGGCCCTGATGAGCGGCAGTTCCGCGCGTGGATGTGGGTGGCGACCTCCCTCCTCGCCGTGCTGCTCCTGTCGGTGGCGGTTCCGCTCGCGGCGACCGTCTACGGGGTGCACTTGCTCGCCGCGTTCGCGACGAGTCTCTTGCTCGCCGGTTCCATCCCGCTCGCCGTGCGCCTGCCATGGGTGGCCGCGGGGGTCGCGACGATCGGCCTGCTCGCCTTCGCGCTGCTCTCCGCCGGTTCCGACGGCGCCCCGTGGCCGTGGCCGGTCACGACGATCATCGGGCAGGGGGCCCTGCTCATCGTGCTCGGCCTCATGCGACCGTGGTGGGTCGGGCTCGCAACCTGGTTCGCCGGAGTGGTCGTCACCATGCCGTTCGCGTTCGTCGATGCGGGCGCCGCAGCAAGCATGGTGACGGGCGCCGCCGTCACGGCGCTCGCGCTCGTCGTTGCCGTGCTCCTCGCCCAGTGGCGACTCATCGGTGTCGAGCTCTTCCGCGAGCGCGAGCACTCGGCCGCTGAGCAGCAGCGGCGCCTGCTCGTCGAAGAACGCAACCGCATCGCCCGCGAACTGCACGACGTCGTCGCCCACGGGCTCTCGATCATTCACGTGCAGGCGACCAGTGCGCCGTACCGTGTCGAGGGCCTGAGCGAGGGAGCGAAGACCGAGTTCGCCGAGATCGCGGTCTCCGCCCGCACCGCGATGACCGAGATGCGGCAACTGCTCGGAGTGCTGCGCAGTGCCGACGCCGCGGCGGAGACCACGCCGCAGCCAGGGCTCGCCGAGTTGCCCGAGCTCGCGGCATCCGTCGAACGCGCCGGCGTGCCGGTGACGCTCACCGTCGCCGAAACGCTGCCCGACGCCGGGCTCGCCTCGACGGCCGTGTACCGCATCGTGCAGGAGGCGCTCAGCAACGTTGTGCGGCATGCGCCGGGCGCACCGACTTTCGTCTCGGTCGAGGTGCTCGCCGACGACCTCGTCGTGTGCATCGAGAACGAGGCGGCGACGGATACCCCGGGGCCCGATGCGAAAGGCGGCGGCCACGGCCTCATCGGCATCGGCGAGCGCGCTGCCCTGCTCGGCGGGCGCGCCGAGTACGGGGCCCTGCCCGGCGGCGGCTACCGTGTTCTGACGACCCTGCCACTCGGCGCGAATGGAGAAACGGTGTGACGATCTCGGTGCTGATCGCTGACGACCAGGCGATGGTGCGTGCCGGCTTCGCCGCCGTGCTCGGCGCGCAACCGGGCATCGAGGTCGTCGGGCAGGCGTCAGACGGCGACGAAGCCGTCGCGATGGCGCACGAACTGCGACCCGATGTGGTCGTGATGGACGTGCGGATGCCTGGCCAGAACGGCCTCGAGGCGACCCGGGCCCTGCAGACTCCGCCGCGCTCCACCGACTACGTGCCGCGCGTGCTCATGCTCACCACGTTCGACATCGACGACTACGTCTACGAGGCGCTCCGCGCCGGGGCGAGCGGGTTCCTGCTGAAGGACGCGACGCCTGAGGAACTCGTGGCTGCCGTACGGATCGTCGCCGCAGGCGATGCGCTGCTCGCGCCGAGCGTGACCCGGCGCCTCATCGAGGACTTCGCCCGGTCGGGCCCGCCGCCCCGCCCCTCGGGCACACGTCTCGCCGAGCTCACCGATCGCGAGCGCGAGGTGCTCACCCTCGTCGGCCGCGGGCTGTCGAACTCGGAGATCGCCGCCGCCCTCTTCATCGCCGAGCAGACGGTGAAGACCCACGTCAGCAAGATCCTGCAGAAGCTGCGGCTCCGCGATCGCGTGCACGCGGTCGTGTTCGCATACGACACGGGGCTCGTGCAGCCCGGTTCCTGATCACCTTTTCTGTTGGTGGAGTAGCGAGCGCCAGCGAGCGTATCGAGACCACGCACCGGGTCTCGATACGCTCCTATCTCGTGGTGCTGGGAGTGTTTATCCAGCTGTTTCCGACCTCATCTCCGAAACATTCCTGTTGGCGCTCTTGACGGGGATCCTGCTGAAGGTGGTCCTTGAAGTCGCGCTGTGGGCGAAGAAGAAGATCGTTGCGCGGATCCGGTCGACTGAACGCGGCGGGTTCGAATCGTTAGCGTGATCACCCTGTTGCAGAATGGGGAAGGTTCGCTAAGAACCAGAGACTGACGGAATTTACCACTGACCGGGATCTATCCCGAATAACCTCCTCTCTCCGCCGGATCGTTGGCCGGTCACGGAGCCCTATGCGCTTCAAGCGCCCGCCCAGAAGTTCTGTGGAAATCCCGTTCGCGGCGATACGTGTGTGAAAAAGGGACTGCTGCAGCTTCAACGTCGCCTCGGCAAGCTCACACCGATCGAGTTCGAGACCATAGTGAGAACGGCCGTCGCTCTGGCGGCATAAGGACACGAGTCAACTCAACCCTCAGCAGTCCCAAAAGAGCGGGGCGCCGCTGTGGGACACCGCCGCACCGTCCTGAATCCGTTACTGCATCCGCTGCGCAGCAGCGGATGTGCGTGGGCTTCGCTCTGCCAGTTCAGCCGGCTTGTCCCGGGCACGAAGGTCCCGGTGCCACGGGCTCCCATATCCGTTCTGAGCACTGTGCCGAACGACACATTCCTTGGACCCACAGACAAGGGCTACTTTCGCCGTAGTCGAACATCGTCGGGGAAATGGTGGCACGAATGGGTCGCTCAGGATCGCAAGTTCTAGTTCAACTCGCGGCGTTAGTGGTGGTGTCCAGCATGCTCGCTGGTACTACCTCTGCCGCAAACGCAGCCTCGCTGGCGCGTCAGGCAGTGCCGCTGTCGGCCGAGGAAAAGCCCGCAGATCGTGCGGCAGAGGACGCGGCAGGCGACGATGAGATCCCGGCAGATGGGATCTCGTCTGAAGATCGAGCTGCGTTGATCGGCGAGGCCGTGGGAACCCAAGATGACGTTGTGTACTCCACATTGGGAGGTCCAGACGGGGTAGTGATTCTTAGGGCGCGGGCGGCTGACGGATACGCATGGCAGAAGCTCGCAATCCTGCCCTCGCATGCGTCGGGGACCGACCTTTGGGTGGCCAACAGTTGCCTCGATCCGGGTGGTGACTATATGGCGGTGGTCTACGCGCCGCGTTCGTTCGCAAACTCCGAATCGAACTATCTTGGCGGCGCCTGGGGGGCAATCGTGGCACTCGAATCGGGAGAGGTCACAGATCTCGGTCGTGGGCATACACTCTCGTACTTCAACCCTGGATGCGGTGCTGGGGGATTCGCCGCGTTCGTTCGTTACACCGACGAAGGCGACACTCAGGTCGCGTCAATCGACATGCGCGACGGAACCGTGAAATCCAAGCTCGCCTTGGAGGGGGCGTTCACGTCACCGGTGACCACCCGCGAGGGCGGAGTGGTCGCTGCCAACGGTACTGGCATCGTCCGCCTCGATGAGTCCGGAGCCACCAGACTGTTCGACACTAAGGGTGCTCCGTTCGGGTTGAAAATCGATTCCTCCGAGCGCCTTGCATTCATCACCATGGAGGACAGGGGAAGCTCGACCGTCCGGATGCATGAACTGAATGGACCGGGACGCGAGACGGTGCTAGCTCGCGGCGATCTCACTTCTACCGGTCTCGAACGCACGCGTGACACGTTCTACGTCCTGGGCGAGGTGGCCCCGCCGAAGGATAAGCCGTCCCGAACCGACTACATCGCAGAGGCGGCTGTGGATGCAAAGGTCTCGGTAAACGGTTCGCTTGTCATCAACTCGGTCTCACCAGCAGGCATGGGGAAGCCAGACAGCGCTGAGGATTCGAGCGTCCGAGCTCACGTCAGAGCCTGGGTGCCCTCCACGAAGCGCGGCCTTACGTTCGACGTCGACCCATCTGTTGACGCAGACTTGGAGACATCATCCATGGATGAGCTCCGTGTCGCACCTCCGGAACAGCCATCGGCTCCAGCAGCCCTCAATGTGCGACCCTTGTTCTCGATCGTCGCCACGGGGTCACCAACCAACCCAGTTGAGGATGAACGCTCGTGCTCTGTCCCACGGAACGATCCACACAATCAGGCGTATCAACCAAAACCCAGGCAGGTACAGTGGGCGGTCGATCGGGCGGTGAGCGGTCAACTCACCGAGCAGCGCCTCTCGAATTGGCGGGGCCTCGGCATGCCGGCCTACACGCCACAGGGGTTGATCCCCCGTGTCGGCCTCGCGGGCGGCGGCACTATCCCACCCCAAATCGTGCTTGGCGTACTTGCGCAAGAGTCCAACCTTTGGCAAGCGTCCCGATACACGAGTCCGGGTAGCACTGGGAACCCGCTCATCGGCGACTTCTACGGATCGCGACCTGAAGGCCTCGAACCGGAGAGCGCCATCTGGGAGATTGACTTCGCGGACGCGGACTGCGGCTACGGCGTCGGTCAGATTACTGACGGAATGCGGCTGGCCGGTCGTGAGCGTCCCGGTGAGGTTGCCTTGCCATACCAGCAGCAGCGCGCGATCGCACTCGACTACACCGCAAACGTAGCCATGGCCGTCCGCATGCTCGCCCAGAAATGGAACGAAGTAGAAGCAGCCGGGATGGACATCAACAACGGCGATCCTGCCTATGTCGAGAATTGGTTCTTCGCGGTGTGGGCGTACAACAGCGGGTTCTACCCACAAGCCGGGGCCGGCGAACCATGGGGGGTGGGCTGGTTCAACAACCCGATCAACCCCATCTACCCGCCGAACCGTGGCCCATTCCTCGACGGAGATCCTTCCGATGCAGCGACACCTCAGTCCTGGCCCTACCCCGAGAAGGTACTCGGATTCGCTGCTCACTCATTGGACCTCCCCCTTACGTCGCTGGCCGACCCGGAAACCCGGACCTACCCAACCGAGTATGTGACGGCTTTCACAACTGCGTGGTGGCCAGGGGCAAATGATGTTGAAGCCGAGGAAAACAGGTACCAGGTCAAACCACCCATCGCAACGTTCTGCAACATGAGCGTCAATGACTGCGACACGACGGCGTTCTACCCGTGCACACTCGCGGGAGAACCAGAGTGCTGGTGGCATACGGACGCCATTTGGAAAGCGGACTGCCCGAGCACTTGCGGTTATGGGGAGGAACGGTTCGACTCCTCCTATAGTACGGAAGCATCCGCGATGGGATCCCATCTGCCCGCGACCACCTTGCAACTGAGCTTTCCGCCCAACTGTCAGGCGCCGCCCACGGGGGTTCTCGTGGTGGACGATGTCACGCATCCTCCCGTTCGGTCCGATTGTCCACAGCAAGCAACCCGGGGTTCCTTCCAATTGCAGTTCGTCAGCCCGCTTGGCAACGGCAGCTATTCGTCCAAAGTCGATCTTCATCAACAGGGTGGCGGATTCAACGCGCATTTCTATTGGAGTCACATGCGCACGAGCCCGGACGGCATCGACAATATCAATGACCGGTTGAAGATCACTGGTCGATGGGCGCTTGGGCAGCCATTGAATCAATGGACTCGCGTTTGGGTGCACCTCCCTGACCATGCTGCCTGGACTGACCAAGCCGCCTATACGGTCGAACTCGGAAACGGGCAGACCAAGACGCGCTATCTTCCCCAAAGGCGCTATCAAAACGAATGGGTGCCGCTCGGGGTGTTCGAGATGAATGGCGCTCCAGCGGTCTCGCTCTCCAACAAGGTGACCGTGGGGCGCGGCACGGACACCGATGATGTCGCATGGGACGCGGTTGGGTTCCAGCCGCTCGCTGCAAAACCGACCGACTTCGTGGTTGCGCTAGGCGATTCGTTCTCGTCCGGCGAGGGCGCTGGCGCCTACACAGCGTGGTCAGATCACGACGGCGATGATGCGGAAATCCAGAACGCCTGTCATCAGTCAGCGAACGCATGGATTCGCAAGACCACGCTGCCCGGACAACCGCAATCTATCGGTGCTCGTGAGAGCAGCGCGTCCGCCTTGCTCGATTTCCACCTCCTCGCATGCTCAGGGGCGGAAACTGAGAACCTGCTCCCCAACAAGACGCTTACATCGAACCTTCCCGAGAATGGTGAGGGCCAGACAGGGAAGGGGCAGTGGGGCATGGTGAGTCAGCTTGACGCCGGCTACCTCGATGAGAACACAACACTCGTGACCCTTTCCATCGGGGGCAACGACATGCGATTCGGACCGGTCATCGCGACATGCGTCCCTCCAGGAGCGCTCATGTGTGACGACAACGTCCTCGAAGGCGACTCGGTCGGTGCCCACGCCGCAAGTATGAACCGCCTCGACAATGAACTCCCCGATAGCTTGACCACGGTGCTCGCCCAGATCAAGAGTCGGGCACCGAACGCGACCATCGCTCTCGTCGGCTACCCGCGATTGTTTGATCTTGACACGAACTGCATCAACATCGACCAACCCAACCAAGCTTGGCTCAACGAGGTGGCGGACGAGCTCGCTTCGGTCATGCAGGCGGCGGCGAACGCAGCGGATTCTCCCGGACAACGTGTCGTCTTTGTCGACGCTCAATCAACATTCGCCAACCACACCCTGTGTTCTGACTGGAACGCAAACGACTACGGCCCGTCGGGACTTCGTGGCATCGAGTTCGAGTTCACACCTGGAGATAAGCCGTTCTCCATTGGGGACGGTACCTTTGCGTCACAACAGTCAGTTCACCCGAACGATCTCGGCACGTCGCTCTACTCGGATGCGGTTGAGAACGCATTGCAGGGCGTGTACTGATCTGAGGCGATGGATCACCCGTACGGAGAATCAAAATATGCCTGACGAGGTGCTCGACGGCGGCTACAGGTTCACCTGGCGGTCGATGGTCGGGGTGTTCGTTGTTGGTGTGCTTCTGCCCACTGTCGTTGCGGCCCTCCGCTTGTTCGGAATTGGATTGTCGAACAGTGCCTTTTTCGGGCAGGCGCCGGCCCATCCAGTCGACCCCTCGCAGGACCTTACCCTGTGGGTGACCGCCTTCATCCTTGCGGCGGCGGTGACGCTCCTTGCGGCCATGGCGGTATTCGAGATGGCCCACAAACGATTTCCTGTGGCCGGGGCCGTGATTCTGGTCATTGGGGTTGTACCGATGACCCTGAACTGGTTCGTGTTGAAGTTGTGAGTAACGGGGCCTTTGTGGGAGTGAAGCCCGGATCTGCCGTTGCTCATCCTCAGGAACGAGCGACAAGCATTCGTCTCGACGAATCGCACTATGAGACGCCGTCGTGCTCCGGTGCAGGCTAGATCAAACTGTCGAAGTTCGCCGTGATCACCACTCGGATGTACCCGCCCACGACGATGCCGCGGTCGGTACCTTCAGTCCCTGCGTTAGGTCCTTCTCATCCGCCCCGAAGTAGCCTCGCAGAGACCACGTCGGGCGCCCCTGGTCCGCCCGAATTCCGCAAGAAGGGCGGAACAGCCCAAGGGAACCCCGAGTCCAGCGCTTCCCCCCAAAGTTGCACGTCAATTGGTGATGCTGGCGGTTCGGCGTCTGGCTCCTACGCGAGCGCGATACACGGATTGAATCCTGGACGACTTCCCAGCCAGTCGGGATGGCCACTGCCCGGGAAACTCCGAGCTGCAACGCGACGACGCCTGGTCGCGCATGCCCGCTCACCGCCATAGTGACGGTCGGATCGTTTACATGAGTTGCGGAGAAGTGCGCTGTCGACGGCCGCACCCAGTCCCGGCACATCGTGAGCAATACTCAGACGGGAAGCTGCACGCGCTACGAAGCGATGGCCTTCCGGTACCAGGCAGATATCGCGCACGAATGCGGGAGGCGCACGGAAAGTTTGATGCCAAGCTCCGATTGAATCTCTTTGCCATCAAAGACATGGTCCTCCATTAGGAGCTCGGCGGCATGCACGAGAGAGGGAACACCATGCAACGCAAGCAACGCTTCTTTTCGACTGAATGATCGATCTCCGGGAGACCGTTGAAGGCGAGAAGCCAACCAGTTCACCAGTTCTCTCACGGTGATTGGCTCCGAGGCCACGGCGTCGTAGTGGGGGCGTCGAAGCTCGGGTATACGGGCCATCGTCTCGACGATTCCGGCGAGAGACTCAACATCGATGACCGAATGCCGTGCTGCCCCGTCGTCGACGACGCCGCCGAGCGCCTCCTGAAACGCCCAGACGCCCGGTCCGACCCACCGGTCGCCGACGCCGACTACCAGGTGAGGTCGGAGGACATGCCCGCCGGCCTCGACCGTCGAGCGTTCGGCCGCAGCCCGAGCCGTGCTTCGAGCTGACCGCGGGTTGATTGTTGGGAGCTTTCCATCTGATCTGCCGTGAGGCCCAGGACCGTACACTGCCGCAGTGCTCAAATAGATCAATCGAGGGACACGGTGATGCGCGACGGCCTTTGCAATGTTCTCGCTACCGATCCGGTTCACCTGGTCGCTGAGGCCGGCATCTGATCCCACGTACGACGTCGCGTTGATTACGACATCGGCACCCTCGGTGACACGCCAAACTTCGGAGAGATTCCGTACATCAACGCAGCTGACCCCAGCCTCTGATCCTTGCCGGGACGCTGCAGCAACAGCGATTTCCGGGTCCTGCAGCAATCGACGGTAAATTGCTGTGCCGATGAACCCCGTCGCCCCGAGTAGAACGATGCGGCTGCGCGTGAGTTTCTGCGCTTCCTTCATGGTCTCCTCACTACGATTGCGGGAGCCGGCATTCGCTGGATGTGCGCCACGGGAGGGTCATGACGCGACAAGAACGGGGTAAAGCGACGAGAGCACGCATCATTCTCGGTGCGGCGGAGGTGATCTACCAGATCGGCTATGCGAGCGCGACGCTCGGTGAGATCACCGTCGCTTCGGGTGTGACGAAGGGAGCGCTGTACTTCCATTTCCAATCCAAGGAGGATGTCGCCCGAGCGATTGTCGAGGAGCAACACCGGATCACGCGTGAGGCGGCTGCGGAGATCTTGCAGGCACCAGCAACCCCGCTCGAGCAGATGATGCGTCTTTGCGCAGACCTTGCGGAGCGTCTGATTGACGATGTAGTCGTTCGGGCTGGTATCCGGCTGACGACTGATGCGTCGACGTTCGAGCACCCACTGAGGGATCCGTATCTCGACTGGATCGAGACGTTCTCGGAGCTCGCCGAGCTGGCACGTCGGGCAGGTGACATCACGGAGGAGATCTCGCCCACCGTGCTGGGGGAGTTCATCATTCCGGCCTTCACTGGTGTTCAGCTTGTCTCGGATGCGTTTAACGAACGCCATGACTTGAATCTTCGGTTGAATCGGATGTGGACGATCCTCGTGCACGCAATTGTGGCTGTCGAGCAGCGGCCCGCCGCCCTATCGACGGTTGACGATGTTTTTGGAGCCGACCCAAAGTCGGTGCCCGCTTGATCTCATAATGTGCGGTGACGGCCACTCGGCCGGCCTGTGACAAGGTCAGGGTGTCCGGGCCCTTGGCCTCGAGTGTCGCACAGGGCTGATGCTCGATTACGGAGGTGAACGAACCTTCGAATCGTGCTAGCTCGGCAGTCGCATCGGAGGCCCGAAGCCGGACCATCTGGCGCGCGGCGATCACGACACCGATGCCCGGGAAATGATCGAGCGGATGGTCGAAGAGCACCGCGTCGCGAGCATCTGTGCTGACGGACCAAGCATCCTCGCCGATCTCCGATAGAAGCACATGCAGCAGGTCGATCTCGCCTACCCGTCGGGGTTCAACGAGGTCCTCCATCGTGCGGGGTTCAAGGCGGCGCTCGCGCCCGGCCCTCATTCTCGCGTAGGCGCTCTCCGACGCAAGGATTGCATCGCCACGACCCCTTGCGATGAGGACGTCATTGCAGCTGAGCTCAACATGCGCTTCGAGACTCCGCAGACCACCGCGGCCGGTTCGGTGGATCGACTGGCACTCAATGCGAGCGACCAGCTCCAAAGATTCGGCCTCAGCCTCGGCCGGGAGCAAACCCGTCTCGAGTTCGAACGCCAGTCCCGTCATGAGAAAGCGGGTCCCGAACTCGACCTGGAATGCCCGATGGCAAGTGAGTATCGTCAGCTGCCGAATCGTTTCCGCCACCAGCACAGAATCCACGTGCCGAGCCGTGTAAAACGAGTGGGAGCGAGGCCATTGAAGACCGGCCCAAAAGATCCCGTCTTCAGCGGAGCGAAAATCGGTGGGCAGTACCTCCGAGGTCGACCATCGGTGCACCTCGGCGCGAGGAACGGGTTGGTCGAAACTCAGTCGGGGACGCTGCATCTGGGCCGCCCTTCAAACGGATCAGGAGCGAAACCCCCTCGCCTCCCGCGAAGAATAGCATGCCGTTCGACCGGTTTTGTACGCCGCTCGAAATGCATGGGCAAGCCCGCATTCGGGGCCACAGAGATCATTCCTGTGTGGCTCGAAATCCCATCGATCTAGGGTTCCGTGCGTTGCTTCCCGCCGCGTCCAGCTGGCCGAGCCGGCTGGACGCGGCGGGAAGCGTTTTGGACATGGGTCAAGCCGTCCTCTGATCGGGGCTCAAAGCGCGGCAACTTTACGTCGGCGGCGAGACCAATTCACGTCTTCGGCGGAGACAAATGTTGTGTCTTCCGACACATTCGTCGTCGGACGTTGCCACCATAGCCTTGCGAAAGAGCCGCCCACATCGAGCGGCAATGGGTTAGGAGCGTGAATGAGATCAAACATCTTTCGGTCAACTCCCAAGCGGGCCTGGCAGACGATTGCCGCAATCGGTGTGGCCTCGGTTGCTGTCGGCGTAACGGTCGTCGGTGGAGCGCTGACCGCGGTGGCGGCCGATGACCTTTCGCCTGCGGTGACAGATGCGACGGGCTCCTTCTATTCCGAGGACCAGATAGATCAGGTCTGGGCCTCGGTGACGGCTGCGTGGCCAGAACCACTTCCTGACCAGGTGGAGTTTCCAACAAAAGCTCCGGCGTTCTTCCATCCGACTGATGGCAAGGAGTACCTCTTCCAGGAAGAGCTGCCGAACCTCATCGCTGCACGCTACTGGCGGTGCGCCTGGATCGACGAGGAGATCGCAGCTTCCTCCGCAAGTGCTCAGGCGACAAAGGCAGCGGCGCAGGGGCAACTTCGAAAGTATCAAGAGCTGCCGGGCGTCAAAAAGAAGGTCAACGTGAAGGAGTACGAAACCGGCCTTGCTGAGCTCGCGTCGTCGCGTGGACAGCGAGCGCTGGTGGCTGAATACGAGATCGAGTGCGGTGTCTACAGCGCTCAGGAAGAGGGGAAGTAGCCGATGCGAAGAACATCTACTCGCCGTTCGATCTGGCGCGTTGCAGCCTCGGGGATGGCTGCTCTAGCGCTCACCGTTCTGATTGCTCAACCTGCCAGTGCCAATCAGATCCCATTGAGTGGCGACGGCTATGTCGGCGTCGTCAAGGCGTGGGACACGCCGCGGACGAACACCTTTGCGCAGAGTTACGTCGCGTTCCAACAGACTGGAAACGGCGCGGCCGGCTCTCTTTGGCTCGCTCTCAGGAACACTTCGGGTACAACATTCGCCCGAGGGCAGTCGGCGGGTGCTTGGACCACTATCTACAACGACAACGGCAATCCGTACCAGCCGTCCGGAACCTTCTACATCAACAGTGAAATGACCGGAGCCTGCGGAGGTAGCGGTTGTGGCCTAGTCGGCTGGACAGCGAACTTCCAGTGGAACATCAAGTGGACATGAGCAATTAACACTGAGGAGCGCTCCCGTGCATAAGCTCGAGAGCGCTCCCCTGGGTCTACTGGGGTGCGCTTGGAGCCCCATGTGGAGCAATTGGATCCAACTGCCGGGTGCTTGGACCACAATCGGGGTCGCGCCCTGGTTGACACCAGGCCGGCGCCCTCGGATCTCGAGGGTGGATGCCGAGACGCATGGATCTTGACACTAGACAACACATGGCTGTCGACACGAGCAGGGGAAACGCAATGATGAGGTCTAGGCAGGGTCGGGCGCCTTCGCTCTTGGTTCTAGCAGTGTTGGGGGTGCTGTTGTTGACCGGCTGTGCAGCCGGTGAGGCCGATGGTGCAGGCGACCCGCCGACGGCGACGAATTCTGCGATGCCGACAGATGACACACCGGCAGCCGCCGCTGGTACGGCTGTCGACGCATCAATCGCGGCTACGTGCGCAGCCGTCTCACTCATTGGCACGACCGAGGACAATGCTCGAACGGACCTCGAGCGGGGCGCGATCAGCCCCGAACAATACATCTCGCTCATAGAGGCTTCTGCCACCGGGTTCGACTCGCTGCTCGCCCTGCCTGAAGCGCAACGAGGACTCCGTGAAGACGTCCAAGCGGTTGTGGCATACATCGGTTCAGCTCCCACGTCGGCCGACGGTGCTCGCTTCGACCCGACCGTGTCGGAGTACCGAAATGTCCTCGAACCAATTCGTGCAGCCTGTGCCTCCAACCTGTCGGAGATTTCCACATTTGCCACAACGGGCGGGTAACAGCTCGGTGCTGAGCGCTCGCTGGAGGCCCGACGGCTTGCGGTTTGGCCCGTAGGTCCACCCTGCACAACAGCACTGAAGCGATCACGCGTTGGGCGGGTGAGGTCAAGTCCCTGATGGTGGTGTAGCGCGGTGTGCTTCGATCTGATGGTCAGGCCCTGAGTGCGAGGACTGGGTCGGCGGTCACCTCGGCTCCGGTGTCGGCGACGAGGGTGAGGCGGCTCTTGGCGAGGGTGTCGAGTCCGAGGTAGCGGC
Organism: Agromyces sp. Y558; assembly: GCF_059445415.1. Classification (NCBI taxonomy): domain Bacteria; kingdom Bacillati; phylum Actinomycetota; class Actinomycetes; order Micrococcales; family Microbacteriaceae; genus Agromyces; species Agromyces sp. Y558. The sequence continues at coordinate 329,594 of NZ_JCAIUH010000001.1, forward strand.
GGCCTTCGGCCATTCACCTGTCTGCACGGCCAGGACGGCACCGACGAGCCGAGTGATCGCGTCGCGGTTGGGGAAGATCCCGACACTGTCTGTACGCGGCGGATCTCGCGATGATGTCGGCGTGGGCGGCATCGAGGTGCTCGAACGCGTCGGGCAGCTTCCCCCTCGACGTAGTCCAAGAGCCGGTCGAACTGGGCGCGCACGCTCTTGGCGTCGGGCTGGTCGTAGACGGCGTGCAGCATCGCTTTCACGGCCGGCCACATGCTCTTCGGTGTCACGGACATGAGGTTCGCGGCGTAGTGGGTGCGGCAGCGCTGCCAGGCGGCTCCGGGCAGGTTCGCTGCGATCGCCGCGACGAGGCCGGCGTGCGCGTCGGAAGTCACCAAACGGACTCGGGTGAGGCCGCGGGCGACGAGGTCAGCGAAGAACGAGTTCCACGCTGGCCCGGTTTCCGACGTGGCCACGCGCAGGCCGAGGACCTCACGGCGCCCCCTCAGCGCTGGCGCCCGTGGCGGCCAGGACGACATCATTGATGACCCGCCCGCCTTCGCGGACTTTCATCGTGAGCGCATCGGCCGCGACGAACGTGAACGGGCCCGCGTCGCCCAGCGGGCGGTGTCGAAACTGGTTGACGTGCTTGTCGGGCTCGCCCGCCATGCGGGATACCTGTGACTTGGACAGCGTGGATGCCCAAAGTCTTGACGAGCTTGTCCATCCGCGGGTGCTGACCCCGGCGAGGTAGCAGTCCGCCACGATTGCGATCAGGGCGGCTTCGGCGCATTTGCGGCGTTGGAGGAGCCATTCCGGGAAGTATGTCCCGGACCGCAGCTTCGAGATGGCGACGTCGATCGTGCCGACCTTGGTGCCCAGCTCACGGGTGCGTAACCGTTGGGCTGCGCCGTCCGGTCAGGGCTGGGCTTGCCCCACTCGGCACCGACGACCGCGTCCACGTCCAAGCGACGAGGCCGGCCGCCGAGCGCTACACCACGCTTCGGGGCACTACTGCGGGTGGAGTGGTTGACGGCGAGCAGGGGTCTTAAATGTGCCCGATTTCTCGAGTTGATAGTCGGCTCCGACAGCATCGGCCCGCGCTTTTCGGTTGAAACATACTTGTGGACCGGTTTTTTGTGTATCATCTGGGCATCGAAGCGTCGAGCTAGATCGCGAAGGACGGTGCCGGTGATTAAGCAAGCTTGCTGCCCACATCGAGTGGTGGTCGCGTCTCCGCGTCCGCTCCTCATCACTGGTGTTGTGCAGGCAGTCCAGAGTTGCGATAACGCACTCGTCGCCGCCACCGCGCGAAACGTCTGGCAAGCCGCATCCGCGCTTGCGGGCGCGGAGGCAGACCTACTGATCCTGGATACGGACCTGATCATGGATACCGATGGGGACAGGGTCCTGCCCGACGAGCTCTTCGTGATGACAGGGTCACGGCGGCGTATACCGGTCATCGCGATTGGCGGGGCTCGACCGAGCGTCCACTCACGCGCCGGGGCCGCTTTCTACGAGGCGGTTCTGTTGCCGTTTTCGGCGGACCCGCGCCAACTGATTTACACCGTTGAGAGTCTCCTTCACGACGCTCGTAGCGGCAATCGGTCTCCACATTCGAGGACGCGGGCGGGTGAGTTGTCCGCTCGGCAAGTGCAAGTCCTCAACCTGGCCGCAACAGGAAGAACGAACCATCAAATCGCCGCGTCCCTGTGCATCGCCGAAGGTACGGTGAAGCGGCATCTATTCGACGCTTTCCGCAGTTTGCTCGCGACGTCTCGCATGGACGCGGTCAACCGAGCGCGAACTCTTGGCTACGCGGTCTGAGAGTCGAGCGGGGTGGTCGTACTCGGATGGCCGTCGCTCTCATTCAGCCGTCGCTCTCATTCATAGGGAGTTGAGGGTCATGCATGATTGCTTACCTCAGACCGCTGCAACGTATAGCCACGATGGTGGCTTCGGGATGAGCTTTGCGCTGCTGCTCGTCGGCTGCACACCCTCAGTTCTCTCTACCGCGGCCGGCCTCACGAAGCTGCGTCGACCCTGACCTCTCGCTTGAGGCAGGGTGAACCCCAGCGGAGACGTAGACAACGCCGGCCTGCTTCCATGCGTCGATTCAATCCTTGGTCGCGTTCCCCTCGAGTGAGTTCGCGTGCGCTTCGCGGCGCTCGGCAGAGTCCCACTCCCCCGCTCCACCCTCGCGCAGCTCGGATGCCTCGACGGTCGGCGTAGCCTCGCCGTGCTCACGCTCGGCGCGCTCGTCGACGCGATCAGCGTGCTCGAGCAGCCGGTGTGCATCGGCCTCTTCCTCGGCCTCACGCTGACAGCTCGACGTCGGCGAGCTGCCGGTCAGCCTCGACGCCGGCGAGGGCTTCACGAACCGCCGCAGGGTCGGCGCCAGGGTTGCCGACGTCGATGCCGTACCGGGCCTGCACCTCTTCGCGGATGCGGTCGCTTGCGCGGCGCGCATCCTCGTCGTGCGAGCTCCACACGGTCGCGGTCTCGTAGGCGTGAGAGATCTCCTGCGTGCCAGCCCGATCCCACCAGCTTCGTCGCTACTCGACCAACGACTCTCGCCCTACGGGGTCACGATGTCGAACGACGGGTCGCCGGCATCGAGCACGCCGAGCAGCGTCGGCATCGCTCCGGTGTCGCCCGAGACCTCGAGGCCCGGCGACGTCAGATCACCGCCGACGAGGCGGATCATGCGCGCCTTCGTCAGCGTGAGCGTGGCATCCGCCGACTCGGCGTCGGCCGGCTTCTCGACGGCGATGAAGACGCCGTTGTGCAGCGACGCGCGGTAGTTCGTGTCGAGGTCGGTGAACGTGACGTCCAACGCGAGGGTCAGTTCCCACGCTTTCGGCCCGTTCACCGAGATGGCAATCGCGTCGAAGATCTGCTCGGGACTCAACTGCCCGAGGATCGCGGGGGCGCTCGTCGCCGTCGGGGTTCCGAAGTTGCCGACCCGCAGCTCGGTCGCACCAGAGAGGAAGAAGTTTCGCCACGTGCCGTTCTCGGCGCCGTACGCGAGCTGCTCGAGCGTGTCGGCGTACAGCGCCCGCGCCGCCGCGTGCGATTCGTCGGCGAAGACTGCGTGGTCGAGCAGCGTGGCCGCCCATCGGAAGTCGCCCGAGTCGAACGCCGCTTGCGCAACGTCGACGACGCGGTCGATGCCGCCGATCGCGTCGACGTAGCGAGTCGCGAGGTTCGACGGCGTGTGCGCCCAGAGCCGCGCTGGGTTGCCGTCGAACCAGCCCATGTAGCGCTGGTAGATCGCCTTGACGTTATGGCTGACCGATCCGTAATAGCCACGAGCGTTCCACGCGTTCTCGAGCGCCGGCGGCAGCTCGAACATCTCGGCGATCTCGGCGCCGGTGCATCCCTGGTTCAAGAGACGCAGGGTCTGATCGTGCAGGTAGGCGTAGAGGTCGCGCTGAGTGCCGATGAACTCCACGATGCGCTCGCCACCCCAGGTCGGCCAGTGGTGGGAGGCGAAGACCGCATCGGTCTTGCCGCCGAACGTCTCGATCGCCTCGGTCAGATACGCCGACCACACGTGCGGGTCGCGCACGAGCGCACCGCGGAGGGTCACCAGGTTGTGCAGGGTGTGCGTCGCGTTCTCGGCCATGCACAGCGCCCGGTACCGCGGGAAGTAGAAGTGCATCTCGGCCGGCGCCTCGGTGCCGGGCGCCATCTGGAACTCGATCTCGATGCCGTCGATGGTGTGCGTCTCGCCGGTGGTCGTCACCTCGAGCGTCGGCACGATCAGGCCCACCTCTCCACTCGAGGCGGTCTGGCCGAGCCCTGCCCCGACCTGACCCTGCGGACCGCGATCGAGCACTGCGCCGTACATGTATCCGGCCCGGCGTGCCATGGCGGTGCCTGCGTAGACGTTCTCGGCCACAGCATGCCCCACGAACCCCTCGGGGGCGAGCACCGCGATCGTGCCCGCGTCGACCTCCGCCTGGGTCGCGACGCCGAAGACGCCGCCGAAGTGGTCGACGTGGCTGTGCGAGTAGATGACCGCGACCACCTTCCGGTCGCCCCGGTGCGTGCGGTAGAGCCCGAGGGCAGCGGCGGCCGTCTCCGTGGAGATCAGCGGGTCGATGACGATGACGCCGGTGTCGCCCTCGACGAAGGTGATGTTCGAGAGGTCGAGCCCGCGCACCTGGTAGATGCCCTCGACGACTTCGTAGAGACCCTGCTTGGCGACGAGCGACGACTGCCGCCAGAGGCTGGGGTTCACCGTTGTGGGGGCGTCGCCCGAGATGAACGCGTAGCTGTCGTTGTCCCACACAACCCTGCCGTCGGCCGCGTGCACCACCCCGGGATCGAGCGCGCCGAGGAACCCGCGATCGGCGTCGTCGAAGTCCTGCGTATCCGAGAACGGCAATGAGCTGCGCAACGCGTGATGTGCAGCCTCGATCGAGGCGGATGCGGGCTTCTGGTCCATGGACTCCCCCTGAGCGTCAGTGACTGATCCGACTATGGCACCTGCACCCCGTACCCCGGTAGGGGTGCTGAACGGCTCCAGGGGGTGATGATCATCCGGCCGCCGCGTTCCTAACCTGCCTGCGTGGGCGGATGGGCCGCCCGGATGGAGCTGATCATGACCGACACGCTCGCACGTTCGCCCGGGCTCGCCCGCCGTGGTGCAGTCGATCCCGCCGGAGCATCCGCCCGCCATTCTTCAGGGGTCGCCCGCGACTCGAGCGTCGACGCGATCCGGGCGATGCTGCTCGTGGTGGTCTTCGCCCTGCACGCGATGATGGTCGGCGTGAGCGTCGGCCCCGACGGCCCAGTGCTGCAGAACGCGCTCGAGGGGCAGGCGTGGTTCGGCCCCGTGAGCTGGGTGGTTCAGATCATGCCGCTCTTCTTCATCGCCGGCGGGTTCTCGAGCTTCCACCACTGGCGTTCGATGCGCGCACGAGGGGCGAGCGAAGCCGACTACGTGCGGGCACGTCTCGAGCGGCTCGTGCGGCCCGCGATCGCACTCGTCACCGTGGTCGCCGGCGCGCTCGTCGCCCTCAGTCTCGCCGGGCTCGCGCCCGAACTCGTGGCGACCGCAGGGTTCCGCATCGGCCAGCCGTTGTGGTTCCTCGGCGTGTACGTGCTCACCTCGGCGCTCGTGCCCGTGATGGTGCGCGCGCATGAACGGGCACGGGTGCTCACCCCGATCGCTCTGCTCGCAGGAGTCGTCGCCGTCGACGTGCTGCGCATCTCGACCGGCGTCGAGGGGATCGGGTTCCTCAACCTGCTGCTGGTGTGGCTGCTCGTGCAACAGCTCGGCTTCCACCTCGCCGATGGCGGTCTGGACCGGCTCGCACGCACCACGCTCTGGGGCGTGGCCGCGGCATCCCTCGCGCTGCTCGCCGTGCTGACCATCGCCGGGCCCTACTCCCTCGACATGTACGAGAACCTCAACCCGCCGACCGTGTGCCTCGTGGTGCTCGGTATCGCCCAACTCGCGCTCTTCCAGATGGCACGCCCGGTCATCCGCGCCTGGGTCGAGCGAGCGGATGCCTCGAGGCTCGTCTCAGCCGTCGGCGAGCGCGCGATGACCGTCTACCTCTGGCACCTGCCCGTGCTCATCCTGCTCGCCGGCGCACTGCTCGTCGCGAACGCCGGATTCGGGCTCCCCCTTCCCGAACCGCTGAGCTTCGAGTGGTGGGCGAGCCGGGGGCTCTGGCTGAGCGTCGCCGCGGCGGTCGTGGTGCCCGTCACCCTGGTGTTCGCACGATTCGAGCGGTCGAGGGCGGCGGGGCGCGCGCCGTCAGCCGGGACATCCGCCGCTTCGACGCCCGCGCCGACGGCGCCGACGGCGTGGTCGACCACGATCGATGCCGTCTGCGGTGGCGCGGGAGTCGCCGTCGTGCTCGTGACCGGGTTCGGCCCGCTGCAAGCCGTCATCTCGCTCGCGCTGCTCGGGGTCGCGTTGCGCGGCAGCGCGAGGCTGCGGGCGTCGGTTCAGCGCAGGTCGCGCCGCAGCGGAATCGCGATCGCGACGACGGCACCGGCGACAGCGTAAGCAAGGAGTACGAGCGCCCCGACGAGCGGCGACATCGTGGTCGTCGCCGCCATCGGGAGCTGGTCGGCGATCGCGTCGCTGAGGAACGTGAAGTCCGTCAGCGATGCGGTCGCCCCGCCCGGGAGGAACGGGTGGATGATGTTCACCCCCGGGATGATCATCAGCACGTGCTCGAGGAAGTAGAAGTATCCGAGCACGATGCCGAGGGGAAGGCCTCGTCGCATGGCGACGAGCCTCCGAAGGCCGGTCGGGTGCAGGAACGTGCCGAGCTTTTGCGGCCCGACACGACGAGCCCCGAGCGGATGCCCAGAACTTCGGAGGTCCAACCCGAGAGCAGGCCGACGTGGGTGACCGCGACTCGGTGCACCGCGAAGCGACTGCTGCCGGTCATGATCGCCTCCCAACCAGGGAATTCGATGTACAGAGTCGAGGCGTCGACGCGGATGGCGGTCATGGGAACCGGTCCCTTCACTGGCATACTCGAACGAGAGGAATGAGAATGTTCTCATGTTGAGAATAGTGAGCTGGAGGACCGATGCGCAAACCGTCGCCGATCGCCGACGTCGTCATGCACCCCGTACGGCTGCGCATCATCCAGCAGCTCGGCGCGCGCGAGGTCACAACCGCTGACCTGCGCAGCGCTTTGCCCGACATCCCGCAGGCGACGCTCTACCGCCACGTCGCCGCACTCATCGACGCCGACATTCTCACGGTCGTCGATGAGCGTCGGGTGCGCGGCGCCGTCGAGCGCACTTTCGCCCTGGGCGAGCGCATGGCCCACGTCGATCACGACGAGTTGCGCGAGATGGGCAGCCGCGAGCTGCAACAGGCCTTCCTCACGTTCCTCGCTCACCTCGGCGAGGGCTTCGACCGCGCGAGCGTCGCCGACGACCCCGACTTTCGCGAGTTCCTCGGCTTCGGTGAGATGCGGCTGCACGTCACACGCGACGATCTCGCCGTGATCCAAGCAGGGCTCGGCGAGCTGCTCTCGCCGTACCTCGCGGCCGACGGCGACGGCCGGCGCACTGTCATCCTCGCCACCGCCCTGATGCCGACCGACGGCGCAGCATCTCCGGGTTGAATCGCCCTCCGATGCTCGGGGGACGCCGCTGCGGAACCGGCTATCTGACCTCGAAGTTCGCCATCATGGCCATGTCCTCGTGCTCGAGGTTGTGGCAGTGGAAGACGTACTTCCCGGGGTATCCGTCGAATCGGATGGCGATCTTGGCCTGTTCGCCCGGGTTGAGGTCGATCGTGTCCTTCCATCCGGAGTCGAATTGCCCCGGCCCTTCGGCGCCGCGCTCGAGCACCTGGAAGGGGTTCAGGTGCAGGTGCACGGGGTGGTGGAAATCGGCGAACAACTCCCACACCTCCACGGTGCCGAGCACTGCGGTCGCGGCGATGTCGTCGGGGCTGAACGGCTTGCCGCCGATGAGCCAGCCGTGCATGTCGCCGACCTCTCCTTCACGGAACTGGAACGAGCGCCTGACCACCGCGTCTTCAGCGCGCAACGGCTCGATCGTGGAGAGCCGGTCGGGCACGACGAATGCGTCATCGACGCGGTCACCGACGACGAACTGCATCACCTCGCCCATGCGGCCGCTGTCGAAGTCGTTGCGGAGAGTGACGACGGTGCCCGGTGCGTAGGCGCCGAAGTCGACGATCACGTCGAAGCGCTGAGCGGGCGCGAGGACGAGGTGGTCGTGCGCCTGCGGGGAATCCAGCAGGCCGCCGTCGGTACCGATCTCGATGAAGCCGCCGGGGGGCGGCGGGTCGAGTCGAAGCGAGAGGCGCCGGGCGTTCGAGGCGTTCAGTAGTCGCAGTCGGTGGTGTGCGCCGTCGACTTCCGCTACGGGCCAAGGCGTGCCGTTGACGAGCATGACGTCACCGAGCACCCCGGCGATGTAGTCACCGACGACGCCGGGTGTGTGCACGAGCGTCGGGTCGCTGCTCGGATACTTCAGCGAACCGTCGGCGGAGAAGCTCCGGTCGAGGATCATCAGCGGCAACTCGCGCTCCCCCGCGGGGAGCTCGAGGGCCTCCTCCTCGTCGTCACGGTGGAGATGGAACCCGGTGAGGCCCCGCCACACGCTCGGGCCGGTGAAGTCCATGCGGTGATCGTGATACCAGAGGGTCGCCGCTCGCTGGTCGAGTGGAAAGGTGTAGTCACGCTCGCCGTCGCTGGTATCGCCGACCATCGTCATCGCCGAGTCGTGCCCGGAGGAGATGTGATCACGACTGCCGAGCTGTCGGTCGTAGCCGCTGCGGTCGACCGGGTAGACGAAGTCGATCGGATAACCGTCGCTGGCCATCGGCGTGCGACCCCCGTGCAAGTGCACGACTGTCGGCAACGGCAGTTCGTTGACGTGCGTCACGACGGCCGTGCGCCCGCGACGGCTCTCGATCGTCGGCCCTGGGAACGAACCGCCGTAGGTCCACAGCTCGGTCTGCAGGCCCGGGATGATCTCCGCGGACGTGATCTGCTGCGTGACCCGGTAGTAGTCGGTGTCTGCATCGCTCCGCACCGGCGCGAGCACCGGCGGAATCGTCAGACGGCGCTGGAACGGCTTCGGGAGAGGCAGCTGACTGGTCAGCAGGTTCCCGGTCGAGGTCGGTGCGCCGCCGAGGCTCAGTGCGATGGGCACCCCCACCCCGACCGCGACGACCCCGCCGAAGACGCCGCCGATGAACAGCCGCCGGTTGATCGGTCGAGTCACCGCCTCCACCAGGCCCACACCGTCAACGCCGCCGTCAGCATGATCACGGTCACGCCGAGCGGGATGTGGAGCGCGAGCACTGAGCGGAACCCGGCGAACGCCTGCAGCGACATCAATCCGACCAGACCGACCGTCGCCGCAATCGGCCACCACGGTCCGCCCCCGGGCCAGCGCACCAGCACGGCCGCGATGACGCAGACCAGCGTCGCCACTCCCGTGACGATCGCCATGTCGCGATGCGTCGCGAGCGCCGGGTACACCCCCGCCATGAACTGACCAGCCAGCACAGCCTGATCGAACATCAGCACAGCCGTCACAGCCGTCGTGAAACGCAGGAACCACACAGGCCACCGGCGCCCACTGCGGGGCGCGTCATCGGGAGAAGACATGATCGGAAGCCTATCGAATTAGATCCATTTGGAACAATCGCAACTGGATCAATGTGCGAGAGAATGGAAACCATGAGCGATGACGGCGGGCGAGTGTCGATCGAGGTGGGTCTCCTGCTCCACCGGGTCTACACACTGGCCACCCAGCAGTTGAACACCGCGCTTCGACCGACGAGCCTGACGAATCGGCACGTCACGGTGATGTTCCTGATCCGCGACGGCGTGCAGACTCAGCGCGACCTCGTTGCGCGCCTGATCACCGACAAGACCGGCATGGTGCGCATGGTCGACGATCTCGAACGACTCGGATACGTCTCCCGGACGCAATCCACCCTCGACCGCAGGGTCACCATTCTCGGGTTGACAGACGATGGGGACCGAGCCCTTCGTGCGGCGCAGCAGCACACGCAGCGCGTGGCCGATGAGCTGTTCGGAGCCGTCGGCCCACACGACATGGAAACCTTGAAGTCGATCCTGGAACGCATCCTGCAGCCCACCCCGGGAATGGAGTCATGACTGGCGAACCGATCACCGTCTCGATCCGACGCGAGGTCGACCCCGAGCGCATCGCCGAGGCGACCGAGTGGGTGCAGACCGGCGTGAACCTCGCCGCCAAGTACCCGGGCTTCCTCGGCTCGGGCTGGGTGCGCGCCGGCGAGGGCTCGCAGGTGTGGCACATGCTCTACCGCTTCGCGAGCGAAGAGACCCTCGAAGCATGGGAACGCTCGACCGAGCGCACGTGGTGGCTCTCGATGGGCGAGGGCTTCGTGCGCTCGGAGCGCAGCAAGCGGCGCACTGGCATCGAGGGCTGGTTCGACGATCCGGCAACGGGTTCGGTTCCGGTGGCGGATGCCGCGGCATCCGATGCCCTCGATGAACTGCCGCCCGCACCGCCGCGATGGAAGCAGGCGGTGACCATCTGGCTCGGCTTCTTCCCGGTGAACCTCGCCTTCACCCTGCTCGTCACCTCGTTCGTGCCCGGTTGGGATGACCTCGCCGTGGTCTGGAAGGTGCTCATCACGACGCTCCTGCTCACACCGGTCATGACGTTCTGGGCGTTGCCCTTCGTCACGCGCATGCTGCGGCGCTGGCTCGCCCCGCACGCGCGCTGACCACCCCCCTGCGCCCTGAGCCCGTCGCTGCGCCCTGAGCCCGCCCCTGCGCCCTGAGCCCGCCCCTGCGCCCTGAGCCCGCCCCTGCGCCCTGAGCCCGCCCCTGCGCCCTGAGCCCGCCCCTGCGCCCTGAGCCCGCCCCTGCGCCCTGAGCCTGTCGAAGGGCCACCCTCTGCGCCCTGAGCCTGTCGAAGGGCCACCCGCTTCGACAGGCTCAGCGCGCACACGAGCACACGAGCACACGACACGTTCAGCGGATGCCGCTGATGCGCCGTGACAGCAGCGCCGCCGCCTCTCGCACTCCCGTGACCGCTTGCGCTTCGAGCTCCGGCCGCGCATCGTCGGGGAAGGTGACGGCGATCGCGGCGGCGGGCCATCCGAGATGGTCGACGACGGCGACGCCGACCGAGGCGAGGCCGCCGGTGACCTCGCCGTCTTCGGCGGCGAACCCCGCTTCGCGCACGCTCGCGAGCACGCGTTTCAGCCGGCCGTAGCTCCACGCCGCGGCATCCGGAGCACCCTCGCTCTCGCGTGACGCGAACGCCGCCGAATCGGGATACAGCGCGCGGAGCTGCGCGGGCGGCAGCTCGGCGAGCATGGCCCGGCCCGTGGCGGTGAGATGGGCGGGCAGGCGCACGCCGACGTCGGTGACGAGCGACGGGCGCCGCGGGGCACGTTCTTCGACGAGGTAGAGCACGTCGCGTCCGTGCAGCACGGCGAGGTGCCCGCTCTCTCCGAGACGGTCGACGAGGGCCGCGACGAGCGGACGGCCGAGCCGGGCAAGCGGCTGCTGCCGAGAGAACCCGCTCGAGAGTTCGAACGCGGCGATGCCGAGACCGTACCGGCGCTCCTCTGGCAGGTGCACGACGAAGCCGCGCTCCTGCATGACGGCGAGCAAGTGGTACACCGTCGATCGGGGAAGCTCCAGCGCGTGCGCGATCGTCGCGGCGGGCACCGGCCCGCGCTGGGTCGCGAGATGCGCGAGGATCGCGAGCGTCTGGTCGGCCGCCGGCACCTTGGACACCCCGCCGGTCTTCGATGACGGGCCATCGGATGCATCCAGAGTGCTCGAAACGTCGCTTCGCGACGAGGATTCCGACATCAGCTGCACTTTCGATGGGTGAGTGCGGGGGTGGACCCGGACGGGCCAACGGACACGAGGGGATGCGCCCAGCGTACGCCGGTCTGGGATACCGGACGGCGACGTGGCGTGTGGCGTTCCCGCGCGTGCGACGGCGGTGTGGAATCGGATGCATGAGCAGCATCGACCCCGCAACCGGCCGCACCAACGCCGACACAGGCGTCGCCGACGTCACAGGCGTCGCCGCCGTCTCCGTTACCGTCGGCACCGGCCCGCTCGGCATCGACGAGGTGGCGGCCGTCGCCCGCCACGGGGCATCCGTCGTGCTCGAGCCCACCGCGCTCGACGGCGTCGCCGCGAGTCGCTCGATCATCGAGGGCCTCGCCGCCGACCCCGAGCCGCACTACGGCATCTCGACCGGATTCGGCGCCCTCGCCACGACCTTCATCGCCGAGGACCGCCGTGCTCAACTGCAGGCGAGCCTCGTGCGCTCGCACGCCGCCGGCTCGGGCGCCGAGGTCGAGACCGAGGTCGTTCGCGCGCTCATGCTGCTGCGCCTCTCGACGCTCATGACCGGCCGCACGGGCGTGCGCCGCGAGACCGCCGAAACGTACGCGGCGATCCTGAACGCGGGCATCACCCCGGTCGTGCGCGAATACGGCTCGCTCGGCTGTTCCGGCGACCTCGCGCCGCTCGCGCACTGCGCGCTCGTCGCGATGGGCGAGGGAGAAGTGCGCGCCAGCGCGCTTCTCCCTCGAAAGGCGGCAGCCGGAGCGAGCGAGGCGCGCAGCGCCGAGCCGCGTGCCTCGGAAGACTCGGAAACGCAGGCCCCGCCCCCAACCACCAACCCGACCACCACCATGCCCGCGGCAGAGGCCCTCGCCGCCGCCGGCATCACGCCCCTTCGCCTCGGCGAGAAAGAGGGCCTCGCCCTCATCAACGGCACCGACGGAATGCTCGGCATGCTCGCCCTCGCGATCGACGACCTGCGGATGCTCCTGACCACCGCCGACATCGCCGCGGCGATGAGCGTCGAAGGACTCATGGGCACCGACGCCGTGTTCGCCGAAGACCTGCACCGGCTGCGGCCGCACGCCGGCCAGGCGGCATCCGCTGCGAACCTGCGACGCCTGCTCGCCGGATCGCCGATCGTCGCGAGCCACAAAGGCCCCGAGTGCACCCGGGTGCAAGACGCGTACTCGCTGCGCTGCGCCCCACAGGTGCACGGCGCCGCCCGTGACACGCTCGCGCACGCGGCATCCGTCGCCCACGCCGAACTCGCGAGCGCGATCGACAACCCGGTGCTCACGCTCGACGGGCGTGTCGAGTCGAACGGCAACTTCCATGGGGCGCCCGTCGGGTACGTGCTCGACTTCCTCGCGATCGCGGTGGCGGATGTCGCGTCGATGAGCGAGCGGCGCACCGACCGGTTCCTCGACCGTGCGCGCAACCAAGGCCTGCCTCCGTTCCTCGCCCACGAGGTGGGCGTCGACTCGGGGCTCATGATCGCGCAGTACACGGCCGCGGGCATCGTGAGCGAGCTGAAGCGACTCGCGGTGCCGGCATCGGTCGACTCGATCCCCTCCTCGGCGATGCAAGAGGACCATGTCTCGATGGGCTGGGCCGCGGGCCGCAAGCTGTGCCGCGCGATCGACGGGCTCGCGCGCGTGCTCGCGATCGAGGTCATGACGGCGGCGCGAGGTCTCGCGCTGCGGGCGCCGCTCGAGCCGGGCGCCGCGACCGGCGCGGTCGTGTCGCTCGTGGCGGAGGTCGGCGCTGTGCCAGGGCCCGACCGGTACCTCTCCCCCGAGATCGAGGCGATCTCGAAGATGGTGGCGAGCGGAGAAATGCTGGTGGCGGTGGAATCCGTCGCCGGCGAGCTCGTCTGAACCCCCAAGAGGCGGTTGTGCCGCCCTCAGGGCGGTGAAAGACTGAGGGGAGTCCGGCTCCGGAGCCGGATCGAACGGAACCCTATGTCGAGATTCGTCGCTGGCCCGAAGCACCCAGTCCGAGCGCCAGGCGCTCGGAATCAGAGGGTTGTGCTCGCGGTGGCCACGGTCGCCGTTCTGGTCAGTTCACTGTCGGTGAGCCCCGCTTTCGCGGAGGAGCCAGCGCCGGCACCGACGTCGACTGCCCCCGCGCCTGCTGACGGCGCTGGGTCGCCGGCCGCGCCGACGACACCACCCCCCACGACCGCGCCGTCGACACCACCCCCCACGACTGAGCCTCCGGAGCCGACCGAGACGCCGAAGCCGACCGAGACGCCGAAGCCGGAGCCGGAGCCGACCGAGCCTCCGGAGCCGACCGAGACGCCAGAGCCGACCGAGCCTCCGGAGCCGACTGAGACGCCGACTCCGACCCCCACGCCGACCCCAACCCCAGCTCCGACGACGCCACCGGCACCGACCGCACCCGTCGCCGCTCCTCGCGGCCCGGTGCTCATCGGCAACGGCCCGTACGCGCGCATCTCGACCGGCGTCGATCCCCAGCTCGGTGCACTGCTCTCCGCCCGCACGGCGATCACCGGGGCCACGACCGATCTGCGTACCGCCGAGGCTGAGCTCGAGACAGCACGATCGACGCGCGAGGTGGCTCGGTCACTCGCCGAGCAACTGCAGGAGAGCGCCGACGAGGCGAATGCCGGGGCCGTCGCCGCCGCGAGCACCTACGTTGCAGCAGCACGGGGCGGAGACGCCTCCCTGACCTCGATGGCCGCGGCGTTCGGATCGGGTAAAGACCTGCTCGCCGGCCTCGGCGGAGTCGCACGCGTCGACCAGATCGCCGGCGACGTCGAGAAGCTGCAGAACATCGCCGAGAGGCGCGCCGATGAGGCCGAGCTCGCAGAAGAGCGGGCCGCGACCGCTTGGAGCGACGTCGACGCCGTACCGGTCGAGTCGGCCCAGGCCTCGGTCGCCGCGGCCGAGGGTGCCGTGGCATCCGCTCGCGACGAGATGTCAGGGTTGCAGTCGCGTGTGGCCGCCTCGAGTGTCGCTCTCCTCGACTCGCTTCCGCGCGATGCGGGTCAGTTGAGCGAACAGGGCTGGGCGTCACCGGTGACGGGCCGCCAGACCGACGGGTTCGGCCCGCGGCCCGACAAGCCGCTCGCAGGAGTGAACGAATTCCATCGAGGCACGGATGTCGCGGCCGGCTGCGGCTCGCCCGTCTTCGCCGCGACGGGCGGTGTGGTCGTCGAAGCCCGCACGAACGGCAGCTACGGCAACTGGATCCTCGTCGAGCACGGCGCTGGGGTCTCGACCGGCTACGCGCACCTGGTCGACGGTGGCATCCTCGTCGAGCCCGGCGAGACGGTGACAGCCGGCCAGCTGATCGGCGCCGTCGGCTCGACCGGCGCCTCGACCGGCTGCCACCTGCACTTCGAGGTGCGCATCGATGGAGTCGCCATCGACTCGGTGCCGTTCATGACGGCCCGCGGCATCGCGCTCGACTGAGCTCGTTCGTCTGGAATCCCAGACGAATCGCTCGCGACATCCGTTGTCGCCGCCCAACGCGTGAGCGAGCATCGAAGCATGACCGATGCACCCATCGAAGCCCCGATCCCCCTGTCTGCGGCAGCAACAGCGGGTGGGCGCTCAGTGCGCACAGTGCGCGCCGCCCGCGGCACCACCCTCACCGCGAAGAGCTGGCAGACCGAGGCGCCGCTGCGCATGCTCATGAACAACCTCGATCCCGAGGTCGCCGAGCGCCCGGAAGACCTCATCGTCTACGGCGGCACGGGCAAGGCGGCGCGCAACTGGGAGTCGTTCGACGCGATCGTGCGCACGCTCGAGGGCCTCGAGGCCGACGAGACGCTGCTCGTGCAGTCGGGCAAGCCGGTGGGCGTGTTCCGCACGCACGAGTGGGCCCCGCGCGTGCTCATCGCGAACTCCAACCTCGTGGGCGACTGGGCCACGTGGCCCGAGTTCCGGCGGCTCGAGCAGCTCGGGCTCACGATGTACGGCCAGATGACCGCGGGCTCGTGGATCTACATCGGCACGCAGGGCATCCTGCAGGGCACGTACGAGACGTTCGGCGCGATCGCCCGCAAGCTCGCGGCGACGCGCAGAACGCTCCCTGAGCTCGTCGAAGACAACGCCCCGCGGGGCGTTTCGACCCTTCGACAGGCTCCGGACGCCGCTGGCTCAGCGGGCGGAGCATCACTGGCGGGCACGCTCACGCTGACCGGCGGTTGCGGCGGCATGGGCGGCGCGCAGCCGCTCGCGGTCACCATGAACGAGGGCGTCGTGCTCATCGTCGACGTCGACGAGACGCGGCTCGCGCGCCGCGTCGAGCACGGTTACCTCGACGAGCTCGCCGGCGACCTCGATGACGCCGTCGAACGAGTGCTCGCGGCGAAGGCCGAACGTCGCCCGCTCTCGGTCGGCGTCGTCGGCAACGCGGCATCCGTCTTCCCTGAACTCCTCGCCCGCGGCGTAACGATCGACATCGTCACCGACCAGACGAGCGCCCACGACCCGCTGTCGTACCTGCCAGAGGGCGTGAGCGTTGCGGAGTGGCACGAGCTCGCGGCATCCGACCCCGAAGCCTTCACCGACCGCGCCCGCGCCTCGATGGCCAAGCAGGTCGAGGCGATGGTCGGCTTCCTCGATGCCGGCGCGGAGGTCTTCGACTACGGCAACTCGATCCGGCGCGAGGCTGAGCTCGGCGGGCTCGCGCACGAGCGCGCGTTCGCGTTCCCGGGCTTCGTACCCGCCTACATCCGTCCCCTCTTCGCCGAGGGCAAGGGTCCGTTCCGCTGGGCGGCGCTCTCGGGTGACCCGGCCGACATCGCGGCGACCGACCGCGCGATTCTCGAGCTGTTCCCCGACGACGAGCACTTGCGACGCTGGATCACGAAGGCCGGCGAGAAGGTGCGCTTCGAGGGCCTGCCCGCCCGCATCTGCTGGCTCGGCTACCAGGAACGCCACCTCGCGGGTCTGAAGTTCAACGAGATGGTCGCTTCGGGCGAGCTGAGCGCACCCGTCGTGATCGGTCGCGACCACCTCGACTCGGGCTCGGTGGCGAGCCCATACCGCGAGACCGAGGCGATGGCCGACGGCTCGGATGCGATCGCCGACTGGCCGCTGCTCAACGCGCTGCTCAACACGGCATCGGGCGCGACCTGGGTTTCGATCCACCACGGCGGCGGCGTCGGCATCGGCCGCTCGATCCACGCCGGGCAGGTGATCGTCGCCGACGGCACGCCGCTCGCCGCCGAGAAGATCGCGCGCGTGCTCGTGAACGACCCGGGTACCGGCGTCATGCGGCACGTCGACGCCGGCTACGACCGCGCCGTCGAGGTCGCCCGCGAGCGCGGCCTGCGCGTGCCGATGATGGAAGGCTGACGGATGTCACGGCACGGGCGAGCCGCGATCTGTCGACTTGCCCGACTGTGTACAAAGTCGGGCAACTCGATGATGGAATGGGTCACGTGAGCGACGGCGGCGCAGTGCAGCGGATGCTCCTGACGAACATCGGGGAGCTCATCACGAACGACCCGGCTGATGGTCGCGAGGGAGGCCTGCTCGGCGTCCTCCGCGACGCGGCCGTACTCGTCGAAGACGGCTGCGTGACCTGGGTCGGGCCGGCCGCGCATGCCGCCGAGGGCGTCTCCGCGCGCGCGGAACGCGACAACCGACGCGAAGGCGACGAACACCGAACGCTGTGGGACGCCGACGTCGAGGTGGTCGACGCCGGCGGCCGGTCCGTCATCCCCGGCTTCGTCGACAGCCATACCCACCTCGTCTTCGGTGGCGACCGCGCCGAGGAGTTCGCTGCGCGCATGGCCGGACGCAGGTACGAGGCCGGCGGCATCCGCTCGACCGTCGCAGCAACGCGCGCGGCGACCGACGACGAATTGCGGGCGCGCCTTGCGGGCTTCGTCGACGAACTGCACGGCCAGGGCACGACCACCTTCGAGATCAAGTCGGGCTACGGTCTCTCGGTCGAGGCCGAGGAGCGTCTCGTGCGTCTCGCCCGCGAGGTCACCGAGGAAGTCACCTTCCTCGGTGCGCACGTGGTGCCCGCCGAGTACGCCGATCCGTCGCAAGCGCCCGGCACCGGCGCAGATGCCTACGTCGACCTCGTCATCGGTGAGATGCTCGCCGCGTGTGCGCGGCACTCGCGCTGGGTCGACGCCTTCTGCGAGCGCGGCGCCTTCACGGCCGAGCAGTCCCGGCGGGTGCTCGAAGCAGGTGCCGCTGCCGGACTCGGCGTGCGCGTGCACGGCAACCAGCTCGGGCCGGGCGAGGGCGTGCGCCTCGCGGTCGAACTCGGCGCCGCCTCCGTCGACCACTGCACCTACCTGAGCGATGCGGATGTCTCGGCGCTCGCGGCAGGGGGCACCGTCGCCACCCTGCTGCCGGGCGTGGAGTTCTCGACGCGCCAGCCCTACCCCGATGCGCGACGCCTGATCGACGCCGGGGTCACCGTCGCCCTCGCGAGCGACTGCAACCCGGGTTCGAGCTTCACGAGCTCGATGCCGTTCTGCATCGCCGTCGCCGTGCGCGACATGGGCATGACGCCGGCCGAGGCACTGTGGGCGGCCACTGCGGGCGGTGCGGCCGCGCTCAGGCGAACGGATGTCGGCACGATCACGCCCGGCGCACGCGCCGACCTCGTGCTGCTCCATGCGCCGAGCCACGTGCACCTCGCCTACCGCCCCGGGGTGCCGCTCGTCGCGCGTGTGTGGAAGGGCGGCGAGGTCGTCGCTGGCGCGTGATGCCGGGGCATCCGCTCGACCATCGGCCGGCTCAGCCGCGCCGCACCTCGATCGCGCTCACCCCGCTGAACCCGATCCACGCGCGATCTTCCGTCTCGACCAGGGTCGCGAGCACGTGATCGCACGTGGCGCAGCGCACGACCGTGCCCGCGCCGCTCCGGTAGACCATCGCCCGGGCGAGCTCGCCGATCGCACCGCACCCGTTGCAACGGGCCGTGGCCATCGTCACGTCGAAGGTGAAGAGTTCGGCGAGCGGACCGGCCAGAGAATTGCCGTCGACGTGCTGCATCACGTGCCTCCGTATCGCTCGGTGCGGATCGATCGGGGGTCGTGCCCGAGTTCGACGAGCCAGTCGGCGACGAGTTCGACGAAGCCGGTCGAGCCGCAGACGTAGACGCGCGGCCGCTCGGCCGCGGGGAGCACGGCTGCCTCGAGCACCTCACGTGTGATGCGCCCCGGCTGCGTCGGCCAGCCTTCGGGTGCGCGGCGCGTGTAGACAAGATCGAGTCGAAGCGGTGCGGATGCCGCGGCGAGCGCCTGCAGCTCGTCGGTGAAGTACACGTCGTCGGGCGTGCGCACCGAGTAGAGCAACCTGAATGGCGTCGGATCATCGGTGCGGGCGTGCGCTGTCGCCATCGCGAAGAGGGGAACGACGCCGGATCCACCGGCGATGAGCTGCACCGGGCGAGAGTCGCCGGACTCCGCAGCAGGCGCCCACACGAAGAACGCACCGAGGGGCCCGTGCACCTCGAGCATGTCGCCTGCGCGCACGTCGTCGACGAGGTAGGGCGACACCTCGCCGTCGGGCAGCTTGTCGACGGCGAGGGTGATCCGCTTCGACGACCCAGACGAGGCGATCGAGTACGAACGGGTCGCGGTGTAGCCGTCGGGGGCGGTGAGCCGCACATCGAGGTGCTGGCCTGCGGCGTTGCCGGGCCATCCGTCGACATCGAGTTCGAGTCGCGAGGCATTCGGCGTCTCCCGGTGCGCCGTCGTGACCGTCGCGACGTGCCATCCCGACCGCGGCACCGCACGCAGCGCCTCGCTGAGCCCGTTGGCCTGCGTGGTCGATGACGCCGTCGGGGCCTCGCTCACCAGTAGCGTTCTTCCTTCCACGGGTCGCCGTGGATGTGGTAACCGTTCTGTTCCCAGAAGCCGGGCTCGTCTTGATCCATCATCACGAGGCCGCGCACCCACTTCGCGCTCTTCCAGAAATAGAGGTGCGGCACGAGGAGCCGTGCAGGCCCGCCATGCTCGGGGTCGAGCGGTTCGCCGTCGAACTCGAACGCGACCCACGCCTTGCCGTCGAGCAACTCGTCGAGCGGCACGTTCGTCGTGTAGCCGCCGTAGCTGTGCGCCATGACGAAACCCTGCTCGGTCTCGATGTGCTCGAAGAGCGTGTCGAGCGAGACCCCACGCCAGCTGGTGCCGAGCTTCGACCAGTGCGTCACGCAGTGGATGTCGGTGTCGACCTGGTCGATCTTCAGCGCCATGAACTCGTCCCAGTTCCAGCGGTGCACGCCGGCGTCGGTGCGGATCGTGAACTCCCACTCGGCGGTCTCGACCTCGGGTGTGGGGCCCGCCGACAGCACTGGAAAATCGTGCACGAGCGTCTGCCCTGGTGGGAGCCGGTCGTCGCGTTCACGGCTTCGCCCGCTGAACCCTCTGGTGATGAACGACATGGCGACCCCTCCCGTTGGGTTCGACCCTAGTGACGGTCGGCCCGCTTGTCACCGGGTTCTCGCCAGTTCCCGCTCGCCTGCCGCCTTCGCGGGAGGAGTACGCCGCGGCCATGGGCCACGTGACTCCTCACGGGCCGCCCGGTCACCGGCCGCCCGGCTCCGGCACGCTGTGCGGCGCATCGAACGTGACGCTGACGGGCGAGGCTGTGCTGCGACCGACGGATGCCGCGACGCGCAACTCCGGCCATGACGCGACGTCGAAGTGGAAGACGGCGACCGCCGCCGTCGGCATCGATTCGATGTCGGGCGAGAACCGGGAGGCGAGGTCGGTCATCTCGGGATTGTGGCCGACGAGCATCGCAGTCGTCACGCGCGCGTCGAATGAGCGGATGACTCGGAGCAGGGCCTCGACGGATGCTCCGTAGAGTCGTTCGTCCGTGATGATCCGCCGGGCATCGAGGCCGAGCGGGCCGGCGACGAGTTCGGCCGTCGATCGTGCCCGCACCGCGGTGCTCGCGAGGATCACGTCCGGGGTGATCCCGCGATCCACGAGGCGCCGGCCCATGCGCGGCGCATCATGCCGGCCCCGCTCGTTCAACGGGCGGTCGTGGTCGATCAGCCCCGGGGTGTCCCAGCTCGACTTCGCGTGGCGCATGAGCACGAGCGTCTTCACGGTGGTCCTTTCGACGACGGAATTCGACCGTACTCGACGAACGCGGCGAGTGCTCCGCTGAACACTCGAGTACTCGAGTGTTCAGCGGAGCGCGATGCCCGCCGCGACCTCCAGCACGCAGAGGGCCGCCAATCGAACCGTACGCCCATCGGGGGCATCGGCCGTGGCATCCACCTCGGCGAGGTCGACCGATTCGACTCGCGAATCGGCGCCGGCGGCCCGCGCGGCCTGCCGCAACTCGTACGCCGAGATTCCGCCCGGCACCGATGCCGGGCACCCCGGCGCCACGGCGCGATCGCAGACGTCAAGGTCGAGGTCGACGTGGATCGGCCCGCCCCCTGCGCCCGCGATCTCGAGCGCTTCGGCGAACACGTCGCTCATGGGGCGGCGGTGCAGTTCGTCGCGGTGCACGACCGTGATGCCGTAGTCGCGGGCGCGCTCAGCGTACTCGCGCGAGTTCACGAAGTCGGCGATGCCGATCTGCACGATGCGCCGCCCATCGAGCCCGGCTTCGACGAGACGCCGCACGGGCGAGCCGTTGCTCACGCCGTCGCGCAGGTCGTAGTGGGCGTCGAGCGTGATCAGGCCGGCCGAGCCGAGCCGCTCGCCCCAGACGCCGAGCGCCACGGGTGAGGTGAGCGAGTTGTCGCCGCCGAGCGCAACCACGACGCGGGCGCGCTCGGCGGCCGCGGCGACCGCGGCGCGCACACGCCGCTCGCCCGCGGGGCCGTCGGGCTCGGGGACATCGCCCGCGTCGACGAGGGTGAGTCCGTCGAGCGACGTTGCGTGGTCGCGTCGGCCACGATCGGCCATGATTGCAGGGCTGCACCGCCGAAGCGCCTCACGGATCGCCGCGGGCGTCTCGTGCGCACCGGTCGGCGAGAGCGAGGTGGCGAAGACCGGCACCCCGAGCAGCGCGAGATCGGCGCGCGCGTCCGCGGGCAACTCGCCGAGCGGCGGCCAGTCACCTGCCCGTGGCCAGAGTGGATCGTTCGGAAGCGCAGCGGTGCCCATGGCCTGACGTTAGCAACGACGGATGCCGCGAGCCGAGGCATCCAAACCGATGGCGTCTGCGATTCCAGACGGGGCTCACTCCACCGGGGCAGGGCCGCGAAGCGCCGCGAGCAGTTCACGCTCTCGCGCAGCGCTGAGACCGGCACCGCGGTCGCGATCGAGTCCTTCGCTGCGCTCCCACTCGAGCAGTTCGCCGAGCAACTGGTCGAGGGGGCGCAAGCGCAGCCCCGCGGCGACGGCAGCGGCGTTCGAACGGTCGAGGAACGCGTTCCACTCGGGGTCGACGATCCACAGCGGCAGCGATTCGGGACCCGACCATTCGTTGACGCCCTGCTCGACGAGCCACTCGGATGAGACGGCGACGACTTCGCCCCGGTGCCCGGCGAGGGCCCGCGACCGCTCGATCCAGTCGCCGAACGTCGTGTGCTCGCCCACCGCATTGAAGGCGCCGGTGAGCCGCTGCTCCACGGCGTCGATCGTGAATTGCACGAGGTCGTCGACGTGGATCGCCTGCACCGAGAAGTCGAGGATGTCTGGCACGAGCATCAGCTCGTCGCTGCGGGCCGCGCGCGCCGACCAGTACCCGCCGCGGCCCGAGGCGTCGCCGTGGCCGGTGATGAGTCCGGGCCGGATCACGAGCAGGCGGTCGTCCAGCGCGTCCCGATAGGCCTGCTCGATCGCCGATTTCGCCTCGCCGTAGGTCTCCGGCGTCGACTCGTCGTCGGCGAGCGGTGGCATGAGCGCGGCCGATTCGTCGGCGCCCGGCTCGTTGTGCGCCGCGTAGACGTTGCACGAGGAGATGAACGTCCAGTGCGCAGCGTGCGCGGCGAGATCCGCCGCGGCGCGGCGGGCGAAGCCAGGCTGGCGGGTCACGTCGATGACGGCATCCCATTCGCGGTCGGTGACGGCATCGTAGGCACCGGGTTGCGACCGGTCGGCGACGACGAACGCCGAGCCCTCTGCTGCGGCACCGGCTTCACCACGGGCGAGCGACGTCACCTCATGCCCGCGCCGAATCGCCTCCCGCGCGAGTTCGCGACCGAGCCACTGCGTTCCACCGAGCACGAGAAGGTCCATGCGCCCATTCGAGCACGTGACGGATGCCGCGCGCAGCCGTGTTCTCGCAACGCGAACTCCCGCGGCGACGAGGGCGCATCGCCTCAGACGGTGGGCGCGGGGGCATCCGCTCGGCGACGCTCGATCGCCCGGATACCGACCTTCCTGAGCTCCTCGACCCAGAGCACGGCCGACGCCATCACCGCGCAGACGAGCCAGTGCTCGCCGTCGAGCCCCCGCGTGCCGAACGCCACCTGCAGCGGCGGCAACGAGACGACCGCGACCTGCAGCACCACGGCCAGTACCACCGAGCCCCAGAGCCACCGGTTGGCGAAGAGACCGCGGAACGCGCTCGACGCGGCCGAACGCGCGTTGAACGCGGTGAACAACGCGGCGAAGACGAGCGTCGTGAAGCCCGCGGTGCGCGCGACCTCGAGCGAATCCGTGCCGCCGGGAATGAGCCCACCCGGCAGGAAGATGTCGATGGTGAGCAGCGTGATCACCGAGATGACGAGCCCGGTAGTCGCGATCCCGATCCACATACCCGTATCGATCGCTCGATCGTGGATGCCTCGCGGCGGCCTCGCCATGACGTCGTCGATCTCGGGATCGACGCCCATCGCGAGCGCGGGTCCCGAGTCGGTGACGAGGTTGATCCACAGGATCTGCGTCGCGAGCAGGGGCAGCACGAGCCCATCGTCGCCGGCGCCGGTGAGGCCGAGCACACCGCCGAACACGACGCCGAAGAAGACCGTCAGCACCTCGCCCATGTTGGAGTACAGCAGGTAGCGCAGGAACTTGCGGATGTTGTCGAAGATCACCCGCCCCTCGCGCACGGCGTGCACGATCGTGGCGAAGTCGTCGTCGGCGAGCACCATCTTCGCCGCCTCCTTCGTGACCTCGGTGCCCGTGATGCCCATGGCGATGCCGATGTCGGCCGACTTCAACGCCGGCGCGTCGTTCACGCCGTCGCCCGTCATCGCGACGATCTGGCCATCGGCCTGCAGCGCATCGACGATGCGCAGCTTGTGCTGCGGCGCGACACGCGCGAACACTGAGACGGTGCGAACGGCATCGCGCAGCTGCTGCTCGTCCATGCCGTCGAGGCGAGCACCCGGCAGGGCGATGCCGTCGTCGGGGATGATGCCGAGGTCACGCGCGATGCGCCCGGCCGTCGCGGGGTGGTCGCCCGTGATCATGATCACGCGGATGCCGGCGGCATGCGCCTCGGCGATCGCCGGGCGCACCTCGGGGCGCGGCGGGTCGATGATGCCCACGACACCGGCGTAGACGAGGTCGTGTTCAGCGGACTCGTCGATGGCTGCTGCATCCCTCGCCGCGTCGTCGCCGCCTTCGAACTCGGGTGCGGCGCGGTATGCGACCCCGAGGGTGCGGAAGGCCGCCTCGGAGAGCGCCTCCGTGTCGGCGAGGGCTTGCTCCCGCCGATTCGCATCGAGCGGCACCGTCTCGGAGCCCAGCTGTATGCGGGTGCAGTGCTCGAGCAGAACGTCGGGGGCGCCTTTACTGAGCACGACGACCTCGCCGTCGTCCCTGCGGTGCGCGGTCGACATCATCTTGCGTTCGGAGCTGAACGGAACCTCGCCCACGCGCCCGTATCGGGCCGCCTCCTCGGCGGTGCCCTCCACCTTCCGGGCAGCCACGAGGAAGGCCGCCTCGGTCGGGTCTCCCTCGATCTCCCATTTGCCGTCGCGCTCAGCGAGCTGCGCGTCGTTCGCGAGCGAACCCACACCGAGCACGAGCTGCACCTCGGCACGCAGCGAGCCCTCTCCGAGCTCGAGGCCCTTGGTCGTCGCCGCGCCGATGGGCGTGTACCCGACGCCACCGAGGTCGACGGCGCCCGACGCCGTGACGACCCGCTCGATGGTCATCTGGTTGGTGGTGAGCGTGCCGGTCTTGTCGGTGCAGATGACGGATGCCGACCCCAACGTCTCGACGCTCGAGAGGTTCTTCACGACCGCGTTCCGCTTCGCCATGCGCTGCACGCCGAGCGCGAGTACGACGGAGAGGATCGCCGGAAGGCCTTCGGGTACGGCGGCGACGGCGAGCGAGACGCCGAGCAGCAGCACCGTCACGAACTCGGCGGGGGTGCTGACGCCCTCGACGAGCACGATCGTGACCATCACGACGATCGCGATGACGACGACGATGCGGCCGAGCAGGCGCCCGAGGTGCGCGACCTCCACCTGCAGCGGAGTGGGCTCCTCGACGGTCTCGTCGAGCATCGTGGCGATCGAGCCCACCTCCGTCGACATGCCGGTCGCGGTGACGATCGCCCTGCCTGTGCCGCGGTTGACCGCCGTGCCCTTGTAGACCATGTCGAGGCGGTCGCCGAGCGGCACGGTGGCCTCGATCGTCTCCGAGTGCTTCTCGACGGCCTCGCTCTCGCCGGTGAGCGAGGCCTCGGCGACGCGCAACGTGTGCGCACGGAACAGCCGGCCGTCTGCGCCGACCTGGTCTCCCTCACCGAGCACCAATACGTCGCCCGGCACGAGTTCGGCGCTCGGCACCGTGCGCAGCTCGCCATCACGCAACACGGTCGAGTGCGCCGCGGTCATCACGGCGAGCGCCGCCACCGCCTGCTCGGCGCGCGACTCCTGCACGAAGCCGAGCACGGCGTTCAGCACGATGATGGCGACGATCACGATGGCATCGATCGGCAGCCCGTCGGCGCCCTCGACGATCCACGCGATGAGAGAGATCACCACGGCAGCGAGCAGGAGCACGATGAGTGGGTCGGTGAACTGGGCGAGGATGCGTCGCCAGAGCGGGGTGCGGCGCGTGCCTCGCAGCTCGTTGGGCCCGTGGACGGCAAGCCGCGCAGCGGCTTCGGCTCCCGAGAGTCCGTTGTCGAGGTCGACACCCAGCAGGCGTGCCACCTCTGCGGCATCCGTTCGCACCGGGTCGAACGCGTCGGTCGAGATCTCGCCGGGGCTCGTCATGCCCCCATCCTCCGGGCGTGTCACGACCACCGCAAGAGCGGGACGACGCGGCTCGATCGATGCGCCGGGTGAGGGAACAGAACGGCGAGGGGTGGTGTTCTGCTGAGGGAGCGATACCCTATGGGGGTATTGGAGCACGAGCAGACGACGGAGGAAGATGATGGGCGCGACCCGCGACGACATGCACGAGCACCACACCGATGGCGCGGGGCATCCGCAGACGAGGCAGGCTGCACACGAGATGAGCAGACACGACGCGCACGCCGGACACGATCCGCACGCCGGACACGATCCGCACGCCGGACACGATCCGCACGCCGGGCACGACGCGCACGCCGGACACGATCCGCACGCCGGGCACGACGCGCACGCCGGACACGATCCGCACGCCGGGCACGACGCGCACGCCGGACACGATCCGCACGCCGGGCACGACATGAGCGGCCACACAGGCCACGACATGAGCGGCCACGCGGGCCACGACGGCCACGCGGGTCACGGCGACCATGTCGGCCAGTTCCGCCGCCTGTTCTGGATCATGCTCGTCATCGCCGTGCCGACCATCGCATTCAGCCCGATGTTCGCGTCGATCCTCGGCTACCAGCTGCCCGACAACGCCGTGATCGCCTGGATCTCCCCCATCCTCGGCACGGTCATGTACTTCTGGGGCGGCAAGCCGTTCCTCACCGGCGCCTGGTCGGAGCTGAAGTCGCGCAAGCCCGGCATGATGCTGCTCATCGGCCTCGCGATCACGGTGGCCTACTTCGCGTCGCTCGGCGCGAGCCTCGGCCTGCTCAGCCACCACCTCGACTTCTGGTGGGAGCTCGCACTCCTCATCGTGATCATGCTGCTCGGCCACTGGATCGAGATGCGCTCGATCATGCAGGCGTCGAGCGCGCTCGACGCACTCGCGGCGCTGCTGCCCGACGAGGCCGAGCGGGTGGTTCCGCTCGCTGAGCCCGTCGAAGCGGGCGCCCCTCCGACCAGCTCAGCGACCGAGGTGGTCTCGCCGTCGGAGCTCGCGGTCGGCGACGTCGTGATCGTGCGCCCCGGCGGGCGCGTGCCCGCCGACGGCGAGGTGATCGACGGCACCGCCGCGATGGACGAGTCGATGATCACAGGCGAATCCATCACGGTCGCGCGCGGCCCCGGCGACCACGTCGTCGCCGGTACCGTCGCCACCGACACGGCGATCCGGGTGCGGGTCGGCGCCGTCGGCGACGACACCGCGCTCGCGGGCATCCAGCGACTGGTCGCGCAGGCGCAGGCCTCGACCTCGCGCGCCCAGCGCCTCGCCGACACGGCCGCCGGCTGGCTCTTCTGGTTCGCGCTCGGCGCCGCCGTCATCACGGCGATCGCCTGGACCCTGCTCGGCGACCCCGACGACGCCGTCGTGCGCACCATCACCGTGCTCGTGATCGCCTGCCCGCACGCCCTCGGCCTCGCCATCCCGCTCGTCGTCTCGATCGCGACCGAGCGGGCGGCGAAGGGCGGCGTGCTCGTCACCGACCGCCTCGCGCTCGAGACGATGCGCACGGTCGGCGCGGTGCTCTTCGACAAGACCGGCACCCTCACGAAGGGCGAGCCCGCGGTCACCGATGCCGTCGCGGCATCCGGGTTCAACCCCGACGAGGTCATGGCGCTCGCTGCAGCGGCAGAGCGGGACTCGGAGCATCCGCTCGCGAAGGCCATCGTGACGGATGCCGCGCGCCGCGGCCTCCTCGTCGCGTCGGCGTCGGGCTTCACCGCGTCCGCCGCGATCGGCGTGCACGCGACGGTCGACGGACGCATCGTGCAGGTCGGCGGCCCCGGGCTGCTCGCCCGCGAGGGGCAGCGGCCTCTCGCGGCATCCACCGGCTGGAGCGAGGCCGGGCAGACGGTGCTGCACGTGCTCGTCGATGGCGAGGTGGCCGGTGCCATCGCACTGGCCGACGAGATCCGGCCCGAGTCGAAGGAGGCCGTCGACGCGCTGCACGCCCTCGGCGTGCAGGTCGTGATGATCACGGGGGACGCCGAACCCGTCGCCCGCACCGTCGCCGCGCAACTCGGCATCGACCGGGTCTACGCGGGCGTGCGCCCCGAGGACAAGGCCGCGAAGGTGCAGGAGCTGCAGCACGAGGGACTCTCGGTCGCGATGGTCGGCGACGGCGTGAACGACGCGCCCGCGCTCGCGCAGGCGAGCGTGGGCATCGCGATCGGCGCCGGCACGGATGTCGCGATCGCCTCGGCCGGCGTCATCCTCGCGTCATCCGACCCGCGATCGGTGATCTCGGTCATCGAACTGTCGCGAGCGAGCTACCGAAAGATGTCGCAGAACCTCTGGTGGGCTGCCGGGTACAACCTGATCTCGGTGCCGCTCGCCGCGGGTGTGCTGGCCCCCATCGGGTTCATACTGCCGATGTCGATCGGTGCGATCCTGATGTCGCTCTCGACGATCATCGTCGCGGCCAACGCGCAACTGTTGCGCCGCCTCGACCTGCGGCCCGAGGCTTCGACGCGAGCGGTGCTCGACCGCGCGAGCTGAGGCATACCTGCGGGTTGAGCGTGTCGAAACCCCCGCCCGAGGCTCGACAGGGTCACCTCGCGGAGCTTCAAGCGCCTGTCCTCCGCGGCCATGCCGCCCACGCGCGCCGCGGCCCGAATGGCGGCTGCCCGCCGCCCACGCTCGACCAGCGCGCGGTGCGGAACGAGACCCAGCCGCCGGATGCCTCGGCGGAGCCGCCCGACACGACGGCGTCGACGTGCTCGCGTGCCGATGCGACCAGATACGCGACATGCTCGTCGCACGCGTCGCATCCGCACGCCGGCAGCGTCAGCCTCGTGAACTCGCCGAACCCGATGACGAGGCCGGGGAAGGAGGTGAGGCCGATCGTGATCGGCGCCGAGGCATCCGCTCGCGGGCGCAGTCGAACCGCGCGTACGATCTCGACGCCCTCGGCGAGCCACGCGTCGAGCGACGGCTCGCCGTCGCGCTCGACGTCGAACTCCGCCTCGAGGTCGGCGGCGAGCGCGAGGGCGAACGCATGCAGCGAGCGGTAGCGCTTGGCGTCGCCGACGCGGCTGTAGGCCTCCGTCGGCGGGCCGTCATCGCCCCACCGGTACGGCTCGGCCGGGAGCTCGTCGACGCCCGACGACGCGCCGCGCCGCGGTAGGGCGGGTGGCAAGCCGACGGCGCCGGTCATCCGCCCGCCCGCTCGACGAGGCCCGTCATGATCGCCGTGTCGGGGTCGATGCAGGCCTCCGAGAGCGCAGCGTCCCACTCGGCGTCCATCGCCATCGGGTGGTCGCCGACCATCGGGAACCAGCCCTGGTTCGGCCAGTTCGCGACGAACTCCTCGCGCGGCGGAGCGGGCGGCACGACGATGTCGTTCGCCTCGTAACAGGGCACGTAGTACTCGGTGAGATAGTCGTAGATCCAGCCGAGCTGCTCGGCGTTCGGCGGGCCCGAGGTGCGCCGCTCCGGATGCGCGACCCGGCAGGAGAACAGGGCGATCGCCTCCTCGACCGTCGTCGTCGACGTGCCGACCGAGACGACGGGGTCGTCGGGGTTCGGGCCGGTGCGACCCTCGTCGATCGGCAGGCTGGCTGCCTCGAAGCAGGCACGCGTCACGTCGACGCGGTTCTCGTCGGTCACGTAGGCCTCGAACGCGACCTCTGGTCGCACCGCATCGGGATACGTCGCCAGCACGGCCTGCCAGTTGCTGTCGGACTCGGCGATGCGCGCGGCCTCGATGTCGGCCTCGGTGAACGGATCGCTCTCGGGCCACGGTGCGAACTCGGGCATCGGGATGGACACGACCTGCGCCGCGGCATCCGTCGCCTCGATTGTCGCCTTCGCGTCGCCGGATGCCGCGCTGTCAGAGCACCCGGCGAGCGCCGCCAGCGCCATCAATGCCGCAGCCGCACCCATCGAACTCGTCATTCTGCGCACGCGCACCTCCGCGGCGAACATAACAGCGCCCTGCGAGGTTGCACCAGAGCCCGCCCCTGCGGGTGAGCTCGTCCAGACTCGACCCGAGCGGTTTCGACAGGCTCAACCCGCAGACGCCGATCAGATGAACTCGATCAGGCGCTCGATCACGATGATGCGTCGGGCGGCCTCGATGAGGGCGAGGTGCGAGAACGCCTGCGGGAAGTTGCCGAGGTGCTGGCCCGTCTCCGTGTCGAGCTCCTCGGCGAGCAGGCCGAGCGGGGAGACGATTCGGAGCAGCTTCTCCATGAGCGCGTGGGCGCGCTTGCCCTCGCCGATGATCGTGAGCGCCGAGACCAGCCAGAACGAGCAGATGAGGAAGGTGCCCTCGCGCCCCGACAGGCCGTCATCGGTCTCCTCAGTGCGGTAGCGAAGCGCGAACCCGCTCTCGGTGAGTTCGTCGGCGATCGCCAGCACCGTATTCCGCAACCGCTCGTCGTCGACGGGGAGGAAGCCGTAGATCGCCGCGAGCAGGGCGGATGCATCCAGAGCATCGGTGCCGTAGTGCTGGCGCAGCACGCCACGATCGCTCACGCCGTTGCCCAAGATGTCGGCGGCGATCTCGTCGGCGACGCCGCGCCACTGCTTCGAAAGCTCCGCGTCGCCGACGATGTCGCCGAGCTTCGAGGCCCGGTCGAGCGCGACCCAGCACATGATCTTCGACGACACGTAGTGCTGGGGTTCGCCGCGGGCCTCCCAGATACCCTGGTCGGGCTCGCGCCAGACCGCGGTTGCGCATTCGGCCTGCGACCGGATGAGCGGCCAGAGTGATCGCGGCACCCGCTGGCTGCGACGCGAGTGCATCAGGATTGCATCGAGCACCGCCCCGTACAGGTCGTTCTGCCGCTGGGCGAACGCCCCGTTGCCGATCCTGACGGGCCGCGAACCCAGGTATCCCGTGAGGTGATCGAGCGTCGACTCCGTGAGGTCTCGCCGGCCGTCGATGCCGTACATGATCTGCAGCGAACCGTCGCCGTTCGCCTCGAGCCCGGAGAGGAACTCCACGAACTCGTCGGCCTCCCAATCGAGGTCGAGATAGTGCAGCGCCTGCACGGTGAACGACGAGTCCCGAATCCAGTTGAAGCGGTAGTCCCAGTTGCGTTCCCCGCCCGGCGTCTCGGGCAGCGAGGTCGTGAGGGCGGCAACCGTCGCGCCCGTCGGCATGTACGTGAGTCCCTTGATCGTCAGGGCCGAGCGCTCGAGCGCTTCGCGCCACGGGTGGTCGGGGATTCTCGCGTCGCTCAGCCAGTCACGCCAGAACGCGACCGTGACGTCGAGTTCGGCGGTCGCCTCTTCGAACGTCGCCGGTCCGGCGAGGTCGTCAGCCCACGACAGCGAACAGAACGCCTGATCGCCCGCGCTTAGAGTGTGGCGCGCGCGAACGTGTCCGCCCTGGATGCCGAGGGACAGATCGGAGCGCAGCCGCAGCGAGACGCCGCCGCCGCTCGCGGTCGCACTGTGCTCGTCGGTCGCCGCCCACTCGGCGTCCACGCGCCCGTAGTCGAAGACCGGCTCGCAGACGAGCTCCATCTCGACGTGTCCGTCGAGGCACGTCACGGTGCGAACGAGGCAATGCGCCGCGTCGTCGTCGGCGGGTGCCCGGGTATGCGGGGTCGTCGTATCGGGCGCCGTCCGCGGAACGATCGTGAGCGCGTCGCGCACCTCGGCCCAGCCGGTCGGGGTCTTCCACGTGGTGACGAGCACGTTGGTGCCCGGGTCGTAGGCGCGCGCAGACGGTGCGTTGACGTCGAACGGCCCGAAGCGGAAATAGCCGGCCTGCCGGTCGAGGATCGTCGCGAAGACGCTGGGCGCGTCGAACCTCGGCGGGCAGAGCCATCCGACCGATCCGTCGGGTGCGACGAGTGCACCGGTGTGGCAGTCGGAGAGGAACGCGAACTGGGCGATCGGCGGGAACGGCGAGCGACGGACCGCGCCTGCCAATTGCGGTGCCCGACTCGCGTTCACGAGTTCGCCCCTGCGATTACCGGTTCCCACGTCGAGTCAGTCACCCACTCATGACAGCACAGCATCGGAGCCTGCGGCGAGAGGCGCGCAATCGGAACGCCCGCACGCTGCCGCGCCCTGTAGCGCGCGCGTCGCGCGTCGCCGCCGATCCGTCGGCCGACCGGCCGACCGGCCGGTCACCGACCGAGCAGGCCCTGCATGCGCTCGATCTCGGCGGTCTGGGTCTCGACGATCGCCTCGTAGCCGGCTTCGGCGACGGCCGCGCTGATCGCAGCCGCGGAGACCGGGGCCGCGCTGCGCACCGTCACGCTCGAGACGCCGCCCGCGACGAGCTCGATCTCGACCGCGTCGACGCCGTCGATCCCGACGAGCTCTTCGGTCACGTGGCGCACGCAATTGCCGCACGTCATGCCCGCGACGCCGAAGTTCGCCTCGACGAGCGAGGCACCGTCGGCGGGCGCGTGCGCCTCGGGGACATGCGCGTGCGCCTCGGCGGGAGCCGCGGCATCCGTGACCGTGTCGACTGCGCAGCACGCGCAGCTGTCGTCGGTGAGTTCGATCTCGGTTCTGCCTTCGGGCGCGAGGGTCATCTCGGGGTCCTTTCGTCGTTGCGACTCAATATACCCCCCTAGGGTATGCACGACGCAAACAGACCACGCATGGCAGCATGAGGAAAAGAAGTTCGCGAGCGATGTCGATTCGGCGTCCGCCCGTTCGACGCCAGAGTGAGGCGGGCACTTCGGCCCCCTCCCCACAAAGGAGAGAACCATGAAGTACATGCTGATCATGCGGTCCAACGACGCAGCCGTCGAGGCGTACGAGAACTTCGACTTCGCCGAAGTCATCGCGGCGATGGGCGCCTACAACGAGTCGCTGATCAAGGCCGGCGTGCTGCTCGCGGGCGAGGGCCTCTCCGACGCGAAGGAGGGCTTCGTCGTCGACTTCGACTCCACCCCGCCGGTCGTCACCGACGGCCCCTACGGCGAGACGAAGGAGCTCTTCAACGGCTTCTGGATCATCCAGGCCTCGAGCGCTGAAGAGGCTGCCGAATGGGCCAAGCGGTGCCCCCTCGGCCCGGGCTCGAAGCTCGAGGTGCGCCGGATCAATGAGCTCGAGGACTTCCCTCAAGACAACGAGTGGATCCAGAAGGAAGCCGGCTGGCGCGAAGAGGCCGAGGGCCGTCTCGGCACCGCAGCCGAATGAGCGAGACGGATGCCCCGGGCACGGTCGGCGAGGCGAATGAGCCCGCCGACCGCGCCCGGCGCGCCGTCGCCGCCGTCTGGCGCATCGAGTCGGCGCGCATCGTCGCGACCCTGACCCGCTTCGTCGGCGACGTCGGCCAGGCGGAGGATCTCGCGCAGGAGGCGCTCGTCGAGGCGCTGCGGCAGTGGCCGGCCGAGGGCGTGCCGAACAACCCGGGCGCGTGGCTCACCGCGGTGGCCAAGCGCCGCGCGATCGACGGCTGGCGTCGTCGCGAGCGGCTCGACGAGCGGTACGCCTCGATGGCCCACGACCTCGAGCGCGATCGCGCCGCGGCATCCGACACCTTCTGGGACCCCGACACGATCGACGACGACATCTTGCGGCTCATCTTCGTGTCGTGCCACCCAGTGCTCTCGCGCGAGGCGCAGATCGCCCTGACACTCCGCATCGTCGGCGGCCTCGGCTCGGATGAGATCGCCCGGGCCTTCCTCGTGCCGACGGCCACGATCCAGCAGCGCATCGTGCGCGCGAAGAAGACCCTCGCAGCGGCCAAGGTGCCGTTCGAGGTGCCCGAGCCGAACGAATACGCCGAGCGGCTCGGCTCGGTGCTCTCCGTGCTCTACCTCATCTTCAACGAGGGCTATCTGCCCGCAACGGGCGAGGCCTGGGTGCGACCGGATGTCTCGGCCGAGGCCATCCGCCTCGCCCGCATGGTCGCGGGGCTCATGCCCCGCGAGCCCGAGGCGCAGTCGCTCGTCGCCCTGATGGAGTTCACCGCCTCGCGCTTCGCGGCGCGCACGAAACGCGACGGCACGCCGATCCCCCTCGACGAACAGGACCGCTCGCGCTGGGACCGGTCGCAGATCGCGCGCGGCAGCGCAGCGCTCGCCCGCGCCGACCAGATCGGCCGCGGACGTGCCGCATACGGCCTGCAGGCGGCGATCGCCGAGTGCCATGCGGTCGCGGCATCCGTCGACGACACCGACTGGGCGCGCATCGTGGTGCTCTACGAAGCGCTCGGGCGCCTCGCCCCGTCGCCCGTCGTCGAGCTGAACCGTGCAGTCGCCGTCGCGATGTCGACGGGTCCGGCGTCAGCGCTGCTGATCGTCGACGAACTCGTGGCCGGGGGCAAGCTCGCCGGCTACGCCCCACTGCCTGCCGTGCGCGGAGAGCTGCTGCGTCGGCTCGGCCGCACCGGCGAGGCACGCGGCGAGCTCGCGACCGCAGCCCGACTCACCGGCAACGAACGCGAGCGCGCCTCGCTCCTCGCGAAGATCGCCGCGCTCGCGCCGCCTGCACCGCCTGCACCACCCGCACCGCCCTCCGAGTAGCGCGCCAATACACAACTGAAGTCACCGAAACGTCGCAGATGGCGACCTCAGCGGGCCGATGCCCGCCATCTGCGACGTTTGGACGCCCCGTCGATCGGTCGCCGGGGTCAGATACCGTCGCCCGGGGAGACGTCGTCGACGTCTCCCCGGTGGGCGTCGGGGTCGGCGTGGGCGTCGGGGTCGGCGTCGGCGTCGACCGCAGCGGGCGCGGCCGACTCAGTGTCTGGCTCGACGGACGCCGCCGCTGCAGACGCCGCAGCGCCACCCGCGACGGCGAGCGCCGGCGACACCGAGGCATCCGATCCGCCGCCCGCCGCCTTCGCCGCCCGCTTCGCCCGGCGACGCTCGCGCCCGCCCTCGACGAGGTCGTAGAGCACCGGCAGCACCACGAGGGTGAGCGCCGTCGACGACACGAGTCCGCCGATCACGACGAGCGCGAGCGGCTGCGAGATGAAGCCGCCATGACCGGTGATGCCGAGCGCCATGGGCAGCAACGCGAAGATCGTCGCGAGCGCGGTCATCAGGATCGGGCGCAGTCGCCTCGACGAACCGTGCACGAGAGCTTCACGCACGGTCATTCCGCGATCTCGATACTGGTTCACGAGGTCGACGAGCACGATCGCGTTCGTCACGACGATGCCGACGAGCATCAGCACACCGACGAGCGAGGCGACGCCGAGGGGGATGCCCGTGATCACCTGCAGCGCGATCGCACCGGTCGCCGCGAACGGCACCGACACGAGCAGCAGCAACGGCTGCAGCAATGAACGGAACGTCGCCACCATCACGATGTAGACGATCAGGATCGCGGCGAGCAGTGCGAGCCCGAGCTGCGAGAACGACTCGGTCTGGTCGGCGCTGACGCCGCCGATCGATGCCGTCGTGCCGGCGGGCAGCTCGACCGCCGCGACCGCCGCCGAGACGGCGCCGCTCGCCGTGCCGAGGTCGTCTCCCGAGGGCGTCGCAGACACCGTCGCGCTGCGGAGGCCCTGCACGGTGGTGACGGATGCCGGCCCCTCGACGTTCTCGACTGTCGCGAGCGAATCGAGCCGCACGAGGCCGGCGGGAGTCGGCACCTCGAGCGCCGACAGCTCCTCGACGGTCCTCGGCGGGTTCGCGGCGGCGAGGTAGATCGTGAGCGTCTTCTCGTCGATCACGACGGAGCCCGCGCTCTGCGGTTGCATCGCGGCGGACACGACCGCACCGAGGGCGACCTCGGAGTAGCCCGCGGCAGCGGCATCCGCTCGGTTCACCTCGACGGCGACGTAGGGCTGGGACTCCGACAGGTTCGACGACACCTGCGCGATGGAATCGATGCCGTCGAGCTCTTCGACCACGGCATCCGTCGCGGCTTGCAGGTCTTCGGCGTTCGACGCGGTGATGTCGACTTCGATGTCGTTCGAGGCGCCGAACCCGCTCGACGCGGCGAGGGTGACGTCGCCGACGTCGTCGAGGGCGGCCAGTTCGTCGCGCACGCTCGCCTGCAGTGCATCTTGATCGGCGCTCTCGTCGGTCGTGACCGAGTACGTCACGGTCGCACCGCCACCACCGAACGCGGCGGCGAGTCCGCTGCCGCCGCCGATCGAGGTCTGCACGGTCTCGACGCCCTCGGTGTCGCGGATCACCCGCTCGACCGGCTCGGACGCCGCTTCCAGCGCGCCGAGGCTCGTACCGAGCGGCAGCTCCTGCGACACCTGGAACGTGTTCTGGCCCGAGGATCCGAGGAAGTTCGTCTTCATGAGCGGGGTGAGCGCGACGGTGCCGCCGAGCACGAGCAGCGCGACGACGATCGTCACGACGCCATGCTTCAAGGTCCACTCGATGATCGGCAGGTAGCCGCGCTGCAGGCGCGACGGGTGCTCGAGTTCGTCGACGGCTGCTGCGGCGCTGGTGCCGGTCGCCGGCACCGGCGTTTCGTCGACGAACGCCGCCGCCGCGACCCCTGCATCGGCCCCGGAATCACCCGGTCCCTGAGCCTGTCGAAGGGTCGCGGGCTTCAGGAACCAGTACGCGAGCACCGGCACGATCGTGAGCGAGACGAGCAGTGAGGCGACGAGCGCGATGGTCACGGTGAGTGCGAACGGCCGGAACAGTTCTCCTGTGACGCCCTCGACGAGTGCGAGCGGCAGGAAGACCGCGACGGTCGTGATGGTGGACGCCGTGATGGCGCCGGCGACCTCGCGCACGGCGTGCACGATCGTCGAGGCCTTGTCGACGCCTTCGATGAGGTGGCGCTTGATGTTCTCGATGACGACGATGGAGTCGTCGACGACACGGCCGATGGCGATCGTGAGCGCACCGAGCGTGAGGATGTTGAGCGTGTAGTCGGCCGCCTGCAACCCGATGAAGGTGATGAGCACCGAGGTCGGAATCGAGATCGCGGTCACGAGCGTCGCCCGGATCGAGAGCAGGAAGACGAGGATCACGATCACCGCGAACAGGAGGCCGAGCAGGCCCTCGGTCGCGAGCGACTCGATCGACTGCTCGATGTAAGGAGCCTGGTCGAAGACGACCGTGAAGGTCGCTCCCGGATTCGTGGTGTCGAGCGAGGACTCGAGGTCGGGCAGCAGCGCGGTCACCGCGTTCGACACCTCGACGGTGTTGGCCGCGGGCAGCTTCGTGACCGAGATGGTGAGTGCGGGCTCGCCGTTGACGCGCGAGATGCTCGAGACGGGGTTGTCGGTGAGCTCGACGGATGCCACGTCGGCGATCGTCGCCGCGACGGGAACGCTGTTGGTTGAGCCTGTCGAAACCGAGCCTGGCGCAACCGAGTCTGGTGCAACCGAGCCCGTCGGCTCCTGCTCTGCCGACGGTTGCTCTTCGGTCGCCGGCTGGTCGCCGGCCGGGGTCTCGGGGGGCGGGGCCGGCAGCACTTGCTCGGTCGCTCCCAGCACGGGTAGCGCGGCGATCTCCTCGATGCTGCCGATACGCGTGCCGGTCTGCACGGCGAAGGTGGAGTCGCCCTCGGTGATGCTGCCGGCGGGTACGAGCAAGCCGTTCTGCTGCAACGCGTCGCGAATCGCCTGCTGGGTCAGCCCGAGCGCCGCGAGCTTCTCGGGGTCGGGTGTGATGGTGACCCGCTGGCCGACCTCGCCGATGAGGCTCGCTTCACGCACGCCGTCGACGTCGGTGATCTCGGGCAGAGTAGTGCGCTCGATCTCGTCGGAGAGCGCGCTGATGTCGTCGGCGCCGGTGACTGCGATCTGCAGCACGGGGAAGTCGTCGAGACTGAGGGCGAGCACCTGGGGGTCGACATCCTCGGGCAACTGGCTCGAGATGCGGTTCACCGCCGAGAGCAACTTCTGCTCGACGAACGCGAGGTCGGTGCCGTAGGTGAAGCTCGCGGTCACCCGCGAGAGACCGGTCGAGCTCGTCGTCGAGGTCGACTCGAGTCCGGTGATGCCCTGGATCGCGGTCTCGATCGGCGTCGAGACATCCGTGTTGACGATGTCGGGTGACGCCCCCGGGTAGCTCGTCACGATCGACAGCTGCGGGAACTCGATCGACGGTGCCAGCTCCTGCTTGAGGCTCGTGAGCGAGATACCGCCGAAGATCGCGACGACGACGGTGATGAGCGCGATGAGCGCGCGGTTCTTCATGCTGAGCGCTGCGAGCAGGTGCATTGCTCAATTCTCGCAGGCACGAGCGAGCGATATCTCGAACCGATGAAATCCGAGTGACATTCGGTGAATTCCGATCGCCTCGAGTCGGGCAGCCTCCGGGCGAGCTCAGATCACCGACGCGAGCAGGCTCTGGTCGGGCGCCGGCGCCGCCCCCGAGAGCGAGCGCCACGCGCGGGCGAGCGCCTGCACCGCGGCATCCGTCGTCTCGGCCGGATAGCAGATGGGCAGCCTGAGGAATCGTTCGAACGCGCCGTCGATGCCGAACCTCGGCCCCGCCGCGATGATCAGCCCCTGCGAACGGGCGGCGAGCGCGAGCTGCGAACTCACGGCGGCGCCGAGCCCGACCCACGTGACGATACCGCCGTCGACGTGCGGCACCTGCCATTCGGGGAACGCCTCGGCGAGCAACCCCTCGAGCCGGTCGCGCCCGGCTCGGAGCTGCTCGCGGCGCAGGTCGAGGATGTCATCCATGCGCGGAAGCAGTCGGGTGACGAGCAACTGCTCGATGATCGGCGTGCCGAGATCGCCGGGTGATCGCACGGCGAGCAGGCGCCGGATGAGCGGCTGGTCGGCGCGGATCCAGCCGACGCGCACGCCGCCCCAGACCGTCTTGCCGACCGAGCCGACCATGATCGCCGGACCGTACGCGGCCATCGGCAGGAAGGATCCTGCGCGATCGATATCGAGTTCGCCGGTCGTCTCGTCGGCCACGATCACCGTGCCCTGTCGGGCGGCGGCGTCGAGCACGCGCTCACGGGCGTCGACGCTCATCGATCGCCCCGTCGGGTTCTGGAAGTCGGGCATGAGATACGCGGCAACCGGGTTCGAATGCCCGATCGCTCGAGTGAGCGCCTCGGTCTCGGCCTGCCCGGTCCAGGCGGGGTCATCGCGCGACGCGACGCTCACGGGCACGAGCCGGGCACCCGCCGCGCGCAGCGCCTCATACGCGTGCGGGTACGTCGGCGCCTCGATGATGGCCCGGTCACCGCGCCCGACGATCGCACGGGAGAGCAACGCGATCGCGTGCTGCGCACCGATCGTGACCATGATCTGCTCGGGAGCTGTCGGGAGTCCGCGCGCCGTGTAGCGATCGGCGATCGCCGCACGCAACGCGGGCGTGCCGATCGGATCGAACCCGGCGTCGCCGAGGTGCTCTGGCAGATCGTCGATCGCCTGCCGCGCGACATCCGGAAGCCAGGGAAGCGCCGTGGGCGCCGCCTTGGAGAAGTCGATGTAGTCGGAGGCGGGTGGCGCCGGCAGGATCGTCGGCGCTCCGGGCAGTCTCGCGACGCTGCCCGAGCCGCGCAGGCTCAGCACGAGCCCCTGCTCACGAAGATGACGGTAGGCAGCGGTCACCGTGGTGCGACTGAGCCCGAGTCGCTCGGCGAGATCGCGCTCGGCCGGCAGCCGGGTGTCGACGGGGATGCGGCCGTCGAGCACGAGCAACCGGATGCGTTCGGCGAGCGCGTGATACGCGCTGCCTGCGCCCGTTCGCCAGTCGCCGAGCAGGTTCTCGAGCGATCGCGCGCTCAGTGTGGACTCCGCCATTCGAGCCACTTTAGACGAATTGGCTCTTTGCGAAAAGGCCAATCATGCAATTGGATTGCAGAATGCCCCGCTCGCCCCTCTTTCAGTCTGCCGATTCGACCCCGGTACTCGTACGCCGGTTCGTGCAGCTCTTCGTCGGGCTGTTCCTCTACGGCATCGCCATCGCATTCATCGTGCGCGGCGAGCTCGGCGTCGGCCCATGGGACGTGCTGACGCAGGGCATCGCGAAGCACACCGGCGCCGGCTTCGGCCTCATCACGGTGCTCATGAGCGGCGTGGTGCTGCTGCTCTGGATCCCGATCCGCCAGCGACTCGGGTTCGGCACCGTCATGAACGCCCTGCTCATCGGCCCAGCCGCCGACGTCGGCCTCTGGCTCATCCCTCCGGGGCTCGACCTCTGGGTGCGCGTGCTCTTGCTCCCCGCAGGCATCCTCCTGCTCGCCGTGGCGACGGGCCTCTACATCGGCGCGCACTTCGGCCCCGGCCCGCGCGACGGCCTGATGACGGGCCTGCACCGCGTCACCGGCTGGAAGATCTGGATCGTGCGCACCGGCATCGAGCTCATCGTGCTCGCCGCAGGCTGGCTGCTCGGCGGCAATGTCGGCATCGGCACCGTCGCCTTCGCGGTGCTCATCGGGCCGCT
This sequence comes from Agromyces sp. Y558, assembly GCF_059445415.1. NCBI lineage: Bacteria > Bacillati > Actinomycetota > Actinomycetes > Micrococcales > Microbacteriaceae > Agromyces > Agromyces sp. Y558. Next base: position 369,295 of record NZ_JCAIUH010000001.1, read on the forward strand.
CTGCGGGTACACGATCCCGCTGTTCGCGATCAAGCGCACGCCGATCGCGCCGGTCGCGCCAGTCGCGCCAGACACACCGAGCTTCGAAAGCGCGCCGGACGCGCCAGACACAACGGGCATCGAGCGAGCGGATGCCGCTGCGCCCGGGTCCCCCGCCACATCTGCCACATCTGCCGACCCCGCGACATCCGCCACACCCGCCGACCCCGCCACATCTGCCGACCCCGCCACATCCGCCGACCCCGCCACATCCGCGACATCCGCCGCCTGACCCCGACCCTCGCCGCATCCGCGACATCCGCCGACCCCGTGACATCGGCCGACCCCGCGACATCCGCCGCCTGACCGCGACCCTCGCCACCATGACCGTCACATCGACTCCCAGCAATTCAGGACGACGATGGCGTGTCTCACGCGCAACCGTGGCGACACGCCGGGCGACACACCTCCGCTCCTGAATTACTGAAGCCGACCGGGCGCCGAGACCGCAGTCGCCCCCGAGGCCGGGACACCTCGGGGGCGACTGCACGGGCTCGCGTTACAGCTCGCGCTACAGCTCGCGCTCGGCGTAGGCCGTCATCGCGTCGCGCACGAACTCGGCACCCGCCTGGCCGCCGTAGTTCGCGCCGAAGCGCTCGTCGGCCACGTACATCTCGGCGAGGCCGAGAAAGTAGGCCTTGCTCGGGCCGGCACCGCCGCCACCCGGCGTACCGGGCACGCCGCGCAGCCACTCGAATTGCCGCTGCCCGAGCGCCTGCGCCTCGTCGCCCGCGGGGTCGACGCCCCGCTCGAACGCCGAGATCCAGTCGCTGCTCAGCTGCAAGACGCGCTGCTGCCCCGCAGCCTTCTCTTCAGCGCTCAGCGAGCGCCACCACGCGTCGCTCTTCGCGTATGCCTCCTTGCCCCAACGCTCCTCGACCTCCTCCTTGTACTGGGTGTGGTCGAATCCGTCGAACATGTTTTCTGCCATGAGTTGTTCACCTCCTTCCAATGCTCCGATGGTGCTCACGACCGACGCGATCTGCCGCGCCAGCCGCTCCTGCTCGCCGCGCAGCCACTCGAGGTGACTGCGGAGCGCATGCGGGGCGCTCTCCTCGCGGTCGAGCACCTCGCTGATCGCCGGGAGCCCGATGCCGAGTTCGCGCAGCAGCAGGATGCGCTGCAAGCGCACGAGCGCGGCGTCGTCGTAGTAGCGATACCCGTTCGACCCGATGCGCGCCGGGGCGAGCAGCCCGATGTCGTCGTAGTGACGCAGCGTGCGGCTCGTCGTGCCGGCGAGCTTCGCGATCTCCTGGATCGACCAGTCCACGGCGTGCTCCTCTCGTGATCAGCGGGGCGTCTGCCCCACGTCACTGACGATAAAGGTTGACGCTGCGTCAATGTCAAGCTGCGGCATCCGCTCGCCCGGACGGGTTGAAGCCCCCATGGGCGCTGAGTTGCACGACGATCTGCACGACGCGCCGCGCGCAAACGGCGTGCCATGCAGATCATCGTGCAACTCGGCGAATGCGGGCCGCCGAAACACGCACTTGCGATTCGCGGAGACGCGATATATCGTGTTTACGTCAGCACACGCGATATATCGCGATACAGACTTCGAGGTCAGCGGATGCCGCGGCATCCGAACCTCGCAACAGGCCTCAACGGCGTTACGGCAACAGAAGGAGCACCGCATGTCCATCGAGAAATGGGTCATCAACCCCGGCGAAACGCGGGTCATCGACCTCGAACTGGTTCGCAAGCTCAAGGTGAGCCTCATCGGCGGCAAGGTCGACGTGATCGCCCACGACGAACCCGGCGCCCGCATCGAGGTCGCCAACGTCACCGGCAAAGACCTGAAGATCGAGATCGACGGCGATTCCCTCGAGATCGACCACCCGCAACTGCGGTGGGACAACTTCATCGACGTCTTCAAGGGCTGGGCCGGCAACGCGAAGGCCGACGTGTCCATCCTCGCTCCGCGCCATGTGGTCATGAAGCTCGGCATGGTCTCGGGCGATGCGCTCGTCTCCGGATTCACGACCGATGCGAAGCTCAGCACCGTCTCGGGCGACCTCGTGCTCGACAACCACGAGGGCGACGTCGAGCTCTCGACGGTCTCGGGCGAAGTGTCCGCCGGCAATCACACCGGCCGCATCACCGCGCACTCGGTGTCGGGCGACGTCGTCGCCACCGGCGACGTGCGCTCGTTCAACGCCGATACGGTGTCGGGCAACATGATCCTCGATGCGTTCGGCACGCCCGACCGGGTCGACACGAACACCGTCTCGGGCAACCTGACCGTGCGCTTCGCGCCGGGCGCCGGCGCTCGCTACCGCATCAACACGGTCGGCGGCACGGTGCTGATCGACGATACGACCATCAGGGGCATGCTCGGCAAGGGCTTCGAGCGCGTCACCGGCGAGCTGTCGGGCCGGTGGCTCGACCTCGGCGCGAACAGCGTCTCCGGGTCGATCTCCGTCATGCGCCGCGAGGCGAACAGCACGGCGACGGATGCCGCGGGCGCGAGCCACGGCGACGCGTCGAGCGCTTCGGGCTCGAGCGACGACGAGGCATCCCCTCGACAGGCTCAGGGCGGCGCCGCATGACCCCGCCCGTCTTCGCCCACGGCAGTCTGCGCCTCTACCTGTTGGCGCTGCTCGACGAGCAGCCGCGTCACGGTTACGAGTTGATCCAGGCGCTCTCGGAGCGCTTCGGCGGCACGTACAGCCCGAGCGCCGGCACGATCTACCCCCGCCTCTCGAAGCTCGAGGAGGAGGGCCTCGTCTCGAAGTCGACCGACGGCCGCAAGACCGTCTACGAGATCACGGATGCCGGTCGCGCCGAACTCGAGGCACGCCGCGACGAGCTCGACGGCATCGAGAACGAGGTGACCGACTCCGTGCGACGCCTCGCCAACGGCGTACGTGCCGAGGTCAACGATGCGATGCGCTCGCTCCGCGCCGAACTCGCGAGCGCGGCCCGCGAGGCCACGCGATCGGCGACCAAGATGCCGGCATCCGCGGCATCGACGTCGGGCAGCACCTCGACCACCGGTTGGGGCGGCGACGCTCGCGCCGAGACGAGCCGTGCCGTGCACGAGGCCGATCTCGTGCTGAGCGAGTTCCGGCAGCAGCTGCGCACCGATCTGCGCACCCACGCGAGTCGCGGTCGCGTCACGCCCGAGTCGGTCACACTCCTGAAGGCGCGACTCGCGCAAGTGCGCGCCGACGTGCTGGCGACCCTCACCGACCACTGAGCAGGCACCCGCCGCTCAGTCCCAGGTCATGCGGGACGGATGCCCCCGCTCCGTCCCGCATGTCAGTCGCATGTCAGCCGTATGTCAGCCGTGGGTTTGTCAGTCGTGCGTGCTTCGATGACGAAATGCCCGACATCGAACTGCGCCCGTGGTCCGAAGACGACCTCGAACTCCTCCACCGTGCGAACACGCCCGAGCTCATGGACCAGCTCGGCGGCCCCGAGAACGACGAGCAGGTGCTCGCCCGCCACGAGCGCTATCTCCGACTGCAGCGGGAGGGCGCGGCCCACCAGTTCCGTGTCGTGATCCCGGGGCATCCCGAGGGGGTCGGCATGGTCGGCTACTGGCAGCATGAGTGGCACGGCGAGCCCGCCCTCGAGAGCGGATGGTCGGTCGAGGCCGAGTATCGCGGCCAGGGCATCGCTCCTGCCGCGGTCGTTGCGATGCTCGAGGCGGCACGCGCCGAAGGCGAGACCCTGCCGGTGCACGCGTACCCGCGCGTCGACAACCCGCCGTCGAACGCCGTGTGCCGCAAGGCCGGCTTCCGGTTGCTCGGCGAGGAGCCGTTCGAGGTGAAGCCCGGCCTCGTGCTGCACACGAATGACTGGGTCTTCGACCTCAGCGCACCGCCGCAGGCATAGGGCGGCCGCGCGAGCGGATGCCGCGTCACCCGCGACATCCGCTCGTTTCGATCAGACGGCGTCGCCCGACGAATCGTCGCCAGACGAACCTGTGCCATCGGTGCCATCGGTGCCGGTCGAGTTCGTTCCCGACGATCCCGAGCCGTCGCCAGCACCGGGACCTGCACTCTGACGTCTCGCGTTCACGATGACGGCGGCGATGAGCGCGAGAATTCCGAGCCCGCCGACGACGAAGCCGGCGATCGCCCATCCGTCGGGGCCGCTCGCGGCGGCGTCACTGTGCGCATCGTCGTGCGCGTCGCCGTCCTCGGCGTGCTCACCCTCGTCGTCGCCGGTGGCCGCGCCGTCGTGCGGCGGCTCCTCGGTCCAGACGCCGGTCGCGTCGGCGCCGACACCGAAGTCGATGGTTCCCTCGATGGGGTGCCCGTCGCTCGAAACGGCACGCCAGCGCACCTGGTACTCGCCCTCGAGGCCGGCGGGCAGCGAGGCCGTGACGCGTGGCCCGGCGACGACGGGCTCGCCCACGGCGACCTCTTCGCCGTGGTGGTCGACCACGATCACGGCGGTACCGAGCTCGATGATGTCGTTCGAGAAGTCGAGCGCGACCTCGGTCGGGGCGGTGTCGAACACCTGGCCCGGCTCGGGGCTCGATGCGACGAGTTCGTCGTGGGCGAAGGCGGGCGATGCACCGGCGAGCGTGATGCCGGCGGCGACGGTGAGCGCGGCGGCGGTGAGCACGAAGGCGCGCACGCGGGTGGTGCGGGTCGTCGACTGGTCGACGCTGGTTGCGATGGTCATTGCGGTTGGGAGTCCTTCTCCTCAGGTCCGGGACCGATGACGGCCACGCGCGCGTGGGTCACTCGGAACATCCGGAATTCTCTGGTACGCCGAACGGCGGCGATTATGCGGAGGCGAGGAGGAGGGGCGGCCCGCGATAGCCGAACGCGGTGAAGCGCAGCCGCGAGCGAAGCTGGGGCGCCGGCGACTCGACGACCCGGAGTGCGACCGGCGCCGTGACGGCGACGGGTTGCATCGGCATGGTGAGCCGCAGTACGAATCGGCGGGCGGCGGCACCGACCGCGTGCCATGCCGCCTGTTCGAATGCGAGCAGGTACACGATGGTGAGGGCCGCAGCGACGGAGTGACCGACGAGCATCGCAGCATCGGCGTGAGTGTGTGCGGCCGCCGCGGCACCGGCGGCACCCGCGCCGTCGACGAACGCGACGGTCTGGTGGTGGCCGGCGCCGTCGATGACGAACGACCCGGTCGGCTCGCCCGCGCCGACGGCGAAGAGCAGGTGGAATGTGCCCTGGCTCGCGATCACGGCCAGCGCGGTGCGCAGCGGCGTCGAACGGCGGCCGACGAAGGCGACGGATGCCGCGAGCGCGACGATGCCGGCGAGCACGAGCCCGACCCCTCCGGGCGCCTCACCACCGGCCGCGGCGTGCGAGAACGCTGCGAGGAGCAGGGCGACCGCAGCGGTGGCGGAGCCACGCGCGAGTTGCATCGCACGGTTCACGTCCGCTCCCGGGTGGCTCGAATGATCGAAGAATCGTCACACAACTCTACAAGGCGTTCCCGGTGCTGATCGGGCGCGTTTCAGGCCACGCGCGGCTGCGGCGCGAGGCGTCCGTCACCCGGCGTCGATCGACCCTTGACACGGAACGCCGCGGGTGTAGTCTCGACCGCCGTGACGGAGAAGGCGGATACACCGCCGGCTGAATTGAAGTCGCCGAAGAACTGGATCGTCGGCGACCCGCTCCCACTGAGTACCTCGAGGGTCGCCGCATGCAGAAGCCGACGCTGAAGGCGCGGCGCATCAGCCAGAAGCTGCTCCTGGTACGCGGTGTCACGGTCGCGCTCGTGCCGTGGCTGCTCGACGCCTCCGACCTGCTCTACGGTCGGCGCTCGCGCCCGCTGCCCGGACAGGATCGTCGTGGCGAGCCCGTGCGGCCGGTGCCAAGACGAGCGAATGCCGAGAGCGGCAAGAAGCCGAGAAGTAGCGTCGGACTACGGCTACGGACGCGATGGATGCCTCGGTGTGCGAGTTCATCGACCGTGTCACGCACGCCGTGCGACGGCGCGACATCCGCCTGACCTCTGCGGGTTGAGCTCGTCGAAACCCCTCAGCCCCGAGTTTCGACAGGCCCACTGACCTCTGCGGGTTGAGCTTGTCGAAACCCCTCAGCCCCGGGTATCGACAGGCCCACCGACCTCTGCGGGTTGAGCTTGTCGAAACCCCTCAGCCCCGAGTCTCGACAGGCCGACTGACCTCTGCGGGTTGAGCTCGTCGAAACCCCTCAGCCCCGAGTCTCGACAGGCTCAACCAACAGTTCGGCCGATTAGAGCATCGCCATGATCTGCCGGGCGATCATGCGCCCCGCGCGGCTCGCACCGATCGTCGAGGCCTGCGGACCGTAGCCCGCGAGGAAGATCCGCGGGTCGCTCCACGCCGCGCCCTGGCCGACCGTGACGCCTCCGGCCTTCTCGCGGAGCTTCAGCGGCGAGAGGTGGCGCAGCTCGGGCCGGAAGCCGGTCGCCCAGATGATGACGTCGGCACGGGCCATGCCCGACTCTTCGCCCTCCCAGACGACCCGGTCGCCCTCGATGCGGTCGAACACTGGTCGCGCGACGAGCAGACCGCGCTCGATGCCCGCGGCGATGCGCCGGCTTCGGGGCACCCCGGTGCCGCTGACGATCGACGGCAGCGCACGACCCGAGCGCGCGGCCTCGTCTTGCATGGCCACCGCAGCGGATGCCCCGTCGAGGTCGAGCTCTTGGCGATCGAGCCAGTCGATCGGCCGGCGCGAGACCCACGTGAGCCCTGCTGCGACATCCTCGAGTTCGAGCATGAAGCCGATCGCGGAGGTGCCGCCGCCGACCACGACGACGTGCTTGTCGCGGAAGTCCTCGGCCGCGGTGTAATCGGAGGTGTGCACGTGCCGGCCGGCGAACTCGGTCATGCCGGGGTAGTACGGCACGAACGGCGAGCCCCATGTACCGGTGGCGTTCACGAGGAACTGCGTCGCGAGTTGATGCTGCGGCGCTGACGGGGCTTCGGGCTCTTCGAAGGTCTTGCGCCGCCGCCCGAAGAGACCGCGCGCGGCCTTCTGCTCTTCGAGCGCGAATGGTTGCGGGGTGATGTCTTCGTAGCGCACGAGCAGATCGACGCCGTCGTTGGAGACCTGCCGTACGTTCATGGGCCGTCGCACACGGAGGTCGAAGTGTTCTTCGAACCGCCCGTAGTAGTCGGCGACGACGTCTTTGGCGGGCAGGTTGCGGTCGGCGGTCTCGAAACTGAGGTCCAGTTCGGCCATGCCGGGCAGGTCGTTCACCCGGTGCGCGGTTCCGAGCCTGAGCGATGACCAGCGGTGCTGCCAAGCCCCGCCTGCGCCAGGCGCCCGGTCGAGCATCACGAAGTCTTGGTCGGCGACGAGCTGGAACCGGCGTAGGTAGAACGCGACCGACAAGCCGGCCTGGCCGGCGCCGATCACTACGACCTTCACGCGTTCAGGGCTCGTCATCACCTGACAATCTCAGCACGGGTTGCTGTGTGCTCGCAGCACACGCGCTGAACGCCGGCATCCGACCGACAGCACGCCTGTGGAGGACGCCGAGCGCCCCGAGTCCGGTGCTAAACTGGCGGCCGGACGATTTCATTTATCAGATGAGCGCCGGGTGACGAAGACATCCCACCCGGCCAGATGCCGTAAGGGGGTCACGCATGGGGCGCGGCCGTCAGAAAGCCAAGCACACCAAGGTCGCTCGGGAGCTGAAGTATTTCAGCCCGAACACCGACTACAACGCGCTTGAGCGCGAGCTCACCAGCTCGCCGCATGACGATTACACCGAAGAAGCGGCGAAGTGGGCGGATTACTCCGCCGACGACGACGACACCTACGTCGCGGGCGACGAACAACGCGCCTGACAGGCGCTGTCATCACCGACCTTCCCTCACGGTCTTCGTCACACCGGCCCGAGGGCGGCATGCGTAGGCTCGCGACATGGCCGAGTTCGTCATCCTCGTGAACGGTGTTCCTGGTGCCGGAAAGTCGACCCTCGCCGCTCCGTTGGCGCACGAACTCGGTGTGCCGCTCGTGTCGAAGGACGCGATCAAGGAGGCCCTCGCCGATGCGGTCGACGCGCGACTGCCCACCTCGCGGCTGGGCGCCCTCGCGTCCGACGCGATGTGGTCGATCGCGGCGATGCTCGAAGGCACCGTCATGATCGACTCGTTCTGGGCGACCGGGCGCGACGAGGCCTTCCTCCGCGACGGGCTCCGAACCGTCGGCAACCCGCCGGGCCTGGAAGTGTGGTGCCACGCTCCTGCCGACGTGATGCGTCGTCGCTTCACGTCACGACAGAGGCATGCGGGCCACACCGATGCGGGGCGCCTGGCCGAGTGGGACGAATGGAGCGCGACGGCTCGACCGATCTCGGACTTGCCGATCCTCGATGTCGAGACCGAGCATGCCGTCGACGTCGGCGCCGTGACGGGCGAGATCACGGGGCTGCTCTCGCCCGCCTCAACGCGAGCGGCGACACACACGCCCACAGAAGTCGCTGCGCCTCAGGAGGCGCCGCGCCACCCGGCCGCCGTCTCGACGAAGCGCTCGAGTTCCGCGAGTGAGCCCGTCGGGTTGATCGCGCGCAGCACGATCTCGTCGACCGCGCCGTCATAAGCCGAGAGACCCGCCGCGTCGGTGATCGTCGCGTCGATCGCGCGAATGCCGAGGCGGGCGAAGTTCGCCGCGTACGAGGGCACGGTCTCGTAGCGTTCGGCCTCGACTTCGAGCGCCGGGCGCGCATCGGCGTCGGTGATGGTGCGCACGTAGAGCACGCTGCTCACCTGCCGCGATCCGGCCGCGGCGCGGAGCTCTCGCGTCGCGTCGGCGGCCACCGACGGCGTGAGCCAGTTGAGGACGACCCCGTCGGCCTGCTCAGCCGCGAGTCGGCGCATGCGGGGGCCGAGTGCGCCGACCATGATCGAGACGTCACTCGCTTCGCGAAGCGAGGCGATGCCCCGCTCGACGAGCGCGAGCGAGCGGGCGGCTCCACCTGAGCCGACGCCGATCACCGTGCGCTCGGCCGGAAGGCCGGCGAGGTCGAGCGAGTCGGCTGGCCGCCGGTCGAGCGGAATCACCCCCGTCGCGAGCCGGAGCGAGTCGGTGACGCCGGCCGCGACGCGAAGCCCGGCAAGCGAGTCGCCGCCGGGGATGTCGTTGAGCCACAGCCCGGAGAACCCGAGACGCTCGATGCGCGGTGCCAGCGCCCGGACGATCGACGCATCGGTGGTGCCGGTGAGCCCGATCGAGACGGAGGTGCGCATGATGATCGTCAACCCCGGTCAGCTCGCGTAGGAGCCGACGAGGCGCACGGCGCCGCCGTCGACGCCCTTGGCGCCCTGCTCCCAGCCATCGACATCCGCTTCCTGAGCTTGGCCTGCCCTGAGCCCGTCGAAGGGTCGAAGGGCGCCGATCGTCACGGTGCCCGCCTGCCAGGCCGGCAGGCCGAGGGCGCCGAGTGCCGAGATGACGGATGCCGCGGCATCCGCTCGCACGACGGCGAAGAAGCCGATGCCGAGGTTCCAGGTGCCTTCGGTCGACTCGAGCGTGGTGCCCGCGAGGTCGTTGAGCACGCGGAACACGGGCGCAGGTGACCACGTCGAGCGGTCGAGTTCGACCCACGAACCGAGGGGCAGCACGCGTGCGAGGTTCGCGGCGATGCCACCGCCGGTGACGTGCGAGAGCGAGTGCACCGCATCGCCGTGCGGGCCGGCGAGCAACTCGACGAGCGGGCCCGAGTAGAGGCGTGTGGGCTCGAGCAGGGCCTCGCCCCAAGTCGAGCCGAGATCGTCAGAGCGATCGGCGAAGTCGATCTCAGCCTGTCGAAGCACACGGCGCACGAGTGAGAAGCCGTTGGAGTGCAGGCCGCTCGAGGCGATCGCGAGCACGACGTCGCCTGACTCGACTCGTTCGGCGCCGAGCAGCTTGTCGGCCTCGACCACCCCGACCGCAGCGCCTGCGACGTCGTAGTCGTCTTCGCCCATGAGCCCGGGGTGCTCGGCGGTCTCGCCGCCGACGAGCGCAGTGCCCGTCTCGGCGCACGCCCGGGCGATGCCCGTGACGATCGCGGCGATGCGCTCGGGTACGACCTTGCCGCACGCGATGTAGTCGGTCATGAAGAGCGGCTTCGCGCCGACCACGACGATGTCGTCGACGACCATGCCCACGAGGTCTTGCCCGATGGTGTCGTGCTTGTCGAGCGCCTGGGCGATCGCGATCTTCGTGCCGACGCCGTCGGTCGAGGTCGCGAGCAGCGGCCGCGTGTAGTCCTTGGCGAACGAGAGGTCGAAGAGCCCCGCGAAACCGCCGAAGCCGCCGACCACGTTCGGCCCATGCGTGGCGGACACCGCCTCTTTCATGAGCTCGACAGCGAGATCACCCGCGCGCGTGTCGACTCCGGCAGCGGCATAGGACGAGTTCGAGGTCACCCGTCAAGCGTACCCGCGCACCGCGCGCCGATCCGTGCCGCCGATCGAGGCGAGGACTAAAATGCTGCCATGCAGCCGGGGGGCACACCATCGTGGGTGATCCGTGAGAACGCGGGTCGTCCGGTACTCCTCGCCCTCTATCTGCGCGAAGTGCTCTCGATCGCCTCGCCCGTCGAGCTCCCGCGGTTGCGCGACGTCGGCGCGGTCGGCGACCGCCTCGAGATCGACCAGCACGACCTGCTCGAGCGCCAATGGCGCGCCTGGTGGGCGATGACCGTCGAGCCTGAGGCGCATCCGTCGCCCGTGCCCCTCGAACTCGTCGATGAGTTCGGTGCGGACGTCGCGCTGCCGCTCTCCGAGGCCGAAGTGCTCGCCGCCGCGATCGTGCCGCACGCCGAGGCCGCACGGGCGTGGGCGGATTGGGCGCACGAGGGCTACCGCACCGCTTCAGCTTCGCGCCGCGGCGATTCGTACCGCGCCTACGCCGGCACGATCGCCGAGCACGAGCGGGAGGTCGGGCGTCGCGCCCACTCCTTCGAGCTGAACGTCGAGGTCGTGCCCTTCGCGACGGCCGGCGTGTGGTGGATCGGCGCGATGACCGTCGCAGTCACCGATTCGCTGCGGTCGGATGCCTCGGCGTTCGACGACGCCATGCACCCGATCATCGCCGAGCTCGCATAGAGTCACGCGGGTTGAGGAAACCCCGCCAGGGCCGTCTCGAAACCGCGAGACGGATGTCGAGCGGTTTCGAGACGCTCGCTGCGCTCGCTCCTCAACCCACAGAATGAGACGCTCGCTGCGCTCGCTCCTCAACCCACAGAGTGAGACGCTCGCTGCGCTCGCTCCTCAACCCACAGAGTGGTGCCAGACTCGAGGGCATGAGCATCTGGTTCGGCGAGCCTTCACTGGAGTGGGCGAACTCACGAGACGACACCATGATCCGGGCGATCGGCATCGAGATGACCGAGGTCACGGAGCATTCGCTGAAGGGTCGCATGCCCGTCGACCACCGCACGCGCCAACCTGGCGGAGTACTGCACGGCGGGGCATCCGTCGCCTTCGCGGAGACGCTCGCGAGCTGGGGCGCGAGCTTCACCGTCGACCCCGAGAAGCACTATTGCGTCGGCATGGAGATCAACGCGAACCACACGCGCCCGGTGGCCGACGGCTGGGTCTACGGCGAGGCGACGCCGCTCACGCGCGGTCGCACCACCCAGGTATGGGAGATCAAGATCACGGATGCCGCTGGCAAGCTCGTGTGCATCTCACGCTGCACGATGGCCGTGCTCGCGAAGCCCTCTGAGTACTGAGCGTTCGTTCGTTGCTCAGGCAGCTCCCACGCGCACGTATGGGAGGATTGAGGCGTCCTGCTCGGACGCTTCCCCCACCTTCGAGGAGCCATCGCTCGCATGTGCGGCATTGTCGGCATCGTCTCCACTGAGCCCGTCAACCAGCAGATCTACAACAGCCTGCTCCTCCTGCAGCACCGCGGCCAGGATTCGACCGGCATCGCGACCGCCGACGGCCCCGTCTTCCACATGACGAAGGCACGCGGCCAGGTGCGCGAGGCCTTCCGCACCCGCGACATGCGTTCGCTCATCGGCAACATGGGGCTCGGGCACGTTCGCTACACGACGAAGGGCGCAGCCGAGCGCGAAGAGGAGGCGCAGCCGTTCTATGTGAACGCGCCGTACGGCATCACCCTCGTGCACAACGGCAACCTCACGAACACCCGCGAGCTCTCGAGCGACCTGTTCTCCATCGACCGTCGTCACGTGAACTCGACGAGCGACACCGAGATGCTCCTGAACGTGCTCGCGACCGAGCTGCAGAGCCAGATCACGGGTCTCGACCTCGACCCCGACCAGGTGTTCGCCGCGGTCGAGCACGTGCACCAACGCGTCGAGGGCTCTTACGCGGTGATCGCGATGATCGCCGGCTACGGGCTGCTCGCCTTCCGCGACCCGTTCGGCATCCGCCCGCTGATCCTCGGTCGGCGCAGCGCCGCCAACGGCACCGACGAGTGGATCGTGGCATCCGAATCTCTCGTGCTCGAGAACGGCGACTACGAGATCGTGCGTGATGTCGAGCCCGGCGAGGCGATCTTCATCGGCCTCGACGGCGCGATGATCTCGAAGCAGTGCGCAGCCAACCCCGTGCTCGTGCCGTGCTCGTTCGAGTACGTCTACCTCGCCCGCCCCGACTCGATCATGAACGGCATCTCGGTCTACGAGGCGCGACTTCGCATGGGCGACCGGCTCGCGACCACGATCGCGACCCACATGAGCAAGGGCGACATCGACGTCGTCATGCCCATTCCCGACTCGTCGCGCCCCGCCGCGATGCAGGTCGCGCAGAAGCTCGGCATCGAATACCGCGAGGGCTTCTACAAGAACCGGTACGTCGGCCGCACCTTCATCATGCCGGGCCAGGCCGAGCGCAAGCGCTCGGTGCGCCAGAAGCTCAACGCCATGGGCACCGAGTTCAAGGGCAAGAACATCCTCATCGTCGACGACTCGATCATTCGCGGCACGACGTCGAAGGAGATCGTCGACATGGCCCGCCAAGCCGGCGCCAACAAGGTGACGTTCACCTCGGCTGCGCCGCCGGTGCGGCACCCGCACGTCTACGGCATCAACATGCCCTCGCGTCAAGAGCTCATCGCCTACGGCCGCAAGATCCCCGAGATCGCCACCGAACTCGGCGCCGACCACATGATCTACCAGGAGGTCGCCGACCTGCAGGCCGCGATCACCCAGGGCACGTCCATCGAGCAGCTCGACCTGTCGTGCTTCACGGGCGACTACGTCACGGGCACCGTCACCGACGAATACCTCGGCTGGGTGGAGCGCACGCAGCTCTCCTGAGTCGAGCGGATGCCGCGGCATCCGTCACCCGTTCACTCGTCGACGCGGTGCGTGGTTTCGTGTTCGACGGCGACGGATGCCGCGCGCCGCGAGGAGACCCGGTCGATGACGAGTGCGACGACCGCCCCGAGTGCGACGCCGACTGTGGCGCAGAGGAGCAGCAGGAAGCCGAACACCTGGCCCTTGTCGAACTCGTCGTTGTCGGGGAAGACGACGGTGAGGATGATCGCGACGACGATCCCGACCAGTGCGCCCAGCGCGAGGAACCGCGGGTAGCGCGGTGCGCGCCGCACGGCGACCGTGTCGCGTGTGACGTCGGTCTCGAGCGGTTCGGGCTCGACGGGGACTCCGCCGACGCTCACCACGCGGTAGTGCTCGGGCGTCTCGGGAGAGTTCTGCGTGTCGCTCACCCCTCTATTGTCCCGCACCTCGCTGGAAGTGGCACCCGGTACCTGTTCAGCCCCGCTCAGCTGAGGGCCACGACCGCTGAGAGCGCTGAGAGCGCTGAGAGCGCTGAGAGCACGTCGACGACGGGGTCGCCGAGCAGATCGGCGCCGTTCACTTGGAGGGCGCCGGGTTGCGGAAGACCGGCAGCACCTCGGTGAGGTCGGCACGCTGGCCAGAGGCGTGCACCCGCCCCGCCGCCCGAGCGTCGACCCACGAGAGCGCGCCCGTCGCGAGGGCGAGCCACGTCGAGGCATCCGTCTCGACGACGTTCGGCGGAGTGCCGCGCGTGTGCTTCGGGCCCGCGACGCACTGCACCGCGCCGAACGGCGGCACCCGCACCTCGACGGTGCCGCCCGGCGCCTGCTCGGCGAGCAGCTGCAGCGAGTAGCGCACCGCAAGTGCAAGGGTCGAGCGGTCGACGGATGCCGCGGCATCCGTGCCCTCGACCGTCAACGCCTGCACGGTCGCAACCGCCGCCTGTCCGATCTCGTCGCCGATCCTCGCCCGTGCCATGCCTCCATCCTGAACTGTTTTCAGGAGTTTCTGCACGAAACCGGCCGTTTTCCGGCCGACATCCGCATGCGGGACCAAAATCTCCTGAAAAAGGGTGATTGGGCGGATCGGGTAGCCTGAACCGGTGAGAATCCTGGTCCTCGGCTCGGGCGCGCGCGAGCACGCCATCATCCTCGCGCTCCTCGACGAGGAGGCCGGGCACGAGATCATCGCGGCACCGGGCAACGCGGGCATCGCGGCATCCCACACCTCCTCGGCACGCGGCAGCGTGACCACGATCGCGCTCGACCCGACCGACCCCGGGCTCGTCACCGACTACGCCCTCGACAACGACATCGAGTTCGTCATCATCGGCCCCGAGGCACCGCTCGTCGCCGGCGTCGCCGACGCACTGCGCACCCGCGGCATCGCCGTGTTCGGGCCGGGCAAGGCGGCCGCCGCCCTCGAAGGATCGAAGACCTTCGCCAAGCGCGTCATGGAGGCGGCCGACGTTCCGACCGGCCGGGCGAACCTCGCCGAAACCCTCGACGACGTCCAGGCGACACTCGACGAGTTCGGCGCCCCGTACGTCGTGAAAGCCGACGGGCTCGCCGCCGGAAAGGGTGTGCTCGTCACCGACGACCGCGTAGCCGCCGTCGCACATGCGGCTCATTACCTGCAGCAGGGCCCCGTGCTCATCGAGGAGTTCCTCGATGGTCAAGAGGTCTCGCTCTTCCTCCTCTCCGACGGCACCAACGTGTTGCCGCTCTCGCCCGCACAGGACTACAAGCGTCTGCGCGACGGCGACGCCGGCCCCAACACCGGCGGCATGGGCGCGTACTCGCCGCTGCCGTGGCTCGACGACGCCGACGACGGCCGCGGCGGCCGCTTCGGCAGCGAGCACGCCTTCGTCGACGAGGTCATCGAGACGATCGCGCTGCCGACCGTGCGCCAGCTCGCCGCCGAGCAGACTCCGTTCATCGGACTGCTCTACGCGGGGCTCATCCTCACTTCGCGCGGCATTCGCGTGATCGAGTTCAACGCCCGTTTCGGCGACCCCGAGACGCAGGTCGTGCTCCCCCGCCTCGACACCCCGCTCTCGGGCCTGCTCTACGCCGCGGCAACCGGCGGGCTCGGCTCACTGCCGCGTCCGGTCTTCCGAGCGGATGCCGCGGTGACGGTCGTGCTCGCGAGCGAGGGGTACCCAGAGGCCCCAGAGACCGGGCGCCCGATCGAGGGCATCGAGGGCGCGACAGCCGTGCCCGGGGTGCACCTCGCGCACGCGGCGACCGCGATCGGTGCGGCGACCGACAGGGCCTCCGACTCCGGCGATCTGCCGCTCATCGCCACAGGCGGCCGCGTGCTCAATGTCGTGGCCGTCGGCGACGGTTTCGCCGAGGCGCGCCGTCGCGCGTACGAAGCGCTCGGGCATCTGCGCCTCGAGGGCGGCCAATACCGCACCGACATCGCCGCTCGCGTCACCGAGTAGCTCGACCGAATTCGCGCACGCTCGTAAACTGGGGCGGTGAGCGATTCGCAGGAATACCCCGGCTGGACCCACGTCTACTCGGGCAAGGTGCGCGACCTGTACGTGCCGACCAAGGTGCTCGACGACGACGACACCTGGACGGGCGATCCGCTGAGCCTCTCGCCCGTCGTGCTCGTCGTCGCGACCGACCGCGTCAGCGCCCTCGACCGGGTGCTCTCGCCCGCGATCCCGGGCAAGGGTGCGATGCTCACGACCCTCACGCACTGGTGGTTCAATCAACTGCCCGAGGTACCGAATCATCTCGCGCACCCCCTCGACGATCGACTCCAGTCGCTCGAACTACCCGAGGTTCCGGCTGAACTCGCCGAGCGGGCGGCGCTGTGCCGCACGCTCGACATGTTTCCCGTCGAGTGCGTCGTGCGCGGCTACCTCACGGGCGCGGGCTTCAAGGAGTACCAGGCGACGGGTGCGATCGGCGGCTTCCCTCTGCCCGAAGGACTCGAGAACGGCGATCGCCTGCCCGAGCCGATCTACACTCCCGCGTGGAAGGCGCCGGTCGGCGAGCACGACGTGAACGTCTCGTACGAGCGCACCGTCGAACTCGTCGGCGACGTCGTGGCCGCACAACTGCGCTCACTGTCGCTCGATATCTTCGCCCGCGCTTCGGTGATCGCCGAGGCGCGCGGCCTCATCCTCGCCGATACGAAATTCGAGTTCGGTGCCGATCGCGCCACCGGCATCGTGACACTCGCCGATGAGGTGCTCACGAGCGACTCGAGCCGCTACTGGGATGCCGCGACGTACGCCACCGCTGCGAGCCCCGAGCTGCGCATGGCGAGCTTCGATAAGCAGCCCGTGCGCGATTGGCTCGCCGCGAACTGGGACGAGGATGTCTCGGAGCAGCCCCCGACGCTCCCCCACGAGATCGTCGAGCAGACCGCCGCGCGCTACCGCGAACTGCTCGACCGCTTGACGTCCGGCGTCTGACCTCCGGCGCTTCGCACGGGCGCTCGCCGTCCCGCGCTCCGCTCCGCTCGCACCGTCGGGTGTCGAATCGCCGCCCGCCCGTTCGTCGCTCCCTTGAGGGTGCTGCTCCCGGCACCGAGGAGGCAGCATGTCCACGTTCGAGCAACTCACCGATATGGCGGCGATCGACGCGATCGCGGTGCGCTGGCTCGTCAGCCAACGGGCAGTGGCGATCCGTTCACGCGATACGGAGTACCTCGCGTCGCGCTACACCGACGGCGCGGTGACCTTCGGCGTCGCTCCGCCGCTCGACGCCCGCGGCGGAGAAGCCCCGCACGTCGCCTGGCTGCACCTCTGGTTCGCCCAGTTCCGCGGTCGCATCGGTTACGAGGTGCGCGATCTCACCGTGAGCGTCGCAGGCGAGGTCGCGTTCTGCGTCAGCCGCGACGAGTTCACGGCGCGCTCGAGCGGTCGACGGCGCGAGACCGTGCGCTTCACGACGACGCTCGGACTACAAAGGGTGAACGGAGTTTGGCGCGTCGCGACCGAGCACCTTCGCATCGGGCAGGATGCCGGGCGCTCGTCGGGCGGGAAGAGACGCAGGCGCGCATGAGTGCGGCCTCGCACGGCAGCCTCGCAGTGCGCGGCCTTCCCGGGATTCGGCCGAGTCCGGCGCTCGATCAGCCGTGTTCGCCGCCGCCGGCAGATGCCGCGGGGGCCGTGTCTTCTGCGGCATCCGCGGCACCGGCGGCACCCGCGGCACCCGCAGCGAATGCGGCCAGGAGCGTTGCCGAGATGAACCGTGCGGCGTCACCGGGCTCGAGTCGGCCGGCGGCGATCTCGTCGGCCGCACCGTGCATCACGACATGGGTGGTCGCCAGGAGCCAGGCGACCGGAAGATCGGTGCGGAACGCACCTTCACGCTGCCCGCGCTCGAGCAGTCCGCGCAGGCGCGACTCCGCATTCTCGTGGAGCTCACGGATTCTGGCGGGTGGCAGTTCCTTCTGCGCTGCAGCGAGCAGCGCGCGTGATTGATCCACGAGCGTCCAACTGGTCTCGATGAGCTGACGGAACACGGCGGTCGCATCGCCGTCGAGGTCGACGTTGCTCAGAATGCCTTCGCCACGGGCGAGCACCTCGACGAGAGCGGCCTCGAGCAGTTCGGCGCGGGTCCTGAAGTGCCCGTACAGCGTCATCCTTCCGACGCCGGCAGCAGCGGCGATGTCGCCCACCGAGGCATCCGGATTCCTGCGCAGTTCGTCGACCGTTGCCTGCAGGATGGCCGCGCGGTTTCGCTGGGCATCGGCGCGCACGTTGGCGCCCCGTCGATCCACCGCTGCGGGAACGCTTGTGGTCGATGCCATCGCGTCGCCTCCTCGGTTTACAACTCGTACGGGAATGTATGAGTTAGTCTATCGGTTACAACTCGTACACCCGTGCTTGACTTACAGATTGGAAGAATCATGGACGGCTACCCCAAGCGCTGGCGAGTGCTCGCATTGCTCGGCATCGCACAATTCATGCTCATCCTCGATGTGACCGTGGTGGCGATCTCCCTCCCGTTGATGGGCGCCGATCTCGACCTCAGCAGGGAGGCGTTGACATGGGTGGTCAGCGCCTACACGCTCACGTTCGGCGGACTGATGCTGCTCGGCGGCCGAGTCGCAGACCTCATCGGGCCGCGCCGGCTCGTGCTCGTCGGCCTGGCCGTGTTCACGGTCGCATCGTTCGCCGCCGGCGCTGCGCAAGACCCCGTCATGCTGCTGGCCGGCCGTGTCGGCCAAGGCCTCGGCGCCGCGATGCTCTCGCCCGCCGCCCTCTCGATGGTGGTGCGGATGTTCGAGGGCGACGAGCGGAACCGGGCTCTCGGCATCTGGTCCGCCCTCGGCGGCGGTGGCGCGGCAGCCGGCGTACTCGTCGGCGGGCTCCTCGCCGCGGGCCCCGGGTGGCCGTGGGTGTTCTTCATCAACGTGCCGGTCGGCATCATCGTGTTCATCGTGCTCACCCGGCTCCTTCCCGCCCTCCCTGCGGCAGCGATCGGGGCCGACCGTCGCGCCGACGTGCTCGGCGCGCTGCTCGTGACCGCCGCAACCGGATCGGTGATCTACGCACTCATCGGTGCAGGCGAGATCGGATGGCTCGCCCCGCAGACCTGGATCCTGTTGGCAACCGGCGCGGTGCTCTACCTCTTGTTCGGCTGGCGGCAGAAGACGGCGGCCTCTCCGCTGCTCGACCTCGGGCTGCTGTTCCGCCGCCCCGTCGTCGCCGGCACGTTCGTGATCGCCATCGCCACCGCGCTCATGGTCGCGGTGTTCTTCCTCGGATCGTTCTTCCTCCAGGGCCACGCTGGCCTCGGACCGCTCGTGACGGGTCTCCTGTTCCTGCCGGTCGCGCTGGCGACCATGCTCGGTGCGAACCTCGGCGGCCGGGTACTCGGTCGCACGGGCGGCCGCGCGCTCGCGATCATCGGCCTGGTCATCGCCGCCATCGGACTGTCCATCCCGGTCGTCTTCCCCAGCGTCGCAGGCGTCGTGATCGGAGTGAGCCTCGGCTCGGCCGGGATCGGCGCGTTGTTCGTGGTGGCAGCGGCCACTGCGCTCGGTCAGGTCGCACCGCATGAGGCCGGCGTGGCGTCCGGCATCGTGAGCACGTTCCACGAGTTCGGTGCCTCGGTCGGCGCTGCGGTCATCTCGAGCGTGGCCGCAGCGAGCCTCGTCAGTCAGACCACCGGCGGATACGTGACCGCCTTCATCGTCGCAGCCGCGGCCGCGTTGGTTGCAGCGGTCATCGCCGGGGTCCTGATTCCAGGCCGCAACCCGGCAAAGGCGAACGTCGTCTCGGCGGGCTGAACCGGCACATCTCATGCGCGCCCGCCGATCGAGCGAGTCGGCGGGCGCGCCGCCGCATCGGAGGATGCCGGGCGGGTTTGCGCTCTGGAGTTTGCGCTCTGGGGTTTGCGCTCTGGAGTTTGTGCCTCTGGAATACGGGCGCCGCTGCATCCGTTACTATTAGTTGTGATTACAACCAATGGCCATCCGGGCGGAACCGGCCTCCTCGCCGCCGATACCGGCATGGGCGCCGTGACGCTGCGCGTCGGCGACCTCGACGCCATGATCCGCTACTACCGCGACGGCGTCACCCTCGAGCTGCTCAGCCACGACGGCCCGGTCGCCGTACTCGGACGCGGCACCACGCCGATCGTGATCCTCGAGCATGCACCCGAGCTGAAGCACGCGAGCCCCCGCGACGCCGGCCTCTTCCACACGGCGATCGTCTTCGACACGCGCGAGGCACTCGCCACCGCGATCTACGCCGTCGCCTCGAAGTACCCGGGCACCTTCACGGGCAGCGCCGACCATCTCGTGAGCGAGGCCTTCTACTTCACCGATCCAGAGGGCAACGGCGTCGAACTGTACTTCGACCGCGACCGCTCGCAGTGGAGCTGGGTGCACGGCACCGTCGAGATGGCGACCCTGCATCTCGACCCCAACGAGTATCTGCGTGAGCACCTCACCGAGGGCGCAGCGGATGCCGCGGCATCCGGAATCGGCATCGGCGACGCCGTCGTCGGCCACGTGCACCTCTCGGTCGGCGACGTCGCGAGCGCCCGTGAGTTCTACGTCGAGCGGCTCGGCTTCGAGACCACGGCGAGCATGGGCGACCAGGCACTGTTCGTCTCGGCCGGCGGCTACCACCACCACATGGCGATGAACACCTGGAACAGTCGTGGTGCCGGCCGCCGCAGCCTCGCCCTCGGACTCGGCAAGGTCGAGATCGTGGTGCCGACCGCCGACGACCTCGGCGCACTCGGCGAGCGGATGTCGCACGCTCGAGTCGCCACGCGCGACGACGGTCGCACGCTCGCGTTCGACGACCCGTGGGCGAACCTCGTCGAGGTGCGCGCCGCCGACTGAGGCGGGGCAGAAGGCGACAGCCGGGCAAAGAGCGACACAGCCGGCGGAGTGCCCCGTCCCCGTGGCTAGGCTGGAGCCGTGACTGAACACGAGAGCGCGGTCGACGGCGTCGAAGCGAACACCCGCACGATCGAGGCATCCGTCGTCACCGACTTCAGTGATCGCATGAGCTACGGCGGGTACCTCGACCTGCCCACGCTGCTCTCGGCGCAGCGGCCGATCTCGCGGCCTGAGCACCACGACGAGCTGCTGTTCATCATCCAGCACCAGACCACCGAGCTGTGGCTGAAGCTCGTGCTGCACGAGCTCGAGACCGCGCGCGACCTGCTGCGCGCCGACGAGCTCGGCCGGGCGCTCAAGTGCATCGCCCGCGTCAAGCACATCCAGAAGACGTTGACCGAGCAGTGGTCGGTGCTCGCGACGCTCACACCGACCGAGTACGCGCAGTTCCGCGGAGTGCTCGGCAACGCGAGCGGCTTCCAGTCGTACCAATACCGCGCGGTCGAGTTCGTGCTCGGCAACAAGAACGCGAAGATGATGCAGGTCTTCGAATCGGATGCCGCGGCGAGCGTGATCCTCCGGCACGCGCTCGAGTCCCCGAGCCTCTACGACGAGTTCCTCCGGCTCCTCGCTCGCGCCGGGTACCCCGTGCCCGTAGAGATCCTCGAGCGCGACGTGACGCAGGCGTGGACCTTCGCCCCCGAGCTCGTGCCGGTCTTCGCGACGATCTACGCGAACACCGATGAGCACTGGGCCGCGTACGAGACGTGCGAAGAGCTCGTCGACCTCGAAGACAACTTCCAACTCTGGCGCTTCCGTCACCTGAAGACCGTCGAGCGCATCATCGGCAACAAGACCGGCACCGGCGGCTCGAGCGGTGCGTCCTTCCTGCGCCGCGCCCTCGACCTCACCTTCTTCCCCGAGCTGTACGCCGTGCGCACGGAGATCCCGGGCTGACGCCATCGGGCACGAGTCGACGTAGGCTGGCTGACGTGGCCGAAGATGACCGAGAACTCGCCCTGACCGGCCTCGAACTCGGGCCGCTCGCCCGGCCCGCGCGCCGTTCCCTCAGCGGTGGCGGCGACCGGGCCGGCGAGACCGGCACGATGCTGCCGCCGCTCATCGACCATCACGTGCACCTCGAGATGGTGCAACCCGAGGCCGCGGTGACGGGCGGCATCGCGGCCGTCGTCGATCTCGGGGCGAACCCGGCCGTCATCGCCTCGCTCGCCGCCCGCGACGGATTGCCGCACGTGCATCACGCGGGCGCGTTCCTCACCGCACCGGGCGGATACCCGAGCGATCGGGACTGGCTGCTCCCCGGGAGCCTGCGCGAGGTGCCGCTCGTCGGCGACATCCGCGGCCGGTATCGCGGCGAGCTCTCGACCGCGATCGAGACCATCGTCGAAGAGCAGCGGGCGTTCGGTGCGTCGCTCGTGAAGCTCGTGATGAACTCCGACGCGGGGCCGGTGTTCGATCGGGCGACGCTCGATGCGATCGTGCGCGCGGCGCGCGCAGCCGGGCTCCTCGTCGCGGTGCACGCCGAAGGCACCGGAATGGCTGAGCGCGCGATCGACGCCGGTGCCGACGTGCTCGTCCACACCCCGTGGACCGAACGGCTTCCGAGCGAGCTCGTGCAGCACGCGGCATCCGATGGACAGATCTGGATCTCGACGCTCGACATCCATGGTCGCGGTGAGGCGACCCCCGACCTCCAGCGAGCGGTCGAGAACCTCAGCAGGTTCCGTTCGGCCGGCGGGCGTGTGCTCTACGGCACCGATCTCGGAAACGGCGCACTGCCCGACGGGGTCAATCCCGGTGAGCTCGCCGCGCTCGCGAGCGCCGGTCTCACGGCTGCCGACATCCTGACCGCCATCACCGACCCGTGGCCCGCCGCCGACGCGCCGCACTCGCTCGAGGGCATCGCAACGTTCGTGCCCGGCCCGGCGCCCGTGACCCTCGACGAGCTTCCCGCCTGGCTCGCGAGCGCCCGAATCTCACCCATCGAAGACCTCGAGCCCCTCGACGGCCGCCCCGCCCGCGACCGAGACCGCACCCGCGCCAACCATCTGGAGTCACGTTGACCCTCGACCCGCATCTCGCCTTCGCCCGCCGCATGGATCGTTCCGACGGGCTCGCCCACTACCGCAAACGCTTCGCGGGTGCGGAGACCGACCTCGTGTACTTCGACGGCAACTCGCTCGGCCGGCCGCCGGTGTCGGCGATCGCGCGGGTCGAGCGGTTCCTCCGCGACGACTGGGGCGGGCGCCTCATCCGCGGCTGGGATGAGGCGTGGTTGCAGTTGCCGACCGAGATCGGCGACCGCATCGGGCGGGCCGTCATCGAGGCGAAGGCCGGACAGACGGTGATCGGCGACTCGACCACCGTGCTGCTCTACAAGCTCGCCCGGGCGGCGGTCGACGCCCAGATCGCCCGCAACCCCGTGCGGCGTGAGATCGTCGTCGACACCGACAACTTCCCGACCGACCGCTACGTGCTCGACGGCATCGCTCGCGAGACGGGCTCGCGCCTGCGGTGGATCGAGGCCGACACCTCGGCGGGCGTGACCCCCGAGCAGCTCGCCGAAGCCGTCGGCCCCGAGACCGCGCTCGTCGTCGTCTCGCACGTCGCCTACCGATCGTCCTATCTCGCGGATGCGCACGAGCTCACGCGCATCGCGCACGACGCAGGCGCCCTCATCCTCTGGGACCTCTGCCACTCGGCAGGCTCGGTGCCGGTGAGGGCCGATCTCTGGGGCTTCGACCTGGCCGTCGGATGCACCTACAAGTACTTGAACGGCGGCCCCGGGTCACCCGCCTTCGCGTATGTTCGCGACGACCTGCAGGCGGTGCTGACCCAGCCGATCCAGGGCTGGTGGGGCACCACCGACATGTTCGCGATGGGACCCGACTACGAGCCGGTGCCCGACATCCGCCGGTTCCTCTCAGGCACGGCGCCGATCGTGGGCATGCTCGCGATGGAGGAGACCCTCGCGATGATCGAGGAGGCCGGCATGCCGGCGCTCCGCGCGAAATCGGTCGCGCTCACCGAGTACGCGATCACCCTCGCCGACGACTGGCTCGCACCGCTCGGCGTGACGCTCGCCTCCCCGGCCGATGCCGAGGAGCGCGGCGGTCACGTGACATTGCACCATGCCGCGATGCGCGAGGTGACCGCCCGGCTCTGGCAGCAGGACGTCATTCCCGATTACCGCGACCCCGGCGGGCTGCGCATCGGCCTCTCTCCGCTGTCGACGAGCTTCGAAGAGGTGCACCGCGGACTCGCGGCGACGCGCGACATCCTGAAGACCGTGCTGCTCGAGCGGGCCGGGCTCGCCTGAGGCGCAGGCGACGAACGCGTGGCAGGCCGCCCAGCGCGAGGCGCTCGCACCGACGCCGGAGCCGAACTCGCGAACCGCGCGAACACCGCCGTCGAGGCGACCGACCTCGACTACTTCGGCCGACTCGGCCGCGACCTCGGCGCGTTCAGCGATGCGCTGGGGCGACTCTCCCCCACGGTCGCCTGAGGCGCAGCCGGCCGTTCGTCGGCGGCATCCGGCGCCTGCGCGCTCTGCCCCCACGTCACCGTCACCTTGGGCTTGGCGAAGAATGCCACCACGACGGCACCGACCGCGAATGCCACGACCGAGAGCCAGAGCGACTGCGACATCGCCGCCGAGAACCCCTCGGCGATCGGCGCGGGCAGCGCACCTCCCGAACCGCCGCCGGCCTGTTCGGCCGCCTCGGTGTCGAAGCCGGGGAGCTCGGCGGCGAGGCGGGCGTTCAGGAGCGCCGCGATCGCAGCAGAGCCGAGTACCGCCCCGACCTGACGGGTCATGTTGTAGACGCCCGAGCCTGCGCCGGCCATCGCCGTCGGCAGATTGCGGGTTGCCGTCGAGGCGAGCGGGGCCCAGATGCCCGACAGGCCGACGCCGAGCAATGCCGACGGCAGCAGCAGCAGCCAGAGCTCCGCATCGGGCGTGAGCAGCGACGCATACCAGCCGAGCGCGAGCGCGACGATCGAGAAGCCGGCCAACGCGACCCATTTCGGGTCGACGCGGTCGCTGAGCCTGCCGATGAGCGGAGCCATGATGCCCGTGGTCACGGCCATCGGCGCGAGCATGAGCGCCGCCTGGGTGGGTTCGAGACCGCGCGCGATCTGGAAGTAGAAGGCGAGGGGCAACGGCATCGCCGTGATCGCGAGGCCGACGAGCGTGATCGATGCGTTGGAGAGCGAGAAGTTGCGGTCGCGGAAGAGGCCGAGCGGCAGCAGCGGTTCGGCGCGGTTGAAGCGCTGCCAGACCACGAACGCCACGAGCACGACGATGCCCGAGATGATGAGACCCCACACCGTGATCGGCCCGATGATCGTGCCCCACTCGTAGGTCGCGCCCTCCTGGATGCCGAAGACGAGCAGGAACATGCCGACCGCGCTGAGCACGACGCCCAGCCAGTCGAATCGGTGCGAGTGCGTCTCGAGGTTCGGCACGAGCCGCCAAGCGGCCACGAACGCGACGATGCCCACGGGCACGTTCACGAAGAAGATCCACTCCCAGCCGAGCGAGTCGACGAGCACGCCGCCGAGGATCGGGCCGACGAGCGTCGCGATGCCCGCGACCGCACCCCAGAGCCCCATCGCCGCACCGCGCTTGTCCGGCGGGAAGATGCGCGTGATGACCGCCATCGTCTGCGGGGTCATCAGCGCAGCTCCGATGCCCTGCACCGCGCGGGCGGCGATGAGCATCGTGATGTCACCCGAGAAGCCGCACCAGAGCGAGGCGAGAGTGAAGACGACGAGACCCACGAGATAGACGCGCTTCGGCCCGAACCGGTCGCCGAGACGCCCGGTGATGAGCAGCGGCACCGCGTAGGCGAGCAGGTACGCGCTCGTCACCCAGATCACCGCAGTGAGATCGGTGTCGAGGTCGGTGAGGATCGCGGGGTTCGCGATGGAGACGATCGTCGAGTCGACGAGGATCATGAAGAAGCCGATGACGAGCGCCCACAGGGCGGGCCACGGCTTGGCGATCTGGTTCACTGTGTCCTTCGAAGGTCTGTGTTCGGTTCTGGGTTCACGTCGGAGTCCGTGTCTGGCCAGGTGAGCGAACCGGAGTCGAGTTCGCCGATGGTCTGGGCGATCCAGCGCGACTCGGCCTCGAGCATCGCCCGGGTGTAATGCACGTTGAGCACGTAATGCCGGGCGATGCCCTTGGCGGCGATGTGTTCGAGCCCGGTGTCGATGAAGCCGATGGTCGCGGCGATCGCCTCGAGTCGTTCGCCGAGCAGCCGGGCCGCCTCGGCGACGGGGAGGTTGTGCGCCTCGCCGATGGCGACCGGGAACTCCGGGTACTCGTTGACGTACTCGCTGAGCATCTCCGCGAGCGTTGCGCGCAATGCCTGCCGACCGGAGTCCGTGATCGCGTAGACGGTGCGCTCTGGCCGGTTGCCGGAGCGCTCGACGCCGCACTCGGCGATGAGGCCATCGGCGGCGAGCCGCTCGACCGCCCGGTAGAGCGAGCCGGCGTTGACCTTGACGACGCGGTCCTCACGTCGTTGCAGCATCAACTGGTACATCTCGTACGGATGCATCTCGCGCTCGGCGAGCAGCGCGAGCGTGGAGACGGCGAGCGGGTTGAGTCGTGACATCCGCTCCCCTGTACCGATCGGTCGAGTTCAATTATTCCGTTCGGAATAATACGCACGGAACGATTGGATGGCAAACTCCCGCACGAGCACGAGCACTGGCGATAGCAGCCCGGCGAACCCGTGGCAAGCCCATCCGCCGATCCGAGTCGCTCCGGGGTAGCGAGCGTACGATGACTCGATCACCCGACGAAGGGAGCCACTGATGACGGACACCGACCGCACCATCGACGACGCCGAGGCAGCCGCGAAGGACGCAGCGAACCGAGTTACCGACGCGACCGACGCGGCGCACGACGCGACCGAGCAGGTGACTGAGACGATGCGCGACACCGCCGAACACGTCACCGACACCGCCACCGACGCGGCCGACGCCATTGCCGAGCAGGCGAACGCCGCCATGACGAGCGCAAAGGAGGTCGCCGACGACAGCGTCGCCTACGTGAAGGCGCGGTACCGGGAGAATCCGGCACTCGTCATCGCCGTGGGCGCGGCGGCGATCGTCGGCATCGGCCTCGTGATCAAGGCCATCACTCGCCGTTGACGCACGAATCGGCCATCCGCCGCGGCACGGCACGACGGCCCGGTCGCCGACAGCGCGACCGGGCCGCGGCGTGCGCGTCCGGCGCCCAGGGCGCGCGAACGGCGACGGATGTCTCGACGCCTCGGCTCCCCGGTAGAATCGACGCATCCACACTTTCGACACCGGACGGAGAACCGCGGTGCCCACCATCGTCGTCGACGTGATGCCCAAAGCCGAACTGCTCGACCCCCAGGGGAAGGCCGTCGCCGGCGCTCTCGCCCGCACCGGCCACGCCGGCATCAGCGCGGTGCGCATCGGCAAGCGATTCGAGGTGACCGTCGACGGACCCGTCGACGACGCGCTCAAGGCGAACATCCGCCAGATCGCCGAAGACATCTTCTCGAACCAGGTGATCGAAGACGTCGTTGGCATCCACTACGAGGTCACCAACGCCGAACTCGCCGAAGAGGCAGCGGATGCCGCGGCCTCCGCCGAAGACGGCTTCCTCGCCCCCGCCGGCGAGACGCACTGAGGCGCGGGAGACAACGCATGCGCATCGGTGTCATCACCTTCCCCGGCTCGCTCGACGACCGCGACGCCCAGCGCGCCGTGCGCATCGCTGGCGGTGAGCCCGTCGCGCTCTGGCACGGCTCGCACGATCTCGAGGGCGTCGACGCACTCATTCTTCCTGGCGGCTTCAGCTACGGCGACTACCTGCGCTGCGGCGCGATCGCCTCGCTCAGCCCGATCATGAC
Source organism: Agromyces sp. Y558 (assembly GCF_059445415.1). Lineage (NCBI taxonomy): Bacteria > Bacillati > Actinomycetota > Actinomycetes > Micrococcales > Microbacteriaceae > Agromyces > Agromyces sp. Y558. Next base: position 396,762 of record NZ_JCAIUH010000001.1, read on the forward strand.
CGAGGTCGTCGACGCGGCGAACCGCGGCCTTCCGGTGCTCGGCATCTGCAACGGATTCCAGATGCTCACGGAGGCAGGCCTGCTCGAGGGCGGGCTCATCCGCAACGACCATGGCTCGTTCATCTGCCGCGACCAGGTGCTGCGCGTCGAGAACGCGTCGACCGAATGGACGAGCGAGTTCTCGGCCGGCCAAGAGATCACGATCCCGCTGAAGAACGGCGAGGGCGGGTTCATCGCCTCGGATGAGACCCTCGACCGGCTCGAGGGCGAAGGCCGCGTGGTGTTCCGCTACGTCGGGGTGAACCCCAACGGCTCACTTCGCGACATCGCGGGCATCTCGAACGAACGCGGCAACGTGGTCGGCCTCATGCCGCACCCCGAGCACGCGGTCGAGCCGGGCTTCGGCCCTGACACCGCGGTTGCGATGCGCTCGGGCGTCGACGGGCTCGGCTTCTTCACGAGCGTCATCAAGCGTGCCCTCGTCGAGGCGTAGCAACACATTTCCGGAAACAGCAACGAGCGACCCGGACGGGTCGCTCGTTGCTGTTCTCGTTTCCGATGCGGCGCGTCGTCCTGTTCTCGGGTCGGGCTGAGCCTGCGAGGTCAGCGGTACTCGGGGTTCGCCTCGAAGCCCGAGAGGTCGCCCGCGTCCCGGGCAGCTCGGCCATGCGGCCGATGCTACTCGTGGGCTCACGCCACCGACGGGCATGGACGGCCCCGCCGCCGACGGCCGCACCTTCCGGCCGCTTGGCCGCGCCCGTCTCAGCGCCGCGACAACTCGGTGTCGGTGTAGCGGCCGGGTGCCACGACAGTGCGCGCGCCCGAGACGTACGAGCCGCCGAGCACGTGCACGATCTGGGCACGCTGTGAGGCCGAGCCCATCGCGACCTGCTGAGGGTCGAGCGCGGGTGCCGGAGCATCCGTCATCGTCATCGCCGCGCGCTGCCCGGCCGAACCCATCGCGATCTGCTGAGGGTCGAGCGCGAGCGCCGAGGGCTCGACGTAGGCTGGGAGGGATCCGTTGTTCATGTTGCGTTCCTTCTGTCGGAGGGGTTGTGCGTGATGGATCGGCGATGCCGGGGCTGCAACCCCGGCATCGCGCGTTTCGATCGCCTCGGCTACGCCGCGGCATCCTCGCTGCCGACGCTCGCGCGGAGCGCTGCCCCGAGCTGGGCGTCGACGTTCGTCCAGTACTGGAAGAACCGCTCGCGGATCTCGTCGATCGTGATCGACTCGCCCTGACCCGTGAGGGTCACGAGCAGACGAGCCTTCGCCTCGGCCGAGTAGACCTCGCGGTAGAGGGTGCCGGCCTGGCCGAAGTCGCTGTCGTCGGAGCGCAGCGTGTACGCCGAACGCACGAGCTCGCCGTCGGACTCCCAGCCGCCCTCGGCCGCGCGCTCGGCATCGGCCACGGGGCCGCCGAACGAGTTCGGCGCGTAGACCGGGGTGGTCGGCGCGTTGAACCCGTGACGCTGGGCGCCGTCTTGCGAGTAGTTGGCGACGGATGCAGCGTGCGGGGCGTTCACCGGAATCTGGTTGTAGTTCGTGCCCACGCGGTAGCGCTGCGCATCGGGGTAGCTGAACACGCGCGCCATGAGCATCTTGTCGGGGCTGATGGCGATGCCGGGCACCGTGTTCGCCGGCGAGAACGCGGCTTGCTCGATCTCGGCGAAGAAGTTCGCCGGGTTGCGGTCGAGCGTGAGCGTGCCGACCTTCACGAGCGGGTAGTCGGCGTGCGGCCACACCTTCGTGAGGTCGAACGGGTTGAACCGGTAGGTCTTCGCGTCGTCGTGGGGCATGATCTGCACGTGCAGGTCCCACTTCGGGTGATTCCCCGCGTCGATCGCGTCGTGCAGGTCGCGCCGGTAGTAGTCGGCGTCGGCGCCCGCAATCGCCTCGGCGGCGGCCGGGTCGAGGTGCAGGTCGCCCTGCCGCGTGCGGAAGTGGTACTTGACCCAGAACTTCTCGCCCTCTGCGTTGATCCACTGGTAGGTGTGCGAACCGAATCCGTGCATCTCGCGCCATGACTTCGGCAGGCCGCGGTCGCCCATGAGGTAGGTCACCTGGTGAGCCGACTCGGGCGAGAGGGTCCAGAAGTCCCACTGCATGTCGGAGTTGCGCAGGCCCGAGCCCGGGAGGCGCTTCTGCGAGTGGATGAAGTCGGGGAACTTGATCGCGTCGCGGATGAAGAATACGGGGGTGTTGTTGCCGACGATGTCGTAGTTGCCCTCGGTCGTGTAGAACTTCACCGAGAAGCCGCGCACGTCGCGCCAGGTGTCGGGAGAGCCCTGTTCGCCGGCGACGCTCGAGAAGCGCATCAGGGTCTCGACGGTCGCACCGGGCTGGAACACCGCGGCACGGGTGTACGCCGAGACATCCGCGGTCACTTCGAAGGTGCCGAACGCGCCGCCGCCCTTCGCGTGCACGATCCGCTCCGGGATCCGCTCGCGGTTGAACTGGGCGAGCTTCTCAACAAGGTAGCGGTCGTGCAGCACCGTCGCGCCGTCGGCGCCGATCGTGAGGGAGTGGGCGTCGCTGGCGACCGGCGTTCCGGTCTGCGTCGTGGTGGGTGTCGTGATGGGTGTCGTGATGGGTTCGGGCATGCGTCCTTCTCTCTTTTTCTCTTCGTTCTTTCTCTGGGATCGCCGGCCAGCGGCAGGCGGGGCGCCAGGAGGGTGGCGCCCGAGTTCGAGGCGCGCCGGATGAGCCCGGCGCGGGGTGCGGATACGGATACGGATGGTGGAAGCGGAAATGCCGGCGCGGGCGGCTTCGGACTCAGCTCAGCGCGTCGCTCGCGCTGCACTCGAGGCAGATCCCCCAGAACGTGACTTCGGCCGAGGCGATGCGGAAACCGTGCGTTTCGCTCGGCGTGAGACAGGCGGCCTCGCCCACGACGCAGCCCACGTCGAAGACGGTGTTGCAGCGCGTGCAGACGAGGTGGTGGTGGTTGTCACCCGTGCGGGTCTCGTAGAGAGCCGGCGAGCCGGCCGGCTCGATCTTGCGTAGCAACCCCGCTTCGGTCAGCGCGCCGAGCACCCCATAAACGGCCTGCCGGGACGTGCTCGGCAGCGACGCGGCGACGCGGGTGTGCACGTCGTCGGCGTCGAGGTGCTCGCCCTCGAGGAAGGCGTCGAAGACCGCGAGTCGCGATTCGGTGACCTTGAGCCCCGCGCCGCGAAGCCGGGCCGAAGCCTGCTCGCGTTCATCGATGGCGTTCGTGGTCATGGCCTGAGCCTATCGGTTGTCTTGATTTTGTCAAAACAACTTGCGTCGGCGCGGTGGGCTGTCACGTGCCGGGTCCGGGTGCCGCACCGAGGCATCCGTTCGCCGAACTCAGCGCGAGAGCGACTCGGGCTCATCGCGGATGCCGAGCATCTCGGCAGCCTCCTCGCGAGTCGGACGCGGGTCGGACGATGCGCTCAGGATGCTGTCGATGAGACCAGGGAACCGCGAGTCGAGCTCTTCGCGACGCAACGAGACGATGCGCGCGGTGCCGGCGACGGCCGTGCTCGTGACGCCTGCCTCGCGCAGCACCTTGAGGTGATGCGATGCGGCAGAGGGCTCTGCGCCTGCCGCGAGTGCGCAGGTGCCGCTGAGGCTGTCGCCGTCGTGCGCGAGCAGCGAGAGGATCGCGCGGCGATGAGGGTCGCTCAGGGCGAAAAGCACATCGTCGAGACGGATGTCGGCTGCGGCCGGGTGGGCGAGTGTGCGCATCGCGGATATTCCTCGGGGTCGACTCTTGCTGCGACCAGCATACCCGTGGTTCACTACTTCAAGAACTTTTGAAATAAGACCATCACTGGAACCTGAGGACTTGTGAACCTGCACCTGCTACTCCTGATGTTCGGAACCTTCGCCACGGGTACGAACGCGCTCATCATGACGGGGATTCTCCCGTTGGTCGCCGACGGCCTCGACACCACGCCCGCCGTCGCCGGGCTCAGCGTCACCGTGTTCGCGCTCGCCTACGCGGTCAGCGCCCCGCTGCTGCCGGTGCTCCTGGCGCGCTTCGAGCGGCGCACGATCATGGTCATCTCACTCATCGGTCTCGTGCTCGGCACCATCGCCTCGATCGCGGCGCAAGACATCACGACCTTCCTCATCACGCGGGCGATCGTCGGCTTCGGCTCGGCGGCCTTCACACCCCAAGCGTCCGCCGTCGCCGTGGGCATGGTGCCTGCCGAGCGGCGGGGCCGAGCCATCACGATGGTGCTCCTCGGCATCACTGCTGCGAGCGCGATCGGCGTTCCGATCGGCACCGTGGTGGGCAACGCCTGGGGGTACCGCGCCGCGCTCCTGGTGGTCGCGGCGCTCGGGGTTCTGGCGATCGTCGGCATCCTCTTCGTTCCGAAGACGCCGAGGCCGGCGAATCCCGGCTTCGCTGCACAACTGGCGCCGTTGCGCCGCCCCGCCGTGCTCGCCGTCGCCGGCACCACGGCACTCGTGACTACCGGCTTCTTCGCAATCTCGATCTACTTCGCACCTCTGCTCTTCAGCACTGCCGGGCTCGACTCCTCCGCCCTGGCCGCCGTGCTCTCCGCGTTCGGCGTCGCAGGCATCGCATCGCTCCTGTTCGGCGGGCGATACATCGATCGATTCGGCGGCTTCCGCATCACCGCCGTCTCGCTCGTCGCGATCACGATCGGAACACTGGTGTTCGGCCTTGCGACGAACTTCTGGTGGGTCCTTCTCCTTGTGGTTCCGTGGGGCGTCTTCGGCAACATCATCATCCCGGCCCAGCAGTACGAGCTCGGCCGTCTCGACCCCGACAACCCTGCGCCCGTGTTCGCGTTGAACAGCTCGGCGATCTACGCGGGCACCGCCCTCGGCGGCCTGGTGGGCTCGGTGTCCATGAGCATCGCGCCCGTGCAATGGCTCGTCGTCGTCGCTGCCGTTCCGCTGTTCCTGGCGCTGCTCGCCACACTGGCGCAACTTGCGCGAGCGCGTCGCGCCGGGCGGGCCGAGGAGCTCGAACAGGCGTCGACCCCAGACGCATCCGACCTCTCCGACGTCGCCGCACTCGCTGATTGAGCGGCGGGGTGCCGCGGCACCGTGGCTGCGCTGGGGGGCCGTCCACCATTGGATCTTCGGCGCTTCCGGTGTCGCGGGGAGGCACGTCTGCAAGAGGGCCAACGGCAGAACGAGCTCGAAGTGGATTCTCCGATGCCGCTGCGGCTGAACCCGAGTTACACTCACGTCTATGGACATGCTGAAGGGCGAACAGATCGCCGCGGCCGACCTGACCGACTGGCGCAAACTGGCCCAGGGACTGCATGCCCGGTACGTGGTCGACGACTTCGGCACGGGAGCACGGTTCGTCGTCGCGGTGGGCGAGGTCGGCGACGCGCTCGGCCACCATCCGCGCGTATCGATCGGCAACGGGTACGTCGACCTCGAGCTGGTCAGCGACGACGCCATCTACCGCGACGACGAGGGTACCGAACACGTCGTCGAATGGGTGACCCAGCAGGACGTCGACCTCGCGCGGCGGATCACCGAGATCGCCGCCGACCACGACCTCGACGCCGACCCGGCCTCGGTCAGCGACATCGAGCTCGGCCTCGACACGGCCCGCTCCGCGACCATCGCCCCAGTGTGGGCCGCCCTCCTGACCGGGAGTGCCGAGTCCCAGGGTCGCGGGTCCCCCAGCGACGAGATCCGGGACGCCACGGGACGGGTACCGAACCTGTGGTTCGGGGAAACCGACGAGCACGAGACTCCGCGTCAGCGGTTCCACATCGAGGTCTATGTGGCGCTCGAGGTGGCCGAGCAGCGGATCGCCTCCGCCCTCGCCGCGGGCGGGATCGTCGTCGATGACAGCGACGCGCCCTCGCTCACGGTGATCGCCGATCAGGACGGCAACAAGGGAGTCGTCTGCGTCGACGTGTCCGCGGCGAAGGTCGACGTGTCCGCGGCGAAGAAGGAGTGAACCGCCGACTCGGGTGACCACAGCGGGAACTATTTCGCGTTTGTTGGCCTGGGAGCGGCCCGGGCGGCGAGGACAGCGGGGACGTGTTCTTCGGCCCATTCCCTCACGGCGCGGAGCGGCACCAGGAGCGAGCGGCCGAGTTCCGTGAGTGGTGTATCGGCACCCGATCGGAGAAGAACGTGACTGGAAGACTCGCCAACAAGACCGTCCTCGTCATCGGCGGAACCCACCGCTTGGGCGCCGCCATCGCGGCGGGCGCAGATGCGGAAGACGCACACGTGACCGTCTCCGCACACGCGCCGCGTGATGAGACGACAATGCGCATCGACCTGCGTGACGAGGCGTCTGTGGCTGCGGCCGCGCAGCACATCGGTCCCATTGATCACCTGATCTCGACCGCCAGCATGACGTACAGTGCACCGATCCGCGCGATGGAGCTCTCCCGGGTGCAGGAGGCGATCGCGGCGAAGATCACCGGTCCCCTCCTGCTGGCCAAGCACTTCCAGATCCGGCAATCGCTGACCCTCTTCTCCGGTCAGGTCGCCTGGCGTCCCGGTTCCGGGAGCTATGCCACGGGAATCGCCAACGGCGCCATCGCGTTCGCAGCCCAACACCTGGCCGCCGAACTCGCTCCGGTACGCGTGAACGCGATCTCTCCGGGGATCATCGACTCAGGTCTCTGGGACGCCCGCGGTGCGGAGAAGGCGGCGTTCCTCACCGCAGCCGCCTCCCGGACGCTCGTCGGTGCGACAGGAGCTGTCCAAGACGTCGTCGACGCGGTGCTGTGGATCATGTCCGCCCCGTACTTCACCGGCGAGACCCTGCGCCTCGACGGCGGACGCCGGTGACACTCCCCGCGCGAGCGACGCCAGAGCCGGCCGGCTCAGCGGTCGGTGCGGCGCTCGAGCGGTTCGGGCAGCACCCAGCGCTTCGGGCGCTCGGTGTCGACGGGCACGGGGACGGGCACGGGCACCGAGCGGCCGCGGATGTAGAACATGACGAGGGATGCCGCGATGAGCGCGGTGCCGAGCGGCAGCACAAGTGTGTTCACCAGGTCGATCGCCAGGAGCCAGAAGATCAGCACGGTCTGCCCGGGCTGGGCGTTGAGCCAAGCTGTCGCGTAGAGCTCAGGGCGCACGTACGCGGCCAGGACGGCTCCCGCGAGCGACAGGGCGACGCCCCACCAGAGCGTTCGCTTCGGCATGCTGTCCCGCATCGGACCTCCTCGTTCGGAGGCAAACGCTACCAAGGAACGTCCGCGATGACCATGGCGGTTCCGCGGCGCTCGGCGTCCGCGGCATCCGCTCTGGCCGAAAGAGCCGCTCAGTACTGCAGCAGCGAGAAGATCTCGTAGCGGTCGCCGAGCGCGCCGCGCCCGCCGAGGTCGGTGAGCTCGAGGGCGACCGAGATGCCGGCCACCTGCCAGCCGGCGCGTTCGACGAGCCGTGCGGCGGCCGCGACCGTACCGCCGGTCGCGAGCACGTCGTCGACGATGAGTACGCGGGAACCCGGCGGCAACTCGCCCTCGTGCACCTCGAGTGCCGCGGTGCCGTACTCGAGGGCGTAGTCCTCACGGAGTACCGCTCGCGGCAGCTTTCCGGCCTTGCGAATGGTGAGCACGCCCGCACCGCAGATCGCCGAGGCGGCACCCGCGATGAGGAACCCGCGCGCCTCGACCCCGCCGATGTCGTCGAACCGGCCGGTGAACGGCTCCGTCAGAGAGGTGCCGAGCGCGTGCAGCGCCGGCCCGCTCGCGAACACCGGGGTCAGGTCGCGGAACGTCACGCCCGGTTCGGGGAAATCGGGGATCGACGCGATGAGGCTCGAGACGAGCTCGCGTGCAGACTGCTCGGTCACCGGGCAAGGCTACCGCGCACCGGCCGAGCGCGAGTGCTGGTCGAGCTCGTCGAGACCTCGAGGCGACGGTTTCGACAGGCTCAACCAGCAGAGGAGGCGACGGTTCGACAGGCTCAACCAGCAGAGGAGACGGGGGGTTTCGACAAGCTCAACCTGCAGAAGAGGCGACGGTTTCGACAGGCTCAACCAGCAGAGGAGACGGGGGGGGGGGTTCGACAGGCTCAACCAGCAGAAAAGACGGGGGGTTTCGACAGGCTCAACCAGCAGATGGGTCAATCGTTCGTTCGATGCGGGCATGCAGCCGGGCCTGACACGATGGAAGCAACCGAGCTCTGGAGCGCCTGTGTCACCGAAACGCCTGTACCGCGGCCTCGCCTTCGCCGAGGCCGTCACGTGGACGATCCTCATCGTCGCGATGATCCTGAAGTACGCCGCCGGCGTCGAGTGGGCGGTGCTCGTCGGCGGTTCGATCCACGGGTTCGTGTTCCTGTCGTACGCCCTCGCCTCGGTCATCATCGGCGTCAACCAGCGCTGGAACGTCGGCCGCATCGCCTTCGCCGTGCTCACCGCGATCGTGCCCTACGCGACCATCCCCTTCGAACTGTGGCTCGTGCGAAAGGGCCACCTCGAGGGCGACTGGCGCCGCGAGAAAACGGATCATCCCGCCGATTCGAACTGGGTCAACGGACTGCTGCGCTGGTTCCTCGCGCGGCCCGTGCTGCTCGTGTCGCTCGCGGTCGTCGGCATCGCCGTCGTCTTCGCGGGGCTGCTCGTGATCGGCCCGCCCGGGGGTCGCGAGGCTTGATGAGGTGCGGATGCCGCGGCATCCGCTCTCGGACGTCGACGCTGTTGTGGTCGCCGATGCCGTGCCGAGACCGATCGGCAGGGTCTCGATACGCGCTTCGCGCTACTCGACCAACGGCTGCGGCTGCGGCTGCGGCTGCGGCTGCGGCTGCGGCTGCGGGAAGATTGCAGCATGCCCATCCTCAACAAGGACATGGCGGTCTGCATCTCGCTCGCGGGCCGGCCGTCGAACCTCGGCACACGGTTCCACAACTTCCTCTACGACGAGCTCGGCCTGAACTTCATCTACAAGGCGTTCACGACCGACGACCTCGAGGGCGCCGTGCGCGGCATCCGTGCGCTCGGAATTCGCGGATGCTCCGTGTCGATGCCGTTCAAAGAGGCGGTGATCCCGCTCGTCGACGTCGTCGAGCCCTCGGCGGCGGCGATCGAGTCGGTCAACACGATCGTGAACGACGGCGGCGTGCTCACCGCGTCGAACACCGATTACGAGGCGATCGCGCAGCTCATCGCCGAGCACGAGCTCGACCCCGCGCAGCGCGTGCTCGTGCGCGGTTCGGGCGGCATGGCGAAGGCCGTGGTCGCGGCGTTCCGCGGCGCGGGCTTCGACGACGTGGTGGTCGTCGCGCGCAATTCTTCTCTCGGGCCGGCGCTCGCCGGGCAGTACGGCTACGCGTGGACGCCGACCGATCCCGAGCCCGGCGCCGACGTCATCGTGAACGTCACCCCGCTCGGCATGCACGGGGCGGATGCTTCGGCGCTCTCGTTCTCGGCGGAGCATGTCGGTGCGGCATCCGTGGTGTTCGACGTGGTCGCGTTCCCGGCGGAGACGCCGCTCGTCTCAGCAGCGCGGGCCGCCGGCAAGCTCGTGATCAGCGGGGCCGAGGTGCACGCGATGCAGGCAGCGGCGCAGTTCGAGCGCTATACGGGCGTGCCGCTCACGCGCGAGCAGATCGAGCGCGCCGCCGCGTTCTCACGAGCCGAGTAGCTGCCCCGCCGGTCGAGTAACGCGCGACGAAGGAGCCCCACCGCCGGTCGAGGAGTGCGCGACGAAGGAGCCCGCGTATCGAGACCCCGCCCCCAGGTCTCGATACGCTCGCTTCGCTCGCGACTCGACCAACGGAAACGACTCGACCAACGGTCGAATCGTCAGCGGTGCACGCGATTGACGGCAGCGGTCCAGATGAGGGCGGTGCTCGAGCACGCGAGCAGCGCCACGAAGACCCACGGAAGTCCGCCGAGCCCGATCACGCCGAACAGGATCGCGCCGAGCAGCGCCCCGCCGCCGATGCCGGTGTTGAAGGCCGTCGTGTAGATGGATGCCGCGGCATCGCGGATGCGCGCCGACGCCGAATGCAGCAAGCGTGTGTTGAGCATCGGCGGGAGCGCCCCGAACGCCGTGCCCCACAGGAGGAAGCACGCGATGCCGACGCCCGGCACCTGCGGGAAGAGCGCGAGACCCGCGACGCCGAGGCCCGTCGCGATGAGCGCGACGGCGAGTCCGACGGTGGGGCGGCGTCCGAGCACGGTTCCCGCGAACACGAGGCCGACCGCGCCCGCGATGCCGTAGGCGAGCAGCATCGGGCTGATGGCGCTGGCCGGCAGTCCCATGACCTCGGTGATGAAGGGCGCGACGTAGGTGTAGAAGGTGTACGCACCGACCATCGTGACCGCGGTGATCAGGCAGACGACGAGTACGGGCACGAACGTGGGATCACTGCGCAGACGGAGCGGCGCGGCATCCGTCTCGCCCGCATGGTGCCGTACTGGAGGAAGGAATCGCCAGACGAGGAGGGCGCCGAGGAGTGTGAGCACGCCGATTCCGGCGAACGCGAGCCGCCAGCCGAAGGCCTGGCCGAGCGCCGTGCCGAGCGGAACGCCGAGCACGAACGCGAGCGAGCCGCCCGCGACGCTGATAGAGACGGCGCGGGCGAGCTGCTCCTTCGGCACGAGGTGGCCTGCGTACGCACCGACGACCGACCAGAACAGGCCGTGGGCTGCGCCGCCGAGGATGCGGGTGGCGAGCACCGTGCCGTAGTTCGGCGCGAACGCGGTGAGCACGCAACTGACCGCGAGCACGGCGAGCGCGATGACGATGAGGGTGTGTCGCGGCATCCGCTTGGTCAGGGCCGACAGCGGCACCGTGAGCACCACGACGGTCGCGGCGAACACGGTGACGAGCAGGCCGATGAGGGGCTCGCTGACCTCGAGCTCGCGGCTCATGTCGGGCAGCAGGCCCGTCGGGATCATCTCGATAGTGACCGAGAGGAAGACGGCGGCGGCGAGCACGATGAGGCCGAGCCACGGGAACGGCGGCGCGAGGGCGGGCGTGGTGTCGGTTCGATCGACGGGAGTGGACGGCGTCATGGGAGTACCTGAGCGAAGGGCGTTCCCCGCGGACGGCGGGGCGGGGCTCCGCGAGTGGCCGACGGCGGGTCGACTGCGCGCTGATGTGCGCGCCCAGGGCCGCCGAGAATGCGGCGACCGCGTTCAGTCTACAGAGCGGATGCCGCTGGGTGCAGGTGGTTCGTGGGGGTTCGCGGGGTTCGTGGAGGTTCGCGGGTGGCTCGTGGGCGGCTCGGGTTCCGGGGGCGGTGCACCTCGGGGCGGCGCGCTTCGGGGCGGCGCATTCGGGCGGTGCACCTCGGGGCGGTGCACCTCGGGGCGTCCCACTCGAGTTCTCCACATTCGAACATTCATTCGTATTTGAGTCTGAAACCCGCTAGAATAGTGACATGCCCGAAGCCCCTGCAGCACTCCGCGAACTCGAAGCGGTGTGCGCGTCGGTGCTGCAGGAGTGGGCGGGAGCCCTGCTCGCCGCGTCGCGCGACGCTGAGGCCGACATCGGCGTCATGAGCGACGACGGGCTCATGCGCGCGACCGAGTCGTTGGCCAGGCTCGGTCGCCGCGTCGAGGCCCTGCAAGCACGTTGCGCAGCCGGCATCGCCGAGCGCTCGCGTGGCGGTGGCGACGGCGACGACTTGTCGCGAAAGCACGGCTTCTCCTCGCCCGAGCGGCTGATCGCACAGACGACCGGCGGCCGCTACTCCGATGCCGCACGGCTCGTCGCGGTGGGTCAGGCCACGAGCCACCGTGCCTCGTTCACCGGCGAGGCCCTGCCCCCGCGGCATCCGCATGTTGCTTCCGCGCTCGATGCAGGCACGCTCGGCGTCGCTGCGGCCGAGGTCATCCGCCGGTTTCTCGACCACCTGCCGCCGGTCGTCGCGCGCGACGAGGTCGACGCCGCAGAACTGCTCCTCGTCGACCGCGCTCCGATGGTCGGCGTCGACGGGCTCACGCGCTTGATCAAACAGCTCGAAGCGCACCTCGATCCAGACGGTGTGAAGCCGCGCGAAGACGAGCTCCGGTCCCGGCGAGGTCTCTCCATCTGGCAAGACGCGGCGGGCATGATCAATCTGAAGGGCGCGTTCGATCCGGCGAACGGGGCACCGATCAAGCTCGCGATCGAGGCGCTCGTCGGTGCCGAACTGCACCGGGCACGAGATGCGAAGCGTCCGTTCGGGGCGACGGGCGACCACACGGCGCCCGGCTCCGGCGCCGACGGCAACGCTGACGGCAACGCTGACGGCGATTCTGGCGCAGGTTTCGTGTCCGACCCAGGTGACGGCGAGGTCGAGGCCGCCGACCCCCTCTTCCGCGAAGAACGCACGATCGGGCAGATGAACGCCGATGCGCTGGCCGACATCGCGAGGCTGTCCCTCTCGAGCGCGGCCGCACCGCCAGCACTTCGAGGGGTCAGCGTCGTCGCCCGCATCGATGTCGATGCGCTCGTGACAGGGCGTGGGCACGCGAACATCGACGGCGTCGATCAGCCCGTGTCGGCCACCACCGCGCGCGAACTCGCCGAGTCGGCCGGGGTCGCCCCGCTGCTCATGCGCAACGGATGCGAACCCCTCGAGCTCGGCCGCGCGGCAAGGCGATTCTCCCCGGCCCAGAAGATCGCGCTCGTCGAACGAGACGGCGGCTGCGCATGGCCGGGCTGCCACCGACCCCCGTCGCATGCCCAGGCTCACCACATCGCGTGGTGGAAGCGCCACCGTGGCCGCACCGACGTGGCGAACGGCATCATGCTCTGCAGCTTCCATCATCATCGGGTCCACGACGACGGGTGGAGCATCTTCATCCGCGATGCTCGCAGCTGGTTCGTCCCGCCCGCACACCTCGACCCCGAGCAACGGCCCCGACCGGGCAATGTGGCAGCGCGTCACCTCCTGTCTCGCCATGGCCCAGCACGGCATCCCGACAATTCGCCGCAGGTCGAACGGCAGCGGTCGTTGCCCACGCCTGTGCCCATGCCCGTGCCCGTGCCCACCACCTCAGCCTCGGCCGCCGGAGTGGTCACAGCGGTTGCGTGAGACCGGTCGCATCGCAACGGCCGGTCGGGGCGCCACGGTCGCACCACAGCGCCCGGTCGGGGCGCCACGGTCGCACCACAGCGCCGGGTCGGGGGCGCCACGGTCGCACCACAGCGCCCGGTCGGGGCGCCGCAGTCGCACCACAGCGGCCGGTAGACTTGCGGGGTCAGGCATCCGCCCCGCGGCATCCGCTCGCCGCCGTTCTCTGGAGCTCGCCACTCGTGACCACTGAAGCCCCCGCCAACACCGCTGCCCCTTCGACGGGCTCAGGGAGCACCGCGACGCCGGCGCTCGACACCGTCGAGGTCGCCGCAGTGACTCCTGAAAAGGAGCAGCCGTACGCCGCGCTGGGCCTGAAGCCCGACGAGTACGAGCGCATCCGCAACATCCTCGGCCGCCGCCCCACGAGCGCCGAACTCGCGATGTACTCCGTCATGTGGAGCGAGCACTGCTCCTACAAGTCGAGCAAGATCTACCTGAAGCAGTTCGGCAAGAAGGTCACGCCCGAGATGAAGAAGAACCTCATGGTGGGCATGGGTGAAAACGCGGGCGTCATCGACGTCGGCGAGGGCTGGGCGGTCACCTTCAAGATCGAGAGCCACAACCACCCGAGCTACATCGAGCCGTTCCAGGGCGCAGCAACCGGCGTCGGCGGCATCGTGCGCGACATCATCTCCATGGGCGCCCGCCCGGTCGCGGTCATGGACGCCCTGCGGTTCGGCGCGATCGACCACCCCGACACTGCACGCGTCGTGCACGGCGTCGTGTCGGGCATCAGCTTCTACGGCAACTGCCTCGGCCTGCCGAACATCGGCGGCGAGACCTGGTTCGACCCGATCTACCAGGCGAACCCGCTCGTGAACGCCCTCGCGGTCGGCGTCATGCGCCACGAAGACCTGCACCTCGCCAACGCGAAGGGCGCCGGCAACAAGGTCGTGCTCTTCGGCGCCCGCACGGGCGGCGACGGCATCGGCGGCGCGTCGATCCTCGCCTCCGACACCTTCGCCGAGGGCGGCCCGACCAAGCGCCCCGCGGTGCAGGTCGGCGACCCCTTCGCAGAGAAGGTACTCATCGAGTGCTGCCTCGAGCTCTTCGCGGGCGGCCTCGTCGAGGGCATCCAAGACCTCGGCGCAGCCGGCATCTCGTGCGCGACCTCCGAGCTCGCCTCCAACGGCGACGGCGGCATGGCGATCGTGCTCGACGACGTGCTGTTGCGCGACCCCACGCTCACGCCCGAAGAGATCCTCATGAGCGAGAGTCAAGAGCGCATGATGGCGATCGTGCGCCCCGAGAAGCTCGCCGGCTTCCTCGAGGTCGTCGCGAAGTGGGACGTCGAGACGAGCGTGCTCGGCGAGGTCACCGACACCGGCCGCCTCAGCATCATGTGGCACGGCGAAGAGATCGTGAACGTCGACCCGCGCACCGTCGCCGTCGACGGCCCCGTCTACGAGCGCCCCGTCGCCTACCCCACCTGGATCGACGCGCTGCAGGCCGACACCGCCGCGAAGCTCGACCGGCCCACGACGCCTGACGAGATCCGCGCGCAGTTCCTGCAGCTCATCGGCTCGGCGAACCAGGCGGATGCCGCGTGGGTCACGAACCAGTACGACAAGTACGTACTCGGCAACACGGCGCTCAGCTACCCCGACGACGCGGGCATGGTGCGCGTCGACGAGGAGTCCGGCCTCGGCGTCTCCATCGCGACCGACGCCAACGGGCGCTACTCGCAGCTCGACCCGCGCCAGGGCGCGAAGCTCGCCCTCGCCGAGGCGTACCGCAACGTCGCCGTCTCCGGCGCGGTGCCGGCGGCCGTCTCCGATTGCCTGAACTTCGGCTCCCCCGAGAACCCCGAGGTCATGTGGCAGTTCTCCGAGACGGTCGAGGGCCTCTCAGACGGATGCCTCGACCTCGGCATTCCCGTCACGGGCGGCAACGTCAGCTTCTACAACCAGACCGGCGATGTGCCGATCCACCCGACGCCCGTGATCGCCGTGCTCGGCGTGATCGACGACGTCGCCCGCCGCATCCCGTCGGGCTGGCAGGATGACGGGCACAACATCTACCTGTTGGGCGACACCGCGCTCGAGCTCGACGGCTCCGCGTGGGCCGGCGTCGTGCACGGCCACCTCGGCGGACGCCCGCCGGCCGTCGATCTCGCCGGTGAGAAGCGCCTCGCCGAGCTGCTCAACGCGGCTGCGATCGAGGGGCTCATCGATTCGGCCCACGACCTCTCCGATGGCGGCCTCGCGGTCGCCCTCGCCGAAGCGGTCGGTCGTTTCGGCCTCGGCGCCCGCGTGGTGCTCGACGAGGTCGCCGGCGACGCCGGCATCGACCTCGCGACCGCACTCTTCTCCGAGTCCTCCGGCCGGGTCATCGTGACGGTGCCCCGCGAAGACGACGTCAAGTTCCGTGGGCTCTGCGAGGGCCGCGACTACCCGGTGCGGCGCATCGGCGTGACGGATGCGACATCCGCCGCCCTCGAAGTGCAGGGTCTCTTCACCGTCTCCATCGACGAGCTGCGCGGTGTGAACCGCGCCCCGCTCGCCGAGGCGTTCGGGCCCATCGTCGGGTACTGACGCACGCCGGTCGAGTTGTTGGTCGTGTAGCGAAGCGTATCGAGACCCGATGACCGAGTCCGACGGAACCGTGTACACCGAGGCGTATGCCGCGTCGCACGGCAGATTCGCGGTCATCCCGGCCGCCTACGTCGTGCTGCGAAGGGGCGACGAAGTGCTGCTGCAACTGCGCCACGGCACGGGGTACTTCGACGAGCACTGGGCGTGCGGCGCGGCGGGTCATGTCGAGGCCGGAGAGTCGCTACTCGCGGCCGCGGTTCGCGAGACCCGCGAAGAGCTCGGCGTCGATCTCGACGAGTCGGCGCTCACGGTGCTGACCGTCATGCACCGCACCGAGGGCACGCCGCATCGGGCGATCGACGAACGCATCGACGTGTTCTTCGCCGCCACCGAATGGCGTGGAGAGCCTCGCCCGATGGAAGACAAGGCGGCCGAGCTCGCCTGGTTCCCGCTCGACGGCCTGCCCGACCCGGTCGTGCCGCACGAGCTCGCCGTACTCGACGCGATGCGGCGTGGCACGCTCGCCCCGGTCACACCCTACGGGTTCTGACCGTGGCCTCCGAGTCGTGGCAGGCCACCCTCATCTGGGTGCCGATCGCGGTGTTCGCACTCGCGATCGTCATCAGCGTCGTCGTGCGTTGCATCCGCGCGCCAGCGACGGCCATCGCCACAGCCATGGCAGCGAGACCGGCGCCGGTGGCCGCGGAGTAGGTGGCCGCGGCCGCTGACTCCGCGCGCCCGCTCAGAAGACGAGGAGACCCGCGAGGAAGCTGAGCCCCATCGTCGCCACGCCGATGCCGATCGTGCGGCGCAGCGCCCGGGGCACGGAGGTGCGCGCAGAGAGCGCGATGAGCACGCTCGTCACGGCGAGCGAGATGAGGGTCGCGACGGCGACCGCCCACTCCTCCCAGGCGGCCGGATAGGAGAGCAGCATGATCAACGGAAGCAGCGAGCCGGTGGCGAGTGCCGCCGCGTTCGCGAACGCGCCGAGCAACGGGCCCGAAGCCGGCATCGGTTCGTCGATGCCGTGCTCGGCCTCGAGCTGGGCACCGACGGCGTCATGCGCGTGCATCCGCTGGGCGACTTCGCGCGCCAGGTCGCGCGGCACACCGCGATCGACGAAGTGCGCGGCGAGGTCCTCGAGATCGTCGCTCGCGTCCTCGCTGATGTCGCGCTCCGTCTCGACGATCAGCGCCCGCTCGGTGTCGCGCTCGGCCGCGAGTTCCGCGTACTTCGCCCCGAAGCCCGCGACGGAGCCCGCCACGAGGGCCGAGAGCGAGGCGACGAGGAGCGTCGTGCTCGTTGCGCCGGCGCCGGCGAAACCGAGCAGCACACCGGCGGTGGTGATGATGCCGTCGTTGGCGGCAACGGCGAAGTCGCGGGCCGCGTCGGTGCGGTACCACCTCATGCGCCCTCCCCATGCCGATGCACCCATTCTGGCGGTGAACGCCCGAATGCACCGGGCGTGAAGGTAGCCTGTCGGTGACGAGCACCTGCTGCGCTCGATCGCGACGAACGGATGAGACATTGGACGGATTCTTCGCCTGGAACCTCGTCGCACTCGTGCTGGCCGTCGGGTACCTCGCCGTCATCCTCTGGGTCGTGTCGCGCATCTTCCGCAGCGACGAGCTGAACGAGCTCGAACGGTGGGTCTGGGCGATCGCGGTGATCTGCTTCCCGCTCGTCGGCTCGATCGTGTGGTTCGCCGCCGGGCCCCATCCGTTCGGCGTTCGCCTCACCCGCGACCTCCGCTAGCGCCGCGCGTCCGCGGCTCGCGCTGGGGTCCGCGGCGAGAACGGGTCTTCGTTCCGGTGCTCGTTCCGGTGCTCGATCGGACTTCCGTCCAGACGGCGGCCCAGTGCTGCCACGTGAGTCTCGTCGGCAGCACGTGGTCGGGGATCGCGAGTGTGCGCAGCAGCATCCGCGCTCGATCGGTGCTCAGCGGTCGCGACGTTCGCGTCAGGATCTGCGCGAGCCCCCGCCCGCGCCCGCGGTAGACCTCGGCGACGAATGCCTGGTACGCCGGGCGATCAACCATGTCGACGAGCGGCCGCCGACGCCGCTCCATGGTGAAGACCCCGCCGTCGACCGACGGCGACGGTCGGAACGCGCGCGCAGGCACGCGCCCGTGGAGCGTGAACTCGAACCACGGGTCCCATTGGGCCGTCAGGAGACTCGAGCTACCGACCCCGCAGCGTCGCCTCGCGACCTCCCATTGGGTGAGGAGAACCGCGTCGGTCCAGTGCGCGCGGGCGAGGAGCGATCGCATGATGGCCGTCGTGAGATGGAACGGCACGTTGCCGACGACCACGTGCGGCTCGACGGGGTACCGCCACGTGAGCGCGTCGGCCTGCACGACTGTCGCTGCACTGCCGAGATCACGACGCAGCGCGGCCGCTCGCCGAGGGTCGATCTCGAGCGCGGTGAGCGGCCTCCCGAGGTCGACGAGCGGGCGCGTGAGTGCACCGCTCCCGGCACCGAGCTCGACGATCGGGCCCGGTGTCCGGGCGGTCAACGTGACGATTCGTTCGACGACCCTCTGATCGACGAGGAAGTTCTGCCCGAGCTCGTGGCGGCCGCCGACGTCGGACGCAAATGGGTGGGCAGAGGTGGAAGAAGAAGTGTGTGTGCGCAATGAAAGCTCCGCTGGCGAGGATCGTCAGCCGGGCACGCCGAAGACGCACCGCGGCCAGGGTTATGGCCGAGGCGGAGGGACGCGAAAAGTGTTCGGTCGCCCCGCCTCAGGCGGTGCGGGGCCGAATGATCATTGCCGAGAAATTACAGGACACGATCGTCGACACTAGCAAATGCGCAAATCGCGCGCAGCCCGGAAGCAGCTCAGGCGCCCGACGGCGGGTTCACGAGCAGCTCGATGCGGTCCGCGAGATACCGGTCGAGGGCGGTGAGCGCATCGGGCCCGGCCGGATTCCAGCGTACGAACACCGCATCGCCGACGACCACGAGAGGTCCGGATGCCCCGGCGCCAGCCAGTTCGACGAGGCTGACCGGTGCCGCGTCGAAGTTCACGGTCTCGCCCTCGCTGAAGCCACCCTTGATCGCAGCAG
The DNA here is from genome assembly GCF_059445415.1 of Agromyces sp. Y558. Classification (NCBI taxonomy): domain Bacteria; kingdom Bacillati; phylum Actinomycetota; class Actinomycetes; order Micrococcales; family Microbacteriaceae; genus Agromyces; species Agromyces sp. Y558. The sequence continues at coordinate 415,369 of NZ_JCAIUH010000001.1, forward strand.
CCCGAAAGGCGCGCTGCTCGGCGATCGCCGCCGCCGGTGTGCTGCGACGGGCAGGAAGTTCGGCCCGCACCACCCTGCCCGTCGCGAAGAGGCCGCCGTCGGCAGCGAGGAGCAGCGCACCGAGCCGCCACACCCGGCCGAGCGAGCTCATCCTCGCAGCGCGCGGGATTCCCACGACTCGCCGTTCCGGCACGTACTCGGCGAGCGCTTCGTCGCGAGCTGCGCCGACACGGAGGGCGGCAACTGCCTGCGCGACCGCTTCCGTAACGCCCTGCGCGACGGTGAGCCCGCCGGCATCACCCATGCCGGCCGGCGCGTCGCCCGCGGCATCCGTCATCGCGACCGGCCGATGAGCTCGAGCAGGGCTCGGCCGTAGGCCTCCGAGACATCCGGATGCTCGAAGCGCCGCTGTTCGCCGGCGAGATCGACCTCGACCTCGAACGCGTCGTCGAGTCGCCGGAGCGCACGGAATGTCGATCGCAGCAGCTCCCGGAGCTGGTCTTCTCGGGGCAGCCACACGGCGTCGCCGATCGAGACCGAGTCGAGCGCCCACTCGGTGGTGCCGTTGAACCCGAGCATGGTGCCGGTCGGGAACCGGTGCGCCTCGATCGTCATCTCGCTGACCGTGAACACGTCGGCCTCGACCTCGGTCTCGACCGAGTCGGGCAGGTCGAGCTGAAAGCGGTCACCAGATTCCGGATGCCACGTGAGCCCGGCCTCCCGTAACGCGAGCGCGAGCTCGCGGCTGATCACGGGATGCCTGCCGCGCCCGGAATGCTCGGCTCGTCTGCTTCGCTGACCGCGCCCGATTCGTACACCACGCTCACCGAACTCGCGGCACCCGCCGAACTCGCGGCACCCGCCGAACCCGCGGCACCCACCGAACCCACGGCCCCCGCGCCGCCCACCGAACCGGGCTCACTGTAGTTCGCGTCCACGAGAATCGGCATGTGATCGGACGAGCCTCGCGCGAGCGTCTCGATGCCGACGATGTCGAGCCCGACCGAGGTCGCGAGGTCGAAGTGCCCGCGGAAGAACTTGTACCGCGTGTACGTGCGCTTGTCGCTGAGGGTCAGGTCGTACCCCGAGTCGCGCACCTTCTCGCCGAGGTTCTCCTTGAAGATCGGGTAGTTGTAGTCGCCCACCATGAGCGTCGGCAGACCGGGCCCGAGAAACTGCAGCTCGCCGAGCGCCGACTTGATCTGGTGCCGTCGCAACGAGTTGAGCGCGGTCAGCGGCGCCGCGTGGAACGACGCGACGATCACCTCGCGCTGCGCCTCCAGATCGAAGAGACGCACTCCGATGAGTCGCTCGTGAGCGGGTGCCAGCAACCGGTCGTGGAGCGACTTCTTGAGCACGAACGTCTGCACGCGCACCGCCCGGAACCGGTCGGCGCGATAGTACAGTGCGAGGCCGAGGCGATTGCTCTGCGTCGCGTCGACCAGTTCGAGGGAGTCGATCTGCTGGGGCAGGTCGTGCGTGTCGCATTCCTGCAGGCACAGGATGTCGGGCGAGTACCGTTCGACGATGCCGACGAGTTCGCCGCTCGCCCGGTGCTTCCGAAGGTTGTAACTGATCACGCGCATGATCGAATCAGCCTACGACTCCATGCTCCGGACTCGCCCGGAATCGCGACGGACCGAAACCACGGGTGCAGCTCACACGGGCCGGCGGCCCGGCGCCACCCCGACCCGCACATGCAGGCCGGTCGCGGCTTCGTCGATGGCGAGGTCGAGTTCGGTGAGCGGATGCGTCGCGCCCACGAGCTCGTCGAGGGGCAACTCCCGCCACGACCGCTCGAGGAACTCGACGGCGCGCACGAGCTGCGGGGCCGCGTAGTTGTGCACCCCGGTGATCGTCACGAGCCGGCGCACGAGCGACTCGGGGTCGAGACTCACCTCCGACCCGGGCGAGACGCTGCCGACGAGCACGGCGACGCCGCCGACCCCGATGGTCTCGACGACGGTGCGCACCGCGGCGGCGGATCCGGAGGCCTCGATCGCCACGAGCACTTCGGGCATCCCGCGCGCCGCGAAGCGGTCCAACGCGGAGTGCAGCCGTTCGGGCGAAGCGCCGCGCGCTGCCGGGTCGACGGCGACGGCGCCGAGGCTGCGGGCGAACGCACGCCGCGCGGCATCCGGATCGGAGACGATGACCTCGGCATCCGCTTCGATCGCCATCGCTGCGACCGTGAGGCCGATCATTCCCGCCCCGGTCACGAGCATGAGTGCGCCGTTGAGATCGACCCGAGCGGATGCCGCGTCGAGCGCCGCCACGGCCGTCGCCGTCGCGCACGAAGCGGGCGCCGCCACCGATGCGGGCAGCATCTCACTCACCCGCACGGTCGCCGTTCCGGCGCGCAGCTGCACGTGCGTGGCGAACCCGCCCGAGAGCTCCCAGCCACGGTGCACGCGCTCGTGCCCGTACTTGGCGAGCGAACGGCACTTCTGGGTGAGGCCGCGGCGGCACCGATCGCAGTCGCCGCAACTGACGGTGACCGACCAGACGACGCGGTCGCCGAGTTCGAGCGGGAGCCCGTCGGCGCGCATCGCACCCTCGCCGATGGCGACGACGCGACCGACCTGCTCGTGCCCGAGCACGAGGGGTGCGGGTGCGGCGCGATGGCCCCGCACCGTGTGCACGTCGGAGCCGCAGATCGTCGCGAGCTCGACTTCGACGAGGGCTTCACCTTCTGCGAGCCGCACTCCGGGTGCGGCGAGCGCATCGTGCGGTCGCCCCGGCTCGTTCCAGACCATTGCGACCGGGGAGGGTTTCACGATCACGTCGAGTTCGCCGACCCGCACGACGGTGTGCATCGACACTCGCCTACTCCCCGCGCAGGCCGAGCAGCGCGGGCAGTTCGGCGATGCTGTCGATGATGGCGTCGGCACCGGCCGCGGCGAGCGCGTCGCGGTCGTGTGCGCCGGTCAGCACGCCGACGACGAGGCCCGCGCCGGCGTTCACGCCCGACTCGATGTCGCTCACGGTGTCGCCGACGACGACGATCGCGTCGACGGCCGACGCCCCGGTGCGCAGCAGCGCCGTGAGCGGCAGGTCGGGGTACGGCCGGCCGCGGCCCGCATCGGACGGTGACAGCACGAGGTCGGCGAGGCCGTGCCAGCCGAGCGAGTCGATGATCGCGTCACGGGTGGCGGCAGCGAAGCCGGTCGTGAGCGCAACGGATGCCCCAGCCTCGCGCAACTCCCTGATGACGTCGGCGGCGCCCTCGATCTCGGCGACTCCCTCGCTCGCGACGAGCTCGGCGTACGCACCCTCGAACGCCGTATTCGCCCGTTGCGCGGCATCTTCGTCGCCGTCGGTGAGCACGCGGAAGACCTCGATCTTCGACTGCCCCATGGTGTCGCGCACGTACTCGAGCGCCGTGTCGAACTCGTCGTCGGGCACGATGCCGGTGCGCTCGGCGGCGAGCACGAAGGCCCGCTCGACGATGCCGTCGTCGACGACGGTCGTGCCGGCCATGTCGAGCACGATGAGCTCGATGGCGTCGTCGTCGAACTCGTCGTCGAGGTCGTCGGCATCGAGGTCGTGCTCGAGCTCGCGCTCCAGGTCATCGGCTTCGAGATCGGCCGCCGCCTCGCCGAGTTCGGCCAGTTCGTCGAGCTCGGCGAGTTCGTCGTCGGACAGGCCGACGGGCGGGTTCGTGGTCATGATGCGCCTTTCTGCAGGGTGGTCGTGGCGGGTGCCGCGGTCGATGCCCGCTCACCCGTTGCCGGCGATTCGCCGGAGAATCTCTCGACGACGTGATCGGCGAGGCCGAGCCCCGTCGTCATGCCGATGCCGGTCGTCGCGGCGGCGAGGTGCACGCCGGGTTCGACCTCCTCGATGAGGAAGTCGTCGGGCCCGCTCGCGTACACGCCCTGCCAGCGCTCGACGACACGCAGCGAGTCGATGCCGAAGAGTTCCCGGGTCACCTCGATGAGCGACTCGAACGCGAACTCGCTCTGGAACGGCAACGCGGTCGCGCCGCGAGCGTGCGTGTCGCCCACGATGAGGGTGCCGTCGGGCAGTGGCGTGTACATCTGGTTGAGGTCGAGCGCGGCCAGTGCGGGTTGTTCGGCGTGCAGTCGCTCGCGCAGTGCGGATGCCGCTGGCCCGGCCGAGAACGCGCCGTACCGAACGAGCGACCACCCGGTCAGGAGCGGTGCGGCCAGTGGCATCCGCAGCGGCGCCGAGACGCGCAGCATGTCGAGTGCGCAGCGCACGATGCCGTGCCGTTCGGCGACCTCGGGGTAGAGCAGGTCGATGTCGTGGTTGACCGCGACGACGACGCGGTCGGCGTCGATGCGGCCTCGACTCGTGTCGACCCGGCCGGGCCGCACACCACCGACCGCGGTGCGGCGACGGAACTCCACTCCCTCGCGTTCGAGGTGTGCGGAGAGCGCGGCGACGGCCTGACGCGGGTTCGCCTGCAGGTCGAGCGGGAGGAACGCGCCGCCGACGGCTGTGCCCGGGGCCAGCGGCATCCGCGCATCGGTGTCGGCTGCCGAGAGGAGTTCGACCTCGCCGGCGCCGCGCACGCCGGCGAACTCGCGCAGCACCGCGAGCTCGTCGTCACGACGCGCGGCGACGAACGTGCCCGACTCGCGCAGCCACACCCCCGCATCCCGCGAGAGGCCGAGCCACAGTTCGCGTGACGCGAGCGCGAACTCACGGGCGAGGCCGACCTGCGGTGTGAAGCACAAGTGACCGAAATTGCGCACGGATGCCCCGGATGCCTCGCTGCCCCGCTCGATCACGACGACCCGCTGCCCGCGCCGGTGCGCGGCGAGCGCTGCACCGAGGCCGATGATGCCCGAGCCGACGACGGCGACGTCGAAGCCTGCACTGTTCATCGGGCTCGTGTTCATCGGGCTCGTGTTCATCGGAACACCCGCCGCATCCACATGGCGATGCCCTCCACGATGAGCACCGTCACGAGGATCATCAGCACGATCGCCGTGACGACCGCGTAGTTCGAACCCTGGCCGGCGTTCAGCAGGTAGTAGCCGACGCCGCCACCACCCACGATGCCGAGGATCGTGGCCGCCCGGATGTTCGTGTCGAGCAGATAAAAGCTGTGCCCGATGAGCGCCCGGGTGCCCTGCGGCACGGTCGCCGACGCGTAGACCTGACCGCGGCTCGCACCGGTCGCTCGCAACGCACGCTCGGGGCCTGGCTTGACCTCTTCGAAGGAGTCGGCGATGAGCTTGCCGAGCAGTCCGATGCCACCGAAGGCGAGCGCGAGCGTGCCGGCTTGCGTACCGAGTCCGGTGATGACGATGAGCACGATCGCGAGAATCACCTCGGGGATGCCGCGGATCACCACGAGCAGCAACCGCATCGAGCCGCGCACGGTACCGTTCGGCGCGACGTTCCGCGCTGCGAGCGAGCCGATGAAGACCGACAGGACGAACGAGAGCAGGGTCGCGGCGAGCGCGATGCCGATCGTCTGCGCCATCGCGCCGAACATCGTGGCCGCGTCGTAGTTGCCGAAACTCGGCGGCCAGAACGCCGCGGCGATCGCCGGCACCTTCGCCCAGAACGTGATGAGGTCACCCCACTGGACGTTGCAGACGAGCACACTGCCCAGGACGACCGCGAGCGTGACCCAGCCCCAGGCGGTGTTGCGGATGCGCACAGCATCCCACGGGCGGCGAAGGGCGGCCGCAATCGTTGGTCGAGTAGCCGACGAAGGAGGCGTATCGAGACCTGCCGCGGCAGTCTCGAGACGCTCGCTGGCGCTCGCTCCTCGACCAGCAGTTGCACGACCGGCGACTGCTCGACCAACCCCGCGCACGACCCGATCGCCGATGCCGCGCCCCGTCGGCACGCCGCCGAGCATCGCCTGGCGCACGACGCTCGAGACGATCTCCATCACGACGCACAGCGCGAACATGACGAGCGCGATGCCGAGGCCCTCTGAGTAGTTCAGCGACTTGAACGCGAACGACATCTCCATGCCGAGGCCGACGACGCCGACGTAGCCGAGCACGACCGAGCCGCGCAGGTTGATGTCATTGCGGTGCAGCACCGTCGCGACCCACGACGGCAGCACTTGCGGCAGGATTCCGCTCGTGAACTCCTGCAGCTTCGAGCCGCCCGCAGCACGGATCGCCAGGCGCGGCCCCTCGTCGATCTGCTCGATGGCGTCGGCGAAGAGCTTGGAGATCATGCCGATCGAGTGGATGCCGATCGCCAGGATGCCGGGCAGCGATCCGAGCGAGAACATGAGCACGAACACCATCGCGAGCACGACGTCGGGCACTGCCCGCGTGAAGACGCCGAGGAAGCGGCCGAAGGCCTGCCAGCCCCGACCCGGTGTCGTGTTCGAGGCCGCGAGGTAGGCGACGGGCACCGAGATGACGGCGGCGAACAGCGTGCCGCAGAGTACGAGCCCGACGGTGAGTGCGGTCAGGTAGAGGAGTTCCCCCGGCTCGGGGAACGTGATGATGCCGACGCGGGCGAAGAACCGCTCGGCGTTGCCCCAACTCTCGACCATGCTCGGGATCGAGATGTCCGAGTCGGCGAGCGCGACGACGGATGCCACGACGATCGCGCCGAGCGTGAGCGTCGCCGCGATCCGCTCCGGCGAGACCCGGCGGCGCGGGGCCCGCTCGGTGATCGAGGCCTGCGTCGCCGCGGCGTGCGGCGGAAGTGGCGGAGGTGGCGACTGCGGCGCGGCGAGCGTCGTCATGATCGCAGCGCGCCCTCGGCCAGGGCTGCGTCTTCGGCGACGGCGTCGGCGTCGGCCGCGGCATCCGCAAGCTCGGTCTCGATGGCCTCGAGCTCGGTCGTCGACGTCGCGACGCGACCGTAGATCTCCATGACCTCGGCCTTCGAGAGCCCCTCGGCGGGGGTGTCGAGCACGACCTCGCCGTGCCGGAGGCCCACGATGCGGTCGCCCCACGAGAGCGCGAGGTCGACCTGGTGCAGGCTGCAGACGACCGTCAGGCCCGCGTCCATCGCGATCTCGCGAATGAGAGACATGACCTGCCCGCTCGACTCTGGGTCGAGTGAGGCGACGGGCTCATCGGCGAGCAGGATCTCGGGGCCTTGCATGAGGGCGCGCGCGATCGCGACGCGCTGCTGCTGACCACCAGAGAGGGTATCGGCGCGCTGGTACGCGCGGTCGAGCAGGCCGACGCGGTCGAGATGACCGAGCGCCGCGAGCTTCAGGCGCCGCGGGTAGCTCCAGAGCCCGAGACGCGGCCCGCGCAGCTCGGCGAGCGCACCCGTGAGCACGTTCTCGAGCACCGTGAGCGAGGGCACGAGCTCGAACTGCTGGAAGACGAAGCCGATACGACTGCGCAGGGCCCGGAGGCGCCGCCCCGAGAGGCGCGGCACCTCCTGGCTGAGCACTCGCACGGAACCTGCGGTCGGCGTCTCGAGACCGTCGAGGTGCCGCAGCAACGTCGACTTGCCCGAACCGGACAGCCCGAGGAGCACCACGATCTCGCCTCTCGCGACCGTGAGCGACGCCCCCTGCAGCGCCACGGTGCGGCCGAACTCCTTCGTGAGTGCGGTCACGTCGATGACGACTCGATCCTCGTTGCCGACTGGCATGCTCATGCGGTGCTCCGTGTTCCGGTTCCGTGCAGTTCTTCGACCGTGGGTCAGGTGCCGGGCGTCAGCCCTGGCACTGCTCCGCGTTCGTCTGCTCGCAGATGTCGCGGATCGTGTCGTAGTACGCGTCGTCGACCGGCGACGTCGCGAAGAAGACGCTCCGGAACGCGTCGGTGTCGGCGCTCTCGATGCCCGCGGCGATGATGTCGTCGATCGTGACCTCGCTGAGGATCTCGGTGAGCTGGGTCTTCAGCTCTTCGGGAAGCGTGTTCGAGATGACGATCGGCGCACCGGGCACCATGGTCTCGGCGATGACCTCGACCTTGTCGCTCTTCTCGACTTCGCTGTCCTCCGCGAAGCCCGCCTCGCACTCGACACCCTCACCGGTCTTGGTGACCGAGACGTCGTGCTTGCCCGCGAACACGGGCGTGACGTCGGTCTCGGGGTCGATGCCCTCGTTCAACAGGTTGTAGCTCGGGAAGAGGTAGCCCGACGTCGACGACGGGTCGACGAAGCAGACCTTCTTGCCCTTGAAGCCGGCGAGGTCGGTGATGTCGCTGCCCACGGGCACGATCGCCTGCGAGAAGTATCCGGGCTCCTGGCCCTCATCCGTGATGATCGAGGAGATCGGGGTGAGGGTGGCGCCGTTGTTCGTCGCGGTCACGTAGGTGAAGCCCGAGAAGGAGGCGACGTCGATCTTGCCGGCGACCGCAGCCTCGATGAGCGCCGCGTAGTCGGTGGATTCGTGGTACTCGACCGTCTTGCCGGTCTCCTGCGCGATGTAGTCCATGAGCGGCTGGTAGTTCGTCTCGGTGTCGACCGAGTCGGGCACGACGCCGAACACGAGGGTGTTCTCGTCGACCGCGAAGCTCACGTCGCCCGAGGCATCCGCTGCGGTGTCATCGGCCGCGGAGGGCGAAGAACAGGCGGCGAGGCCGGCAGCGAGGAGGGCCGCCGCCGCGATCGCGGGCCAGGCCTTGGTGTTGAGTCTCATCGGAAACCTTTCGTGACCGCTGCGCCCGAGGCGGGCGCATGCTGTGTTCCGTTGGCCCACGGTAGGCAGCGGCCGCCAACGCCGGGAGACGACGTGGTTACCGGAAGGTGAACCCCGCGCGGCGCGTGAGCACCACTTCGAATGGATGCAATATCTGTTATTGCATGCAATAATTCTCGGCATGACGGTCTACAGCGAACTGCGGGAGCTCGTGCTCGCCGGCGCACTCGACAGCACGACGAGGTTCAGCGAGTCATCGCTGGCCGAACGGCTCGACGTGAGCAGAACCCCCGTGCGCGAGGCGTTGCAGCGGCTCGAAGCTGACGGACTCGTCGTCGCGCAGGGCCGCGGTGTTCGGGTGCACTTGCGCGACGCCGCGGAGCTCGCCGAGTTGTACGAGGCCCGTGCCCTGCTCGACGGCCACGCGGCATCCGCTCTCGCGACCCTCGTGCGCCGCGGCGAACTTGCGCCCGCCCGTCTCGCCGAACTCGAAGCCATCGCCGATGACACGGACGCGCTCACGCGCAGCGGCGACCTGCCTGCAGCGACCGAGCGCAATCGCCGCTTCCACCAGCACATCGCCGAGCTCGCCGGCAACACTGTCATCGTCGCGACGCTCGACCGCTACTGGGACCAGATCGTCGTCTCGACGCGCCACCGGCTTGGCGAACGCGAGCGTGTTGTGTCCGTTCACGACGAGCACCGCGGCATCCTCACGCTCATCGTCGCCGGCGATGCCGACGGCGCGCGGGCGGCCGCCGCAGCCCACGCCCTCACCACCAGCCGCATCGCCACCGAACGGAGCCCGGAATGACCACGACCCACCGCTACGAGATCGGCCTGCGCTGGACCGGCAACCTCGGCACCGGCACTTCGGCGCATCGCGCGTACGGTCGCAACCACGACGTCACAGCCGACGGCCTTCCGCCGATCGCAGGCTCCTCCGACCCGTCGTTCCGCGGCGACCCGGAACGCTGGAACCCCGAGCAGCTGCTCGTCGCCTCGCTCGCACAGTGCCACATGCTCTGGTATCTCGCCCTCGCCGCAGGCGCCGGCGTCGTCGTCAGTGACTACACGGATGCCCCGACCGGCACGATGCTCGAAGAACCGGGCGGCAGCGGACAGTTCAGTGAAGTCACCCTGCGTCCGCGGGTCACGATCGCCGCGGGCAGCGACCTGCAGCTCGCGAACGAACTGCACGAGCGCATCGGCGACTACTGCTTCATCGCGCGCTCGGTGAACTTCCCGGTGCTGCACGAAGCGACGACGCTGACCGCCTGAGTTGCGGCATCAGCGACATCCCCGAGCTGGGTGAAATCAGCCTGACATAGTCGAAGATCAGCGCCGGATGCGCCCAGGGCCCATCGCCGCGCCGAGCCCCACCACGATGATGCCGGCGAAGAGGAACCCATAGCGCCCGGCGATCACGCCGAACGCGGCGAGCAGGATGCCGACGACCACCGCGCTGCGCGAGAGTATTCTCCGCACCCGCGGCCGGGCGAAGAGGCCGGGCCGCGGCTTGTCGGGGCTCATCCCCCGACGGTGAACGTCATACGCGTGGCGTGTTCGGCGACGACCCAGAAGCGCGCGCCGATCGTGGCATCCGTCGACGTGCGGGTCGGCACCTGCAGGGTCGGCGGGCCCTTCGTCGCGAAGCGCGGACCCCAGAACTGGCCGCCCTCGACGTCAGGGGCGGTGAGGGCATGCAGCGTCGGCTCGGCACCGCGGTGCTTGCCCTGCGCCCACGGCACCGGCAGCGCGTCGGCGAACCGGTCGTCGGCCGTCGTCTCGTTGACCCCGGGCACGATCGGGGTGCGCACGCTGATCGAGTAACCGGGGTACGCGACGAGGCTCGACGCCGGCGCCGCTCGAGTGGGCACCGTCGCTGCCCTGAGCCGCCGGTCGAGCTCGAAGGCGAGCACCTGCATCGCGATCTTCGACTGCGCATACGCACGCCAGGGGTCGTAACCGCGGGTCAGCTGCAGGTCGTCGACCCGGAACGTCGAGACCCGGCTCCTCAGCGAACCGACCGCGACAATGCGCGCACCCTGGGCGAGGCGCGGCAACAGCCGGGCCAGCAGGGCGAAATGGCCGAGCACGTTCGTCGCGAGCACGAGCTCGTTGCCGTCGGGCGACTCGAGGCGCGCGCCGGGCGCGCGCACCATGCCCGCGTTGGTGACGACGCCGTCGAACGGCGGGTGCTGCACCAGCTGTGCTGCACCGTCGCCCACCGAATCGAGGGAGGCCATGTCGATGACGAGCGGTTCGACGGATGCCTCGGGGCGCGCGCCGTGGATCGCGGCCATGGCCGCCCCGAGCCGCTCGGGGTCGTGCCCGACGAGGACGACATGGGCGCCAGCGCCTGCGAGCCGAGCCGCCGTGAAGAACCCGAGGTCTGCCGATGCACCGGTCACGAGGTACCGTTTGCCGGCCTGTGACGGGAGCCGGGTCGGGTACCAGCTCACAGTTCGTCAGCCGTGCCGGCCGCGCCCGCACCGTTCGCCAGCTCCTCATGATGCTGGATCACCTCGGCAACGACGAAGTTGAACCACTTCTCAGCGAACGCGGGGTCGAGGTGCGCGTCGATCGCGAGGCCGCGGAGCCGTGCGATCTGGCGCCGTTCCCGGTCGGGGTCGCTCGGCGGCAGCCCATGCGTCGCCTTCAGACGGCCGACCTGCTGCGTGAACTTGAACCGTTCGGCGAGCAGGTGGATGAGGGCGGCGTCGATGTTGTCGATGCTCGAACGGATGCCGAGGAGCTCGCTCATCGCGGCATCACGTTCGTCGATGGACCCGTCAGTCATGCTTCGAGCGTAGCGGCGGTCGCGCTCCCGGGCATCCCGGTCTCGGCGGCTCGCGTCGCGCGCTCATCACCCCGCGACGGCCGCCCTCTCGAGCATCGGCTTCGTCGCGAGCAGGCCCAGCCAGACGACGCCGATGCCGGCGGCGAGCACGCCGGCGATGACCGCGAGCGACAACGGGGCGAGGATGATCGTGAGGCTCGTGAGCGGCAGCATCACGACGGCCGCGGTCACCGCGGAGCCGATCGCCGTGATTCGCAGCGGCGACATGACGGCGCGGCGGCGGGCCGCGTCCATCGTCTGCGTCGGCATGCCGAGCATCCCGAGCGAGCGGTACAGCTCGCCGCGATCGAGGATGCCGGCGGCCTGGTTTACGCCGACCGAGCACGCGACCATGAGGAACGAGCCGATGACGACGATGAAGATGCCCGTGCGGAGGTCGTCGATCAGGTGCATGAGCTCCACGTCACCGGTGTCGGCGCCCGCGCTGAACGAACTCAGCAGCGCGGTCCCGGTACCGGCGAACACGGCCATGAAACTCGTCATCGCGACCCCCGAGACCTGCCGCCACGCGGCCTTCGGCGATTCGAGCACGGCACGAGCCGCGAGCAGTCGTGCCGGGGCCTTCGCGCGTCGCATCTGGGACTGTGCGACGAGGCGGATCACCCAAGGTCCGATGAGGTTCAGCACCGCGACCGTGCCACCGAACGCGGCGCCGAGCATCGCGAGGATGAGCAACGCCGAGCCGGCCACCTGCAGCGCGGCCATCATGAGGAAGGCGATCGCGATGACCGCGACCCCGATCACGATGCGCAGCCAGTGCAGCTTCGGGGCGTCCTGCTTCGTGCGCACGCCGAGCGGTGAGATGACGACCTGGCGGAGGCCGAGCAAGGCGCTCACGATGGCGAGCAGGGCCACCCCGAGCACGACCCCTGCGATCATCAAGGGGGCAAGCAGCACGCCGTCGACCCCGAGCGCCTCACCGCGGAACGGGATGAGTGCGATCAACGGCACGAGCGCGAAGTAGAGCACTACGCCGGCGAGGGCGCCGGCGACGGCGAGCACGACCGACTCGATCACGGCGAGCGCCGAAACCGTCGCGGGCGTCGCGCCGAGGAGCCGCAGCGTCGCGAGCCGGTCGTCGCGCCGGCGCGCCGAGAGCCGTGCGGCCGCCCCGCCGAGCGAGGCGAGCGGAACCACGAGCAGCACGAGTGCGACGACGGCGAGCGCCTGGTAGGTGACGTCCTCTCCGGTGTCGGTCCAGAACGACTGGGCGCCGCCGAGCACGGTGAGCAGCAGTGCCGTCACGATCGCGAACGCGGTGATGGGCAGGAGGCTGGCGGCCGCACCGGCAGTGCCGGGCCGGGCGAGCAGCCACGCGACGCGGGCGATCATGCCGTCACCCCGGGCACCCGCTCGCCGACGAAGCGGCCGTCGCGCATGTCCACGATGCGGGCGTTCATGCGGGAACCCGCTCGCCGACGATGCGACCGTCGCGCATGTCCACGATGCGCGAGCAGCGGCCCGCGACATCCGCGTCGTGCGTGACGAGCACGAGGGTGCGGCCCTGGCCCGTGGTCGAGTCGAGCAGCGCCTGCATGACCTCGGCCGAGGTGGTCGAGTCGAGTGCGCCGGTCGGTTCGTCGGCGAAGACGACGGATGCCCCGGTGACCTGCGCCCGCGCGATGGCGACGCGCTGCGCCTGGCCGCCCGAGAGCTGGCCGATGCGGCGATCCTCCATGCCGGCGAGTCCGAGCGCCGCGAGCCACCCGCGGCCGTACTCCTCGGCGCGAGCGCGCGGCATGCCGTTCAGCATGAGTGCGAGCGCGACGTTCTCGACCGCCGTGAGCTCCGGGATGAGGAGCCCCTGCTGGAAGACGAACCCGTACGCCTCCCGGCGCAGTCGGGAACGCTCGCGCTCGCTGAGCGCCGTCACGTCGACGCGCCCGGCGCCGGACTGGAAGTCGACGGTGCCGGCGTCGGGGCGGGTGATGCCCGCGAGGCAGTGCAGCAGCGTGGTCTTACCCGACCCGGAGGCCCCCATGATGGCGAGCGCCTCCCCGGTGCGCACCTGAAGGTCGATGCCAGCGAGCGCGTGCGTCTGGCCGAATGACTTGCTGAGGCCGGATGCCTCGATCACGAAGGAACTCATACCCTCGAGCCTGCCGGGGTGGGCCGGGGCGGCGCGTCGGGCGGAAGTCGCATTCGACGACGAAGGGCGTCATCCTCCCGGATGACGCCCTTGCGGGTTGAGCCTGCCGAAACCAGCCGATCCTCCAGAGGTTTCGGCAGGCTCGACCCGCACTCGTGAACTCAGCGGGGTGTCGCCCGCCGGATCACGAGGTACCCGGTGACCGCGAACACCGCTGCGAGGCCGAGCAAGATGCTGAACACGCCGACGAGTCCGATGCTGACGAACCAGGCGACGACCGCCGGCCACGACTGGCTCAGGGTGATGGTCGCGATCGCGGCGAGCAACAGTACGATGGCGCTGAAGACGAGGATCAGCATGCCCTTCATGCGCCACCGCATGTACACGGTCGTGACGCTTGCTCCGACGAAGAGCACCATGAGCTGCAGAGAGAAGGCCGTGTAGAGGTCGACGAACCAGTTCTGCCCGTACCAGAGCGCATCGAACATGTGCGCGTTGAGGCCCCAGCCGCTCGTCGCGATCTCGATCTGCACGAGCGTCGCGATCGCGACGGCGAACATGACGGAGACGAGCACGAACATGACGCTCGTGCCGAGCCAGAAGTCGCGGCGGGTCACCCCGAAGCCGAGGGCGAACGAGAAGGTGAGCCCGATCGCCTGCACGCCGACGACGACGAGGTACCACTGCGGCGAGAGCACCGCCCAGCTGTAGCGCATGCCCTCCATGTCCTCGGCGGTCACGTTGCCGCCCGAGGCTGCCCGGATGATGAGCGTGATGATGAGCGAGATCGCCCATGCAGTGCCAAGGATGATCCACGGCACCCCGAAGAAGACCGATGGGTTGACGGCGTGCAGGCGCACGATGCGCCAGATCTCGTGGGCCCGTGAGCGGGCCTCGGTGCGCACGACGGGTGCGGCGGTGACGGCGGTCATGCTGCGACCTCCTGATCGGTCGAGTCGGCACTCAGGTCGGTGCCGGTCATGTGGATGATGAGCTGCTGGAGCGAGACGGGCGCGAGCTCGAGTCCGAGCTCGGCAGCCCTGATGCGCTCACCCTGGTCGAGGCGACCGTCGATGGTGGCGGATGCAAGTCCGCCGATGCCCTCGCGACCGATGACGGGCCGGTCGGCCACGAACGATTCGACCGCGGCCCGCGGACCCGCGACGGTCGTGGCCGACCCTCGCAGCTCGTCGGCATCCCGATCGAAGAGGATCTTGCCCTGATCGATGAGGATGACGTGCTCGAGGAGGTTCGCGACCTCGTCGATCAGGTGGGTCGAGAGCACGATGGTGCGCGGGTGCTCGACGTAGTCCGCGAGCAGGCGGTCGTAGAAGATGTGGCGTGCCACCGCGTCGAGGCCGAGGTACGGCTCGTCGAAGAAGGTGATCGGCGCCCGCGAGGCCAGGCCGACGATGACGCCGACCGCTGAGAGCTGGCCGCGCGAGAGCTTCTTGATGCGGCGCTTCACCGGGAGACGGAAGTCGGCGACGAGGCGCTCGGCGAACGCGGCATCCCAGTTCTCGAAGAACCACGGTGCCGCCTTGAAGACGTGCGCCGGGCTGAAGTCGTCTGGGTAGCGCTGCGACTCGGCGATGAAGCACATCTGGCGCAGCACGTCGGCGTGCTCGGCCGGCTCGCGACCGAAGACCTCGAGCCGACCCGCATTCGCGAACAGCTGACCGGTGAGCAGCTGCATGATCGTGGTCTTGCCTGCGCCGTTGCGGCCGAGCAGCCCGTAGATGCGGTTCTCCTCGAGCGAGAAGTCGGCCGCGTCGACGGCGGTGAACGAGCCGTAGCGTTTGGTCAGCCCGGTGGCGTGCACCACGGTGCGGGTCATGATTCGATCCTTTCTGCGCGGAGGAGGCCCGCGAGTTCGTTGATGTCGATGCCGAGCTTCTCGGCTTCGATGATGAGAGGTCTGATGTACTCGGTGGCGAAATCGGCCCGGCGACGCTCGACGAGCCGCGCTCGGGCTCCCTCGGTTACGAACATGCCGATACCCCTTCGCTTCTCCACGATTCCGTCGTCGACAAGGCGATTCACCCCTTTCAGTGCTGTGGCCGGGTTGACTCGCAGAAAGGCGGCGAACTCGTTCGTGGAGGGGATCTGGCTGCCTTCCGGCAGCGTCCCGTCGATGATGTCGTTCTCGACCTGTTCAGCGATCTGGATGAAGATCGGACGCGATTCGTCCATACCCGCCCGTCTGCTTTGCGTGTCGAACCTTGGTTGGTTCATTACTTGTGTAACTAACCAACCATGTCTACGAGCCGCTGTCAAGCCCTCGCATCGCTAGGCTCCCGGAATGACATACCTCGACCACACAACCGAGGACGCGCCGCATGCGCCCCACGCGCATGCGAGCGAGCCCACTCCGTTCGAGCGCGGCAGGCGCGTCGCGATCCGCGGCGTCCACCAATACGGAAGTCACGGCACCATCGTCGGGTTCGCGGTCGCCGGCATCGTGGTCACGGACTCCGACGAGCTGACCGTCATCTGCACGCCGCCCGGTTCCGCGGTGCGCGCCAGGGCGGGCCGGGGAGCGGGGCCGAACCGCCGCCTCGTGTTGCCAGACGAGTGGAACGGCACGCACCTCGAGCGCAACTGGAACGGCGACGCGGTGGTGCGGGTGCACCGACACGGCGAGCCGTGGTCGGTGTGGCGCTGGCACGACGGCCGTGACTGGACCAGCGTCTGGTACGGCAACCTCGAGGAGCCGTGGCGCCGCTCCGCCGTCGGATTCGACACAGAGGACTGGACTCTCGACGTCGTCGGCGTGGGCGACCCGGTCGGCGGGCCCTGGGAGGTCGACTACAAGGACGAGGACGAACTGGCATGGCTCGTCGAGGTCGGCGCAATGGCGATCACCGACGCCGAACGCGCTCGCATGGCCGGCGAGGAGCTCACCTCGATCGCGCGCGGCGCAGCCTGGCCATTCGACGCCGACTGGACACCTTGGGCCCCCGACGAGGCATGGGGTGCGGTTCCGATGCCGGCGGACTGGCGCCGGCTGCACTGAGAGTCACCTGCGGCGTCAGCACGGAGCGAGAACGCGGCGTCGGCCGCAGACGACGCCCATGCCGAGGAACTGCGGCCACGTCGACAACCGACCGGTGCGCTTCGGGGCGAGTGCAGCTACGGTGGCGTGCTGGTCGGTGCTCACCGATCGAGCGTATGCTCGACCGCCGACGCCCCGACGCGACTGCCGGGGTGCTTGTCCGGAATCCGCCGAAGGACGGCCGCCGCGGCATCCGCTGGCCTCGATTCCCCCTCCCGCTCCGCGGTGCGGCGCGCATAGGCTGACGGAATGACCAGCCATTTCGATGTCGTCGTCCTCGGCGCGGGCCCGGGCGGCTACGTCGCCGCGATTCGCGCCGCCCAACTCGGTCTCAGCGTCGCCGTGATCGAAGAGAGATACTGGGGCGGTGTGTGCCTCAACATCGGCTGCATCCCCTCGAAGGCGCTGCTGCGCAACGCCGAGCTCGCGCACATCTTCCACGACCAGGCTGCGGCGTTCGGCATCTCGGGCGAGGCGCACTTCGATTACGGCGTCGCGTTCGACCGCAGCCGCCAGGTGTCAGAGAAGCACGTCAAGGGCGTGCACTTCCTCATGAAGAAGAACGGCATCACCGAGGTCGACGGGCGCGGAACGTTCACGGGCCCGAACGCGATCGACGTCGCGAGGGCCGACGGCCAGGCCGAGCAGCTCACCTTCGCGAACGCCATCATCGCGACCGGTTCACGCGTGCGGCTGCTGCCGGGCGTCGAACTGAGCGAGAACGTCGTCACCTACGAGTCGCAGATCCTCACCCGCGAACTGCCGCGCTCGATCGCGATCGTCGGCGCCGGCGCGATCGGCATGGAGTTCGCCTACGTGCTGCGCAACTACGGGGTCGAGGTCACGGTCATCGAGTTCCTCGACCGGGCGCTGCCGAATGAAGACGTCGAAGTCTCGAAGGAGATCACCCGCCAGTACCGCAATCTCGGAGTGCCGATCCTCACGTCGACGAAGGTGGAGTCGGTCGTCGACGACGGGGCATCCGTCACCGTCTCGTACACGGGCGCGAACGGCGACGCCGGAAGCCTGCAGGTCGACCGCGCGCTCATCTCGGTCGGGTTCGCGCCGAACGTCGAGGGCTTCGGCCTCGAGCAGGCGGGCGTAGCGCTCACCGAGCGCGGCGCCATCGCGATCGACGAGCGCATGCGCACGAACGTGCCGCACATCTACGCCATCGGCGACGTCACCGCGAAGCTCATGCTCGCCCACGTCGCCGAGGCGCAGGGCGTCGTCGCGGCCGAGACGATCGGCGACGCCGAGACCATGGAACTCGGCGACTACCGCATGATGCCGCGCGCCACGTTCTGCCAGCCGCAGATCGCGAGCTTCGGCCTCACCGAGCAGCAGGCCCGCGACGAGGGCTACGACGTGGTCGTCGCGAAGTTCCCGTTCAGCGCCAACGGTAAGGCGAACGGGCTCGGCGAGCCCGTCGGCTTCGTCAAGCTCGTCGCCGACGCGAAGTACCTCGAGTTGCTCGGCGGGCATCTCATCGGTCCGGATGTCTCGGAGCTGCTGCCAGAGCTGACCCTCGCGCAGAAGTGGGACCTCGGCGCCCTCGAGCTCGCCCGCAACGTGCACACGCACCCGACGCTCTCCGAGGCGCTGCAGGAGGCGTACCACGGCCTCGCCGGCCACATGATCAACATGTGACCTCACGCGACAACGGGGGCGGATGCCGCAACATCACGTTGCGACATCCGCCCCCGCCTGTTCGTTCGACACGGCATGGGCAGGCATTCCCGCCGGGTCGAAACGGTTCCCGGCGGCGGGTGGGACTTCCCGCCGCCGGGAGTGCTCAGTGCTGCGTCGCCTTCTCGGCGCCGACGCCGGTCAGCGAGCGCACCTCCATCTCGGACTGCTTCAGTGGGTCCTCCTTCTTCTTGTCGAGCACCGTGCCGAGCCAGCCGAGGAAGAAGGCCAGCGGGATCGAGACGATGCCCGGGTTCGAGAGCGGGAAGATCGCGAAGTTGATGTCCTCCGTCTT
Source organism: Agromyces sp. Y558 (assembly GCF_059445415.1). Lineage (NCBI taxonomy): Bacteria > Bacillati > Actinomycetota > Actinomycetes > Micrococcales > Microbacteriaceae > Agromyces > Agromyces sp. Y558. The sequence goes on from NZ_JCAIUH010000001.1 coordinate 433,917, forward strand.
CAGCATCGACGTCACGGAGCCCGAGACGACCGGCGAGAAGATGATGAGGATGATCGCCGACGCGAGACCGCCGTACATGCTCCACAGGGCGCCCTGCGTGGTGAAGCGCTTCCAGAAGAGCGAGTACACGATCGTCGGCAGGTTCGCCGACGCCGCAACCGCGAACGCGAGCGCCACGAGGAAGGCGACGTTCTGGCCGTTCGCCCCGATGCCGCCGACGATCGCGACGACGCCGATGATCACGACCGTGCGACGAGCCACCTTGACCTCGGCACCCGGTGCAGGCTTGCCCTTCTTCACGACGCTCGCGTAGATGTCGTGGGCGAAGGAGGCCGCCGCCGTGATCGTGAGGCCGGCGACGACCGCGAGGATCGTCGCGAACGCGATCGCCGAGATGAGCCCGAGCAGCACCGGACCGCCGAGCTCGAACGCGAGCAGCGGTGCCGCCGAGTTCGGACCGCCCGGAGCCGCCGCGATGACGTCGGCGCCCACGAGGGCCGCCGCACCGTAGCCGAGCACGAGCGTGAACACGTAGAAGATGCCGATGAGCCAGATCGCCCAGACGACGGACTTGCGTGCCTCCTTGGCGGTGGGCACCGTGTAGAAGCGCATGAGCACGTGCGGCAGCGCCGCAGTGCCGAGCACGAGGGCGAGGCCGAGCGAGAGGAAGTCGACCTTCGCGACCTCCGAGACGCCGTACTTGATGCCGGGGTTCAGGATCTCGGGGTTGCCCGCGACCGCGACCGCATTGTCGAGCAGCGTCGAGAAGTTGAAGCCGTTGATGGCGAGCACCCACACCGTCATCACGCCGGCGCCCGCGATGAGCAGGATCGCCTTGATGATCTGCACCCAGGTGGTGCCCTTCATGCCGCCGATGAGCACGTAGAGGATCATGAGCGCACCCACGACAGTGATGACGAGCGCCTGGCCGAGCTGGTCGCCCACGCCGAGCAGGAGCGAGACGAGACCGCCCGCGCCCGCCATCTGAGCCAGCAGGTAGAAGAAGCAGACGACGAGCGTCGTCGTCGCGGCCGCGATGCGCACGGGCTTCTGCTTCAGGCGGAACGAGAGCACGTCGGCCATCGTGAACTTGCCCGTGTTGCGCAGGAGCTCAGCGACGAGCAGCAGCGCGACGAGCCACGCCACGAGGAAGCCGATCGAGTAGAGGAACCCGTCGTAGCCCGTGATCGCGATCGCGCCGACGATGCCGAGGAACGACGCCGCCGAGAGGTAGTCGCCCGCGATCGCCGAGCCGTTCTGGCCGCCTGTGAACGAGCGGCCGGCGGCGTAGTAGTCGGCGGCGGTCTTGTTGTTGCGGCTCGCGCGGAACACGATGATCATCGTGATCGCGACGAATGCGCCGAAGATGGCGATGTTCAGCCAGGGCTCACCGACCTGGGTGGCGGGGGCGGCTTCGAAGTGCAGCATCAGCGGTTCACCTCGGTCTCGGCGAAGGATGCCCCGGACTCGATCTCCTCGCGCATGTGCGCGGCGATCGGGTCGAGCTCACGGTTGGCGTAGGTCACGTACCACGTGGTCACGGCGAACGTCGTGACGACCTGCGCGAGACCGAGCAGGATCGCGACGTTGACGCTGCCGAACACGGGCGTCGACATGAAGTCGTGCGCGTAGCCGGCCAGCAGCACGTAGGCGAGGTACCAGACGAGGCAGGCGCCGAGCACGGGGAAGACGAACTTCCGGTGCTTCGAACGCAGTCGCTGGAACTCTTCGGATTGTTGCACCGCGCGGTAGTCGACGGCCGGGGCCGCTTCTGTCTCCGCGCTCAGGGCTTCGTTGCCCATCGCGTCTCCTTCGGGGGGAGCGGCGAACGGATCGCACGCCGCATCGAATGTTCGGTCGGCCCACTCTCGCGCTCCCGACCGGCTGCGTGGGGCGCATGCCGTTCGTCGTCGACGAACGGCATCGTCGGTGCGACGAACGGCGGGCCCGACGCGACGAGCGATCGGCGCCGGGTCGAGCGGTTACGCTGGCGTGCATGTCCGAGTCGATGTTGCTCGCTGCCGCCCTCGGCGCGGCCGGCGGAGCGCTCGCGGTCGGGCTCATGCTGTTCCTGAGGCGCATCGTGCTTGCCTCGAAGGAGCTCGGCACCGACGCCGAGCAGGCGACCTATCAGACACTGCACCTGGCGTCACGGGCGGCCGAGCACTTGCGCGGCGGCATCGACGAACTCGACGCGATGCGTGCAGGCAAGCATCTGCGAACGCTCCTCGGCTGCGCGAGCCTCGCGATCGTCGACCGATCGGGCACGATCGCAATCGACGGCGACGATGCCGTGCGTCCGGTCGCCGAGCGGCTCGCCGCTGCGGCCCTCGCCAGCGGCAGGCAGCAGGTGCAACGCCGGATTCCGATCGGCGCGTGGGAGACGGATGCCGTCGTCGCCCCGATCCTCGGCGGCGCCGGTCCACTCGGGGCGATCGTGGCGTTCGCCTCCCCCGTGCGCGCGGGCCTCGTGCGGGCCACGGGTGAGGTCGCCGCCTGGGTCGCAGCCCAGGTCGAGCTCGGTGAACTCGACGCCTCGCGCGCCGCCCTCGCCGAAGCCGAGGTGCGGGCGCTCCGTGCGCAGATCAGCCCGCACTTCATCTACAACTCCCTGAACGCGATCGCCTCGTTCATCAACACCGACCCTGCGCAGGCGCGCGAACTCGTGCTCGAGTTCGCCGACTTCACCCGCTACTCGTTCCGCCGGCACGGCGACTTCACCACGGTCGCCGAAGAGCTCCGCTCGATCGACAGCTACCTGCGCCTCGAACGGGCCCGCTTCGGCGCGCGCCTGAAAGTCACGCTCCAGATCGCGCCCGAGGTGCTCTCGACGGTGGTGCCGTTCCTGTCGATCCAGCCGCTCGTCGAGAACGCCGTTCGGCACGGCCTCGAGTCGAAGGAGGGCGGCGGTCGCATCACGATCACCGCAGCCGACTCCGGCGCGTTCGCCGACCTCAGCGTTGAAGACGACGGCGTCGGCATCGACCCCGAAGCGCTCACGACGGTGTTCGCGGGCGGCGCCGCCGGGGGCGAGCACGTGGGCCTGCGCAACGTCGATGCGCGTCTCCGGCAGGTCTACGGTGACGAGCACGGCCTCGTCGTCGAGACGAACGTCGGCGCAGGCACACTCGTGCGCATGCGCGTGCCGAAGTCGGGCCCGAGACGCCCGCGAGCGCTCCCTGAGCCTGTCGAAGGGAACTCCCCCGGCAAGCGCGCTTCGACAAGCTCAGCGAGCGCCGATGGGAGACTGGAGCCATGATCTCCGTGCTCATCGCAGACGACGAGCAGCCCGCGATCGACGAGCTCGCCTTCCTTCTCGGGCAGGATCCTCGGGTCGGCGTGATCCATCAGGCCGCCTCGGGCGCCGAGGCGATCCGCCTGCTCACGCGGGAGCCGGTCGACGCGGCGTTCCTCGACATCCACATGCCAGGGCTCACCGGGTTCGACCTCGCTCGCGCACTCGCCCGGTTCGAGCATCGGCCGGTGCTCGTCTTCGTCACGGCCGATGAAGAAGGTGCGATCGAGGCGTTCGACCTCGCCGCGGTCGACTACCTGCTGAAGCCCGTGCGAACCGAACGACTGCACCGCTCGCTCGGCCGGATCGTCGAGGCGCTGAAGGCCGGCGCATCGAGCCAGGCGCACCCCGACGCATCCGCTGCGCCCGAGATGATCGCCGTCTCGCTCGGCGGCACGACCCGCATGATCCGCCGCGACGACGTGCGCTACGTGCAGGCGCAGGGCGACTACGCGCGGCTGCACACCGAGGAGGCGAGCTACCTCGTGCGCGTGCCGATGAGTGACCTCGAGCGGCAATGGGCCGACGCCGGGTTCGTACGCGTGCACCGCTCGTATCTCGTGTCGCTGTCGCACCTCAGCCGCATCCGGCTGGGCTCCGACCATCCGAGCGTCACCGTCGGCCAGGCCGAGCTGCCCGTCAGCCGACGGCTGCTGCCGGCGCTGCGCGACCGGCTCGACCAGGCGATGATCCGGCCGAGGCAATGAGCGACGAGCCGGAGCCCCGCGGGTTGAGGAGCGACGAAGGAGCCACCGAAACCGGCGATGCCCGCACAACAGGGTTTCGAGACGGCGCCGACGCGCCTCCTCAACCCACGAGCGCACCCCCGCCGCGGGTGCGTGTCACCGCTCTGCGACCGGGCCTCGCCGGGGCCCCTTCGGCACGCTCAGGGAACGCCGCTCGCCTGCTGCCGCTGCATGGCTCGGGGGCGCCGACGAGCGACATCGCCGGCGTGTACGTGCGCTCGCTCATCCGCTCGCAGTTGCGGCTCGCGATCGTCTTCGCGGTCGGCTTCGCCGTCGCCACGGCCCTCTTCGTGCTCGCGATCGCGCTCGTGCCCGAGCTCGACGGGGTGTTCGTGTTCGGGGTGCCCGCGTCCTGGCTGCTGCTCGGCGTCGGCGTCTACCCGCTCACGATCACGGTCGGCGGGCTCTACGTGCGTGCCGCCACGCGCAACGAGGCGCGCTACCGATCGCTCACCGAGTCGGAATGAATCCCGTCATCGGCTACGCCGCGATCGCGGCCGTCGCCCTCGCCTCGGCGCTCATCGGCTTCTACGGGTTGCGGGTCTCGCGCACGACGAGTGACTTCTACGTCGCCTCCCGCACGGTGCGACCGTGGTGGAACGCCTCGGCGATCGGGGGCGAGTACCTCTCGGCGGCTTCCTTCCTCGGCATCGCCGGGCTCATCCTGCTGCAGGGCTCTGGCGCACTGTGGTTCCCGATCGGCTATACGGCCGGATACCTCATGCTCCTGCTCTTCGTCGCTGCGCCGCTGCGCCGCTCGGGCGCGTACACGATCCCCGACTTCACCGAGGCACGCCTCGAATCGAAGTGGGCACGTCGGGTGACCTCGACGCTCGTGATCGTCGTCGGCTGGTTCTACATCGTGCCGCAGTTGCAGGGCGCGGCCCTCACCGTGCGCATCACGACGGGGCTGCCCTCGTGGGTCGGCTCGCTCGCCGTCGCCGTCATCGTCGCCGTCATCGTCGCCGCCGGCGGCATGCGCTCGATCACCTTCGTGCAGGCGTTCCAGTTCTGGCTGAAGCTCACGGCGCTCGCGGTGCCGGTCGTCGCGCTGCTGCTCATCCTCGGCGGCGGTGAGCCGGCGTCGCAGCTCACGCCCGCCGAGGCGTTCCCGCCCGCGGCGGGTCCGGCCGACCTCGACGTCTACCGCACGGTCTCGCTCATGGTGGCGCTGCTCCTCGGCACCCTCGGGTTGCCGCACGTGCTCGTGCGTTTCTACACGAACCCCGACGGCGTCGCCGCCCGTCGCACCACGGTCATCGTGCTCGTGCTGCTCTCGGTGTTCTATCTCTTCCCCACCGCGTTCGGCCTCCTTGGCCGCGCGTTCGCGCCCGATCTCGCCGCCTCCGGTGAGGCCGACGCGCTCATCCTGCTGCTGCCCGGCCGGCTCGTGCCGGGAGTCGGCGGCGAGCTGCTCACGGCCCTCGTGATCGCGGGCGCGTTCGGCGCGTTCCTCTCCACCTCGTCGGGTCTCGTCGTCTCGCTCGCCGGCGTCATCAGCCAAGACCTGCTCGGCGGCAGTGTGCGCGGGTTCCGCATCGCGGCGGTCGTCTCCTCGTTCATCCCGCTCCTCGTCGCACTCACGACCGAGTCTGCCGGTCTCGCCGGCAGCGTCGGGCTCGTCTTCGCGTTCACGGCATCGACGCTCTGCCCCATGCTGATCCTCGGCATCTGGTGGCGCGGCCTCACCGCACGCGGGGCGATCGCCGGCATGCTCACGGGTGCCGTGCTGTCGGGCGTGGCGATCCTCGGCGGCCCGCTCCTCACGGCCGCCGCCCCCTCGTTGCGGCCGTTCCTCGAGCAGCCCGCAGCGTGGACGGTGCCGATCGCGGTCACCGTGACGGTGCTCGTCTCCCGTGCCGACCGCCGGGGCATCCCACGCGGCACCGACGCGTTCCTCACCCGGCTGCACGTGCCGGAAGCCGGACCGAAGGCCGTTCCGGCAGCGGGGCCAGCGACCGGGCCGACGCGTGCGTTGGGCGGCCCCGACGGTAGCCGTCGATAGACTGCACCGGTGCTCCTGCCCGTCGCCGTCTCGGTACTCGTCGGCGCGTTGGCCCAGCGCATCACCGGCATGGGCTTCGCGCTCATCGCCGCACCGGCGCTCGTCATCCTGCTCGGGCCGTTCGACGGCGTCATCGTCGTGAATCTCTGCGCGGTGCTCTCTTCGCTCCTGATACTGCCGAGGGTGTGGCGTCATGTCGATTGGCGGCGGTTCGGCTGGCTCGTCGTTCCGGCGATCGCCGGCACCGTCGGCGGGGCGCTCGTCGCGGCGCACCTGCCGGGCCCCGTGCTGCAACTGGGGGTCGGCGTGCTCGTGATCGTCGCGCTCACGGTCTCGCTCGCGATGACCCGCACCGAGCACGTCGCGACCGGTCGCACTCCGGCCATCGTCGCCGGCGCGGCATCCGGATTCATGAACGCCTCGGCCGGGGTCGGCGGGCCCGCACTCAGCGTCTACGCCGTCTCGACGCGCTGGCCGCAGGCGGCCTTCGCCGCAACTGCCCAGCCGTACTTCGTGGTCATCGGTGTCGCATCACTCGTGGGAAAGCTCGGCGCGACCGGGTGGGCGGTGCCCGAGCTCGAGCCGGGTGCCTGGCCATTCGTCATCGGCGCGCTGCTCATCGGCCTCGCGCTCGGCGAACTCCTGCACCGTCGCATCCCGCATCACGCAGCACGCATCGCGGTGATCGTGATCGCCTACGTCGGCGGAGCTGCCGCCATCGTCGACGGTGCCTCGAAACTCTGGGGTTAGCGCCGGCGGCTCAGCGCCGCGGGCTCGGCGCCGCGGGCTCAGCGCCGGTGTCTCAGCGCCGCGAACTCGGCCCCGCTACTGCCCCGCACGCACCTCGACGGGCCCGTCGCCTCGGGCCGCGAGGCGCCCCTCGAGTCCGGCCTGCACGGCAGGCCATTCGTCGATGATGACCGAGTACACCGCGCTGTCGCGCCAGCTGCCGTCTGCACGGCGCATGTCGCGGCGCATGACGCCGTCGAGTCGTGCGCCGAGTTTCTCGATCGCCGCGCGGGATCGCGCGTTGTTCGCGTCGGCCTGGATCTTCACCCGGCCGAACCCGTTGCGGAAGGCGAGGTCGAGCAACAGCAGCTTCGTCTCGGGGTTCACGGCGCTGCCCCAGACGCCCGGGTCGTAGGCGGTCCACCCGATGTGCGTCGACTCGTTCGGCAGGTCGAAGTCGCCGAGCTTGGTCGCACCGACCACGCGGCCGTCGTCGGGACCGCCGCGCAAGCGCACCGCCCACGGGATCGCGGACCCGTCAAGGGCGTAGTAGCCCGCGGCGAATGTCTCGAACGCGGCATCGTCGGCGGGCAGGCCCGCGGGGCCGCCGCCGTACCCGCCGGCGAAGACCTCGGGATGGCGGAGGGCCCGCGCGAGCTCCGGCAGATCAGCCGGGATGCGCAACGGAGACAGAGTCACGAAGCGGCCCGTGATCGGATCGCCGAGCGGGAGCGTCGAGGTCACCCGTCGAGTCTGGCACAGGGCGACGGCGCCCACCGCGCCGTTCGGGAGGCGCTCCTCACCCGCACCGAACAGACTCGTCAGCCGCAGTGCACAGACTCGTCAGCCGCAGTGAAGAGAAGTGAATCATGATTCACTTCTGGCCGTATTCCCGTTACAGTCGCGGGCATGACCTTCACAGACAGGCACCTCGCGACGATGCGAGTGATCGCCGACACCTTCGCGCCCGGCAATGACGACGGCATCCCCTCGGCCAGCGCCGTGGGCGCCCCCGAGATCGCCCTGCACACCGCGGCGTCGGGGCGGGAGGCGGATGCCCGTCAGCTCGCCTTCCTCCTGCAGAACTGGGACTCCCCCCTGTTCGGACTCCTGCTGGGCGCGGGCCCGCGACGCTTCTCGACGCTCGGTCGCAGTGAACGGGAGCGCGTGCTCGCCGGACTGGGCGACTCCTCGCTCGCGCTCAAGCGCACGATGTTCGGTGCGCTGAAGACGGCCTCGACACTGCCGTACATGCTGGCCGCCGGAGAGCCGATCTGGAAGACGATGTCGTTTCCAGGCCCGTTGACTTCGGTTCCGGATGCCCCGCGGCCGCCGCTCTCGCCGGCCAGGCCCACGGGCGATCTCACCCTCGACGCCGACGTCGTGATCGTGGGCTCGGGCGCCGGAGGAGGGCCGGCGGCGGCCGTGCTCGCACAGGCCGGGCTCGACGTCGTCGTGCTCGAGAGCGGCGACTATTACGACGATCGCGACTTCGATGGCGACGAGGCGACCGGCATCGCTCGGCTCTACACCTCGATGCTCTCGACCGAAGGGCAGCTCGCGCTGTTCGCGGGTCGCACCCTCGGCGGCGGCACGGTGATCAACTACGCGACGTCGTTCCGCACCCCCGACCGCGTGCGTGAGGAATGGGCGGCCCAGGGTGCCCGGCAGTTCGCGACCGACGAATACACGGGGGCCCTCGATGCCGTGTGGGAGCGACTCGGCGTGACGCTCGCCGAGAGCACGCCCGCCGTGCGCGACGACGTGCTCGAACGGGGTGCGCGCGCCCTGGGGTGGCCGGTGGCGACGCTCGCCCGTAACGTCTCCGGCTGCGACCAGGGCGTCTCATGCGGGCGCTGCGGCCTCGGCTGCCGGCTCGGTGCGAAGCAGTCGACGGCCAAGACGTGGCTCGCAGACGCCGAACGGGCCGGCGCGCGGCTGTTCGTCGGGGTCGACGTGCGCAACGTCACGACCGCGAACGGCCGTGCCACGGGCGTCGAGGCGGTGACTGCAGACGGGCACCGGGTCACGGTGCGGGCCCGCGCGGTGGTGTCGTCGGCGGGCTCCCTCCAGACGCCCGCCCTGCTGCAGCGCAGCGGGCTCGGCAACAAGAACATCGGCGCTCACCTGCGGCTGCATCCGGCGACCGCCGTGCTCGGACTGATGGACGAGCGCATCGCACCGTGGGAGGGCACGATGCAGGCGCGATGCGTCGAGCAGTTCACCGACCTCGACGGCGCCGGGTACGGCGCGATCCTCGAGACCGCGCCGATCACGCCCGCGCTGGGCAGCGCGTTCGTCAACTGGCGCAGCGGCGCGCAGTACCTCGAGCGCACCGCCGAGTGGGAGCGCACCGTCGACGTCGCCGTCATCGTCCGTGATCGCGACCCGGGCGGGACCGTCCGCATCGGGCCGGACGGCGAGCCGGTTGTTCGATACCGGATCTCGCCCGCCGACGGCGAGCACATGATCCAGGGGATGCTCGGCTCGGCGAGGCTGCTCGAGGCGGCCGGCGCGCGCCGCATCCGCACGACGCATCAGCGTGACGTCGCCTACGAGCCGGCGAACGGCACGCTGGATGCGTTCGAGGCGGACGTGCGTCGCCAGGGGTTCGCTCCCGGGCGCCTCGGAGTCGTCGCGCTGCACATCATGGGGTCGGCGCGCATGGGCGCAGCGGCGGCGACGTCGGCCGTCGATCCCGACGGGCAGACCTGGGATGTGAAGGGACTCTACGTCGCGGATGCATCGTGCTTCCCCACGGCCTCCGGGGTGAACCCGATGGTCTCGATCGAAGCGATCTCGTACATGACGGCGAATCGGCTGGCCGCCGAGCTGACGTAGCGGCACGTCCTGCACGGCGCCGCGGCGCCATTCGGTCCGAGAGGGTTACGCCGCGGCATCCGCCGTCATACGATGACGAGGGTACGACCAACTTCGAATCGAAAGGCGGGGCCATGGGGGCTCTTGACGATCTGACCAACAAGGCCAAGGACTTCATCGAAGACAACAAGGAGAAGATCTCCGAAGTCCTGAACAGCGAGCAGGCTGAAGACATCAGCGACAAGGTGCTCGACGGCGCCGCAGACGCGGCCAAGAAGGTCGCCGGCGACCACGCCGACAAGATCGACGAGGTACGCGCCAACATCGACAAGGCCATCGGCACCGAGAAGTAGCCGAACCGACGAGAAGGGGGCGGATGTCACGGACATCCACCCCCTTCTCGTTCGTCGGCGCCCGGTCGGCTCTACTCGAGCAGGTCGTGCAGCGTGACGATCTCGTCGCGGCCGGGGCCGACGCCGATCGCGGAGATGCGCGAGCCGCTCATGCCCTCGAGTTCGCGCACATACGCCTGCGCGTTCGCGGGCAGGTCGGACAACTCGCGCGCACCCGTGATGTCTTCGGTCCAGCCGGGGAACTCCTCGTAGATCGGCTTCGCGTGGTGGAAGTCGGACTGGGAGACCGGCACCTCGTCGAAGCGTTCGCCGTCGACGTCGTACGCGACCGCGACGGGGATGCGCTCGATGCCGGTGAGCACGTCGAGTTTCGTGAGCACGAAGTCGGTGACGCCGTTGATGCGGGCGGCGTAGCGGGCGATGGGCGCGTCGTACCAGCCGGTGCGGCGCCGGCGGCCCGTGGTGGTGCCGAACTCGTGGCCATGCTCGGTGAGGAAGTCGCCCCACTCGTCGAACAACTCGGTCGGGAACGGGCCTGCTCCGACGCGGGTGGTGTACGCCTTCACCACGGCGATGACCCGGTCGATTCGGTTCGGCGCGATGCCCGAGCCGGTGACGGCGCCGCCACTCGTCGCGTTCGACGAGGTGACGAAGGGGTATGTGCCGTGGTCGACGTCGAGCATCGTGGCCTGGCCGCCTTCGAAGAGCACGGTCTCGCCGGCGTCGAGCGCCCGGTGCAGTAGCAACGCGGTGTCGGTGACCATCGGGCGCAGGCGGTCGACGTAGCCGAGCAGCTCGTCGACGACCTCGTCGACGCCGATCGCGCGACGATTGTAGACCTTGACGAGCAGGTGGTTCTTCTGGTCGAGGGCGCCCTCGACCTTCTGCCGCAGGATGTTCTCGTCGAACAGGTCTTGCATGCGGATGCCGACCCGGTTGATCTTGTCGGCGTAGGCCGGGCCGATGCCGCGGCCCGTCGTGCCGATCTGCCGCTTGCCGAGGAACCGTTCGGTGACCTTGTCGAGGGTGCGGTGGTACTGCGTGATGAGGTGCGCGTTGGCGGAGACGCGCAGCTTCGAGACATCCACCCCTCGGCTTTCGAGTCCTTCGAGTTCTTCGAAGAGCACCTCGATGTCGACGACGACGCCGTTGGCGATCACCGGCGTGACGCCGGGCGTCAGGATGCCGGAGGGCAGCAGGTGCAGGGCGTACTTCTCGTCGCCGACGACGACGGTGTGCCCGGCGTTGTTGCCGCCGTTGAACTTGACGACGTAATCGAGGCGCGAGCCGAGCAGGTCGGTCGCCTTGCCCTTGCCCTCATCGCCCCACTGTGCACCGATCAGTACGGCTGCGGGCATGTCAGTCCTCTCCTGCTCCTGCCGCGTCGGACACGGCGGGTTCGGCGATCGGGTCGCCGGTGTGTGCCTCGACGGATGTCGCAGGCGTGAAAGGTGGGCGCGCGGCGACGACGGGCATCAGCTGCGTCGGGGTGTACTCCGATGCGATGCGCGCCGGTGCTTCGGCGTCGGCGGTCGCGAGTTCATCGGCAAGACGCGTCGCGCGGTCGACGAGGCCGAGGCTCTCGGCGGCGCGACGCTGCGTGTCGAGGGCGCGCAAGTAGGCGCGGTTGGGCTCATCGGCCCACGCGACGAGGTCGCCCGGCTGCCAGCCGCCGGCGGCGAGCTGCTCCCGGGCGAGGTCGACCGCGACGGAGGCGAACGCGAAGGACTCGAGGGCGCGGCCCTCTGAATCGGCGAGGTCGGCGAGTTCGGTCCAGGCGAGCGGCGACGACGGATGCTCCGCGACGACCGCCGAGACCGACGCGCGGTCGCCCTCGGCGAGCGCCTGCCGCACCTCGGGTTCGTCGGCGAGCGACGCCTCTGGCTCCGGTGCTGATTGATCTGCAGTCACACTCAACCTTATCGCGGGGGTCGCTCCGCGGGTTGAGGAGGAGCGACGCGACAACCGAAACCCGCAGCGCAAGTAGGCTGGAGGGCATGTCGAAAGTCCTGACCAGCCTCCCCGTCGGCGAACGCGTCGGCATCGCCTTCTCCGGAGGTCTCGACACCTCCGTCGCGGTCGCCTGGATGCGCGAGAAGGGTGCGGTGCCCTGCACCTACACCGCCGACCTCGGCCAGCCCGACGAGCCTGACGTCGAGGCCGTTCCCGACCGCGCGAAAGAGTACGGCGCCGAGATCGCCCGTCTCGTCGACTGCCGTTCTGCGCTCGTCGAAGAGGGGCTCGTGGCCCTCGCCACCGGTGCGTTCCACATCCGCTCGGGCGGCAAGACCTACTTCAACACGACCCCGCTCGGCCGCGCGGTCACCGGCACCCTGCTCGTGCGTGCGATGCGCGACGACGACGTCGAGATCTGGGGCGACGGCTCGACGTACAAGGGCAACGACATCGAGCGGTTCTACCGCTACGGCCTGCTCGCGAACCCGCGCCTGCGCATCTACAAGCCATGGCTCGACGAGGCGTTCGTCAACGAGCTCGGCGGCCGCACCGAGATGAGCGAGTGGATGATCGCGCGGGGCTTCCCGTACCGCGCCTCGGCCGAGAAGGCCTACTCCACCGACGCGAACATCTGGGGTGCGACGCACGAAGCGAAGACCCTCGAGCACCTCGACACCGGGGTCGAGATCGTCGAACCGATCATGGGCGTGCCCTCGTGGCGCGACGACGTCGAAATCGCCCCAGAGGTCGTCACGATCGGCTTCGAGGCGGGCCGACCCGTCACGATCAACGGTGCGGAGTTCGCCGACGCCGTCGCCCTCGTGCTCGAGGCGAACACGATCGGCGGCCGGCACGGCCTCGGCGTCTCCGACCAGATCGAGAACCGCATCATCGAGGCGAAGAGCCGCGGCATCTATGAGGCGCCCGGCATGGCGCTGCTGCACATCGCCTACGAGCGGCTGCTCAACGCGATCCACAACGAAGACACCGTGGCGAGCTACCACCAAGAGGGCCGTCGTCTCGGCCGGCTCATGTACGAGGGCCGCTGGCTCGACCCGCAGTCGCTCATGCTGCGCGAGTCGCTGCAGAAGTGGGTCGGCTCGGCCGTCACGGGCGAGGTCACCCTGCGCCTGCGCCGCGGCGACGACTACACGATCCTCGACACGCGCGGCCCCGCACTCAGCTACCACCCCGACAAGCTCTCCATGGAGCGCGTGGGCGACGCAGCATTCGGCCCGCTCGACCGCATCGGCCAGCTGACCATGCGCAACCTCGACATCGCCGACTCGCGCGCCCGCCTCGAGCAGTACGCGAAGCAGGGCATCGTCGGCGGCGAGACCGCGAAGCTCGTGGGCGACCTCACTCAGGGCGAAGCGGCCGAGATCACCGCCGGCGAGACCGAGACCGACCTCGAAGCGGCGACGGATGCCGCGATCGAGGCCGCGGCGTTCGACCTCGGCACCGACTGACTGAACCACCCGGCTGAGGCACCGGACCGAACCACCCGGCTGAGCCGGCCGGCTGGCCCACCCGGTCGGCGCTCGCCGGGTCAGGCGTGCGTCTGCTGGTGCGCCGCGACGTGCCACGCGCCGTCGTCGTAGAGGTACGTCGTCGACATGCGCAGGTTCACGGTGTCGTCGCCGCGCGTGGCTACGGCGCGGTACACGACGATGCCGGCGCGGTCGCCGAGACGGATGACGGCGGGCTCGTGCAGTTCGTAGGTCTCCCACGGCGGAGTCTTGCGGAAGGCCGCCAGAATCTCGTCACGGCCGAGCATCGCCCCCTCGACGACCATGAGCGCATCGCGGGTCATCGCCCGCACGTAATGCTCCCCGCCCCGCCCCTCGACGATCGCCCGCCAGCCGGCGTGCTCCTCGTGCATGAGTCGAGCGGGCAGATCGTCGGTGATCTCGGTCATGCCCCAACGCTAACCGCGATCGCAGGCCACCGGAAGGGCAGCTGCTTTTGTACACTGCAGAGATACGGCGATGCCAGCGGGGAGGCAGCCATGAGGATCGAACTGCGCGGGGTGGCGAAAGGTCGGAACGGGCAAGCATTGCCGAACACGAATCTCTCGTACGAATCCGGGCGGGCGACGCTCGCCCGCGCCGAGACCGAACAGCGACCGACCGTGCTCGGCCTGATCGCGTCGGGGCGGATGCACCCCGACACCGGCACGGTGGAACTCGACGGCCGCCAGGATGCCGCGTCCATCCGCCGGCGGGTCGCACTCGTCGATGCACCCGACGTCTCCGACCCGGCTCCGCGCGTGACGGTCGCCGGCGTCGTCGCCGAAGAGCTCATGTTCGCGGGGCGGGCCTCCAACCCGATCGCAGTGAAGCGCTGGCTCCGCGAGATGGGCCTCGATGTGCTCGCCCGAGTGCCCATCGCCGACGTCGCCCCCCGCGAACGCCTGCAGCTGATGACCGAGCTCGCGATCCTCCGCACGGGCGTCGAAGGGCTCGTGGTCGTCGCGCCCGACCGGCATGGCGGCGATCCGGTGGTCTGGTGGGAGCAGGCGAAAGATCTCGCCGAACGCGGTTTCGCCGTGCTCATGATCGCCGGTGACGCCTCGGCCACCGCGATCGGCGCCGCCGCGATGATCTCGCGGATGCGAGGGGGCGACGAGGATGAACAGGCCCTCGCGGCTGGAGGCCTCGCATGAAGGGTCCGCAGGTGAAGCTGCCGCGCATGAAGGTGCCGCAGATGATCGCAGCCGAACTGCGGCGACTCATGTCCACCACGATGTCGCGCCTCGCCCTCCTCGCGCTCATCGCGGTGCCGATCCTCTACGGAGGTCTGTATCTCTGGGCGAACCAGGACCCGTACGCGAAGCTGCCGGAAATTCCTGTCGCCCTCGTGGTCGAAGACACCGGCGTGCCTGCCGACGGCGACACGCCGGCCCGCAACGTCGGCGACGAGGTCGCCGACGAGCTGCTGAAGGGTGATGCTTTCGACTGGCATCGAGTCTCGGCCAAAGAGGCGAAAGAGGGCCTCGCCCGCGATGAGTTCGACTTCGCGATCACGATTCCCGCGGACTTCTCCGAGGCGCTCACCTCGGTGTCGGGCGATGACCCGCGCCAGGCCGAGCTCGTGCTCCAGACGTATGACGCGAACAGCTATCTTGCGAGCACGATCGGCTCGCAGGCCATCGAGAAGATTCGCACGACGGTTGCCCAGGAGGTCGGCCGGGAAGCGGCGACGACGCTGCTCGATTCGATCCAGACGATCCGCGGGAAGATCGTCGAGGCAGGCAACGGGGCCGCACAACTCGCCGACGGCGCCGCCGAGCTCGCTTCGGGCACCGCCGAACTCCTCGCGGGCACGGGGAGCGCCGTCGACGGTGCCGCCCAGCTCGGAGCGGGGGCCACGACCCTCGCCGACGGTGCAGCTCGCGTCGCCAACGGCAACGCCGAGCTCGCAACCGCCGCCGATCGCGTCGGTGCGGCCGTCGCCGACGTGACCGCCGCCCTGCCGCAGGCTCGCGCCGACCTCGCAGCCGACCTCGCAGCGGCCGGTCTCGATCAGGCGACGATCGATGCCGTGCTCGCACGGCTCGACCCGATCGGCGCCGATCTGGAGGCGGGCGACCAGCGGGTGCAGGAGGTCGTCGGGCAGATCGACGAACTCGCCTCCGGCAGTGCGGAGCTCGCCGACGGCGCCGTCACGCTCCGCGACGGCATCGGCACACTCGGCACCGGGCTCGGCACGCTCAACAGCGGGGCAGGCACACTGAATTCCGGCGCCGGCACGCTCTCGAGCGGCGCCGCCGAGCTGCGCGACGCGCTCACGAGCGGTGCCGCGGAGATCCCCGACTCGAGCGAGCAGACCCGCAACGCGCAGGCCGCGACGATCGCCGATCCGGTTGCGCTCGAGACGAGCGCCGTCGCCGCCGCCGCCAACTACGGCGCCGGTCTCGCACCGTTCTTCGCGGCACTGGCCGGCTGGATCGGCATCTACGCCCTCTTCCTCATCGTGAAGCCGATCTCGCGTCGGGCGGTCACCGCGTTGCACTCGCCGTTCCGCGTCACGCTCGCCGGCTGGATGACGCCCGGACTGCTCGGCGTGCTGCAGATGGGCCTGCTCTACCTCGTGCTCGCCTTCGCACTCGACTTCACCATGGTGCATCCACTCGGCACGCTCGGCACCATGATGTTCGCCTCGGTCACCTATGCCGCGATCATCCTCGCGCTGAACGTCTGGCTCGGCGAGGTCGGCCAGTTCCTCGGTCTCGTGCTCATGGTGCTGCAGCTTGTGACGGCAGGCGGCACGTTCCCGTGGCAGACCCTGCCCGGACCGCTCGCGGCCCTGCACCATGTGCTGCCGATGAGCTACGTCGTCGATGCGATGCGGCAGTTCATGTACGGCGGTGACCTCTCGCGCACGGTGACGGATGCCACGGTGCTCGCCTGTTGGCTCGTCGGAGGCCTGGTCATCGCCGCGATCGGGGTCACCCGCATGACGCACTTCCGCACGCTGCGCGACCTCGAACCGAGCATCCTCGGGTGAGGCGGACGGCTCGCTCAGAGCCAGTTGCGACTCTTGAAAACGCCGTAGAGGAGGCAGCCGAGCAGCACCATGAGGAGCACGGCGAACGGGTAGCCCCACGGCCAGTCGAGCTCGGGCATGTACCTGAAGTTCATGCCGTAGATCGTGCCGACGAGGGTCGGCGCGAAGAGAATGGCCGCCCAACTCGAAATCTTCTTCGTCTGCTCGCTCTGGGCGAGGCTCGTCTCGGTGAGGCGCTTCATCTCGTCGTTCTGGCGCTGGCCGACGAGGGTGGCGTGCACGGTCAGCGCGTTCTGCAGGAGCTGGCGGAACGACTCGCCGCGCTCGACCGCACGGATGACATGGTCGAGCACGTCGCGCAGGTAGCGCTGCAGCTCGAGGTCGACGCCGTACTTCTCGAACCCACGCTCGAGCGCCTGGAACATGGCGACGAGCGGCCGAGTCGCCCGCTGGAACTCCATGACCTCGCTCGAGAGATCGTAGATGCGGCGGGTGACCATCGGGTCGCCGTCGAAGAGTTGCTCCTCGATCTCGTCGATGTCGTTCTCGAGGCCGGCGAGCACGGGGAGATACTCGTCGACGACCTCGTCGAGGATCGCGTAGAGCACGGCTTCAGGGCCCTTTGCGAGCAGTTCGGGTGAACTCTCGAGTCGTTTGCGAACCTTCGCGAGGTCGGGCGACTCGGCCCGGCGCACGCTGATCGCGTAGTCCTTGCCGACGAAGAGGTGGAGCTCGCCGAACTCGACCTCCTCTTCAGCATCGAGGTAGCGGGCTGGGCGCAGCACCACGAAGAGCGAGTCGCCGTACCGTTCGAGTTTCGCGCGCTGGTGGCCCTTGCGGGCGTCTTCGACGGCGAGATCATGCAGGCCGAACTCCTGTGCGACCGCGTCGAGCTCCTCGTCAGTCGGGCGGTAGAGGCCGATCCAGGCGAACCCGCCGTGCTCGGCTCGCGTCTCGAAGGTCTCGTCGAGGCTCGCAGGCGTGGCGACGCGCGCGCCGTCGCGATAGATCGCGTTGTCGATGACTGTCATCGGTGCCAGTGTCGCAGACCTCTGCAGGTTGAGCCTGTCGAAACCGACCCGAGGAACAGTTTCGGCAAGCTCAACCCGCATCGGCGCCAGTGTTGCCCTCTGCAGGTTGAGCCTGTCGAAACCGACCCGAGGAACGGTTTCGGCAAGCTCAACCCGCATCGGTGCCAGTGTGGCAGACCTCTGCAGGTTGAGCCTGTCGAAACCGACCCGAGGAGCGGTTTCGGCAAGCTCAACCCGCAGAGCCGGATGAGTTCACTCCGCAGGTGCGGGCGGTACGGCGTGGGTGAGCACCCAGGAGTGCATCGCGATCGCGGCCGCGGCACTCGCGTTGAGCGAGCGGGTCGAGCCGTATTGCGTGATCTCGACGATGGCATCGGCGGCCTCGGTCGCCTCGGGCGAGAGACCGGGCCCCTCCTGCCCGAAGAGCAGCACGCAGCGCTCGGGCCACGCGAACGCCTCGATCGGCACGGCGCCCTCGACGTTGTCGACGGCGATGACGGGCACGGATGCCTCGTGCGCCCACTCGGCGAACGCCGCGACATCC
This sequence comes from Agromyces sp. Y558, assembly GCF_059445415.1. Classification (NCBI taxonomy): domain Bacteria; kingdom Bacillati; phylum Actinomycetota; class Actinomycetes; order Micrococcales; family Microbacteriaceae; genus Agromyces; species Agromyces sp. Y558. The sequence goes on from NZ_JCAIUH010000001.1 coordinate 451,905, forward strand.
GGGTGGTACTCGACGTGCTGGTAGCGGTCGGTGACCATCGCGCCGCGCTTGTTCCAGCGCCGGCGGCCGATGATGTGCACGGTGTCGGCGGCGAACGCGTTGGCGCTCCTCACGATCGAGCCGATGTTCATGTCGTGCTGCCAGTTCTCGATGGCGACGTGGAACGGATGCCGGTGCTCGTCGATGTCGGCGACGATCGCGTCCATGCGCCAATACCGGTAGCGGTCGATGACGTTGCGGGTGTCGCCGTGCGCGAGCAGCTCGGGGTCGAAGTGCGGGTCGCTCGGCCAGTCGCCTTCGCCGCCCGGCCAGGGGCCGACGCCGTGCGTCAGCGAGGGCTCGGGGACATCCGCTTCGCTCGGCTCTTCGTTCACCTGTGCAACGCTACCCATTCTCGTGTCGCCGACGCCGATCGGGGGTTTTCGGGGAGCCTAAATATTGCTAGGTTTTCGGTATGCCGAAAGCTCCCGACCATGAGCTCGACGATCAGATTCGCTCGACGGATGCCCCGGGCGAACCCGAGACCGCCGGCGACGCGAAGCGCGCGACATCCGTGCCCCGCACCGCCTGGCTGATCGGCCCGGCTCTCGTGGCGGGCGTCGCCTACCTCGACCCCGGCAACGTCGCGAGCAACATGACCGCCGGTGCGCAGTACGGCTACCTGCTCGTCTGGGTCGTCGTGCTCGGCAACGTCATGGCGTGGCTCATCCAGTACCTCTCGGCGAAGCTCGGAATCGTCACCGGGCGCAGCCTTCCCGAAGTGCTCGGCGGCCGCATCCGCAACCGATGGGGTCGCCGCGCCTACTGGCTGCAGGCCGAGCTCGTCGCCATGGCGACCGACCTCGCCGAGGTGATCGGCGGCGCGGTCGCGCTCAACCTGCTCTTCGGCGTGCCGCTCCTCTGGGGCGGGCTGATCACGGGCACCGTGTCGATCGTGCTGCTCGTGCTCCAGTCGCGGCGCGGCCCGCGCACCTTCGAATTCGTCATCATGGGCTTGCTCGCGATCATCGCGATCGGGTTCACCGTCGGTGTCTTCGTCGCACCGCCCGACCCCGCCGGTCTCCTCGCCGGGCTCGTGCCGCGCTTCGCCGACGCCAACTCGGTGCTGCTCGCCGCATCGATTCTCGGCGCGACGATCATGCCGCACGCGATCTACGCGCACTCGGCGCTCGCTCGCGATCGCTTCGCGACGCGGCGGGGCGGGCAGGCTGAAGGCTCGCTGAGCTCGTCGAAGCGCTCCCTCCGACAAGCTCAGGGAACCAGACGAGCTCAACAAACCAGACCATTTCAAGGAACACCGAAGGTCGCGTGGCACGGCTTCGGCATCCGGGGCGGCACGGCTGCGCCGGAGCTGGCGCCCGGCACGGCGACCGAGGTGCCGACCGGCGTGCTCGTGCGCGCGACCCGGTGGGATGTCTCGATCGCGATGGCGATCGCCGGCACGGTGAACCTCTGCATCCTGCTGCTCGCCGCAGTGAACCTTTCGGGCGTCGAGGGCACCGACAGCCTCGAAGGCGCGTACGCTGCGCTCGGAGTCGCGCTCGGTCCGGTCATCGCGACCCTCTTCGCGGTCGGCCTGCTCGCCTCGGGCCTCGCCTCGACCTCGGTCGGCGCTTACGCCGGCGCCGAGATCATGCACGGGCTGCTGCACGTGCGGGTGCCGCTGATCTTCCGCCGACTCGTGACCCTGATCCCGGCGCTCGTCATCCTCTGGCTCGGCTTCGACCCGACCCTCTCACTCGTGCTCAGCCAGGTCGTGCTCTCGTTCGGCATCCCGTTCGCCCTCATCCCGCTCGTCGTGCTCACCGCGAAGGGCGGCGTGCTCGGCCGGTGGAAGAACCACTGGGCGACGACTGCGGCGGGAGTCGCGTCATCCGTCTTCTTGATCGCGCTCAACGGTGTGCTGCTCTGGCTCGTGTTCACCGGGGCGTGACTGGCGGCCATGACGGCTGATGGGCGCCCGATAGTCTGAGGCCGATGCCCAGCACCCAGAGTCCCGCGATCGAGGACTACCTGAAAACGGTGTATGCACACACCGAATGGCAGCCCGACGCCATCACCCCGTCGGTGCTCGCCGGGCGCCTGGGCGTCGCCCCGTCGTCGGTCACCGAGATGGTCAAGAAGATGGCCGCGGCCGGCCTCGTCTCGCATGTGCCCTACGGCGCCGTGCGCCTGACCGATCTCGGCCTCGCCCGCGCCCTCGCCGTCGTGCGTCGGCACCGCCTCATCGAGACCTGGCTCGTTCAGGAGCTGGGCTACAGCTGGGACGAGGTGCACGACGAGGCCGAGATCCTCGAACACGCCATCTCCGACCGCCTGCTCGAAGCCATCGACGTGCGCCTCGAGCGCCCGCGGCACGACCCGCACGGCGACCCGATCCCCGCCGCCGACGGCACGCTCGTGCGCGAGCCGGCCGTACTCCTCGCCGACGCTCCGAGCGGCCACCGCGGCACGGTGCTACGCATCAGCGACCGCGACCCCGCCGTGCTGCGAGAACTCGAGCGCGGCGGCATCCGCCCGGGTGTCGAGATCAGGGTCGCGGATGTCGCAGCCGGCCGGGTTCGCCTGCGGGTGTTCGGCGCGGCCGACGCAGACGCAGACCTGCCCGCCGAGGTCGCCGCCGCGATCTGGGTGACGGCCTGATCCGAAACCCGCCCTCCCGCGAATCGCGTTCATCATGCACGATGGAGTCATGGGAGCCTCAGGAACCCGAACCATCCCCGAACCGACCGATGCCCAGTGGCAACGAATGTTGCGCTACGGCGCGGCGACACCGACGCAGACCGGCGACGTGCTCTTCTCGGCGGGCGACCGCTGGTACGACCTCGTGCTCGTCGAATCGGGCACCGTCGACATCGTCCGCGTGTTCGCCGCCGGTGACGTGCGGCGGGGCTCGATGAAGCGCGTGGCCGCCGCCGTCGGCGAGGGATCGAGCGCTGTCGCCTCGGTGCATCAGGCACTCGCGGCCGCGGAGGTGTTCGCGTGAGCGAGTTCGCGCCGCCGCCCAGCGGTTCCGGATGCGTCGACTGCATCGAGGGAGGTGGCTGGTGGTTCCATCTGCGCCGCTGCGTCGACTGCGGCCAGATCGGATGCTGCGACTCCTCGCCTTCGCAGCACACCCGCCGGCATGCGGAAGAGTCCGGTCACCGCGTGGCGACGTCGTTCGAGCCCGGCGAGCACTGGTTCTGGGATTACGTCACCGAGGCATCGGCCAAGTCGACTCCGCTCAGTCCCCCGTTCGCCCACCCCAACGACCAGCCGGTGCCCGGTCCCGAAGGCCGCGTACCCGCGGACTGGCGCGCACTCCTGCACTGAACACGCATGCCGTGGCCTGCGAACGCCGCTCCGCGACATCCACTCGCCGCTCGAACATCATCCGCCCGTGACCTCCGCGGCATAGTCTGGAGCACATGTCACGACGTGAAGAAGTCGAGTGCTGGCTGACCGATATGGACGGCGTGCTCGTGCACGAGAACCACGCCCTGCCAGGCGCTGGCGCGTTGCTGCAGCAGTGGGAGGACGCCGGCACGCCCTACCTCGTGCTCACGAACAACTCCATCTTCACGGCGCGCGACCTGTCGGCGCGGCTGCGGGGGTCGGGCCTCAACGTGCCCGAAGACCGCCTCTGGACTTCGGCGCTCGCCACGGCCGACTTCCTGAAGCAGCAGGTGCCGGGCGGCACCGCCTTCGTCATCGGCGAGGCCGGCATCCTCACCGCGCTGCACGACGCGGGGTTCGTGATGACCGAGACCGCGCCCGACTTCGTCGTCGTCGGCGAGACCCGCAACTACTCGTTCGAGGCGATCACGAAGGCGATCCGCCTGATCGGCAAGGGTGCGCGGTTCATCGTCACGAACCCCGACGCCACCGGGCCGAGCGCCGACGGGCCACTGCCCGCGACCGGGGCGATCGCCGCGCTCATCACGAAGGCGACGGGCAAGGAGCCCTACGTCGTCGGCAAGCCGAACCCGATGATGTTCCGTTCGGCGCTCAACAAGATCGGCGCGCACTCCGAGAACACGGCGATGATCGGCGACCGCATGGACACCGACATCGTCGCCGGCATCGAGGCGGGCCTCCACACGATCCTCGTGATGACCGGCATCAGCGACCAGGCCGAGATCGAGAAGTACCCGTTCCGCCCCGACGAGATCCTCTCGGGCGTCGCCGAGCTCGTGCACGAGGCGCCGGCCGAAACCGAGCTGTAGCGACGCGGTCGAGCACCTCGGGGTCGAGATCGAGCTCGGCCGCGCGTCTCAGTGCCTTCCCTGAGCCCCCGCCCGGGCCGACCCCGACGCCGAGCACTCGTCCGGCCCGTAACGTCGCACGGGTTGCGTCCGGTTCTCCACCGAGTGGCCGGTTCCCCGGCACAGCGAGCACCGCCCGGCGACCCCGGGTCCGTTGACCTTAATCGACGATTTCCGGCTCGATCCATGCAACCAACTCATCCGTCCTTCCGTCGCGCCCTGATCGGCTGCGGCGTGCTCCTCATCGCCTCCACGGCCGTGCAGTTGTCAGCCGTCATCTCGCACGGCATGTTCGACCGCCTCGGGCCGCTCGGCGTGAGTGGCCTGCGATTCGCGATCGCCGCGGCGCTCGCCGCCGTGATCATCCGCCCGCGACTGGCCGGGCGGTGCCGCGCGGAGTGGCTCGCGCTCCTCGCCTACGGCACCTCGATCGCGGCGATGAACGTCTGCTTCCACGTGGCGCTCGAGTTCGTGCCGCTCGGCGTCGCGATCACGATCGAGTTCATGGGCCCGTTCCTCGTGGCGGCGCTCGCGGTGCGGCGGCCGCTCATGGTCGTGTTCCCGCTGCTCGGGCTCGGCGGTGTCGCGCTCATCACGAGACCCACGCCCGACGTGAATCCGATCGGCCTGATCGCCGCAGGCGTCGCAGGAGCTTCACTCGCCGCGTACACGCTGCTCGCCGAGCGGATCGGCCGCACGACGCGCTCGTCTGATCAGCCTCGAGCGAATGCGCTGCACGACCTGACGCTCGCCGTGATCGTCGCCGCCGTGCTCACGGCGCCGCTCGGCATCGGTGCGCTGCCGGCCGTCACACCCGCCGACCTCGCGCCGCTCGGCGTCGCCGCGGTGCTCGGGGTGCTGATCGCCTTCGGCTGCGACATGCTCGCGGTGCGCCTGACCTCGGCCCGCACCGTCGCCGTGCTGTTCTCCGTCGATCCGGCTCTCGCGGCGATCATCGGCACACTCCTGCTCGGCCAGGTGCTCGACGTGCTCACCCTCGCGGGCATCTTCCTGGTCTGCGTCGCGGGCGGCGCGACGATCCTCCTCGCCGGCTCAGCGCGCCAGGTGCCCGCGGGTGCAGCGGCGAGGGCTTCGGCCAGAATTCAGAAGCCCGACCAATAGCGGCCCTGCTCCTTGCCGCGCTCGGCCTCGAGCATCGCGTCGGCGGCTTCAGGGTCGGCTCCGCGAGTCTTCTCGGAGTGCCGCCGCAGCGAACTGGAGATCGTCGATGGTTGCGGCCACGGAATCCCGGCTGCAACGGCCCGAGTGGTTGAACGCACGCGTCGCCCGATTGGCTCTCCATGCCGTGATCGAGAGTGCGAACCGTCCGGTCCGACCGGCCGACCGGCGCGACCAGCGACCGCCTCAGGCCAGTCGGGCCACGGATGCCTCGACGCCCGCCCAGAACCGGTCCACGTCGATCTCGGTCGCGACCCACGCGTTCGGCTCGCGCCCGAGCATGCCGTCGAGGTCGACGCTCGTCGCGCCAACCGTCTCGGTGCCGGTCAGCTCGATGTCGAGCCGGGTGCGGCGCAGCACGACGCTCGCGGGGTCGGCGAGCACGGCGACGGCGACCGGGTCGTGCAGCGGCCCATCGGGCATGCCGAACACCTCGGCGTTCGTTCGGCAGAAGAAGTCGAACAGTTCCTCACCGAAGGCCGAGGTGCGATTGCCGATCGCGGCGAGGCGTTCACGCACCGCCGCCGTGACGAGCGCCCGGTGGGTCACGTTCAATCCCACCATCGTGAACCGCACTCCGCTGCGCACGACGAGGTCGAGTGCCTCGGGGTCGACCCAGGCGTTGAACTCGGCGTAGGGCGTGACGTTGCCACGCTCGGTGGACCCGCCCATCCACACGACCTCGCGGATGCGCCCGGCGAGCTCGGGCCGGTCGCGCAGCAGCACTGCGATGTTCGTGAGCGGCCCGGTCGCGATGATCGCGACGGGGGTGGTCTCCGCCGAGGCCGCGAGCGTTTCGGCGATGAGCTCGGTCGCGCTGCGCGTGTCGAGCAGCACGGTCGGTTCGGTCAGCTCGGGGCCGCCGAGTCCGTTCTCACCGTGAATCCACTCGGCCGTCTGCAACGCACGCACGAGCGGACCGGCGGCGCCTGCCGCGACCGGCACGTCGACGATACCGGCGACGGACAGGGCGATTCGGGCATTGCGGCTCGTGTGCTCGAGCGGCACGTTGCCGCCCACCGTCGTGACGGCGAGCAAGTCGAGCGACGGATGCCCCGCCGCGAGCCACAGCGCGAACACGTCGTCGTGCCCGGGGTCGCAGTCGACGATCACGGGGATGCTCACTCGGCGGCGCTCCTCATGCACCGGTGATCACAGCGGCAGCAGCAGCAGCAGCAGCGAGGACAGCCGACCGTGGTGCGTACGAGTCGACGGTGCCGCGCGCCTGCACGGCGAGCGCGCCGGCCGCGCCGGCGATGCGCAGCGCCTCGGGCAGCGTGCGCCCCTCGGCGAGGAACGCCGCGAGCGTGCCGGTGAACCCGTCGCCGGCGCCGGTCGTGTCGACCGCGGTCACGCGCGGGGCGACGACGGCCCACGACCCGCTCGCGTCGGCCGCGACCGCGCCCGCCGCACCGAGGGTCACGACGACCGAGCGGGCGATGCCGCCGGCCGCGGATGCCGCGAAACCGCGCCACTCGTCGAGGGTCGCGCCCGCCGGGGCATCCGTGCCGATGCCGACCGCTCGCGCCTCATGCTCGTTCAGCACGAGCGGGTCGGCTGTACGCAGGGTCTCGGCGGAGACCTGGGCCGGCGGTGCGAGGTTCAGCACGAACCGCACTCCGAGGGCTGCCGCGACGGCGCCGATGCGTTCGATCGTCGGCACCGGCAGCTCGCCCTGCGTGAGCACGAGCGCCGCAGCAGCGAGGCGTTCGCGTTCCGCGTCGACGAGCGCGGGCGTGAGCGCGAGGTTCGCGCCACCGGTGACGATCACGGTGTTCTCACCCGAGTCGGCGACGGTGATCTGGGCGACGCCGGTCGGGGCATCCGCGGCCTGTCGCACCGCCGACATCGGCAGGCCCAGGCGCTCGAGCGTCGCGCGGGCGAACGCGCCGCTCGCATCTTCGCCGATGCACGCCACGAACGCGACCTCGAGACCTGCGACGTGCGCAGCGACGGCCTGGTTCGCCCCCTTGCCGCCGAGCGCCACTCGGAAGTCGCGGGCGAGGATCGTCTCGCCGGGCGCGGGGAACGCCTCGACGTAACTCGTCGAATCGACGTTCAGCGAGCCGAACACGACGACTGGGCCGCGCGGCAGTGCAGGCTCCTCGGGCGCGTTCGCGCTCATGTCGCTCAGACCGCCGGGCCGGGTCCGTTGATCGGCCCAGTCAGCACCTCTCCGCCCGCGCGATTCGCGAAGCAGTAGTAGCTGCGCTGACCCGCTGCCCACTGCTCCTCGGTCACCGGGAAGCTACCCGTCACCTGCAGATCGGGGATGCCTGCGACCAAACCCTGATCGATGATGCCGGCAGCAGTGCAGAGCCCTGCCATCTGTGCGCCGAGCTCGGCCTCACCCGGGAACGGCGCCGCGGCGTCACCGGGCAGGATGCCGCGATAGACGAGCTGGGCCGCGTGCGGCGCCGCGCAGTCGACGACGGTGAACTCCTCAGCCCAGACGCCGACGAACGGGTCGATGCACTCGCCGCCGAAGAGGGTGTCCCACGGGTGCACTCCGGCGGGCTGTGCAGCGGTCGGAGCAGCCGAACCTGTCTCCGACGGCGTCTCCGAGGCGCTGCCCGACGGCTGCTCACCGCCGTCGTCGCCGCTCGCGAGTTGTGTGCCGAGGAAGTACAGCCCGACGATCACGAGCAGCACGACAAGACCGCCGGCCACCCAGGTGAGGGTGCGCATCGTGCGATTGCCGCCCTTCGGGGTGCCCTGGGAGCTGCCCCCGTTCGCGCCGCCCCCGCCGCCGCCATTGCCGCCACCGCCATTGCCGCCGCCGCGTCCGCCGCGGTCGCTGCCGGTGCGCTGCGGGCCGATGCCGTCTCCGGCGGCACGCGTGCCCGGTGCGGGTACCCGCCCGGCTGCTGCGGGATACCCGCCCGTCGCGGCTGCGGCGAACGGGTCGTTCGGGCCCGATGCGCCGGCGGCAGCGGCCGCGCCGAAGAGTGAAGAGAGCGAGTCGGCCTCGGATGCCCCGTGCTGCTGGTTCGCCGGCGATTGCATGCCGACCATGGGGAACGCGACCGTCGCGGCATCCGGAGCGAAGCGACCGTCGTCGGTGAAAGGCTCGGGGTCGCGGCCGGAGGACCACTCGGGCTCCGCCGTGGGTTCGAAGGCCGGCTCGGGCTCGAATGCGAACTCGGGCTCGGGCTCGGTGCGGGGGAGGAACGAGGTCGCCACCGCCTCGGGGCTCGACTTCGGGTCTTCGGCCGTCGGATCGGGCGTCAGGTTCCAGAGGTAGCCGGGTTCGTCCGTGTCGCGAGCGACCGGCGAATCGTCGAAGTCGGGCTCAGGGTCGTCGCCACGGCCACGGCCACGTCCGAAGAATCGGCCACGGATGCCGGAAGCCGGTTCGTCATCGTAGTCATCGTGCTGCAGTTCGCCGATGTCTCCATCGTCGTCGTCATTGAAATTGAGCCCGAGTGCGTCGAGGCCCATCGGCCCGGTCGCCGGGTTCTGCGGGTTCTGCGGGTTCTGCGGGTTCTGCGGGTTCTGCGCACCGTACGGGTCGCGCGCGGGCGGAACCGCCTCGCGACCTCGCGGTGCGCCGCTTCCGAGGGAGGCGAGCAGGTCGTCGACGGGTGCCGGCGGCTGCCGGGAGGGGTCGTCGCCACCTGCGCCGGCCGACGCGAACGCGGGGAACGGCGTCGTGTTGAACGCATCCGCCTCGCGCACGCGCGCGCCGACCTGCGCGTTCTCCTGATCGCGGCCCGCACCGTTCACCTCGATGAAGGGGAAGCCCGCGTGCGACTCGGGCACGGGCGCCGGGGCGGGCGCCGCGGCAGCCGGATACTGCGGCTCTGCGGGCCGCCATTGCACAGCCGGCGGGGCGAACGGAGCTGCGGCTTGCGGGATGACCGGCGGACGCGGTGCTGCGGCCGGCGGAAGAGGTGCTGCGGCCGGCGGAAGAGGTGCCGCAGCGGGCGGAAGCGGCGCTGCAGCCGGCGGAAGGGGTGCCGCAGCCGGCGCTCGATACTCGGGCGAGGGCTCCTGCGGCGGCGGCGATGCGGGCTGCACCGGCACGGCCGTCGCGGCGGTGAGCGCCGCGAACGGGTCGGTGGTCTCGGCCGCGAACGCGCCGAAGCGGCCATGGTCCGTTCGAGCCGGGGCGGCCTGCTGCGCGGGCGGCGCGGCCGGCGCGGGCGGCGCGGCCTGCTGCGCAGGCGGGGCGGGCGGAGTCGGTGCCTGGTCGGGCTCGTTCAGCGCGGCCCACAGCTCGTGGTCGTAGCGGGCGGTCGACGACGGAGTCTGGGGCGAACGCGCATCCTGGTCGTCGTAACGCGCAGTCGGTGACGGGGTGCGCGGGGACCGCGCGTCCCATCCGGCCGGGGCCGACGCCGGTGCGGTCGGGTGGACCGGCGTGGGGGTCGCCGGTGCCGCCTGCTCTGCGACCGGCTGCACCGGGGCGAACGACTGCCGGGCGACGGGCGGCTGCGGCGCGAAGCCGGCGAACGGAGGCTCCACCCCGCCGGCTGCCGGGGCGATCGGTGCAGCCGGCGCGATCGGTGCAGCCGGCGCGACCGGCGGAACCGGAGCGGCCGGCGGTACCGCTGCGGCGGGAGCGACGGATGCCGCGGCCGGTGCGACATCGGAAGGAGCGGCCGGCGTGCCGGAGAGACCGCGGAACGCTGCTCGAATCGCGTCTTCGGACTCGAGGTCGTTCGATCCCCACGTCAGCGCGAAGGGCGCCGTGGGAGTGACCGGTCCGGGCGGAGTCGCCGGGGCGAAGGGTGCGGTCGCGGCGGGCGCCACCGGCGCTGCAGGAGGCACGGGCGGGCCGACGGGCGCTGCAGGAGGCACGGGCGGGCCGACGGGCGCGACCGGCGGCCATGGCGCAGCCGTAGGGGGAATCGGGGCCGGGCCTGCGGCCGAAGGCGCCCCGACCGGGGGCTCGACCTGCGTCAGGTACACCGGGGTCGGGGCAGGAGTCTGCTGCTGACCGACGGCGAACGGCGGAGTCCACGATGGGAAAGCGGAGGGCTCGGCCGGCGCCGGCGCTACCGCCGGCGTCTGCTGGGGGGTCGGCGTACCGACGACGGGAAGTGCGCGGGTCGCGGCATCCGTCGGCTGCGCGGGGGCTTCGGAGAACCAGTCGAGCACTTCTTCACGGCGCGGCGCCGGCGTGGCAGGCGATGCCGGCCGAACCTGCTGCACCGGTTGGGCGGGCGGGGCGACGGGAGGTTGCGGAAGCGGGGGAACGTCACGGCGCGGCGCATCGCCGTTCGCCAACTGGGCGAGCAGCCAATCCGCGCCGTCGCCCCCCATGCCCTGCCCGTCGCCGCTCATCAGGCCAACCCCAGGTCTTCCAGCCCGATGGCGTAGAGGTAGGGCACCCCCGCAGCCTCGATGACCTCACGGGCACCGGTCGCCCGATCGACGACCACCGCGACTGCCACGACTTCGGCGCCGACCTTCTTCAGCGCCTCGATCGCCTGCAACGGTGTGCCGCCCGTCGTCGAGGTGTCTTCGAGCACGATGACCCGCTTGCCGTCGAGGTCGGGACCTTCGACCTGCTTGCCGCGCCCGTGGTCTTTCGGCTCCTTGCGCACGACGAACGCGTCGTACTCGAGGCCCTGCGCAGCACCCTGATGCAGGATCGCTGCGGCGATCGGGTCGGCGCCCATGGTCATGCCGCCGACGGCGAAGACATCGGGCACCTCTTTGATGACGTCGATCATGACCTGGCCGATGAGCGGCGCGACCCGATGGTCGAGGCTCACCTTGCGGAGGTCGACGTAGTAGGTGGCCTTCTTGCCGCTCGTCAGGGTGAAGTCCCCGTGGAACACGGCGTCGGCCGCGATGAAGTCGATCAACTGGGCGCGCGCAGCGTCGATGGGCTGAGGGTCGAGGAGGGTCACCCGAATACTCTACGACCCGGTTGCCTGAGAGGAAGGGGAAGATGTCCCCTCGTCCGGGGGTGTCGACGAGGCATCCGTTCGATCGCGGACCGCAGGTCGCCGGTGCCGACGCCCCCAGAACGAGCGAGGCGTACCAGGCACGAGGCGCGCCCAGAACGGCGGCATCTCCGCTTCGGTGAGCGCGGCCGGCGCATCGATGTGGAAGTCGGCGAGCTCTTCGGCACCCTGATGCACGACCCGGTAGAGGGCGGTGCCGATGAGCACGCCCAGCGCGATCGACATGATCGAGATGACCGCTTGGGCGAAGTCCGCGTATCCGCGACTCGCGCCGATCGCCTCGGTGAGACCCACGAGGCCCGCCGCCCCCGGCACGAGCAACCAGAAGGCAGGAAGGAACGTCAGTTGCGACGGAGCACCATGCCGCAGGGTCGCGATCCACAGCACGACCGGCGTCATCGCCAGCGCGCCGATGAACCCGCTCACGACCGACCCGATGAGCGCCCCGCCAATCAATTGGCCGGTGTAGGCGACGAGGAGCACGAGCAGCACCCAGCCGAAGGTCCGCGGCGGAGCCGAGAAGTGCAGGTAGTTGCCCATCGCGAAGAGCAGCACACCGATGGCCGCCATCCACCATGGAGCGTCCGCATCGGTCGCGAGCGGTACATAGTCCGAGTTCCCCACGCCGACGAGCGTGCCCGCGGCGAGGATGCCGAAAGCGAGAAGCGCGAGTTGCACGAACCCGAAGACGAGCCTCGAGGCGCCGGCGATCATCTGCCCTGCCGCGAGCTCGACGACGGCCGTGGTCAGAACTCCGCCCGGCAGGAACGTCGCGAGCGGTGCGATGAGCAGGCGGATCGGGTCGCCGATCGCGAAGTGCGGTGCGAGGAGGAACACTGCGAGCGCGCAGAGGAATGCCGCGAAGACCGGAAAGACGATCTGCAGCGTCGGCGAGCGCACGAGCTTGGCGACGCCGATGGCTGCGCCGAGCACGAACGCGACGAGCGCCCCCTGCCACGACGGCGCGAGCAGCAGGGCGAGCCCGGTGGTCAGGAGCGCATGCCCGAACGTGCGCACGAACCATCCGTAGGTCGGCTTCATCGCGCCGATCGCGTTCAACCGGTTGATGCCCTCGCCCGGGTCGATCTCCGCGCGCTTCGCGTGGTCGATCAGGCGGTAGAGCGCGGCGATCTGATCGAAGCGGAACGAGGCGTTCACCGTGGACCGGATCGCGACACGGCCTTGCTCCCCCTCACCCGTCTGGATGATGATCACGGTCGGCAACACGGTGAGCTCGATGTCATCGTGGCCATACGCCTGCGACACCTCCACGAGCGTGTCACCGATCCGGTCGACGGAGTCGGCGGCCGCGTTCATGCCCTTCGCGAGCCCGAGTAGGAACTCACGGAGCAGGGTCCGGTCGGCCGGCTCGACCATCACACGACGACGAAGGAGAGCGCGACACCGATGATGATCGCGACGACGATGTAGATGAGGTTCGGCAGCTGGAACGCCGAAGATCCGGAGACGAGCGCCCCGAGGCCGTCGACGATGAGCTTGGTGTTCGCGCCCACGAAGGTGTTCGCGAGCCACGCGATGCCGAAGAGCGCGATCGCACCCACGATGCCGGCCGGGAACGTCGATTGCTTCGGGACATCCGACGCCTTGACCTTGCAGGTCACGAAGATGAGCGCCGCGATGACGCCCATGACGACCTCGATGATGACGGTGATGCTGACCCGCACCGGGTCGCCGTCGTCATCGGTGCCGACGATCGGGCGAATGCCCTCGAAGAGGCCGAACAGCACGATCATGCCGACGCCAGCGAGGAACAGCGACGCCGAGAGCACCGACGTGCGCGGCAGCTTCTTGTCGACGTCGACGTGGACGGCCGGTTGCACCAGGTGCGCGGCCAGGCGACGCTGGAACTCGGGGTCGTCCTCGAGGTCCTTTCCTTTGCGCACCATCACGATGGAGGCCATGGCGAGTCCGGCGATCGACGCCGGACGTCGAGCATGTTGGCGGTGTTGCCGCCACCGACGTGGATGACATCGAAGCCCCTCACGAAGCAGGCGAGGTCGTCGACGGCGCGATGGAAGAGCGGCAGGTGGTGCGGTGCGCACCGGTCGGAATCGTACGTCGTATAGAAACTCACGATGTACGCGGAATCATCGCCGGTCGCCGTGCCGACGAAGAGCACCCGCGGGCGCTCCTTGCCTGTGAGTTTCAGGATGTACTCGTGCGTCGGGTCGGCCCGCCGCTCCATCATCGCCTTGCCTGCGCCGTTCGCGACCACGTGCGCCATCGTTCCCCCAAACGTTGTGCCCTTGGGCACACGCTAGCCCCAGACGGTCAGCCGTGTCGAGGATCCCTCGCTGGTGGAGGATCGGTGCCCGTCACTGGTCGAGGAGCGCCCGACGCGGGAGACCCCTCGCTGGTCGAGGAGCGCCCGACGCGGGAGGACGCGTATCGAAACCCCACGCATCGGGATCCCCCCAGTACATCCCGATGCGCATCGCGCGTCGCAGGCGAACATGACGAGGGCCGCCCCGCGGGGTGTCCCTCCCCCGCGCAGCGGCCCTACAGAGGGCCGCACTCACAGGTGGAGAAGTCCCTCCCCCGCGCAGCGGCCCTGCATTCCCGGGAACGGACCCCCGGGCTTCGCGGCAACGTCTAGACGGTGCGCGCGAACGTCTCTCGCGGCTGACGACGGTAGCCGTCACGAGCGGTGACGACGATCGAGCCGATGACAGCGACGGCGGAGACGCCGCCGAGAAGCACGATGATGCTGAGCATGGTGGTTCCTTTCGAAGAACGAGCGAGGAGCTGATCGAGCGATCGATGCGCCGTTGCACGTGTTCGATTCCCCTATTGAACCGCGGAAGACCATTCAGGACAAGCTCACAATTCTACAATAACGATGTAGTTTGACTACATGGATGTGCGCCGGCTCGACCTATTGAGAGAACTCGCCGAACGCGGAAGCGTCACCGCCGTGGCCGAGGCCACCGGCCGAACCCCGTCGGCCGTGTCACAACAGCTCAAGGTGCTCGAGCGCGAGGCCGGCATGCCCCTCACCGAACGCAGCGGGCGCGGCATCGTGCTCACGAGCGCCGGGCACGCACTCGCCCGCAGCGCCGCAGATGTCGCGATCGCGCTGGAGCACGCGACCGCTCTCTGGGATGAGTTCCGCAACCACCCGAGCGGCGAGGTCTCGCTCCTCACCTTTCCCACGATCGGCGCCGCCCTGCTGCCGGCCGTGCTGACCGATCTTGCTCAGGTCGCCGGCCTCGTCGTGCGCGCCACCGACCTCGACCCCGAGCTCGCCGAGTTCGCCGACCTCACCTCCGACTTCGACATCGTGCTCGCGCACACCATGCCGGGCGTGCTGCCCTGGGGCGGCCGCGGTCTGAGAGCAGTGCCACTGCTCACCGAACCGCTCGACATCGGCCTGCCCGCCGACCACCGGCTCGCGGCCCGCGCCCACCTGACCCCAGCCGACCTCGTCGACGAGACCTGGCTCGGGGTGCCGCCCGGTTTCCCGTTCGAACGCATCCTGCACGCCATCGAGCAGCAGTCCGGCCAGCGCGCCACCGTCAGCCAGAGATTCAGCGACATGCGCATCATCGAGGCCTTCATCGAGGCGGGCCTCGGCATCGCCTTCGTGCCACGATTCACATCGGGCGCGGTGCCCGAATCGATCGTGTTGAAGCCGCTGCGCGGCGTGGCATCCGCTCGGCAGATCGTGGCCCTGGTGCGGCCGGATGTCGCAGAGCGCCTCGCCGTGCGCACGGTGCTCGACGTACTCGTGGCGCGCGCGTCGCGGCTCGAGCAGGCGCACGCCCCCGCTTGACCCCACGCGCCCTCTCCCTCCCGCCCCACCTCGCGCACCTTCTCTCCCCTCCCGCGACGCGTTGCGGCGTGGAGTGCATCCGCGGCTCATCCTCCACGCCGCAAAGCGTCGTCGGAGCCGCGATCCGAGGGGGCGAAGTAGACTCCACGTCCATGAGCGATGACGCGATCCTGTTCGATGTGACCGAGGGGCTCGCCCGCATCACCTTGAACCGCCCGGCCCGGTTGAACGCCGTCGACCCCGAGGCGATCGGGCGGTGGCAGTCGCTCGCGCACGAGATCGCCGAGCGCGACGACATCGGTGCCGTGCTCTTCGACGCCAACGGACGCGCGTTCTGCGCGGGCGGCGATGTGCTCGCGATGTCGCAGCTCGCCGCGGGGGAACCCGAGGCGGGCGCCGTCATCACAGACCTCGCCGACCGCATCCACGACGGGCACCGCACGTTGCGCGAGAGTGCCAAACCGATCGTCGCAGCGGTGCAGGGCCCGGTCGCGGGCGGCGGCCTCGGCTTCATGCTCATCGCCGACCTCATCATCGCCTCTGAGCGTGCGACGTTCGCGAGCCGATATGCGGATGTCGCACTGACCCCCGATTGCGGAGTGAGCACGCTGCTGCCCGAGGCCATCGGCATGCGGCGGGCGCTCGAGCTCACTCTGACGTCGCGCACGCTCTCGGCCGCCGAAGCGCTCGACTGGGGACTCGTCACCGAGGTCGTCCCGGCTGAGGCCCTCGGGTCGCGGGCACGCGAGATCGCGGCCGGTTGGCTCGCCGGCGCCACAGACGCGTTCGGCCAGGCGAAGCGACTCGTGCGATCGGGGCTCGAACGCTCGTTCGCCGACGCCCTCGACGACGAGGCCCGCACGATCGGCACCGCCTTCGAGACGCCCGACGCTCAGGCCGCCGTTGCGGCGTTCGGCACCCGTTCCGCGCGCGGCTGACGCCGGCCGCCCGCGCACCCGATCACCGCACACCCGTTCCGCGCGCGGCTGAAGCCGGCCGCCCGCGCACCCGATCACCGCGCACCCGATCACCCGCGCGTCCGATCCCCGCGCACCCGAATACCCGATCGGCGGGAGAGTGCGGAAACGGCTCCGTCGCGGGCGCCCTCTCGCGCCGATCTGGTACTCCAGCGGCGCACTCCGCCCTACTCGTGCTGCGGGAACCCCAGGTTCAGCCCGCCATGGCTCGGGTCGAGCCAGCGCGAGGTGACCGCCTTCTCCTGCGTGAAGAAGTCGAAGCCGCGCGGGCCGTAGGCCTTGGCGTCGCCGAAGAGCGAGTCCTTCCACCCGCCGAATGAGTGGTACGCGACCGGCACCGGGATCGGCACGTTGATGCCGATCATGCCGACCGTCACCTCGCGCTGAAAGCGCCGAGCCGCGCCACCGTCGTTCGTGAAGATCGCCGTGCCGTTGCCGTACGGCGAGGCGTTGATCACGTCGAGCCCCGCTTGATACCCGTCGACGCGCACGATCGACAGCACCGGCCCGAAGATCTCGTCACGATACACCGACGACGACAGCGGCACTTTGTCGACGAGTGTCGGGCCGAGCCAGAACCCGTCGGCCTCCCCGTCGATCTCGACCGAACGACCGTCGACGACCACGGTCGCCCCGTCGGATGCGGCGACGTCGAGGTAGCCAACGACCTTGTCGCGATGCTCGCGCGTGATGAGCGGCCCCATGTCGCAGCCTCGGGTGCCGTCGCCGGTCGTGAGCCGCGACATCCGCTCGCCGATCTTCGCGACCAGCTGGTCGGCGACCGAGTCGACCGCGAGCACGACTGAGACGGCCATGCAGCGCTCCCCCGCCGAGCCGAAGCCTGCGTTGACCGCGGCATCGGCGGCGAGGTCGAGGTCGGCGTCGGGCAGCACGAGCATGTGGTTCTTCGCACCGCCGAGGGCTTGCACGCGCTTGCCGTTGGCCGTCGCGGTCGCGTAGATGTACTTCGCGATCGGGGTCGATCCGACGAACGAGATCGAGCGCACGACGGGGTGCTCGAGCAGCGCGTCGACGGCGACCTTGTCACCGTGCACGACGTTCAGCACGCCGTCGGGCAGCCCCGCCTCCTGCAGCAGGCGAGCGAGCCAGATCGCCGCAGACGGGTCCTTCTCCGACGGCTTCAGCACGACCGTGTTGCCCGTCGCGATCGCGAGCGGGAAGAACCACAGCGGCACCATCGCCGGGAAGTTGAAGGGGCTGATGATGCCGACGACGCCCACGGGCTGCTTCGTCGAGTACACGTCGATGCCGGTCGACACGTTCTCGGAGTATTCGCCCTTCGTGTAGCCCGGCATCGCGCAGGCGAGCTCGACGACCTCGAGTCCGCGTGCGATCTCGCCCGCGGCATCCGACAGCACCTTGCCGTGCTCGCTCGTGAGAATGGCGGCGAGCTCACCGCTGCGGGCGTTCAGCAATTCACGGAACGCGAACATCACCTGCTGGCGCTTCGCGATCGAGGTGTCGCGCCAGGCGGGGAAGGCCCGCGCCGCCGCCTGCACGGCGACGTCGACGTCGGCGGTCGATGCGAAGCGCACTCGCTTCTGCTCGGTGCCGAGGGCCGGGTTGTAGACGGGTCCGCTGCGGTCTGAGTCGCCGGCGACGGATGCCCCGTCGATCCAGTGTTCGATCATCTCGGTCATGGTTCCTCCTCGTTGGGGTCTCGATACGCCTCGGCTTCGCCGGCGCTACTCGACCAGCGCAGTCGTGCCAAGCACCTCGTCGTACATCGCCACGGCTTCGGCGACCTCGTCGGCCGTGACCACGCAGGGCGGCACGACATGGATGCGGTTGTCCTGCACGAACGGCAGGAGCCCGCGCGCGACGAGCGCGGACTTGATGCGGCCCATCGCCGCCGCGGGCAGCGGTTCACGGGTCGCCCGGTCGGCGACGAGTTCCATCGCCCAGAACACACCCTCACCGCGCACCTCGCCGATGACGGTGTGCCGCTCGGCGAGGTCGGCGAGCGCGGGCGCGATGACGGTGTCGCCGATTTCACGGGCGTGGTCGACGATGCCCTCCGACGACATCGCGTCGATCGTCGCGACGATCGAGGCCATCGCGAGCGGATGCCCCGAATACGTGAGCCCGCCCGGGAAGACCCGGTCGTCGAACGTCGCCGCGATGGGCTCGTCGATGACGACGCCGCCCGCGGGGATGTAGCCGGAGTTCACGCCCTTCGCGAAGGTGATGAGATCAGGTCGCACGTCGTAGCCGTCGAAGGCGAACCATCGGCCGGTGCGACCGAACCCGCACATCACCTCGTCGAGGATGAGGAGGATGCCGTGCTGGTCGGCGAGCTCCCGCACGCCCGCGAGGTAGCCGGGCGGCGGCAGCATGATGCCCGCCGTGCCGGGGATGGTCTCGAGCAGGATCGCCGCGATCGACGACGGCCCCTCGGCTTCGATGACTCGTCTGAGGTGACGGAGCGCTCGCTCGGACTCCTCTTCAGGCGTCGTCGCCCAGAACTCCGAGCGATACAGGTACGGGCCGAAGAAGTGCACGTGCCCGCGGGCGAACTCGTTCGGAACCCGCCGCCAGTCACCCGTCGCGACCACCGCGGCGCCCGTGTTGCCGTGGTAGGAGCGGTACGTCGAGAGCACCTTGTCGCGCCCCGTGTGGAGCCGCGCCATCCGGATCGCGTTCTCGTTGGCGTCGGCACCGCCGTTCGTGAAGAACACCCGGCGGAATCCGGATGGCGCGTGGGCGACGATGCGTTTGGCCGCCTCGCCACGGGCGAGGTTCACGGTCGACGGCGCGATCGTCGTGAGCAGCTCGGCCTGCTCCCGGATCGCCTGCACGACCGAGGGGTGTTGATGGCCGATGTTGACGTTCACGAGCTGGCTCGAGAAGTCGAGATACTCGCGGCCGGCGTGATCCCACACCCGGGAGCCGCGGCCGCTCGCGATCACGAGGTTCGACGGCTGCGACTGGGCCGACCAGGAATGGAAGACGTGCTCGCGGTCGAGCTCGCGTGCGAGCTCGTCGAGTCCGTCGGTGAGGCTGCTGCCTTCGGTGTTGTTGGCGGTCATGGCAAAGGTGCCCTTTCTGTCCGTCCGCTGATCCAGTAGCGCCGCGCCCCGGCGCGGTGCGTATCGAGATCCCGCAAGTCGGTCTCGATACGCACCCTCCTTCGTCAGGCGCTACTCGACCAGCGAACCATTGTGAGTTGCCGCCCTCGGAGAGTTCGACGCTCTGCCGGACGCCCCTCGAATAGCGACGCATTGTGAGTTGCCGCCCTCGGCAAGTTCGACGCTCTGCCGGACGCTCCTCGAATAGCGACGCATTGTTAGTTGCCACCTTCGGAAAGTTCGACTTCGATCGGCTCGAAGCTCTCGCCCGTGACGTCGACGCCGTCGGCCTTCAGTTCATCGAGAGCCCCCGTGATCCACTCATTCGACCATGCCGACGCCGGCGGCTCCTCGGTGATCGGGCTCGCGCCCGACTCGTTCACCGCTGAGAGCGCCCCGGCGACGGTCTGGTCCCACGCGGCCTCGTCGATCATGCCGATGCCGTCGGGCGCCGGCCAGATGAGCTTGTTCGTCTCGTTGACCATCCAGAGCTCGTGGCTCGGGCCCCAGCCGGATCCCTCGGCGATCGTGATCTCCGATGCCTCCTCGGGGTTCTCGGCCGCGTAGATCCAGCCCTTGATGACCGCTTTGAGGAACGCGACAGTCGTGTCCTGGTATTCCTCATCGCTCTCGAGCCGTTCGGTGTCGGCCCAGATCGCGTCCTGCAGCATGGCGCCGACCGTGTCTTGATAGGAGATGACGTTGAAGTCCTCGGGTTGATAGAGCTCGCCCGTGTCGGGGTTGACCGACTCGAGCAACTGAGCGTACTCGTTGTAGGTCATCGCCTGGGCCGCATCGATGTCGCCCTGCAGGAAGGCGTTCATGTTGAAGTCCTGCGTGATGATCTCGACGGTGGAGGAGTCGAGGCCCTCGGCGGCCATGGCCGCGAAGATCTCCCACTCGTTGCCGAAGCCCCATGAGCCGATCTTCTTGCCCTCGAAGTCGGCGACCGAGTCGATGCCCGAGTCGGCCCACGACACCTGCAGGGTGCCCGACTTCTGGAAGATCTGGGCGATGTTCGTGAGGTTCGCGCCCTGCTCGATCGAGCCGAGCACCTTCGGCACCCAGGCGATCGCGTAGTCGACGTCGCCGTTGGCGAGTGCGTCTTGCGGCACGATGTCGCCGCCCGACGGGATGATCTCGACGTCCAGGCCCTCCTCTTCGAAGTAGCCCTGGTCGGCGGCGGCGAAGTACCCGGCGAACTGGCCCTGCGGCAGCCACTGGAGCTGGAGCTTCACCGAGGTGAGGTCGCCGGAGCCCGACGCGTCGTCGGATCCGCCGTCTGACCCGTCGCCGGATCCCGAGCATGCGGTGAGGACGAGCGCCGCCGAGATGGCGAGCGCGCCGCCGATCGTCGCGAAGCGACGTCTGCTGTGGTTCATGTCGGTCCTTTCGTGGTGCGGTGCGGTGGTGATGCGTGGTGATGCGGTGGTGCGGGTGGTGCGTTCCGCCGAGGCGCCGATGACGGCTCCCCGAGGGTCTGGCGTCAGGGGCTGCGCTGCTCCCGCGGTGCGCGACGTTGCAGCAGCCGTTCGAGGGCCAAGCAAGCGAGGTAGAAGAGCAGGCCGAGGGCGATGGATGCCACGACGTACGCCCAGGCCCTGGCGTAGGCGCTCGACGCGGCCGACGTCGAGATGAGCCCGCCGAGTCCGCCGCGAGGTCCGCCGAAGTACTCGGCGACGAGCGCGGAGATCACGGCGAGCGATGAGGCGATGCGGATGCCGGTGAGGATGAACGGTCGCGCGGTCGGCAGGGTCAGTGTGCGCAGCACCTGGCCCGAGCTGGCGGCATAGGCCTTCATGAGGTCGCGGTGCACGGGCGCGGTCTGCCGGAACCCGCGCAGCGTGTTGATGAAGACCGGCACGAACGAGGCCAGCGCGGCGATCGCCTGCCGGCCGAACTGGCTGTCGGCGCCGAACATCGAGTTCAGCACAGGGGCGAGGGCGACGATCGGGATGACCGCGAGCGAAGCGACGACGGGCGCGCTCATCTGGTCGATCGGGCGCCACCTCGCGGCGAGCGCGGCGAGCGCGATGCCGAGGATCGAGCCGACGATGAGACCGAGCAACGCGTTGGTGCCGGTGAGCAGTGTCGCCTGCACGACCGAGGGCCAGTAGGCGATGAGCTCCTCGACGATCGACGCCGGGCTCGGCAACAGGTAGTCGCTGACGCCGACGACGCTCACGAGGAACTGCCACACGCCGAGCACGATGAGCCCGACCGCGATCGGTGAGACGATGCGCAGCGTCGTCTCAGTGCGGGGGCTCATGCCGGCGGCCCTGGTGGCGGTGGCCGTGGTCATCCCACTCCCTCCCCACCCGGTGTTTCCGTTCGCGCGCGGTGTTTCCGACCAAACGGCAACACCGGGCGCGAACGGAAACACTCGGCGAAAGTCCATGGGGCCCGGGCGGTCATCAGCGGTTCTCCAGCCCGCGTGCGCCGGCCGCAACGGGCGAGCCGCCGTGCAGTGCCTCGCGCACCGCCGTGACCATGTCGAAGAAGCCGCGCTCCTCGCGGAGTTCTTCGGTGCGGGCGGCGCGCTGCGCGTCGGCGCCGAGGCGCATCGGCACGATCTCTTGAATGCGCCCGGGCCGCGGCGACATCACGACGACCCGGTCGGAGAGGAACACCGCCTCGGGAATCGAGTGAGTAACGAAGACCACGGCGGCGCCGGTCTCGGCCGAGATGCGCACGAGCTCGGTCTGCATCTTCTCGCGCGTCATCTCGTCGAGCGCGCCGAACGGCTCGTCCATGAGCAGCAATCGCGGCTGTTCGGCGAGCGCCCGGGCGATCGCCACGCGTTGCTGCATGCCGCCCGAGAGCTGGTCGGGGTAGCGGTCGGCGAAGTCCGAGAGCCCCACCATGTCGAGCAACTCGGCCACGCGAGCGGTGCGAGCAACGCCGCTCTGAGTCTGCCGAAGAGACGGCGCGCCGTGCAGTTCGAGCGGCAGCGCGACGTTGCCCGCGACCGTTCGCCACGGCAGCAGCCCCGCCTGCTGGAAGGCGATGCCGTACTCCTGGTCGAGGCGCGCCTGCTTGGCCGACTTGCCGAATACGGCGACCGTGCCCGAACTCGGCTGGTCGAGATCGGCGACGAGGCGCATGAGGGTCGACTTGCCGCATCCGCTCGGGCCGATGAGCGAGACGAACTCACCCGCCGCGACCGTGAGGTCGATCGTGTCGAGCGCCTGCACCTGACCGGTGCGGGTCTCGAACACCTTGTCGACTCCGCTGATCTCGACCGCGGGCTCCGCTGCCGGCCGAGCCTGCCCCCCTGCTGGTCGAGCCTGCTCCCCTGCCGGTCGAGCCTGCCCCTCTGCGGGTTGAGCCTGTCGAAACCCCTCACGATCGCTCATGCCGCTTCCTCCGTTCGTCGGTAGTTCTTGAGGATCACGCCGAGGAGCGCGACCGAGCCGGCAGCTACGAGCCCGAGCACGATCGAGCCGAAGATCGGCCCCCACGCCTTCGCCGGGTCGCCGGAGGCCTGCCCCGCGAACTGGATCAGGATGCGACCGATGCCGCCCTGCAGCCCGGTCGACACCTCGGCGACGACCGCGCCGATTACGGCGTTGGCCGCGCCCAGCCGCAAGGCGGGCAGCAGATACGGCACGGATGCCGGGAAGCGCAGCTTCACGAGAGTCGGCCAGTAGCCCGCCGCGTACGTCTGCATGAGCTCGGTGTGGATGCGGTCGGGCGATTGCAGGCCCTTGAGCGCCCCGATCGCGATCGGGAAGAACGCGAGGTAGCTCGCGATGAGGGCGACCGACATCCAGTCCTGCCACTCGAACGCGCCGATCTCGACGCGCGACCCCCAGCTCTTCACGACGGGCGCGAAGGCGATGAGCGGCACGGTCTGGCTGAGCACGATCCACGGCAGCAGGCCCCACTCTGCGATGCGCCAGCGCTGCATCACGAGGGCGAGGCCGATGCCGACGACGACACCCACGAGCCATCCGACTGCCGCGATGCCGAGGGTCGTGAGCGCGGCGAGCGCGACAACGGCCCACAGCGGCAGCGCGTCGTCGGCCCGAGTGACCGGCTCGCCGAGCCGACCGAGCATCTCCCAGATGTGCGGCATCGCGAGGTCGGTCGTGCGCGGCAGCACTCGCGTCTCGCCGATGACGACGCCGTCGGCAGGCCCGATCAGCTTGTAACCCTCCCAGATGAGCGCGATGACGAGGATGCCGGTGAGACCCCAGGCCGCAGCGGTGCCCCGTCGGCGTGCACCCGTGGGTTGAGGAGGCGCGCCAGCGCCGTCTCGAAACCCGGTCCTGCCGGCGCGGGGAGTTTCGGTGGCTCCTTCGTCGCTCCTCAACCCGCGGGAGTCGACCATGGTCATGCCTTCGCCGTCAGGTGCTCGGAGAGCGCGGGGATCACGGTCTCGCCGTACACCCGAAGCGTCTCCTCCTTGTTGTCGTGCTGGAGGTATCCGGCGAACTGGTCGACGCCGAGCGCCTTGAGCTGCTCGAGCTTCTCGATGTGCTGTTCGGCGGTGCCGAGCAGGCAGAACCGGTCGACGATCTCATCGGGTACGAATGTCGTGTGCGCGTTGCCCGCGCGCCCGTGCTCGTTGTAGTCGTAGCCCTCGCGGCCCTTGATGTAGTCGGTGAGTGCCTGCGGAACCGCTGCCGCCTGCCCTGAGCTTGTCGAAGGGTACTTCGCGACGATGTCGGCCACGTGGTTGCCGACCATGCCACCGAACCAGCGGCACTGCTCGCGCATGTGCTCCCAGTCGTCGCCGATGTACATGGGCGCGGCGACGCAGAAGGTGATCGACATCGGGTCGCGTCCGGCGGCCTCGGCGGCATCGCGCACGTGCTTGATCATCCACGCCGCGATGTCGACGTCGGCCAGCTGCAGGATGAAGCCGTCGCCGACTTCGCCCGCGAGCTTCAACGCGAGCGGACCGTAGGCGGCCACCCACATCTCGAGCTCGGAGCCGTGGCTCCACGGGAACTGCAGCGTGGAGCCGTGGTATTCGACGGGCCGGCTGTTCGCGAGCTCGCGGATGACGTGGATCGACTCGCGCAACTCGGCGATCGTCGTGGGCTTGCCGTTGGTGACGCGCACAGCCGAGTCGCCGCGGCCGATGCCGCAGACCGTGCGGTTGCCGTACATCTCATTGAGGGTCGCGAAGATCGACGCCGTCACCGTCCAGTCGCGCGTCGCCGGGTTCGTGACGAACGGCCCCACCTTGACCTTGCGGGTCTCGGCGAGGATCTGGCTGTAGATGACGTACGGCTCCTGCCAGAGGATGTGCGAGTCGAAGGTCCAGACGTGCGTGAAGCCGTGGTTCTCGGCGAGCTTCGCGAGCTGGACGGTTCGCGATGCCGGCGGGTTGGTCTGCAGGACCGCTCCGAATTCCATCCGTGCTCCCTTTCATTCAGCGGGTTGAGGAGGCCGCTCGGTGTTCAGATGAGGTACTGGCTGAGGCCGCGCTTGAGGAAGCGACCGTCGCCCTTGGCGCCGAGGTAGGCGAAGCCGTCGACGATGACCTTGCCGCGCGAGAGCACCGTGTCGACGTGGCCGTCGATCTCGAAGCCCTCCCACGCGGAATGGTCCATGTTCATGTGGTGGGTCCGGCCCGTCGGGTTTCCGGATGCATCGAGCCCGACGCCGATCGTCGTGTGTCCATTCGGGTTGTAGACCACGAGATCGGCGTCGGCGCCTGGTTGGATGACGCCCTTCTGCCCGTACAGGCCGAACATGCGGGCGGGTGTGGTCGAGGTGAGCTCGACCCAGCGTTCGAGGGTGATCTCACCGGTGACCACGCCTTGGTACATGAGATCCATGCGGTGCTCGATCGTGCCGATGCCGTTCGGGATCTTGCGGAAATCACCGCGGCCGAGCTCTTTCTGGTCTTTCATGCAGAACGGGCAGTGGTCGGTCGAGACCATCTGCAGGTCGTTCGTGCGCAGCGCTTGCCACATCGACTCCTGGTGGCCCTCTTCGCGCGAGCGCAGCGGCGTGGAGCACACCCACTTGGCGCCCTCGAAGTGGCCCCACTCTTCGCTGGATGCCCCGAGTTGCTCCTCGAGCGACAGGTAGAGGTACTGCGGGCACGTCTCGCCGTAGACGTTCTGCCCCTTGTCGCGGGCCCAGGCGAGCTGCTCGACCGCCTGCTTCGCCGAAACGTGCACGACATAGAGAGGTGCACCGGTCAGCTTCGCGAGCATGATCGCGCGGTGCGTGGCCTCCTCCTCCATCTCCCAGGCACGTGCGATGCCGTGGTAGAACGGGTCGGTCTTGCCTTGCTCGACGAGCTGCGCGGCGAGCACGTCGATCGCGGGGCCGTTCTCGGCGTGCATCATCGTCAACATGCCCGTGTCACGGGAGACCTGCATGGCCTTGAGGATCTGCGCGTCGTCGGAGTAGAACACACCCGGGTAGGCCATGAACAGCTTGAAGCTCGTGATGCCCTCGTCGGGCAGTTTCGCGAGCGAGGCGAGGGATGCCTCGTTGACATCGCCCACGATCTGGTGGAAGGCGTAGTCGATCGCGCAGTTGCCGGCCGCCTTCGCATGCCAGGTCGCAAGGCCGTCTTCGATGCGCTGCCCGTAAGTCTGCACCGCGAAGTCGACGATCGAGGTCGTGCCGCCCCACGCGGCCGCGCGGGTGCCGGTCTCGAACGTGTCGATCGCGGCGGTGCCGCCGAACGGCAGCTCCATGTGGGTGTGGGCGTCGATGCCCCCCGGGATCACGTACTTGCCGGTGGCGTCGATCACTCGGTCGACGGATGCCGCGACATCCGTGCCCAGGATATTGCTCCCTGGCTCGAGCACGGCCCGGATCGTCTCGCCGTCGACGAGCACGTCGGCCGCGGCCCGGCCCGTCGCGCTCACGACGGTGCCGCCGGTGATGAGGGTGGTGGTCACTACTGCTCCTTTGCGTTCGCTGATCGAGTAGGGCCGCCAGGCCCGTCTCCATTCGCTGATCGAGTAGGGCCGCCAGGCCCGTCTCCATTTGCTGATCGAGTAGGGCCGCCAGGCCCGTATCGAGATCTCGTCGCGAGGTCTCGATACGGGCTTCGCGCTACTCGACCCACGGGGTCACGGCTTCGGGATGGACGTGTACGACTCGGGGCGGCGGTCGCGGTAGAACTGCCAGGCATTGCGCACCTGCCGGATCATGTCGAGGTCGAGGTCGCGCACGACGATCTCTTCATCTGTGCCCGAGCCGTACTCGCCGACGATGTTGCCCTGCGGGTCGACGAACTGGCTCTTGCCGTAGAAATTCACGGCGAGGTCGCCGTACTCGTTGTCTTCGAGGCCGACGCGGTTGGCGGCGGCGACGAAGTACCCGTTCGCGGCAGCAGCGGCCGGCTGCTCGATCTCCCACAGTCGGTTCGAGAGCCCGGGCTTCGTGGCATTCGGGTTGAAGACGATCTGCGCGCCGTTCAGGCCGAGTTCGCGCCACCCCTCGGGGAAGTGACGGTCGTAGCAGATGTAGACGCCGATCGGGCCGACGGCGGTGTGGAACACGGGGTAGCCGAGGTTGCCGGGCCGGAAGTAGAACTTCTCCCAGAACTTGTCGAGGTTCGGGATGTGGTGCTTGCGGTACGAGCCGAGGATGGTGCCGTCGGCGTCGACGACGACCGCGGTGTTGTAGTAGACGCCCGGCTGCTCCTCTTCGTAGATGGGCAGCACCATCACGAGCCCGAGCTCCTTCGCGAGGGCGGCGAAACGCTGCACGATCGGGCCGTCGGCCGGCTCGGCGTAGTCGTAGTACTTCACGTCTTCGGTGATGCCGAAGTACGGCCCGTAGAAGAGCTCCTGAAAGGAGATGACCTGGGCGCCCTGGGCTTTCGCATCGCGGGCGAACTGCTCGTGCTTGTCGAGCATCGACGCCTTGTCGCCGGTCCAGGTCGTCTGCGTGATGGCCGCTCGGACGATCGTCATTGTGCCTCCTGAGTCGGTCGGCGTCGTTGCCGTGCACTCGATGGGCGTGGAACCTGAGCTGCTCACCGGGTGGTGCTGTGACGCCGAGAGGTTGTGCCACGGACTGCAAGTCCGAAGTTCCCGAACGGGACTCGCGACCCGTTCTGTTATTGTTCGGCGTGAACATTTCTCTTGTGTTTCACACTGTGACGTTGTGGTTACTCATCCTGTCGCTTGCTTCGTGAGGAGGCAATGGTCGTGTCAGCTTTTGATGTGGCAATTGCTCGTGTGAATGGCGTCGGTGCGGCTGGTGGTGCGGTCGGAGCCGGCGTGGTCGGTGTTCGCGTGACCGGCCCTGCGCTGACCGCGCTCGCCGAATTCCCCGAGACGACCCCCCGCGGCATCGCGGGCGTGATCGCCCGCCTCGTGAACTCCGGCGAGCTCGGGGTCGGCACCCGCCTGCCCACCGTGCGTGAGCTCGCGAGCGAGCTCGGGGTGAGCCCGGCCACGGTGAGTCAGGCGTGGCAGGCGCTCTCACGGGCCGGCCTCATCGAGTCTCGCGGCCGCGCCGGCAGCTTCGTACGGCCCCTTTCGCAGAGCTGGCTCGCCCCCCGAATGCGCGGCATGGCCGCGCCGAACGACCCGGTACGGCTCGACCTCTCACGCGGCACGCCCGACCCGCTGCTGCTGCCCGCCCTCGGACCCGCACTCTCCCGCGTCTCGGCCCGCGCCGAGACGGGCAGCTACCAGGCCGAACCCGTGATCCCGGCACTCGCGGCGGCACTCGCGGCATCCTGGCCCTCAGAGGTCGAGACCATCATGGTCGTCGACGGCGCGCTCGACGCGATCTCCCGCACACTCGAGCAGCTCGTGCGCTTCGGCGATCGCGTCGTGGTCGAGAGCCCGGGCTTCCCGCCGTTCCTCGACCTGCTCGACGTGCTCGGAGCCGAGGCCGTGCCCGTGCGACTCGACGAGTACGGCATGGTGCCCGAAGCACTCGCCCGGGCACTGCACCGGCGGCCGGTCGCGGTGCTCCTGCAACCGCGCGCGCAGAACCCCACCGGTGCCTCGATGAACGCCGAACGGGCCGCGGCGCTCGCCCGAGTCATCCGCTCGGCCGCCGACGTCAACGGCCTCGTCGTCATCGAAGACGACCACTCGGGCCTCATCTCGACCGAGGGCGACGTGACGCTCGACAGCTCGCTGCCCGGCCGGGTGGTGCACGTGCGCAGCTTCTCGAAGTCGCACGGACCCGACCTGCGCATCGCCGCGCTCGGCGGCCCCCGCGAGCTCGTCGAGCGCGTGGTCGCCCGGCGCATGCTCGGGCCCGGCTGGACCTCCCGCATGGTGCAGACGATCCTCCTCGACCTCCTGACCGAGCGCGCTTCCATCGACGCCGTCGCCGAGGCTCGACGCCAGTACTACTCCCGGCAGCGCGCGCTCGGCGACGCGCTCCGGGCGCGCGGCGTCGAGGTCGCCGCCGCCGACGGCATCAATCTCTGGATGCCCGTGCTGAGTGAACGATCGGCGCTCGTGCAGCTCGCGGCGGCCGGCATCCGCGTGGCGGCGGGTACGCCGTTCCTGGCGGCATCGGATGTCGCCGAGGCCGCGGGCGGCTCGAGGACGCGAGCCGGCGGCGACTTCGTGCGAGTGACGGTCGGCCTGCTGCGCGAGGGCGCCGACGAGGTCGCGGATGCGCTCGCGTCGGCGGCTCATCACGTGGCGGCCGGCGGATACTGACTCAGACAGTCAGCTCCGAACACCTCGCGAATCACGTACTTTGCAGCAGCCGAGGCATCCTCGACAAGCATGTCGAACTCATCGCCGCTTCCTGACTGAGCCATCTGCTGGGCGTATGCGATCGCAGCTTCGCGAGGCTCGTCGATGAACTGGGCGAGCGCTTCGCGAAGGAGAGAGCCATGTGTAGCGCCAAAGCCCGCCTTCATCCATGTTCGGAGGGAATGTGATGCTGCGGAGGGCCCACCATCGCAACCAAGTACGACAAAGGCGAAGTCGTAGGTGTCCTTTGCCAGTCCTCGGCTGACGATAGCTGCCGCTTTCGCGAGTAGGTATCCGCCGAGGCCAGCGAATCTGACGTGAACTGTCTCGGGCGCATGGGGATGATCGACTCTCACATCATCCGACACAGACAGCCCACGGAATACGGCGCCGAACATCGCGGGCCCCGCCCCTCGGACGTTCAGGGCACGCACGGACGATCCGGGGAGACTCACCGGCAGACCCGGGGATTCAGACTCATCACAAAGCAGTTCGATCACGATGGCCGGATCGGATTCGGCCCGCCACTGCCATCTCGTGCTCCTCGGCACGCTCCTCCCGAGCGCGCTCTCCAGCCACCCGAAATCAAGCTCATCGCGATCGAACGGCATGCCGAGTTGCAGGAGGACATCGACATCGGTGGTCCCAAGATGCCGTACGGGGCTGTGTGGGGCCAAGAAGTCCGGGTTCAACCCGCCGATGACGACGAATTCATCTGCATGGCCAGGCGCTGCGAGCGCCAACCGCACCACCACATCCTCGGCGCGCGTTCGGGCAGACGGAGACCGCTCCAACTCAGATCCCAATGACCGACTCCCTGAGTTCATTCGCGGCTTCCTCGTACCGTCCGCCGTGGCGAAGGAGATCCCCGTATAGACGGATAGGCGATACGACGCGTTCGCCGTGGATGATTCGACTGGTCGACTCGATCACCCGATCTGCAAGCATCAGGGCGATCCGTTCTCCGCGATCAACGGCGCTGAGCTCACCAGTACCTTCCACGCGCTCGCGCAGAACATCGAGATCGATCCCCGATACGTACACCTCGACGCGGTCTGTTCCGAAAAGGTACGGCGCGTACTCATCCAGCGCAGCCCTACCTGTCATCCACACCAGGTCTTCTCCGAACTCAGCACGTAGCCAGCGGAGATACTCCTCACTGCTTGAGTAGATTCCGCTCACTCGGAGTTCTTTTGTCGGCCGGCGTCGATACCAACCGCCCCACTCGCTGAGAAGCCCACCAGGTCGCATCAAGATTCTTTGGGATGATGCGCCTCGTTCTGATCCAGACTTGAGAGTAACGCCAGCCGAGTCGAAGCTCTGCAGAACTTTGCCCACCTGCGCAACGGACCACCCTGACGCCTCTGCGATGTTCTGGATTCTCGGAAGCTCGAAGGACGATTGGGACACCTCAGGGTCTGATCTCGTCGCGGCGTCCAGGAGCACCTCTGCGACGGCACCTGCAGACGACGTCCACGCGATCGGTCGGGTCGCCCTCTCCAATCGCCGCACATCCATTGCGGCCGTGCGCGCACGCGCGCCGAGATGAAGGTAGAAGCCGTCGAGCCTGATGCTCGCTCGGCCCTGAAGATCAACCCAACTCATCTCATGTTCGGCGAGCATTGACTCGCTGCCCGGAGACATCCGTCGCGCGACGAGCACAGGCACTCGCTCGCGTGTTTGAGATCGCCGCAGGATCGCTGCCTGAATGTCTTGAGGAAATCCTTCCCCAACCCATTGCGGTTCCAGGACGACCGACCCTCTGCAGGTCATGATCCGAATGACCTCACCATCAGCATCGACTGGCGCGCGAATTCCCTCGAGAACCCGTCGCACGATCTCGTCAGCGCCACCTTTTCTCATATGAGAAGTATTCCACCACGCATGAGAAAAAGCGCTATACGAGAAATTGCCACTGGACCGAGCCCGCCATTCTCAGAAATCTTGCATTCCACTAGAAGTGAGAAAAGCCACCCAGAAGAGAAAAACGGCTCCAAAGCAGGTCGGTTGCGCGGCGCACGCGGAATCGTCATCACCCCGGGCGGCACGGCCGAAGCCGCCGCAGTCGCCCGACGCACCACGCTCAGCGCCTTCGCCTCAGGCGTGCGTCACCACGACGTCGGTCTCGGCCGGTTCCTCTTGCTGCAGCACAGGGGCACCTTCGTCGTCGACGCGACCGGCCGGGTACTCGCACGCCGGACCAGCGCCCTGCCAACCGCGAGCTTCTCCAGGCGCGAGATCATCAAGGCGTTGGAGTGAGGGAGATCTCGCTCACCCCTTGGCGGCGCCCGGCATTCTCGCGTAGTGGTCGGGCGCGATCGTCAACTCGGCCCGGCCTCCGGTGATCGACCGCAGGTCGAGCACGTAGCGAGCGAGCTCCGCCTCGGGCACGTTCGCCACGATGCGCGCCCGGCCGTCGCCGGCGGCCTCCGTGGCGCTGACCCGCCCGCGGCGGCCGGAGAGATCGGTCAGCACCGTGCCCTGCAGCTCACTCGGAACCGTGACGGTCACGAGCGACACGGGTTCGAGCAGCACCGTGCCCGCCTCGGCGAGCGCCGCCTTCACGCCGATCGACGCCGCCGTGCGGAAGGCCATGTCGGAGGAATCAACCGAGTGCGACTTGCCATCGACCAGCTCGACGCGCACATCGACGACCGGATGCCCCTGCGGCCCGCCTGCGGCGAGGGCGTCGTGCGCGCCCTTCTCGACAGCCGGGATGTACGAGCGCGGAACGGCCCCGCCCACCACCGAGTCGACGAACTCGAACCCGCCACCGAGCGGCATCGGCGAGACCCGCAGCTGCACCACGGCGAACTGGCCGTGCCCGCCGGACTGCTTCTTGAGCCGGCCCTCGACCTCGACCCGGCCCGCGATCACCTCGCGGTACCCGATCGGCGCCGGCGAGGTCGTCACGCGCACGCCGAACACGCGGGCGAGCCGTTCGACGGCGACGTCGACGTGCGTGTCGCCGAGGCCTCGGAGGATCGCCGCGCCGCCCGTGCGATCGACCACGAGCGTCGGATCCTCGGCGACGATGCGGCCGAGCGAACTCATGAGCTTCTCGTCGTCGGACTGCGCCACCGGGGTGAGGCTCACCGCATACACCGGCTCGCGCCGCGGCAACGGCGCGGGCTCGGCGGTGCCGCTCGCGCGGCTCCACAGCAGGGTTCCCGACGGCGAGCCGGTGAGCTTCGCGACCGCGCCGATCTCGCCGGCGCTCAGCACGTCGGCCGGCAGATGCTCGGCACCCCTCAGCCGGAAGAGACCGTGCAATCGCTCGTCGGCACCGGTCGTGGCGTTGTGCAGCCGATCGCTCGGCCGCACGACGCCCGAGAGCACCTTGAACATCGACACCTGCCCGACGAACGGGTCCGCCACGGTGCGGAAGACGTGCAGCAGGGTCTCGCCGTCGGGGTTCGGGGCGACGGCTACCTCGGTGCCGCCCATCACGATGCGGCTGTCGTGCTCGAGCGCCGACGGCGCCAGCGTGCACACGAGGTCGGCGACCCGGTCGACGCCGGTGCCGGTCACCGCAGAGCAGACGACCACCGGGATCGCCTCGCCGGTCGCCACTTCGCGGGCGAGGGTGCGCTCCAGCTCGGATGCCGCGGGCTCACGCCCGTCGAGGTACGCCTCGAGCTGCTCGTCGTCATGCGACACGATCTCCTCGGTCACCTCGACGTGCATGCGATGCTCCTCCGCCTCGACCGCGGCCGGGAGCGGTTCGTCATGATGGCGACCGGCATCGTCGTAGACGAGGGCCTGCTCGCTGAGTACGTCGACGAGCGCGGTGAAATCGTGCTCCTCGCCGATCGGCAGCTCGAGCGCCACGAGGCGATCGCCGAACGCGGCGCGCAGTTCCTCGAGCACCCGGCGGAAGTCGGCGCGAGCCTTGTCCTCCTGGGTGATCACGACGATGAGCGGCACGCCGGCCGCCTCCGCCGCGGCCCAGGCCGTGCGTGTGCCGGCGGTCACGCCGTCGACCGCGCTCACGGCCAGCACCGCGACATCCGCCACCGCCAGTGCCGTGTCGAGACCACCGATGAAATCGGGGTGCCCAGGAGCGTCAGCGAGCGTCAGCGTGTGATCGGTGCCGTCGGGTGAGACCCAGGCCAGGTGGGCGAGCGAGAGCCCGAGCGTCATACCCCTCGCGATCTCCTCGGGCTCGTGGTCGCCGGTCGTCGTGCCCTGCTCGACGCTGCCCATTCTCGGGATCGCGCCGGCGCGCAGCAGCAGCGCGTCGAGCAGCGTCGTCGTGCCGGAACCCGCTCCACCCACGAGGGCGACGGTCCGATGGGTCGAGGTCGAGGTCGAGGTCGAGTTCATGTGGCCTCCCGCGCCGCTGCAGTGCTGTCCCTCCCATCGTGGACCCGGCCGACCTCGACCGCCAGCCCCTGCGTGCGCGCGTAGGGTGGGGCGAGTGCAGATCACGGTGCTCGCGGGCGGTGTCGGGGGCGCGCGCTTCGTGCGCGGCGTGCGCGAGGAGTGCGCTCGGCGCTGGCCCGACGGCCACGGCGGCACCGAGGCATCCGTCACCGTGATCGTGAACACCGGCGACGACCTCTGGCTCGCCGGCGTCCGCCTCATGCCCGACTTCGACTCGCTGCTCTACTCCCTCGCGGGCGTCAACGACACCGAGCGCGGCTGGGGCCGTGCCGGCGAGAGCGAGCGCGTCGCCGCCGAACTGCGCGAGTGGGGCGTGGGCTGGCCGTGGTTCACGCTCGGCGACCTCGACCTCGGCACGCACCTGGCGCGCACAGCCTGGCTTCGCGAGGGCCTCACGCCAAGCGAGGTGGCGCATCGCCTCCAGCAGCGCTGGCCGCTCGGCGTGCGACTGATACCGGCGACCGACTTCGAGGTCGACACCCACGTGCTCGTCGCCGATGCCGACGACCCCACCGGCGAGCACGAGATGCACTTCCAGGAGTGGTGGACGAGGTACCGCGCCGCCCTGCCCGCGCTCGCTTTCCGGCAGCAGAACCTCGAGACCGCCCGGCCCGCACCGGGTGTCGTCGAGGCGATCGTCGGCGCAGACCTCGTGCTCATCGCGCCGTCGAACCCCGTCGTGTCGATCGGCACGATCGTCGCCATCCCCGGCATGCGCGAGGCCCTCGCCGAGACGCATGCGCCCGCCGTCGGCGTCTCCCCCATCATCGGCGGCAAGGTCGTGCGCGGCATGGCCGACGCGTGCCTGACCGCGATCGGCGTCGAGACGACCGCCGAGGCCGTCGGCCGGCACTACGGCGCGAGGGCGGCCGGCGGCCTGCTCGATGCCTGGCTCGTCGACGAAGCGGATGCCGCGGCGACCGCCTCCCTCGAAGAGACCGGGTTGCACGCGGCATCCGCCCCGCTCTGGATGCACGACCTCGATGCCTCCGCCGCCATTGCCGGCGCGGCCATCGACCTCGGCGCCAGCACCGGCGCGCGGGCGAACACGCAGCGCTGATCCGACGTCAGCTGACGGAGAACAGGTCGCGGGTCACCACGGCACGAGACCGGCGCTGCTCATGAACGTTCCCGACGGCGCGTGCTCCGGAAGCGTCGCTGCCGTCACCACGATCTCGGCTGCCTCCTCGGCGCTCGTCGGCGCCTGCTGCCGGTTCCCCGGTGCAAGATCGGTCTGCACCCAGCCTGGGCACACCGACGTGACCTTGACCGACGTGCCGGCCAGTTTCTTGCTGAGGCCGATCGTCATGCTGTTCAGCGCCGCCTTCGACGCCTGGTAGGCCGGAACGATGCTCCCGTAGTAGGGCGACCGTTCATCGGACTGGTCGCTGAGCGACCCCATGGTCGAGGAGACGTTGACGATGCGGCCGGCGTCGCTGCGACGAAGCAGCGGCATGAACGCCTCGATGACGGTCGCTGCACCGACGACGTTCGTCTCGAAGGTGCGCGCGAAGGCGCCGATGTCGACGAAGTCGTAGCCGCCCGTCGCGGTCGCCTCCGGCAGGATCCCGGCGTTGTTCACCAGCACATCGAGCCGTCCGTGGCGACTGGCGATCAGCTCGGCCGCAGCGGCGACCTGCGCGGGTGAGACGACGTCCATCGTCACCGCTTCGGCGTCGAGGCCCTGCGCGACGAGCTCGTCTGCTGCGGCTCGGGCCGCTCGAGCGTCACGCCCGGCGATGATGACGGTGGTTCCCTTGCGAGCGAGGGCAGTGGCTGTGGCGAGTCCGAGTCCGCGGTTTCCGCCGGTGACCAATGCAATGGTGTTCATGGATGAGTACGTCCTTTCATCGACGTCGGAAACGCCGCGTCGTACCTCCACTCTGGACGAAGTCCACGCCATGCACTGGCGGAAATCGGACGCTGCGTCCGCGTCGATCAGCGGTCGAAACGCGCGCCCGCCGGGTCCTCCGGCAGAACCGTGAAGACGAACAGGATGATGCTGCCGACGAAGGGGATGAAGGCGATGAAGTAGAACGCCCCCGAACGATCGGTGTCGTGCAGCCGACGCCAGACCAGCGCGAGAGTGGGAACGATCGTGCCCAGCTGCCAGATGGCGAGCAGCGCGAAGCCGATGCCGAACATCGGGCCGGGCATCGACGTGCCGTCGGCGTCGACCGTCGCACCGGTCATGCCACCGACGATGAGCACGATGTACAGCACGGTGACGACGATGGCGTGCATCAGCGTCCACCACCAGTACTCGCTCCGGCTGGCGCGACCCGAGAATGTCGCGTACTTGCGGAAGCCCCGTGAGACGGCCTCCCCGAAGCTCGCGCCGTATCGGGGTGCGTCGAGCGCGGTCTGCTGCGGTGCAGTGGCAATGCTCATCGTGAACGGTCTCGTTTCTGTGGAGGCTGTGGGGGCGGTCGGGGATTGGTCGGGGCTTGCGCGAGCGAGCTCGTGCCCATGCATCGAAGTGTCGGGCGAACGGGTTGCGACGGCGGATGCAGCGGCTACACGATACCCACCCCGCCACCCCTCACGCCACCCATCTCGAGGCATAGGATGAATACGACCGCCGGTGTGCTTTCACCGGTCGTGATGGCCCGGGATTGGGCCGTGTGTCGCCGACCTCGTCGGATCCATCCGCACGCACTCCCGGAGGCCTCATGCCCGCCGCACCCATCCGATCCAGCACCCGACGCCGCCGCGGTCGCCGCTCCGCTGTCCTCGCCGCACCGATCGTCGCCGCCCTGCTCCTCGGGGGGTGCGCGGCCACCTCGACGGTGGTTCCCGACGCCGCAGCGTCCGTCGACGACGGCGGCGCGTTCCCGCTCACGATCGACAACTGCGGCACCGAGGTCACGTTCGATGCCGCACCCGAGCGCATCGTCACGATCAAGTCGTCGACGCTCGAGCTGCTCCTCGCCCTCGGAGTCGGCGACCGCGTCATCGGCACTGCATTCAGCGACGGCCCGGTGCCCGAGGAGTTCGAGGGCGCGGCATCCGAGCTCGAGGTGCTCTCCGAAAAGGTGCCCTCGCAAGAGGTCACGCTCACCGCCGAACCCGATCTCGTCTTCGCCGGCTGGGAGTCGAACCTCTCCGCCGAGGGTGCCGGCGACCGCGAGATTCTCGCGAAGCTCGGGGTCGCCACCTACGTCGCGCCCGCCGCCTGCAAGGGCGAGGGCTACATGCCCGAACCGCTGACCTTCGACGAGGTCTTCCGCGAGTTCGAGGAGGCCGGGGACATCTTCGGGGTTCCGGATGTCGCGGCTGAACTCGTGGCGTCGCAGCGCGCCGAGCTCGACGCAATCGAGCCGAACGACGACGGCCTCACCGCACTCTGGTACAGCTCGGGCGACGAGACGCCCTTCGTCGGCGCGGGCATCGGCGCCCCGCAGATGATCATGTCGGCCGCCGGACTCGAGAACATCGCGGCAGACGTCGACGACACCTGGACCTCGATGGGCTGGGAGGCGATCGTCGCCGCGAACCCCGACGTGATCGTGCTCGTCGACGCCGCGTGGAACACCGCCGAGCAGAAGATCGCTCACCTCGAGTCGAGCCCGGCGACCGCAGCCCTCCCCGCCGTGCAGCAGCAGCGCTACCTGATCGTCGACTTCCCGGCCTCCGAGGCGGGCGTGCGCAACGTGGGCGCGGTCGCCTCGCTCGTGGAGCAACTCGGGGAGCTGGATCGCTGATGGCCGACCGACCGTGGGTTGAGGAGCGTCCGACGAAGGAGGACGCGTCTCGAAACCCCGACGCTCGCGCGGAGGGGGTTCGAGACGGCGCTGGCGCGCCTCCTCGTCCAGCGGAACGCTCGAGCGGTCGCCGCACCACCGCGTGGGCACTCGGCCTCGCCGTGCTGCTCGTCATCTCGATCGTGGCAGCCGTCACGATCGGGCCGGCGGGCCTCAGCCCAGCCGACGTGTGGGCGAGCGTGCTCGCACACCTCGGCATCGGCGAGCCGACGCTGCCCCCGCTTCGCGACGGCATCGTGTGGGAGCTGCGGATGCCCCGGGTGCTCACCGCTGCGGCGGTCGGCGCCGGTCTCGCGCTCTGCGGCGCGGTCATGCAGGCACTCACCCGCAACCCCCTCGCCGACCCGTACCTGCTCGGACTCTCGTCGGGCGCCTCGGTCGGCGCCGTCGTCGTCATCGTGCTCGGGGTCGGGCTCCTGCTGCCGCTCGCCGCGTTCGCCGGCGCCATCGTGGCGCTCGTCGCGACGCTCGGCCTCGCGCGGGCGGCCGGCGGTCTCTCGCCCACGAAGACCGTGCTCGCCGGGCTCGCCGTGTCGTCGGTGTTCGGCGCCCTCACGAGCCTCGTGATCTTCTGGAGCGCGACCGGCGACAGCTACCGTGAGATTCTCAACTGGCTGCTCGGCTCGCTCGCCGGCACCGACTGGGTGTCCGTCGCGATCGCCGGCGGCGCGGTCGTCGTGATCGGGGTGCCGCTGCTCACGAGCGCGAAGACGCTCGACGCGTTCGCGTTCGGCGACACCGCCGCCGCCGCGCTCGGCGTGCACGTCACCCGCAGCCGATGGCTGCTGCTCGGCGGCACCGCGATGCTCACCGGTGCGCTCGTCGCCGTGAGCGGCTCGATCGGGTTCGTCGGGCTCGTGCTGCCGCACGCCGTGCGCCTGCTCGTCGGCTCCCGCCACCGCGCGCTCCTGCCGCTCTCGGCACTCGCCGGCGCGATCTTCCTCATCTGGGCCGACACCGGTGCGCGCACGCTCTTCGACCCGCGGGAGCTGCCCGTCGGCATCCTCACCGCGCTCATCGGCGGGCCGGTGTTCGCCGTGCTGCTGCTGCGGAACCGGAGCCTGCGATGACCGGCAGGGACGATCGCTCCGGCCCGGGCGACTTCGGCCTCGACGCCGCCGGCGTGCACTTCACACGCACGGGGCGGCTCGTCATCGACGATGTCGACGTCACGGTGCCGGCTGGCCGCCTCGGCGCGCTGCTCGGCCCCAACGGCGCCGGCAAGTCCACGCTGCTGCATCTCATCGCGGGGCTCGAGCGAGCGGATGCCGGTGCGCTCACCTTCGACGGCAACGATCTCGCCGGCCTGCGCCGCCGCGACCGGGCCCGGCTCGTCGCGCTCGCCGAGCAGGAGACCCACGACTCCCCCGAGTTGCGGGTCGACGAGGTCGTCGCCCTCGGCCGCACTCCGCATCTCGGCGCCTGGTCTGGGCTCGGCGACCAGGATCGGGCCGTGGTGGCCGAGTCGCTCGCAGCCCTCGGACTCGAGGCGATCGCCGAGCGCCCGTTCTCGTCGCTCTCCGGCGGCGAACGCCAGCGGGTGAACCTCGCCCGGGCACTCGCGCAGGAACCCCGACTGCTGCTGCTCGACGAGCCGACCAACCACCTCGACGTGCGAGCGCAGCTCACGAGCCTCGAGCTCTTGCGCTCGCTCGCGTCGAGCGGTCGCACCGTGCTCGCGGCGCTGCACGACCTCGGGCTCGCGGCAGCGTACGCGGATCACGTGATCGTGCTCGAGCGGGGCCGGGTCGTGGCATCCGGAGCCCCAGCCGACGTGCTCCAACCCGGGCTCATCCGCGAGGTCTGGGGCGTCGAGGCCGAAGTGCTCGAACACCCCTCGACCGGCCGACCGCTCATCGCTTACGCGGGTGTCGCACCGCTCACGACGGCGCCGCTCACGACAACACGTCCTTCGTGAGGAACCGGCCGATCGCGAGCGCGCCGAACACCGCGAGGTAGCCGGCCTGCAGCAGCGCGTTGTCGGCGAACGAGTCCCACACCGGCGGCGCGCGCAGCAGGTCGGCGAAGCCGAGCCAGTACTGGGTGAAGAGCCACGGATGCAGCCACTCGAGCTGCGGCAGCGCACCCATGATCTGCGCCACCACAGCGAGGATCGCCGTCGCCGCCATTGCACCGACGGGCACGGTCGTGAGCGTCGAGAGGAACAGGCCGATCGCCGACAGGCCGAGGAGCGACACCGTGACGTACGCGGCGATCGCCAGGAACCGGAGGAGTCCGTCACCGACGCTCACCGACGCACCCGAGAGCAACGTCACCGGCCCGATCGGGAAGAGCGCCCAGCCGATGAGCGTGCCGACCACCACGACCGTGAGGGTCGCCGCCGCGCAGAACACCGCGGCCGCCGCGTACTTGACGAGGAGCAGCCGGATGCGCCCGGCCGGCGCGATGAGCAGGTAGCGCAGAGTGCCGTGGCTCGCCTCGCCCGCGATCGAGTCACCCGCGACCACCCCGATCGTGAGCGGCAGGAACAGCGGGATCGCGACGGTGATCGCGGTGACCCCGACGAAGAGACCGTTGTTCGTGATCTGGTCGAGGAAAGCGGGGCCGCGGCCACTCGGCGAATCACCCGCGACGCGGATGGCGACGGCGATCAGGATCGGGATGAGTGCGAGCGCGCCGAGCATCGCCCAGGTGCGGCGGCGACGGAACAGGGTCAGGAGTTCGGAGCCGAGGAGGGAGAGCGTCCCGCCGCCCATGGTCGGTCTCGAGACGGCAGCTTCGCGGCCTCCTCGACCAGCGGGGGTGGCCGCCACCGCGTCACTCGACAACGTCGAACCCCTCGCCGGTGAGATCCATGAACCGCTGCTCGAGGCTCACGCGCTCGAGCTCGAACCCGCGCACGCGCACACCCGCCGCGACGAGCGCGGCAACGATCGACTCGGCAGGGGCCGTCGTCGCACCGAGGCGGGCGGCCACGAGCCCATCGCCCGCGGTGTCGCCGTCATCGACGAGCCCAAGTCGCGCCAGCACCTCGCGAGCACCGGCCGCATCCGGCGTACGCACGAGCACCCGCGCCTCGCCGTCACTGCGGAACTCGTCGAGCGTTCCCTGGGCGACGAGACGCCCGGCGCTCATCACCCCGACGTGGGAGCACACCTGCTCCACCTCTGCGAGCAGGTGGCTCGATACGAACACCGTCGTACCGTCGTTCGCGAGGGAGCGGATCAGCGCGCGCACCTCGCGGGTGCCCTGCGGGTCGAGGCCATTGGTGGGCTCGTCGAGCACGAGCAGTTCGCGACGCATGAGCAGCGCGTTCGCGAGCCCGAGCCGCTGCTTCATGCCGAGGGAGTAGGCGTGCACCTTCTTCTGCGCGGCGTGCGAGAGACCGACGCGATCGAGCGCATCGGCGACACGCGCTGCGCGGGTGCGTCGCGGGGCGTGCCGGTCGGCGGCGTCGAATCGGCGCAGGTTCGCCGCCCCGGAGAGGTAGGGCGAGAACGCCGGCCCCTCGACGAGTGCACCGACGCGAGGCAGCACCGAGTCGACGTGCCGCGGCATGTCTGCCCCGAGCAGGCGGGCATCGCCTGCGGTCGCCGCGACGAGACCGAGGAGCATGCGGATCGTCGTGGTCTTGCCCGAGCCGTTCGGCCCGAGGAACCCGAACACCGCCCCCTGCGGCACCGCGAGGTCGATGCCGTCGACGGCGAGCTGCGAGCGGAAACGCTTGGTGAGGCCGTGCGTCTCGATCGCAAGTTCGGGCACGCGCCTGCTGCCCGTCAGCGACCGGTCGCGGCGGCGTCGAGCAGGCGGTCGGCGGTCACCGCGCCGGCGAACACCCGGCCGTCGTCAGTGAAGAGCACGGTCACGAGGGAGGTCGTGAGGATGCGCCCGCCGTCGACGGGTTCGGTGAGCGAGCCGAGCATCGCGGCGGCCTCCTGAGCCTGTCGAAGGGATGCCTCGGCGCCGGGGTCTGCGGCGCCGCCGACGCTCATCGGCAACTCGACCACGGTGGACCAGCCGTCGCCATGCACGATCGGCTGCGGCATCCGCTCGCCGGTCGTGTCGGACCCCGCCTCGGCCTCTGCCTTCCACTGCTCGAGCTCGGCGGCGGTCGGAATCGGCACGACCTGCTCGGTCACGGTCGCGCCCTCGGGCGGAGTGAACGCGAACACCGAAGCATCCGGCGCATCGAATGAGATGTCGGTGAAGGCGACGCTGAAGGCGGACTCGTCGGCGCCGCGGGCGGTGATCGATGCGGCGAGCGCGACACCCGTCTCACCGTCGATCGCGACCGCGATCTCGCCGACGAGAGTGTCGGCGTCGCGCGGGGTGAGCACGAGCTCGTAGGCCTCGCGACCGGCGACGCGCGCGTCGGTGCCGACGGAGACCTCGGTGGTCTCGTCGAGTCGTGCAAGCGCCTGATCGAGGAATTGCTCAGGCGTCGGCATCGGTGCTCCGGCCTCTGCTTCGAGGCGGGCCCGAGCCTCGTCGGCGTGGTGCTTCGCCTCGTGTTCGAGCGCCTCGAGGTCGGTGCCCTCTGGGAGTGTGATGCGTGTGGCTGCATTCTCGGCGGAGTCGTAGATCCAGGCGCCCGTGTCAGAGACGTACACGTTGCGCTCGGCGAGTGCGTCGAGCACCTGCAGTCGCGCGTTCGCGTCGTCGAGGTAGACCCGCGCGGTGTGAGTACCCGTGGCGAGCGAGATCAGGTCGTCGAGGTCGGTGGCGGATGTCCCCTCCGCACCGTCGCCCGCGCCTGGCTGCCCGCCCGGGCCGCTCATCGCGCCCGTGAGACCCGACAGGTCGGGCAGCCCGAGCTCGGACGTCTGCTCGACCGTGCCCGAGAGTGCATCGACCTCGCTCGACGCGGCGAACTCGAGCAGCTCAGCGGGCGACAGGTCGGGCAGGTCGACAGCGGCGTTGGCCGAAAGCGGCACGAGCACGACTCCGACGCCGATCGCGATCGGCACGGCAATGGCGGGAATCCAGCGGCTGAGCCTGCGGGACGCCCCGGTGTCGCGGGGGCGCATGCATTCAGGCTACGCCTGCCCGCGGCATCCGGAGCCGATCTGTGGACAACACTCAGGATCTCGGACATGCACGGCACGGCATCGAGACCTCGCACTGAAACCGGACAGAAACTGACCGCACGCTTCCGTAACGTCG
This sequence comes from Agromyces sp. Y558, assembly GCF_059445415.1. NCBI lineage: Bacteria > Bacillati > Actinomycetota > Actinomycetes > Micrococcales > Microbacteriaceae > Agromyces > Agromyces sp. Y558. The sequence goes on from NZ_JCAIUH010000001.1 coordinate 494,038, forward strand.
TCCACATGGAAACCGAAGACCTGAACCCTGGAAGCAACCGTTCCGTGCAGACGTGGATCGTCACACCCGACACGGCGAGACTGCTCGACTTCGTGAGCGACGTGTTCAGTGCCGTCGAGATCGCCCGAGTTCCCACGGAAGACGGAGGCATCGGGCATGCCGAACTGCGCATCGGCGACACCTGGCTGCTCGCGTTCGACTCGCGGCCCGACTGGCCGTCGACCCCGGCGATGCTCCGCGTGTTCGTCGACGACGTAGCAGCGGTGTTCGAGCGGGGCGTTGCAGCCGGCGCGAAGGTCGTCACCGAACTCGACGACGCCGCGTGGGGCGATCGGGGCGGCCGCCTCCGCGATCCGCTCGGCAACATCTGGTGGGTGGTGCAGCACGTCGAAGATGTCGCACCCGATGAGATGGGCAGGCGATTCTCCGAGGAGCGCTACGCCCGATCCATGCAGCTCGCGCAGGAGACGCTCGATTCGGAATTGAGCGGTCGCAGCAGCGGCTGGTCGAGCCGGCCGGTGGTGTAGCGGGCGTCGGTGTCGGGCGTTCGTGCAGCAGGCGTTGCCGCCCAGCCCGCCCGGGTCTAGCGTGAGGGGGATCGAGCCGTTGTGCCCAGTTCAAGGGGGATCTCATGGTCAACGTCGTCGTCCACCGCCACTCCGCACGCCGCAACCTGGCGTTGGCGCTCGCGGGCGCGCTCGCCGTCGGTGTCATCGCCACGGCCGCGCCGGCATCGGCGCAGTCGCTCGCGGCGCCGCCGGCGGCGAACTCCGTCGCGACCGCGGCCCCCGGGTCGACGTCATCGCCGACCCGGTCGACGTCGACGGGATACGGCGGCGCGGTCTCGTCGGTCGACGCCTCGGCGAGCCGGATCGGCGTCGAGGTGCTCCGTCTCGGCGGGAACGCGGCGGATGCCGCGGTCGCGACCGCGGCGGCGCTCGGCGTCACCGAGCCGTACAGCGCCGGCATCGGGGGCGGCGGGTACTTCGTGTACTTCGACGCAGCGACGGGCGAGGTGAGCACGATCGACGGGCGCGAGACGGCGCCGGCCGCCATGCCGAACGACGCGTTCATCGACCCCTCGACCGGCCAGCCGTACCGGTTCACTCCCGAGCTCGTGTCATCCGGTGTCTCGGTCGGCGTTCCCGGCACCCTCGCCACATGGGAGTCCGCGCTCGACCGGTTCGGTACGAAGCCGCTCTCCCTCATGCTCGCCCCCTCGATCCTGCTCGCGGCGACGGGATTCACGGTCGACGAGACCTTCCGCAACCAGACGCTCGACAACAAGGCGCGGTTCGCTGCATTCCCCGACACGGCGAAGCTGTTCCTGCCCGGCGGCGACGCCCCGCAGGTCGGCACGAAGTTCCGCAATCGCGATCTCGCGAAGACGCTCGCGCTCATCGCTGTGCGCGGTACCGACGCGTTCTACTCGGGCCGGCTCGCGGCCGAGATCGCCGACGTCGTGCAGCATCCGCGCAAAGACCCGGCATCGTCGCTGCCGGCGCCGGCCGGCACGCTCACGACCGACGACCTCGCGGCGTACTCCGTCGTGGAGCAGGAGTCGACGCACGTGGAGTACCGCGGGCTCGACGTGTACGGCATGGCGCCGTCGTCGTCGGGCGGCACGACCGTCGGCGAGGCACTGAACATCCTCGAGAACCACGACCTGTCGTCGGCCGAGATCGGCCAGAGCCTTCACCTCTACTTCGAGGCGACAGCCCGGGCGTTCGCCGACCGCGGCGCGTACGTCGGCGACCCGGCGTTCGTCGACGTTCCCACCGAGACGCTGCTCAGCCAGGAGTTCGCCGACGCCCGCGACTGCACGATCGACCCGGCGTTCGCCTCGACGCGGCCGGTGCCCGCCGGCGCACTCGACGGGGTCGGCTGCGAGGCCGTCGCCCTCGAAGAGGCGGCCGACACCGAGAACGTCTCGACGACGCACCTCTCGGTCGTCGACAAGTGGGGCAACGCGGTCGCGTACACGCTCACGATCGAGCAGACCGGCGGCTCGGCGATGACCGTGCCGGGCCGCGGGTTCCTGCTGAACAACGAACTGACCGACTTCAGCACCGTGTACAACGCGTCGGACCCGAACCGCATCGAGCCGGGGAAGCGACCGCGGTCGTCGATGGCACCCACGATCGTGCTCGAAGACGGCGCCGTGCGGTTCGTGCTCGGCTCGCCGGGCGGGGCGACGATCATCACGACTGTGCTGCAGATCCTCATGAACCGTATCGACCTCGGCATGACCCTGCCCGAGGCTGTGGCAGCGCCGCGTGCTTCACAACGCAACGCCGCGGTCACCCCGGCCGAACCCGAGTTCATCGCCGCGTACCAGGCTGCGCTCGATCCATACGGCCAAGTGCTCGTGCCATCGGGCGACCAGTTCACCTCCGCTGCGCAGATCGGTGCTGCAGCGGCGATCGAAGTCGACCCGAACGGGCTGATGACCGCCGCCGCCGAACCGGTCCGCCGAGGCGGCGGCACCGGCCTGGTAGTCAGACCTGTGCGCTGAGCGCTGCCGCGCGTAGCCTGAGGAGATGACGCGAACGGCATACAAGGCGCAGCCCCGCAACGAACTGCTCGTCAGCATCGCCGACGAGTTCCTGCACAATGCGCCGCGCGGGCGCCGGCTCATCGCGGTCGAGGCCGCGGCGACGGCCGATGCCGTGCGCTTCGCCGACGACCTCGCTGAGGTGCTCGCCGCGCGCGGACAGACCGTCGTGCGCGCGTCCGTCGGCGACATCAGCAGAGGCCGCGGCGACGACGGCAGCAGCAGCTCTGTCGGCGAGGCGACGCTGCGTGCAGACACGATCGAGCCGTTCCGGGCGGGCACCCTGCCCGGCGCATCCGACGACGCAGTGCTCGTCGTCGACGGTCGGGGACTGCTCGACGATCGGGTACGCGGCGCCTGGCACTTCTCGTTGTGGCTGCTCGCGGGCGACGAGTTGCCGAACTCCGGGGCATCCGTCATCGTCGATGTCACCGACGAGTCGTCGCCGACCCGTTTCTTCTACGACTACTGCGCGCTGCCGCCGAGCGTGAACCGGCCCGGCCTGTACTGACTCGGCCGCTCCGCGCCCCTCCCGCGACCTTTTGCGCGCGCACGGACGTTTTGCAAGGGTCGTGGCGCGGCAAAGCGTCGTGGGAGATGCGCTGACGCGCGGCGCGGCAGCTCAGAGTGCGCGCAAGCGCGGCGCGAGGTCGCGTGCGAAGAGTTCCTGGAAGCGGGCCTGGTCGTGGCCGGGCGCGTGGAAGACGAGGTGGTTGAACCCGGCGTCGACGTAGGCCTTGATCGAGGCGACGACCTCGTCGGGGTCGCTGCCGACGATCCAGCGCTTCGCGATCTGTTCGATCGGCAGCGCGTCGGCCGCCCGCTCCATCTCGACGGGGTCGGTGATGGAGTGCTTCTGCTCGGGCGTGAGCGAGAGCGGCGACCAGAAGCGCGTGTTCTCGAGCGCGGCCGTGGCGTCGGTGTCGTACGAGAGCTTGATCTCGATCATTCGGTCGAGGTCGTCGTACGAGCGGCCACCGGCCGCGACACCCTCTTTCACCGCAGGGATGAGCTGCTCGGTGTAGAGCTCCATGCCCTTGCCGGAGGTGCAGATGAATCCGTCGCCCGCGCGCCCCGCGTACTTCGCGACGGTCGGGCCGCCGGCTGCGATGTACACGGGCACGGGGACATCCGGACGGTCGTAGATCGACGCGTCGTGTGTCGAGTAGTACTCGCCCTCGAAGCTCACTTGCTCGTCATCGGTCCAGAGTGCGCGCATGAGTCGCACCGATTCGCGGAGGCGCGCGAACCGCTCCTTGAACGCGGGCCACTCCTGCTCGCCGGCGCCGCGGAACCCCGTCGCGATCTCGTTGAGCGCCTCGCCCGTGCCGAAGCCTGCGATGATGCGCCCAGGGTAGAGGCAGCCGAGGCTCGCGAACGCCTGCGCGAGCACCGCTGGGTTGTAGCGGAACGTCGGCGTCATGACGCTCGTGCCGATTCTGATCGTCGAGGTGCGCTCGCCGACGGCGGCGATCCAGGTGAGCGAGAACGGCGCGTGACCGCCGTCGTGTCGCCACGGCTGGAAGTGGTCGCTCGTGAACACCGATTCGAAGCCGTTGGCTTCGGCCGCGACGGCGATCTCGACGAGCTCGCGCGGGGCGAACTGCTCGGCTGAGGCCTTGTATCCGAGTGTGAGCGTCATGCTGTTCCCTTTCGATCGGACGGGGGTGCATCGGCGAGACGCGCGACGACTTCGGCGGTGTGGTCGCCCACTCCATGGTGCAGCACGGCTTCGAGCCCGTCGACCGTGTCGACGTCACGGGTGAGGCCGGGCGCTGCGGATGCCTCGAGCTCGACGAACCCCGCGGCGGCGTGCCGCGCGGCGGACTCGACACCGAACCGCGGTTCGAACGAGGTGCCTGCCATCGCGGTCGCGAGGGTCGTGCCCGTGCCGTCGGCGTCGCGAACGAAGGCGAGCGGATGCCGCGACGCGGCGCTGAGCGCGGCATCGAGCTCTTGGGGCTTCAACGCAGGCAGGTCGCCGAGCAGCACGGCAATGTTCGTGCCCGGGGCCTGTCGAAGGGAACCCGGCACTACACCCGCTCCCTTCGACAAGCTCAGGGAGCTCGACGGGCTCAGGGAGCTCGACAAGCTCAGGGAGCGAACGTGGGCGATGCCGAACGCGATCGCCGGCGTGAGCCCGCGCGGGCCTTCGGCCGGTTCGGCGAGGAACTCCGCGCCGCCCGCGAGCGACGGGTCATCGCCGACGACGATGACCCGCGCGACGGTTCGCGCGACGAGGGCGGCTGCGATCGTGTCGAGGGCGAAGGCGCGGGCGAGCTCGGCGCGTGCGTGGTCGGGCACGGCTGGCGCAAGTCGCGTCTTCGCGCCCGCGGGCGATTTCACGGGGATCACGACGGCCCACGATGCGGTCGTGGCCGCGGCATCCGATGCGCTCATCACGCCCGGAGCCCCGGAAGCACGTCACGGCCGAAGACCTCGAGGAACTCGGCCTGATTCCGCCCGACATTGTGCAGGTAGATGCGATCGAAGCCGAGGTCGAGGTGGCGCTGGATATCGGCGCGATGCACGTCGGGGTCGGCGGAGACGACCATGCGACCCGCGAAGTCCTCGGGGCGCACCGTGTGGGCGAGCTGCTCGAACTCCCACGGCGAGCGGATATCGCTGCGCGGGAAGCGCATCCCGCCGTTCGGCCATTCGTGCAGCGCGTTCTGCATGGCTGCCTCGTCGGTCGCGGCCCACGAGAGGTGCAGTTGCAGCACCTTGGGCATCGCATCGGGCCGCCGGCCCGCCGCGCGTGCGCCTTCAGCGAAGCGTGTGATGAGCGTCTGCAGCTTGTCGGCGGGCGCGCCGGTCGTGATGAACCCGTCGACGGTGCGGCCGGCGCGAAGCGCGGTGACAGGGCCGGATGCCGCGACGAGGATCTCGGGTGCCACGCTCGGCATGGTCCACAGGCGCGTGGCTTCGAGCTTGAAGTGGGGACCGGCATGGCGCACGTCCCGCCCGGCCATCGAGCCGACGAAGAGCTTCTTGATCACGTCGACCGCCTCGAACATGCGGTTGATGCGCTCGGGGGCCTCCGGCCAGTACGGCCCGACGACGTGCTCGTTCAGCGCCTCGCCCGAGCCGAGTCCGAGCCAGTGCCGCCCCGGATACATCGCACCGAGCGTCGCGCTCGCCTGGGCGACGACGGCCGGATGCATCCGGAAGCCCGGTGTCGTCACGCCCGGGCCGAGGTCGCCGCGCGTGCGTTCGCCGATCGCGCCGAGCACGCTCCACACGAACGACGACTCCCCTTGCGCGGGAACCCACGGCTGGAAGTGGTCGCTCGCCATGACCCCCGTGAAGCCGTGCGACTCGGCGAGCGCGCTGAGCGCGACCGCCTCGGCGGGTGGGAAGCGCTCGAGCATCGCGGCGTAGCCGATGTGTGCTGACACTCCTCCATCTTCTCGCGTCGATGAGGAAACGCGCGCCGCGAGGGATGTTCGCTGAGCTCGTCGAGAAGGATGTTCGCTGAGCTCGTCGAAGCGCTCTGGTCGGATATTCGCTTCGACAGGCTCAGCGAACGGGACTACTGGGTGCACGGACCTACTGAGCGAGCGGCCCCTCGGCCTGCGACTCGTCGAACCCGTCGCGATACCCCTCGTTGTACGCCTCGTCGGCGCCGACTCGGAACAGGTCGCGCTCGGCGGGGCGCTGGATCGACCGCGCGCCCGGCAAGTCGAGGTCGCCCACGAAGCGCCCGAGCCCACGCACGACGGCGACCGGCACGCCCGACGACTTGCCCTTCACGAGCTCGGCGGCGCCCGCGATCTCGTCGGCCACGCACGGCATCGTGACCGAGAGCGGCTTGCCCGAGGCATCCGTCGAACCGCGCAGATCGTCGAAGACGTGCACGCCGGCCGCGCCGATCGCGAGGTCGGTCTGGCCCTCGCGCCACGGCCGGCCGAGGGTGTCGGAGAGGATGACGCCGACATGGGCGCCCGTGAGCGCACGGATGCCGGTGGCCAGCGCCCGCGCCGAGGCATCCGGGTCGACTGGCAGCAGCAGCACCGTGCCGTCGGGTGAGTTCGACGCATCGACGCCCGCTGCGGCGCCGATGATGCCCTGACGATTCTCGACGATGCGGGTGACGCCTCCGTCGAAGACGCGGGTCGCGACCACCCGCACGGTCTCGTCGGTGATGGCCTGCTCGCGGTCGGCGGCGGCCACGATGCGCCCCTCGGCCTTCGAGACGATCTTCGAGGTGATGACGAGGATGTCGCCGCCCTCGAGATCGACCGCGTCGGCGATGAGCGCGGCGAGGTCGGCGCCCTTCGTGATCTCGGGCATGCCCTCGACGCCTTCGATGCTGAATTTCACGGCCACCCCCAGGATTCGCGTTGCTCCGATCTTCGCAGCTCTGGGTGCCACGCCGCCAGAAGGGCGCGGCTGTTGACGCTGCGCTACGCTCGCGGCATGTCCAACGATGGCACCGGCTTCTCGCTCGACGACCGCAATGACGGGCGCGCCGAGACTCGCATCGAGCGCCTCGACCGCAACTGGAGCGACATCCTGCAGGAGCTGCGGGCGACGCAGACCGGCACGCAGATCATGACGGGATTCCTGCTCGCCGCGGCGTTCCAGCCCCGCTTCACCGATCTCGACGGCTACCAGCTGTGGCTCTATCTCGTGCTCGTGGCACTCGCGTGCGTCGCGACGCTGCTCGGGCTCGCGCCCGTGATCCTGCATCGCCAGCTGTTCGGGCGACAGCAGAAGGAGCGGATCGTGCGCCGCGGTGACCGGTTGCTGCGGGCCCACCTGCTCGTGGCGTCGCTGCTCGCGGCGGGCGTCGCGGGACTCATCTTCGAGCTGGCGCTCGGCCGAGTCGCGGGCTTCGTCGCACTCGGAGTCGCGCTCGCCGCCGCCGCCCTGCTCTGGATCGTCGTGCCGAGGCTCGCGAGGGAGCGATCGTGAGGGCCGAGGCGCCTGTGAGGGCCGTCTCGCCCTGCGACTTCGGCGCGTGTCGTGTCGCCGCACCCGAATAGGCTTGACGCATGCGCATCGCCACTTGGAACGTCAACTCGATCCGCGCCCGCGTCGGCCGCACCGTCGATTGGATGGTGCGCGAAGACGTCGACGTGCTCGCGATGCAGGAGATCAAGTGCAAGCCCGAGCAGTTCCCGCTCGAGGCCTTCGAGGCGGCCGGCTACGAGGTCGCGATCCACGGGCTGAACCAGTGGAATGGCGTCGCGATCGCGAGCCGATCACCGATCGGCGAGGTCGAGACGTCCTTCCCCGGCATGCCGGGATTCCTCAAGGGGCTCGAGGGCCCCGATCAGCCGCAAGAGGCCCGCGCGATCGGCGCGACCGTCGATGGTGTGCGGGTGTGGAGTCTCTACGTTCCGAACGGCCGCTCGCTCGACGACCCGCACTACACCTACAAGCTCGACTGGCTCGCGGCGCTCACCGACTACACGCGCGCAGAGACATCCGCTCGGCCTGAAGTACCGTTCGCGCTTCTGGGCGACTTCAACATCGCTCCGCTCGATGAAGACAATGGCGACCCCGCGGTCATCGAGGGGCAGTCGACCCACGTCTCGCCGGCCGAGCGGCGGGCGTTCTTCACCCTCGAGAACGCCGGGGTCACCGACGTGGTTCGCCCGCGCATCCCCGAGGGCTACACCTACTGGGACTACAAGCAGCTGAAATTCCCGCGCAACGAGGGCATGCGCATCGACTTCATCCTCGGTTCGGCGGCGTTCGCAGAGGCCGTGACGGATGCCTCCATCCACCGCAACGAGCGCAAGGGCGACGCTCCCAGCGACCACGTGCCGGTGCTCGTCGAACTCGCCCTCGGCGAAGACGACGACGATCGGCCCATGATCTTCTAAGTCCCGAGCGATCGTCGCGGGCCGGGTCGATCTTCTCGGGGCGGAGCCGGGCACCCTGATCTCCGCCACGGCTCCCAGCCGCCGCGGTACCCTCGAGTACGTGACCAGCACCCACGACCGAGCTGCGGGAGACCCGTTCACGGGCACCACGTTCGGCGGTCGCTACCGCCTCGGCACCCTCATCGGGCGAGGTGGAATGGCGAGTGTCTATCGCGGTGCCGATCTGAGCCTCGGCCGATCCGTCGCGGTGAAGGTCTTCGCTGAAGCGGCCGAGGGCATCGACGACGACGCCCGGCGTCGATCGGAGACGGCGCTGCTCGCGAGCGTCGAGCACCGCGCGCTCGTGCGACTCTACGACGCGGGTCGCGACGGCGCGAGCGGCCGCGAGTACCTCGTGATGGAACTCGTCGACGGACGCGACCTGCGGCAGACTCTGCGCCTCGGCCCGTTGAGCCCAGCGGATGCCGCGGGCCTGGCCGCAGACATCGCCGAGGCCTTGCACGTGATCCATGAGCGCGGCATCGTGCACCGCGATGTGAAGCCCGCGAACATCCTGCTTGCACGGGCGCATCTGCCGACGCGTCGCTGGAACGCCAAGCTCGCCGATTTCGGCATCGCGCGTCTCATCGACGACGCCCGCCTCACCCGCACCGGGGCCTTCGTCGGCACGCCCGGTTACCTCAGCCCCGAGCAGGTGGGCGGCGACGCCCCCGGCGCCGCGGCCGACGTCTACTCGCTCGGACTGCTGCTGCTCGAGGCGCGCACCGGGCAACAGGCGTTCCCGGGCCCGGCGACCGAGTCCACGAGCGCGCGACTCGTGCGCGACCCCGAGATCCCCGATGAGCTCGGCGCCGATTGGGTCGCACTCCTGCGACGCATGACCGCCCGCGATGCCGCAGCACGACCGGCCGCGCTCGAAGTCGCGATGGCAGCGAGCCGTCTCGATGAGTCGCCCTCGACGACGACCGTGCTGCACGAGGCAGCCGAAGACCCCACGCTCGTGCTCCCGACCGCGACGACGACCGTGCTCGCTGGCGCTGGAGCGGAAGTCGCAGCCGGAGCCGCGACCGGAGCCGCAGCTACCGGGGGCGTCGGCTCCGACGATGCCGTCGCCGCTCGCGCTGTCGCCGCCGCGATGCGTCCGGCCCCATCGAGGCCGCGTCGCTGGCGGAATCCCCGGCAACCTCGCTGGCTACGACCGGCGATCGCCATCGTGCTGCTCGCCGTCATCGCCGTCGGCGCGGCCCTGCTCGTGCCGCCTGCGATCGCCGGCCTCACCTCGCCGTCGACCACGCCGGCAGAGCCGCTGCCGAGCCTTCCGGGTGAACTCGGCGTGCATCTCGAACTGCTGGATGAGGCGGTCACCCGATGAGCGGTCACGCGATGATCCGGTTCCGCACGATGCTCCCCACTGCCGCCATCGCGATGACGCTCGCGTTCGGCCTCACCGCTTGCAGCCCGTCGGCCGAGTCGGTCAGCTCCGAGCTGCACGCCTCGGTCGTGCAGGTCGCCGAGCGCGCCGATGCGGGTGACTACATCGGTGCCCTCGCCGAGCTCGCGCTGCTCGATCAAGATGTCTCCGATGCCGTCGACGCAGGCACGATCGGGGCGGAGCAGGCGCAGGAGATCGACGAAGCGCTCACCCTCGTGCGCAACGACCTCGAGGCGGCCGAAGTCGCGACCACTCCGACTCCGACTCCCTCTGACGACGATGATGACGACGGGCCTGGCAACAGCGACAACAAGGGCAACGACGACAAGGGCAAGGGGAACAAGGGCAACAAGGGCAACAACGACGACTGACGGATGCCCCGCCTGTCTTCCGCATTCCGCGGGCCGCATCCGTCGCATAGTCTCGGGGGATGCCTTCGCTCGCAGTTCCCGGCGCCGATCTGTACTACGAGTCCGCGGGGCGCGCCTCCGCACCCGCGCTGCTCCTCATCCCGGCCGGCATCGCCACCCTGCGCATGTGGGACCCGCAGATCGACGCCCTCGCCGAACACCACTTCGTGGCCCGACTCGACCCCCGCGGTTTCGGCGGCACTCGCCACGACGAGGCCGTTCCGTTCGCGAACCACGTCGACGCCCTCGCGGTGCTCGACCATCTCGGCATCGAAGCGGCGACGGTGATCGGCGCGAGCCGTGGCGGTGAGATCGCCCTCGACACGGCGATCGCCTCGCCCGACCGCGTGCACGGAGTGGTGACGGTCGGCTCGGAGCCGAGCGGCTTCCCCGATCTCCCGCTCACTGACGAGGAACAGCGCCGCTTCGACGAGATCGACAGCCTCGACCCCGCCATCGACGCGGCGCGCATCGTGCGGCTCGAGACCACGCTCTGGGCGGCGGGGCCGCGGCGTTCGGAGGCCGATCTGGATCCTTCGTTCGTCCGCCTCGCGCACGAGCTCAACTCGCCGAACATCGCGCACGCGGCCGATGACGGCACCATGCTGCCACTCGAACCGCCGGCCGCAGATCGGCTCGGCGACATCCGCTCACCGGCGCTCGTCACCGTCGGCGAGTACGACCTCAGCTCGGCGCTCGCGGCGTACGACCACCTGCTCTCGAACCTGCCCGATGCGACGGGCGTTCGCTTCGCCGACACCGCCCATCTGCCGAGCGTCGAACGGCCCGAGGAGTTCACTCGGGTGCTGCTCGAGTGGCTGAGCCGCAACGGGCTCTGACGCACGCGCGTTTCAGGCGGTGATGAGCCCCGGGAGACCGTCGACGCTTCGGGTGTTCTTCTCGACTCGATACTCGGCCATGCCTTCGACGCCCTTCTTCTCGGCTTGCAGGCGCAACAGGTCGCGTTCACCCGTCATCTCCATGATGGGCACGCCCCAACCGCACGAGTCGCTGATCCTGGTCACCTCTACGGTGATGACGGCTCGAGTACTCGGGTGGTCGGGGTGGAGTGCGACGACCTCTTCGAAGGTCGGGTCGCCAGGGAGCCAGACCGACCCGCGGCCGTGCAATCGCACGATGCGCGGGCGGCTGTCGAAGGAGTTGAACATCAGGCAGACTCGCCCGTTCTCCCGCAGATGGGCGATCGTCTCGACGCCGCTGCCCGTGTAGTCGACCCAAGCGACACGGTGATCGTCGAGGACCGAGAACGAGTCGTGTCCACGGGGAGACACATTGACGTGACCGTCCGCGCCGAGCGGGGCGGTCGCGACGAACCACATGGGCTGCGCCTCGATCCATGCCTTCAACTTGTCGTCGATGGAGTTGAAGAGTTTGCCCATGCTCAAAGCCTAGATCGCCGGTGCCCGTGGTCAGACCTGGCGGCGTGCAGACAGGTCGCTGATGAAGCGTGCGATCTCAACGGGCCTCTCTTCGGCCATGAAGTGGCCGGCGTCGATCGGTTCGTACGTCAGGTCGGTTGCCCACGCTCGCCAGAGTGCGGCGGCATCGAAGCCCAACTGGGCGCCCCAGTCTTGGGAGATGACGCCGACGGGCATGGAGAGCGTCTTGCCCGCCTCGCGGTCCTCGAGGTCCATGCTGAGGTCGATGCTCGAGGTGGCGCGGTAGTCCGCGACGATGGAGTCCACGGCATTCACGGAACTGTCGATGTAGTGCTGGCGGACCTCGGGCGTGAAGGTCGAGCCGTCGGTATCCCATGCATCGAGGAATGAGGCGAAGAACTCCGCTGCGACTGCCGTGATCATCTTCTCCGGCAGGCCCGCGGGCTGGGCCATGAGGTACAGGTGCCACGCCACCTTCGCGTTCACGCCCTGCAGGACCTGCCAGGTGTCGAGGGTGGGGAGCACGTCGAGGATCCCCAGATACTGCACCGCGTGCGGGTGGTCGAGGCCAGCACGAACGGCGACCAGCGCACCGCGGTCATGGCCGATCAGTCCGAAGCGCTCGTGGCCGAGTGCCGCGGCCACTTGCATGACGTCCTCGGCCATGGTGCGCTTCGAGTACGTGTCCGGACCGTGCTCCGGCGGCTTCGCGCTTTCGCCGTACCCCCTCAGATCGGGAACGATGACCGTGTGCCGGGCAGCGAGCTCGTGGGCGACGTGGCGCCACATGTAGTGCGTCTGCGGGAAGCCGTGGAGGAGAACGGCTGCGGGTCCTGTGCCTCCGACTGCGACGCGCAGGTCCACCCCCTGCTCGCCCTGCAGTGTCTGGTACCGGAATCCGTCGATGGTCAGTGTGCTGATGATGTGTCCTTCACAGGTTGCGGGTCGGTTGCGGGGGATGGACGGCCGGAGAAGATGCCGGCGGGGAAGTCGCGCATCGCCGGCGGTGTCGCCAGCAGCGCCGGTATGAGGATCGAGTCGACGAGCGCTTCGAGGTAGCGGTCGTCGATCTCCAGCCCGTTGAGCCGCCGGAACAAGATCACGGCGCCGGCGACCTCCTCGAAGGGGAACGGGTCCACGCCCTCCGGCAGTTCCCCCCGACGGACGGCTGCGTCCACGACGGAGGCGGGCAATCGAGCTCCGGTGGGGCCGACGGCACGTTCGATCGCCTCGCCCAGCTCCGGATCTTCAAGGCCCGCCTGGAACAGCAGCATGGCGGTCTGGCCATCCGTGGAACGCATCGTCGTGACCAGGCGCTGACAAAGCGCGAGCAGGTCGCCCCTCAGGCTGCCGGTATTGATCTCATCCGGCCCCTCGCGGCGCGCAGGGCCGGCCTTCAGTGCGGCGACGACCATATCCCTCTTGGACTTCCACCGTCGATAGAGGGTTGCCTTCGACGCTCCCGCACGACGCGCGACCTCTTCGAAGGTGACGCCGTCGTAGCCGCGCTCTGCGAGCAGCAGGTTCACGACGCTGAGGATCTCGCCCTCACGCTGGTCGTCGCGAGGACGCCCCCCGCGACGAATCTCCGGCCCGAGCTGACGGCTCATCTCTTCGTTAGGATACGACACGTTCCGTATCCTAACATATATGACACGAATCACGGATCAGCGCTCGACCCGCCTTCAGCGACGCCCGGTGAACCGCTCCATCGAACGGTAGACGCCGAACCCCTCGCCGACGAGGCGGTCGAAGACCCGGGTCGGCAACAGGCCGCGAAGCGCTCGCGAGACGCCGACGCTCCACGGCAGTTCGAGGAGCGGCCTCCCGTCGAGCATCGCCCGCCACACGCGGTCGACGACATACTCGGGCTCGAGCACCGGGGCCAGCACCGGGCCGCGCGCGCCGGCGAACATGCCCGTCGAGATGTAGCTCGGCGTGACAGTGGTGACCTTGACGTTGCCGTTGTTGGCCTGCTCGAGTTCGACTCGCAGCGAGTCGCTCCAGCTGATGAGCGCTGCCTTCGACGCGGCGTAGACCGCCATGCGCGGGTTCGCGAGGGTGCCGGCCGCGCTCGCGATGTTCACGATGCGCGCCGGCCGGTAGGCGCCCGCGATCATGCCGGGCAGGAACTCGCGTGTGATGTACATCGGCGCGAGCGCGTTGACCTGCATGGTCGGGCGGGTGTCCTCGCCGTTGTCGGTCTCCCAGAAGTAGCGGTTGCCCCGCACGATGCCGGCGTTGTTGATGAGCACGTCGGGGTTGCCCACGTCTTTGCGCACCTTCTGGGCGGTCTTCGCGATCGCCCCGGCATCGCTGACGTCGACGACGAACGACTGGATGCGGGTGCGGCCCTGCGAGATCGCACCGAGCTCGTCGACGGTGCGGGCGAGCGTGGCCGCGTCGCGATCCCAGAGGGTGACGGATGCCGCGTGCTCGCTCACGGCCCGCTCGGCGTACATGCGGCCCATGCCACCGGCCGCTCCGGTGATGAGGACCTTCGCGCCGCGCACCGTTCTCGTCATCCACCCATCTTCGCGCACCCTGGCGTTGCCGTCGGCAGCCGGCAGTCGGCAGTGTTACGCCGCGGGTCGAACGCGCCTGACAGCCCGGCGGCACGTCGATAGCTTCGAATGGATCCCCCCATTCCGCTCCGAGGAGTCCCAATGTCGACGACATCCGCCCTTCCCCACGAGACGACGGGCTCGGCCGAAGCCGCGCCCGTGTCGTTCCGGGGCATCGGGCGCGCGTTCGACACGGCCGCCGGCACCCGGCAGGTGCTCCGTGACATCGACCTCGAGGTCGAGTCAGGAGAGATCGTCGCGATCCTCGGCCCGAGCGGATGCGGCAAGTCGACGCTGTTGCGCATCGCCGGCGGGCTCGACCGTGCGAGCACGGGCACCGTGACCGTCGACGGCACGGCGGTTCCGCCGTACGACCGGCGCTCGGCCGTCGGCTTTCAGGAACCTCGACTGCTGCCGTGGCGCTCGGTCGCCGGCAACGTCGCGCTCGGGCTTCCACGCGGCACGCCGAAGGCCGCCGGACGCGACCAGGTCGCGCGGCTCATCGAACTCGTCGGTCTCGCGGACTTCGCGGGCCACCGCCCCCGCGAGATCTCGGGCGGCATGGCGCAGCGCACCTCGCTCGCCCGTGCCCTCGCTCGCAACCCGGGCGTGCTGCTGCTCGACGAGCCCTTCGGTGCGCTCGACGCGCTCACTCGCCTGAAGATGCAAGACCTCCTGCTCGACGTGCACGCGGCCGCCCCCACGACCGTGCTGCTCGTCACGCACGACGTCGACGAAGCCCTGCAGCTGGCCGATCGGGTGATCCTGCTCGGCAGCGACGGCGAGACGCCGGGTGCCGACATCCGCCAGATCGTCGTCGTGCCTGGTACCCGCCCCCGCGATCGCGGATCTGCCGAGCTCGCCGAGCTGCGCGGCCGCCTCCTCGACGGCCTCGGCATCGACCGGCACGGTGCCGCCCGCGGCATCGAGACCACCACGACCATCCCGCACTTCCCGTTCTGACCGGCGCCCACATCAAGCGCCACCACCCCTGAAGGAGTCCCACGTGTCCCGCACCCCGTTCCTCCGTACCGCGCTCGTCGCGGGCGCCGCAGCGGCGGCGCTGCTGCTCTCCGGTTGCGTCGCCGGCGAAGGCCAGGCCGCCGAGCCCGAGCCCGCCGAGAGCGGCGAAGCCGTCTCACTCGAAGGTCAGACCCTCAACATCGACTTCGCGACCTACAACCCCCTGAGCCTCATCATCAAAGACCAGGGCTGGCTCGAAGACGCCGGCCTCACGGTGAACTGGGTGCAGTCGGCCGGCTCGAACAAGGCCAATGAGGCGCTCCGCGCCGGCGCGGTCGACGTCGGCTCGACCGCCGGTTCGGCTGCGCTGCTCGCTCGCTCGAACGGCTCGCCGATCCAGGTCATCTCCCTCTACTCGCAGCCCGAGTGGGCGGCGCTCGTCGCGCCTGACGGCTCGGCCATCACCTCCGTCGAAGACCTGAAGGGCAAGCAGGTCGCCGCAACCAAGGGCACCGACCCGTACTTCTTCCTGCTGCAGTCGCTCGAAGCCGAGGGGCTCGAGGCATCCGACATCACTGTGCAGAACCTGCAGCACGCCGACGGCTGGGCCGCGCTGCAGAACGGCTCGGTCGACGCGTGGTCGGGTCTCGACCCGATCATGGCCGGTGCCGAAGAGGAGGGCGCGACCCTCTTCTACCGCAACGTGGACTTCAACAGCTACGGGTTCCTGAACGCGACCGAGACGTTCCTCGCGGAGAAGCCCGAGGTCGCACAAGCCGTCGTCGACGCTTACGAGCAGGCCCGTGCCTGGGCCGCTGAGAACCCCGAGGAGACGGCGCAGATTCTCGCCGACGTCGCGGGACTCGACCTCGCCGTCGCGACGAAGGTCATCGAGGAGCGCTCGAACCTCGACATCGACCCCGTGCCGGGCGACACCCAGGTCAAGGTGCTCGAGAAGATCGGTCCGATCTTCGTCGAGCTCGGCGACGTGCAGACGCAGGAGCAGGTCGACGAGGCCCTCGACACGATCGTCAACGACAGATTCGTCACAAAGGCCGACGCGGCCCGCTTCGAGGAGTAGGCGATCACGATGACGGATGCCTCGGGCGCGACGCTCGCCACCGGCGCGGCGATCCACGACGGCGACGACGTGCGGGTCGCCGTGAACGGTGGCGTGACGTCGGTGGCGGCCGGCCGCGAGGCATCCGCTGCTCCCGAGGTGCCGAGCGGCAGGCGCGACCTCGTCGATCGCCGCTGGTTCCGCATCGTCGGCGGCGCAATCATCCCGTTGGCGCTGCTGGGCCTGTGGCAGTGGGTGTCGACCTCCGGGCTGGTACCCGTGTCGCAGTTACCCTCGCCCGAGATGGTGTGGCTCGCTGCGGTCGACCTCGCCGAGCGCGGGCTGCTCGGCCTCTACATCGCGATCTCGACGCAGCGCGTCTTCCTCGGCTTCGCCTTCGGTGCGGCGATCGGGCTCGCGCTCGGCGCGGTCGTCGGGCTTTCCAAGCTCGGCGACATCCTGCTCGCGCCGACGCTCGGTGCGATCCGTGCCGTGCCGTCGCTCGCGTGGATTCCGCTGCTGATCCTCTGGTTCGGCATCGCGGAAGAGTCCAAGGTCATTCTCATCGCGATCGGCGCCTTCTTCCCCGTCTACACGATCGTCTCGGCGGCCCTGCGGCACGTCGACCGCCAGCTCATCGAAGCCGGCCGCGCGTTCGGGCTGCACGGGGTGCCGCTCTTCGCTGCGGTGCAGCTGCCGGCCGTCGTGCCCTCGGTGCTCTCGGCCCTGCGGCTCGCGCTCGCGCAGTCGTGGCTGTTCCTCGTCGCAGCCGAGCTCATCGCGTCGTCGATGGGCCTCGGGTTCCTGCTGAACGACTCGGGCCAGAACGGACGCATCGACCGCATCTTCCTCGCGATCATCCTGCTCGCCGTGCTCGGCAAGCTCACCGACTCGGTCGTCGCGATCGTCGAGAGGTGGGCGGTGCGCCGCTGGGCGTGACGCCTCCCCGGCCCGCGGATGGCACCATCGGGCGATGACCGTGCACCGCTGGCGTGACGCCTCCCCGGCGCGCGGATGGCATCATGGGGCGATGACCGACGACGTGCGCCTCAGGCCGAAGACCGATGCCGAGACCGCTGCATGGCTGCCGATCGCGATGGCGGCGTATGAGCAGGCGCGGCGGAATGCCGGCGACACGGCCGAGCAGGCGACCGCCGCGCGCCGGGCATCACAGGAGCAGTTCTTCCCCGACGGTCGCCTTATCGACGGCCACCACCTGTTCACCGTCGAGGCAGGTGACGAGGATGCCGGGTGGCTCTGGATCGGCCCGATGAGCGACCCGGCCAACTGGTACCTCTGGGATGTCGCCATCCACGACACCCACCGGCGCCGCGGGCTCGGCCGGCGGGCGATGCTGCTCGCCGAGGAGGTCGCTCGCGAACACGGTGCCGTGAACCTGCGCCTGAACGTATTCGCCTACAACGAGCCGGCGATCCGTCTCTACGAGCACCTCGGTTATGCGACCGCGGCGATGTCCATGCAGAAGGCGCTCTGATGGGCGAGCGGATGCCGCGGCATCCGCTCGCTCACAGGTTGGTGTTCACCAGGGTTCGTCGATCGCCGGCATGAGCGCCCGCATCTTCGCCACACCGTCGGGGAAGCACGTGTCGAAGATCTCGGTCGCCGAAAGCTCGTCGCCGTAGTCACCGGTCAGGCGGAGCCCGACGATCGCGTTGATGAGCATGCCGGTGGCCATGAACTGGCGAGTGTGCTCCTCCGAGAATCCGGCTTCTTCGCGCACGAAGCGCCAGATCTCGCTGAAGCCCCTGCGTGCGACCCGCCCGATCACGGGCTCGCCGCCGAGGGCCGTTGAGCCCGCGATGACGGGCAGCATACCGCGTTCGGCGAGCAGGCTCGTGTACGCCGTGCCCATGCGTTCGGCGCGACCTTCGACCGACCCCGGGAGCACCGCGCGGAACTCGGCGACCAGGCGGGCGTAGGCCCGCTCGATCACCTCGATGAAGAGCTTCTCCTTCGTACCGAAGAGCCGCACGACGTAGGGCTGGCTGACGCCCGCTGCGCGCGCGACCTCGTCGGTCGTGGTGCCCACGTAGGTCTTGGCGCCGAAGACCGCGGTCGCAGCGATGAGGATCTGCTCACGACGATCGGCGGCCTTCATGCGCGGGGCGGGACTGATTTCTTCGGCCGACATGCTTGACATGTTATCAGTCGATTACTACAGTCCAAGTAATCATCCGATTACAACTTTGGAGCTACGCCGTGTCATCCACAACCGTCGACCCAGCCACGACGCCCCCCGCAGCGCCGCTGCGCACCCGCCGCTCGATTCCGATCTGGCTCGTCCTCATCGCCACAGCGTTGCCGATGTTCATGGCGACGCTCGACAACCTCGTCATGACCAATGCCCTCCCCGTGCTGCACTCGGAGTTCGGGGCATCCGTCGAAGAGCTGCAGTGGTTCATGAACGCCTACACGCTCGCCTTCGCGAGCACGATCCTCATGGCAGTCGCGCTCGGCGACCGGTTCGGGCGCCGCACCGTCTTCGTGATCGGCATCGTCGTGTTCACGCTGAGCTCGGCGCTCGCCGCCCTCGCCACCGATCCGAGCCAACTCATCGCGGCACGCGCCGCACAGGGCTTCGGGGCTGCGGCCATCCTGCCCCTCTCGCTCACATTGCTCGCCGGCGCCGTGCCACTCGCACGCCGCCCGCTGGCCATCGGCGTCTGGGGCGGCGTCGCCGGTCTCGGCGTGGCAACCGGGCCGCTCATCGGCGGCGCCGTGATCGAGGGCTGGGCCTGGCAGGCGATCTTCTGGATCAACGTTCCCGTCGGCGTCGTCTCGGTCGCGCTCGCGCTCGCCGCCCTGCCGAACAGCTTCGGTGCGCGCCTTCGCGCCGACCTCGTCGGCCTCGTGCTCTCGGGTCTCGGCCTGCTCGGCCTCGTCTACGGCATCGTACGAGGCAACGACGCGGGCTGGTCGAGCTTCGAGGTGCTCGGCAGCCTCATAGCGGGCGGCGTGCTGCTCCTCGCGTTCGTGGCGTGGGAGTCGCGCACCTCGGCGCCGCTCCTGCCGCTGCGCCTCTTCCGCGACCGCAGCTTCACCGTGGCGAACCTCGCGGGCTTCGGGTTCAGCTTCGGTGCGTTCGGCTCGATCTTCATCCTCATCCAGTTCCTGCAGGTCGTGCAGGGCGCGAGCCCGCTCGAAGCTGCACTCCAGACCTCGCCATGGACTCTCGCGCCCATGATCGTGGCACCGCTCGCCGGCGTGTTCGCCGGGCGCATCGGCACGCGCGCGCTCATCGTCGCCGGGTTGCTCGCGCTGTCGGGCGCGCTGTTCTGGCTGACGCAGCTGCTGGAGCCGGGCACCGAGTACTCGGCCTTCGTCGCGCCGTTCATCGTCGCGGGCATCGGCATGGGACTCGTAATCGCACCATCGGCGACGGCCGTACTCGCGACCATGGTGCCCGACGACCACGCCAAGGCGAGCGGCACCAACTCGATGCTGCGAGAGATCGGTGTCGCCCTCGGCATCGCCGTCTCCACCGCGGTGTTCGCGGGCGCGGGCGGCGCGCTCACGCCCGCAGAGTACGGCGCGGGTGCCCAGCCGGCCGTCGTGGTCGGCGCGGCCGTGCTGCTCGTCTCGGCGCTGCTCGCACTGCTGCTGCCGGCCGGGCGGGCGACGCCGGTCGTCGCATCCGCCGACGCAGGCTCTCGGGGCGCCTCGCCCGAGCCGCAGCCCGAGTTGGTGCACTGACGACGGCTCCCGCTGAAACGGCTCCCTGAAACGGCTCCTGCTGAAACGACGAAGTCCCCGCCCGGCTGAGCCGGGCGGGGACAAGCGAGTTACTGGCCTAGTACGTCGAGAGCGACGCGGTCGTCGCGGCGAGCGCGACCGAGGCGATGATGACGATGACCCAGACCACGATCGATGCGAAACCGATGATGATCGCGGCGATGGCGAGGCCACGGCCACGCTCACCGGTCTTCTTCACCTGGTTGAGCCCGATGAAGCCGAGCACGACCGCGATGACGTTGAAACTGAGCAGCGACAGCACGAAGCCGACGATGGAGAGGACGTTCCACTTCTCAGCGGGCGCCGTCTGCGCGGGTACGGTGACGGGAGCGGGAGCGGTCATGTGAGAGTTCCTTGCTATAAGGGATCGACGGGTTGCCGACCCGCAGCCTGACAGTGCAGATGAGCAACTGTCAATGGACAGTGCTCCCCATGGCGTCACGGATCGACGCGCGGCGACCGCATTCACCGTCGCGCACGATACGCGACGAGATCCCGGTCGCTGACGCGAGCGTCGCGCGGTCTGCGCGCTCGCGGCCGAAACACCCGCCGAGGCCGCCTTGCCCGCACTCTATCGACAACGACGATTGCGTGAATCGGCGATCTGCACCGTGGAATCTTGCGTTCACACAAGATTCCTGCGCCGGGGCACAACCAATCGCAGCGGCTCGCCTCATAGCCTTGAGGGAGCCGGCGAATCGCGCCGCGCCATCACGCGCACCCCGCGCACCCCCTCACTGAGGAACGGAGGTTCACATGTCGAGCAACACAACGATCGACGCCATCATCGGCGAACCCGAGGTTCTCGAAGACGAGGTGACCGCCGCCGACCTCGCACTGGCCGAGGGCGTCGAGACGGATGCCGCGTGGCTCCGCCTCAAGGAGTCGGCGACCGCGTTGCAGGCGCTGCAGGTGAAGGACGGCTCGGTGCCCGAGGCATCCGACCCTTCGACAGGCTCAGGGAACAGAGAGCAGGGCTCAGGGAACAAAGAGCAGGGCTCAGGGAACTCCGACCCTTCGACAGGCTCAGGGAACAGAGAGGGCTCAGGGAACAAAGAGGGCTCAGGGAACAAAGACGAGGCGTCCGCTCTCGTCGACGCGATCGTCGAGTCGATCGAGGCCCTCGCACCGCGGTTCCCGCACGAGGCCGAGTACCTCGCGGCGTCCGTCGTCGATTTCCGCCGCTGGCAGGCCGAGGGCTTCGGCGTGCCCGACTTCCTCGACTCGCTCGTGGCATTCCAGCCGCAGCGGCACCGCATCGACGGCATTCGTCACCTCGTGATCTTCCCGATGTACACGCAGAACGGTTCGACCGAGCGGCACGTCGAAGCGCTCGTGGTCGAGACGATCTGGCCCGAGTTCATCGCGGCGCTCGAGGCGGGCGACTACGGCAACAAGCTCTTCGTGAGCCTGCGGCTCGTCGACTTCACGCCCGGGTACGACACGAACTCGGCCGTGCTGTTTCCCGAGACGGTCGCCATGCGCGAGATCCCGTCGTTCACGTGGGGCGCGATCTTCCAAGACCGGGAGGCGGCCCGCTACCGCAAGGTCGTGCGCGCGGCATCCGAGATCACGAAGCTCGAACTGCCCGACGATGCGGTGGCCCTGCTCGACGACCAGGAGCTCGCCGAGCGCACGTTCGTGATGTGGGACATCATCCACGACCGCACGCACATGCGCGGCGACCTGCCGTTCGACCCGTTCATGATCAAGCAGCGCATGCCGTTCTTCCTCTACTCGCTCGAGGAACTGCGGTGCGACCTCACCGCGTTCCGCGAGTCGGTGAAAATCGAACGCGGCCTTCGGGCACGAGCGACTGAGCATTCGGAGGGCGGCGGCGAGCCGCTCACCGACATCGAGCAGCAGTTGCTCGAGCACGGCAAGCTCGTGCAGTACGCGGTGATCTTCGATCGCATCTTCCGGTTCGCGATCACGGGCTCCCGTGTGCGCAACTACGACGGGCTCGGCGGCCAGCTGCTGTTCGCGTGGCTGCACCAGAAGCACGTGCTCGACTGGACGGATGTCTCGTTGAGCTTCGACTGGGACGCCGTGCCCGATGCGGTCGTCGAGCTCGGCGACGCGATCGACGAGCTGTACTGGAAGTCGATCGACCGCCCGAAGACGGTGCACTGGCTCGCCGCATACGAGCTCGTGACGAGCGTCGTCACGCCGAACCCGGCGTCGGTGTGGGCCGAGGGTCTGCCCCGCGAGGTGCTCGCCGGGCCGCCCAAGGGCTACACCGACCTCGTGATGGACGACGAGTTCCCACTGTCGATGTTCTACGAGGCCCTCGACAAGAAGATGAAGTCCGTCATCGAGTCGACGATCGGCATCACTGCCCACTCGCCGGTCGAGTAGCGACTCGCCCGTCGAGTAGCGAAGCGTATCGAGACCACCCGCCGGTCGAGTAACGGAGCGTATCGAGACCTCGCACCTGGTCTCGATACGCTCCTTCGTCACTACTCGACCGGCCTGCGCAAGAGGAGAATGACTACATGACCGATCTCGCGAACCGCACCGTGCTCATCGCGGGAGCGACGAGTACCTCCGGCCGGGCGGTCGCCCGCGCGCTGCTCGACGCCGGAGCCCGAGTGATCGCCGTCGGCAGCGACGAGGGCCGCATCGAGGCCCTCGAGGCCGAGTTGCCCGGCGTGATCGGCGAGCGCGCCGACCTCACCGACGGCGACGACGTGCTCGAACTCGCCATGCGAGTGCACGCGCGGGTCGGCGACGTCGACGGTGTCGTGCACCTCGTCGGCGGCTGGCGCGGCGGAGGCGGCATCCCCGGCCAGACCGAAGAGGACTACCGGGTGCTCGAGCGCTCGTTCACCGCGCTGCGCTACATCAGCCGAGCCTTCTGGGACGACCTCGTCGCCTCCCCGGCCGGGCGCATCGCGATCGTCTCATCGACCACCGTCGAGCGACCGACCGCGGGCGGCGCCAACTACACCGCTGTCAAGGCTGCGAGCGAATCGTGGATGCGCTCCCTCGCGCAGGGCTTCGCCTCCCTTCGACGGCCTCAGGGAGCGGGAGGAGCCGACGAAGGAGGCGTATCGAGACCCACCGCAGCGGCCATCACGTTCCGCGTGAAGTCACTCGCGGGCCTCGAAGACCGGCTCGCGGCATCCGTCGTCGAGCTCTGGGACACGGATGCCTCAGAGCTGAACGGTACCGTCATCGAACTCACCGCCTGAGGGCGGGGTCGCAGCCGCGAGCCACTGGCGCGACGGTCAGTCGGCGCGTGGCGCTTCAGTCTCGACGGGCGGAGGCGCAGACGCCGCGGGCGGAGCGGGCGGCTTCTGCTGATCGGCGCGCACCGCTTCGCCCATGCATCCACCATCGTCACCGTCGGTGCCCTCGAGGGCGAGTCGCCACGCGGCCTCCTGCTCGGCGGTGAACCCAGCGGGCATCGCTGGAGCGGTCGACGTCGGATCGCGCGGCTCGGTGTTCCACCACTCCCATGAGCGGTACTCCTGGCCGGCCTCGGTCATGCACTCGCGAACGAGCTGCTGGAAGCCGAGCCAGGCCTGCTGCTCCTCGAGCGTGGGCATCGGATCGGGCGGTGTCGTCGGTGCGGGCGTCGGAGTCGGAGCCGGGCTCGGCGCCGGCCCTGGCTGCGATGCAGTCGGCGGCGCAGGCAGCGGCTCGTCGTCATTCGCCTCGGCTCCGTCGGCCGGAACCTGCGAGTCGCTCCCCTGCGCCTCGCCCGCCTCGACCCCGAAACCGCCGTCGGTGGTCACGACGGGTTGCGGCGAGCGCGCGTCGTAGAGCACGGGTGCACCGGTCGTCGCCACGGCGACGCCGACGAAGATCGAGCCGACGAACAGCGCCGCGATGGCGGCACTGAAGATGATGGTTCTCCGCATCGGGCACCTCCGGCCGCGATTCGGGAACGACCGCGCGGCCGTTCTGGCGAGTCCGCTCCATGCTACACGCCCCCCGAATGGGGTTACGTAGCCGAGTACGGCAGCACCCGCCGGTGCGCGGCGCAGTGTCTCGTCAGGCTCGGCCGTGCGAACTGCGCGAACGTCGGGCGACCGCGTCGAGGGCGACCGCGATGAGCACGACCGCACCCGTCACCATGTAACGGATCGACGAATCGAGGTTGAGCAGCGTCAGGCCGCTCGAGATCGACTGGATGACGAGAATGCCGAGCAAGGCGGCGAAGGCCGAGCCGCGGCCACCGAACAGGCTCGTGCCGCCGATCACGGCGGCCGCGATCGCATTCAGGTTGATGTCGCCGCCGCCGCTCGACTGGGCCGCCGAGGCGAGGCGCCCTGCGGCGAGTAGGCCGCCGACGGCGGCGAGCGTCGTGCAGGCGATGAATGCCGAGGTGTAGATCGCCGTGATGCGGATGCCGGAGCGCCGGGCAGCCTCCCGATTGCCGCCCACAGCGAAGAGCGAGCGACCCCAACTCGTGCGCGTGAGCGCGTAGTTCGCGAGCAGCACCAGGGCGACGAAGAACACGAACATCCAGCCGACGCCGCGTGCCTGATAGAGATACCAGACCCCGAAGCCCAGCAGCACGACGAGGAGGCCGGTTCTGATGAGGATCAGGCTGAGCGCCGGCGCAGAGAGCCCGGCGTTGCGGCGGGCGCGCGCACGAAGCATCCCGCCGACCAGCACTGCCACCGCCACGAGCGCGACGAGCGTGTACGCGAGCCACTGCGGAACGAACGCGAGTTGCCCGAAGTACACGAGGGGTGAATCGAACGGCAGGTTGATCGTGCCCTTCGGCCCGAGCACGAAGAGCTGCAGCCCGAGGAACCCGAGGAGTCCGGCGAGGGTGATCACGAACGACGGCACGCCGATGCGGTTGTAGATGAAGCCGTACGCGAAACCGATCACGACGGCGGCGGCGACGGCCGCCGCGATCGCGAGCGGCAGCGGCCAGCGGTTGTCGATGAAGTTGATCGCCATGATCGCGGCGGCGAGGCCGCTCACGGATCCGACGGAGAGGTCGATCTCGCCGACGAGCAGCACGAACACGATGCCGAGTGCGATGACGCCCACGGGGGCCGATTCCATCAGCAGGTTCGTGAGATTGCTGCTCGAGAGGAAGTAGGGGTTCAGGATCTGGAAGATGGTCCAGATGATCGCGAGCCCGGCGATGACGGGCAGGAATCCGAGGTCGCCACCGCGAATGCGATCGAAGGAGGCGCGGATGCTCGCTCCGACACCGGTGTCGACGCGGATGCGCTCGTCTTGCAGGTCGGTGGGGGTCGTCGTGGTCATCGTGCCTCGTCCTCCGGGCTGGGCCGGCTGGTCGAGGTTCCCGCGTCGCTGCGGGAGCGGCGCCGCGTGACCGCGTTGTCGGTAGCGCCGGTGATGGCGGCGATGATGTCTTCGCTCGAGACGTCGCTCACGCGGAATTCGCCGTTGTTGCGACCGAGCCGGAGCACGACGACGCGATCGGCGACGGCCTTCACGTCCTCCATGTTGTGGCTGATCAGGATGACCCCGTGCCCGCGTTCCCGCAGCCGTTCGACGAGGTTCAGCACTTCGGCCGTCTGGGCCACCCCGAGCGCCGCGGTGGGCTCGTCGAGGATGATGAGCTTCGGGTCTCCGAGCAGCGAACGGGCGATCGCGACGGTCTGGCGCTGGCCGCCCGAGAGCGATGCGATCGGAATGCGAACCGAGGGGATCTTCGCCGAGAGCTGGCGCAGCAGCTCCCAGGCGCGTACCTCCATGCCGACCTCGTCGAGCCGGAACCGGCGGCGCTCGCGACCGAGGAACAGGTTCTGCACGACGTCGAGGTTGTCGCAGAGGGCCAGGTCCTGGAAGACCGTGGCGATGCCGCGGTCGAGCGCGGCCATCGGCGTGGGCAGGGTGACCCGCTCTCCGCCGAAGTCGATCGTGCCGGAGTCGGGCGCGTGCACACCCGAGAGCACCTTGACGAGCGTGGACTTGCCTGCGCCGTTGTCGCCGACGATCGCGACGACCTCGCTCGAGTCGACGTCGAGGTCGATGTCGGTCA
Organism: Agromyces sp. Y558; assembly: GCF_059445415.1. Classification (NCBI taxonomy): domain Bacteria; kingdom Bacillati; phylum Actinomycetota; class Actinomycetes; order Micrococcales; family Microbacteriaceae; genus Agromyces; species Agromyces sp. Y558. The sequence continues at coordinate 519,985 of NZ_JCAIUH010000001.1, forward strand.
GCGCGGCAACGGCTCCGAAGCTCTTCGAGATCCCCCGCATCGAGAGCACGGTGTGGATGTTCGGGCGGACGCCGTGCGGCGTGGCAGCGGGGTCGGTCGCAGGGAGTGCGTTCACGGGTGACCTCTTCGTCGTGCGGTGGATTTCGTCGTGCGGGGGATGTTCGTCGTGCGGTGGATGTTCGTCGTGCAATGCAATGCGTCGCACGAGCGCGGGGCCGCTCGTGCGTCGGCGGCGGAGACCGGGATGCCGCCCGCCCACTCGGGCAGGCGGCATCCGCTCGCTCAACTGATGCCGAGTGCCTCGCAGGCCGCGGCGTACTCGTCGGTGCAGACCTCGTCGACGCTGTAGATCTCGCCGTCGAAGATGATCTCCTTGACGTTGTCCTGTGTCACGACCTCGGGCGTGAACAGCTGCGACGGGGTGTCGAAGAGCGTCGTCTCCCCCTCGGGCGGGTTGCCCGAGAGGAAGGCGAAGGCGACCTCGGCCGCGGCTTCGGCGACGATGCGGATGGGCTTGGAAATGGTGTTGAACTGGTCGCCGGCGATGATGCGCTGGATCGCGGCGATCTCGGCGTCGTTGCCCGTGACGGGCGGCGTCGGCGTGAGGCCGGCCGCCTTGAACGCGGCGATCGAGCCGCCGCCCGTGCCGTCGTTGGCCGCGACGACGCCGACGATCTGCGGGCCGAACTGCGTGATCTGGCCCGAGACCCAGTCCTGCGCCTTCTGCGGTTCCCAGCCGGGGGTGTCGAACTCGGCGAGCACTTCGAATCCGCTCGCGTCGATGCCTGTGTGGATGCCCTTCTTGATGAGCTGGGCTGCGTCGTCTGTCGGCGAACCGTTGACGATGAGCACGCCACCGGTGGCGCCGGCCGCCGCGAGGCCTTCGACGAGCGAGGTGCCGATGAGCTCGCCGATGCCCTCGTTGTCGAACGACACGTAGTAGTCGGCCGGCGTGTCGACGATGGGCCGGTCGTAGGTGATGACCGGGATACTCTGCGATTGGGCGTTCACGACGATCGATGCCGCGGCCTTCGTGTCGACGGCATCGAGCACGATGACCCTCACGCCCTGCGCGATCGCCGAGTCGGCCTGCTGTTGCTGCTTCGCGGGGTCGGAGTCGGCGTTCTGGTAGATGACCTCGCAGTCGGGGCAGAGTTCCGCCACCTTCGCGGTGAAGAGAGGGCTGTCCTGCTGCTCGTACCTGGTCGACGCGAGGTCGGGCATGAGGAACGCGATCTTGCCGGATGCCGCTCCATCACCTTCGCCGGCTCCGCCGGTTCCGGTTCCGCCATCCGAACACGCCGCGAGGGCGGTGACGAGTGCGATGGAGCCGAAGACGGCTGCGAGTCGCACATGGGATTTCTTCATTGAATCTCCTTGGTGAGTCCCCGGTGCGGGGAAGTGTCGGTGCCGGGGCGGCCGGCAGCGTCGCGACGCACTCCACCCGACCGTTGCCGGGAACTATACCAACATTCACGTTATAAACGTCAAGTCCGTTGATAACTCTTCGATCAAACACGGCGAATTGCTGGTCTATATCGCGATTGTCTTGATAAAGTTCGGCAGGCTCGAAGGAGGATCCATGAGTTCGACCAATCCCGGTCCGTCTTCGCGCAGCGCCAGGCAACGGATGATCCTCGACCACGTGCTCGCGGCGGGCTCTGCCACCGCGGCCGAGCTGGCAGAGCTCACCGGGCGCAGCCTGATGACCGTGCACCGCGATCTCGAGGAGCTCGCAGCGCGACAACTCGTGCGGAAGTTCCACGGGGGCGTCTCCGCTCTGCCGACGAGCGTGTTCGAGTCGAGCTCGGAGTTTCGGCTGCACCGGCGCGCCGAAGAGAAGGCCGCGCTCGCCCGCGTCGCCCAGACCTTCGTCGAACCCGGCATGTCGGTGATGCTCGACGACTCCACGACGGTGCTCGCGCTCGCCGGCCTGCTGCAGGAGAAGGCCCCGCTGACCGTCGTCTCCAACTACCGGCAGGTGCTCGAGACGCTCCGCGAGGCAGCCGACGTGCATGTCATCATGATCGGCGGCGCGTACTCGCGCACCCACGACTCCTTCGTCGGGCCGCCCGATCAGACGAACCTCGAGGCCTACGCGGTCGACCTCGCGTTCCAGTCGACCTCGACCATGGACGAACGGATGACCTACCACCAGGAGCAGGACATCGTGAGCATGAAGCGCGTGATGCTGCAGACCGGACGGCGCCGGGTGCTCATGATGGACGGCTCCAAGGTCGGCCACACCTCGCTGCATCGCTTCGTGCCGATCGCCGAGTTCACCGATGTGATCCTCACGGACGACGTCGACCCGGCGATGGCGGAGCGCATCGCCGACCACGCGACGGTGCATCTCGCGCCGATCCCGTCGCGCACCACTCGCTGAGCGGCCCTCCCCTTCCACAGACCTGTTGGTATTAATAACATTCTGCATGTTACGCTCGCTCGATTCGACCGATGCACCAGCACGGTCTGCTGCTCTGCAGGAAGGCGCGCAATGACGCACATCTTGGTCGCGGGCGACCATTTCGTCACCCCACGACTGTTCCGCGACGCGCTCGACCGCGAGCTGCCGGGCATCGAACCCCGACCGCAGTACCGCGAACTCACCCTCCCGTGGCCGCACGAGCCCTTCGGCGACGTCGCGAGCGTGCACGAGGCGAGCGGCACCGTCGACCAGACGATCGCCGCACTCGAGGGCATCGACATCGCCGTGACCCAGATGGCCCCGTTCACCGCCGAGGTGTTCACCGCGAGCCCCGCGTTGCGCTACATCGGCGTGTGCCGCGGCGGCCCGATCAACGTCGACCTCGACGCCGCCACCGCCGCGGGAGTGCTCGTGACCTTCGCCCCGGGCCGGAACGCACAGGCCGCCGCCGAGTTCACGATCGGCCTGATCCTCGCAGCCATGCGCCGCATCCCGACGACGGATGCCGCGCTGAAGCAGGGCGAGTGGCGCGGCGACTACTACGCGTGGGAGAACGTCGGCGGCGAGCTCGGCGACGCCACCGTCGGTCTCGTCGGCTACGGCGCGATCGGCCGCATCGTCGCCCGCATCCTCCGCTCGTTCGGGGCGCGCGTGCTCGCGTTCGACCCCTATGCCGACCCGACGGTGCTCGCGTCCGATGGAGTCGTGTCCGTCGACCTCGACGACCTCCTCCGGCAGAGTTCGGTGGTGAGCCTGCACGCGCGGCTCACCGACGAGACGCGCCACCTCATCGATCGCCGCGCCCTCGAACTCCTGCCGGCGGGGGCCGTGCTCGTGAACTCCGCCCGCGGCGGCTTGCTCGACTACGAACCGCTGCCCGAACTGCTGCGCTCCGGCCGCCTCGGGGCGCTCGCGCTCGACGTCTACGACATCGAGCCGCCGCCTCCGGAATGGCCCCTCTTCAGCGCACCCAACGTCGTGGTCTCGCCGCACCTCGCCGGCGCCACCCGCCAGACCGCCCTGCGCGCCGCCGACATCGTCGCCCGCGACGTCGCCGACTTCGTCGCTGGGCGCACGCCCGCTCATGTCGCCAATCCCGCGGTGCTCGAACGGTCGCGTTCCGGAGTCGCCCGATGAACACGGCAGCGATGGCAACGACCGCGACGCTGTGCGTCGACGCTGGCACGACGCTCATCAAGGCCGTCGTCTTCGACGATGCCGGCCGCGAGCTCGTCGTCGCCCGGCGCACCACGGCGATCAGCTCGCCGCATCCCGGCTGGTCGGAACAGGACATGCACGAGGTGCTCGATGCCGTGCTCGGGTGCGTGGCCGAGGCCGCAGAGGCGTCACCGCTGCCGATCTCCGCGCTCGCGCTCACCGCACAGGGCGACGGCGCCTGGATGCTCGACGCCGAGGGGCGGCCCACGGGCAACGCCGTGCTGTGGAACGACGCCCGAGCCTACGAGGTCGTCGACCGCTGGACTCGCGACGGGCTCCTCGACGCAGCCTTCCGTGTCAACGGATCCCTGGGCAACCTCGGCCTGCCGCACGCGATCCTCGCGTGGACGCTCGAGAACGCGCCGGCCAAGCTCACCAACGTCGCCGAGGTCACGACGTGCGGCGGTTGGATCTTCGGCGCGCTCACCGGCACGCGCGGACTGCACCCCTCCGAGGCATCCGCCCCCTGGCTCGACATCGCGAGCGGAACGATCTCCGACGAGCTCATCGCGCGCTACGGGCTCAGCGAGCTGCGATCGCTCGTGCCGCCGGTACTCGGCGACGACGAGCTCACCAGCCCCCTCCGGGCCGAGCTCGCAGAGCGACTCGGCCTGCCCGCCGGCATCCCGGTCACGCTGGCTGCCTACGACGTCGTCACCACGGCCTTCGGTGGAGGCTCAGTGTCGCCGGGCTCGGCGTTCTGCATCCTCGGCACGACGCTGTGCACCGGCATCCTCGTGGACGCGCCCGACACCACGGGAGAGCCGTCGGGGCTCACGCTCCGCAGCGGCCCCCGCTTCCCCGTCGTTCGCGCGTTCCCGACGCTCGCCGGCACCGGTGTCGTCGAGTGGATGCGGGAACTCCTCGGTCTCGCGGATGCCGCGGAACTCATGGCTCTCGCGGGCGAGGCGGCGCCCGGGGCATCCGGCGTTCGCGTGTGGCCGTATCTCTCGCCCGCGGGCGAGCGCGCACCGTTCCTCGACCCCACCGCGCGCGGCACGATCGCGGGCCTCTCGTTCGCGCACACCCGCGCCGACCTGGCACGCGCCACGGTCGAGGGTCTCGGTCATGTCATCCGCGACTGCCTCACCGTCTCCGGGGCGGCGCCATCGGAACTCGTGCTCTCGGGCGGCGGCTCTGCGAGCACACTCTGGTGCCAGAGCATCGCCGACATCACGGGCGTGACGACCATTCGCGTCGACGGAACCCAGGTGGGCGCGAAGGGTGCGCTGCTGACCGCGCTCGTCGCTTCGGGTCGCTACGCCTCGCTCAGCGAGGCGGCGACTGCGCTCGTCGCACCGAGCGGGGTCTTCGAACCGGATGCCTCCCGCCGGGCGCGCTTCGACGAGCGGCACGCCGACTTCCTCGCCACGCGCGACGCGCTCGCTGAACGGTGGCCGGTGTGGGCCGCGGAGCCGCGCGAGTGAGCGAACCGGTCTGGCTGGGCATCGATCTCGGCACGCAGAGCGTGCGCGCGATCGCACTCGACGACGAGGGCCGCCGTCTCGCCGCGGCATCGTCGCCGTTGCAGAGTCTCCGTCAGGGCGACCGGCACGGCGACGGGCACGGCGACCGGCACGAACAGGACCCCGAAGCCTGGTGGTCGGCCGTCGTGGCAGTGCTCGGCGACGTGACCTCACAGCTGCCCGGCGGCACCGAGGTGCGGGCGCTCGCAGTGTCGGGCACTTCGGGAACCGTGGTTCCCGTCGACCCGGTCTCGGGTCGAGCGACCGGCCGCGCCGTCATGTACGACGACCGTCGAGGGGCGGCGCACCTCGACCGGGTGGCGTCGACGGGGGCCGAGGTCTGGGCGCGGCTCGGTTATCGCATGCAGGGGTCTTGGGCGCTGCCGAAGCTGCTGGCGATGCTCGACGAGGGTTCGTTGGGGCCGGCGAGCGCCGTCGCCCATCAGCCCGACGTGATCACGAGCCGCCTCGCCGGGCGCCGGCTGCCGAGCGAGCTGAGTTCGGCCCTGAAGTCGGGCGCCGACCTCGACGCCGTGGAGTGGCCGGGCGCCGTCTTCGACGAGCTCGGCCTCGCGGTCGAGCGAATGCCGCGGCTCGTGCCCTCCGGCACGAGGATCGGCGAGGTGAGCGCCGCAGCTGCGACGGAGACCGGGCTGCCGGCCGGATGCATCATCGTTGCCGGCATGACCGACGGCTGCGCAGCCCAGATCGGGGCCGGCGCGCTGGAACCCGGCGCCTGGAACTCGGTGCTCGGCACGACTCTCGTGCTGAAGGGCGTCTCGCGCGAGCGGCGGGTCGACCCGAGCGGCGCCGTCTACTCGCACCGCGCCCCGTTCGGCGGCGGCTGGTATCCCGGCGGCGCGTCGAGCACGGGTGCCGGCGCGATCACCGCACTGCTGCCCGGCCGCGACCTCGACGAACTCACGCGCGGCTTCGATGCGGCGGCGCCACCTCCGGTCGCCTACCCGCTCGTCGGGCGTGGCGAGCGGTTCCCGTTCGTCTCCGCCGAAGCGACGGCGTTCCCGACCGGCGCGAGGGACGACACCTCGACATTCGCCGCGATCCTGCACGGGGTCGCCTACGTCGAACGCCTCGCGTTCGACCTCCTCTCAGCGGGCGGCTTCGATGTGAGCGGCCCGCTGCTCGTCACCGGCGGCGGTGCGCGCAACCCCGCGTGGACCCGGCTTCGTGCCGACCTGCTCGGCCGGCCGGTGCACTTGCCCGAGCACGGCGAGGGTGCGGCCGGGATGGCCGTGCTGGCTGCGGCGGGAGCGGATGCAGATGTGGGTGCGCATGTGGATGCGGATGTGGGTGCCGGTTCGGCTACGGGCTCGGATGCGGGCGCGCACCCGACCCCGGGCGCGCAGGCGCCCTACCCGCTTACGGCAACGGCCGCACGGATGCTCCGGCCGGCGCGGATCGTGTCGCCCGATGCCGAGCGACACGATCGACTGCTGCCCGCGTACGCTCGCTTCGTCGACGAGCTCGACGCGCGTGGGTGGATCGACGACAGGCTCGCGGCATCCGCTCGTGAAGGGATCACCCGATGACGACCGTGCACCTCGTGCGCCACGGCGAGACCACGTGGCATGCCGAGAACCGCTACGCCGGTGCGACCGACGTGCCGCTCACCGCCCGGGGCCGTGAGCAGGGCGCTGCGCTCGCGCGGTGGGCGGCGGCAGCCGGCGTGGACCTGGTCGCGACCTCCGACCTCTCGCGAGCGGTCGAGACCGGTGAGGCGGCCGCCACCGCGGTCGGAGTCGAGCCGATCATCGATGTTCGCCTCCGAGAGGTCGCCTTCGGCGCAGGTGAGGGCCGCACGCGAGCCGAGATGGCCGAGCTCTTCCCCGAGCAGTTGGCGAGCTTCATCGCCGCGCCGGCCTCGTCGCCGCTGCCGGGCGGAGAGCCCGGAGTGGCGGCGGCAGCACGCGGTCTCGCCGCGCTCGCCGAGCTGACCCGGGTCGCCGGCGCAGAGGGCACGGTGCTCGTGGTGGCCCACACGACACTCATCCGGCTCGTGCTGTGCCGAGTGCTCGGGCTACCGCTCGACGAATACCGTCGACGTTTCCCGGCGCTCGCGAACACCGCCGTGACGACGATCGAGGTACCGCCGGCCGCCGACGCCGAGGCGTTCGTCGAGCGCGCTGCGCTCCTGCGTTTCAACGCGCCGCTGTCGGGGTAGATCGGGCCCCCAGGTCGCTCAGAGGTAGCTCAGAGACAGCTCCGCGGGAGCTCGGAGGTAGCTCAGCGGGAGCTCAGCGGGCGCTCAACCGCCGGCGCTCGGCCCGGCGGCATCCGACGGGTTCTCGGGCGCGCTGATCTCCTCGCCCGTCGCGACATCCGCCGGCGACCCCTGCCTGCGGCTCAGCCACATGAACGGCACTGCGAGCACCTGGATGCCGCCGCTGACGAGCAGCGATCCCGGGTAGCCCCAGAGGTCGGCGGAGCGACCGAGCACCGGCTGGATGACAGCGCCGCCCGTGCTGCCGAGCAGCGAGTCGAACGAGAGCACGGTCGCCCGCTGCTGCGACGGGATCATGTCGTTCAAGTACGCCTGCTGCACTGGGCCGGCCGCCGCGTCGACGAGTCCCCACAGCGTGAGCAGCACGAGCGCGATCCAGAAGTTCTGGTTCACGCCGAGGGCGAGCAGCACGAGGGTCGAGACGATGAGGCTCGCGATGATGGTCGTCGTGCGCTTGCGGAACCGACGTCGCACCCACGGCGCGGCCAGCCCGCCGAGCACCTGCGCCCCGGAGAGGATCGCCGCCGCGAGCCCGGCGATCGAGTAGGCCCCCGTGTCACCCCAGAGTTCGACCAGATAGGGCTGCAGCGCGTAGAAGACGTAGAAGCCGACGCCCGTCGTGAAGAACGACGCGAACATGACGTAGCGCACCGGGCGTCGCCCGAGTCCGTACTTCACCGAGGCGCTGAACACCTCTTTCGTCGCCTGGATCGGGTGCGCACGGCCGGCGGGCGTGAAACCGAGATCTCGCATCACGAGCGCCGCGACGACGAACATCACGACGAGGATGCCCGCGCGGATCAGGAACGGCACGCCGAGATTCGTCGCCTGGGCGACGACGCCGCCCAGGATCGAGCCGACGAACATCGCCGCGCCCGAGAGGGCGAGGCCGCGGCCGAAGACCCGCTCGAGACCACCGGTGTAGCCGGTCGCGGCGAGCGCATCCACGAGCCAGGCCTCGACGGCGCCCGAGAAGAACGTGAAGCCGAGGCCGAGCAGCACCGAGACGATCGCCCACATCCAGAACGGCGAGTGGCCGACCCACAGCAGGTAGTACAACACGGTCGTCACCGCGAGGGTGACGGTGCCGAGCAGGTACGAGACCCTTCGCCCGAGGGTGTCGGCGACGACGCCCGTCGGCACCTCGAAGATCACCATGCCCACCGAGAAGAACGCGTTCGCGGCGAACGCCTCGAAGTTCGTCAGCCCCGCGTCGAGCAGGAAGAGCGTGTTGACACCCCAGATGAACGACGCTGCGAGCGTGTTGCCGATGAGCAGCGTGAAGTACGCCGCCTGCACCCGTCGTGCCGCGGGGTTCGGTTCCATGCCCGTCTCACCGCGCTCCGCGCGTTCGGCCATGCAACACATCTTGCTCGCTTCGCGCCCGAGCCGCCATGGTACGAGCGGATGCCGCTGCCGCACGCTGCTCGACACGGCATCCGTCGCCCCGCTACGCTCGCGGCATGGTGCGCTTCCTCATTCGTGCGGCGATCTACCTCGTGACCGCCGCCCTCGGCCTTCTCGTTGCCTCGTGGGTCCTCCCCGACTTCCACCTCGAGTGGGGCGGATTCCTCATCGCGATCATCGTCTTCGCGATCGCGCAGAGCGTGCTCAGCCCGTTCATCTTCAACCTGGCCCGGAAGTACGCGTCCGCGGTGCTCGGCGGCATCGGCCTGGTCTCGACGTTCGTCGCGCTGCTCATCGCGTCGCTCTTCCCGGGTGGCATCACGATCGACGGCTGGGTCACCTGGATCCTCGCGACACTCATCGTCTGGATCATCACGGCGCTCGGCGGCTGGCTCCTGCCGCTCATCTTCCTCAAGAAGAAGGCCGAGGGCGCGAGGGCCTGACTCTGACTCGCGCCCCTCACCCCGCGCCCCTCGCCCCGCGCCGGGGTCAGTGCATGTCGTCAGGTCAGTGCATGTTGTCGTTGCCGGCCTCGTGCACGGCGGCGCCCCAACAGCCGGCGTCCTCCCAGCGGTAGGCCGCGCCGAGTCCGGCGTCACCGTCGAGCGCGAGCGACCATGCCGCCTTCTCGGCTTCACTCAGTCCAGCCGGTTGCGCGGCCGATGTCACGACGCCCGAGGCGTCGGCCGAGGACTGGTACGCCGGGTTCCACCACTCCCAGTAGAGGTACTCCTGGCCGGCTTCGGTCATGCAGGCACGCACGAGATCCTGGAATTCGAGCCAGACCTGACGCTCGGTGTCGAGCGCGGGGTCGTCGTCGGGCACCGGCACGCTGAGCGGATGCCCCGCAGCGCGCGCCTCGGCTTCGGCCTTGTTGCCCACGGCGGCGCAACCGCCGCCGGGTCTGGAGGTGTCGGGACCGTACAGCGCCTGGGTCCAGAGGATCGAGGTCTCGTAGTCGAGCCCCTTCGGCTGCGGACTGCCGCCGAGCCACCACTGCCACTCGAGGAACTCGAAGCCCGCGGCATCCATGCACTTGCGGATGACCACTTGCTTGCCGAGCCACTCCGACCGATCTTCGGGGGTCACGTACTCGGGGTCGGCGGGGTCGAGGTACGGGTTGTGGTCGGCGGACATCGCTCCCGTTCCGGGGGTCGGCGGACCCACGGGCGTCACGTTGTCGGCCACCCCGGCGGGCGCCGCCACCGGGGCGGGCTCGGGCTGCGGCTCGAGATCGTGGCCGCCGATCGCCTCGTCGCTCACCGGCGCCGGCTGGTTGGCCGTATAGGCAGCGGCGCCGAGGGCGACGACGGAGGCCCCACCGAGCGTGGCGCCCGTGATCGCGACGATCGCGGCGATGCGTTGCAGGTTCATGCGGCGGTTCCCTCCGAGCTGGGGATGGGTGAGGCATCCGCTCGTCGACGCTTCGACTCCCAGCGACCCATGGCGGATGGGAGCCACCACGCTGCCATCGCGACGAAGAACAGCACACCGGCGGCGGCGAGCACGCGGTTGACGAGGATGGCCAGGCTGAGCGACGAGGAGTAGAACTCATTGAGGGTGATGCTCGACGCGATGAGTGCGTACATGCCGAAACGGATGAGCACGTATGCCGCGGCGGCGAGCCAGAGCGCGCCGAGCCAGCGCAGGCGCGGCATCACGGTGAGCACCGCGCCGACGAGCGCGATGGCGAGGCCGCAGAACCCGGCTGCCACGAGGTCCCACGCGCCGTTCCATGAGCCGGCGAGTACTCCCGCGCCGACGCGCACGACGATCAGCAAGCCCCATGCGAGCAGCAGCGCGGTCGCGACATGCGCGAGCGCCGGCATCGCGAGCGGGAACGTGCCGCGCGGTGCGTCGAGCGCGGCGCCCCGCAGGCGGCTGAATCGCCAGCTGAGGTCGGCGGGGATGCCGCGAATCGCACGTCCGAGGATCGAGCGCCCGGACCCTGGCGCACCGTCGGCGGCCTCTCGCTCTTCGTAGATGTCGGATTCGAGCTCGGCGAGGCGGTCGGCCGCGACCGCCTCGGGCAGGTCGCTGGTGTACCAGCGCCCCCAGGCGAGTACGGCACGGTCGACGCGGGGCGCGGATGCCGCGACGTCGCGCACCTCGAGCGCGTCGCGCACCTCGCGCATCTCGCGCACCTCGAACGCATCGTCGCGCTCGTCGATGCCGCCGGCACTCATGCGAATGCTGCCTTGCCCTGGACGACGGCGACCCGTCGCGCGTCGAGTTCGGTGCGATAGGCGAGCTCTCCGGCACCGGTGACCCGATAGAGGCGACGCCTGGGGCGCCCCTCGGCCTCACCCACGGCCACGTCCTCCCAGGTGGACTCGAGGAGGCCACGCTCGGTCAGCCGCGCGAGCGCCTTGTAGAGCGTGCCGTGCGCGGTGAGCCCCGCGACATCCGACCGATCGGCGATGCGCTTCGCGAGCGCGAAGCCGTAGAAGTCGCCCTCGTCGCCCTGCAGTTCCATGCCGGCGGAGAGGATGTCGACCTCGAGGTCGAAGAGCCGTCCTTCGCGTCTGCGTGCCATGGGAGAAAGAATAGGAAGATATCTTCCCGTTGGCAAGAGCAGTCGCGGAACCCGAGCGGAATTCTGTTTCCGCAGTGCGCCGGGTTAGCATCTCCTCGCCCATCCGCGCACCCCGACGCGGATCCGTATCGAGAGTCCCACCATGCGCAAGCGCACCGTCGCGCTCATCATCGTCGTCGCCGTCATCCTCGCCCTGATCGGCGGGGCCTACTGGGCGGGTCGCCATCTCTTCTACGAACCCACCGCGAAGGGCGTCGATTCGGTCATCGCCGAACTCGACGGCACTCGCGTGCTCGGCGTCTTCGCGCACCCCGACGACGAGCAGACCGTCAACGGCCTGTTCTTCCGCGCACATCAGGGCGGCGCGTACACCGCGATGATCACCGCGACGCAGGGCGAGGCCGGTCACCAGACGCCGGTCGTCGCGCGCGATGAGGACCTCGGCGAGATCCGCAAGGCCGAGGCGCTGAAGAACAGCTTCAACCTCGGCGTCGACCGGCACGTCGTGTGGGACTACCCCGACGGCGGCGTGCCCGAGGCCGACGAAGACGAGCTCGTCGCGCGCGTGGTCGCCGAGATGAAGCGCGTGCGCCCCGACGTCGTCGTGGGGTTCTGGCCCGAGAGCGGTGCGACCGGCCACAAGGACCACATGCAGATGGGCCGCGTCACCGAGCTCGCGATCGCCGAGCTCGAGGCCTCGGGCGGTTCCTACACGGGGCCGAAGCACCTCGTCTACACGATCAGCCCGTCGGGCGCGCTCTCGGTGTTCGGCGGCGAGGCGGGCGCATTCGTCGTCGCGAACCAGCCGAAGCCCGAATACGCGATGGGCGCCGAGGTCGCGAAGAAGCACGAGGGATGGACGATCCACGCTTCACAGGCGAACTACATGCAGGAGTCGTACATCCTGCCGACGTGGCTCATCTACGCGCTCTGGGACCAGGAGTTCTACCACGTGCGCGATCTCGAGGCTGAGCCGCTCGACTGAGGGAATCGGCATGTATGGTCCCACCGGATCCGAGTGGCTCCGCCCCGACCCGAACCGGGCGGAGCCACTGAGTGAGCCTTTCCCGCTCGGTGCGCGCCGCCCTTCGCCGCGTGACGAGACCGCCTGACGAGACCGCCTGACGAGACCGCCTGACGAGACCGCCTGAGCGACGGAACACGTCGGACGGATACGCCCACCGGGCAGAGGAACACCGGAGGAAGAGACCGTCAACTCACAAGCTGGGCGAAAAGGATGACCGCGCCGACAACGATCGGAATCAGCGCGAGGAGAACGATGGCCCGACTGATGCGACGCCGACTCACCGTGCCCCTGTCGAACGAAGATCGAGACATGTGGTCGAGGTTGGGAAAGAGGGCCTGGTAGGGCGGCTCCTTCTCGGGCGCGGCAGCCTGTTCCTGCTCGGGTCGAGCATCATCGATGTTCCCCATGGCCCCACCATACGCTGCGGTCTGCGACGCCCGGCGGCCGAGAAGGGGATCACAACGTCGACGAGCTTGCAGACCGAATCCGACGGTTGTGGAGAACTTCCGTCGGGCGGTTCCTGTGGAGGAGGAGTCGGTCGAAAATGGCGGTTGATCTCGCGTTTTGGTGTGGTACGAATGTCGGTGGGTGGTGGCAGTGTTGCGGGTATGACAGGCATCCCCGACACGCTCGAGCAGATCCGCTCGACCCTCGACGGGGTGCTCGATGCCGAAACGTCGCGTGGTCTGGGTGACGACGAACTGCTGTTGACGATGGGGGCGCTCGAAAGGGTCGGGCGGCTGCTCGACGCGCACCGGGCGCTGTTCGCCGGTGAGGTCGCCGAACGCTCCCGGCCCGAGCTCGGCGTCGGCCGGATGTCGGCGCGCAAGGGGTGCCGTACGGCCGCTGAACTGATCGAACGCGTCACACAAGTCTCGGGCGCCGAGGCACGCCGGCGGGTCGCGATCGGGGCGGCGACCCGGGTGGGCACCGGCCTGACTGGGCAGGCTACGCCGGCGCAGCATCCGCATGTCGCGGCGGCGCTCACGGCGGGTGAGGTCGGCGTCGATGCCGCGGGCACGATCATCCGGGAGCTCGGCCGCACTCGAACCGTCGCCGACCCGGTCCGACTCGACACGGCCGAACGCGAGCTCGTCGCCCAAGCCACCGGTACCGGTGATGGTGCACCGGTGCGGTGCACGGCCGATGAACTGACCGTGCACGCACGTGCGTGGGCGGCGTTCCTCGACCAAGACGGCCCCGAACCCGACGACGAACGGGCGATGCGCCGCCGCGGGTTCCGTATCGGGCGTGCCCGCGATGGCCTCATCGCCATCGCGGGTGAACTTCTGCCCGAAGTCGCCGCGAAACTCACCCGCCTCCTCGACGCACACCTGGCACCCCGCAGCGGCGGCGGATTCCTCACCGAAGAAGAACGCGCCGACATCGCCGTGCAAGCCGAGACCCGCACAACCGAACAGCAACGGCACGACGTCCTCGCCGCGATCATCGACACCGCCGCCCGCTCCGGGCAGCACCCGAGCATCGGCGGCGCCGCACCCACCGTCCTCGTCAGCGTCCGAGCGGCGGATCTCGAAGCATCCCGGGGCGCAGCGCATGCCGACGGCATCGACCAGCCCATCTCACTCCGCGCGGCACGACACATGATCTGCACCGGCGGCATCCAGATCGTCGTCCTCGACGACACCGGCCGCATCGAGCAGCTCGGCTCCCCGCAACGCTGCTTCACACCCCACCAACGCCGAGCGATCACCCTCCGCGATGGCGGCTGCATCATCCCCGGCTGCACCGTGCCTGCCGCATGGTCCGAGATCCACCACGTCATCCCCGACATCGACGGCGGCCCCACCCACCCCGACAACGGCGTCCTCCTCTGCTGGCATCACCACCGCACGATCGACACCTCAGGCTGGGCAATCCGCATGCGCCGCGGTGTGCCCCAGATCCGCCCACCCGCCTGGCTCGACCCAGGCGGCACCTGGCGCACCGCAACAACCTCACCCACCCGACTCGCCGACCGACACGACCAACGCCACGACCCACCCGACCGCGCAACAGCCTGAACGCACGGCACGCACTCGATGGCAGGCCAGTCTCGTCGACGCCCGACGCGCGCTCGTCGGAGGCGACGCGCGCGCCGGAGGAGGCGACGCGCACCGGAGGAGTGATTCGCGCCGCCGGAGGAGGGACTCGCGCGCGCGCCGGACGAGGGACTCGCGCGACGCTCGCCTCCGCAGTTGCGGCACCTCACTCGTCCCGCCGATCGCGCGACCCCGCGGCATCCGCTCGCTCAGAACCGCCGGGTGAACGGCAGCGGCTTGCGCATGCGCACGAGCAGCACGATCGGAATCAGCACATACGGCAGATTGAACGCGAGGAACTTCACCGGATTCGTCGTCTGCCACTCGGGCTCGCCGAAGAACTCGACACCGAACACGATGATGCCCGTAATGGTCGAGATCATCGTCGCGTAGATCACGCTGGGCAGCTGGATCCAGTTCCAGCCGCGGATGAGCGAGATGACGAGCACGATGTAGAACGGCATATAAACGAACGCAGAGAGCCCGGTGACGATGCGCATCCAGAACGGCGGCTCCATGAAGAGCGGGTCGGTGTCGCTCGCGTACCAGTAGTTCGAGTTCACGAGGAAGTTCGACGAGGGCGCCGAGATGTCGACGCCGAGCGTCGGCATCATGTCACTGATCAGGCTCGTGATCGTGAACAGCGAGAAGATCACGATGAAGAACCAGTCGAACGGCCGCTCGCGCAAGCTGAGGTTCGGAACGGTCGCGGGCTCAGCGGTCGCGGGCTCAGCGGTCATGGGCTCAGCGGTCATGAGTCGAGAGCGTATCGGCCGGATGCCGCGGCCACCAGTACCTCGCCGGGCGCCTTCTGTGCGTGCACGTGCACGTGCATGTGCAAGTGCACGTGCATGCACATGCGCGTGCGCCATCGTCAGGCTCGACGGACCACTGCCCGGATACTGATTGCAAGTCCGAGAGCGCACCAGGCCAGGAGCACGAAGAAGTCACGCCAGCTCGCGGTGTAGGTGTCTGCCAGCAGTCCGGCGCGGATCAGGTCCGCGGCCGGTCTGAACGGGAGCACGTCGTGGACAGTCTGGAACCAGGCGGGGAGTTGGCTTGCCGGAAAGGTGACCGGCGAGAAGAGCATCACGAAGAACACCAGCACCTGGGTGACGAGCTGGGTGAACAACGGTGACAGGGTCACTGCGATCGCGTAGCCGATTGCGGCGGCGGTTCCCGCGGTCAAGACGGATGCGGTCACGAGAAGGGGCCAGTCGAAGGAGTAGCTGAATCCGTAGCGCAGTTGTGCCACGATCACTGCAACGGCGACGCTGGGCAGTGCGACGCCGAGCCACACCGTCAGGTCGGCCAGCAGGAACAGCGGCCGTGGCACTGGCAGCGCTCGCAGGTAGGTGAATGTGCCGCTCGTGCGTGCCTGAGCGACGCCTTGGGAAACCATGACGAGCCCGATGATCATCAGGAGCACTGTGGGTGCACCGGTGGAGAGGAACTGGGCGGACGAGGTGTCGATGTCGGGGATGAGCAATCCGAACCCGACGATGATCCCGGCGGCGAGCACAGCCTGGACGACGATGACGAACGGGAGCATGGGACCCGTCTGAGCCATCGTCCAGCGCAACAAGGTCCCGTAGCTCACCCAAAGCCCGGTGCGCGGTGGTACCCCTGCTGGTGCAGGCGCTGGCGCTGGCGGCGAGAAGGTCAGCTGTTCAGACATCACCGGCATCCTCCGTGCTGTTCGTCGTATTTGCGTCGGCGGTCGCCGTGGCGGCGAGGTAGGCGTCTTCGAGGGTGGCTGGCGCCAGCGCATAGCCCTCGATGTCTTCGGACGATCGGAGGGCCGTGGCCCACGCGACGGCTGCCGCAGCATCGACAGCAGAGAGCGTCATCAGCACCCGGCGTCCGGCACGGACCCGACGGATGATCGGGATCGGCACCTCGGAAAGGGATTCGGATGGGTCGGTTCCATCCGGATGCAGCGAGAGCTCGAGTTGGAGATCATGGTCGCTTGAACCTCGGAGGCGGCTTGGTGAACCCGCCGCGACGACCTTGCCGCGATCGAGCACGACGAGCGCGTCCACCACCCGCTCTGCCTCCACGACGTTGTGAGTGACAAGCAGTACACCTGCACCCTGATCGCCGAGGCGTCGTACCGTCTTCCACAGTCGTCGACGTCGTGCCGCGTCGACGTCGTTGGTCGGCTCATCGAGAACGATCAGTGGCACCGGAGCGACGGCCGCCATGGCGAAGGCTGTGAGTCGACGCACTCCACCTGACAGGCCGCCGCCGTCGGGCGTCGCCCGGCGGTTGAACCACTCGCCGATATCGAGTTCGTCAGCCAGCGCTCGTGCGGCACCCCGTGCGTCGGCGCGGGACATGCCCCTGAGCCGACCGGCGATCTCGATCGCTGTCTTCGGAGTGAGGCCGTCGAGCGGCGCCTGTGCCTGGGGCTGGAGCGCCACGCATCGGCGCGCCGTCGCCGGATCGGCGATCGCGTCGACGCCCGCCACCCGGATCGACCCACCGTCCGGCCGCAGCAGTCCGACGACCTGCGAGACCAGGGTCGTCTTGCCCGCACCGTTGTGGCCGAGCAGCCCGACCACCTCTCCGGCCCGCACCTGCAATCCGATCCCGTCATTGGCGACGACCGATCCGAACCGTCGGGTGAGGTCGTTCACCTCCAGCACTGCAGCACTCATGTTCACTGGCCTTTCAGCGTTCGGATACCGATGGTATGTGGATACCAACAGTATCTAGATACGCGCGGTAGGTCAACCAGTAGAATGGCGACATGGTCGGTAGCCGCTCAGCGCCCCGCACGCCGCGGACCCGCGTCGAACGGCAGCGAGAGACCCGCGAGGCGCTAGTACTCGCAGCGCTCGGCGCGTTCGCCCGCGACGGCTATCACGCGGCAAGCCTGGACGGCATCGCAAGCGACGCGGGATTCTCCAAGGGTGCGGTCTACTCGAACTTCGACGGCAAGTCGGACTTGTTCCTCGCGGTGATGGACTTCAACTTGGAGCTGCTGCGCGGTGAGGGGTGGGACCCGTTCTCGACGGCCGAGACGACTGCCGAGACGGCTCCCGCAGACACCGCAGAACTGGAAGCCGCAACCGGCGTGGACATCGCGGAGATGGTGCGAGGGTTCGGGCTCGCGACGCTGGAGTTCATCGCGACCGCCGCCAGAGACGACAAGCTCGTCCTTGCGCTCCGCGCACGGGTGCAGGTGATGGTCGACGCTTTCGAGCGCGTCGCAACCGAAGCGCGACCGACCGATGAGAACCTTCCGGTCGACGACGTTGCACTGCTCATGGCCGCGCTCGATCAGGGAGTGTCCGTACTCGCACTGAGCGGCATCACGTCCATGGACGGAGCCTTGATGCGCACCGGCCTGCACCGGCTCCTCGACCCGGCCAATGCTGCAGGCGAGCCGGCGCCGGAACGAGACGCCCGCCCCGCCCCGCTACCTGGTGTCGACCAGGTACGACGGCTGATCCGAGAGATGCCCTGAGCAGAATCGTCGACCACCGCATCTCCGTCGCCCGATGGATTCCCGACAGGCGCTCACTGAGTAGCGTTGTGGCATGACCGCCACCACGCCTCCTCCCGTCGTCGACGGCGTCGAGTGGGGGCGCCCGCGGCCCGGGCGCCTCGGTTTCCGCAACGATGTGATCCTCGCCCTCGTGCTCGCCGTCGGTACCGGCGCGAGCGTCGTGCTGTATCGCGCGACCGGATGGGGCGAAGACGCCCCATGGTGGGGCAGCGTGATCTGGGTCGCCGCGATGACCCTCCCGCTCGCGGCACGGCGGCGATGGCCCGAGCTCGTCGCGCTCGTGGCATCCGTCGCCTTCCTCATCGGTGCCCTCGCAGAGGTCGGCGAGGCGCTCTTCAGCAACATCTGCCTATTCGTCGCCATCTACACGGTGGGCGCTTGGGGGCGCAGCCGTCGCTGGGCGACCCTCGCGCGAGGCGTCATCGTCGTCGGCATGTTCGCGTGGCTGTTCTGGAACCTCATCGTCCTCTCGAGGGTCGACGACTACCTTCCCGACTTCTCCCGCGAGGGGCTGCTCTCGCCATACCTCGCCTTCGGGCTCATCAACGTGCTCACGAACCTGCTCTACTTCGGCGGCGCCTGGTACTTCGGCGATGCCGCCTACCGTTCGGCGCGAGCACGCGCCGAGCTCGAGCAGCGCACCATCGAACTCGCGGCCGAGCGCGAGCGCAGCCGGGCCCACGCCGTCGCCATCGAGCGACTGCGCATCGCACGGGAGCTGCACGACGTCGTCGCCCACCACGTCTCGGTCATCGGCGTGCAGGCCGGCGCCGCGCGGCGAGTGCTCGCGAAGGATCCGGATGCCGCCTCGGCCGCGCTCTCATCGATCGAGGAGAGCGCCCGCGACGCCGTCGACGAGTTGCACGGGCTTCTCGGCACGCTGCGCGGCGACGCCGAGATCGGGGCATCCGCAGTGCTCGACGACGCCCTCGCCCTGTCGTTCGGCGGTGTCGCGGAGGCCGCGACGAAGAGCACGTCGACCCGCGGCATCGAACGCATCGACGAGCTCGTGGCCGAGTGCGCGGCGAACGGCCTGCCGACGACGCTCGCGATCGTGGGCGAGCCGGTACCGGTGTCCGCTGTCGTCGACCTCGGCGCGTACCGCATCGCCCAAGAGTCGCTCACGAACGTGCGAAAGCACGCGGGCGCCGCGGCGACCGCCGAGGTGCGGGTGCGCTGGACGGAGCAGTCGGTCGAGATCGAGGTGACGAACACGGGCGCAGTGCGGCGATCCACCTCCGATTCGGCGACGGATGCCTCGAGCCGTGGCCTCGGCCAATTGGGCATGCAGGAGCGGGTCGCCGCGGCCGGCGGACACCTCGAACTCGGACCCCGCGCGCGCGGCGGTTACCTCGTGCGTGCACAGTTCCCGTTGCGGCGCACACAGGGGGTGCGCGCGTGAGCATCCGCGTGCTCGTCGTCGACGATCAGAGTCTCGTGCGAGGTGGGTTCCGCACGATCCTCGACTCCGAAGACGGCATCGAGGTCGTGGGTGAGGCCGCGAACGGCGAGGAGGCGATCGCTGCCGTCGCCGCACTGCATCCCGACGTCGTCTGCATGGACGTGCAGATGCCCGGCATGGACGGACTCGAGGCCACGCGGCGTATCACGGCCGACGCGGCATCCGAGGCAGCCGTGCTCGTGCTGACGACCTTCAACCGCGAGGACTACCTGTTCGCCGCGCTCGATGCGGGTGCGAGTGGGTTTCTGTTGAAGAACTCGAGCCCCGAGCAGCTCATCGAGGCGGTACAGGTGGTCGCGCGGGGCGACGCGCTGCTGTCGCCCGATGTCACGCGGCGCGTGATCGAAGCCGTCTCGGGGGGCAGATCGCGGATTGAGGAGGCGCGCCTGCGCCGTCTCGATACCCACCCGCCCGAGCAACCCGGTTTCGAGACGGTCGCAGAGCGACCTCCTCAACCCACTGCCCTCGACTCCCTCACCGACCGCGAGCGCGAGGTGCTCGAGCACCTCGCCGAGGGCATCTCCAACGCCGCGATCGCCGAGCGACTCTGGGTCGGTGAGGCGACTGTGAAGACGCACGTCTCAAAGGTACTCATGAAGCTCGGTCTGCGAGACCGCGTGCACGCCGTGGTCTACGCGTACGAGCACGGCGTCGTGCGGCCCCGCGGCTGAAGCCCGCGCGGCTGAAGCCCGGCCCCGCGGCTGAAGCCCGGCCCACCCGACCTCGTCGTCAGGCCGCTGCGTGCGGCGGCCGCAGCAGGCCGTTCGCGCCGGGCTCGGCTGCATCGTGGCCGAGTGAGACGACGTCGTTGGCAGCGTCGACGTGCACGATGTGCGGACGGAACGTGCGAGCGGCTGCATCGTCGAGCTGCGCATACGAGATGACGATGACGAGATCGCCCTCGTGCACGAGATGCGCCGCGGCGCCGTTGATGCCGAGCACACCCGAGCCGCGCTCACCCTCGATGACGTAGGTCTCGAGTCGGGCGCCGTTCGTCACGTCGACGATCGAGACCTGTTCGCCCGGCAGGAGATCGGCGGCATCCATGAGGTCACGGTCGACCGTCACGGAACCGACGTAATGGAGGTCTGCGTGCGTGACGGTGGCACGGTGGATTTTCGACTTCAGCATGGTGCGCAACACGCGTTCCAGCCTACGGCGGGCAGCTGAGTCGAAGTCCCGAGGAGACGATCCTCAGTCGAGTTCGCGCAGCTGCGTCGTGCGTTCGCTGGGGGTATCACCGGTATTCGTCGTGCCACGGGGTTCGATGAGCATCGCGGAGACCTCGCCGTCGGCGCGGGGGCAGTGCTCGACGCCACGGGGCACGACGTAGACGTCGCCGGCTCCGAGCTCGACGTCGCCGTCTCGCAACTGGATCGTGAGCCGCCCGGCGATCACCATGAAGAACTCGTCGGTGTCGGGATGCGAGTGCCACGTGAACTCGCCCTGCGCCTTGAAGAGCTTCACGTCGTAGTCGTTCACGCTTGCGAGGCGGTGGGGCTGCCAGTGCTCTGCGAAGGAGTCGAGGGCGGTCTGGAGGTTGCGCACGTTGTCGGCCATTCCGCCATTCTCCTCTTGACGCTTGACGTCAGGCGAACTTCGTCCTAATGTAAGCAGATCATTAATTAAGGAGTCGCTTACATGCCGAACGGGCCCGACGAGCTCAGCCTCGTGTTCCAGGCGCTCGCCGATCCGACGCGACGCGCGATCCTCTCGCGCCTCCGCGATGGCCCGACGACCGTCGGCGAACTGGCCGAGCCCTTCGCGATGAGCCGCCCCGCGATCTCGCAGCACCTCAAGGTGCTCGAACGCGCCGGGCTCATCGAGCGCACGGCCACGGCCCAGTGGCGCACCTGCACCCTCCGCACCGAGCCGCTCGACGAGGCATCCGCCTGGGTCGAACGCCACCGCGGCGAGTGGAACGAGCGCTTCGACCTCCTCGACGCGCGGCTCCGCGAGCTGAAAGGACAGACGGATGCCTGAGCAGACCGCCTCCGCAACGAAGCAATTCACGATCACACGAGTGTTCGATGCACCCCGGCGACAAATCTGGCGCGCGTGGACCGACCCCGACGAGGCCTCCGCCTGGTGGCACCCGGCCGGTGTCGTCACGCCGCGCGAGACCGTCGAACTCGACGTGCGCCCCGGCGGGCGCTACCGCTACACGATGATCGCCCCTGACGGATCGGAGTACCCGACGGCCGGCGTCTACCGCGAAGTCATCGAGCCCGAGCGGCTCGTGTTCACGTGGGCGTCGCCGGGCGACCCAGACGAGTCAGCGCCGGTCATCACGGTGACGCTCGCCGAGCACGGCGCCTCCGGCGAGCAGACGCAGATGACGTTCCACCTCACCGGCTGGGCCGGCCACCCCGGCGACGGGAACTTCTACGACGGATGGGCGAGCGCCTTCGACGTGCTCGCCGGCCGCCTCGCGAGCGACGGAGTCAGCTGATGGGCCGCCTCACCGTCGAGCAGATCGTCACCGCCGACGGGTATGCGGCCGACGAGTCCGGCGGACTCGACTTCTTCCTGGCCGACGGCTCCGTCGACCCGGCCGACCACGACCAGCTCGCGTTCCTCGAGAACATCGACTCGATCCTGCTGGGCGCGAACACCTACCGGATGTTCGCGGACCACTGGCCGGCGGCCGACCCGGCCGTCGAACCCGTCACTGAGCCGATCAATCGGCTGCCGAAGTTCGTCGTCTCGAACTCACTGCAGCAAGCGCCGTGGGGCACCGGCGAGATCGAGATTCTCAGCGGCGACGCCGCCGACTCGGTCGCGGCGCTGAAGGGACGCACGAGTTCGATCATCGTCTGGGGAAGCCTCACGCTCACCGACGCCCTCTTCCGTGCAGGCCTCGTCGACGTGCTGCGCCTGCGCACCGTGCCGGTGCTCATCGGTGCGGGCCGGCCGTTCACCCCGGCCGACCTCGGGCAGCGTCGGCTGACCCTCGATCACAGCGTCGTCCACCCGAGCGGGCACATCGACACCACGTACCTCGTGGGCGATACCGCGGGTTGAGGAGGCCCGCCAGGGCCGTCTCGAAACCCCACGCCTCGGGCGTGCAGGTTTCGAGACGCTCGCTTCGCTCGCTCCTCAACTCACAGGATCGGGCGAGGAAACAGGCTGCTCACCCTGGTACACCGCCGACAGCATCCGATAGGAACGGGTGCGGAAGGCGACGAGCGCGAGCACCACCATCACGAGCCCGCTGAACAGGAATACGAGCGCGATGCCCCTGGCGTCACCGTCACCGAGCAGCCAGCCCCAAGTCGCCTGCCCGCCGTCTGACTCCATATAGGGGATGATCCAGAACTCCGCGATCGGGGCGATGAGGAACGCGGTGATCGGCGCCGCCGCCGCTTCGAACGCTTGCGCGAACCCGAACACGCGGCCCTGTCGGCGGAACGGCACGACCTTCTGGATGACCGTCTGTTCGGCCGCCTCCACCGCGGGGATGAGGGTCATGTAGGCCAGGATGCCGATTCCGTACAACAGCCACCACTCGCGGATCGTGAACAGCGCCCCGAGCACCCCCATGCCGACCACGACGAGCAGCATCGTGCGGATGGGGTTACGACCGAGGCCCCACTTCGCGATCACGATGCCGCCGATGATGAACCCGGAGGAGGAGACTCCGAGCACGATACCCCACACCTCGACCGGGAAGAGCGTCAGTCCGTACGGGTCCATCAGCGCCATGTAGACGCCCCCGATGAGGTTGTTGAACGTGGAGAACAGGATGAGGGCGAAGAGCCCTGGTGCGCCCCGGATCGCGGAGATGCTGCCGCGCAGGTCGATCGCGGGCGAGCGATCCCGGTCGACGACCGGACGTGCTTCTGGAATGCGCACGAAGAGCAGGTGCACGAGCGCGACCATGGTCGCGGCGATGGCGATCGCAAGCGTCCATCCCATGCCGGCCATGCCGATCGCAAGCCCGCTGAACACGCTCGTGACGAGGAACGCCAGCCCCTGCACGGTGCCCACCATGCCGTTGGCGTTCGCGTGCCGCTCTTCGGGCACGAGCAGGGTCACCGTCGTCGAGAGCGCGATGTTGCGCATGTTCTCGATGACCGACCCGAAGAGGATGATGCCCGAGAACAGCCAGAACCACGGACCGCCGAGGTCGAGGAGCGCCGACTCGGGCAGCGCCAGGTAGAGCAGGCCAGCGGCGACGAATGAGATCAGGGTGACCACGCTCGAGAGCACCATGACGAGGTGCTTGCGATACCGGTCGACGATGGTTCCGAAGAGGATCGAGAAGAGGGCGATGAGCAGCATGTACGCGCCGCCGATGATGCCCGTCGCCAGCACGGAGTGCGTCTCGAGATACACCCAGAACGTGAGCGCGAACCAGAGGAAGCTCGTCGTGACGTTCGCGACCATCGTGTTCGCGAGCACCTGCACGAAGGTGCGCATGCCGCCCGGAGGCGGCGCCACGGGGGCGGAACCAGGCGGGGTACTCGGCGCAGGAGGTACCGCAGGCGACACCGCCGCCGGCGCTTCGCCCACCTCGGATCCGTCGATCCCGTCGGTCACCCTGCGAGCGTAACCAGCACCCGCGACATCCGAAACCCCTCAGCCGACGCGGGCGACTCGGCTGCCGACGACCTCCGCGGCGAACGCCGTCGCCATGCGCTCGCACCGCGCAGCCGATTCGGCCTCGTGCACGAGCGCATCGTCGACGAGTTTCTGCTTGTCGACGCCCACCGCGGCAAGAGCCGCGTCATCCCAGTTCCTGAGGTTCTGCGCACCCGACTCGGGATGGAACTGCACCCCGCGCACATGGCGCCCCAGTCGGAACGCCTGGTTGACGCAAGCGGTGCTCGAGGCGAGCAGCACCGCGCCGGGCGGCAGCCGGGTGATCACGTCCTGGTGGTTCTCGATGACGTAGGTGGCCGGGCTGAGCGCCGAGATCACGGGGTCGTCGGCCCCGTCGTCCGTCACGAACACCTCGGTCGCGCCGCGCTCGGGAGTGCCGTACTCCGCACGCACCTCGCCGCCCGCGACGTCGGCGAGGATCTGCCCGCCGAGGCAGATGCCGAGCGTCGGGATGTCGCCCGCGATCGCTTCAGCCGCCAGCTCGCGTTCTCGGCGCAGCCATGGTGCGCGCGAGTACTCGTCGGGCATCAACCCGCCGCCGAGCATGATCAGCCCGTCGAACGGTTCCAGTTCGTCGGGCAGCGCGTCGTCGCCATAGGCGACCACGAGATCGAGCCCCGCCGACTCGAGCCACGGCTGCATGCGTCGCAGCTGGCTCGCCCGGGAGTTCACGACCACGAGCACCCTCGGCGCCCCGTTCGATGTCGGCATCTGCACGCTCTCGCTCTGTCTCACGCTTCGCCCGCTCGGTCTGCGCCGGCGCCCATGAAGTCCAGGTAGTCGTCATCGGATGCCGCGACCACGCGCAACACGTTCTCGGTTCCGAGCTTGCGCAGCTCGGGCTCCGTCCAGCCGCGATGGGCGAGTTCGGCGAAGAGCCGCGGATAGCCCGCGACATCCTCGAGCCCCTCGGGCATGTCATCGGTGCCGTCGAAGTCGCCACCGAGGCCGACACCGTCGATGCCCGCGACGTTTCGCACGTGCTCGACGTGGTCGGCGGCATCCGCGACGGTCACCCTCGGCTTCGGTCCGGTCTCGCCGCCGTTGACCCAGGCACGCCGTTCCGCGGTGAGGAAGGACGGCACGAAGGTGACCATGTAGACGCCGCCGCCATCGGCGACACGACGGATGACGCGGTCGGGAAGGTTTCGCGGGTGCGGGTTCAGTGCCCATGCGCTCGAGTGGCTGACGATCGTGGGCCGGATCGCGGTCTCGAGCGCAGCGTCGGCGGTCGCCACCGACACGTGCGCCAGGTCCACGAGCATGCCGATGCGGTTCATCTCGGCGACGACTTCGCGGCCGAATTCGGTGAGCCCGCCGTGTCTCGCCTCGTCGGTCGCCGAGTCGGCCCAGTCGCTCGTCGACGTCCAGGTCAGCGTCAGGTAGCGCGCTCCGAGCCGGGCGTACCCGCGCAGCACCGCGAGCGAGTTGTCGATCTGACCGCCGCCCTCGACTCCGATCATCGAGGCGATCCGCCCTGCGGCCATCGCGCGCCGTGCCGCGTCGGCAGTCGTCGCGAGCTGGAACGTCTCGGGGTACCGAGCCGCCATGCGGTGCACGAAGTCGATCTGCTCGAGCGTGGCCTTCACGGCATCGGCGCCCTCGATCTCCGAGTGCACCCACGCCGACCAGAACTGCCCGGCGACCCCGCCCTCGCGCAACTTGGGGATGTCGGTGTGATGGGTCAGCGCGGTCGCGTCGATGCCTTCGACCGAGTACCCGCGGTGCTTGCGCGCCGTCCACGGCAGGTCGTTGTGACCGTCGAAGATCGGAATCTCGAGCCGCTCGGCAGTGGCCGCGTTCGTCGGCGTGGTCGCCGCTGTGGTCGTCGTCGTCATCGTCGTGTCCGTCCTAGCGTTCGCGGGTCGTCAGGTGGGCCTGGAGCCGGGCGGTCAGGGCCCGGTCGAAGGTGCGCGGTTCGCCGTCGAGGAGCGCGACGGGCACCGCCGACCGGGTGCTCGAGAGCAGCCAGATGTCGTCGGCCTGCGCGAGACGGTCGGCGGGCACGGGCTCGCGGTGGGTCTCGTGGCCGAGGGCGGCGAGGCACTCGATCGCGCTCGCGAGGGTCGTTCCCGCGAGGATGCCCTGATCGCTCGGCGGCGAGACGAACCGATCGCCGAACCGCAGGAGCACCGTCGACGACGGCCCTTCGAGCACGAACCCGTCGGAGCTCGTGAAGATGACGTCGTCGGCACCGCGGCGTGCCGCCTCCCTCAGCACCGACTTGTTGACCGCGTACGAGAGCGACTTGGCACCCTGCAGGAGCCACGGCGAAGTGTGCGCGACGTCGTGCCGGTAGCCGCGATCGAGCGTGACGACCGCGACGCCCTGCTCGCGGACGACGGTGAAGTCTGCGGCATCGGCGACGTAGACCCACCCGACGGGCACGCCGGTGCCCTCGACGCCGCGCGTCATCACGAACTTGGCGAATCCGTCTCTCACCCCGCCGTGCGCCGCGATCGCCGCTTCGATGCACGCGGCCCAGACGTCGAGCTTCGGGGCGGGCAGGTCGAGCAGCGCCGCCGAGTGGGCGAACCGCCGCAAGTGGGCCTCGAGCGCTTGCGGTCGGCCGTGGTGCACGCCGAGCGCCTCGAACACGCCGTCGCCTCGCGTCGCACTGAGGTCGCGCACGTTCAGTTGCGGCGCATCCGGGTCTTCGACGTGGAACGGCGTCTCGGGTTCGTCGATGCCCTCGGCGAGGTCGTCGACGAAGAAGAGCACGGCAGCGGATGCCCCGGCCGCCGGCGCGGACGATGACGGGTGCCGGGCGGCAGGCGGGCGCGGCGCGGCATCCGATTCGATCGATTCGGGCGCATCAGCCGCTGCCGCCGCCACCACCCGCGAGTCGAAGCGCCGCAGCGTGTTCTGCTCGATCCAGTCGAGGTCGACGTCGAACCCGATGCCGGGCCCGGTCGGCACGCTCACGATGCCGTCGCGCGCGATCACCGGCGGCGTGATCACGTCGCGCACGTAGTACTTGTCGGACCCCGAGACATCCGATGGGTAGCTGAAGTGCTCGAGCGAGGAGATCGCGAGGTTCGCGGCGCGACCGATGCCGAACTCGTGCATGCCACCGCACCACACGGGGATGCCCTCGGCACCGGCCAGGTCATGGGCCGCCTTCGCGACGGTGAGCCCGCCCATGCGGGACACCTTGATGTTCAGCACCCGCCCGGCGCCGAGAGCGATCATGGTGTGCAGGTCGTCGAGCCGCACGATGGACTCGTCGAGGCAGACCGGCGTCTCGATGCGCTGTTGCAGTCGCGCATGGCCCACGAAATCGCCGGGCGCGAAGGGCTGTTCGATCATGCTGAGGCCCGCGCCGTCGAACTCCGCAAGGCGGGCGAGCGTCTCGTCGTCGCTGCGGTAGGCGCCGTTCGCATCGACATGCAGCTCGAGGTCGGGGAACGCGCGGCGCACCTCGCGCACCGGTTCGAGGTCCCAACCGGGAGCGATCTTCAGCTTCACCCGGCCGTAGCCGGCCTCGAGCTGCGACCCGACCTGCGCCAGCAACTCGTCGATGGTGGGCTCGATGCCGAGCGAGACGCCGGCCGCCACCTCGGTGCGGGTGCCGCCGAGCGCCGCCGCGAGCGGGATGCCACGCGAGGTGGACCAGAGGTCCCACGCGGCGCCGGCGAATCCGGCCTTCGTGAACTCGTGCCCACGGATCTTCGCCCAGAATTCGTCGACCTCCGCCGGGTGCGACCACTCGGCGTCGAGCACCCGCGGCACGAGATAGCTCGTCGCGATCGACCAGGCCGTGTCGGTGTTCTCCGAGGTGAAGAACGGATCGCTCGGCGAGGCGATCTCACCCCAGCCCGTGTTGCCCAGTTCGTCGTCGAAGCGCACGAGGATGTGGTCGAGGCCGGTCTTGCGATGCGAGCTCGTCTGGAAGCCGTGCACGAGGGGCAGGCTCACCTCGAAGAGCTCGATGCGTGTGACTCTCATGGTGCTTCCCCGTCGTTCGCATGGTCGTAGTACAGGTCCATCTCCCGGTTGAGTTCGTCACGGGTCGACAACCGGCGCCGAGCACCCTTCGCGCTCGCGGTCGTGAGCGTGCTCAGCAGATGGCAGACGGCCGCGACCGAGGTCGGCGAGTCGGCGTAGGAGGCCGATCCGGTCTGCAGCACGATCAGCGACGTCGCGTGGGCGGCGAGCGGTGCATCCTCGGAATCGGTGAAGACGACCAGCTGCCCGCCGGCCTCGCTGAAGAGGCGGCCGAGCGTGACCGTCTCACGTCGGTAGCGCCGCAGCGAGAAGAGGATGAGCACGTCGGTCGAGCGAACGTCGCTGAGTACGTCGAGCGGGTTCAGTGCATGACCGTCGATCAGGTAGACGTTCGGCACGGTGGCGGCGAGGTCGGCGTTGAGGAGCGCCGCATAGGCCGCCGACTTGCCCGCTCCCGCGATGAACTTGCGACGAGCTCCCAGAATGATGGCGGCGGCTTGCGGCACGGCGGCGCTGGCCCGGAGGTGGGCGAAGGTGTTGGCGAGCGATGCCGCCTCGGTCTCCATCACCCGGTCTTGCAGGCCCTCCGCGGAGAGGTTCTTGCGCATCCGGACCCCGAACCGGGCCTCGGGCGAACGCAGGGTGCGGTTGAGTTCGCGTTCGAATTCGTCGTCACGGGGTTCCGATTGCTCGTCGCGGCGTTCCAGCATCGTCATCGGGCGCCTCCACCGGCCGCCGGCGCGGCGAAGTAGGCCGAGGTGCGGGCGTCGACCCGCCGGCAGCTCACCAGCACGAAGCCCTCCTCGTGCAGTTCGTGCAGGGTGGTGTGCAGGCGCGACTCGCCACCGCCATCGCCGGCCGAGTCGGCACCGGCCTGCGCCGGAATCGGCACCCAGCGCCCGCCGGAATGGGCGACCGCCACACCCGTCTCGGCTTCTGCGAGCGCGCCGGGCGGCAGGAGGGCCCGCGCCGATGCGTACGGGTCGTCACCGTCGACGAGCGGCCAGTCCACGAGCACTCGATCGGTGCCCGAGCGCCCGTAGAACTCGCGCACGAATGCTGCACTGTGCGCACCGAGGGAGTTGAAGTTGAAGTGCGCGTTTCGAGCGAGCCCCGGGTCGAACGCCCACCGCATCGTCGTGACGCCCGATGCGAGCGCGACCTCGCGCTGTCGCACCTTGAGCATGCGACCGACACCGCGACTCTGGTACCCCGCCTCGACGACCGCGGCCTGCGAGTAGTGGAAGAAGCCGGTGTCGTCGGATCCGAGGAATCCGTAGGCGAAACCGATGAGCTCACCGGCGCCGCCCCGCACCCCGACGGCTGACCCGCCGCTCCGCACGAGCGCGCTCAGCAGGTTGCTGTTCAGTGCGAACTCGTCGGAACCGTAGCCGAACACGCGTCGATAGAGTGCGCTCGCCTGCTGGAAGTCCTCGAACCTCGACAACTCATCGGAGGTGAGGTGCTCGTGTTCGCTCCGGTCTCGAGCCTGTGCATCGGTCACGACTCCTATTATATGGATCATATGATTGCCGATGGCAACCACGATCGGCCTTTCCTTTACTCGATGTTTCTGCGATGCTGCAGCTAGAATATGCAGCGTATCTTTACCGAGGGGAATCATGACACCAGCAGAGGTCAGGGCGGCGGTGGATGCTGCGTGGGGTGCGGTGCCCGATCGGCTGCTGCAGCTCGTCGAGATCGAGACTCCGTCGATGGACGCGGCGGCGAGCGAGCAGATCACACGGCTGCTCGGCGAATGGTTCGCACCGCTCGCGAGCGAGATCCGCCGCGCCGTCACCGACGCCGGAACGCATCTCGTGATCGAGGTTCCGGGCACGAGCGACGAGGCGCCACTCCTGCTGCTCGGCCACTCCGACACCGTGTGGGACCACGGAACCCTGACGGGCGAGGTGCCGTGGTCGGTCGACGGCGACATCGTGCGAGGCCCGGGGGTGTTCGACATGAAGAGCGGGCTCGTGATGATGCTCACCGCCCTTGAGATCCTGCAC
Source organism: Agromyces sp. Y558 (assembly GCF_059445415.1). Lineage (NCBI taxonomy): Bacteria > Bacillati > Actinomycetota > Actinomycetes > Micrococcales > Microbacteriaceae > Agromyces > Agromyces sp. Y558. The sequence continues at coordinate 549,892 of NZ_JCAIUH010000001.1, forward strand.
GATCGCCCGAGGCGCCCGGTGCGCATCCTCATCAACTGCGACGAGGAGGTCGGCTCCCCCACCTCGCAAGAGCTCGTTCGGAGCGCGCTCGACGGCGTCGCCGGCGTCATCGGCTTCGAATCGCCCCACCCCGACGGCGCGTTCAAGGTCGGCCGTGCCGGCAGCACTCGGGTTCGGCTCGACATCGAAGGCCGGGCGGCCCACGCGGCGCTCGATCCGGAGAGCGGTGTGTCAGCCATCGACGAACTCGTCGACCAGTTGCTCGTCGTGCGCGAGGTCGTCGCCGAGGCATCGGCGATCTCGCCGGTGCTCTGCAACGTCGGCACCGTGAGTGGCGGCGCGAGGGCGAACGTCGTGCCCGACGCCGCCTCCGCCGAGATCGGGCTGCGCTTCGTCGACGGTGAGTCGGAGCAGCACGTGCTCGGCGCACTCGCCCGGCTCGCGCCGATCCGCGCGGGCGCCTCCGTACGTGCGACCATCCTGACGAGTCGTCCGGCGTGGCTGGCCGGCGCGGGCGATCGGACACTCCTCGACGAGGTCGGGCGCGCGGCATCCGCACTCGGCCGATCTGCGACCGGTCGCCCCGCTGCCGGCGCCGGCGACACGAACCTCGTCGGCTCCCTCGGCATCCCGACGATCGACGGCTTCGGCCCACGCGGCGGCGGCGCCCACGCCGTGAGCGAGCACCTCCTGCTCTCCTCATTGCGGGATCGCATCGAACTGCTCACCGCCGTGCTCGCGCGGTGATCCCGGCTCACCAATTGCGTTCCTCGCCGACCGCGGCGGGCAGCGGCACGTCGACGGGGTGCATGACGTAGACCACGCCGCCGCTGCCGCCGGCACTGCGAAGCCACGCGCGCTCGAACGGCGCGCGCGGATAGCGCCGACGCACGGCCGCGTTGCCGGGCGCCGCCGGATCGTTGACGACGACGTCGCCGTTCGCCTCGAACCCCGCGATCACCAGCAGGTGCCCCTCGGTGACGTACCCCGCCTCGGGCAGCTCATCGCGAGTGAACGACACCGAGGCGATGAGGGGGATGCCGGCCGCGATGAACCTCTCGGCCTCGTCGAGCGAACGCAGCCTCGTGACGAACGCCTCGAGCCCCTGGCGGGCGGCGAACGCGGCGTTGAACGACCAGTTGCCCGTGCCGCCGTAGTCGTGGTCGTAGCAGCCCGCGGCCACCCACACGACCTGCGGGTCGCCATTCGGCGCGACCACCGAGGCCAGGGTCTGCGGCACCGGCAGCCGCCCCCAGAAGCCGAGCACCATCGCCGTCGAGGTCGGCGAGCACCAGGCCTCGCCGCCGCCGCCGAGCTCGACATGCGTGCCGCGATGCAGCAGCTGCGAGAATCGCGGCACCTCGAGCGCGATGCCGCGAGCGCCTCCCTCGCCGACGCCGTCGTGCTCGGAGCGAGCCGCATCGTCGAGCGGAGTCGCATCGTCGTTCGGAGTCGCGTCGTCGAGCGGAGCCGCATCGTCGAGCGGAGTCGCGTCATCGAGCGCCGAGACCATCGCTCCGACCATGGCGAGCGATGCGTCGACGTCGACGCCCGCATTGCGAGCCAGGGTCACGCGGATCCGGTACGCCTCGAACGGCCGGCCGGCAGCGGCGACGAAGGTATCGGCGTGCACGGACGCATCTGCGTCGCTCTGACCCGACACGGTGGTGCGCGGCACGGCGCCTGGGCAGGCGCCTTCGGCGACGTCGCCCTCCGCCCATCGAGCCATCACGTACCAGCCGGTCCACGAGCCGTCGACGTGCCTGGCGGCGAACTCCAGCTCGATCCATGTGCCGGGCGGGGTGACCGCATTCCACGAGAGGATAGCCTCGGTCGCAAGGAACGGGACCTCGACTGGCTCGGAGGCCCACCGCCCGGGCGCCGCCTCGCCGGCTTCTCCGGCCTCCCGGACTTCCTCGGCCTCCCCGACCTCCCGGACTTCCTCGGCCTCCCCGACCTCTTCGGCCGCCCCGACCGAGCCGGCCCGCCGCAGCCACCCGGCGTCGTCGACGACGGTGCCGGCGTGCGCGCCGCGAGCGAATCCCGTTGCGGTGCGCACCGCGCTGTACTGCACGTGCCGTGGCATCCGAATCCCCGTTCAGCCGTGCAGGAGGTACTCGCGGATCGCGGCCCCCGCGTCGCGCATCGTCGCGAGGGCCTCGTCGCGATGATCGGTGCCGCGCTTCCAGTTCGCGAGCACCGAGTACGCCACTCGTCGATTCGGCGACATCGCGACGCCGATGTCGCCGCGAACGCGACTCGTCGTGCCGGTCTTGTTCCACATCCAGATGTCGCGGTCGTAGAAGTAGTGGGCGAGCGGGTCGAGGCCCCACGTCGAGGCCACCATCGAGCAGTCCATGCCGGCGCCGAGCCACCGTCGCAGCGTGTCGCAGCCCGCCTCGGTGAGCAGCTCGCTCTTCGCGACGCGCGCGACGAAGTCGGTGAGCTCCCGGGCGTTGCCCGTCGAGAGGTTCGGCGGGAAACCAGGAGGAATCGGCCAGCGCACGATGTCGTCGAGCGAGGACTCGGAGTACCCGAGTGCCGCCGTCGAACGGTGCACGGTGTCGAGGCCGACACGACGGCACATCGTGTTGGTCGCCGCGTTGTCGCTCACCGCGCCGATGAGGGCGCAGAGGTCGTAGACACTCAGCGTGTCGGCCTGCAGCAGGTACCAGAGGCCGGAGTTGTCCATCGCCTCGTTCGGCCGCCTCGTCACCGGCTCGTCGAGGCTCAGCTCACCGCGCTCTTCGAGTTCGAGCACCGAGTGCAGCAGGAACACCTTGCCGATGCTCGCCGTGTCGAGCGCGCGCTGCTCGTCGTGCTCGAAGAGCACCGCGCCGGTATCGATGTCGATCGCCTTCGCCGACCAGATGATACCCGATGCCGTTCCGAACTCCATGTTCGCCACCCCGATACCGCCTGCCTTCATGCCGCCCGCCCTCATGCCGCCCGCCTCCATACCGGCGCCTTCATACCGGCGCCCTTCATACCGGCGCCCTCATACCGGCGCTTGGATCTCGAGCGCCCGCCCGCGTGCGAACGCGGCGAGGCCACCGGTCCACGGTGTGCTGCTCAGTGACTCAGGTGTTGATGCGTCTCGCGCATCAGTAGTGGAGTCGCCGGCGTTCTCACGGCTCGGTCGACTCAGTCGGCCCGGCACTGCGCCTCGGCCCTGCACGATGATGCGGTCGTTCGCGAGATCGGCGACCGTCGTCGTGAACGTGACGAGTTCGGCGGATCGGTTCAGAACGCCTTCGGAACGCAGGGCTGCGAACACCGATTTCGCGTCGAGGGCGGCGCCGTGCCGCTCGTCGAGTCGCGCCCCGAGGTGCGCGCGCAACCGCTCGCCGCGCGTGCGGCTCTCGATGAGCGACTCGTCGCCCGGCTGCATGCCCGGCGCCGGATGTTCGATGAATCGCAAGTGATTCGTGTGCCAGAGGCACGACGAGGTCTCCGAGGCCGAGCGCGATTCCACGACTCCTGCGGCGTTCTCGATCATGACGGCTCGGCCGGTCTCCCGGTCGCCGATGTTGAACGAGAACCCGCCGGCGCATGGCACCGACGACGCCCTTTCGATCGCCTCGGCACCCGAGTGGCTCCGCTGCGCGTGGCGCGCGACGAAGTGCCGCCCCGCACCGTCCGGGTCGGGTTCGACGACCGGCACGTGATCGAGGCCCCACACGGTGCCCGCCTCGCTGACGACGAAGGAGTTCGACGGCAGGAAACCCGGGTACCAGACGACCGTGACGGTCGGGTCGCCCTCGATCGCGAGCGTGACGAGGCAGACGTCGTCGGTCGAGGCGGCGTGGCCGTCTTCGTTGTGACCCACGACGAGTGCAGCGGATGTCGCGAACGACACGTCGCTGCATCCGGTGCCGTCTCGCCCGAGGTCGCCGCGCAGGTTGTACACCCACAAGTCGAATGCGGGCAGCCCAGCACCCTCGGCGAGCAGGTCGAGTTCGTGCGACTCGACCGGGCAGAGTCGGCGAGTCGACGCCTCGATGCGCCGCATCCGCTCACCCACGGCCTCGCGCTCGACGCGAGTCATGAGCTTCGACCATTGCGCGTCGGACCGCGCCCGGATATCGCGGATGCGATCGGCGAAATGCGCGCCGAGCTCGCGGAACACCGTGTCGCGATCGCCGGCGACGACGACCCAGGGCAGGCCGGAGACCGGAGCATTCTCGTGGAGGGTCATGCGCGAGTCACGAAGCCGTCGCGAGCACGCCGTCACGCCCGACGATCTTCGGGGCCGCGGCGAGCAGCTTCTTCGTGTACTCGTGCTGCGGGTCGAGCAGCACCGATTCGGTCGTGCCGCGCTCCACGATCTCCCCGTGGTACATCACGGCCACCGTGTCGGCGATGTTCCAGGCGAGACCGAGGTCGTGAGTGATGACGAGAGCGGAGAGGCCGAGCTCGTCGCGCAGCCGGAGCATGAGCGCGAGGATCTCGCCTCGCGCCGAGGCATCGAGCGATGCGACCGGTTCGTCGGCGATGAGCATCTGCGGATTCATCGCGAGCGCCCCGGCGATCACGACGCGCTGACGCTGCCCGCCCGACAGCTCGTGCGGAATCGCCTCGAAGAAGTGCTCCGCCGGCATCAGCTCGGCGTTCTCGAGGCTCGCGGCGACCTGATCGCGCTCGTCGCCCGGATAGTGCTGAATGCGAAGCCCCTCTGCGACGGCTTCGTACACGCTGAGCTTCGGGTTCAGCGCCGCCGACGGGTCCTGCAGGATGAGCTGCACCTGCCGACGGAACTCGCGCAGGCGCTTCGTCGAACGGCCGAGCGGCGAACCACGGAAGAGCACCTGGCCTCCCCGGTCGGGCGACTCGAGTCCGAGCAGGGTTCGTGCGAGCGTCGTCTTTCCCGAACCGGACTGGCCGACGAGTGCGACGATCTCGCCGCGACGACAGGCGAGGTCGACTCCGCGCACCGCCTGCACGGTCTTGCCGCGCGAGCGGAAGGTGACGCTGAGGTTGCGGGCTTCGAGCAGGACCTCCTTCTCTGCCACGTCTTCGGCCGCGGGATCGCCCGCCCCCTCCACGGCATCCGCTGCACTGATCGCGCGCGCGACCGCGGCGGCGACCGGCGCCGAGATCGCGCCCGTCGTCGTCTCGCCGCGGCGGGTGACGGGCTTCAGCCGCGACGCGGGGTCCCCGATGGTCGGGAAGGCATCGGCGAGCTGTTTCGTGTACGCCTCCTGCGGATCGGTGCAGATCTGCTGCGACTCCCCGACCTCGACGAGCACGCCGTCGCGCATGACGGCGATGCGTTCGCACGCGGTGGCGAGCACCGAGAGATCGTGGCTGATCATGAGGAGCGAGATGCCCCGCCGGGTCACGAGGTCTTTCACGACCTCGAGGATCTGCCCCTGCACGATGACGTCGAGCGCCGTCGTCGGCTCGTCGGCGATGATGATGTCGGGCTCGCACGCGAGCGCCATCGCGATCATGACGCGCTGCTTCTGCCCGCCCGAGAGCTCGTGCGGATACGAGGCCGCCTTCGCGAGCGGCAGGTCGACCTGGCCCAGCAACTCGGCCAGCCGGGCCTTTCGCGCCTCTGGGCTGCGCCACGCGTCTTTCACGTGCAGCTCGAGAGCCTCGATGATCTGCTGGCCGACGGTTCGCACGGGATTCAGCGAGTGCATCGCCCCCTGGAAGACGATCGCGACCTCCGACCAGCGCAACGCCCGCAACTGGCCGAAGCTCAGATCGGAGACGCTCTGATCGCCGACGCGCACCTGCCCGTCGATCACCGCGTTGTCGGGCAGCAGCCGCAGCACGCTCATCGCGAGCGTCGACTTGCCGGAACCCGATTCGCCGGCGATGCCGAGGGTGCCGCCCGCGGGCAGCGAGAGGCTCACGTTGCGCACGGCGGCGATGTCGCCGCGACCCCGCGACGCGGCGGTGCGATAGGTGATCGAGACGTCGTCGAAAACGAGATCGGGCATGATCAACGGCTCCTGAGGGTCGGGTTCACGATGGATTCGAACGCACGCCCGACGAGGGTGAACGCCAGAACCACGAGCACGATCGCGAGACCCGGGATGACGACGTACCACCAGTAGCCGCTCGTCGCGGCCGAGACGTCCATCGAGTCCTTCAGAATGGTGCCCCACGATTGCTGGGTCGGGTCGCCAAGGCCGAGGAAGGCGAGCGTCGACTCGGCGATGATCGCCGAACCGACCGTGAGGGTCGTGTTGGCGAGCACGAGCGGCAGCACCGCCGGGAAGAGGTGCTTGCCGATGATGTGCCAGTGCCCCGCGCCGAGCACTTGGGAGCGCTCGACGTATGGGCGGGCCTCGACGGCGAGGGTCTGGGCTCTCACGAGGCGGGCGGTACTCGCCCACGAGGTCACGCCGATGGCGATCACGATCGTGAGCACCCCGCGGTTGAGCACCGACGACAGTACGATTGCGAGCACGAGCGAGGGCAGTACGAGGAAGAAGTCGACGAAGCGCATGATGATGCCGCCGGTGACGCCGGTGAAGTGGCCGGCGGCCATGCCCACGAGGGTGCCGATGACCATCGACATCGCCGTCGCGGCGACGCCGACGAGCAGCGAGGTGCGCGCACCCCAGATCATGCGGACCCACAGCTCGCGACCCTGATGGTCGGTGCCCATCGGATGCTCCCACGATGGCGGGGCGAACCTCGGCTGGTCGGTGAGCTGCGTGACGTCGAGCAGCGAGCGGTCGGCGATGACCGGGGCCAGGATCGCGAGAAGGATGACGACGCCGAGGAAGATGAGCCCCGACATGCCCGATGCGCTCGCGCGGAACTCGCGCCAGAGCTTCGCCGCCGAGGCACGACGCCGGCGACCGGCCACCTGCCGGGTCGTGAGCTGGGCGGCCGGCCGCGCCTGTTCGGTGGTGCTCATGCGCGCCTCACTCTCGGGTCGAGCTGCCGATAGATGAGGTCGGCGATGAGATTCATGACGATGATGATGGTCGAGAAGACCACGAAGGTTCCCTGCAGCAGGGGCATGTCGGGGCCGCTGATGGCCTCGTAGGTGAGCTTGCCGAGCCCGGGCCAGGAGAACACCGTCTCGACGGTGACGGCTCCGGCGATGAGCCCGCCGATGTGCATGAAGACGAGGGTCACCGTGGGCAGCAGCGCGTTCGGCACGGCGTGCCGACGACGCACGAGGTCGTCGCGCAGCCCCTTCGCGCGCGCCGTCGTCAGGTAGTCGGAGGACTTCTCCTCGAGCAGCGATGCTCGCATGACCATGAGGTACTGCGCGAAGACCACCGCGACCATCGTGACCACTGGAAGCACCATGTGCCGGGCGACGTCGATGACGTAGGCGAAAGAGCCCGGCTCGAGGCCCGGGGCGGACATACCACCCGTCGGGAACCACCGGAGCGTGCCACCGAAGACCATGAGCAGGATCAGCGCGAGCCAGAACGTGGGCACCGACCACAGGGTGAGTGAGGTGCCGGTGGCGACCTTGTCGAAGAGCGAGCCGTTGCGCCATGCCGCACGCTGGCCGAGCCACAGCCCCAGAGTGATTGCGATGACCGCGGCGGTGCCGGTCAGCAGCAGGGTCGGACCGATGTACTGCCCGATGAGCTCGCTCACCGAGGTGCGGTACACGTAGCTCTGACCGAGGTTGCCGGTGACGATGTTGACGAGGTAGTCGATGAACTGCTGGGTGACGGGCTTGTCGAGGCCGTACTGGCGCCGGAGCTCGGCGATCTGTTCGGGACTCATCGGGCGTTCCTGCGCGATGCGTCGCACCGGGTCGCCCGGCAGCACCCGGAAGGCGAAGAAGCCGAGCAGCACGACCATGACGAGGCTGATGAGCGCCCCGCCCAGCTTGGAGCCGAGGTAGCTCAGAAACGACGAGCGTGCCGGCGCTTCCTCTGCGAGCTTCTCGTCGTGCACCGCCGCGTTCACGGGGGTGATCGTGTCTGTCATTGCGCTCCGTCCTCCTTCACTTGCGCCCGATTTCTCTTGGCGCCCGACATCGGTCGCCCGGCCGGATGCCGCCACTGGCGACATCCGACCGGGTTTGCGTTGTCCGACTACTCGCGATCGCCCGCGGTCTTTCGACGTCGCACGATCACGATCGCGACGACACCGGCAGCCACGACGAGCACGCCGAGGCCGATCCAGAGACCGATCGCCGGGCCGGAGTCGCCTGTCGACGAAGAGGCCTCATCGGAGACCGGCTCGACCGTGAGGTAGCCCCAGTACCCGGCCTGGTTCGCGATGATGCCGTTCTCCTTGGGCTGTGTCGTGTAGCCCGTGAAGCGGTCGGAGCGGTAGGCCTCGAGCGCCTGGCCATACCAGAGGGTGATCTGCGCGACATCCTCGTAGTGCATGCGCAGCATGTCGTGCACCAATTCGGCGCGCTTGCCCTCGTCGAGCTCCGAGTGCTGTTCGGCATAGAGGGCGTCGAACTCGGGGTTGCAGTAGCCGTCTTGACTCGTCGCGCCGTTGCCCTCGGCGTCGGGTCGCGATGCGCACAGGTTGAGGCCGAGCTGGTAATCGGGATCGGGGTTCACGCTCCAACCCGAGAAGTACAGGTCGTAGTCGCTGACGGAGGTGCGATCGGAGATGGTGTCGGTGTCGGTCGTCTCGAGCTTCAGCTCGACGCCGATGTCGGCCATCCAGGGCACGAGGTACTCGGCGGTCGACATCTCGACGATGTCTTCCGCGTCGGCGAGCAGTCGGATCGAGAGGCGGTTGCCGTCCTTCTCACGGATGCCGTCGGCACCGGCGACCCAGCCCGCACCCTCGAGCTTGGCGATCGCCGCGTCGGGGTCGAACGAGACGATCGCCTCGTCGTCGTCGGGCAGGTGCCACTTCTCGAACGCGCTCGGGATGAAGCTCGTCGCGGGAGCGCCGTAGCCGCCGAGCACGTTCTTCAGCAGCGACTCCATGTCGATGCCGAGACGGAGCGCCTCGCGCACCGCGAGCTCCTTGAGTGCGGGGCTGCCGGTGCCGTAGGCGACGCCCTCGGGCGTCTCGGCTCCGGCGTTCACGCTGATCGACGTGAAACGACGACCGGTGCCCGCTTGGGTCGTGACGCCCTCTTCGCCCTCGAGTGCGCTCATCTGGGTGTCGGTGAGCCCCGTGACGAGGTCGACCTCGCCAGCGCGCAGCGCCTGGATCTGGGCGTCGGAGTTGGTGTAGTAGACGTACTGGATGCCGTCGATCTTGGGGGCGCCGCGCCAGAAGTTCGGGTTCGCCTTCAGGGTGATCGACTGGTTCGCCGAGTAGCTCTCGAGCGTGTACGGGCCGGAGCCGACGACATCGGCGTCGTTCTCGAAGGTCGTGGGGTCGTCGACCTCGGCCCAGATGTGCTCGGGCAGCACGGGGATCTCGGAGCCGGGATTCGGCGCCTGAGGTGTCTTCAGATTGATGACGACGGTGAGGTCGTCGGGTGCTTCGACGCTCTCGAAGTTCGACACGAGGTTGCCGTTGGCGGTGCCCAGCATCGGGTCGTTCATCATCGACTCGTAGGTGTACTTCACGTCGGCGGAGGTGATCGGCTCGTCGTCGGACCACTTCATGCCCTCATGCAGGGTGAAGGTCCAGGTCATGCCGTCAGGGCTGGCCTCCCACTCTTCAGCGAGGCCCTCGGTGGGCGAGCCGTCTTCGGCATCGTTCTGCACGAGGCTCTCGTAGACGTAGCGGATGACGTTCGTCGGCGTCAGGTAGATCGAGATGAACGGGTTGAACGTGTCGACGAAGCCGGCCGTCGCGATGCGAAGCATCTTCGCATCGGCGCTCGACGAGGCCGACGGCGTCGCGTCGCTTGCGAGCGGAGTGGCGAACGCGGTCGCCGCGGGCCCGATCGCAAGACAGGCCGCGAGAGAGACGGCCGCAACGACGGGGAACCCACGCCGCGACCTTCCATTCCTGGGGGTTGGGGTAGCACGCATACGTTTCATATTCCTTCGCTGCTGGAGTCGGACATGTGGTGCGGAACTCGAATCTCTAGCAAGAGAACATGATGGGGCGATGAATAGTCAACTACCAAGATGCGATTCGTATCAGAATTTACCGATCGGCAGCAATCCGGCTGTCCAGTGAACAGGCTGATGAAATTCCGAGAACTTATGATTCTCATCGGAAATCTGCCGAAGGAAGGCAACACAATCGGCCTGGAGCAGAAACTGCCGTTTTCGGCGGAGGGAGTCGCCCGCACTTCGGGTGGGTCGAGCCGGGCTCCGTTGCTCCAGGCTGAACATCTGAACCCTATCTCATGGATCGCCGGATCTGAACGCGGTGCATGAACCGGACACTATGGTGGACCGAATGGGCGAGCCGAACGCGACAGCACAACTCGACAACGACATCGACCTGCGCATCGTCGCAGCACTCGCGGCCGACGGTCAGGCGACGCTCACGACCCTCTCGACGCTCACGGGCCTGTCGACCTCCGCCGTGCAGTCGCGCGTGCAGCGGCTCGAGCAGCGGGGGGTCATCAGCGGCTACCGCGCCGTCATCGACCCGCAGGCCGTCGGCGTGCCCCTCACCGCATTCCTCGAGATCACGCTCACCGGACCGGCGCCCGACGGTGATCTCGGCGAGCTTCTCGTCGGGCACCCCGAGATCGAATCCTGCTACGCGACCTCGGGCGACGCGAGTCATCTCGCCATCGCCAGGGTCGGCACGGCGGCCGAGCTCGATGAGCTGCTCGTGCGCATCCGCTCCACCCACCCCGTGCGGGTGAGCACGACGGTCGCACTGCGCACGATCTTCGAGGGGCGCCCGCTCTCGACCCTCGCCTGAACGCACACATCCGGCGCGCCCGACCGTGACCGTCTCCCCCTCGTGACGGAGCCGCCGGCATGCGGGCGCGAGCAAGACCCGTCACGCGACGGATGCCCCGGCCACGCGGCATCCGTAGCGTGAAGCCATGCTCGAACTCAACGACGTGACCAAACGCTACGGCGAGCGCCTCGCCCTCGACCACGTGAGCTTCACCGTCGGAGACGGCCGCCTCACCGGCTTCGTCGGCGGCAACGGCGCAGGCAAGACGACGACGATGCGCATCATCCTCGGCGTGCTCTCCTCCGACGAAGGCACCGTCACCCTCGGCGGCGACGCCGTCACAGAGGTCGACCGGCGCCGCTTCGGCTACATGCCCGAAGAGCGCGGGCTGTACCCCAAGATGCGCCTGCTCGAGCAGACGGTCTACCTCGCCCGCCTGCACGGCTGGACCGCCGCCGCCGCGCACCGCAACGCCATCGAACTGCTCGAGCGTCTCGGCCTCGGCGAGCGCACGGACGACACCATCGAGTCGCTCTCGCTCGGCAACCAGCAGCGGGCGCAGATCGCGGCTGCCCTCGTGCACCAGCCCGAGGTGCTCATCCTCGACGAGCCGTTCTCGGGCCTCGACCCGATGGCCGTCGAGACGGTGCAGGGCGTGCTGGCCGATGCTGCGGCATCCGGTGCCCCCGTGCTGTTCTCCTCGCACCAGCTCGACATCGTCGAGCGGCTCTGCGACGATCTCGTCATCATCTCCGGCGGCCGCATCGCCGCCGCCGGCACCGGCGACGCCCTGCGCGCCGAGCACAGCTCGGAGCGGTGGGAGCTGCTCACCTCGGGCGATGTCGGCTGGCTGCGGGAGCAGCCCGGCATCCGGGTCGCCGAGTTCGACGGCGGCTGGGCCGTCTTCGAAGCCGAGACGGATGCCGCTCGGCAGGCCGCACTCACCGAAGCCGTCGCCCGCGGCGAAGTCGTGAGCTTCACCCGCGAGCACACCACGCTCGCCCAGATCTTCAAGGAGGTCGTGCTGTGAGCACCGGACCGGACAACACCGCTGGTCGAGTAGCGAGCGAAGCGAGCGTATCGAGACCCGGCACCAGGTCTCGATACGGCGCCGGCGCGCCTACTCGACCAACGGGGGGCGACGAACGCCGCACCCCGAGCTTCATCGACAGCGTCAACCTCGTCGCGGGGCGGGAGGTCACGATGCGCCTGCGCAGCAAGGCATTCCTCATCTCCACGGGCATACTCATGCTCGGCGTGCTCGCCTCGGTCGTGCTCGGCAGCATCTTCGGCGGGCAGTCGGAGTCGCCGAGGGTCGCCGTGATCGCGGGAGCGACCGACGTCGTCGCGGGCAACGAGTCGCTCGAGGCGGTGCCGGCGGCCGATCAGAATGCGGCGGAGCAGATGCTGCGCGACGGCGACGTCGAGGCGATCGTCGCCCCCGCGGCATCCGAACCGCTCGGCGTCGTCGTGATCGGCCTCGACTCGGCGCCGAACTCGGTCCTCTCGGCGCTCTCGGTGAATCCGACGGTCGAACTGCTCGACCCACCGGCGGTCGATCCCGGCCTCGCCTACCTCGTCGCGTTCGGGTTCGGCATCGTGTTCTTCATGTCGGCGATCACGTTCGGTTCGACGATCGCGCAATCGGTCGTCGAGGAGAAGCAGACCCGCGTCGTCGAGATCCTGCTCTCCGCCGTGTCGGCGCGCGCGCTGCTCACGGGCAAGGTGATCGGCAACAGCGTGCTCGCGTTCTCGCAGATCCTCGCGATCGCGGTGCTCGCGATCCTCGGGCTGATGCTCAGCGGCCAGCAGGTGCTGCTCGGCGTGCTCGGGGCATCCGTCATCTGGTTCGTGGTGTTCTTCGCGATCGGATTCGTGATGCTCGCCGCGCTCTTCGCCGCGAGCGCCGCCCTGGTGTCGCGCGCCGAAGACATCGGCTCGGTCACGACGCCGGTGACGATGCTCGTGATGATCCCCTACTTCCTCGTGATCTTCTTCAACGACAACCCGGTCGTGCTCACGATCATGAGCTACGTGCCGTTCTCGGCGCCCGTCGGGATGCCGATGCGGATCTTCCTCGGACAGGCCGAGTGGTGGGAGCCGATCGTCTCGCTCGTGCTGCTCGTCGCGACCACGGCGCTCGCGGTCGTGATCGGCGAGCGCATCTACCGCAGCTCACTGCTGAAGACGGGTGCGCGGGTGCCGTTCGCCGAGGCGCTGCGCGGCTGAGCCCGCTCCCCTCGCGCACACCGGGCCTTCCGCTGTCGTCGAGAGTGCAGTTGATGCCGGATTCCCTTGCGAATAGCGACATCAACTGCACTCTCGGCGCAGGTGAGAGGGGTGAGAGGATGGTTCGGTGACTGAACAGCTCCACGACACCTCCCTCCGCGGCTTCGCCTCCGACAACTACTCGGGCGTGCACCCCGCGGTGCTCGCGGCCATCGCCGCCGCCAACGACGGCCACCAGGTCGCCTACGGCGAAGACGTCTACACCGAGCGCCTGCAGCAGGTGTTCGCGCGGCACTTCGGCGAGGGCATCGAGGCGTTCCCCGTCTTCAACGGCACCGGCGCGAACGTCACAGGCTTGCAGTCGATGCTCCCCCGCTGGGGTGCCGTGATCTCGGCAAGTACCGCGCACATCAACTCCGACGAGGGCGGCGCGCCTGAGCGCGTGGGCGGCATCAAGCTGCTCACCGTGCCCGCGCCAGACGGCAAGCTCACCCCCGAGCTCATCGACCGCGAGGCGTGGGGTTGGGGCGACGAGCACCGCGCGCAGCCGCTCGTCGTCTCGATCACGCAGACCACCGAGCTCGGCACGGCGTACACGGCCGACGAGGTGCGCATCATCGCCGACCACGCGCACGAGCGCGGCATGAAGCTGCACATGGACGGCGCACGCCTCTCGAACGCGGCCGCCACCCTCGGCCTTCCGCTCCGAGCATTCACGCGCGACGCCGGGGTCGACGTGCTGAGCTTCGGCGGTACCAAGAACGGTGCGCTCGGCGCCGAGGCCATCGTGGTGCTGAACACCGAGGCATCCGAGGGCCTGAAGTACCTGCGCAAACTCAACATGCAGCTCGCGTCGAAGATGCGTTTCGTCTCGGCGCAACTCATCGCGTTGCTCGAGGGCGACCTCTGGCTCGAGAACGCGAGCCACTCAAACGCGATGGCCCGCCGCCTCCGCGACGCGCTCGACGCGGGCATCGCGGCAGGCGAGCTGCCCGGCCTCGGCTTCACGCAGCAGACCCAGTCGAACGGCGTCTTCGCGACGCTGCCCACGGGCGTCGCCGACCGGCTCCGCGAGCGGTTCCGCTTCTACGACTGGGATGCCGCGCGCGGCGAGGTGCGCTGGATGTGCGGCTTCGACACCAGCGAGGCAGACATCGACGCGTTCGTCGCGGGCATCCGCGAGGAGCTCACCCGCCCCTGACGGGAGCACACGAAGGGCGGATGCCGCGTCGCCGCGACATCCGCCCCGTTCAGTTCAACCGCTCAGCGACCAGTGCGACCGCTCAGCGGCCGATGGCCGCGATCGCGTTCACGATGCCCTTGCCGTAGAACCCGTTCGGTGAACCGTCGCCCTCGCAGGTGTGCGTCGCCGTGAGGGTGGCGCCCGCCGGCGTGTGCCGTGTGTAGGTGAACTCCGCGGGCACCGGGCAGGCAGTGTCGACCGCGCTCTGCGCGAGCCTCCATTCGACGACCGCCGGTGCGAGCCACTTGCCGTGGAGCCCCTTGCGGAGGTCGGGCAGGCCGTACTTGCTGACGATCAGCGCTGCGACACCCGCTGCGTGCGGCGATGCCATCGACGTGCCCTGCAAGTACTGGTAGTACGCGCACGTCGCGCCGGCCCTATCGCAACTCTTCACGACGTAGTCGACGGTCGGCTCGCCGTTCTCGTCGATCTCGCCGTTCGCCTCGGCCAGCGACTTCGGGTACGCGGCGAGCGCGCCCTTCGTGACGTCGCGCGTGTTGTCGGCCGTGTCGTACACGTCTCCGCCCGGCGCGGCCACGTCGATGTAGCCGTTGCCGTAGTCGGAGTAGTACGCCTTGCGCTCGGAGATGCCGGTGCTCGACACCGAGACCACGCCATCGCCTTCTGACGGCATCGAGGTGCACGTCGCCGGGTCGAGCAGGTCGCGGGTGTACGCGACCTCTCCCGGCACATCGGCGAAGTCGGGGCTCGACGCGTCGCTCATCGCCTTCGTGTAGTCGGTCGCCCCGTTGCCTGCCGCGGAGACGAGCGTCACGCCCTTGGCGCGTGCGTAGTCGAGCGCACGCTGCATGGCCGTGATCACGGTCTGCTGCTCCTGCTGGTCTTCGGGCGAGTCGGCCGGGTGGCTCGTGCAGTTGAACAGCCACGGGTCGACGTAGTAGCTCATGTTGATCACGTCGATGCCGTTCTTGCCGGCATAGGTGAGCGCGTCGACGGATGACTGCAGGAAGAAGTACCCCGAGTCCTGACCGGCGCGCAGGTTCACGAGCGTCACGTTCGGTGCGACACCCGCGATGCCGACGCCGTTGATCGGCGAGCCGATCGTGGAGGCGACGTGCGTACCGTGCCCGTTCTCGTCGACATCGGCCGGGTCTTCACACGACTGGTCGGCTTCGTCTTCACACGGGCCGTCGACCTCGACGCCGTTCGCGTCGAACGGCACGTCGACCGTGAAGTTGCGGCTGAGCTTCGCGTTGAAGTTCGGCGCGATGTCGGGGTGCGATCCGTCGACGCCGGTGTCGAGGATGCCGACGAGCACCTTCTTCGATCCCTTCTCCCACTTGTAGGAGCCGTCCATCGTCGCGCCGATCTGCTGCATGTCCCACTGCAGGTCGGCGAGCGGTTCTCCTGGCCGGCCGGTGCCGTGCCGGTCGGCGGCCGGCGCCGACGGCGCGGCGGCTTCGGTGCGCCCTTCGGTTTCGACGGCATCGGCCTTGCGCGATTTCGTATCGGAGGCGTGCCCGTCGGACACGCCGGCGATGACGCGATTCTTCGCGGTGCCCTCGATGACCCCCTGCTCGGCGGCTGCTTCGGCGAAGCCGGCCTCGCTGGTGACGACGGTTGCGACGCCGACGTCGGTGTTCTCACCGACGATGGTGCCGCCCGCTGCTTCAACTGCGACTCGTGCCTGCTCGCTCGAGGTTCCCTCGGCGAAGAGCACGACGAACTCCTGTTCGCTCGTCGCCTCCGATGTGGCTGCCCCTGCCGGCGCGGCCGCAAGTGCAGTGACGGCGAGTGCGAGTACGGCGCCCGCTGCGATCGATCTGATCCGTGGCATGAATACCCTCCTTCTGTGGCGGATTTGTCCGCCATGCTGGCACACGGAGGGCGCACCCCGGAAGAGGGTCGTGCGGAATCGCAGATGCTGCGGCATCGGCTGCGGCAGGCGTTGTGAGGCGAGCCTGCGGCAGGCGTTGTGGCAGGCGCTGTGGGCTGAGCCTGCGGCATCCGCTCGCCGGTTCAGCTCACGGGCGCAGCATCACCTTGATCGCGCGCCGTTCGTCCATCGCGGCATACGCCTCGGCGGCTTCGGCGAGCGGCAGCTCGAGGTCGAAGACCCGGCCGGGTTCGATCGCGCCCGAGCGCACGTCGGGCAGCAGTTCCTCGATGTAGCCGCGCACGGGCGCGACGCCGCCGTTCACGCCGACGTTGCGGTCGAAGAGCGGTCGTACCGGCAGCTCAGGGCCGCCGTTCGGCACCCCGACGTAGCCGACCATGCCGCCGGGTCGGGTCGAACGGATGGCTTGGTCCATCGACTCTTTGGTGCCGACGCACTCGAGCACGCGATCGGCGCCGATGCCACCCGTAAGCTCCTTCACCCGTGCGACGCCCTCGACGCCGCGCTCGGCGACCACATGCGTCGCACCGAATTCACGGGCGAGCTCCTGGCGGTCGGGATGCCGCGACATCGCGATGATCGTCGTGGCGCCGAGCCGCTTCGCGGCGATGATCGCGCAGAGCCCGACAGCTCCGTCGCCGACGACGGCGACCGAGTCGCCGGGAGCGACCCCTGCCGACACCGCCGCGTGATGCCCCGTGCCCATGACGTCGGAGAGCGCGAGCAGGCCGGGCACCTCGGAATCGGCGACCGGCCCAGGCACGACGACGAGCGTGCCGTCGGCGAGCGGCACCCGCACCCGCTCGCCCTGCCCGCCGTCGGCGAACGCGCCATGACGGTCGTCGCCGCCCCACCATCCGCCGTTCAGGCATGAGGTCGAGACGCCGTTGCGGCAGTTGACGCACGTGTTGTCGCACACGTAGAAGGGGGCGATCACGAAGTCGCCGACGGCGACCACCGCGACATCCGGCCCCACTGCTTCGACCACGCCGATGAACTCGTGGCCGATGCGATGCGGCTCGCGCGTCGGCGTGATGCCGCGGTACGGCCAGAGGTCCGAACCGCACACGCACGCAGCAACGACCTTGACGATCGCGTCGCCGCCCGTGGAGAGCACGGGGTCGGGCACGGTTTCCACACGGATGTCGCGGGCGGCGTGGATGACGGTGGCGAGCATGGTTCGAGCCTACGCTCAGGCGCCGGCGCACGGCTCGGTAGGACAGTGAGCACTTGGTAGGACGCCGACGCCCCTCTGTGTCCTACAGAGGGGCGGACGTCCTACATTGCCTGGATGGTCACACGTGCCTTGCCTCGGCGCTCACACGTGCGGCACGAACTCCTGCCATGCGAGTCGCTTCTCGCGCCGCGGATCGAGCTCGACGCGATCCTCTCGGTCGACGATGAGGGTGCGACGGTCGAGCTCGTCGTAGCCGGGCCACGAGGGGCCGGGGGTGCCGGATGCCGCGAAGTCGACCCACTCCGCCTGCATCCGTCGCCCGACGGCCCGGAACATCCGGCGCCCGCCGAGCAGTGTGAGGCCGACGCCGACCGGAGTGTCGAACTTCTCGAACAGGGCGAAGAGTTCGAGACCGTGCGTCGCGTCAAGACCGAGCAGCCGGGGCATCCGTGGCGCCGCATCGAAGCGGTAGGCGAACACCGGGGCGTACCGGGAGTGGCGTTCGGCGACCTTCACGCTCGGGAACCAGAAGGTGAAGTCGCCGGCGAAGTCGGCCGCGGGGCGACGCTCGGGCAGGCCGGGGTACTGGCGCTTGATCGCCTTGCGTGCCTTCTTCTTCGTGTTCGCGAAGATCGCGCGGATGCGCGGCTTCGTCGTCGGCAGGATGTCGATGCGGCCCTCGAACAGCGAACCTTCGCGGTCGTTCGTGCCGATGATGAGGGGTACCCGGTGGGCGAGCCCGTCGCGGAACGCATCGAGCGGACGATGCGGGAGGAACTCGCCGTCGATGACCGGGGCGAGGCTGATCGTGCCCGGGTTCTCGTCTGGGGTGCGGATCGTGAGCGCCGTCGTCGCCTCGGCGAGCAGCATGGGATCCGCGGCGACGAGCATCGCCGCGGCATCCTCGACCGACTCGCTCTCGAGGTCGTCATCATCGACCAGCCGGCTGAGCAACTGCACGTACTCACCGGCCCAGCGCTGGGCGACCTCGGGCAGGTACACGGCGGCCGCTGGCGAGCTCTGCGCGATCGCCCGCTGGAAGAGGCCCTCGGCGGCCGGCACGGTGAGCAGCGTCGTCACGGAATTGGCGCCGGCGGACTCGCCGAAGAGGGTCACGCGGTCGGGGTCGCCGCCGAAGGCACGGATGTTCCGGCGCACCCAGTCGAGAGCGGCGACCTGGTCTCGAAGCCCGAGGTTCGCCTCGATCGGGCGCTCGGGGCGCGAGTAGGCGCGGAAGTCGAGCCAGCCGAGCGCACCGAGACGGTAGTTGAGGCTCACGTAGACGACGCCGTGCCGCCGCACGAGGCGCTCGCCCTGCGGCGGGTACTCCCCCGACGAACCCACGCTGTACGCGCCGCCATGGATGAAGACCATGACCGGGCGACCGGCGTCGCCCGACGAACCCGGCCGGCCCGATCGCGCCGATCGGACCGCCGGCTCGGCCTCGCCGGGCGCGATCACGTTGAGGCTCAGGCAGTCCTCGCTGCGCTGCAGGCGCGACGCAGCACCGATGAACTGTCCCTTGCGCTTCTGCGGGGCGACCGGTCCGTAGTGTGTCGCATCGCGCACACCCTCCCACCCCGCGGCCGGTCGCGGCGCCCGGAACCGGTGCTCGCCCGCTGTCGAGGCCGCATACGGGATGCCTCGCCAGACGCGGGTTCCGTGACGGCGCACGCCGGAGACCGCACCGCGGTCGGTCTCGACCACGAGTTCACGTGACGTCCTCTCGCGCAACAGCATGGCCGAAGCGTAGAGCCGCAAGGTGAACCCCGGGTGTGCGATGTCGGCGGAGTCCGCCAAGATATTCAGGTGATCGGCATCAAGAGCTTCTGGAACGCCCTCCCCACCGAAGGGCGATGGCTGCTCTCGACGGTCGCGATCCAGACGCTCGGCCGCGGGCTGACGCTGCCGTTCACGATCATCTACCTGCACGAGGTGCGTGGCTTCGACCTCGGGCTCTCCGGCGGGCTGATGAGCCTGATCGCGATCGTCGGGCTGATCGTGACGGGCCCCGGCGGCACCCTCATCGACCGGTTCGGCGCCCGCAAGGTGCTGCTCGTCGGGCTGGCGGCGATGATCGCCGGCTGCACCCTGCTCGCGTACGCGACCCACCCGGCGGTCGCCGCCGTCGCCCTCGTGCTGATCGGCGTCAACTTCGGCATTTCGTGGCCCGGCTTCAACGCCCTGATCGCCGCGGTGGTCGACGGCGAGCTGCGCCAGCAGTACTTCGGCGTCAACTTCGCCCTCGTCAACCTCGGCATCGGCGTCGGCGGCGTGATCGGCGGCTTCTTCATCGACGTCGACACCCCCGAGACGTTCACCGTGATCTTCCTCGTCAACGCGATCAGCTGCCTCGTGCCGGCGGCCCTGTTGCTCGGGCCGCTCCGGCATGTGCGTACCCACGCCGAGCCCAGCGAAGACGCCGCGGCGGTCGGTGGGTATCGCGAAATCCTCAAGCAGCCTGCGGTGCTGTGGTTGACGCTGCTCACCTTCATCGCCATGTTCATCGGCTACGGCCAGCTGGAGGCCGGGTTCCCCGCGTACGCGCGTCAGGTGGCAGAGGTCTCGACGCGCATGGTCGGCTTCGCCTTCGCGGTCAACACGGTCGTCATCGTGCTCCTGCAGTTCACCGTGCTCAGGTACATCACCGGCAAGCGGCGCACCCGGGTCATGTGGGTGATGGCGGCGGTGTGGGCGTTCTCGTGGCTGATCCTCGGCGCCGCGGGGCTGCTGCCCGACTCGCTCGCGGCAGCGATCGGCGTCTTGGCCTTCATGGGCGTGTTCGCGTTCGGCGAGACGCTGCTGCAACCGACCGTGCCCGCCATCTACAACGACCTCGCCTCAAACCACAATCGCGGCCGCTACAACGCGATCAACTCGGCGGCGTTCCAGGGCGGCGCGATCGCCGGGCCGATCGCAGCTGGGCTGCTGCTCGGCCAGGGGCTCGACGCGGTGTACATCGCCGTCATGGTCGTCAGCTGCATCGGCATCGGCGTGGTCGCCATTGCGCTCGAACGACGCATCCCGGCGAACGCGAACGGCGTGCGCGAGCCCGAGCCCGAGCCCGCATCCGAGCCCGCATCCGAGCCCGGCGGCGACTAACGGCCGCGCAGCCGCCACGCGGCATCCGCTCAGTGAAGCGAACGGATGCCGCGGAGTGACGGCCTATTCGACGGGCGGGTCGGCCCGCGCGACCGTGAGCGAGTCGCCGTCGTCGGCGAGCGCGACCACGACGGCGTCGCCGTCACGCACCTCGCCGGCGAGCAGGGCTCGAGCGAGCTGGTCGTCGATCTCGTGCTGCATCAGCCTGCGCAGCGGGCGGGCACCGTACAGCGGATCGTAGCCACGCTCCGCGAGCCAGGCGCGAGCGTCGGGAGTGACTCTGAGCTCGAGCCGCCGTTCGTTCAGCCGAGCCGAAAGCCGGTCGACGTAGAGGTTCACGATCTCGGCGAGCTCGTGCTCGCTGAGGGCCGAGAACACGACGATGTCGTCGAGCCGGTTCACGAACTCGGGCTTGAACGCCTGCCGCACGGTCTGCAGTACGGCCTGCTCCTTCTCGTCCCAACTGAGACCCGGGTCGATCAGGTATTGCGAGCCGAGGTTCGACGTGAGGATCAGGATGGTGTTCCTGAAGTCGACCGTGCGACCTTGACCGTCGGTGAGTCGTCCGTCGTCGAGCACCTGCAGCAGCACGTCGAAGATCTCGGGGTGCGCCTTCTCGACCTCGTCGAAGAGGATCACCGAGTAGGGCCGACGGCGTACTGCCTCGGTGAGCTGGCCGCCCTGGTCGTAGCCGACGTAGCCCGGAGGGGCGCCGACGAGCCGGGAGACCGAGAACTTCTCGCCGTACTCCGACATGTCGATGCGCACCATGGCGTGCTCGTCGTCGAAGAGGAAGTCGGCGAGCGACTTCGCGAGCTCGGTCTTGCCGACGCCGGTCGGGCCGAGGAAGAGGAACGAGCCCGTCGGCCGGTTGGGGTCGCTAATGCCGGCGCGCGAACGGCGCACCGAGTCGGCGACCGCCGCGACCGCGCGCTTCTGGCCGATGAGGCGTTTGCCGAGCTCCTGCTCGAGGTGCAACAACTTCTCGGTCTCGCCCTGCAGCAGACGGCCGACGGGGATGCCGGTCCACGCCGCGATGACCTGCGCGATGTCTTCTTCCGTGACCTGCTCGTTGACCATCCGTGGTTCACCGGTTGCTGAGCCGGTCGAAGCATCGACCTGTTCCGCCTCAGCGAGATCGCGTTGCAGCTGGGCGATCGTCTCGTACTCGAGCTTGGAGGCCTTCGCGTAATCGGCCTCGCGCATGGCGCGATCGCGCTGCGTGACCGCGTCGTCGAGTTGCTTCTTCAGATCGCCGACGCGATTCAGCGACATCCGTTCGCGTGCCCAGCGTGCTTCGAGGCCGGCAAGCTCGCGCTCCTGTTCGACGAGCGTCTCGCGGAGTTTCGCGAGCCGCTCCTTCGAGGCATCGTCCTTCTCCTTCTTCAGCGCGAGCTCTTCGAGCCTCAAGCGGTCGACCTGGCGCTTCAGCTGGTCGATCTCGACGGGGCTCGAGTCGATCTCCATCTTGAGGCGGGACATGGCCTCGTCGACGAGGTCGATCGCCTTGTCGGGCAGCTGCCGGGCAGAGATGTAGCGGTTCGACAAGGATGCCGCGGCGACGAGTGCTGCGTCGGAGATCGTGACCCCGTGGTGCGCCTCGTAACGCCCCTTGAGGCCGCGGAGGATCGCGACGGTGTCTTCCACCGTCGGTTCGCCGACGTACACCTGCTGGAAGCGGCGTTCGAGCGCGGCATCCTTCTCGATGTATTCGCGGTACTCGTCGAGGGTGGTCGCGCCGATGAGGCGCAGCTCGCCGCGCGCGAGCATGGGCTTCAGCATGTTCGAGGCCGCGACGGATCCCTCACCGCCGCCCGCGCCCATGAGCAGGTGCAGTTCGTCGACGAAGGTGATGATCTCGCCTTCGGCGTCGTTGACCTCCTTGAGCACGGACTTCAGCCGTTCCTCGAACTGGCCTCGGTACATCGCTCCCGCGACGAGCGCCGAGATGTCGAGCGAGATGAGCTGCTTGCCCTTCAGCGACTCGGCGACGTCGCCCGCGACGATGCGCTGGGCGAGTCCTTCGACGACGGCGGTCTTGCCGACGCCCGGTTCACCGATGAGCACGGGGTTGTTCTTCGTGCGCCGGGTGAGCACCTGGCTGACGCGGCGGATCTCGGCGTCACGGCCGATGACCGGGTCGAGCTTGCCCGCCTCCGCGATCTCGGTGAGATTGACACCGTACTGTTCGAGCGCCGACTTCTGCTCTTCTTCCGTGCTCGGCGCGCCTTGCATGTTGGCCACAGGAACTCCCTTCTTCAAAGTTGAGCCAAGCAGACTCAACTTTGGTGAGAGGGTTGGTATTCCGGCATCCGCGCCGAATCTCCCCCGCCTTCAAGGTAGACGGATGCCGCGTGGCGCGCCAGAGCGGGAGGTGGACGCCATTCTGCGTCATCCGCCGTCATCTCGAAACGATCGCAGCGGATTCAATGCTTTCTCATACGTTCATCGGCAAAGCTCGAAGTCCGACCCTGGGGAGCAGCATGCAGAAGCGCACGAAGATCATCACCATCTCCATCGTCGCCGGAGCACTCGTGCTCGGCGCCACCGCCGCCATCGCCGGCCCGATCGTGTACCGCGACGTCATCGTCGGCGAGGCCGAGACGGCGCCCTCGGTGACGGCAGCCCCGACGGCGACGGCCGAGGCGGGTGCCGAGGCATCCGATCTCACCGGCGACTGGGCCGTGACCGACGGCTCGTTCGCCGGCTACCGACTCGACGAGGTGCTGAACGGCACGGATGTCACGGTCACCGGGCGCACCTCCGACGTGTCCGGCAGCTTCGCGGTCGACGGATTGAGCCTCACCGCCGCGTTGCTCGAGGTGGATGTCGCGTCGATCGCGACCGACTCGGGCAATCGTGACGAGTACTTCCGTTCGAATGCCCTGCGCGTCGACGAGTTCCCGACAGCGACCTTCGTGCTCACCGAACCGATCACGGTCGACACGGCACCAACCGTGGGCGAAGTGCAGACCGTGCAGGCGACGGGCGACCTCATGCTCGCCGGCGTGACCCGCAGCGTCACCGTCGACCTCGATGCCGTCTTGAACGGAACGGACGGCCAGGTTGCAGGCAGCATCCCGATCACGTTCGCGGACTTCGGCGTCGAGGCGCCCAACCTCGGCTTCGTCTCCGTCGAGCCCGACGGGTTCGTGGAGTTCTCGCTCGCGCTCGCGCGGGGCTGAGGCTCAGGGATTCATCGCACCCATGGCGGGGAGACCGGATCCGCATCGCTCCCCGGAATCGAGGCAAGGGCGCTCGGGCTTCCACAGACCAGGAACTCGCAGTCGCCTGAAGCGATGACGGTGCGCACGACATCGGCGGGCACGATGACGGTGTCGCCGGCTTCGACAACGAACCGGTCAGCTTCGGAGTGAAAGGTGGCCTCACCTGTCAGCAAGGTCCAGATCTGCTCAGAGTCGATGATGTGCCGGGGGCCGGCTTGACCCGCCGGCATTCTGACTCGCCACAAACTGGTCTGGATGCTTCCACCGACGGTCGGGGAAGCGAGGGTCTCCATCGCGGAGGCCGCGGTTCCGGATGACCGAGTGGCGGTCGAGGCGACGCGAGTGATCGACATGGACATCTCCTTGTGTTAGACAACGTTGCTGTCTAGATAGTAAGCGTCGTTGTCTAACGCGTGCAAGTGCGGGAGAATCGACGCATGACACAGCGCTTTTCGGGCGAGTTGCCGATCCTCCTCATCGGCTCGTTTCGTTCGGTCATCAACGAGTTGCACGAGCATCTCCGAGACCTCGGCTACGACGACGTGCGGCCGCTGCATGGATTCGCGTTGCAGTCCATTCCCGAAGGCGGCGTGTCGATCAGCGAGTTCGCGCGGCGGCTCGGCGTGACCAAGCAGGCCGCGGCCAGAACGGCGGCCTCGATGGAGTCGCTGGATCTCGTCGACCGCGACGTCGATCCCCACGACTCACGCGCCTCCGTCATCACACGCACCCCTCGTGCGAACGACTTCCTCACCGCGAGTGGCCAGCTTCTCGGCGAACGGGAGGCGGGGTTGCGGCGGCAGCTCGGCGACCACCAGTACGAGACCATGATCAGCTGCCTCCAGCAGCTCAGCGACGCAGAGCCCTTCACGACCATTCCCGGTTGGCTGGGTCGAACAACGCGGGTATGAGCGTCCGACTGGAAATCGAAGGCAAATGATGCTGCGAGGTTCATTCCGCTTGCGGAACACGAACTTCAGCTGACACTACGCTCGACTCCATGGAATTCCCCCAGGATGCTCCGACCGAGGCAGAGACCAGTACTTGGCCGGGGCATCCTCAGGGGAGTCCCGGCTGGGCCCCGACGAGGGATGGCAGACGCCTCTTCTCCCAGGCCGTCGACGGCCCCGGGCCGACTGTCGTCTTCGAGGCCGGCATCGCTTCGACTCGTTCGATCTGGGGACTGGTTCAGCCGGCCATCGAAGGTGCGGCGCGATCGGTCGTCTACGACCGCGCCGGACTGGGCCTGAGCCCGCAGGCCGCAGGATCGCGACGGCTTCCCGCGCTCGCGGACGACCTCAACGACCTGCTCGATCACCTGAACGGAGAAGGCGAGAACGATGCAGGCTTCGTGCTCGTCGGGCATAGCTGGGGCGGCCCGATCGTGCGCCTCGCCGCATCCGCCCGACCCGAGCGAATCCGCGCTCTCGTGCTGGTCGATCCGGCAGATGAGGACTGCGAGCTCTACTACTCGCCGGCCACCGAACGAGCCGCTCGGATTCAGAACTCCCTGTTTCCCGGGCTCTCCCGCATCGGTCTGCTGAGATGGGTGTACGGACTCACGGCCGGATCCCTCCCGCCGCAGATCAGGGCGGATGTGCGGCGGGAGATGTACACGCCAGAGGCGGTCGCAACCCAGATCGCCGAATCGACATCGATGTCGGATGACCTCCGGGAGCTGCAGTCGGCGTCCATCGACCTTCCGGCGATACCGCTGACCATCGTCTCGGGAGGGAAGAGTGCCGGTGTCGGAGCGGAAGGGCGTCGCCAGCTCATCGCCGCGCATCGTGCGCGAGCGGAACGCGCCGAACATGGCCGGCACGTGATCGCCGAGCGTTCCGGCCACGTTGTCATGCTCAGCGAGCCCGAGATCGTTGTTGCAGAGATCCAACGGGTGCTGCACTCGTCATCGTGATGATCGGATCGGATCGCACAACGCAGTAGCCGAACAACCGAACAGCCGAACCGCGGTGTCCGGGGTCAGATTGCCCATCGGGTGCTGCCGGCTACTCTGTGATACGGTATAGCGGTACTCGGTGGCACCGAGTACCAGGGGCACTGAAAAGGACACACGTGGACGATCTGACGGAGATGCTGAAGGGCACGCTCGAAGGTTGCGTCCTTGAAATCATCGGCACCGAGGAGACCTACGGGTACGCCATCACTCGGCGACTGAACGATCTCGGATTCACCGACGTCATCGAGGGGACGGTGTACACCATCCTGCTGCGACTGGAGAAGAACGGGCTCGTCCAGGTGGCGAAACGGCCGTCGGGGCTGGGCCCGCCGCGCAAGTTCTATGCACTCAATGACGCGGGGCGAGAAGAACTCGCGACGTTCTGGGCGAAATGGGCGTACATCACATCACGGATCGACAAGCTCAAGGAGGGCGGGAGATGAACTTCTGGGAGACCATCACAGGCAGCGATCTCACCAGGGACTGGAAGGCGTTCGAAGTCCGGGCCGAGGCGCTACCGGCCGACTACCGAGCGGCGTGGGCGCAGATCATTGTTCATCTCTTTCCCTACGGAGACTTCACCGGTCGGAACCTGATGCCGATTCTCGACGGGGCCCTTGGGCTGCTCGAAGAGACAGCGGCCGATGAACAGAGCGTTCACGAGGTTCTGGGAGACGACATCGAAGGCTTCTGCGTGGCACTGGCCGGCGGAGAAGGTGCTCGAACCTATCGCGACCGGTGGCGCGAGCAGTTGAACAGGGACGTCGCAAGGAAATTGGGCCGGCTAGGAGGCTGACGTGGGTATTCAAGACATCATCGAAGGCAAGAAGCAGTGGCGGGCACACATGGCGCGGGTCAAGGCGCTCCCGCCGGACTACCAGATCGTCTACGAAGAGATGCAGAAGTACTTCTTCAAGGTCGGACCGATCGACTTGGCTGACGGGAACCTGCTCTCGGGGATCCTGGAATTCTTCGAGGAGGGCGTCGCGGCCGACAAGGGAGTCCTGGAACTCATCGGCAGCGACGTCGCGGCCTTCTGCGACGACCTGGTCAAGAACTCGCGCACCTACGCTGACCTCTATCAGGAGTCCATCCACGGGCAACCCGGCGGGGCGGAGAAGTAACACACGGGTAGCGTGCTGCGGTTGCGGTCGTCATCCGGCACGTGATGCCGATGTGGAAGGCTCATGCCATGGAAACATCCGCTGATCGCCCACAGATCGGACGCATCACCGTCGACCGAGCAGCGGTTCAGCAGCCGGGGGCAGAGCTCGGATCCGTGCTCGACAGCCTCGAGTTCGAGGTGTCGATCGAGGGGGTACCAGACGGCACCCCGATGCATGGCTGGCGAGTGCTTGCCCGACCGGAGTACGCCGTCGTGCTGGGAGCTCCGGTCGATGGAGGATCGAAGACGTGGCGGATCGCGCAGGTCGCACCGCCACGCGACGGATCGAAGACGGCACACGTGCAGGTCCATCCCGAACCCCAGCCCTTGCGACGGAGTCGCGCCGAGCGCGGCCGTGGTCTCGCCCTGCGCTGGCCCGGGGTTACTCGCGCGGAACCCGACCTCGACCGGCTGATGGTCGACGTCGTCAACACGGGTGAAGGACGATGGCGGCCTGACGGCGACACCTTCGTCGCAATCGGCTTCATCTCCCGCGCCGGTGAAGGACCTGGATCCGGCTCCTTCGCCTTCGTGAGCGGTCAGGGTCCGGCCCTCCCATTGGACGCCGGCGAATATGCGCGCGTGCACGTGCGACTCGATACGAACCAGTGGCGCGATCTGGAGCCGGGCGATTCGAGATCTCGGCAACGCTCATCGATCTCGGGATCCCCACCGAGACACCGCTCGAGGTCGAACTGACCGCTGAACAGATCGAGCAGCACCAACCGCGCACCGGTCGCGCACAACCGTCCGCCCCGGATCAGCGGCGTGCGATGGAAGAGCAACTCGAGGAGCTGCGCGCGCTGCTCGACGCGAGGGGCGAGCTCAGCGCCGTGCTCGAGGCCGTGACGTCGGCGGCGTCCGACGACGATGCACTGCTCGGCATTCGAGAGCTGCTCGACTGCTCGCCGGGCGCGGCCAGGATCGTCTACGACGCACCCCTCCGCCGATTCCGTTCGGCGAACACCGACCACCTTGCCCGGGAGGCCGAGGCGCTCGCGCGCGCGAGCGCTCGGGCGGACGAGCGAAGGAGCAATGATGCCCTGCAGGAGGCGCCCGGGGCGCTCGATCACTGAACGGATGCACCGCAGCGGAATGCCTCGGCTCGCCATCGGGTTATCGTCGAGGAACCGATCGAGGAGAACAGATGCCACTGGAAGGCGAGTACGAACCGAGCACGTCGAGCTGGGCGCGCAATCAGGCCGAGGCGTTCGAGGCGTCGAACGGCGAGAAGTCGAACACCCTGAAGGGGATGCCGATCATCCTGCTCACCACGGTCGGCGCGAAGTCCGGCAAGCTGCGCAAGACGGCACTCATGCGCGTCGAGCACGACGGCGAATACGCAGCTGTCGCGTCGCTCGGCGGTGCGCCGAAGCATCCGGTCTGGTACTGGAATGTGAAGAAGCACCCGCACGTCGAGCTGCAAGACGGCTCCGAGAAGCACGATTACGTCGCGCGCGAGCTCGAGGGCGACGAGCGCGAGCTCTGGTGGGAACGAGCCGTCGAGGCCTTCCCGCCGTACGCCGACTACCAGACGAAGACCGACCGCCAGATCCCGGTCTTCCTCCTCACGCGCATCACCCTCTGAGGCGCGGTCGCCGCCGTCGCCGGCCCACGTCGGAGGACGTCACCCGCGTCGGAGGACACCGGTCCGCGTCCTCCCACCGGACTCGCGTCCTCCGACACGCATCCGCGTGCCCGCGTCAGGCGTGGCGGCGCCGGCGCCGGGTGCGGGTGAGCGTCACAGCCAGCGCATCGTGAACGCCCGCGCGAGCACCGCCCGCAGCGGCGGCACGGAGAGTGTACGCACGGCAGCGTTGCGCAGCCGGAGCCGCGCACCGGCCGCCGGCGCGCCCATCGCCATGTTGAACGCGGCCTGGCGCATGGCGCGCGCCGCCGCCGACCGCCGCACTCGCGCATAACGGGTGAAGGCCTCGAACGGCGCCCCCGCGTCGAGCGCGGCGGTCAGATCGTGATGAAGGGCGAGCGCGTCGAGCCATCCGAGGTTCATGCCCTGACCGCCGATGGGGCTGACCTCGTGCGCCGCGTCGCCGACGAGCGCGACGCGGCCATGCGACATCCGCTCGGCCAGATGCTGCCTCGCCTCGAAGGCTGTCGGCGGCGACACCGACGCCTGATCGAGCTCGTCGCCCGTGCGACCGGCGACGATCGTCGCGAGCACACCGGCGTCGAGCCGCGCCGGCGGTCGCCGGACCCACGCGACCCAGCGACGCTGCCGCCCGGGCATCGGAAAGGACTCGACCACTCCGGCCGGCTCGAAGTGCAGCAGGGCCGTCGCCGGCTCGTCGGTGTCGTCGGGCGCGTCGCCCATCACGTAGTGCGCCCGGCCCGGCCAATCATTCCAGCCGATGCCGACGAGGCTCCGGATACCGCTGCGCACCCCGTCGGCCCCGACCGCGTAGCGCGCCCGCACCGTGACCTCTTCGCCACCACGATCAGCTGCGACTTCGACGTGGGTGCCCCGGTCGCGGATGCCGCGCACCTCTGTCGCCCGCTCGAGAGCGTCCGGGGCGAGCTCGCCGAGCCGCCGTTCGAGCATCGCCTCGGTCTCGACCTGCGGCAGCGACCAGACCGTGCCGGCGCGCCTGAATGACATCACGCCGAGCGTGCGCCCCTCGCACGTCACCCTGCCACCCCGGATCTCGACGGCCGCGGCCCGCACCGCACCGCCGATGCCTACAGCGTCGAGGGCACGCAACCCGGGCGGATGGATGCCGATCGCCCGTGACGACCCCGCGTGCGTGCGTGGGGCACGACGTTCGAGCACGATCACATCGCGGCGGCGCTGCGCGAGCAGGCAGGCGAGGAGGAGCCCGACGGGCCCGCCGCCCACGATGACCACGTCGTGCATCGGGTCGACGGATGCCTCAGACATCCGTGCCCCAGACGACCTCGAGCCGGGACGGGAAGGCCCGCCGCACAGCCCATCCTTCGGGCAGCACGGCCGCGAGCTCGGCCGCGGTGTGGCT
This sequence comes from Agromyces sp. Y558, assembly GCF_059445415.1. Taxonomy (NCBI): domain Bacteria; kingdom Bacillati; phylum Actinomycetota; class Actinomycetes; order Micrococcales; family Microbacteriaceae; genus Agromyces; species Agromyces sp. Y558. The sequence continues at coordinate 579,568 of NZ_JCAIUH010000001.1, forward strand.
GCGCCGGATCGACGTCAGCCCGTCGGGGCGAATATACGACCCGGCGAGCAGGTTGCCGGCGAACGGCAGCGTGCCGAGCCAGAAGCCCGCGTAGCCGAGACGCGTGCGCTCGATGTCGCCGTGAACGGCGATGCCGCCCGCCCCGAGCAACAGCTCGCTGTCGCGCAGCAGCGCTCCGAGCTCGCGGCCGTCGAGATGATGCAGCACGTGGTTCGACAGCACGAGATCGAAGTGCTCGCGCGCCTCGACGAGCTCACCGCTCATGGCACGGCTGAGCGTCAGCCCCGGTGTCGGCGGTTGGGCCGATGCCCACTCCATCGCGCGCGCGTCGGGGTCGATGGCCGTGATCTCGAGCTGCAGTCCGTCTTCGTCGGCCCAGCGCAACAGGCGGCGCGGCAGGTCGGCGCTGCCCGAGCCGATGTCGACGAGACGTGTGCCCCAGACCGGCGAGAGTCGCGGCCGCACCCACCGTCGGTACACCGCGCGTTCCCCCGACACCACGGCGTTCACGAGCCGGAACCGCTCGTAGGTCTTCGCGAGCATCGCCGGGTCGGCGGCGGGGTCGTCCATTAGCTCGGTGACCTCGTCGTCGCGTCGGCCGAGGCCACGGGTGTTCCCTGTGTCGCGCGCCTGCATGTGGCCATCGTAGGCGTCGGACGCGCGCGCCGCGCCCGACGCAGAGCTCACACCCGAATGGTCATGAGCGCCGACTCGACGGTGATCCCCGGGCCGAACGCCATCGCCGCGACCCGGTCGCCGTCGGCGGCTGCCTCGGAGTCGAGGATGTTCCGCAGCACGAAGAGCACGGTCGCGCTCGACATGTTGCCGTAGTCGCGCAGCGTCTCGCGCGCCGGCACGAGTTGCGCCTCGGTGAGCACGAGCCGCGACTCGACCTTGTCGAGGATCGACCGCCCGCCCGGGTGGATCGCCCAGTGCTCGATGGCGTCCGAGGAGCCGTCGGTCGCGAGCGCCGTCGCGAGGGCCTCGTCGTGCGCGAAGAGCGGCTCGAGCGCACCCGTGATGTGGTCGTCGATGATCGCCGGGATTGCGTTGGAGAGCACCATCTCGAAGCCGTGGTCGCCGATCTTCCACGCCATGTCGCTCTCGCCGACGGGCGTGATGCGTGTGGCGAAGCGGTCGAGGTCGAACGCCCGCTCACCGGGCGAGAGGGGCCGCGACGTGACGATGCCCGAGCCGGCCCCGTCGGCGAAGAGCGACGACGCGACGATCGTGTCGGGGTCGTTCGACGTGCGCAGATGCAGCGTGCAGAGCTCGACGGAGACGACGAGCACGACCGCCGAGGCATCCGCTTTCGCCAATTGCGAGGCGATGCGCAGTGCCGGAATCGACGCGTAACACCCCATGAAGCCGAGGTGATAACGCTCGACGCCGGGGTCGAGCCCCAGCTCGCGGGCGATCATGAAGTCGGGCCCCGGCGCGTAGAAGCCCGTGCACGAGACGGTGATGACATGAGTGATATCGGATGCCTCGATGCCCGGAGTCGCCTCGATGGCCCTGCGGCCCGCCTCGACGTAGAGCGGCGTGGCCTGCTCGGCGTAGATCTCGTTGCGCACCTTGGTGCCCGGGAAGAGGAGCTCGCCGGATTCGACGTCGAAGAACAAGGGCTCTTCGGGGTGCGCGTCGAAGCTCAGTTCGTCGAGCACCGTGTAGCGGGTCGCGATGCCCGACACGTTGAACGAGGTGGCGACGATGCGCTGGCCGAGGCGGTTCAGCCCAGGCTGGCCGGCGAACACGTCGCGCACCTCTTCTTGCACGAGAACAGTCGGCGGAACGACGGTCGAGACGCCCCTCAGAGTGACGGTCATGCCTCAGTGTATGCAGCCGAGCGGATGCCGCGAAAGGACTCGGACGAGGCTCGCACGATCACCCGAGCAGCTTCGCCTTGGCCGCGGCGAACTCGTCGTCGGTGAGGATGCCCTGCTCTTTCAGCGCGCCGAGCTTCGACAGCTCGCCGACGATATCAGAGCCGCCCGCCGAAGCGGCCGGAGCAGCCGGTGCTGCAGCGGCCTGCTGCGACGCGACGCCCATCGCCGCTTGCTGCTGCTGCGCCACCGCGGCCTGGGCCGCTGCGTCGACCTGCGCCTGCTGTTGCTGGGCCTCGTACTGCTGTCGCTCGTACTGGTCTTGGGACTTCTGCTGCTGGCGACGCTGCATGCCGCCACTGACGGCGGTGGCGGTTCCGGCGACGACTGCCGTGCGAGCGGCCATGCCGATCAGTCCGGGGCGTCCCATTCTTCTGAACGGCATCTTCCTACTCCTCTTCGGCTTCGGCGAGCGCGGCGTTCACGACGGGCGCGGGAATGCGTTCGGTCTGCAGCACGATGCCGCCGGCCGCGGCGAACTTCGAGGCGAGGCGCTTCGCCCAGACGAGCTCGATCGCGAGCAACGCGCCCGACGTGCCAGGCGGAATACCCTCGGCGAGTTCGGTGGCATCTTCATCGGCGACGAGGCCGATCGCTTCGAGCTCGACCGTGCCGAAGCCGTACTCGTCGCTCACGTCTTCGAACTCGGTGATCTTCACCGTGCCGTCTTCAGCCCGCGAGATCATGAGGAAGTCGAGCAACCTGATCTCGCCGCCCTCGATGAGCTCACGAATCGCCTCGAGGCTGCCTGCATCGGGGCGATCGCCCTCGAACCCCACGAGGTACAGGTCCACCGGACCGTATTCGAAATCCGCCATGATCTCCCCCAATCCACGTGGTTGCAGACTACGCGCGCAGCACCCCGGGACGCCAGAGTCCAGCGAAATCCTCGGCGGACGACGAACATCGGGTCACGACACGTTCGGGTCGCCCGACAGCCGGCGGAGCGCCCGTGTGTTCTCGTCGGGCTCGAGCAGCAGGGCCCGCACGAGCAGCGTGAGCGGGATGCAGAGGATCGCACCGATCGGCCCGATCACGAGAGTCCAGAACACGACAGAGAAGAAGGTCAGCGTGAGGCTGAGGCCCACGGCGTCGCTCACGAACTTCGGCTGCACGAGCACTTGCAGCACGACGTTGATCACGCTGTACGCGAGGATCACGACGAGCGCGAGCGGCCAGCCGCCGATGACGAGCGCGAGCACCGCGGGCGGGATGACGCCGATCACGAAGCCGATGTTCGGAATGAAGTTCGTGACGAACGCGAGGATCGCCCACACGATCGGGATCGGCACGCCGAGCGCCCAGAGCAGCAGGCCGTCGAGCACGGCGACGATGAGTCCGAACGTTGCGTTGACCACGTAGTACCGCCGCACGCTCGTGAAGTAGTGGGCGCCGATCACGTCACCCGCCGCTGTGCCGAACACGCGGCCGCCGCCGCGGCTGAAGCGCGAGGCATCCGCTGCCATGAAGATGACATAGGCGAGCACGAAGAAGAACGCCGTCGCGGCGCCGAGCACGGCATCGGCGACCCCCGCTGCGAAGGTGAGCAGCACCTCGGGGTCGACGGCGGCGGCCGTCGAAGCGGCCGACACGCTCGTGATTCCGAGCGAGGTGAGCCAGTCGTAGATCGCCTGAACGGTCGCGGTCAGCTTGTCGGCGTAGTCGGGCAGCATCTCGATGAACTGCACGGATGCCACGACGAGCAGTATGCCGAGCGCTGCGAGGATCAGGTAGGCGACGACGATCACCGCGGTCGTCGCGAGCCAGCTCGGCCAGCCGCGGCGTTCGAGCGGGCGGCGCACCGGGTGGGAGATGATCACCACGACCGCGGCGACGGCGGCGGGGGCCAGGATGTCGCGGGCGAACCAGATGCCGGCGAAGACGATCGCCGCGGCGGCGATCGTGAGCAGCATCCGCGTTCCGTGCGCGAGCCCCGCTCCCTGAGCCTGCCCTGTTCCCTGAGCCTGCCCTGTTGTTCCCTGAGCCAGCCCTGTTCCCTGAGCCTGCCGAAGGGAGCCGCCCGAGTCGCCCGCTTCGACGGGCTCAGCGAGCGACTCACGCTCAGCGAGCGACTCAGGCTCAGCGATCGACCCGGGCTCAGCGAGCGACTCGGGCTCAGTGGCATCCGTCATCAGAAGCTCCCGATTCCCTTGCCGATCACGACGACGCCGATGACGAGCAGCAGCACGGCCATGACCGTCGCGTTGTTGTGCACGAGCCACGCGCGGAGCGATTCGAGCGGGCCGCCCATCTTCTCGGCGGCGATGAGGTACGCGATCACGGGCACGGCGACGGTGCACGCGGCGATGATCGTGAAGATCACGACCGAGATCGTGATCTCACCGCCGCTCAGGCCGCCCGTGCCGATGATCACGCCCGCACCTGCAGCCATCAGCAGGTTCTTCGGGTTGACGGCTGCGAGCAGGAAGCCCAGCACACCCCCGCGAACCGTCGTCATCGAGTCGATCGCCGACATCCACTTCGGCAACGCCGCCTGCTCCCCCGGCTTCGGCCGGGTGCGCCACTGCCTCAGGGCGAGGAAGAGCAGGCCCGCACCGAGCAGGAGTTTGATGACACCGGAGATCGGCTTCGAGGCGTCGGAGTCCTGCTCGGGGATGATCGAGGCGAGCAGCGTGAACACCACGACCGCGACGACGATGCCGAGTACCCAGCCGATCAGGAAGCCGACGCTCGTGCCCTTCGCCTTCGGCGAGAGCAGCATGAGGATCGCCGCGATGATCGGGATCGGGCTGATCGCGATACCGAGTGCGAGCGGCAGGATGCTTCCGATGACCTCGCCCATCTGTGTACTCCCTGTCTGGCGGACGAAGCCGCCGTCGGTTACTGCTGAGCGAGCGGATGTCCCGCGCCGCATCACCCTGTTCGCGGTGCGCGACCGGCATCCGCCTCGGCACCATGCACCTCGGGCTCGATGCGGAATTCCGGCGCCCAGGTGACGAGCAACCACGCCGGCAGCACCACCACGCACAGGATCGGGAGCACGGCGATATCGCCGCAGACGGCGACCGCGAGGAACAGCGAGATCCAGCCGTCCCTGGTCACGACGAGCACGATGCCGAGCACGCCGCACGCCACAGCCAGGCCGATCGGCATCGACGGGATGAGGACGTGGCCGAGGAGACCGAGTGCGACGCCGATGAACGTCGCGGGGAAGACGCGACCGCCTCGGAACAAGGCACTCGCCGCGATGAGCAGCGCGAGGATCTTGATGCCTGCGATCGCAGCGAGTTGGGCGCCGTCCAGCTCATCGGCCTGGTTCAGCAGCTCGCCCATCTGCGTGAGCCCCTTGAACATGGTGATCGGGCCGCCGAGCATGCCGAGCAGGCCGAGCAGCACGCCGCCAACGGTGGGAATCAGCACGGGGTGGCGCAGCGCGTGCAGGGCACGGTAGATCCAGGGGAACGCGAACAGTGCTGCGAGCCCCACTATCGTCGCACCACACGCGACGAGCGCGCCGGTGGCGAGGTCCCCGGGTTCGACTTGGCCGATGGGCGGCAAGCTGAAGGCGAGCGGCGGCGCGCCGAGGAGGTGCATCGTGATGGAACCGGCACCGGCCGCCGCGACCGGCAGGAAGAGACGGTCCCAGAGCGACCCGCCCGACTTCAGCGCGGCCACGATGCCCGTGAAGACGAGCGCGGCGGCCACGGGTGTGCCGAACAGGGCGCCGATCGTGCCCGATGCGGCGAGCAGGGTCGTGAGCTGGGCGGGCACCTGCGGCATGAACCGTGCGACGACCGCCACGAGGATCGCCGTGTTGATGGCGATGATCGGGTTCTCGGGGCCGAGGCTCACGCCGCCCGCGAGCCCGAGCACGGTGACGAGAGCGAGCCCGGGCAGGGTCGCGACCGGCAGCGGCGGCCCGACGAGCTCGGTGGTCGCCGAGTCGGGCCCGCCGTGCCCCGGCACGAATCGCAGCGCGAGCCCGACGGCGAATCCCGTGACGGTGAGTACGAGGAGGATCCACCATCCCGACGGGTCGACGCCGAGCGCCTCGGGCGCCGCCTCCCAGATCAGACTCTGCAGCCCACCCGACACCCGATCGAGCGCCCACAGCACGAGCGCCGACACGATGCCGATGACGAGCGCCGGTACGGCGAGTACGAGCAGTCGCCGCGGCGAGACATCCGGATCCCTCGCTGGCAGGGCAAGTGTCATCGTTCCGCCTCCCGCGGCCAGAGTATCGCTGTGGTGGTCGAAGCGTGGTTGTTCGAAGTATGGACGCGCCGAGCCGCCAAGCGATAGGTTTCACCTCAGCGGCGCTCCTGGGGGGCGCTCACTCAGTGAAAGGCTGCGCATATGAGTTTCTGGACGAATTTCTGGGACCTGATCTGGTGGTTCCTTTGGATATTCGCGTTCATCGCCTACCTGTATGCGCTGTTCGCGATCATCGCCGACCTGTTCCGGGACCAGAAGCTGAACGGCTGGTGGAAGGCATTGTGGATCATCTTCCTCGTCTTCGTGCCGTTCCTCACCGCGCTGGTGTACCTCATCGCCCGGGGCAAGGGCATGGCAGAGCGCGCGCAGAAGGACTACAAGCAGGCCGAAGCCGCGACCCAGGAGTACATCCGTCAAACAGCCGGGGCCCACAGCCCTGCAGATGAGATCGCGAAGGCCAAGGGCCTCCTCGACTCGGGCACCATCACCCAACAGGAGTACGAACTGCTGAAGGCCAAGGCGCTCGGGCACCCCACGCAGAACGTCTGATCTCAGACGGCAGCTGAGAGGGTCGGATGCTTCGGCATCCGACCCTCTTCGCGTCCCTGCAGATCGAGGAGGCCCCTCACTGCAGGTCGAGGAGACCCGTCCCTGCGGGTTGAGGAGGCCGCCCGCGGCCGTCTCGAAACCCACCCTGGGCGAGCAGGTTCCGAGACGTTCCTTCGTCGCTCGTCAACCAGCGGGTGCGGGTGCGGGAATCTCCGAGACCGGCGTCGCCGAGACATCCGTCGCCGGCTGCCCGTGCATCGCACTCGAGTTGCGGAGGAAGACGATGATCCAGCTGAAGATCAGCACTGATGCCACGAGTTCGACGGCGGTGAGGTTGTAGTACCCGGTCGTGAAGAACACGGCGAGCACGACGATCACGCCGACGTAGACGTATCCGAGCAGGATGAACACCTTCGGCATCGACGGGATGAACCAGCGCAGCCCGATCACGAGCACGGCGAATGCGATCGTCATGCCCGTCGCGACGGTGTTGTGCACGATGAAGAACCGGTCGACCGGGAAGATTCCGACGCATCCGAGGAAGATCCCGAGCAGGATCATGCCGACCCGCACGATGTTGCGACCGCGCACCTCTGCGGGCGTCGTCGTCGGCACGGCCGCCGTCGCGTACCGGGCGATCGTCGTGACGATCACGCCGGCGATGATGAGCGTCATGTTGAATGCGAGCGCCGAGACATCGTTCGTCATGCCGAGCGCGCTCAGGTTCTGCGCCACCACAGTGGATTGCTCGAGCTGAGCATGCTCGCGAGCCCACCGACGACGAGGAACAGGGCGAGCACGAACGACAGCAGCATCGGCGTGAGGTGGGCGGCGGAGAGGAACACCGCGTAGGCGGTGACCGCCATGCCGACCCCGGCGAGAATCGCTCCGGGCAGTGCGAAGACGACGGCACCTTGGAAGCTGCGCTCGAGCAGGTCGGCGAGGCCGACCCAGCCGAGGAGCGCGATGAACGCATGCGCGAGGGCGATCGCGGTGAGGTCGAACCAGTGGATGTGCGCTCCGGGTGCGTCGAGACCCGGCAGCTTCGCCTCGGCCAGACCCGCGGCGCTACGCGTGCGCAGAGCCAGGCGGCCGAGCACGAACGCGATGAGCGTGGCGATCGCGGCGCCGACGCTCACGAATTCGCCGAGCGATCCCGGGCCCGCGATCTCCAGGTCTCGGCCGAGGAAGACGAGCCAGGCGACGAGCCCGCCGACGACGAAGGTGGCGGCGCCGATGAGCAGGGCGATCGATTCGAGCGATTCGGCATTGGCCGCCGGATGCCGCAGCACTCGTGCGATCGACGACGGTTCGTGAGTGATGTTCGCGGTGTCTCGGCTCACGTGCTCAGCTTGCCATGATCCACCCGCCGGTCGAGGAGCGACGCAGGAGCGTCACCTCGTTGTTCGAGTAGCGACGCAGGAGCGTCACCTCGTTGGTCGAGTAGCGACGCAGGAGCGTATCGAGACCCGTAACCAGGTCTCGATACGGCGCTGGCGCGCCTACTCGACCAGCGGTGGTCTTCAGCCTTTGATCGGGTCGAGCACCTCGAGCATCGAGCCCTGCACGAACCCGGCCCACTCGTACGCCGCACGCAGGTAGTCGTCGCGGGTCTCGTCGGACTCGGTCTCGTCTTCGTCGACGATGCCGACCCGCTCGGCGAGGATCAGCCGCAGGTCGGTGAGGAACGTCAGCCAGCCCCACGCCTCCGACTGGTCGAGCTCGATCTGCACGAGCCCGGCCTGCACGTCGACGGCGGTCGCGTCGCGCACGCGCTGCGCCGCCTGGCGCTTGCCGTCGACGAGGTTGTCGCGGGTGTAGCGGGTGAAGTCGTGCGCCGCGGCCGCATCGTCGGGGTAGGCGTCGGGCAGCAGCCGGCCGAGCGCCGGGTCGTCGACTTCGCCGAGCAGCAGCACCGAGTCGACCTGGTCGGCGAGCTCGGAGAGGAGCATTGCCTCTTCGATCTCGAGCACGATGCGAACCCCCTCGCCGCCGCCGAGGCCCGCGACGATCACGGTTCGCCTTTCGCGACGGTCGCCTGGAGACCGTAGCCGTGCATCGCCTGCGCGTGCCGCTCCATGGCCTCGCGGTTGCCGGTCGCCACGATCGCCCTGCCCTCGGTGTGCACGAGCAGCATGAGGCGTTCGGCCTCCTCGCGGGGGAACCCGAAGTAGCTGCGGAACACGTAGCTGACGTACGTCATGAGATTCACGGGGTCATCCCACACGATCGTGCGCCACGGCACCTCGGCCGTGGCACGCACGGCGCGATCGGTGTCGAGTTGCTCGATGGTGGTCGTCATTGCTCAAGCCTGACACGATGCGGCGATGCCCGCATCCCGCAGGTAGCGTCGAACGGTGACTGAACGCATCGATATCGACGAGCGATCGGGCAACTCTCGGCGAGCGATGTGCTCTTGGGTCACGGCGCGGTCGGCGCGGTCGCGGGCGAGTCGCGCTCGGTGAGGATCAGCCGGTGGAGACCGACTTCATCGATCCGTCGCGCTTCTCGCGCTGATCGCGCGGTCGGTCACGCCGCCGCTCGTCGCGAGGCAGTGACCGTGAACTTCGCGTTGCGCGCGATCTGACGGGTCGGGCCGACGACGTGTTCGAGCAACGGCCGGTAGCGCAGGTGCGAGTTGAACACACACCAAAGCTCGCCGCCCGGGGCGAGCACGCGCGCGGCGTCGGCGAAGAGGTGGGCGGCAATGCCGGTCGAGATCGCCGCATCGCTGTGGAACGGCGGGTTCAGCACGATGAGCGGCTCGCTCGCATCGGCGAAGGACTCGAGGCCGTCGGCGTGCGAGACCTGCACCCGGTCGGTGACTCCGTTCGCCTCGGCGGTCAGCCGAGCGGATGCCGCGGCCGACGCCGAACGATCGGTCGCCGTCACCCGCAGCCCGGGTCGCGCTCGCGCGAGCCACGCCGCCACGATGCCCGTGCCGCACGCGAGATCGACAGCGGTCGGGGCATCCGGAACCGCGTCGGCCAGCTGCTCGAGCAGGAACCGCGTGCCGATGTCGATGCCGGTGCCCGCGAAGACCCCGCCGTGCGCAACGACCACGAGGTCGACGTCGTCATGCCGAGTGCGTCGCGGCCAGTTGCCATCCGTTTGTCGAGTAGACCCCGCGACCTGGTCTCGATCGGCATCCGTCGGTCGAGGAGACCCCGCGACCTGGTCTCCATCGGCATCCGTTGGTCGAGTAGGCGCGCCAGCGCCGTATCGAGACCCCGCGACCTGGTCTCGATCGGCATCCGTTGGTCGAGTAGGCGCGCCAGCGCCGTATCGCGACCCCGCGACCTGGTCTCGATACGCTCCTTCGTCACTCCTCGACCGACGAGGCAAGCGTGCCATCAACACGCGCGACTTCTGGCGCGCATGACTCACGTCCAACCGCTCGAAGTGCCGTGCGAGCACCTCGTTCATCGCGAGCGACATGTGCTTGATGCGACCGCCGGCGACGACCACGACGTCGCGATGGGCATTCGCCGCGATGAGCTCCGCCAGTTCGTCGAGCCGGTCGAGCGAGCGCGGCAATCGCAACACCACGAGGCGTGCGCCCTCGAAGAGCTCGGCGCCGAGCGGCATCGACTGCGCCGCACCCTCGAGCCGCAGTCGACGGGCGTTCTCGACGAGCGCGCGCTCACCCGTGATGAGGTCTTGGTGCACCCTGATACCGCGGGCCCCGGCATCCGCCGCAGCGAGCGCGAGCGCCCCGTACGAGTCGTCGACGACGACGAGTTCGCCCTCGCCGACCCCACCGATCATGGCGGCGGCTTCGTCGAGGATCAGCCGGTCCGCGGCATCCGATGCCTCGAGGCCCGGCCCTTCGACATCGGGGCGCCGCTGCAGCGCACCGAAGTCGAAAGCCATCCCCCAAGGGTACGCGGCGACCGATGCTCAACCGGTGCGCCTGGTCACGGACGATCTTGCTGGGTGCGGCGCTCGGTGAGGTTTGCTACTCTCGTGCCGCATGCAGGACGCACAGACCGGGGGACGGCGGGCGGCGCGACATGGAGTCGCGACGCCCGTGACGCGTACCCCGCGCAACGTGCGCTCCCCGCGCCGCTCGCTCGCGGCGGCGGCCGTGCTCTCGGTCATCGGGCTCCTCGCGGGCCTCACCCTGGCACCGTTGCCGCAGCCCGGCGGAGTACTCCCTCTCGCCTCGGCGAATACGCCGCACTCGGGTGACGCGCAGGATTTCAGCGTCGCAGCGGATGTCGCGGCGGCGGCCATCTCACACGAGTCCTACGTCGCGACCACCGGAGAGCAGGCTCTCGTCGCCGGTGGCACGAACGTCGACTGGGCCAAGCTCGTGCTCATCGAGGGCGCCTGGCCGGTCACCGAAGAGAACATCACGTTCATGATGCGCTGGATGCGTCAGGAGAACGGCGCCGACAACTGGTGGAACCGCAACAACCCCCTGAACAACGGGCAGGGTTCGGGCGGCGGCTCGGGACTCGGTAGCTACGCCACCCTCATGGAGGCCGCCTTCTACGCAGCGCAGAACCTGAAGTCGGGCCGCTACCCCGACGTCGATGCCGCACTTGCACGCGGTGATTCTGCCGACGCGACTGCGCAGGCGATCTGGGCGTCGGCCTGGGCGTCGAGCCACTACGGCAACGGCACCCACTGGAGCTCGCGGCCCTATGAGGTCATCGAAGCGCCCGCCTCGGCCTGGGGTCGCTGAGCTCAGCTGAGCTCAGCTCGGCAGGTCGACCGTCACATGCGGCGACAGTGAGCGGAGGAAGTCCGCGGCGTCGAACGCTGCGCCCGCCGAGACCACGCCAGTTGCGCGGGTGCGCCCGCTGAGCACTCGCTCGACGGCTTCGACCGCGAGCGGCGCCGTGACCGCGTAGATGTCCTGCCCTCGGGCGACGGCTCGCCGCTCGACGCCGGCCGCCCGCACCACGACGTCGACGACGAAGGTCTGGTCTGAGCGCCCGTGCTCATCGACGGCTGTGGGCGCAGGCGTGTCGACGCTCGCCAGATCGCGTGCGGCCTCCACGCTCATGTAAGTGCGGACCTCGCGAGCGGCGATGTGACTGGGAATGGTCACGACGTCGGCCATGGTGAACTCTGCGATCACGCGGCGCAGACCCAACGGCTCTGGGAAGCTCCACTCCTCCTCAGCGGTCGAGTCGTCGCGGTACTCGAGCGCGCCAGCGGTGAATCGCACGCGACGACCGGCACGCCGCTGTCCGGAGACCCGGCCGGCCACCCGCGTGCCCGCCGTGGGGTGCCAGCTGCTCAACCCGTAGGCGACGTGCACCTCATCGGCCGCGGCCGATTCCCCGATCGCCGCTGTCGCCAGCAGGTCGCCCAAGCCACCGAAGAACGCCATGGCCGGCAGTACGATCGTGCCCGCCGCCCGTGCGGCCTCGGCGTAGTCGGCGAACATCGACGCATTCGCCTCGATCTCCGCGGCAACATCGATGTACGGGATGCCCGCGCGGAGCGCGGCCTCGACAACCGGGCCCGCGGTCACCGCGAACGGGCCGGCGCAGTTGATGACCGCAGCGGCGCCCGCCAACGCGGCATCGAGCGCCGCAGGATCGTCGACCGTCGCCGGTCGCACGACGATCTCGCTCCACTCGGCGGCGAGTGCGGCCAGCTGCGCCCGGTCGCGCCCTGCGGCGATCGGCGTGAAGCCGCGCTGGAGGAGTTCGGCGACGACGAAGCGTCCCGTGTGACCGGTCGCTCCGTAGACGACGACCGTATTCGCTGTTCCCATGCCACCCTGATCTCTTGTTCCGACGAGTACATCGTGGCAGCTCGAGGATGCCCCGCGATCGGATGGATTCCCGGGATTCGGGTGGCCTACCCGCGTTCCAGCGGCCGCCACACGACGACGGCGTTCTCGCGTCTCATGCGAGTGCCGGCTCGAAGAGAAACGACTTCTCCGGCAGACCCTGCGGCGAACACGCGGCGCCCCGGGCGGTTCAGCATCTCGTCGGCGAGCGCGGCCTCGAGCTCGTGGACCCGCGCCCGCAGCGCGGTCACCTCGTCTTCGAGACCGAGCACCCGGCGGATGCCCTCGAGGTTCACACCCTCGCTCGAGAGTTGCGCGATCTCGCGCAAGTGCACGACGTCGCGCATCGAGTAGCGCCGCGACTTGCCCGCGGTGCGGGTGGGCGACACGAGCCCGAGCCGGTCGTACTGGCGCAGGGTCTGCGGGTGCATTCCAGCGAGTTCGGCGGCGACCGAGATGACGAACAGCGGGCTCATCTCGTTCATCTCCACCGCCTATGCCTTCGCCTTCGAGAGCAGCTCGTCGCGCGGATTCTCGTCGGGCAGTAGCGCGGCGAACTCCGCGAGCTTCTCCTCGGCGTCTTTCGAGAGGTGCGAGGGCACCGCGATCTGCACGACCGCGAGGAGGTCTCCTGTGCCCTTGGTGGTCTTCACGCCACGACCCTTGACGCGCAGCACGCGCCCGCTCGGGGTGCCAGGTGCGACACGCAGCTTGACGGGGTCGCCGCCGAGGGTCGGCACCTGGATGGTCGCGCCGAGCGCCGCCTCGGCGAAGGTCACCGGCACGTTGACCCGAAGGTTCAGGCCGTCGCGCTCGAACACGGGGTGCTTGCGCACGCTCACGGTGAGCACGAGGTCGCCGGGCTCGCCGCCGTCGGGCGACGGATGGCCCTTGCCGCGGAGCTTGATCTTCTGGCCGTCGGCGACACCGGCAGGTATGCGCACGGTGATCGGCTTGCCGTCGGAAGTCTGCAGGGTGATCTGCTCACCTTTGGTGGCGGTGACGAAGTCGAGGGTCGTCGACGCCGCGACATCCCGACCCTTCGATGGGCCGCCCTGACCGCGATAGCCGCCGCTCGGCTGGCCGAAGCGGCCGCCGCCGAAGAGCCCGCCGAGCAAGTCGTCGTAGTCGCCGCCCTGCTGGAACGTGTACGACTGGCTGCGGCCCCCGCCGCCCTGGCCGAACATGCCACCGAAGACGTCTTCGAAGCCGCCCGCACCGCCCGCGCCACCCGCGCCACCGGGCGCGGTGAACCGAGCGCCCGAACCCATGGCGCGAACCGCGTCGTACTCCTTGCGCTGTTCGGGATCGGAGAGCACCGAGTGCGCTTCGCTGATCTCCTTGAACTTCGCTTCGGCTGCGGCGTCACCCGCGTTGGAGTCGGGGTGGTACTTGCGTGCGAGCTTGCGGTACGTCTTCTTCAGCTCTGCGTCGCTCACGTCTTTGGAGACGCCGAGCACTTTGTAGAAGTCCTTGTCGAACCAATCCTGACTGGCCATCGGCACCTCCTCTTCTGAAATCTAGTCGTGTGTGTCGGTCGAGTAGCGCGAAGCGCGTATCGGGACTCTTGTGACGGGTCTCGATACGCTCCTTCGCCGCTACTCGACCAACAGGATCGTCACGCCTGCGGCGTCTTCACGACGACCTTCGCCGCGCGAAGCAGCGTGCCGCCGAGGGTGTAGCCCGTTTCGACGACGTCGGCGACCGTCTCGGTCTCGACTTCGGCGGATGGCTGCTGGAAGATCGCCTCGTGCCGCTGCGGGTCGAACGGCTCGCCGACCTCGCCGAACGCGGTGAGACCGAGCTTCTCGACCGCACCGCGCAGCTTCGCGGCGATCGTCGCGAATGGCGCGTCGCCCTCGAGGTCGCCGTGCTTCTCAGCACGGTCGAGGTCGTCGAGCACGGGCAGCAGTACGGCGACGGCCGCACCCACCGCACGCTCACGCTCGACCTCGCGGTTCGCTTCGGTGCGCTTGCGGTAGTTGGCGTACTCGGCCGTGATGCGCTTGAGGTCGGCGAGGTGCTCGTCGCTCGGCTCCTTCACCTCGGCCTGCGCCGCGTTCAGGATGTCGTCGACCGTGAGCACCTCTTCGTCTGCGCCATCGCCCGCCGAGCCCGTCGAAGCGGATGCCGCGGCATCCGTCTCGATATCGGGCCCTTCGGCCTGGATGAACTCGTCATCCAGACCGTCGTGCTCGTTCTCGTGCTGGTCGGACATGGCTACTTCTTCTCTTCGTCGTCGTCGATGACCTCGGCGTCGACCACGTCTTCGTCAGAGGACTGGTCGCTCTCGGCGCCCGACGCGTTCGCATCTTCGCCGGCCGCGGCGCTCGCGCCGGCCTGCTGGCCCTGCGCGTAGATCGCCTCGCCGAGCTTGCCCTGCGATGCGTTGAGCTTCTCGAAGGCCGACTTCACGGCCTCGTCGTCTTCGCCTGCGAGCGCCGACTTCAGCGCATCGACATCGCCCTGCACCTCGGACTTGACGTCAGCGGGAAGCTTGTCGTCATTGTCCTTGATGAGCTTCTCGATCGAGTAGACGAGCTGCTCGGCCTGGTTGCGGGTCTCAGCCGACTCGCGACGCGCCTTGTCTTCGGCAGCGTGCTCTTCAGCCTCGCGCACCATGCGGTCGATGTCGTCTTTCGGGAGGCTCGAGCCGCCCGAGATCGTCATGCGCTGCTCCTTGCCGGTGCCCTTTTCTTTCGCGGACACGTGCACGATGCCGTTGGCGTCGATGTCGAACGTGACCTCGATCTGCGGGATGCCCCGCGGCGCCGGCGCGATGCCGGTGAGCTCGAAGGTGCCGAGCGGCTTGTTGTCGCGGGTGAACTCGCGCTCGCCCTGGAAGACCTGGATCGCGACCGACGGCTGGTTGTCGTCGGCGGTCGTGAAGGTCTCGCTGCGCTTCGTGGGGATGGCCGTGTTGCGCTCGATGAGCTTCGTCATGATGCCGCCCTTGGTCTCGATGCCGAGGCTGAGGGGGGTGACGTCGATGAGGAGCACATCCTTGCGCTCGCCCTTGAGGACGCCCGCTTGGAGGGCCGCACCGACGGCGACGACCTCATCGGGGTTGACGCCCTTGTTGGGCTCCTGGCCGGTCTCTTTCTTGACGAGCTCGCTGACCGCGGGCATGCGCGTCGACCCGCCGACGAGCACGACGTGCGCGATGTCGGAGAGCTTGACGCCCGCCTCGCGGATGACGTCTTCGAACGGCTTCTTCGTGCGGTCGAGCAGGTCGCTCGTCATGTTCTCGAACTCGGCGCGCGTGAGCGTCTCGTCGAGGTTCGCGGGGCCATTCTCGGTGAGCGAGAGGTAAGGCAGCTGGATCGAGGCCTTCATGTTCGAAGACAGCTCTTTCTTGGCCTGCTCCGCTGCCTCCTTCAGGCGCTGCTTGGCGATCTTGTCGTTGGAGACGTCGACGCCGGTGGTCTCCTTGAACTTCTTGATGAGCCAGTCGACGATGCGCTGGTCCCAGTCGTCGCCGCCGAGGCGGTTGTCGCCCGCGGTCGACTTGACCTGGATCGTCGAGAAGTCGTCGTCTTTGCCCACCTCGAGCAGGGAGACGTCGAACGTGCCGCCACCGAGGTCGAAGACCAGGATGAGCTCGTCTTCCTTGCCCTTGTCGAGGCCGTAGGCGAGGGCGGCCGCAGTGGGCTCGTTGATGATGCGCAGCACGTTGAGGCCCGCGATCTCGCCGGCCTCCTTGGTAGCCTGGCGCTCGGCGTCGTTGAAGTACGCGGGCACGGTGATGACCGCGTCGGTGACGGTGTCGCCGAGGTACTGCTCGGCGTCGCGCTTCAGCTTCTGCAGGATGCGCGCCGAGATCTCTTGCGGCGTGTACCGCTTGCCGTCGATCTCGTCGGTCTTCCAGTCGGTGCCCATGTGGCGCTTGACCGACGCGATGGTGCGGTCGACGTTGGTGACCGCCTGGCGCTTCGCGGTCTCACCGACGAGCACCTCGCCGTCTTTCGTGAATGCGACGACCGACGGGGTGGTACGAAGACCCTCCGCGTTGGCGATGACTGTGGGCTCTCCGCCCTCGAGGACCGCGACGACCGAGTTGGTGGTTCCGAGGTCGATTCCTACTGCACGTGACATGTGTTTTCTCCTTCTCTCCACCCGCCGCCCGAGTGGCGTGCGACGCCGTCGCACGCGTATCGAGACCCGCGGGCCGGATGCCGGTTCGACCCTTGCTGGCCCGCAACCGAAGTACGTGTGACAAGACTTGAGCCTTGCCGACTCAAGCTTCGCAGCCCCTCGGGAACGTGTCAAGTGGAGGCGTGAAACTTGAGCGTACTTGACTCAACTTTCGGATGGCGTCCAGTATTCCTGCGGATCGAGAGCGCGCCAGCCGCGAGAGAACGTGGCTCGGGGCGTCTTCCGCTACGCCTCGGCCAGCCAGGCCCGGATGACCGCGATGATCGCGTCGCGCTTCTCGGCGAGCTGCGACTGCTCAGGCAGCGCGAGGCTGGCCCGAATGTCGGAATGCCACGTGAGCAGGCCGGCTGGATCACCCGCGAAGGTCGGCACAGCGCTCTTGTCTTCGGGTCGTTCGGTGCCGAAGTGCAGCACGAGCCGCACGGGCCCCTTGCCGGCCGCGTTGATCGTGAGCCGGTCGACACCATCGAGCGTGTAATCGGGCGAGTTCCACTTGACGATCTCGGTCAGTGCAGGCTCGGCTTCGTGCACGACGGCGCGGAGCGATTCCACGTCAGCACGTCGGTTCGGCTCTTGCGCGGTGAGGAACTCATCGACGGTGGCGAAGCGCTCAGGCATACGGCGAGCATACGGCTGGCCACTGACATCGGCGAGCGAATCGGGCCGCACGCCGCTACATCCGCTCGCGACCTCTTCGCCACTGGTCACATCGGCTCTCGGCCGAGCGCCCGGAGATCGATCACTCCGGGCGCTCTTCCTGCCGTTGGGGGCTACTGTCGGCGGGATTCCGACGTCATTCTCCGCTCAAGCGATGGCATCGTCGTGACGGTCATGCGCGCGCGTATCCTGCAGCTCGGGCACGAGCCCGAAGTCAGTCAGAAGCTGACCCACCTCGGTCTTGTCGAAGCGGTGGACCAAGTGTCGCTCCGCGAATGCGGGTCCCGGGATGTGCAGTTCTTCTCCGTCGGCAAGGATCTTGGTGGCATGCAGGAGGAACCGAAGGTCGTATGTCGAGTTGTAGACCTCCGGCACGCCTCGCTCAACGTTCAGCAGCTGGTACGTCGCCTCCATCGCTGTGCGCACCGAGTACTCGGTGGTGAAGATGCAATCGCGCGTCGTTTCGGCGAACTGGCCGATGAACGCGAAGTTCACGCTTCCCTCCGGCACGACGGCGGGGCGGTCGCCCGCCGTGCGCGGCATGAAGAATGAGGTCACATAGGGCATCATCACCGGCACGGTCTTGGCGCCGGTCGCGGCCAGCTCGGGGATCTCGTCGACGGGGACACCCATGTGGTACAGCCATTCCTGCGTGATCTCTTCGCCAGTGCAGTCCTGCATCGCCTTCTTGACGTAGGCGCCCGGCGTTTCGACGAACAGGCCGTACACCCACACCACGATCTCGGTGGGCTTCTGCGCCTTGAAGTGCGGCTGTCGGTTCACTGTCCAGCTCATCAGCCACGGCGAGTCCCGCACCGTGACGATGCCGCCCGTGACGACCTTTCCTGAGAACGGGTCGCGCTCGGCGATCTTCTCGATATACGCCGGGATACGGGCATCCAAAGTTGTGACGGTTGCCGACTCCCACTTCGTCTTGTCTACATCGCGGCAGAATACGTCAGGGCGACCAAAGTCGGGCGATTTCGCGGCGATCGTCTTCCACAGATCCCATGCCGGAGCCGGGCCCGTATTGAGCACGGCAGGTGTCTTGTGGTCGCCGTCATCCGAGTTCTCGGTGAGCGAGCCGATCGTGACCAGCGCCAGGTCGTTCTCGCTGAGATCGACACCGCCCACGATCCCCTTCTCTACCCAGTCGAGCCGCGTGGCCTGCTTGCGCCCGTCGCTGATATCGAACTGGACGTCGGTCACGGTGGTGTTGAACTGGAACGTGACGCCGCGCTCGAGGAGCCAGGTATACATCGGCAGAACGAAGGACTCGTACTGGTTGAATTTCGTGAACTTCAGGGAGGACATGTCGGGGAAGCCGCCGAGCTGGTGCACGAAGCGGTGCAAGTACAGCTTCATCTCGAGCGCGGAGTGCCATTCCTCGAACGCGAACATCGTGCGCCAGTACAGCCAGAAGTTGCTTTCAAGGAACTCCTTGGAGAAGACCTCGTCGATGCGCTTGCCTTCCATCTCCTCACGGGTGGCGAGGAACAACTTCACGATCTCCTTCTGCGCCTTCGAGCTGAGTCCGAACTTGAAGTTCGTGCCGGCGTCCTGCCCCTGCTTCTCGGTCACGCGACGCTTGGAGGAGTTCGGGTCATCCTTGTTCAGCCAGTAGAACTCGTCGAGCATGCTGCCGTCGACCTCAAGGGAGGGCACCGTCCGCAGGAGATCCCAGAGGCATTCCATGTGGTCTTCCAGCTCGCGTCCACCGCGGATCACGAACCCCTTCTCGGGGTACTTGATGCCGTCGAGCGCACCGCCGGGCAGGCTGAGCTCCTCGAGGATGGTGATCTTCTCACCCTTCATCTGACCGTCGCGGATCATGAAGATCGCGGCCGCCATGTTGCCCAACCCGGCACCGACCAGCCAGGCGGTCTTGTCGTCAACGCCCACAGGTTTACGGGGCCGGGCGAATGCCTCGTAGTTGCCGCTGCTGTAATGCATGGGTGGACCACCTATCCGATCGGTATGGCACTGAGTCGGAGCTGGACGAGAGCGTGTCCGCTCCGATCCATCCAGCGTATGAAGGGTTGTCCTGTCCGCGGCGGGAAACGCAGCGAAATCCTCCTTGGCGTCACCCGGGGGTCACCCGGCTGGGAGAACAGGGAAGCGTCCGTGCGGTTGACCTCCTCGCGTCGATCTCTACCTGGCGCAGTAGGTCGTTCTACCTGGCGCAGTAGGTCGTTCTACCTGGCGCAGTAGGTGGAGCCGGCTCGCCATCCGGAACCCTTCAGGTCGGCGGATGCGCGTTGGACAGGCTCGGCCGGCCGACGCGGACCATGCTCGACTTCACGATCGTCAGAGGATGATGGATCCATGCCCGCCGCCCACCGTCCCGGTCTTCGGGTCGACTCAACACTCACGATCCCCGAGTCTGAGCTGTCGTGGCGGTTCTCGCGGTCATCCGGTCCCGGCGGGCAAGGCGTGAACACTGCCGACTCCCGAGCGGAACTCGTATGGGATGTGGCAGGCTCGGCCGTTCTCTCTCCGATCCAGCGGGAGCGACTCCTCGAGCGTCTGAGCAGTCGCGTTGTCGACGGAGTACTGACGATCACAGCATCCGAGCATCGCGCGCAATTGCGCAACAGGAATGCTGCGCGCGCTCGGCTGGCCACTGTCGTGGCCGACGCTCTGCGGCCGCCGTCACCGTCACGACGACCGACGAGACCGAGTCGCGGTGCCAAGGAACGGCGCTTGGAAGCGAAGAAGCGGCGCACCGACGTCAAGCGACTGCGTCGCCCACCTCACGACTGACCCCGGAGTGGTACTCCGGCCACCTCGACCAACACCTCGTATTGCGACCGCGTGCATGGCTGGCCGTCCATCGAAGCACCTCATCATCGCCTTCGGGGTCGCGCAATGACGGGATGTGCAGGAGACTTGCGTCACCTGGACCGAGGAGGACAACCATGCCGGAACCGATCGAAGTGGGTCTCGTCTCGTACACGCTCTCCGCCGACACGTACGCGCGCATCGGCGCGGACTTCGACCCCGAGGCGGTCGACGACGCAATCCTCGCTCGACTGAACGAACTCGTGCCACCCGGCGTGGTCGTGCACCGCAACGGCAAGGCGTTCGCCGACGCCGACATCGCCGACGTCGCCCGCGAGCTCGACTGGCAGCACCTCCTGTCGCAGATCGACGTCAACCAGATTCTCGCCGACCACAGCCGCTGAACTGAGCCCCGCGAGCCGGCCGCGGCGATCGCCATGGCCGACGCGACGGAGCGAGCAGCACAGTGTCGGATGCCTCGTGCTGCATGTCGTCCCGCATGCGCCGACCCTGCTCCGCGCCGAAGGTGAGAGGCTTGACGGCGATCCGCGATCCAGGAGGAACATGTCGCACGTCGACCCGATCGATCTGGCCGACTGGCCGCGCCGCCAACACTACGAGCATTACCGCGATGCGGTGCCGTGCAGCTACAGCGTCACCACCGAGGTCGACGTGACGGCCCTGCGCACGGCGCTCCGAGCGGTCGGCCGCAAGACCTACCCTGCCCAGATCTACGCACTCGCGACGCTCGTGAACCGCTTCGCCGAGTTCCGCATGACCACGACCGACGGCGGCGGGCCGGGCACGTGGAGCGAGGTGCATCCGGCGTACACGGTGTTCAACTCCGAGCTCGAGACGTTCTCATGCGTCTGGACGCCCTACGACGGCGACTTCACCGTCTTCCACGACGCGGTGGTCGCCGACCTCGACCGATTCAGCACGGCCACCGGCCTGTTCCCGCAAGGCGATCTGCCGGCCAACATCTTCGACGTGTCGAGCATTCCGTGGCTCGGCTTCACGGGCTTCACGCTCGACATCACGGGCGGCAACGGACACTTGGCACCGATCTTCACGATCGGGCGGTTCGTCGAACGCGACGGGTCGACGTTCATGCCGCTGGCGCTGCAGGTGCACCACGCGGCGGCCGACGGGTTCCATGCGGCGCGCTTCATGAACGAACTGCAGTCGATGGTCGACGACCCCAGCTGGGTCGGCCACTAGACGCGCCGGGCGAAGCGCCCTAAACTGCCGAAGCTGCGTCATTCGCGCGGCATGGGTCCGGTGCATCCGGTGAGGGAAGGAGTCGATCATGGCTGTCGTTGTCGTGAACCTCCACGTTCCTTTCACTTGCGAGGCCCCCTCCCGCTAAGAGCGGCCCGGTGGCCTCCGCGATCCACGGAGATCCACCTTGCACATCACCACGTCACTCGACGTTTCTGCCGTGCTGCGTTCGCACGCGGCATCCCACGACCTCACGACCCCGCGTTTCGACGCGGGCGACCTCGCGTTCCAGACCACGGAACCCGGCGAGGACCAACGCTGGTCGACCTGGCCGGCGACCACCCCCTCCGAGCGCGGCCCGGAGCCGCGCCCCGATTGGCTCGTCACGGATGCCGCGGCGATCGACACCGAGCTCGGCGTCGTGAAGACCGGCAAGGAGGCCGACCTCAACCTCATCGAACGCGCCGTGCCGGGTGCGGAACCCGGCACGCCCGGCAGAAGCGTGCTGCTCGCCGCGAAGCGCTATCGAGGCAACGAGCACAGCGATTTCCACCGCTCGACGGTCTACACCGAGGGCCGCGGCACCCGCCGCAGTCGTGACGCGCGCGCCGTCGCGAAGGGATCGACGTTCGGCCGTGAGGTCGCGCGCGTGCAGTGGGCGTACGCCGAGTTCGAGGCGCTGAAGCGACTCACCGAGCTCGGGGCATCCGTGCCGTACCCGGTGCAGGTCGGCGGCACCGAGGTGCTCATGGAGTTCATCGGCGACGGCCGGGTCGCGGCCCCGCGGCTCGCGCAGGTGCGCGCGACCCCCGACGAACTGCGCGATCTGTTCCACCAGGTCGTGGAGTTCATGCGCACGCTCGCGCACTCGGGGCTCGCTCACGGCGACCTCTCGCCGTACAACCTACTCGTGCTGCACGGGCGGGTCGTCGCGATCGACCTGCCGCAGGTCGTCGACGTGGTCTCGAACCCGCAGGGGTTCGATCTACTGCACCGCGACTGCAAGAACGTCTGCGACTGGTTCACCCGGCAACGCCTCGAGTGCGACGCAGAGCAGCTCTTCAGCGAGCTGATCGCCGAGGTCTACAGCTGAGACGGCGGATGTCGCGGCGCCCACGACGTCCGTCGGCCCAGACATCCGCCGGCCCAGACATCCGCCGGCCCAGTCTGCCCGGCTCAGGGACAACCCTGAACTCAGGTCACGATTCGCCAACACCCATTGCGAATAGGAAGATATCTTCCTATTCTCTCGGTATGGAACTTCGAACCCAATCGATCACGGTGCTCGCTGCGGGCGCGCTCGCCCTCCTCCTGAGCGGATGCGGGGCGACCCCGCTCGAGAATTCCGGCTCGACCTCGACAGGCACGGCCACGCCGGTCGCCTCCGAGACCGCCGAACCGACCGAGGCCGCGACCGACCCCGCCCAGCCGGCGACGAGCTGTGCGTCGGTGTTCACCGCCGACGAGTACGCACAGCTCGCCGACGACGGTCTCGTTCTCGACGAAGACGATCCGTTCCTGCTCGGGCCCGTCATGGAGCGCATGGCAGACGAGGGCGCCCTCGTCTGCGTCTGGAGCAAGC
Organism: Agromyces sp. Y558; assembly: GCF_059445415.1. Classification (NCBI taxonomy): domain Bacteria; kingdom Bacillati; phylum Actinomycetota; class Actinomycetes; order Micrococcales; family Microbacteriaceae; genus Agromyces; species Agromyces sp. Y558. The sequence goes on from NZ_JCAIUH010000001.1 coordinate 602,324, forward strand.
CGAGCAGCGATGTCTCCGTCTGGTACGCGCGCCTCGACGTGGGCGACGCCGGAGACGCCTGGCTCACCGAGCTCCAAGCCGAAGGCTGGCTCGACGACACCGAACGTGGAGACGGCACCTACCTCGCACCCGCCGACTACGACTCGAACTACCAGCCCTCGGTGCAACTGAGCAACGGAGTGCTGCACTTCGCGAGCTACAACCAGCTGCTCGAATCGGTGCTCGAGCTGCAGTGACAGAGCGGCGCGGCGGATCCTGAGCGCTACACCCGGGCCGTCGCGTCGGCGACCGGCACGACACGTTGCGTCGTGTCGCGCGCCGCGGGCGTGAGCATCTCGGCGACGGCTGCCGGTTCGGCCGCGTACTTCACACGCAGCGCGTCGTCGATGCGCAACTCGAGATCTGGGTCGCGCACCGCCTCGAGCGAAACAGCCTGCGACCCGACCGGGGAGCGGAAGCCCACGCCTGCATTGCGGGTCGCGCGCAGGTACCACTTGGACTCCGGGCCGTACGCCGAGCGCACATAGATCGCGTCGTTGACAGCGACCGACCAGATCGGCGTCGAGAGACGGCGCCCGTCGCGGGTCTTCGTCTCGATGTGCACCGTGTCGGTGTCGCGGAGGTGGATGAACAGTGCTGCGTCGAGGCCCATGCCAAGGTGCAGCGCGAGGCGCCGACGAGGTATTCCGCCGACGTGCCGCATTTCCCGGCCGCGCGCCGCCGTTCACACGGCACCGCGCAGGCGATACAGTGCCCACGGGTCGATGCGGACCAGCGCGAGCCCGGAGACCTCCGGATGTCGCGGCTCCGCAGCATCCGCCACCCGCTGTTCACCTGAGAGAACGAGACTGCAGCCATGACCGATCCGACGCCTCCGCAGGGTTCACCCGAGACGCCGCGCAACTTCCCACCGTCGCATCTCACGCCGTCCGACGGAGCCGCCGCGACGATCGGGGTGGAGACCGCACAGGTCACGGCGGTCACCGAGGCCGGAGCGCGCAAGGGCCGTATTCTCGCGTGGGGGCTGTGGGACTGGGGCTCGGCGGCCTTCAACGCGGTCGTCACGACGTTCGTGTTCACGGTGTACCTCACGAGCGAATCATTCGGGCCGACGGGCACCGTCGAAGCGCAACTCGGGTGGGCACTCGCCATCGCTGGCCTTTTCATCGCCCTGCTCGCGCCGATCACCGGGCAGCGATCCGATACGAGCGGGCGGCGCAAGTTCTGGCTCGCGGTGAACACCTACATCGTCGTCGCGATGACGCTTGCGATGTTCTTCGTACTGCCGGCGCCCGAATATCTGCTGCTCGGCCTCTTCCTGGTTGCAGCCGGCAACGTGTTCTTCGAGTTCGCGGGCGTCAACTACAACGCGATGCTCGTGCAGGTCTCGACCCCGCGCTCGATCGGCAAGGTCTCTGGCTTCGGCTGGGGCATGGGCTACGTCGGCGGCATCGTGCTGCTGCTCATCGTGTACTTCGGCTTCATCCAGCCCGAGGTGGGCCTCTTCGGCGTCACCGGCGAGAACGGTCTCGACGTGCGGGTCACGATGCTCGTCTCGGCGGTCTGGTTCGGTCTCTTCGCCCTGCCGGTGCTCTTCGCGGTGCCCGAGTACCGCAACCCCGCCGCCGTCGACCGAGAGAAGATCGGCTTCTTCGCCTCGTACGCCCGCCTCGGCCGCGACATCAAGCGGCTCTGGAAGGAGCAGCGCAACACGGTGTGGTTCCTGCTCGCGAGCGCGGTGTTCCGCGACGGGCTTGCGGGAGTGTTCACGTTCGGCGGCGTGCTCGCGGCATCCGTCTTCGGTTTCTCGGCGGGCGAGGTCATCATCTTCGCGATCGCCGCGAACGTCGTCGCCGGCATCTCGACGATCGCGGTCGGCGCCCTCGACGACAAGCTCGGTGCGAAGCCCGTCATCGTGACGGCGCTCATCGGGCTCGTCGTCAGCGGCCTGCTCGTGTTCTTCCTGCACGACGGCGGTCAGATCGTGTTCTGGACCGCCGGTCTCGCGCTCTGCCTCTTCGTCGGCCCCGCGCAGTCGGCGAGCCGCACCTTCCTCGCGCGGCTCATCCCGGCGGGCCGCGAGGGCGAGGTCTTCGGCCTCTACGCGACGACCGGCCGTGCGGTGAGCTTCCTCGCACCGACGGCGTTCGCGCTCTTCGTCACGATCGGCGGCGAGCCGTACTTCGGCATCCTCGGCATCATCCTCGTGATCGCACTCGGGCTCGCGCTCCTGATTCCGGTGAAGGCGACGGCGCCGACCAAGTAGGGCTGACCGAGCGGATGCCCCGCGGCGGCCGGGCCGGGCCGTCGACTCACTTGCGGCCGTCGGAGCCCAGCCGCGTCTGCGCGCGCAGGCGCGCGACGATCTCGTCGAGCGTGCGGCTGACGATGCGGGGCATGTCGACGGCGTCGGGTTTCAGGAGCCATTGCACCTGCAGGCCGTCCATGACGGCGATGAGCGCGGATGCCGAGTCGAGCAGCATCGCGACGAGCAGCCCCTCTTTGCTGCCGAAGTGGTGCAGCACGCCGGCGTGGGTCATGCCGGCCTGTTCAGCGACTTCGACGAGGGCGCCCTTGTTGTAGCCGCGAGCACCGAATACGTTCATGGCGGCCTTGAGCACGGCCTCGCGGCGCTCGGTGGTCTTGGCCTGGGGGCGCTGCACGCGCTCGGCATTTCAACGAGATCGACCCGACCGAGGCGCCCACCCCCCTGGCTGGCCGAATCGGTGGAGTGGAACCTCGAATCCGCCCGGGCCGTGATCACGGCGCGCGAGGGCGTCAAGTGGTCCGACGGAACTCAGTGAGTCGGTGGCGACCGATCGGGCACCTCAGTCGCGGGGCCACGCCTCGATGAAGCGTGAAAAGAGGCGCGAGAACTCGGCAGTCTCTTCGGGCGTGAATCCGGCGAGCGCGGTCTCCACAGCGCTGCGGCGCGTATCCCGTGCGCTCGCGAGCAGGTTGCGCCCGGCCCCCGTCAGCACGAGCGCGCTGCGCCGCGCGTCGGAGGCGTCCACCTCTCGGCGCACGTGACCAGCCTCGACGGCAGCCTGCACGAGCCGGCTCGCGCGCGGTTGATCGACGCCGATCGCGTCGGCGAGCTCGCTCACCGACAGGGGGTGCCCTGCGCCCTCGAGCGCGTCGAGCAGGCGGAAGCGCGCCGCATGCGCGAGCCCGTGCCGCGTCGGGCCACCCCGGCCGCCCCCGCCGCCAAGACCGCCCATGCCGCCGCGTGCGCCCCACTCGTCCGGCACACCGCGACCCCGCCGATGTCCGTGGCCCTCATGATCGCCGGGCTCGCCGGGCTCGTGCCCGCCTCGCCCGAAGTGCTCTGAGCGGCGCTGCAGGCGACGCCGCTCCTGGTCGCGGCGCATCGTGACGAGCGACTGCTCGATCAGCGTGATCGGGTCGCCCGAGGCGCCGGCCGCGGCATCCGACCCTGAATGTTCGCCGGGAGGGACTTGACTCGATGCGCTCATGTATGTCATTTTACATAAACATGTAACGGAGCATGCAATAGACCAGGTGCGTGACACGGGCATGAGCGAGAGCCGCCCGTGCGCACCTGCCACAGCGGGCGAGCCTCCAGCGCCGCCCGCGACACCGATGCGCATCGCGCACGAAAGGAACACCCATGTCGAACAACGACAACATCACTCCAGACAGCAACACCAGTAACACGTCCATCCCGACGAGCCCGCGCCCACTCGGCTTCTGGCTCCGGGTCATCGAACGTCGTCTCGACGACGGAATGCGCGAACTCTTCGCGGCGGAGGGAATCACCCGCCGCGACTGGCGCCGCCTCAACCTCGTGGCCGGCACCGTCACCGATCCCCGCATGAGCGAGAAGCTCGCAGCGCGCCCCGAGCGCGTCGAGCCCCTCGTCGAGCGCGGCTGGGTCGAGGGCGAACCGGGCGCCTGGCGCCTCACCGAAGCCGGCGAGGCCGCACGTGCGTCACTGCACGAGCGAGTCTCCTCGCTGCGTGCGAAGGTCGCCGGCTCCGTCAGCCCCGAAGACTTCGCGACGACGCTCGCCTCACTCGAGGCGATCGCCCGCGAGCTCGGCTGGAGCGAAGACGAGCGGATGCCGCGCCGCCATGGCCGCGGCTTCGGCCGCCGTCACTTCGGCGAGGGCTACGGCCACCGCCACGGCGACCGCCACGGCGCGGGCCGCGGCGAGTGCGGCCAAGGTGCCGCTCGCAACGATGTGCACGTCCATGTGCACGTGCACGGTGACGCCGATCAGCACGGCGATCCGCGCCAGCACCCTGACCACGGCGCCCGTCGTGGCCGCACCGGGCACGGTCGCACCGGGCACGGTCGCACCGGGCACGGGGCAGACCGCGCCTGATCGTCGCGGTAAGTGCGTCGATGCACCACGAGGGGTCCGCCAGCGGCGGGCCCCTCGTTCGTCGCGGTAGGTGCGTCGATGCACCACGAGGGGTCCGCCAGCGGCGGGCCCCTCGTTCGTCGCGGCATCCGTGCGCAAGGGGGAAGCGCCGCAGCTACAGTGGGTGAACCCGCCGCCGGACCCGACCGGCGTCACTGGATCGCCGCGGCAGCGTCGCCACGGAGAAGGAGCCCCATGAGCGCGCTCACCCCGAGTCCTACGATCACGCCTGCACGAACGTCGGATCGACGGCTGCTGACGTGGATGTTCGTGATGAACGCCGCGATGCTCAGCTGCTACGCCGCGTTCATGGTGATCTTCATTCCCGATCAGGTGCAGCAGCTGGACCCGGCGAACAAGGTGGGCAACCTCGCCCTCGTGATGACGGCGTCCTCGATCGGCGCGATCATCGTCCACCCGCTGATCGGCGCATTCTCCGACCGCACCCGCAGCAGGTTCGGTCGGCGCGCACCGTGGATGGTCATCTCGGCGGCGACCGCTGCCGTCATGATGGTGCTGCTCTCTGGCGCGGCGAGCTTATGGTGGATCGGCGTGTACTGGGTGCTCGTCATGCTCGCCCTGAACGCGATCGGCACCGCTCAGGCGGCGATCGTGCCCGACCGAATCCCGAAGGAGCGGTTCGGCGCCGCCTCGGGAGTGCTCGCCATGGGCACGTTCCTCGGCATGGGCCTCGGCGTCGCGGGCGCCGGGTTCTTCGCGAACAGCATCGGCATCGGCTACGCCGTCTTCGGCGGGATGATCCTCGTCGTCACCCTGGCCTTCACGATCTTCAACCGCGACTTCTCGTCGCGTGACCTCGAGGTGGCGCCATTCAGCTGGAAGCTGTTCTTCGCGAGCTTCTGGGTGAACCCGAAGCAGCATTCGGACTTCTGGTGGGCATTCGCTGGCCGGTTTCTGATGATCCTCGCCTACCAGAGCGTGCAGTCATACCTGCTGTACATCCTGCGTGACTACATCGGCATCTCCGACGCCGAGTCCACCGCGCTCAGTACACCGCTCACCGCCGTGATGCTGGTCGGGGCCCTCGCCACGGCGTTCGTGACGGGCAAGCTCTCGGATCGCTCGGGGCGCCGGAAGGTGTTTGTCATCATCGCGTCGCTCATCATGGCGTGCTCCCTCGTGATCCCTCTGGTCTCCCCGACCATCGGCGGCATGTTCGCCCTCGCCGCCACCTTCGGGCTCGGCTACGGCATCTACCTGAGCGTCGATGCGGCCCTCATGACCGAGGTGCTGCCGGCCGCCGAGGCGGCGGGAAAGGACCTCGGCATCCTGAACATCGCCACGACGCTCCCCCAGGCCCTCACGCCGGTCGTGGTGTGGGCGCTCATCACCGCCACCGGCAGCTACACGTCGGTGTTCGTCGCCGGCATCGTGTTCGCCGGGCTCGGTGCGCTCTCGGTCCTCCCCATCAGGCGCGTTCGATGACCGCACGTGAGATCATCGCGCCGGTCGACCTCGTCCGGCCGAACGGACGCCTCGACCCGGCATCCGTCGGCTGGACTCGCCACCAGTTCCACGACACCGATCGAATCGGACGCGGATGGTATGGCTGGGGACGCAACAAGCGATGGGAGTATTGGGGCATCGTGACCCCGACGCATGTCATTGCGCTCACGATCGCGGCGCTCGATTTCGCGAACGTGCGCCAGCTCTGGGTGCTCGACCGAACGAGCATGCAGACCATCGACGCCTTCGAGATCGGTCCATTCAGTCGCGGCGTATCGCTGGCCGGAACCCACGGTGCGGGGCCGAACACCTCGCGGGGCAGACGCCTGTCGCTCCGGTTCGAGGAAATCGACGGCGGCACACGACTGCGCGCGGAGAGCGAGCGGGTGCAGGTGGACGTCGTCGCCGAGACTCGCCCGGGGCACGAGGCGATGGGCATCGCCTCGCCCCACAGTCGGCGGCTGGTCGACTACACCGTCAAAGACGTCGACCGGCCGACATCCGGCAGCCTCACGATCGACGGAGTGGTGCGCGACGTGCCTGCGGAGCACAGCTTCGCCGTGCTCGACCACGCCCGCTCCCGCGGCCCGTACCGCACCGACTGGAACTGGGGTGCCGCCGTCGGTGTGGCCGAAGGCCGCCGCATCGGCATCAACCTCGGCGGCGGCGGCCCGCAAGGCATCCGCAACGGACTCTCGCACACCGCATTCACCGTCGACGGCCGAGTGCACAAGATCCCGACGGCCCTGCGCTGGCAGTTCGACCCGTCTGATTGGATGCGGCCATGGCACATGTCGACCGACCGTGTGGAGCTCGAGTTCACCCCGTTCTACGACCGCTACGCGCGCACCGATCTGCTCGTCATCCGGTCGACGACCCACCAGTGCTTCGGCACATTCGCAGGGCGGGTGCAGACCGACGAGGGCGAATGGATCACGGTCGACGGCCTCGCCGGTTGGGCGGAAGACGTGCACAACCGCTGGTGACGTCGCGCTCGTCATGCGCATCGATCGAGCGCGCGTCGCCAGACGAGCACGAGTCGCCGCACGCGACGATAGGGTAGCCCGCTGTAGTGACCGTCGTGCCCCCTCGTTCGAGACTGGTGCAATGACACCCCATGAGGAGACCACGATGGCGAGCCGAACCCGACGAGCGGCGCAGAGCCTGGGATACCTGCTGGTCACATTGCCGTCGGCGATGATCTCGAGCGTGCTCGGCCTGCTCGCCGTCGTCGCCGCACTCACGATCGTGGTCTTCGGCGCCGGACTCGTGCTGTTTCCGAAGGCCGTCGCCGGCCTGAACCGCTGGGCGGCATGGCATCAGCGTCGGGCCGCCGAACTGCTCAGCGCGGAGATGACTCCGCTGGCACCCGTGTCGAGCTCGATCGGACCGGCCGCGGTGATGCGGCTGCTGCGAGACCCCGGTACGTGGCGGGTCGCGATCTGGCTGCCGTACCACTTCGCCGTCGGCACGTTGTTCGGGCTGGTCGCGTTCCTGTGCGCTGCTCTGATCGTCGTGTCGGCGATGCTGCCCTTCTGGTGGGCGTTCCCGACCGGGTTCCCGCTGCAGATCGCCGGCGTCCGGGCACACGATTGGGGCACAGCGGGCTTCCTGTTCGTCGTCTGCGCCGTCGTCGCCTGCGCGCTCGCCCTGTGGGTCGTTCCGGCACTTGCTCGGGTACACGCTCGCGGCTGCGTCGCGACCCTGGCGCCGTCACGAGCCGACGCGCTCGCGCAACGGATCGAGACGTTGACCACCACCCGCGTCGGAGTGGTCGATGCGCACGGTGCCGAGCTCCGGCGGATCGAGCGCGACCTGCATGACAGCACGCAGGCCAGCCTCGTGACGATCGCGATGAAGCTGGGCATGGCACGGGAGTCCGGCACGATCGACCCGGCCGTGGCGAAGCTGCTCGAAGAGGCCCATGCGGGCACTGAGGAGGCGATGACCGAACTCCGGGGCGTCATCCGCACCATCTATCCGCCGATCCTCGCCGATCGCGGCCTCTCGGGCGCATTGGCCGCACTCGGCAGTCGCTCCGGCATCCCCGTATCGATCGACAGCGGCGAGCTGGGCGCCGTCCCAGTGGCCGTGGAGACCGCGGTCTACTTCGTGATCAGCGAGGCCATCGCCAACGCCGTCAAGCACAGCAGCGCCGATCACGTCGACGTACGGCTCCGACGAGACGGCGACGAGTTGCGCGTCGAAGTCCGCGACGACGGTGTCGGCGGGGTCGACGAACGCCGAGGCACCGGCATCACCGGCATCCGATCGCGAGTGGCCGCACTCGACGGCGACGTGTCGATCGCAAGCCCGGACGGCGGGCCGACGACGATCGCGGTCGAGATCCCGTGCGGGTAGTCGTCGCCGAAGACAATGTGCTGCTCTCCGCTGGGCTCGAGTTGCTGCTCGACACCTACGGCTTCGAAGTGGCGGAGATCGCGAGCGACGGCCCGGCCTTCCTCGCTGCCGTCGAGGCGCACGACCCCGAGCTCGTGATCGTCGACGTGCGACTCCCGCCGACGTTTCGCGACGAGGGCGTGCTCGCCGCACTCGAGGCACGACGCCGTCGACCGACCCTGCCGGTGCTCGTGCTCTCGCAGTACGTCGAGCGGCAGTACGCCGCCGAATTGCTCAGCGACGATCGGGGGCACGTCGGCTACCTCCTGAAGGACCGCATCAGCCGCGTACGCCAGTTCATCGACGCCCTGCACCGGATCGTTGCCGGGGGCACGGTCATCGATCCCGAGGTCGTCGCCCAATTGCTGGGGCCACGACCCCACGACCCGCTCGACCGACTGACGCCTCGCGAGACCGAGGTGCTCGCGGCGATGGCCGAGGGCGACGACAACACCCAGATCGCCGCTCGCCTCGTGGTCACCGAGAACGCCGTGCACAAGCACATCGGCAGCATCTTCGCCAAGCTCGGGCTCCCTCCGAGCGAGAGCGGCCACCGGCGCGTGCATGCCGTGCTGGCCTACCTCGCCGATCGCTGACGACTGCGGACCTCGAAGCCCCTTCGTCAGCGCGACGCGACCAGCTCGTCGTCGACGGCGAGGAACGTCGCGACGACGCCCGGGTCGGCGGCGCCCGCGAACAGCCGTGCAGCGAGCGCCACGCGCGCCCGCCGATATGGTGCGTTCGCCCCGGTCATCACCGAGCGGCTGTTGGCCGCATCGAGCACCGCGGTCGCTTCGAAAGCGATCTGCTCGGCGTCGACTTCGGCGTTCAGCTCGCCCTGCGCGACCGCATACCCGATCGACACCACGAGGTACGAGTTCCACGAGTCGAAGCAAGCGGCCACGGCGTCGCGAACCGGCCCGGGCTTGGCGTCGACATCGGCGATCGCCGTGCCGAAGAAGCATCCGCCGGGAAACACGCGGTCGCGAGAGTAGGCGATCCAGTGATCGTAGAGCGCGACGAGCCTGCGGATGCCTCGTGGCTCGACGCGCGCACGATCGACGACCGTGCGGAGGAACTGATCGCGTGCTGCGTCGACCGTGGCGAGCTGCAGGCGTTCCTTGGTGCCGAACAACGTGGCGACCCCGCTCTTGCTGACCGAGGCTGCGGTTGCGAGCCGCCCGATCGAGAGGCCGTCGAGCCCTTCGACCGAGGCGATGTCGACCGCGCTCGCGAGCACGATGCGTCGCGAGGCATCCCCTCGCAGTCGCCGGCCATCGATATCGGTCATGCTCTCGATTTTACGCACGATCGTTCGTATAGTGTACGTACGACCGTTCGTACTGTTGGTTCACCGCCACCATTGAGGAGTCACGATGTCCGCTGCATCCGTCATCGCCGCCGGCGTCCGCACCGCTGCGGCCGTCTCACCCGAGGCGGGCGCCGCCGTCGCACTGCCGCTCTTCATTCGGATCGGGCGGCGCACGCCCATCGCAGCCGCCGACCTCGCGACGCATCGGGCCGCCCGACGCGGCACGGTGCGCATCCCCGGCATACACGGCACCGGTGTCGACATCGTCACCTACGAGTGGGGCAGCGGAGAGCGCACCGTGCTGCTCGCGCACGGCTGGCAATCACGCGCGAGCGTGTTCGCACCGCTCGTCCGCGAGCTGCGCAGCGAGGGGTTCCGAGTGCTCGCGTTCGACGCGCCGGCCAACGGCGACTCCCCGGGTCGCGACACCTACCTCGTCGACCACCTCGACATCATCGACGAGCTCACCCGCCGCGAAGGACCGTGGCACGGCCTCGTCGGCCACTCCTTCGGCTCCCTCGCCGCGCTCATGGCCGTGCACGACGGCATTGAGGCGAACCGGGTCGTCTCCATCGCAGGCGCCGCCGATCCGCGCATCTTCGTCGAGCTGTTCGGCGAGATGTTCAGACTCGACCGCGCGACGCGCGATGCGCTCGCCCGACGATTCGCCGCTCGCGTCTTCCGCGGCCGGCCCGACCCGTTCGAGCGCTACTCGGCCGTGGGACATCCGCTGCCCGACGCCACGCCCCTGCTGCTCGTGCACGACCGTGGCGACCGGCGGGTGCCGTTCGCCGAGTCCGAGCGACTGCTCGAGGCGAACCGCGACTCGGCCCGGCTCGTGCCGACCGAAGGCTTCGGCCACAACCGGGTGCTGCGCGCCGATGCGACGCTCGACGCGACCATGGCGTTCATGCTCGCCTCCGACGCGGAGCTGGCTGAGCCCGACGCGGCGCATGCCGCGACCGACATGCACTCGTCGACCGACGCGCACTCGTAGACAGCGGCCGGCTGACGCCGATCAGCCCGTGATCAGGCCGAGCAGCACCGCAAGGCGGTCCTCGCCGTCACCTGGGACGCGACGGGTACGTTGCAGCATCGTCAGGCCGTGCAGGCTCGCCCACAGCACCTCGGCGAGCGTGTCGGGTTGCTCGGTGAACGGCTGCACCGCCGCGCGGAGTTCGGAGAAGCCCGCCACCAGCTGCGGCGAGGTGCGCTCATCGGCGAACGCGAGGCCCGTTCCGCGAACGAACATCGCGTCGTACATCGCGGGATGCGCTTCGGCGTAGCCCGATCATCCGCAATCACGGCCGCCTGTCGGCCGCCATCGGCATCCACTTCGCCACAGCGGCCGTGATGGTCGTCGCGGCCGTTCTGCTGTTCCTCTGAGCTCCCGCGGGCCTCGACCCGAGGGTCAGTTGCCCTGCGAGCCTGCGTCGGACGCACCGACATCCGTGCGGTGGAAGTTGTGGAACGACCGCGACGCCGTCGGGCCCCGCTGGCCCTGGTAGCGCGAGCTGTACTCGGCCGAGCCGTACGGTCGCTCGCTCGGCGACGACAAGCGGAAGAAGCACATCTGGCCGATCTTCATACCCGGCCAGAGCTTGATCGGCAGAGTTGCGACGTTCGAGAACTCGAGCGTGACGTGACCGGTGAAGCCCGGGTCGATGAACCCGGCCGTCGAGTGGGTGAGCAGGCCGAGACGCCCGAGCGAACTCTTGCCCTCGAGACGTGCAGCGACGTCATCGGGCAGGGTGACCGCCTCGTACGTCGACGCGAGCACGAACTCGCCCGGGTGCAGGATGAATGCCTCGTCGGGTCGCACCTCGATGAGGTGGGTCAGCTCGGGCTGGTCTTCGGCCGGGTCGATGAACGGGTACTTGTGATTGTCGAACAGCCGGAAGTACCGATCGAGCCGCACATCGATCGACGCAGGCTGGATCATGCCCGGTTCGTACGGTTCCAGACGGATGCGTTCGCGGTCGAGTTCGGCCCTGATGTCACGATCCGAGAGAAGCACGGGGACAGCCTACTGGGGCGATCGACATCGGCGTGGGACATCCAAATCGAATACCACCCATCCGTTAGGTATTGGTGCAACGCTGTCGTCACGCCTTCCCGGTCGGGCATCGTGTGACTGGTGGCGCTATTTGGCGGCGTTCTGTGATCTCCCGGTGGCGCGTCGCTCACGAGAGGCTCGCCATCATGGGAGTCGGCACCCCGGAACGGAAGAACCCGACGTTCGCACTTGAAAAACCGAATGCACTCAAGCTCGAACGCAGTGGTGCCAGCGAGCACGACAAGGTCGAGTTGAGTGAGCCAATCTTTGGTCTACTCAAAGATGTGGTTGACGCTCTGAACCGCGGCCAATCTGTGAGCATCATTGCTCGCGACCGAGAGATTAGCACTCAGCAAGCAGCTGAGATCCTTGGCATCAGCCGACCGACGGTTGTCGAATTGATCAACAAGGGTGAACTTGCAGCGACCGTACCGGGTGCGATGCGCCGGAAGCTTCGCCTAGCCGACGTTCTGGCTTATCGCGACAGCCTTTACAAGGATCGCAACGCCTTTATCGCCGAGAGTTCTGCCGAGTTTGAAGAGGTCGATCCGGCAGCAACCGCGTCGCTGCTGGAAGAGGCGCGTCGCGCGCGATGAACACAGCGCACATGCGACGTAGTTATGAGAGTCGTCTCGTCGCCCTAGAGTTTGGAGACACATTGAGCGCCGACGTCCGCCATGCAAGGTCGAGCACATCGGCTGTGACGCGGCGTTGCGCCTGAGGATTCTTACCGGGCGCTGCTGGGCAGCTCGTCCCAGGAATGCCGGAGTGCTTGCGCGTCCTCCCGGAGCGCAAGCGGCGACCGATGGTCCGGCCCGTCGGAGATGTCGACGTTGCGCTTCGGATCATCTGAGGAGTGTTGCGGGAACACGTGGCAGTGGAGGTGGGGCATGCGATGGCCCATGACGAGGTAGTCGATCTTACGGGGCTCGAATGCTGCTTGGATTGCGCGGCCGGCGCGTTGCGTGTCGGCCCAGAACGCGCTCAGCTGCTCGGGTGGCAAATGGCCCATATCGGTGACATGCGCGCGGAGGATCACGATGCAGTAACCACGGTGAGCCTGATTCCGCGCAATACGCACATGAGTGGTCGCTGTCGACGCGACCAAGATACTGTGCTCGTTCTCATCCAAGTGCGCGTCGACACACATGCCGCATGTGAGCGAATCCGTAAGCGCTGCCCACTCGTTCTCCGACCACCACATCGCGCAATCGTAATAGGTGGTCCACGTCGCAACCTCAGTTAGATCGGCACGGGCCCTTGTCGTCACTTCCTGTTCGTCCCTTTCGAGCGACCGTGCCCACGCTCAAAATCGGTCGTTTGCGACCACACGAGGACGTCCGCAGGCCTTGGTGCAGTGGGCGGCCTGCGGTATGGTCCTCAGCAACACTCGGTAATCCCGAGCGTCGCATACTCCCCTCGAGCGACGAGAAGCCCACCGTGCCCGACTACGGGACGAGCGGGGCCGCGCCCTCTCGGACTGAGGCAATACGGTCCATGTGCTTCGTGCCCCAATCGCCGAGCGCCTCGAGCGACTCGTTCAGCGACACTCCGAGCGCAGTCAACGAATACTCGACTTTCGGCGGGACCTGTTGGTACACCTCCCGGTGCACGATTCCGTCGGCTTCCAGCTCGCGCAGTTGCTGGATCAGCATCTTCTCGGTGATGCCGGGCAGCTGTCGCCTCAGCTCGCCGAATCGCTGGACACCGGAGTGCAGGCCCCAGAGAATCAGGGCCTTCCATTTGCCGCCGATCACGTCGATCGCAGCGTCGATCCCGCAGGAATAGGGCCGATGCTGGCGTTTCATACCGACCCTTCACTGACCTATTGGTAAGTACCTGACTTGAAAGTCGGTACTTGCCAAGAATACCGTGCTGCCAGAGCCTTGGGAGGCAACCGCTTCTTCACGAAAGGGATTCATGTCTGAGAAACTGCCCGCGGTCACCGTCGTCGGGCTCGGCCCGATGGGCCAGGCGATGACCACGACCTTGCTCGGCCAGGGGCTGCCGGTCACCGTCTTCAACCGCACGGCCTCGCGCGCGGACGCGTTGGTGGGCGCGGGCGCTCGTCGTGCAGGTACCGTGGCCGAAGCGCTCGACGCCGCCGACCTCGTGCTGATCAGCCTCACCCACTATCGGGCGATGTACGACTTGCTCGGCCCGGTCGCCGAGCGGCTCGCCGGGAAGGTCCTGGTGAACCTCAGCTCCGACACGCCGCGCGAGGCGGAGCGCGCTGCCGTGTGGGCCGAGCAGCACGGCGCCGCCTTCATCACGGCCGGCATCATGGTGCCCGCGTCGCTCGTCGGCGACGAATCGGCGTATGCGTTCTACAGCGGGCCTCGCGAGGTATTCGACCGTTGGTCCAGTACTCTCGCGCGCATCGCCAGACCGGAATACGTCGGCGCGGAACCCGGGCTTGCCCTGCTCTGGTATCAAGCCCAGCTCGCCATCGTCATGACCGCGGTGGTGAGCACGAGTCATGCCGCAGCCCTGCTCGCGTCGGCCGGGGTGCGCGCGGAGACGTTCCTTCCGTACGCCGTCGAGACCTTCGAGCAGATGCCGTACTTCCTGCAGGGCGCCGCGAAGGAGATCGACGATCGTGCGTACCCGAACGACGGCGCGAGCCTCGCGATGATGGCGGCTGGCATCGACCACATCACGATCGCCAGCGAGGACGCGGGAATCGACGCGACGCTGCCTGCTGCGGTTCGGGCGCTCTACCAGCGCACGGTCGCGCTCGGGTACTCGCAGCACGGCGCGGGCAGCGTCTACGAGGCGATGATCGCGCACCCGCGCGCCGCAGAGGCCGCCTGACCATTAGCGCCAGATCGGGGAGGAACAGCGCGGCACGTCTTGCTAGCATGGTGACCGTGCATTCGTCAGACGGATGCCGCGTGCGGATGTAGTTCAATGGTAGAACTTCAGCTTCCCAAGCTGATAGCGCGGGTTCGATTCCCGTCATCCGCTCCGTCGAACTCCCCCGGAATTCCGCGGGAGTTCAGCCCACGAATGAGAGTTCAGACCCGGCGTGCCCGCCCGCACGAGCGCGCTCACGCAGCGGCCTTCTCCGACGCGGTCGAGCGCAAGGCGAGCGCGACGGCAACGGCCGCGATCACACACAGCACCGCGTTCGCCGCGATGGCGATCGTGATCCCGCTCAGCACTCCGGCCGGGCCTGTGTCGCCGAGCGTGTTCACGTGCGCGGTCACGATCGCCGACATGATCGGGATCCCCATCGTGATGCCCACCTGCTGGCTCATGGTGACCAGGCCCGTTGCGAGGCCCTGCTCCGCATCGGGCAGACCTGAGGTCGACGTGACGACGTATCCGACGATCGCGACCAGGTTGGCGACGCCGCCGACGAACGTAGCCGCGAGTAGGAGGATGATCCAACTGGACTCTGGGCCGAGCAACACGAGGGGGGCAGTCGCGGCCGCCTGCACCAGGAAGCCCGCGACGATCGCCCGCCGCGCACCGAACCGGGCGATGAGCTTCGGGCCGACGATTCCGCCGAGCACCGTGCCCACTCCGAGCACGGCGAACGAGAGGCCCGCGGCGAGCGCCGTGTAGCCGAGTACCTGCTGCAGGTACAGGGTCAAGAGGAAAACGAGCGAGGTCTCGGTGGCGAACGCGAGCAGGCCGGCGGTGTTGCCCCAGGCGACCGTCTTCCGCTTCAGGATCCCGACGGGAACGAGCGGGTTCGCGACACGTTGTTCGATCGCCCAGAAGGTGAGGAGGAGCGCGGCGCCGACGAGCAGTGATCCCCACGCCAACGGGTTGCCCCACGACGTCTCGCCGGCCGTCGTGAGACCGTAGACGAGTGCGAGCAGGCCGAGACTCACGGTGACGGCGCCGGCGAAGTCGAGCCTCGGGCGGTCTTCAGGCCGGCTCTCCTTGAGCACGAACGGCGCGACGACGAGCACCGCGACCGCAACGACGACGTTGATGAAGAACGCCCACCGCCAGCTGAGCACATCGGTGAGCACGCCGCCGAGGATGGCCCCGGTTGTGAACCCGGCGGCCATGAGCGCTCCGTTGAGGCCGAGCGCCCGGTTCCGCTGCGGGCCTTCTGCGAACGAGGTGGTGAGCAGCGACAGCGCCGCCGGCACGACGATCGCCGTCGCCACACCTTGCCCGATTCTGGCGATGATCAACAGCACGGGCTCCTGCGCGAGGCCACCGGCCAACGAGGCTGCGCCGAGCAAGGCCATGCCGATCAGGAAGAGCCGGCGGCGGCCGAACAGATCCGCGATGCGACCGAAGAAGAGTGTGAAGCCCGCCGCCGGCAGTGCGAACGACGTCGCGATCCACTGCAGGTGATCGATGGAGAAGCCCACGTCGGCGCCGATGCTCGGCAGGGCGACGTTCAGGATCGAGAAGTCGACGGCCAAGGTGAAGCTCGCAGTGAGCAGCACGAGGAGCACGAGGTTTTGCCGACCCGTCCAACGAGTCGCTGCTGCCTGGGACGGACCCGCAGACGCAGAGGCAACCGCAGTCGCAGTCGCAGGTCGAGGGGAATCGATGGTCTGGGAGGTGTTGGACATCCCGGCTCCTTCTGGTGTGGAGTGATCGCGGCGCCGGAGGGCGCCGTGAGATCACTCTGCGCCGACCCACGCAGGGCAACCAGACCCGCCTCATCCGATCCCCCGACTGCCTAGCACTGGCAAGGGCAGGCTGTTTCCTGCCGGAAGACCCAGAATGAATGCATGGACAGCAGAACAGGATCAGACGAGCTCGGTGAGTTCCTTCGAGCCCGGCGCGCACTGCTCACCCCTGAGGATGCGGGCATCACCTCCTTCGGTGTCCGTCGGGTGCCGGGCCTCAGACGAGAGGAACTCGCCCAGCTCGCGGGCGTCTCGGCCACGTACTACACGAGGCTCGAACAGGGGCAGTCCACGAATGCCTCCGAGTCCGTCATCGACTCGATCGCTCGCGCGCTGTACCTCAACGATGACGAGCGCGCGCACCTGCACGATCTGGCGCGGCCGACGCGGGCGAGGCGCCGCAGCCCGGCGCGACCCGATCAGGCCCGACCCGGCACGATCCGCCTGCTCGAGGCGATGTCCGACGTGCCGGCGGTCGTCATGGGCCGGCGGAACGAAGTACTCGCGTGGAATCCGCTCGGCCATGCGCTCCTCGCGGGGCACCTGGACTTCGATGCCCCCTCCCGACCTTCGGAGCGACCGAATCTCACGCACCTGCTGTTCCTCGACCCCCATACGAGAGACCTCTACCGCTCCTGGCGAGAGGAGGCCACCCTCGCGGTGGCGTCGCTCCGCTTCACCGCCGCCCAGTTCCAGGATGACGCCGAGCTGACGCAGCTCATCGGCGAGCTCACGCTCAAGAGCACCGAGTTCGCCGCGCTGTGGGCGAAGCACCCCGTGCAGCAGTGCGTGAGTGGAGTGAAGCGCTTCCACCACCCTGAGGTCGGAGACTTCGACTTGAACTTCGAGGTGCTCCACCTTCCCGGCACCACCGGGCAGCGGATGATGACCCACGCGGCCGACCCCGGTTCATCCGATGCCGCAGCGGTGTCGCTCTTGTCGGCGACGATCGCCCCATCGGTCGCAGCAGAGGTCGCCTCGCTCCAGCGCTGAACCGGGGGATCCTTCACACCTGCTGTGCCTCCTCGCGCTGCACCGTAACGGGAACGCCCGTCGCCGCGGAACGCCGCGCAGCGTCGACGATCTCGAGCGTGCGCAGCCCAACGCCGCCATCGGGCTGGGGCTGCGCAACGGGGGCGCGCCCTGGCACGGCCTCGCCGCTGCTGCGCACCGCGCCGAGGAATTCCTTCAGTAGGAGCGCGTCGACATCCGTTGCATAGCCGAGACGGATGCCGCCGCGCACTCCGATACCGCCGACGTGTTCGGCGAACGGCTCGATCTCCACCGAGCCGCGCGTGCCCGTGACCTTCAACGAGACTCCGCCCCAGTTCGGAGCGGTGTCGGGCTGGCTCCAGGAGCAGTCGATCGTCGCGATGAGTCCGCCGGCGTACGTGATCGTCACCAGCCCGCCCGTCTCCACGCTCACGTTCTTCTCGGAATGCAGGATGTTGTTCGCCACGGCGTACACCGATTCGGCTCGCGCGCCGCCGGTGAGCGCGTCGATCAGGTCGGCGCAGTGCACGACGTGATCGACGAGCGCGCCACCGCCGGCGAGCTCCCGGTCGGTGAACCACTGCCGCGAGTCGATTGGGATCTTCCCGTTGTTCGTGCCGACGATCGCGAACAGCTCGCCGAGGCGGCCCGTGTCGACGGCGTGACGCAGGGCGGCGAACTGCGGGGCGAACCGCACGGGGTAGGCCACCATCAGGATGACGCCGGCGGCTTCGCAGGCGGCGATCATCGCCTGCCCGTCGGCGACCTCCGTCGCGAGCGGCTTCTCGCACAGCACGTGCACACCCTCGGCCGCCGCTCGCTCCACGAGCGCTCGGTGGTGCACGTTCTCGCTCGTCACGACGACGGCGTCGGGACCCCATGCGAACAGCGCGTCGTAGTCGTCCGCGTACGGAACACCGATCTTCGCGGCGAGTTCGGGGCCGCGCGGTGCGGCATCGGGTGCAGCCGCGCCATCCGGGTCGCTCGCCATCACCTCGACGTCGAGCGCCAGAAGCGCCTTCGCATAGCCGGCGGCGTGCACATGGGCGAAGGACGCGATCGCAACCTTCAGGGGCTTCTCCGTGATCACGCTGCATTCTCCTGTCGTGTCGGCCTGGTGCTGAACTCCGACATGGTCACGACCTTGCCGGTCGACAGCGACTGCTGTGCGGCCTCGGCGAGATAGACGGCGAACGCGCCGTCCTCCGCGCTCACGCGCGGCGCGGGCCCGCCGTGGAACGCACGAGTGAACTCGCGGATCTCGGTGAGATACGGGCTCTCCCGCAGGTTGCTCGTCGGAATGGTGAGGGCGCCCTCCGACTGTCCCTGCAGCTCGGGTGTCAGGCCCGTGTTCTCCAGCGAGGAGTAGGTCAGCACGCCCTCCTCCCCCGCGATCGAGAAGCCCGTCTTGAACTTCGTGCCCGTCGCACCCCACGTCGCGTGGATGTGCGAGATCGCACCGCCGACATGCGTGAGCGTGACGTGCGCAGACACGAACGACGGCACGACATCGTCGACCGTCGGCGGGTTCTGCACTGCGAAAACGGTGAGCACCTCCCCGCAGGTCCACCGTGCCTGGTCGAGGTCGTGGAGCATGAGGTCCATGATGATGCCGCCCGAGGCCTTCAGATCCTGGAACCAGGTGCCGATGGCGGGGCTGGATGCCTCCCTGAAGAAGCGCGCGACGGCGACCCGTCCGATCTCACCGGATGTCACCGCGCGGTGCGCGGCAGCGTATGGCGCGGTGAAGCGCACGACGTGCGCAGGGTAGATCTGCACACCCGCGCGTTCAGCCGCCTCGTACACCGAGCGCGACGACTCCGCCGTGAGCGTGAGGGGCTTCTCGCAGACGATGTGCTTGCCCGCGGCGATCGCGGCCAGGGCGATCTCCTCGTGGGACGGCGTCGGCGACACGATGTCGATGATCGATGCACGGCGAAGGACTTCGTCGTAGCTCGCGACGACTTCCAGGTCGAACTGCTCGGCGAGCGCCGCAGCCCCTTGCTGCGAATGGACAAGGACGTGCGCGCCCATCTCCTTCCACGCGGGAGCGTGAACGCGGGAGATGCCGCCTGCGCCGATGAGACCGACGACGAGTGCGGTGGATTCGGATGCCAACGATTCCGCGTGGTGCATGAGTGCCTTTCGATTTCGGGCAGGAGGAGGACTATTTGAGGCCGGAGAAGGCGATGCCCTCGACGACGCGGCGTTGCAGCACGATGAAGGAGATGAGCACGGGCGCCATCGCGAGCAGCGATGCTGCCATCAACACGCCGGTGTGCACACTGGCGCGATACCCCTGGAGGGTGGCCAGACCGACGGAGAGCGGCATGGATTCCGGAGTGCTGGCGACGACGAGCGGCCACAGCAGGTCGTTCCACGAGGCGAGGATCGTGATGATCGCGAGCGAGACCATGCCGGGCTTCGCCAGGGGGAGCATGACCTGCCAGAAGATCTGCCAGCTGTTGCATCCGTCCAGGCGCGCGGCCTGCTCGAGCTCCCGCGGCATCGTTCTGAAGTACTGCACCATCAGGAAGGTCCCGAACGCGCTGAACAGACCGGGCAGCGCGATTCCGACGATCGTGTCCAGCAGGCCGAGGTTCTGCACGATCTGGTACTGCGGGATCAGGTAGACCTGTCCGGGAACCATGAGGATCGACAGGATCAGGCCCAGCAGGAGCCCCTTGAACCTGAACTGCATGCGCGCGAAGGCGTAGCCCGCCATCGAACACAGGATGACCTGTGCCACGGTGCGCAGTGCGGTGACCGCGAGCGAGACCCAGAACTGGCTGAGGAACGGAAGCCGCTGGAAGACTTCGACGTAGTTCTCCCACTCGACTCCCGACGGCCAGAAGTTCGGCGGGATCGCCATGATCTCCGCCTCGGTGGAGATCGACAGCTTGATCTGCCAGATGAAGGGGAACAGCATCAGCAGCGAGACGATGATCAGGATCGTGTGTGCGACCCAGTTGCTTCCGTGATTGATCCGGCCCGTCGTCGCGCGGGTTCCGCGACGACCGGTCGAGAGGGCGAAGGTATCAGTCGACATAGTGAACCCACTTCCGCTGAAGCTTGAACTGCGCGTAGGTGAACACCGCGATGATCACCAGCACGAACATGGCGATGGCGGAGGCGTACCCCTTCTCGTTCGCGAGGAACGCAGCGTCGTAGAACATGAAGACGAGCGACTGCGTCTTGGGCATGACGGGGTTGGTCGGCCCGAGGAGCGCGTACAGCAGGTCGAACAGCTGGAAGCCGGAGATGAGCGTCATCACCGACAGGAAGAAGATCGACGGCGTCAGGAGGGGCACCGTGATCGAGAAGAACTGCTTGGTCTGCGTCGCTCCGTCGATCGACGATGCCTCGTAGAGCTCGGCAGGGATGCCCTTGAGACCGGCGGAGAGCACGATCATGTTGAAGCCGATGGACATCCAGAGTCCGAGCACTGCGACCGCGATCAGTGCGAACCATTCCGTGGCGATCCACGCTGGGCCTTCGATTCCGAAGACCCGCAGCGCCGAATTGATGACCCCGTAGTCCTGGTTGTAGATGATCTTCCACACCATCGAGATGGCGGTCGGCATCGCGACGTAGGGAAGGAAGAAGCACGTGCGATACACCATCGCGAACTTCAGCCCGGGGCGGTTCAGCAGGCTCGCGAAGACGGTTGCGATGGGAATGCCCAGCAGGAGGATCGCGGTGTAGATGACGGTGTTCAGAATGGAGCGCAACACCTTGGGGTCGCTGAAGAGCCGGACGTAGTTGTCCAGCCCCGTCCAGGTCGTTCCGCCGAACACGCCCCACTCGGTGAAGCTGAAGTAGAACGACTGCAGGAGCGGCCAGAGGTAGAACGCGGCAACACCGATGAACAGCGGCAGCACGAACAGGATCGGCCAGTACCCGTCGACCGATCGGCGCGGGTGCCCCGTGGGCGCGGGTGCGGGTGCGGGTGCGGGTGCGACAGGAGACGCTCCCGGCACCGGGGCGGGTGCCGTGGCGACACCCACCCCATTCCTCATCGAGGCCATCGTTCCTACTTCTCCTTGGCGAGGGCTTCGTTCATCTGCTCCGCAAGGTCTTGCGCGACCTCGTCGACGGGGCGCTCACCCGAGTAGGCCTCGGGCAGCAGCTCGGTCTCGAGCTTGTTCCAGGCGCTCGTGTTCTTCGAGACCGGGAATGCCTGGGAGTACTCCGTCGCGGCATCCTCGAAGACCTGGAGGTTGTAGTCGGGAGCCGAGTCGACGAAGGCCTGCTGGGTGTCGTTGAACGCAGGGTTCGCCACGCCGAGCTCCGCCTGGATGATGGCGGCCTCCTCCGAGGCGAGGTAGGTGAGGAACGCCTGCGCTGCGGGGTCGCCGGCGGACTTCGCGTTGAGCACGTTGCCGATGCCGTGAATGACCGTCTGGCGATCACCCGACGGGGAGAGCGGCAGTTCGACGGCGGTGACGTCGTCCTTGACGACGGACTCCAGCAACGCGGAGACCTGCCAGTTGCCGGTCCACATCATGCCGGCCTGCCCGTTCGTGAACTTCGTCAGTCCAGTGGTGTCGGCATTCTGTGCGGGAGTGAGCATGGATCCGTCCGCGACCATGTCGGCCCAGAACTGCAGTGCTTCGATCGCTTTCGGGTCGTCGTAGCCCGATTCCCCGTCGGAGATGATGCTTCCGCCGTTGCTCAGAATGGAGGGGTAGACCATCGCCTGGGTGTCGAAGTTGTCACCCGAGCCGATGATCCCCTCGCCGCCCAACGTGTCGCTGATCTGCTTCGCGGCCGCGTGGTATTCGTCCCACGTCCAGTCGGACGTCGGCTCGGCGACGCCGGCACGCGAGAGGATGTCGCGGTTGTAGAAGACGGCGATCGTATCGAAGTCCTTCGGCACGCCGTACTGCACGCCGTCGAGCGTGTAGATGTCGTTCATCGCCTCTGGGTAGTCGGCCGTGTCCAGCACCTTCGCCTCTTCGAACGGCTCGAGAGGTGCCAGCAGGCCGTTGGAGGCGAACAGCTGGAGGTTCGGCCCGTTCATCCAGAAGACGTCGGGCAGAGTTCCGGATGACCCTTGAGTCTGCAGTTTGGTGAAGTACTGCGGGTACGCCGTGAGCTCGATGGAGACCTCCACATTCGGGTAGGTCTTGTTGAAGTCGGCGATGAGCTCCTCCATCGCCGGCTGCTGGTTGACATCCCAGATGGCGTAGGAGACGTCCCCGGTGACGTCGGCCGGGTCGGCGTTGGCATCGATCTCACTGGAGCCGGAATCCGCGCCAGACGCGCAACCGGACAGCAGGACGGCGATCGCGGCGACGCCGAGGCCTCTTTTCAGGAACCGCATGCGGCTTCTCACTTTCGTTCGTTCATGGGAGGGGGACATCCGTCTGCGCCGTCGACCGAGTGTCGGTCAGTCAGCCTCGACCTGATGCCTGTCGAAGTACCGCTGTACTTCGACGGGGAGCGGGGCGATGGCTCGTGGCCTCGACCCGTCCCGCAGCGACTCGGCAGCTGTGATGCCCGTCGCGACGGCCTGTCTGGCGGCGACGGGCGACGTCTCGGTCGCACCGCCGTCGCGGACGAACCGCAGGAACTCGGCCATGGTCAGCTGGTCGGCGTCTCCATGACCTGCCTCGTCACCGTCGATCGGAAACTCGAGGTCACCGTGCTCCTGGTATTCGTGCCGCTTGTTCCACACGCGCACCACGCCGCCTGACGAGTCACCGAAGTTCTCGGCCCGCCCGTGCGTGCCGATGATCGTGTAGTTGCGCCAATAGTCGGGCGTGAAATGACACTGCTGGTACGAGGCGAGTACGCCATTGGCGAGCCGCATCTGGATCATCGAGATGTCTTCGACGTCGATGACGGGGTTGAGATCGGTCTGCTCAGTCGGAGGCCAGTTGTCGGAGCTGAACCAGTCGCCCATGAGACGGTCGGCGTTGTCTCGGCGGGAGGTGACGTCGCGGTAGACCATGAGGTCGCCCATGCCGGTGACGAGCTCGGTATAGGCCCCCGCGAGCCAGTGGATCACATCGATGTCGTGGGCGCCCTTCTGCAGCAGGAGGCTCCCGACACGGCTGCGCTCGGCGTGCCAGTCCTTGAAGTAGTAGTCGCCGCCGTTGCCGACGAAGTGCCTGCACCAGATGGCCTTCACCTCGCCGATGGCCCCGCTCTGCACGACGTCGCGTAGGGTGCGCACGACGCTCATGTGACGCATGTTGTGACCGACGTACAGCTTGCTTCCCGACTCATGGGCCGCAGCGAGGATGCGATCGCATTCTGCGAGGCTGATCGCGAGCGGCTTCTCGAGGTAGACGGCGATTCCAGCGCGCAACAGGAACTCCGCGACGTCGGCGTGCGCGTCGTCGGGCGTCGTGATGACGGCGGCGTCGAGGTCGTACTCTGCGAACTGCCGGTAGTCGGTGACGAATGCGATCCCGTCGCCGAAGAGCGAGCGCGCGCGCTCTTCG
Source organism: Agromyces sp. Y558 (assembly GCF_059445415.1). Classification (NCBI taxonomy): domain Bacteria; kingdom Bacillati; phylum Actinomycetota; class Actinomycetes; order Micrococcales; family Microbacteriaceae; genus Agromyces; species Agromyces sp. Y558. The sequence goes on from NZ_JCAIUH010000001.1 coordinate 625,995, forward strand.
GCTTGGGGGCGGAGGTCGGCGACGATGGTGAGCTCTGCGGCGGTGCCCTGCCCCGTCACCCACCGGCCGATACCGGCTCTCGCACCGACACCGACGAGTCCGACTCGGAGTGCGGTGCTCACACGGTCTCGTTCGCATCGGTCGGCGTCGTGATGTCGGGCACGGGGACTCCTGAGATTCCGAAGAGCTGGGTGGATGACTTCTGGAATGCGAGTGCGAGCGCTCCGAGCGCTGTTCCCACCGACCCCAGTGGGGACGCCACCACGGGGGGCTTGTCGGCGAGCACGCTGAGATGGTGGATCTCTGCGCTGAGCATGTCGACGAACAGGTCGGCGGAGTGCGAGAGGCCACCTCCGACGACGATGAGTGCAGGGTCCACGGCGAGGCTCACCGTCGTGATGAGCGGAGCGATCTCCTTCGTGAACGTGCGCACCTCGTCGAGCGCGGCCGTGTCACCATCGAGAGCCTTCGCGAAGACGCCTTCCGCGGTGTCGGCGCTCTTCCACGTGAGTTGACCCTTCACGGAGTTGCTGGCCCATCGCATGCCGCGCAGGCTGCCGACCTCGCCCGAGCTATTGTGGGCTCCTTGGAAGATCTGGCCGTCGAAGGTCAGTGCCAGGGAGACCCGGTTGCCCGTTTGGATGTAGAGAATGTTCTCCACGGATTGCGCGGCGCCCATGTGGTGCTCGGCGAACGCGGCGAGCTTGATGTCGTTCTCGAGGAACGCATCGCACCCGAGATGGGCGCCGAGCTCTTCGGCGATTGCGAGACCGTTCCATGCGGGCACGGCGATGCTGTGTGCGAGGCGACCGTCATCCCCGAGGATTCCCGACACTGCGATGCACGCCGCACGCAGACGCGTGCGGGCAAGCCCGGTCGACTCCAGCGCCTGCACGACCGTGTCGCCGACGAATCGAAGACGTTCCTCGCTCTCGGGGGATCCCTCGAAGCTGCGCTCGACACGGGCGATGACTCGGCCCCTGAGATCTGCGATGAGCACGCGAACGTTTCGAGGCCCCGCGTCGATGCCTGCGACGAGTGAACTCGTCGCCTCCAACGCGAAACGGCGCGCAGGTCGCCCTCCGGCACTGGATGCACCTTCGGCCGCGTAGCTCGTGACGACACCTCGCTGCTCGAATGCGGCGATGACGGCATCGACCGTCGGGCGTGACAACCCGGTTCGCTGTGCGATGTCACTCAGCGTCAGTGGGGACGACGCGCTGCGCAGCACATGAACGCAGGAGAGCGCATTCGCGCGACGAATGTCTGCTGGACCAAATGTGTTCATTCGACCGTTCTTCTCCGTCGGCGTCATCGCTCGGGCATAACGCTAGCAGGTTACAAAACCGCCTATCGAAACCCTTCGACCATCGAGTTCACCTCGCCGTCCCTGCATCCCGGCCGCGAAATACCGCGGGTCGCCGGCCGTACTGCGATGATGATCTTCAGAGGCGTGCCATCCCGCCGAGCAAGAAACCGAGCGGCTTCCTGCGACGGCGCTCGACCTGTGACACGTTCCATCGTTCCTGAGAGCCGCTTCCCCACCGGAGATCATCTTGGCGATCAAGCTGCGCACAGACACGTCCGACAGATACAAGCCTGAACCGTCGGTGCTCACGGCACTGCGCACGCCGCGCATCCTCACGAAAGAGGTGCTGGCCGGTCTCGTGGTCGCCGTCGCGCTCATCCCCGAGGCGATCTCCTTCTCGATCATCGCGGGGGTCGACCCGCGCGTGGGGCTCTTCTCCTCGTTCGTGATGGCGGTTTCCATCGCCTTCCTCGGCGGCCGCCCGGCCATGATCACCGCAGCGACCGGCGCCGTCGCGCTCGTCATCGCACCGGTCGCCCGCGAGTACGGGATGGACTACTTCATCGCCACCGTCATCCTCGGCGGAATCTTCCAGGTGATCATGGGCGTGCTCGGTGTCGCGCGCCTCATGCGCTTCATCCCGCGAAGCGTGATGGTCGGCTTCGTCAACTCGCTCGCGATCCTGATCTTCACCGCCCAGCTTCCGCAGCTGATCGGGGTGCCGTGGTTGGTGTATCCGCTGGTCGCTGCCGGGTTGCTCATCATGGTGTTCATGCCGAAGCTGACCAAGCTCGTTCCGGCCCCGCTCGTCGCGATCGTCCTGATCACGGCCGCGACCGTCGCCACAGGCCTCAACGTGCCGACCGTCGGCGACCAGGGTGAACTGCCCGAGAGCCTGCCCGAGCTGTTCATCCCGAACATCCCGCTCACTTGGGAGACGTTCACCACCATCGCCCCGTACGCGCTCGCGTTGGCCCTCGTCGGCCTGCTCGAGTCGTTGATGACGGCGAAGCTCGTCGACGACATCACCGATACGCACTCGCGCAAGACCCGCGAATCGCTCGGCCAGGGCGCCGCGAACATCCTCTCCGGCCTGTTCGGCGGCATGGGCGGTTGCGCGATGATCGGCCAGACCATGATCAACGTCAAGGTCTCGGGCGCCCGCACCCGAATCTCGACATTCCTCGCCGGTGTGTTCCTGCTGGTGCTCATCCTCGTGCTCGGCGACGTCGTCGCGATCATCCCGATGGCCGCGCTCGTCGCAGTCATGATCATGGTCACGGTCGCGACCTTCGACTGGCACTCCATCCGGTGGACCACACTCAAGCGCATGCCGAAGAGCGAGACTCTGGTCATGGTCGCCACCGTCGCGGTCGTCGTGGCTACTCACAACCTCGCCATCGGCGTCATCGTGGGCGTCATCGTCGCCATGGTCGCGTTCGCCCGCAGGGTCGCCCACTTCGCAACCGTCGTACGTAGCATCGACACGGACGCGAGCGTGCCGACCGTCAACTACACGGTCGATGGCGAGCTCTTCTTCGCCTCGAGCAACGACCTCACGACGCAGTTCGAGTACGCCGACGACCCCGAACGAGTCGTCATCGACCTGTCGAATTCACACATCTGGGATGCCTCGACGGTCGCCGCCCTCGACGCCATCACGACGAAGTACGAGCATCACGGCAAGCGTGCCGTGATCGTTGGACTGAACGAAGCGAGCACCACGATGCGCGACCGGCTCGCCGGCAATCTCGGCGCCGGGCACTGACGTTCAGCTCGCGAACCCGAGTTGCTGCAGGCGAACACCCAGTAGGGCTGTCGGTGGTCGGGTGCAGACTGGCTGCATGTGCGGACGATTCGCAAACGACGCAAAGCTCGATGAGCTCATCCAGGAGTTCGTCGCAGAGGGCAACGACTACCGCGACTGGAAGCCCCAGTACTCGATCGCCCCGACCCAGCTCGTGCCGATCGTGCGCGAGCGGCAGAACAAGCAGACCGGTGAGATCACCCGCTCGATCGATGCCGCCGTGTGGAACTTCCACCCCTCGTTCATGAAGGAGTCCAAGCGCCCGCAGTTCAACACCCGCATCGAGACGGTCGCGACCAACGGACTGTGGAAGGGCGCGTTCGCTTCATCCCGGTGCCTCGTGCCGATGCGTGGCTACTACGAGTGGACCGGTGAGCCGGGCCACAAACAGGCATTCTTCCTGCACGGCGAGCAGCCGCTGCTCGCCGCCGCCGGCATCTACACCACCCGCAAGATCGGCGACGAATGGGAGGTCTCGACGTCGATCATCACGCGCGAGGCCAGGGATGCCTCGGGCGAGGTGCACGATCGCATGCCTGTCTTCCTCGAGCGCGACGCATGGCAGGAGTACCTGGCGCCGGTGAAGCTCGACGACGAAGGCAAAGCCGAGATGCTCGACCTGCTCACCTCCGAGTCCGAGCGCGTCGCCGCCACGATCTCCAATTACGAGGTCGACCGCCGGGTCAACAACTCGCGCGCCGTCGACCCGGCCGACCCGAGCCTGATCGCTCCGCTCGGCTGAGCCGAAGTCGCCCCGGGCAGCGCCTGCGCGCCGAGCAGCGGGTCTCCATGGGAGTCTCCGGAGAATCGGCGGCGAGCCCTTGCGGCATCCGCTCACTCTCGGAATCGTGGCTGACTCGCCGCCAGACAGGAAGGGGAGCAACATGCTCACACTCACCGAATCGGCAACCACGGTCGTGAAGGCCATCGTCGCGCAGAGCATCGGGTCGACCGATGGAGGCCTTCGCATCAACAGCGACGATCCGGAGGCCACCGAGTTCGCGGTGCGCATCGTCGAGGCGCCCGAAGACCTCGATGCGATCGTCGAACGCGACGGCGCGCGCGTCTATCTCGGCACGAATGCCGTCATCGCGCTCGACGACAAGGTGCTCGACGCCGAGATCGGCGACGACGGCACCGCCCGGTTCGCCATCGCGACGCAGGGCTGAGTCCGAGGTCGCCCGGGCGAGCGGTCTCCGCCGCCGCCCGGGCGAAACCGGCCCCCGCGGTACGGGGAGCGGCCCGATCACGGCGTCGACGCGGGCGCCGCCTCGAGCCGGCCGGATGCCACGGCTGCGACGAATGCCTCGAAGTCGCGTTCGTTCTGGTCGGCGTAGCCGACCGCGAAATCGGCGACCGCCTCATCGAACCGGTCGCTGCCACCGAGGTACGCGGCGATCGCCACCCGGTCGCCCGAACGAGCGTGGGCCCGCGCGAGCGTCTCGCCGCAGATGCGCGCGTAGAGCTTCGCCCCGGTCGGCCTCGCGTGCTCGACGTCGAAGCCGCCCTTCCAGTCGTGCAACTGTCTCAGGTAGTAGTCGCGTTCCACGCCATCATGGCCGGTCACCCGCTGCCACCCGAGGAACAGGTCACTCGCGGCCTGCATCAGGCGTTGGCCCCTGACGACGCGTTCACCGTGATGTTCGTATCGGCTCGGCCCCAGGAACCGTTCGAGCACCGACGACTGGGACTGTTTCGCCTGCAGCAGCAGCGGGTCGTCGTTGTCACGACCGCGCAGCAGCACGATCCACGCCCTGGTGCCGACACTCCCGACGCCGACGACCTTCCGGGCCATGTGCACGAAGGTGTACTCGCGCAACGGATGCCTCGAGAGGGGCAGCGTCGCCTCGTAGTCACGCAGCAACGCGCGCATCTGCTGCTCATCGTCGTCGCGAGAACGGTCGTCGGGCCGTAAGTCCTCGAGAGGCACGATCAACGGCGGGTCGCCCGTGATTCGCAGGTCACCGTCGACGACGCTCACGAGCTTCGAGAATGCGCGCATACCGTCACGGGTTCGGGCTTTCGAGAGTGTCGCCTCGGTGCGTTTCACCTCTTCCTTCAGCACCCGGGCCGCCCGATGCTCGTCGCGGACCCATTCGGCGATCTGGTCGGCGTCGAGCCGGTCGTACCAGGCGTCGATCACGCGCGATGCGGCGGACCGGCGCATCCGCTTGCGATAACCGCGCACCGACTCGACGGCGATCGCTCGTCGCTCGACCTCGGTGAAGCCGAGCTGCCTGCCTGCGACCTCGAAGCTCGCGGCGAGCCGCTTGACGTCCCACTCCCACGGGCCGGGCAGCGTCTCGTCGAAGTCGTTGATGTCGAAGACGAGCTTGCGTTCGGGTGTACCGAAGACGCCGAAGTTCGAGAGGTGGGCGTCGCCGCAGATCTGCGCGGTGATGCCCGAGTCGGCCGTGCCGGCCAGGTCGGCGGCCATGATGAGGGCCGCGCCCCGGTAGAAGGCGAACGGCGAGACCATCATGCGGGCGTGCCGGATCGGGATGAGCTCGGGCACCCGGGTCGTCGCCTGCTCTTCGAGCAGCGCGACGGGGTCCGGCCGGTCGGCGGCCGGGCGCCAGTCGGCGTGCGCGCCCCTCGGTGAGCGGCGCCGGGCCGCGCGCCCCAATTGGGCGCGGCCCGCGAAGTCGGTCGGTGAGGGTTGCGACACCTCGGCCTCGGGCGGCGAGACGGCGTCGGATGTCGCGTGGTGGGCCTTCATGGTGCTCCCCCGTTCTTCGTGGCGACCGGCCGAGTCACGTGACCGGCGGGGCATCCGCATTCTCAGGCCGTCGCCCCATGACCTCTGCGGGGATGCCGCGCGAGAACAACAGCGATGCGAGTGCGAACACGATGAGCGCGAAGAACGCGGTGCGCAGTGACGAGATCTGCGATTCGCTGTAGACGCGGGTGAGTTCTTCGCCCTCGGCCTCTGAGAGCCCCGCCTTCTCCGCGATGTCGTCGACGTCGGCGGCCGGCACGATCTCGACGCCGGTCTGCGTGCGTTCGTCGATGATCGACCTGACCTCGGCCGGGAGCTCGCTCGACACCACCCCCGAGGCGAACGAGGTGGCGAGCGCCCCGATCAGCACCGATCCGATGAGCGCCGTGCCGAGCGAGGAGCCGAGGTTCTGGAACACGCCCTGCAGTCCGCCGACCTCGCTGGTCTGCGACTCGGTCACGCTCGACATGTTGACGTTTCCGAGCTGAGACGCGAGCAGGCCGAGGGCGGCACCGGCGATGAACATGCCGCACCCGAAGGCGATGCTCTGCAGTTCGAGGTCGACCGACCCGAGCAGCAGCACGGAGGCCACCACGAGCGCTACCTGGCCCCATCGCACGATGCGTCGCGGCGACCACAGCCGCGAAAGCCGCGTGCCGATGATCGAGAAGAGGATGAGCGAGATCGAGAGCGGGAAGATCTTGAGCCCCGTCTCGAGCGCATCGAGCCCGAGAGTCATCTGCAGGTACACCGGCACCATGAAGAAGAGCCCGGCCGTGATCGTGTACTGCGCGCCGAGCACCGCGAGCCCGCTGCGGAGCCGGGTGATCGAGAACAGCGACACGTCGAGGAGCGGCGCCCGCCCCGCGGCTGAAAGCCGGCGCTGACGGCGCATGAACAGTGCGAGCAGCGCGCCGCCGGCGAGTATGAGCCACGCACACAGCGAGATGCCGAGCGGTGCGATCTCGACGCCGCCGATCTCGGGCGACTGCAGCGGCGTGATCCAGCCCCACGTCTTGCTCTGCAGCATGCCGAGCACCACGAACACGAGCCCGACAGCCGAGAGCAGCACGCTCCACACGTCGATGCGCACCGTCTGACGGGCGGTGCGGTCGGCGATCACGCGAGTGAAGAGCACGACCACGATCATGATGACGACCTCGGCGACGAACACGTACCGCCAGCTCGCATAGGTCGTGAGAAAGCCGCCGATGAGCGGACCGGCCGCGACTGCAGCGCCCGAGACCGCCCCGATGATCGCGTACGCGGTGATGCGGTCGGGGCCTTCGTAGTTGTCGGCGATGAGCGCCGCGACCGCCGGGATGACGAGCACCGCACCGACGCCCTCGATGATCGACCAGCCGAGGAAGAGGACCTGCACGTTCGGGCTCAGTGCCGTCATGAGCGAGCCGACAGCGTAGATGCACGAGCCGATGACGAAGGCCCGCCGCCGCCCCCACACGTCGCCGAGCTTCGCACCGAGCAGCATGAGCGAGGCCATCGTGAGCGTGTAGAACGTGATCGCCGTCTGCATCGCGGTGACACTCGTGTCGAGGTCTTCGACCACCGTCGAGATGGAGACGTTCATGACGGTGCCATCGAGGACCATGACGAACTGGGCGGATCCGAGGACCGCGACGACCGACCACTTGTTCATGTGACCCCGCTTCCGACAACGACGTGGAACGAGCGGTCGGGCGGGCCGGCTGACCCGGGCGACCTTTGGCAAGGTGCAGCCGAGGTCAGTATGGCAGCGGATGCCCCGTGGCGGGCGATTTTCTGCGTGCGAAGTGAGCGTTTCTCACCCCGCTGATCGGGCGTGCGCTGCGTTGGTCCAGCGCCGATCGCGCGTCGGTCGCGTCAGTCGCGTCAGTCGAGCGCCGTCCACTCGTCGATCGAGACCGCGTCGAGCCCCGCGAGCGCCTCGGCGACGGCCGGCTTCGTCTTCCCGCAGACATCGACGGGGTAGCGCACGGAGACGACCGACCCGTCGGCGGCCTCGAGCCAGAGCGGGGGCACGATCTCCATCGAGGCCGCGCACACCGTGTCGGTCGGGGAGACGTCATCAGGTGCCGCGAGCGCGCTGAGCAGCGGGCCGAAGTCGCCCTCGTACCGGGTCACCGTCACCACGACGTCGAGCGCGCCGTCACTCCGGCCCGCGTCGCGCATCTCGAACTCGCAGCCGAGCGCCGCGACGACGTCGAACCCGGCGGGCACCCGCCCAGGCTCGGGAATCGGTGTCGCCGCCGGTGCGTCGGGCGATGGCACGAGCAGTCCGTTGAGCGTGCGGCAGTCGACGGCGTCGTAGGTCACGGCCGGGGCGTCCGGTTCCTCCACGACGACGGAGGGCAGCGGTGCAGGGGGCTCGGGCAGCGGCGCGGCCAGGAGGTTCTGGGCGCACCCCGACAGGAGCGCCGCTCCGGCGACGACGGCCAGCAGCCGCGCGGCGGCAGATCGAGCGTGGGACATCCGGGCCTCCCTGGCAGAGTGATCGACGTTCAATCTCTAGAGACGAACGAATGCCCCGAAACGTTGTGGTCCCGGTCGCGAGGTTAACCCGGCGAAGCCTCAGACGTGCATGCCCTCCATGAACGGCTCGTACCGGTAGCCGTCGTCGTCGAGGATCGCGACGGTCGACTCCGGCACTTCGACGAATGCGCCGGGAAGGTTGTTGAGGGGCTCGGAGACGACGACGCGCGCCTTCTGGCCGAAGAGACGCAGGCGCGGGAAATCCGGGTACATCTCCTGCAGCGTCGGAATGTCCACGGAGTGGAACAACGTGCGCGACTCCCCCTCCGACGAGTACCGGAAGGCCCAGATCGTCGCTCCGTCGGCGATGGCGACCGTGCCCTGCATCGGATACCCGATGCCGTGCTCGTGGCCGGTCTCCTCGACGAACCGCACGGCCTTCGTCATGCCTGCGATCGGGTCGTCGAGGAGGCCGAACGTCAAGGCGAGATGGAAGAGCACCTCCGAGTCGGTCGTGCCCAGTACGTCGGGGTAGAGCGAAGGATCGATGGCGAAAGTGAGCTCACGCTTGATCGTGCGGAAGCCGTGGATGACTCCGTTGTGCATGAAGAGCCAGTTGTGGTGGCGGAACGGATGGCAGTTGGTGCGCTGGATCGGCGGACCTCCGGCCGCACGCACGTGGCTGAAGAACAGCGGGCTTTCGATCGACTCGGTGATCTCGCGGAGGTTCTCGTCATTCCAGGCCGGTTCGACGCTGTGGAACGTCGATGGATGACTCCCCGCCGTCGAGCCGGGGGGATACCAGCCGACGCCGAAGCCGTCGCCGTTGACCGTTTCGGCGCCGAGTGGCGAATCGAGTGCCTGCGCGACGAGCGAGTGCTGCGCGTCGAGGATCACGAGGGAGGGTTGGAGCGGTTCTCCCGAGTATGCAAGCCAGCGACACATGCGACTCAACTCCTTCGTCGGCACCGACATGAGGATGCGGTCAGCCTAGCGCCGTCGCGAGTGTTCCTCATCTATTTTGTTGCGCCGTCAGCCGGCCGGTGCCGGTTCCGCAGGTGCAGCCGGTGCAGCCGGTGCCGCGACCGGGCACTTCGCGAGTTCGCGCATCTTCGTGGTCGCCTGCTCGAACGACCACGGCAACTCGACCAGTGGCAGTTCGTGGTCGGCGGCCGCGCCCGCCTTGGACGCGAGTGAAGCGAGTGCGAACGCCGTCTCACGCACGAAATCTGCACCCGACGTCGAATTGTTGAGCGCCACGACGATGGTGAGGCCGCTCTTCGGGTCGGTGAATGCCGCGGTGAGCGCACCCGTCGACTCACCCGCAGTTCCACGCATCGGTCCGTACTCGGCCCCGCCGATGCCCCACCCGTGCCACGCGGGTGCGTCGGCACCCATCGGGATCGACGTCCACTGCGTGCGGGCGGTCGCCTCGTCGAGCAACGCGCCGGTTGCGAACGCAGCGCTCAACCGGCGTGCGTCTTCGAGACTCGACACGGCACCGGCGGCCGCCCCACCCATCGAGCTCGACTGCGAAGTGTCGTCGCGACGCACCGCGCAATCGATCGCGCCGTCTTGCGCGATCGCAGCGGAATAGGCGCCGAGTCCGTCGTCGAGCTCGGTGTCGGTCGGCGTCGGAAGCGAGGTGTCGTCAAGATCGAGCGGGCCGAACACATAGCGCTCGGCGAGTTGACTCCAGCTGAGTCCCGTGCGTCGCTCGAGCGCCATCGCCAACAGCAGGATGCCCGTGCGCGAATGCGACCACTGCTCACCGGGCTCGCCGGTGCGCGGCAGCGCGAGCCCGCTCGAGAGCAGCTCGTTCGGCGGCCAGATGCGCTCGGGGTTCGCGACGAAGTGGCTGCGCAGGCCCGGGTAGTAGTCGGCGATGCCGGACGTGTGCTGGCAGAGTTGCCCGAGCGTGACGTCGTCGAGACTCGGCACCCAGTCCACGTATTCCGCGACCTGGTCGTCGAGCTGCACCTGCCCTTCGTCGACGAGGCGCAGCAGCACCGTGCACGTCACTTCGGTCGTGAGCGTGCCGAGGTGGAACTCGGTGTCGACGGTGACCGGCGCGGGCTTCTCGCTGAAGTCGACGGTGCCTGAGGCACCCGCCCACTCCCCCGACCACGGCGACCACGCACCGGCGATTCCCCCACTCGATCCGCTGAGGGCGACGGCCTCGTCGAGCACCGCCTGCAACTCGCCGGCGAGCTGCTCGCCGAAGGCCGCATCGACGGGATCGAGATCGGCCATCGGGTCGACCGAGCCGCCGGTGCAGCTCGTGAGCGTGAGCGCACCGACGAGCGCGACAGCGAGAAACCCCCGCCGCCACTTGCCCCCAGACTCTTCAGCCACCAAGCTCCCCTCAGCCGTGTGTCCGCTGAAATTGTAACCCGCCGCTACGGTAGCAATCGCACAGCCGGGTCTCCGCCGTCCCAAATGTTGCACAAACGCGACGCTGTCAGCTCTGCGACGACGCGATCTCGCGATCGGCGCCCGTCATGAACCGCTCGACGTTGCGATCGACGATGATGTCGCTCGGTCGCAACGGGCGGGCCAGGTAGAGCCCGTCGAGCGAGGTGAGGCGGCTGAGCGCGACGTAGGTCTGGCCCGGGCTGAAGACGCGCTGGCCGAGGTCGACGATCGCGGTGTCGTAGCTCGCGCCCTGCGATTTGTGGATGGTAACCGCCCAGGCTAGTTTCAACGGGAACTGCGTGAACTCGGCCACGACCTGCTTCTCGAGCTTCTTGCGCGTCGGATCCCACGTGTACTTGTACTTCTCCCAGGTGACCTGCTCGATCTCGTGCTCTTCGCCGTCGATCTCGATGCGCACGGCCCGGTCGAGCGATGTCACCGTACCGATCGTGCCGTTCACCCAGCGCTGGCCCTCTGGCCCGATCGCGGTGTCGTTGCGCAGGAACATCACTTGCGCGCCGATCTTCAGCTCGAGGTTCTCGTCGGCGGGGTACGCGCGACCACCGAAATCGCCGGTGACCTCGGCCTCGTTGCCGTGCGATTGCCCCGGCAGCCGGTGCAGTTGCGTGTGGTTGATGCGGTTGACGGTGTCATTGCGGGTCGCGAGCGTGATCGCACCCTGTTCGGGCAACGGGCGTCGGGCACCCACACTGTTCAGCACACCGGCGATCTCTGCGGTGACCCGGCCGTGTCGCACCGCGTTCAGCATGAGCTTGAAGTCGTCGTCGTGCTGGCGGTGGATCTCGCCGAGTTCGAAGATGCGCAGATCGGTCTCACGCCACACTTTTGCGTCGAAGAACCACATCGAGTCGTAGGTGTCGGCGAAGTAGGCGCGCTCGTCGGCGTCGCCCGGCACCGGCGCGAGTTGATAGGGGTCGCCGAAGAGCACGACCTGCGCGCCGCCGAACGGTTCGAGCGGCCGCTGCCTCGCCTGCCGCAGCGAGCGATCCAACGCATCCATCAGGTCGGCGTTCACCATCGACACCTCGTCGATGACGAGCGTGTCCATGGCGTTCAGGATCTTGCGCACCGTGTCGTTCTGCTCGATGACGTGGTCGGCGATGACGCCGATCGGCAGCCGGAACAGCGAGTGGATGGTCTGTCCGCCGACGTTCAGGGCGGCCACGCCCGTCGGCGCGCAGATCACGATCTGCTTCTGCGTGTGCCAGTTCAAGTGGTTCAGCAGCGTGGACTTGCCGGTGCCGGCGCGGCCTGTGACGAAGACGTGCTCACGGGTGCCCTCGATCGCCCCGAAGACCGCCGCCTGTTCGCGGCTGAGGGTCACATTCTGCACTAGGGCGCTTTCGATTCGGCGAGCGGATGCCGCGGGGCGGGTGTTTCGCTCCCACTGTAACCGCCTCCCCGTGGGGTTCGTGCGGCGCTGCGGCCCTTCCGCTCAGAGCTCGGCTCTCAGTTCCCGCCGTTGCCTCCCATCTACACTTGGGCAGGTGGGGAGCTCCGGAGTGCGCAACAGTCGGGTGTCGCCGCTGTCCGTCGTCGGTTGGGTCGGGCTCGCGATGCTCGTCATCGGCGCGTTCTTCGCCGCGCTGGGCGCCCTGAACCAGACGGTCTACGGTGCCTCGAACTTCATAGAACGCTACCTCTCCGCCATCGCGAACGACGATATCGCGACCGCCTCGACGACCCCAGGAGTCGCGCTCGATGCCGCAGAGCTCGAAGCCCTCGGGCTACCGGCGAACCTGTCGACGGCAATGCTCCGCACCGGCGTCGTGGAGTCCGGCCCCGAAGACATCAGCATCGTGAGCGATGTGGCGCACGCCGACGGCACGCACACGGTGATGGCCACCTACCGGCTCGAGACCGCGATCGTCGAGTCCTCCTTCGACGTGCGACCCATCGATCCCCTCTACGGTGTGCTGAACCGCTGGGAGTTCGCGGTCAGCCCACTCGCCGTGGTCGACGTGACCGCCGCGCACTACCCGCTCTTCACCGTGGGCTCGCTCACCCTCGACTCCCGTGCGACGAAATCCGGCGAGGAGCTCGCCGCGTTCACGCAGGTCACGCCGTACCTCGCGATCGCGCCGGCGGTCTACGAGTTCTCGTACAGCTCGGTGCTGCTCGAGGCGGTGCCGAGGGCACTGCAGGCCGATGCATCGGCGCGCGTGCCCGTGACGGTCGACGCGCAGCCGACCGCCGCGTTCGTCGAGCGGGTGCAGGTGAGGGTCGACGCCTTCCTCGCGGAGTGCGCCACGCAGACCGTGCTGCAGCCAGCGAAGTGCCCCTTCGGCATCGAGATCGACGACCGCGTCGTCGGAGAGCCGGTATGGAGCATCGTGAGCGTGCCGCAGGTCACCCTCACTCCCGGTGAGGCATCGTTCGACATGCCGCCGACCGAGGGCGTCGCGCACATCTCGGTCGACGTGCAGTCGCTCTTCGACGGCCACCACTTCACCCTCGAAGAGGATCGCCCGTACACCATCGCCCTCTCGGCGACGATCCAGCCCGACGGCAACATCGCGATCCAGCTGAAGTAGCCCCAGTCTTCGGCGTGGCAGCAGCTACGGCCGGCCGTCGCGTTCGGCGATCGCCGCGAGCTGCGCGTTGTAGGCCTCGAGCTCGGCGTCGCCCGTGCGATCGGCGTGCCGATCGCGTCGCTTCGACTCCTTCTCGTCGCTGCGGGCCCACTGCACGGCCACCGCGATCGCGAGCGCCACCGTCGGGATCTCGCCGATCGACCAGGCGATGCCGCCGCCGAGCTGCTGATCGATGAGCGCATCGGTGCCCCACCCCATCGCGCCGTACCAATCGGCGAGCAACAGGCCCGTGCTCGACATGATCGTGAGTCCGAAGAACGCGTGGAACGCCATGGTGCCGAGCAGCAGCACCAGCCGGAACGGATACGGCAGGCGGTACGGCACCGGATCGATGCCGATGAGCGATTGCACGAACAGGTAGCCCGTGATGAGGAAGTGCACGATCATCCACTCGTGCCCGATGTGGTCGAGCATGGTCCAACGGAAGAGCGGCGAGTAGTAGAAGACCCACAGCGACCCGGCGAAGAGCACCGCGGCCACGATCGGGTTGGCGATGATGCCGGCGAACTTCGAGTGCACGGCGAGCAGGATCCACTCGCGGCCGCCGCGACTGCCGTCTTTGCGGGCACGGATGGCGCGGGCCGCGAGCGTCACCGGTGCGCCGGGCACGAGCAGCACCGGCACCGCCATCGTCAGCACCATGTGCGCGAGCATGTGCGCCGAGAACAAGTACTGCTCGTAGACGTTCACGCCGCCGTTCGTGATGTAGGCGAGCAGCAGCAGGCCGGCGACCCAGAGCACCGTGCGGTAGACGGGCCAACGGTCACCGCGCTTGTGGAGGCGACGCACGCCCGCGAGGTAGAAGAAGATGCCGAAGCCGCAGGCGAGCAGCCAGATGAGGTCGGGGTTCCACTCGGTGAAGAAGCGCGTCCACTCGGGCCAGGGCGGCAGCGGCTCGCCCGTCAGGAACTGAGCGGGAGAGTCGGCGACCCCGGCAGTGACCTTCTCGGGCACCGGGGGCGCCGTGCGTGCAAGGGCGGCTGCGACACCTGACGCGAGCCCCATGAATGCGAGCTCGGCGACGACGAGCCACCAGAACGCACCCCCACCGCTCGCCGGTCGAGTAGCGCCCGACGCAGGAGGACGCGTATCGAGACCCGCCGCCGAGGAACCCCCGCCGTCTGCCGGCCGAGTAGCGCCCGACGCAGGAGGACGCGTATCGAGACCCGCCGCCGAGGAACCCCCGCCGTCTGCCGGTCGAGTAGCGCCCGACGCAGGAGGACGCGTATCGAGACCCGCCGCCGAGGAACCCGCGCCCCGCGACATCCGCCCGATCAGGAATCGCCGCTGGGCCGCACCGAACAGTCCCAACGCGATGAGCGCAACGACCTTCGCGACGACGAGCATTCCGTAGGGCGTGAGGAGCTGATCCCATTCGCCGATGCGCAGCGCCGCGCTCGCGTACCCCGACAGCGCTACCACGATGAAACAGATGAGCGCGACCGTCGAGTAGCGGGCCAGCACGACGGGCAGTCGCTCCGCCCCGAGCTCGCGCTTCAGCACCACGATCGTGACGAGTCCGCCCAGCCACACCGACGCGAACACGAGGTGCAGGCCGAGCGCGGTGATCGCCGCGGCATGCCCGGCTGCCCCAGCTGCGTGCCCCTGCTGCGCGAGCGGCACGAGCGACGCGACCGCGAGCACCGTCACGAACACGAGGGCGGTCTGGTTGCGAACTGCGAAGCACAGCACGGTGACGGCCGCCGCGACGAGCGTCGTCGTGAGCAACGCCTGCCCGAGCTCGATGGTGGTGACGAACTGGCCGAGCTTCTGCCCGAAGGAATCGCTCAGGTCGAACGGCACGCTCGTGACGAGCAGGAAGGTGAAGAGGCCGGTCGCGGCACTCGCGACGGTCATGACGGCAGCGGATGCCGCGGCCACATCGAGCGCGAGATCGAACTCGCGCCGCTTCGGACTGAGCGCCCACACTGCGAGCACGAGCGCCCCGATCATGCCCGCAGCGCCGAGGTTCACGAAGAGCTTGGCCAGCGGCACGCCGTAGCGGGCGATCGGTCCGGGATCTTGGATCAGCTGCTCGGCCGCTCCCCCGCCGAAGGCAAGGCCAGCGAACGTCGCGGCGAGGGCGACGGCGATGAGCGCGGCAGGACCGAGCACTCGAACGGAGCGGGGCACCGAACCAGCCTAGACGGCGGTGCCCGAGCGCCCGCCCAGAGCGGTGCGCACCGGCGCGCACCGCGAGCCCGCGGCATCCGTCACCCTCACAGGCTTACCCACTGCGCGGGGAGGAGATCCAACGGCGAAGGGGCGCGCGGCTCACGCCGCACGCCCCTTCGGGAAGTCGCAGTTACTTCGCAGCAGCCTTGAGCTTCGAACCAGCCGAAACCTTGACCGAGTAACCGGCCGGAATCTGGAGCTCGGCGCCCGTCTGCGGGTTGCGGCCGGTGCGCGCAGCACGGTGCGTGCGCTCGACGGCGAGCCACCCGGGGATCGAGACCTTGGTGCCGGAGCCCACGGACTCGGCGAGCGCCTCGAAGAGACCGCCGAGAACGGCGTCGACGGTGGCCTGGCTCTGTCCGGTCGACGCTGCGACCTTCGCGACGAGCTCGGTCTTGTTGAGCGACTTGTCAGCCATTGAATGTCCTCCTCGGACCTTCGCTGTTGGGTACAGCATTTGTGAGTTCTCAGGAACGATCGTTCAACCGCCCCCATGGCCGATCAGGCCGCTTCGAATGTAGCAGAGACCCCCGGAATCCCGCGGATTTCCGGGCTTTTTGGCCACATTCGTTCGGCGTGTCGCGCAACGTTCGCTCTGGGCGCGACGATGTGGGCTCACTCTCGCCTCGTCTTGCGGCTCGAGGATCTCGTTCGCGCTGGCTCGACGATGTGGCTCGCGCTCACGCAAATGAGCTGAGCGGATGCCCCGCAATGCGGCATCCGCTCAGCTCTGCAGTTCGATCCGGCCGTCCGCCGGACCTCGTCAACCCTGAATCGCCTGCCAGCGCTTGAGGAACGTGGCGAGTTCAGCGCGTCGCCGGGGCCGAAGTTGCCTCACGCTCCGAAACGGAGAGGTGCCTACGCCATGGGCAGAACTCCCCCGTTCAACTCGCAATTGCGCCGATCATGCGGCGCAGACGACGAAAGGGGCGTTCCTTTCGGAACGCCCCTTTCGGGTAAGCCTGACGTCTGTCGTCGAGTTACCAGGACGACTTCGTGATGCCGGGCAGCTCGCCGCGGTGCGCCATGTCACGGAAGCGGACGCGCGAGACGCCGAACTTCGTGAGCACGCCACGGGGGCGGCCGTCGATCGCGTCACGCGAACGGACGCGGATCGGCGATGCGTTGCGGGGCAGTTTCTGCAGGCCCTGACGAGCGGCCTCGCGGCTCTCGTCGGTGCCGTTGGGGTCGACGAGCGCCTTCTTCAGCTCGAGGCGCTTCGCGGCGTACCGCTCGACGATCACCTTGCGCTGTTCGTTGCGCGCGATCTTGCTCTTCTTCGCCATGTCTTAGCGCTCCTCTCGGAAGTCGACGTGCTTGCGCACTACGGGGTCGTACTTCTTGAGCACGAGACGGTCGGGGTTGTTGCGGCGGTTCTTGCGGGTCACGTACGTGTACCCGGTGCCGGCGGTCGACCGAAGCTTGATGATCGGGCGGATATCTTGTGCTTTCGCCATTAGAGCTTCACCCCACGTGCCTGCATGTCCTTGACCACTGCCTCAATGCCACGAGCGTCGATCACCTTGATGCCCTTGGCGGACACGTTGATGGTGATCTTGCGCCGCAGCGACGGCACGAAATAGGTCTTCTTCTGCACGTTCGGGTCGAAGCGGCGCTTCGTCCGACGGTGCGAGTGCGAGATATTGTGTCCGAAGCCGGGAATGGCTCCGGTCACCTGGCACACTGCTGCCATTGGTTTCCTCCAATACCGAGGGGCGGATGCCCCTCCCAAGGTCTCTTGTCTGCTGACCTTCCCCACACGAATGCCCGCGATTTCTCGCGTGTCGTCGATGGGGATTGTCGCGGCATGGGCAGTGGAAGTGCCCAGCCAACGAGCCAGCTTACCAGAAAGGGCGGGGGCGGCCGAACCGAGCGGATGGCGCGGCGACGCAGCTCTTCGGCCGCGTGGCGCCCGCCCTCGATGCTGTAGTGGAGAGTATTACAACGAGAGGTCGAGACCCGATTCGGATTCAGCATCGGTTCGGGGCACGGCGACCCGGTCGTCTTCGATCGAGCAGCCGCACGACTCGCGAATGATGAGCTCGGTGGGGAAGGTCGTCAGGCCCGGCGTCAGCTCACCGGTCACGAGCTGACGGATGGCTTCGTCGGCCATCGCCGCGATCGGTTGGGCGACCGTGGTCAGCGGCGGCCAGGTGTAGGCCGACTCCATCGTGCCGTCGAAGGAGACCACGGCGATGTCTTCGGGAACGCGCAGCCCGACCCGATGCAGCGCGGCCAGCAGGCCGACCGCGATCTGGTCGGATGCCGCGAACACCGCACGGGGTCGGCGCTCCGATTCGGCGAGCGCGAGGCCGGCCTGATATCCGCCGTCGTACGAGAACGGTGCGCGCAACCGCAGCCCGAGGGCCAGTCCCGCCTCACTCAGCGCATCGGACCAGCCGCGTTCGCGTCGGTCGATGGCGAGCGCACTTCCGACGAACGCGATCTCGCGATAGCCGTGCCCGATGAGGTGCTCCACGGCCTGCTGCGCTCCGGCCCTGAAGTCCACACCGATCGCCGGCGTCTCGCTCGCGCCCGTGTACTGGTTGATCAGCACGACAGGAATGTCGAGCGACTCGATGATCGCCTGCTCGACCGCGGTGAGGAGGTCGGCGATGATGAGGCCGCCGATCTGACGTGCCGCGAGGTCGTGGATCTGGTCGGCCGCTGCGACGTGCTCGCGGTCGGAGTTGGCGATGAGCAACGAGCGGTTGCGGCGAACGGTCGCTCGATCGAGCGCGTGGCAGAGCTGCGCGAAGAACGGGTTACGACTGTCGACGACGATCATGCCGATCATGTCGGCCGACCCCGTCGACAGTGCGCGTGCCGCAGCGTTCGGCCGGTACCCGAGCACCCGTACCGCCTCGAGCACCCGCTCGCGAGTGAGCGGCGCGACCGGCTTCGGCCCGTTGTTCAGCACGTAGCTCACGACCGCCGTGCTCACCCTGCTGTAGCGGGCCACATCGGCTCGAGTGACCTTCCTGGCCCTGGGCAGCTCGCTCATCTCAGATTCCCTCGTTCAGCGGCGGGCGGGTGATGCAGCGGCCGACGGCGTCGCGTGAGTGCAAGGCTAGCGACTGACCGCCTCGCTCGGCGTCAGGCGAGCGGATGCCTCCGGCTCGCCGAGGTCGGGGATCACCAGGCGTTCGCCGCCCCGCCGAGCCGACTCGTGCGCGATCACGCCGGGCAGCGTGAACCGCGCCGCGGTCCAGGCGTTCACCGGCGGCAGCGTGCCCTGCTCGACGGAACGCACGAAGTCGTCGACGAGGAAGTGGTGGCTGCCCTCGTGCCCGTTGTGGAGGCCACGCAGCTCTTCGGGGATGCGCGAACGGTCGTGGATCGCGGCGTACCCCGACACGAAGGCGTCGCGCAGAGCTGGTGCGACGTGCGCGAGCGACGGATCGTCTGCATCGAGCGACGGGTTGGTGTCGATGAGCTCGGAGACCTCCTCGACCCCTTCCCGCGTCTGCCAGTACGAGGCCGTCGTGACCTGCTCGAAGGTGCCCTCGGTGCCGAACCAACGGAAGCGCGACTCACGCCGGTGCGACGGGAACCCGACGCGACGGAACTCGTTGATGCGCATCGACCCGCCCGCGGCGAGCTCGAAGAGCGCGGTGACGTTCGAGAAGTCGTTGTCGAACTGGCTGACCTCGCGATCGAACACGCCGTCACCGCGATCGTCGACGACGCCCACTGCGGAGACCGCGGTCGCGAAGGTGGGCCAGGCGCCGAGCACGCCGCCGATGGAGTGCGTCGGGTAGAGCATGGGCGGGTAGCTCGCCGTCGCCTTCCAGTTCTCGCCGCCGCTGTAGCGATAGGCGTCGTAGAAACCGAGGTCCATGTCGTGCACGTAGTCGCCCTCGGCGTAGAAGAGCCGGCCGAACTCGCCGGCCGCGAGCTTCTCGCGGGCGAAGACGGTGGCCGGGTTGTAGTAGCTCGTCTCGCCCATCATGTAGGTGAGCCCTGTCTCGCGGACCGCCTCGATGATCGCCGCGATCTCGTCGGCGGAAATGGCCATCGGCACTGCGGAGTACACGTGCTTGCCGGCCCGGAGCGCACGCACGACGAGCGGGCCGTGGGTCCAGCGCTGCGTGAAGATCGCGATGGCGTCGACCGGCGAGGCGAGCATCTCGTCGAAGCTCACCATGGTGCCCGCGAGCCCGGCCGTGGCGACGAGCTCGTCGGCCCGTTCGGGGATCGTGTCGGTCACGTACACCTCGGAAACGCCGGGGTGGTGATGGAAGAGGGTCGCGAATTGGCCTGAGAACTGGCCAGCGCCGACGATGCCCAACGAGAACGCCATGGTGTTTCCTTCGCCTTGCACGCAAGCCGAATTGCTCGCGTCTGAGGGGCAGTCTCGCATCGTGTTCTACGCGTGTCAACCAAGATCTGCAGGCTGTACTCCAATGAAATACTGGGATGCACTCACGCTTGCGGTTCAGAATCTACGCGGGTAACCTCTGAGCTACCCCGCGCCGGCGACGTCGAAGTCCGGAGCGCACGTCCCCAAATGTTAGGAAAGACGATGAAGTCCACTCTTCCCGGTGTCGCTGCCATCGCAGTGCTCGCCGTCGCGTTGACGGGTTGTTCCGCCGACGGCGGCGCGGGCGCGACGATCGAGGTGCAGACCAACTTCGGCGCGACCGACCCGAGCCTCGAGGTGCTCACCGAGCTCACCGCCGCCTACATGGCCGATCACCCCGGCGTGAAGATCGACCTCGTGCCGAGCACCGACACCTACGAGGCTGACATGAAGGTTCGCCTCGCCTCGGGCGACGTGCCCGACATCTGGGCCACCCACGGCTGGTCGCTGTTGCGCTACAGCGAATTCCTCGAACCGTTGAACGACCAGCCGTGGGCGAAGAACTTCAACCCGGCCCTCGCGCCCGCGATGGAGAACGACGAGGGTGAGTTCTTCGCGTTCCCGCTCGACACGGATGTCGCGGGCATCGTCTACAACCGAGCCGTGCTCGACGCCGCAAGCATCGACCCCGCAAGCCTCACCGACTGGGCGAAGTTCGATGCCGCCCTCAAGACCCTGTCCGACGCCGGCGTCACGCCGATCTCCTCGTCGGGCAAAGACAGCTGGTTCGCGGGCAACATCCCCGACTTCATGGGTTCGGGTGGTTTCACCGACGAGGAGTTCGAGGGTTTCCTCGACGGCGAGTTCCAGGGCGACGGGTACTCCTCCGTCCTCGACAAGATCGCGACGTGGCAGGGGGCGGGCTACTTCAACCCCGACTACTCCTCCGCGACGACCGACGACCTCGGCCGAGCACTCGCCGAGGGCACGACCGGCTTCGTCATGGTGCAGAACAACATCGTCGCCACAGCGCACGGCTTCAACCCCGATGCCGAGCTCGGCTACTTCCCCATCCCGTCCGACGTCGGCGCACCGTTCCTCGTCGGCGGTGAGGGGCGTGCGTACGGCGTCTCCAAGACGTCCGAGCAGAAGCAGGAGGCGCTCGACTACGTCGCGTTCCTCGCCGAACCCGAGAACCTCTCCCAACTCGCGAGCGCGATGGGCGGCATCCCCGGACTCACCGACGCGACGAGCGACCTCGGCGGCCTGCAGGCGAGCTACGACGAGTTCGTCGCCCCGGGCGACGTGCCGCTGCTGCCGTACTTCGACCGGGTCTACCTGCCGAACGGCATGTGGGACACGATGGTCTCGACCACCGACAGCATCATCACCGGCCAATCGGATGTCCCGACCGTCATCGACCAGATGACGACGAGCTTCGACGGCCTCTACGGCCAGGAGTGACCTCGATCGTGGGGCGGCCCGGCCGCCCCACGATCCGCTCCCCCGACACGCCGCACCTCCCGAAAGGCCAACGCGTTGACAGCGACGTCATCCCACACCATCCCGCCACGGCGGCGCGGCTCCCGGTCGTCGTCGGTCCCCCGCTTCGCGCGACGCAGCTTGAACCTCTTCTACGTCCCCGCGTTCATCGTGCTCGCGATGTTCACGATCTGGCCGTTCGTCAACGGCATCGTGCTCTCGTTCACGAACTGGAACGGCTACAGCCCGAGCCGCAGCTTCATCGGACTCGAGAACTACGGCCGGCTCTTCGCCGACCCGAACTTCCACACGGCGCTCTTCAACACGTTCCTGTACGGGTTCGGGTCGACCCTCATCCAGCAGGTCGTCGGTCTCTCCCTCGCGCTCGCGCTCGATCGGGCGATGCGCGGCCGCAACGTCGCCCGCGCGATCATCTACCTGCCGGTGCTCGTCTCCCCCGTGGTCATGGGCACGATGTACTACCTCTTCTTCTCGTACAACTCCGGGGGGCTCAACGACCTGGTCATCGCCCTCGGCGGAGCACGCACGGCCTGGCTCAGCGATGCGACGACGGCCATCGCGCTCATCGTGCTCGTCAACTCCCTGCAGTTCGTCGGCATCTCGATGGTCATCTATCTCGCCGGGCTCCAGTCGATCCCCGTCATGTACTACGAGGCCGCCAGGCTCGATGGCGCCGGCCCGTGGCAGCAGTTCGTGAACGTCACTGTGCCCCTGTTGCAACCGGCTTTCGCCACGAGCATCGTTCTGAACCTCATCGGCGGCCTGAAGCTCTTCGACGTCATCCAAGTGCTCACCGGCGGTGGGCCGGGCTACTCCACGCAATCCGTCTCCACGCTCATCAGCACGGCGTACTTCGACAACCAGACCGCCGGCTACGCCTCGGCGATGGGCGTCGCCCTCTTCATCCTCATCGCCGTGTTCACCCTGCTCGCGAACACGATGCTGAACCGCAAACGTCTGGAGCTGCAGTGACCACGACGATCATCGATCCGCTCGAGGCCACGGCCGAGCGGGGCATCCGTTCGGCCGACGACCAGGAGCCGCCGACTCGCAGCCGCACCGGTCGCCTGATCGGCCGGTTCGCGATCGGCTTCGGCCTGCTCGTCGCGATCGGCCTGCAGTTGCTGCCGTTCTACATCACCGTCACCACCGCGCTGAAGCCGCGCAGCGACCTCTCGTCGCAGTGGCTCTTCCCGGGCGACGAGTGGTACTGGCAGAATTTCACCACCGCGGTCGACCGCGGCAACATCCTGGGCGCGATCGGCAACAGCGCCCTCGTCACCGTCGTGAGCACGCTGCTCGTGTGCGTGCTCGGCGCCCTCGCCGCCTACCCGCTCGCCCGTCGCACCACGGTCGCGAACCGACTCGTGATGGTCGGCATCGTCGGCCTCATCATGGTGCCCCCGTTGTCGATCCTCGTGCCGCTGTACACGATGATGAACCAGCTGCACGCGGTCAACACCTACTGGGGCACCATCCTCGTGATGGTCGCCACGCAGTTGCCGCTCGCGATCTTCCTCTACGCCTCGTTCATGCGTGGGTTGCCGCTCTCGATCGAGGAGGCTGCGGCCGTCGACGGTGCGAACCCCGTGCAGATCCTCTTCCGGGTCGTCTTCCCGATGTTGAAGCCCGTCACGGCCACCGTCGTGATCCTCACGAGCGTGGCCGTCTGGAACGAGTACGCCCTCAGCGTCTACCTCATGCGCAGCCCCGACATGCGCACGATCGCCCCCGCGATCGGCACCTTCTTCGCGAGCTCGGGCAGCGACCTCGGCGCAGCCGCCGCCGCGTCCCTCATGTCGGTGATTCCGGTGCTCGCGGTCTACCTCGTGCTGCAGCGGTACTTCATCAAGGGCATGGTCGCCGGCGCCGAAAAGTAGGGCGGCACGAAGTAGGGCGGCACCCGGAGACCTCACGCCGGCGCGGGCTCCGCGGCGATCACGCGCCGAGACAGCAGCGCCGCCACGAGGAAGCACAGCGCGCCGATGAGCGTGCCGAGGTTCGCCCAGAATGCGCTCACGAGCGAATCGGTCTGCGGCACGACGTACGCGCCGATCGCCGAGGCGCCGAACGCGATCGAGCCGAGCAGATTCAGCCAGGTGCCGTGCCATGAACGGGCATCCCGGTCCCAGAGCTGTCCGCGGTCCTTCGTCGCGACCACGGCGAGCACGCTCGAGACGAGGAACGCAGCCGACCCCCAGGCGTCGGGTCGCCACCCGGCGCCGAGGCGTTCGGGGTCGGCGACCGCCGCGGCGAGCGCGACCGCGGTGCTGACGTTGAAGAGCAGGGTGCCCGCGAACTGGATCGCGGCCGCCCACCAATCCCAACGGTCGGCCCGGTTGGTTCCCCGCTTCGGCACATGGCGGCCGCTCAGGCTCAGTTGGATGAAGGCCGCGAGCGTGAAGAAGATCGATCCGACGAAGAACGTGACACCGACCCCGACCGGCCCCGCCCACTCTGCGTAGAAGGGGATGGCGCCCACCAGGAAGCAGAGGGAGCCCACTGCGAAACCCCAGGCCTCGCGGCGGAGTCGACGGGGTCGCGCGAGACGGGTCGCGGTCATCGGTGGTCGTCGCGAACCGTCGGCCCCGACAGCGCCCGGCCGTCGCGGCTCAGCACCGCCTGCACCGCCGCCACCGCCTCAGCCGGCACCAGCACCTCCACGCGGGAAGCACGGACGAAACCGACATCCGCCGACTGCTCGCGGACCGAGACGCGCTGGCCACTGCCGGTCGCGACGGTGACCTCGTCGAGCACGATCGACCGCGCCCCAGCCGCGAAGAGCTCGGCGCGCAGCTCCTCCGCGTCGGGCGTCTCGACGACGGCCACGACGGTCCGTTCCGCGCCGTCGACACGCGGCACCGCGCCCTGGCCGCCCGGTTCCCCGCCTCGGCGATCACGCGTGAGCACCGCGGCGAGGTGGTATGCGTCGCTGCCCTGCTCCTGCTGATCGGCATCGCGAGCGGGGTCGGAGGAGGCGCGCAGCCCGACGGTCGCCTGCGTCAGCCTGGCGATGATCCAGGTGACCACGAAGGCGTAGGCGATGACGACGACGAGGGCCAGAGCCTGATCTCCGAGCAGCCCCCAACCGCCCCCCGAGAACAGGCCGTCGCGGCCCGCTGAATTGATCGCGGCCGAGCCGAAGAGGCCGAGCATCAACGAACCGATGATGCCGCCGACGAAGTGCACGGCGATCACGTCGAGCGCGTCGTCGAACTTGAAGAACACCTTCAGCTTCAGTGCGAGCGTGCAGACGACCCCCGCGATGACGCCGATCGCGAGGGCGGCGAGCGTGCTGACGTACCCGGCTGCCGGCGTGATGGTCGCGAGGCCTGCGACCGCACCGGTGATTCCGCCGATCACCGTGGCTCGCTTCGTGCGGATGACCTCGCACACGAGCCACGCAGCCATGCCGCCCGCTGCGGCGACGTGGGTGTTCAGCAGCGCCTGTGCCGCCACCCCGTTCGCCTGGAGCGACCCGCCGGCGTTGAAGCCGAACCAACCGAACCAGAGGATGCCGCCGCCGACGACCGCGAGCGGGATGGAATGCGGGATCGATCGGGTCGTCGGCCAGCCCGACCTCCGCCCCACCACGGCGAGCACCGCGAGCGCGGCGCCTCCGGCCGCAGCATGCACGACGATGCCGCCCGCCCAGTCCTGCGCACCGAGCTTCGCGAGCCAGCCGTCCGGATTGAAGAGCCAGTGCGCGATCACCGGGTACACGAGGATCGACCAGAAGACCAGCACGACGACCCATCCGAGCGGACGCAACCGGCCCACCGTGGCACCCGTCAGCAGGGCCGGCGTGATGATCGCGAACATCATCTGGAACGCGACGAACGCGAGCGTCGGGATCGCGACGTCCGCATCGACGACGTGCAGAGCCGGCGCCGGGGCTCCGTCGAGCCCCATGAGTCCGAACAGCTTCAGGTCGCCGACGAGGCCCGACCAGGCGTCCGAGCTGAAGGCCATGCTGAAGCCCACGAGCACCCACGTGATCGTGACGACCGCGAGGGGCACGATGTTCTGCTGCATGATGACGAGCACCGTGCTGCGGCGCACGAGACCCGCGTAGAAGAATGCGAGCCCCGGCACCATGAACAGCACGAGCGCCGCACACACCAGGACCCAGGCGGTGTCGCCGCTGTCGATCGCTTCGGACACGGTCGAACCCCCTAGTGGTGGAACCCGGGCTTCTGCCCCTCGGTCGGCATCGGCGAGGAGAGCGCGTCGAGCCACGCCGTCTCGACCCTGATGTCCTCGAGCAACTCGTCGCCGAGGTCGCGGCTGAGGCCGTTGCGCACGACGATGCGCTGCACCGTGAGGTCGTTCATGTTGTCGGGCATCGGGTAGGCGGGTACGAGCCAGCCCTTCATGCGCAGGCGATCCGAGAGGTGGTACAGGTTCCACTTGTCGGTGTGGCCCGGCTTCAACCGCCACGCGAACACCGGGATGTCGGACCCGTCATTCCACAGGTCGAACGCGCCGATCGCGGCGATGCCCTCCGCGAGGTACTTCGCGACGTCCTGGCACTCCTGCTGCACCGCGGTGTAGCCCTCGTGCCCGAGGCGGAGGAACTGGTAGTACTGCAGCAGCACCTGCGCGCCGGGCCGCGAGAAGTTCAGGGCGAGCGTCGGCATGTCACCGCCGAGGTAGCTCACCCGGAAGATGAGCTCCTCGGGCAGCGCGTCGAGCGTGCGCCACACGACCCAGCCGACGCCCGGGTAGACGAGCCCGTACTTGTGCCCGGAGGTGCTGATGGAGTGCACCCGCTCGAGGCGGAAGTCCCACTCGATCTCGGGCTGCAGGAAGGGCGCGATCATGGCGCCGGATGCCCCGTCGACATGGATCGGCACATCGAGCCCCGTCTTCTCCTGCAGGGCGTCGAGAGCCTCGGCGATCTCTTTGACCGGCTCGTACATGCCGGTGTACGTCACGCCCATGATCGCGACCACGCCGATCGTGTTCTCGTCGACGTACTGCTCGATCTGGGCCCCGTCGAGGGTGGGGTGTTCTTCCGAGATGGGCACGAGGCGCATCTCGACCTCGAAGTAGTTGCAGAACTTCTCCCAGCACACCTGCACCGCCGAACTCATCACGAGATTGGGTTTCTCGGTCGACTTGCCGGCAGCACGACGGGCGGTCTGCCAGCGCCGCTTGAAGGCGAGGCCGCCGAGCATGCACGCCTCTGACGAGCCGATCGTCGACGTGCCGATCGAGTCGGCGACGTCGGGCACGTTCCACAGCGATGCGAGGATGCGCCAGCAGTTCTCCTCGATCGCGGCGGTGCGCGGGTACTCGTCTTTGTCGATCATGTTCTTGTCGTACGACTCGGCGTACAACCGGTCGGCCTCATCGCCCATCCACGTCGCCACGAACGTCGCGAGGTTCAGGCGGGCGTTGCCGTCGAGCATCGTCTCGTCGTGCACGATCTGATAGGCCGTCGTCGGGTCCATCTCACCCTTGGGTATGGTCAACCGCGGGGCGACGGATCGCACCGCCGTCCTCGCGAAAGTCGGTGCGAGCACGCTCGGATCGTCGGCCATCGTCGGTCCTTCCAGTCAGCCCGGTTTCCGGACCCGCGCCGCACGCGTGCCCGCCGGAAGGCAGTCGACCTCAAGCGCCTGGCCCCCCGGACCGGATCACCATCTCGCCGAACATTACGCCGGCGCGTTCGCGGCCGATACCCCTCGTGCGGGTGGATGCCCGGGCGGCGGGCAGCGGGCAGTGGGCGGCGGGCAGTGTGCAGTGCAGCCGAGTGGGCAGCCCGCCTGCATGACGAAGGCGGGTGACGGATGCCGCAGCATCCGTCACCCGCCCTGTTCGCCTCGCGCTACTCCGTGAGCGAGTCGACGTACTCCCGGTTGTCGGCGATCCACTCGGCTACGACCGCGCTGAAGTCGCGGTCGCCTGCAGCGGCATCGTCACCGTTGAACATCGCGTTCTCGAGCGAGTGCAGTAGATCGGAGTCCATCTCGAAGCCGCGCAGCCAACCGGCGAGCGTCGGGAGCTCCTCCTCGATGTCGGACCGCGCCTGGATGTGGATCTCCTCGGCGGCGCCGTATGCGCCGAGCGGGTCCTCGAGCACCTTGATCGGGAACGCCTCCCACGCCCAGTGGGGACTCCACAGCGTCACCGCGATGTTCTCCCCCGCCGCCGTCGCCGCCGAGAGTTCGGCGAACATCGCCGGACTCGACGACTCGAGGAGGTCCATCTCGTCGAGCCCGTAGGCGGGGATGACCTCCTCCTTCGTGAGGCGGGTGAGCCCTGCACCGGGCTCGATGCCCACGATGCGGTTGGCGAACAGATCGGCGTTCGCGGCCAGCTCGTCGAGGGAGTCGATCGGGGCATCCTCGTTCACCGCGATCATGTTGCGTCCGCCGCCGTTCCACGAGCCGAGGTCGACGAGGTCGTCGCCGTACTGTTCGACGTAGTCCTCGTGGGTGACCGGCAGCCACGAGTCGAGGTTCAGGTCGTAGTCGCCGGTCGCGATGCCCGCGTAGACGGGCGCGGGGTCGGCGTAGGCGAGTTCGACCTCGTAGCCCTGCTCGGTGAGCACGGCCTTCCAGAGTTCGCTCGCGGCGATGCCCTCGTCCCAGCCGTTGAACACGGCGATCGTGACGTCGGCGCGATCTCCGTTCTCGACGGTCTCGGCCTCGCCTGCTGCGCAGCCGGTCAGGGTGAGCATGGATGCAGCGCCGAGAGCGATTCCTCCGACGATGGTACGGGACTTCATGTGTTCCTTCCTCCCGCAGCCGTGCGGGATCCCCGGCGTGTCCGGGGTCGATCCGCCCACCGCTGTTCGGCGGGAGGTATGGAACAGGCGGCGGCCCCGTGTGGAGGCCGCCGCCTGTCGTGATTGCCGAGCGGATGCCGCTCGATTGCCTGACTACTCGGTGAGTGAGTCGGCGTACTCCTGGTTGTCGGCGATCCACTGCTCGACCACCGGTGCGTAGTCATCGGAGTCGGCATCGCTGTTGAACATCGCGTTCTCGAGCGAGAAGAGCAGGTCGGAGTCCATCGTGAAGTTCTTCAGCCAGCCGGCCGCCGTGGGGTAGTTCTCCTCGAAGCTCTTGCCACCGAAGGAGTGGATGCCCTCGGCATCGCCGAGCGTGCCCTCGGGGTCCTCGAGGTCTTTCATCGGGAACGCGTCATAGGCCCAGTGCGGGCGCCAGAGCGTCACGGCGATGTTCTCGCCGTTGTCGGTCGCCGCGGTGAGCTCGGCGAGCATCGCGGGCGTAGAGCTCGTAAGGTACTCCATCGAGTCGAGCCCGTACGTCGGGATGACCTCTTCGGTCGTGACGCGGTTCAGGCCCGAACCCGGCTCGATGCCGACGAGCCGGTTGCCGAAGAGATCGGCGTTCGCGGCGAGCTCCTCGAGGGAGTCGATCGGGGCATCCTCGTTCACCGCGATGGTGAGCTTGGCATCTTCGTTCCACGCGCCGAGGTCGACGAGGTCGTCGCCGTACTGCTCGATGTAGTCGGCGTGCGTGATCGGCAGCCAGGTGTCGAGGGTCACGTCGTAGTCGTCGGTCGTGAGACCGGTGTAGACAGGGGCCGGGTCGGCGTACTCGAGGGTCACGTCGTAGCCCTGCTCGGTGAGCACGGCCTTCCAGAGCTCGCTTGCCGCGACTCCTTCATCCCAGCCGTTGAACACGGCGATCGTGATGTCCTTCTGGTCACCGTTCTCGAGGGCCTCGGCTCCGGCGTCAGCGGCGCAGCCGCTGAGTGCGAGAGCGGCGACCGCTCCGAGTGCAAGTGCTCCGGTGAGCATGCGCTTCTTCATGTGTTCCTTTCCTCCCGTGTGCTGTGGCACGGGTGTTGGGGATGGCCGCCTGAGCGGCCCTTGGGCGAGCGGATGTCGCGCGCCCTCGTTTCGTCGTGCAGCAATTCAGGTTCGCGCCGGCGTGTCGGGTCGAATCCGTCGGGATCCGGGCCGCGACACACCTCCCGTCCTGAATTGCTGCACGGTGGCGAGTGGGGCGGGGGGGTATTGGGGGCGGGGACGAGTCTGGGTTGGGAGTTGGGGGTGGGGGTTGGGGGTGGGAGTCGGGGTTGGGAGTCGGGATGCCGCAGCTCAGACAGCGACGGGCGCCTTGAGGATGGACTGTTTGACCGGCAACCCCGAGCCGTCGGTCTCGCTCAGATCGGTCGCCTTGCTGACGTCGGCGGGCGACGGGGACTGCCTGCGGCGGTTCGGATTGCGCTTGGTGCCGAGCGCGCCGGTCACCCGGTCGAGGATGATCGCGAGGATCACGACCGACAGGCCGGCTTCGAAGCCGAGGCCGACGTCGATGCGGGTGAGCGATTGCACGACCATGCCGCCGAGTCCGCCCGCACCGACCATGCCCGCGATGACGACCATCGAGAGCGAGAGCATGATGACCTGGTTGACCCCGGCCATGATGCTCGGCATCGCGAGCGGCAGCTGGATCTGGCGGAGGATGCGCCACGGCGAGGAGCCGAAGGCCTGGCCCGCCTCCACGACCTCCTTGTCGACGCCGCGGATGCCGAGCTCGGTGAGCCTGACGCCCGGGGCCATCGCGAAGATGATGGTCGCAACGATGCCCGGCACCACGCCGACGCGGAAGAGGATGAGGGCGGGGATCAGGTAGACCATCGCCGGCATCGTCTGCATGAAGTCGAGGATCGGCCTGATGACCTTCGACGCGACGTCGGAACGCGCGGCGAGGATGCCGACCGGCACCGAGATGACGACCGCGATGAGCGAGGCGACGAGCACGAGGGCGAGCGTCGACATGGCGTTGTCCCACTGGTCGACGCCGACGATCACGAGCAGGCCGACGACGGTGCCGACGGCGAGCTTCCAGCCCTTGGCGAGCCAAGCGACGCCGGCGAGCACGATGATGACGACCCAGAACGGCGGTGCCTGCAGCGCGAAGTCGATGACGTCGTAGAAACCGGCGAAGACGGTCCGAATGACGGCGAAGAACCCGCCGAAAACGTCGGTGATGAAGTGGATGAATGCGGCGGCCCATTCGCCGAGAGGGAGTCGGAAGTCGCTCATGCCGGGCTCCTCTCCCCCGCGGCATCCGCTCGGCTCGCGATCACCTCGTGGTCGCCCTCCTGGCGACGGTCTGCACGGCGGTCTTCCGCCTCGCGGTCTTCCGCCTCACGGTCTTCCGCCTGACGAGTCCGGCCTTCGGCACGGATGTCTGCGGCCTCCGCCACTGCCGCGGCGACCGCGGTCTCATCGGCAGCGTCGGCAAGCGCGGTGTCGGGGCGGGCGGTGCGGTGCAGCGTCGCCGTGATCACATCGACCGGAATGGTGGCGGGCGTCTCGATGATCGACATCTCGGCGGTGTTCGCCGAGACGTTGCCGAGTGCCGCGAGCAAGGTCACGCGCGGCACGGCACCGAGCAGGCGACCCTGCTCGTCGACGACCGCGAGCGGCAGCTGGCTCTCGACGGCGCTCTCGAAGAGCTCGGAGAGGTGCTCGTCTGCGCTGACCACCGGGTGGTCGTCGCTGATGGCGGCTTCGAGTGACCGCTCACCGCGCTGCACGAGCCGCAGCACGTCGCGGTCGTGCACGACGCCGAGGAGGCGCCGGCCGCTGCCGACCACGAACACCATGGAGGTCTGCAGATCGCGCATCGATCGGAGGGCGGCCCGGGAGCCGGCGGATGCCGTGACGACCGCGCGCGGCGCCTCCATCACGTTGCCAGCGGTGAGCACGCGGGAGCGGTCGACGTCTTGCACGAACTGGGCGACGTAGTCGTCAGCGGGGTCCGTGAGGATCTCCTCGGCGGTGCCGATCTGCACAATCCGGCCGTCGCGCATCATGGCGATGCGGTCGCCGAGGAACATCGCCTCGTTGAGGTCGTGGGTGATGAAGATGATCGTCTTGCCGAGCTCCTGCTGCAGTTCGACGAGCTGCTCCTGCATCTCCTTGCGGATCAGCGGGTCGAGCGCGGAGAACGCCTCGTCCATGAGCAGGATGTCGGTGTCGGAGGCCAGTGCACGGGCGAGACCCACGCGCTGCTGCATGCCGCCCGAGAGTTCGGCCGGCATCTTGTCGCCCCATCCCCCGAGCCCGACGCGGTCGAGGATGTGCTCCGCGCGTTCGCGCCGCTCGGCGGCCGGGACGCCCTGAATCTCGAGGCCGTAGGCGGCGTTCTCGAGCACGCTCCGGTGCGGCAGCAGCGCGAAGTGCTGAAAGACCATCGACACGTGGCGACGGCGCACCTCGCGCAGGCGCTTCGGCGTCATGCCGGTGATCGTCTCCCCCATCACCGTGACGGATCCACCGGTTGGTTCGAGCAGGCCGTTCAACGTGCGGATCAGGGTCGATTTACCCGACCCCGACAGTCCCATCACGACGAAGATCTCACCGCGTTGCACGGTGAAGTCGGCGTCGATCACGGCCGCGGTGCCGAGCGCAGTGAGTTCGGCACGGGTCGCGCCGGCGCGCAGACGCTCGAGTGCCTCTCGCGGCTTTCGCCCGAAGAATTTGGTGAGGCTGTGCACCTCAAGTGCGGTGGTGTCGGCGAGTGCAGGCGGTGCAGTGGTGGTGTCAGCAAGTGCAGACGTAACGGTCATAGGCGAGCTCCCGGAGCGCACGCCGAACGCCGCGCATGAAACAGGTGCACGGTCGGGAGTCGGGCGGTGCTGACTCGTGGGTCACGGCCGGGTTGGCGACGGCTCGGAAGGCCGAACTCGAGCTCGCGACGGGGTGCTGTGGTTGCGGGCGAATCGGGACTTCGTCACACTCGGCCATCGGGGCCGGATGCCACGCCGCCGAACCTTACGCCCCGCCATGCCGATCTGGGCACAGCGGACCGCGGACTGGGCGATTCGGTCTTGCAGGACCATCACCCACCGTATCGAGGTCTTCAGCACAACCCTAATCGAATCGTATGAATTCGGTGCTGACCTGCGTTTTTATGCCCGCGCAAAGAGGTTTTTATGCTTGCGCGAAGAGGCCCAGACGCTGGCCTACTCCCCCGCGGCCTGCACCCGGGTGCAATTGGCGCAGAGCCCGAACACGTCGACGACGTGCGCTGCACCCGTGAATCCGTGTTCGGCGGCGACGGCCTTCGCCCACGCCTCGACCTCGTCGGCCGCGATCTCGACCGTGAGTCCGCAATTGCGGCAGATCAGGTGGTGGTGGTGGCCCGTCGTGCTGCAGGCACGGTAGAGCGCCTCACCGTCGGGCGACTGCAGGGAATCTGCTTCGCCGGTGGTGGCGAGGTCGCCGAGGGCGCGGTAGACGGTGGCCAGCCCGATCGGGGAACCGCTCGCGTGCAACGTCGAATGCAGCGCCTGCGCGCTGATGAAACCCTCGGTGTCGTCAAGGGCTTCGCGAACGGCCTCTCGTTGCCAGGTGTTGCGCTTCATGCGATCCGTGCGTCCTCTGCGGTCTCCACCGGTATGGCGACTCGATTCAACGGTAGCCCGCGCAGCTTGGAGATTCCCAGTGCGAGCAGGAAGAAGGCGGTTGCCGCGAGTGCGATCGCCGGGCCGGCCGCGATCGCGAGCCCCCGTGAGGCGATCACGCCCAGCACACCGGCCGCCGCGCCGATGACCGGTGCGACGACGAGGATGCCGCGGAAGGAGCGTACGACCACTCGAGCCGCCGCTGCCGGGGCAGCGATCAGCGCGATGGCGAGGATCGCGCCGACCGCCGGCAATGAGCTCACGACCGACGCGGCGGTCAAGCCGAGCACGAGCAGCTCCACCGGCCATTCGCGGTATCCGGCGGCGCGGAACCCGTTCGGATCGAAGGTCGAGAACGCGATCTCTTTGCCGAAGAGCGCGACGCACACGACGGCGACCACGGCAACGGATGCCGCGAGGAGAATATCTCCATCGCTCACCGTCAGGATGGAGCCCACCAGCAGTGACTCCGCCCGTACCGGGAGCCCGGGAATCACAGCCTGGAGCAGCGCGCCGGCGGCGAATCCACCGGTCAGTACGATGCCCGCGGCAACCTGGGCGCCTTGGCGTCTCACGCGTGCGATACCCGCCATCACGGCGACGAGCACGACGGATGCCACGGCTGCACCGACCGGCACGCTCACCCCGAGCGCCGCTGCGGCGATGGCACCGGGGTAGGTGCCGTGCGTGAGCGCCTGCGCGAAGAAGGTGCGTCGGCGCACCACGACGAGCGCGCCGACGAATCCGGCACCCGCACCGATGACGATCGCGGCGAGGAGCGCCCGCTCGAAGTACCCCATCAGTGCGTCGCCCCCGTCGCATCTACCGGTCGAGTAGCGCCAACCCCATCCGCTGGTCGAGTAGCGCCCGACACAGGAGGACGCGTATCGACACCCACCCGCGAACCCGCTCGTCCGCGCCTGATCGCCGAGCTCACGAGCAGCACCAACGCGTACCCGGCCACGAAGACCGCCACGACAGTGCTGCCCGCCGGCAGGTCGACACCCGCGCCCACCGATACCGCGAACCCGACGGCCAGCCCGAGCCACGCCGCGACCGCGGCGAAGACGGCCGCCACCGGGAACAGCCACCACAACCGGGCGGTCACGAGCCGCGCGACCGCACCCGGCACGATGAGCAGGGCGAGCACGAGCAGCGTGCCGATCGTGCTCGCCGCCGCCACGACGACGAGTGCGATCGCCGAGTTCAGTACGAGATCGAGCACGAGCGCCGAGTTGCCTGCTGCACGGCTGCCCTTCGGGTCGAACGCCCGGAAGAGCTGCTGCTTCATCGTCAATGCCACCATGCCGAGCGCGACGAGGCTCACGACGACGAGCGGAACCACTTCGGCGGGAGGGATCGTCAGCACTCGCCCGAACAGCAGCGCCTCGAGTTCGCCGGCGTAGTCGTCACTACGTGACACGACGATGACGCCCACACTGAAAGTCGCGGTGAGCACGATGGCGATCGCCGCATCCGAAGTGATGCCGGCTCGGTCGAGCCAGGTGAGCGCGAGTGCGCCGCCGAGCGCTGCGATCGCCGCGCCGGGCAGGAGCCCCGATGCTCCCCCGACGGCGAGCCCGATCGCGAGTCCGGGGAACACCGCGTGCGTCAGGCCGTCGCTGATGAACTCGAGCCGTCGCAGGTTGACGAGCACGCCGACGACGCCCGCAACGATGGCGAGCACGAGCATGACGAGCAGAGCGCGGGCCATGAACGGGATGGCGAACGCCCCGAAGAGCGCATCGGTCAGCGACATCCGTCGCCGTTCACTGGATTCGACACGGTATATGTCTCACGGGGCATTCAATTCCCCTCGTGGCCCGGCACGACGAGGGTGTGCTCGTCGAGCTCGACCTCGAGCCCCTCGAAGCACTCCTGCACGTTGCCGAGTGTGAGCACCTCGTCGACCGGGCCGCTCGCGAGTTGCGTGCCGTTGACGAGCACCACCGTGTCGCACACGAGACGCGCCAGTTCGAGGTCGTGGGTCGAGACGATCACTGCGACTCCGCGGGTCTTCAGCGTGCGGATCGTGTCGACGAGGGCATCGCGATTCGCCTGATCGAGCCCGTTGAACGGCTCATCGAGCAGCAGTAGCGCCGGATCCGAGGCGAGTGCGCGGGCGAGGAGGCCCCGCTGTCGCTGACCGCCCGACAGTTCGCCGAACGGCCGCTTGCCGAGCCCTTCGAGTCCCACCGCCTCGAGCGACCGCCGCACCGCCGCGCGATCCGCACGCCCCGGCCACCGGAACAGCCCGAGTCCGCGGTAACGGCCCTGCATGACGACCTGTTCGAGGCTGATCGGGAAGTCGCTGTCGAGCTCCGCCGACTGCGGGAGGAACGAGACCATTCCATTCTCGGAATGCGAGGTGCGCGCCGCGGCGCCGGGGGGGGTCTCACCGAACTCGATCGTGCCTGCGGTGCGCGGCACGAGACCGAGAATGCCCTTGAGGAGGGTCGACTTGCCGGCTCCGTTCGGCCCGATCAGCGCGACGGCCTCGCCGGGCATGATCGCGAGCTCGATGCCGCTGACGCCTGCGCCGCCCGGATGGGTGAAGGCGGCAGCGCGCAGGCGCAGCACGGGGGAGTCGTTCATAGTGTCATCCTTGCAGGACCGCCGGGAGCTCGGAAGGTTCGACGCCCCATGACTCGAGGATGAGCCGTGCGTTGTGGACCTGGCTGCCGAGGTAGGTCTCGCCGTCGCTGCCGGCGACGCCGAGCGAGTCACCGTACAGGGCGTCGGGGCCTGAGTAGACGGTCACGCCCGCTTCGGCCGCGATCGTTTCGGCGGCCTTGGGTGAGATGGATGCCTCGGAGAAGACGGCCTTCACGCCCGTCGCGCCGATCTGCTCGACGAGTGCGTCGATCTCTGCCGCGCTCGGCTCTGAATTGTCATCGAAGCTCGGGATGATGCTGCCGACGAACGTGATGTCGTAGGCGTCGACGAAGTAGGTGAATGCGTCGTGGTTGGTCACCAGTAGTCGCTCGCTCGCCGGCACCGCCGCGACATTCTCCTCGATCCACGCATCGAGCGCCTCGAGCTGCTCGAGGTAGGCGGACTCGTTCGCCTCGATCGTCGCAGTATCGACGCCCGGCACCTCGAGGAGCCCGTGCGCGATGTTCTCGACCATCTGTTCGGCGAGCTCGGGGTCGGTCCAGATGTGGGGATTGCCGGCACCGTGGTCGTGACCCTCATGCGAGTCTTCGACCTCGTCGAGTTCGTCGGCCTCCCCTGCGTCGGCGTGATCGTGATCGTGGTCGTGGGTGCCGTAGAGCTCGATGCCGGCGCTGGCGTCGATGAGCGCACCGTCGAAGCCCGAGGCCTGCACCGCGTCGTCGAGCCAGCTCTCGAGCCCGCCGCCGTTCACGACGAGCGCGTCAGCCTCGGAGAGGGCGAGCAGCTGGGCCGCCGAGGGGTCGAAGCTGTGCGCACTCTGACCGGGGGAGAGGAGCTGGGTGACCGCGGTGGTGTCACCGACGAGCTCGCGGGTGAAGTCACCGACTTGGGTCGTCGTCGCGACGATCGTCGGGCCGTCGGCGCCGTCATCGGATGCCGCGGGGGCCGCGCATCCCGCGAGCACGAGCGTCGCCGCCGCGAGGGCCGCCCCGCCTGCGAACGAGGCGAGCTGGCGGCGTGGAACGGCGCTGGATCGGGCGGTCATTTCTCCACAGTAAGCTTATTGATAATGATTGTCAAAACCATCAGAGAGCCGTTCGACGCATATTCGGTGAACATCAGCGAACGTGCGAAGCATTCCCGCCGTCATCCTGCGGAGAGGTCTGGCGAGTGTCGCACCGACGTGGGAGAGTGAAGCACGTGGATACGACGACGGCCCCCCTCACGTTGCATCCGTTCACCGTCGCCGATGCCGAGCGAGTGCTCTCGGGCGACGTCGACCCTCATGACGGATGGGAAGGCGCGTACGCCTTCACCGACGAACCCGAACTCCTTGCCGAGTACCTTCGCGCGGTGCAGGAGAACGGCGACCCAGCCCCGTTCGGCCCGTATCTCGTGCGCCGCGGCGAAGACGGTGCGGCCATCGGGGGAGTGAACCTCTTCGGCCCGCCGGGCATCGACGGCGCCGTCGAATTCGCATTCGCTCTCGTGCCGGCCGTTCGCGGCCAGGGCCTCGCGCTGCACACGGTGACCGCCGTGGTCGAGCTCGCTCGGAACGCCGGCGTCGTTGCTCTCCAGGCCGAGGCCGAAGTAGCCAACCTTCCCGCACGGCACGCCCTCGAACGCGCCGGATTCACTCAGGCGTCGCGCACTCCCGACGCGATCACGTACGAATTGCGCCTGTAACTGCTCAAGAGGGTTTCGGCAGGCTCAACCCGCAGGCGGGCCACTTCGAGCAGGCTCAACCCGCAGCCGGGCCACTTCGAGCGGGCTCAGTCCGCTTGCCGGTGACGCAACCGGGTGAGCCGGTTACTCGAGCAGCAGTGCGGGCTCTTCGATGATCGACGCGACATCGGCGAGGAACCGCGACGCCACGTCGCCGTCGACCACGCGATGATCGAACGACGCGCCGATCGTCGTGACGAAGCGCGGACGCACCTCACCGTCGACGACCCACGGCTTCTGCTTGATGGTGCCGAGGGCGACGATCCCGACCTCGCCGGGATTCAGGATCGGCGTGCCGGTGTCCATGCCGAACACCCCGATGTTGGTGATCGTGATCGTGCCGCCCTGCATCTCGGCGGGCTGCGTCTTGCCCTCACGGGCGGTGAGCGTGAGTTGCTCGAGCGCAGTGGCGAGCTCCACCATGGTCATCGCCTGCGCATCCTTGACGTTCGGCACGATGAGTCCCCGCGGCGTCGCCGCCGCGATACCGAGGTTCACGTAGTGCTTGACCACGATCTCGGAGTCGGTCCATTGCGCGTTCACGGTGGGGTTGCGTCGCACTGCCCAGATCAGGGCCTTCGCCATGATGAACAGTGGCGAGATCTTGACACCCGCGTAGTCGGGCGACGCCTTCAACCGCTTGAGGTACTCCATCGTGCGGCTGGCGTCGACGTCGACGAAGAGGCTGACGTGCGGCGCTTGGAACGCGCTCTGCACCATCGCGTTGGCGATCGCCTTGCGCACGCCCTTGACGGGGATCCGCTCTTCGCGGCCAGTCGGCCATTCGGGCGTCTGGATGTTGCGGAACACGCTCGCCTGGCTCGCTTCGCGAATCACGTCGTCGCGCGTGATGTCACCGATCGGCCCGGTGGGCGCGACCCGTGACAAGTCGACGCCGAGGTCTTTCGCGAGCTTCCGGATGGGCGGCTTCGCGATCACGGGCAGGCGCGCTGCGGGCCGCGACGGCATCGAAGCGGCGGCCGAGCCGGTCGGAGCAGACGGGGCCGCGGGAATCGGCGCCGGGGGAGCGAGGTGTCCGTGGGCGCCATCGGGAGTGGGGTGGCGACGGCGGCGGGTCGACGTCGGGCCGGAGCTGCCGTGGCCGACGAGCACGGCGCCGCTGACCTCGGCGGCCTCGGCGGCCGGAGCGACACCGTAGATCGGTGTCGACTCGGCGGCCGGCGCAGCAATGCCCGCAGGCTGGGCAGCGTCGAGCGCTCCGGGCGCGCCGGGCGCGGCGCCGGTGGTAGGCGAAGCGGCGTCCGTCTGGATCACCAGGATCGGCGTGCCGACGTCGACCGTGCTGCCCTCCTCGACGAGCAATTCGGACACGAAGCC
Source organism: Agromyces sp. Y558 (assembly GCF_059445415.1). Taxonomy (NCBI): domain Bacteria; kingdom Bacillati; phylum Actinomycetota; class Actinomycetes; order Micrococcales; family Microbacteriaceae; genus Agromyces; species Agromyces sp. Y558. Next base: position 664,386 of record NZ_JCAIUH010000001.1, read on the forward strand.
CTCGAACGCACTCGGCAGCTCGACGAGCGATTTCGCAGTCTCGATCTCGACGAAGACCTGGTCGAGCACGATGCGATCACCGGGGGCGACACGCCACTGCACGATCTCGGCCTCGGTGAGGCCCTCACCGACGTCGGGGAGGGGGAATCGGATCTCGCTCATGTTCTTTACCCTCGCAGTCGATCTATGCCGTCGTCGTCATGTTTGCGCCGCGGCGCGTGTCAAGTCAGTACGCCAGGGCGCGGTCGACGGCTTCGAGCACTCGGTCAGGGCTCGGCAGGTACTCGGTCTCGAGCGCCGCGGGCGGGAAGGGGGTGTCGAAGCTCGAGACACGCAGCACCGGCGCCTCGAGCGAGTAGAACGCCCGCTCGGCGACGGTCGCGGCGATCTCGGAGCCCACCGACACATTGCCGTACGCCTCTTGCGCGACGACCAGTCGCCCGGTGCGGTGCACCGAGTCGAGCAGGGGGCCGTAGTCGATGGGGGAGAGGGAACGCAGGTCGACGACCTCGAGGCTGCGGCCCTCTGTGGCGGCGATGTCGGCGGCCTGCAACAGCGTCGCCACCATCGCGCCGTGGCCGACGACGGTGACGTCGGTGCCGGGGCGCATCACGCGACTCGCGTGCAGCGGCAGGCCGGCGTGGTCGAGGTCGACGGGTCCCTTCGGCCAGTACCGGCTCTTCGGCTCGAAGAACAGCACGGGATCGTCGGAGTCGATGGCCTCCTGGATCATCCAGTAGGCGTCGTGCGGGTTCGACGGGCTCACCACTCGCAGGCCCGGAGTATGCGCGAAATACGCTTCGGGGCTCTCTTGATGGTGCTCGATCGAGCCGATGTGTCCGCCGTAGGGCACGCGGATCACGATCGGCATCGAAACGGTTCCGCCGTGTCGCACGGTCTGGCGCGCGAGTTGCGTCGTGATCTGGTCGAACGCGGGGAAGATGAATCCGTCGAACTGGATCTCGATGACCGGCCGGTAGCCGCGCATCGCGAGACCGATCGCCGTGCCGACGATGCCGGACTCGGCGAGCGGAGTGTCGAGCACGCGCTTGTCGCCGAACTCGGCCGAGAGCCCCTCGGTCACGCGGAAGACGCCGCCGAGCGGCCCGATGTCTTCGCCCATGAGCAGCACCTTCCCGTTGGCGCGCATCGACTCGCGAAGACCTGCGGTGATGGCCTTCGCCATCGAGACGGTCTGCACGCCGCGCACGCCACCAGTCGACTCGGCCTCGCCCGCCGACCCGCCCTCGGTCACCTGCGCGGCATCGGTCGCGGCATCCTTCACGTGGGTCTCCGGTTCCTGAGCTCGGCCTGCACTGAGCTCGTCGAAGGGTCGAAGGGCTTCGACGCGGGCGCTCATGCTGCGCTCCCGTCTGACGAGGTGTCGAACGACGTCTCGAACGTCTCGAGCCACTCGGCCTGCTCGGCCATGAGCGGGTGCGGTTCGCTGTAGACGTGCTCGAAGATCACCCCGCGGGTCGGCGCCTGAAGCTCGAGCGCGCGGTGCCGCAGGTCGGTCGCGATGTCGTTGGCTTCGGCTTCGACGTCGTCGAAGAAGGCTGCGGATGCCCCGCGGCCCTCGAGCCACGTGCGGTACCTCGTGATCGGATCGCGCGCCTCCCAGTACGCCACCTCGTCGTCGCTGCGGTACTTCGAGGGGTCGTCTGCGGTGGTGTGAGCGCCCATGCGGTAGGTGAGCGCCTCGATGAGGCTCGGGCCAAGGCCGGCGCGCGCCTCTTCGAGCGACTGGCGGGTGACGGCGTAGCTCGCGAGTACGTCGTTGCCGTCGACGCGCACGCCCGGCATGCCGAATCCGCCCCCACGCAGCGACAGCGGGCTGCGCGATTGCCGGGAGACGGGCACCGAGATCGCCCACTGGTTGTTCTGGATGAAGAAGACCTGGGGCGTCTGGTAGCTCGAGGCGAAGACGAGCGCCTCGCTCGCGTCGCCCTGCGAGGTGGCTCCGTCGCCGTAGTACACGAGCACCGCGGCATCCGTCTCGGGGTCGCCCGTCGCGGTCGCGCCGTCGAACTGGAGGCCCATCGCGTACCCGGTCGCGTGCAGCGTCTGGGAGGCGAGCACGAGCGTGTAGAGGTGGAAGTTGCCGTTCTCCTCGGGGTTCCAGCCGCCGAGGGTCGCGCTGCGGAAGAGGGCGAGGATGCCCACGGGGTCGAGCCCGCGGATGATGCCGACGATGTGCTCGCGGTACGAAGGGAAGAGGTGGTCTTGCGGGCGCGCTGCGTGCGCGGAACCGACCTGCGCGGCTTCTTGCCCGTGACTCGGAGCCCACAGGGCGAGCTGGCCCTGCCGCTGCAGGTTCGCACCCGCCACGTCGATGCGACGCGAGACCGCCATGTCGCGGTAGAAGCGCTCGAGTTCGGCGTCGCTCAACGCCTCGACGAGCGGGAGGTACGCCTCGGCTTCAGGGGTGGGGCGAAGTACGCCCTCGGGGGTCAGGAGCTGGACCGTCGGCGCGGTGAACTCTCTTTCGCGGGCTGCCACCGTTCCACGCTACCCGCTACTCGGGACGCCCTTCTTGTGAAGCAGGTACAAGCTCGCCGCAAATCGTGAGGAGGATATCGACAGACTCCTCTTCGCCGATCGACACCCGGATGCCCTCGGGTGCGAAGGCGCGTGCCACGAGCCCGGCGTCGAAGAGACGGTCGGCGACGGCGGCCGTGGCCTCGCCGGTCGGCAACCAGATGAAGTTGCCCTGCGCCTGCGGCACCGGCCAACCCTGCTGCACGAGCGCCGAACGCACGCGGCTGCACCGCTCGGCGATCGCGGCGACGCGGCCGTGCAGTTCGGTCTCGGCGGCGGGTTCGAGTGAGGCGAGGGCAGCGGATGCCGCGGCAGCGGTGACCCCCAGCGGAATCGCCGTCGCCCGGGCGGCGTCGAGGAGTTCGATCGGGCCGACGGCGTAGCCGACGCGGAGACCGGCGAGGCCGTAGGCCTTCGAGAAAGTGCGCAGCACGACGAGGTTGGGGTAGCGCCCGATGAGGGTACGGCCGTCGGTGGAGGCGTGCGCCTGCACGAACTCGATGTACGCCTCGTCGAGCAGCACGAGTCGGTCGGCGGGCACCTTCGCCATGAACGCCTCGAACTCGTCGGCGGTGACGACGACGCCCGTGGGGTTGTTCGGCGAGCACACGATGATGACCCGGGTGCGGTCGGTGATCGCCGCGGCCATCGCGTCGAGGTCGTGACCGTAGTCTGCGCGATTGGGCACGGTCACGCTCGTGGCGCCGGCGACGGTGACGAGTCCGGGGTAGGCCTCGAACGAGCGCCAGGAGTAGACGACCTCGTCGCCGGGAGCGGCGGCCGCGAGGATGAACTGGGCGAGGAGTGCGACGGAGCCGGCGCCGACGAGCACCTCGTCGGGCGTGACGCCGAAGCGCTCGGCGAGCCGCTCGCGGAGGGCGAGCGCCGTGGCATCCGGATACCGATTGATCTGTTGCGCTGACGTCGCGACGACGTCGACGACCGATGGCAGCGGCTCGAACGGGTTCTCGTTGCTCGAGAGCTTGAACCCGTCGGTCGGCGCCGGGCGCCCCTGACGGTAGGGGGGAAGGGCGGCGATCTCGGGGCGCAGGCGAACGCGCGCCCCCGTGGGCTCCGGTGCGGTCACGGATTCCACCGTACCCCTTCGCCCGTCGGGACCCCGTCTGACAGAGTGGACCCATGCGGTTCATCGTCAAGGTCATCGTCATCGCGTTCGCCCTTTGGCTCACGACGCTCATCGTCGCGGGCGTCGAGGTGGTGCCCTACGAAGACACCACCCTCGCCACCGTGCTCACCTACCTCCTCGTTGCGCTCATCTTCGGGTTGGTGAACGCGATCATCGGCAACTTCATCAGAATCGTCGCGTTCCCCCTCTACGTGCTGACGTTGGGCCTCATCTCCTTCATCGTCAACGGGTTGCTGCTGCTGCTCGTCGACTGGATCAGCGGCCTCATGGGCTTCGGCCTCGCGGTGGAAGGCTTCTGGTGGGGCGTGCTCGGCGCGCTCGTGATGGGGCTCATCAGCTGGCTCATCGGTCTCGTGGTGCGTCCGACAGCGCAGAGCTGACGCGCATCCCGATCCATCGGGTCATCTCGCCGTCACCGCCGCCTGTGCAGTCGGCGACCTGCTCGCGGAACGCCACGAGCCGCTCCTCTTCCGACGCATCGATCAGCTCGGCGGTTCGCCGGTAGCGAGAGGGATCGTGTGCCGGCACCGAGTCTTCGTACTCGACACCGGCCTCGAGCACGCTGCGGGAGACGGTGAGGCGCTCGGGTGACGGATTCCCCCAGCCGCCGGTCGCCGGCACGAGGTCTTCTTCGTGCTCGATCGAGAGCAGGGGCACCCCGTCACGCAACTCGGCCGAGGCAACCGGGCTGCCGACGGTCACCGCCGCGACCACGTTCAGCTCGGGGTCGCCGGCGAGTGCGGCGGCCACGACGCCGCCCCCCGAGTATCCGACCGGCATCAGTGGATCGCCGGGTTGCGCCCCGGCCTCCTCGAGCGCGAGGCGAACCCCGCGTTCGGCCGCGCCCGAGTCCGCGCCGGTGGGCCGCAGCGCGTCGAGGGGCGTGTCATCGGCGATGCCGTGCAGATTGCTGGTCATGTCGTGGGTCTCGACACCCGCGGTGATGGTGAGGTCGACCGTGCCACCGATGTAGACGATCCACCGAGGGTCATCGACCTCGCCGTAGCGCTCCACACGGATCTGCGCGCCGGAGTCGGTCGCGGGAACACGTTCGACCAAGTCGCCGATGCCGCTCGGCGCGGTCACCGGGCCCTCGGGCGGATGGGCGGTGCTGCGTACGTCGCGCAGCCCGACGCTCTGGTCGGCGCGGCCGTCGCCGAGCGGTCGGGTCACCCGAACCGCCCGGTCGACGAGCACCCGGCTCCCGGTGCCGAGGCCGACGAGTCCCGTGACGCCGAGCAGCACCGAGGCGTTCTCGGGTGCGCCGATCGCGGAGCCGGCGAGCAGGGACAGCCCGGGCGGCAGCGACACGAGCCCGCCGACGAACTCGTCTGCCGAGTCGAATGCAGTGCGCACGGCGCGCACGAACAGCGGGTCGGAGAAGACCTGCTTCTCGTCGTCGAGCCAATCGTGGAGCGGAGTACGCCAACCCAGTGCACGCGCCGCGAGCTCTGCTCCGGTTGCGATGGCGAGACCCGGCACGATCGCGTACGCGGCGACACCCGCGAACCAGGCGACATGTGCGCCGCCGAGGCGCCACAAGGCGTCGATCGTGCGCTCGGTCGAGCCGTACCGTTCGGCACTCTCCACCAGCGATTGCCTCAGATTGCCCGCGATCTCCCGCGACTCCCGGAGCCGGTGCTTCGCATGTGCGGTTGCTCCGGCCGGCGAGCTCGAGTCGCCGCCCGCAGAAGGTTCGCCGAGGTCCAGCTCGTCGAGACCGATATTGATCACTCTTGCGCGCTCGTACCAATCGGCGAGCGTGGCCTCGGCGCCCCCGAGGCGTGAAGCGTCGGCGAGGAGTTCATCGGTGGCGACGGCCGTCGAACCGCCGCCGCTGATGGTCAGCGAGTCGTCCACGACGGCTCCGTGCTCGGCGCCGGGGTGCTCGGCGCCGGCGTGCTCGGCGCGCCGGTCGAGGCGCGCTGCACTTCGAGCTGCGCCTCCATGCGATGGATGCGGTCGGTGAGCCCCGTTTCGGCGACGACGAGAGACTCCTGAGCAGCGAAGACCCACCCGCGCAAGTACTCGAGGCGATCTGCGTAGCCGTCGGCCGCCGCCGATCGCCAGGCCCCGGTCGACGGTGGCACGAGCCGACGGACGGACTCGTTCACCTCGGCCAACAGCGATCGGAGCATTCGCAAGTGAGCCCTGGCGTCTTCGATGCGCTCTGCGGTGAGCGCGCTGCCCATCACGGCGAACCGGTATGGATCGGAATCGAGCATGGGAGGAGTCTCGCGGGGCACGGATGCCGCGACCGCCGAGGCGGCGCCTCCTGTGCACGGCCGACGGCCCGGCTCGCCTGTGGAGGACCGGTCGCGAGTCAGCCCTCGAGCAGCACCTGATCGAGCGCGTGCACGCCGACGCGACCGAGACGACTTTCGGTGCCGATCGTGTCGACGATCGCGCTGCCGAGCACGAGTGCCCACCCTCGGGCACGATCCCACATCGCGGCATCCGTCTCGCGTCGCCGGTCGACCTCGGCACGGAAGACCGCACGCGCTGGGGAGTCGAACGTGAGCCAAGCGGTTGCGAGGTCGGTAGCCGGATCGCCGGCGCACACGTCTCCGAAGTCGACGACGGCTACGAGATCGCCGGCGCTCCCTGAGCCCGTCGAGCTCCCTGAGCCCGCCTTGCTCCCTGAGCCTGTCGAAGGGGCTGAGTCCATCGAGCCCCCTGCGCCTGTCGAGCCCCCTGAGCCCGTCTTGCTCCCTGAGCCTGTCGAAGGGGCCCCGAGCACGAGGTTCGCCGGGTGCAGGTCGCCGTGCAGCCACACCGGCGGGCCCGCCCATTCGGGTGCGGCGAGCGCGCGTTGCCACACTGCGCGCAGCGCCTCGCCGCCGGGGAGCCCTCCGAGCCCGCGCTCGAGCCGGGCGCGGATCGCCGCGTCCCGGTCGGAGAGCGGCACGCCGCGATACTCGTTGGCCGGCGCATCCGCCGGCGCGGGCACGCCGAGCTCGGCGACGAATGCCGCGAGCCCCGATGCCGCCGCCGCGCGCGCACCCGGCGCGACGTCGGCGGCGCTGGCGCCGTCGAACCACGGCAGGATGCTCCAAGAGAAGTCGAACCCGAGCTCGGGCGCGGGCCGTCCGACCCGCACGGGGACGGGCACCGGCACGGTGACCCGGCGGGCGATCCCGGGCAGCCAGCGCTGCTCGTGCAGCACGAGCCCGGCCGCCACCTCGCGGCGGGGCAGCCGCACGACGTACCGCTCGCCGAGACGGAACATCACGTTGTCCCAGCCATTGGCAATGCGCACGATCGGGCCTGAGAGGTCGGGATGCTGCGCCGCCACGAGCGCCGCGGCGAGCGTCTCATCGACGAGGATGTCGGGCTCAGGGGCATCCGCCATCATCATCGCCCCCTGTCTGCGCGCATCGCTCGACCGCTCAGCGTATCGCCCCCGAATTGAGTGGTGTGCATCGGCCCGATCTCGACCACAATAGAACCCATGACGCGAGCGGATCCCGCGGGGGACGCCGCGCAGCCCTTCCGAGTTTCCTTCGTGTGCACAGGCAACATCTGCCGTTCACCGATGGCCGAAGTCGTGTTGCGCGCGCACGCCGAGCATGCCGGACTCGCCGGAGCGCTGGCGATCGAGTCAGCTGCCACCGGAGACTGGCACGTCGGCGAGCCCGCCGACGAGCGCACGATCGACGCACTCGCCCGGGCGGGCTATGACGGCGCCCATCACCGGGCCCGTCAGTTCGACGCAGCAGATTTCCCGCGACTCGATCTCGTGGTCGCGTTCGATCGCGGCCAGTCGCGCATCCTCCGCAACTGGGCGCCGACATCCCTCGACCAGGAGAAGGTGCGGATGCTGCTCGAATTCGAGCCCGAAGCGACGGCGCTGCACGACGTGCCCGACCCGTACTACTCCGACGCGGCGATGTTCGATCGAGTACTTGAGATGATTGAACGGTCGACGTCGGCCCTCTTCCGGCAACTCGCACCTGCACTCAGACAAGGAATTCGATGACTTCGCTGCCTCCCCAGCCGCTCAGCCCCCTCGACGGCCGGTACCGCTCGGCGGTCGGCGAGCTCGGCGAACATCTCTCAGAGGCCGGCCTCAACCGGGCGCGCGTGCTCGTCGAGATCGAGTGGCTGATCGCCCAGGCCGATCGCGGATTCTTCGGCTCCTCGCCGCTCACCGAGCACCAGCGGCTGCAATTGCGTTCGGTTGTCACCGATTTCGGCCAGCCCGACATCGACGAGCTCGCGGGGCTCGAGGCCACGACCCGGCACGACGTCAAGGCTGTGGAGTACTACGTGCGCCGCCGGCTCAGCGACCTCGGGCTCGACGCGATCTCGGAGCTCACCCACTTCGCCTGCACGAGCGAAGACATCAACAACCTCTCGTACGCGATCACCGTGCGCGACGCCGTACGCGACGTGTGGCTGCCGAAGTACCGCGCCGTGATCGAGACGATCGAGGCCCTCGCTCTCGAGCACCGCGACGCCTCGATGCTCTCGCGCACCCACGGCCAGCCAGCGACGCCGACGACGATGGGCAAGGAGCTCGCCGTCTTCGCGTACCGCCTGCGCCGCATCGAGCGGCAGATCGAGGCCACCGAGTACCTCGGCAAGTTCTCGGGGGCGACCGGCACGTTCTCGGCGCATGTCGTCGCGGCTCCGGATGTCTCGTGGCCCGAGGTGTCGCGCGAGTTCGTCGAGTCGCTCGGCCTCACCTGGAACCCGCTGACCACCCAGATCGAGTCGCACGACTGGCAGGCCGAGCTCTACGGCAAGATCTCGCACGCCAACCGGGTGCTGCACAACCTCGCGACCGACATCTGGACCTACATCTCGCTCGGCGTCTTCCGCCAGATCCCTGCGCCCGGGGCCACCGGTTCGTCGACGATGCCGCACAAGGTCAACCCGATCCGCTTCGAGAACGCCGAGGCCAACCTCGAGCTCTCTTCGGCACTGCTCGATTCGCTCGCCGCGACCCTCGTGACCTCGCGCATGCAGCGCGACCTCACCGACTCGAGCGCCCAGCGCAACATCGGCGTCGGCTTCGGCCACTCGATGCTCGCGCTCGACAACATCCAGCGCGGCCTCGGCGAGATCGACCTCGACCTCGCGATGCTCGCCGCCGACCTCGACTCCAACTGGGAGGTGCTCGGCGAAGCGATCCAGACGGTCATCCGTGCCGAGGTCGTCGCCGGTCGTTCGACGATCGGCGACCCCTACGCGATGCTGAAGGAGCTCACCCGCGGCAAGCGGGTCGGTGCCGCCGAACTCGCCGAGTTCGTGGGCGGCCTCGAGATCGGCGACGACGCGAAGCAGCGCCTGCTCGCCCTCACGCCCGCGACGTACACGGGCATCGCGTCGGAGCTCGTCGACCGGCTCTGACGCTTGCCCGGGCGTCGCCGAGTTGCACGACGATCTCGCCGACACGCCGTCCGATCACGGCGCGCCGCACAGATGCTCCTGCAACTCAGCACTCAGCGATGGGCTCGCCACCCGCTGGTCGAGTAGGCCGCCCGCGGCCGCATCGCCGAGTTGCACGACGATCTCGCCGACACGCCGTGCGATCACGGCGCGCCGCACCGACGCTCGTGCAACTCAGCACTCAGCGACGAACTCGCCACCCGCTGGTCGAGTAGGCCGCCCGCGGCCGTATCGAGACCCCGCAACGGGTCTCGATACGCTCGCTCGCGCTCGCTACTCGACCGGCGGAACCCGATCCCCGACGAGCAAGCGAGACTCAGTGGCCCGGTGAAGAGGGCGCGTCGGGCCCCGGCGGCGGCGCGTCGGGCCCGGGCGGCGCCGGCGGCGGCTCGTCACCGTCGATCTCGGCGGCCTCTTCGGCGTTGGGCTTGATCGCCATCGAGAGCAGCGCGAGCACCACGAGCACCACGATGAACGCGATGCCGGCGACGATGAGCGCCAAGATCGGCTCGCGAGCGGTGACGAGCACGACGAGACCGGTGAAGATCGCGGCGATCGCCGCCCCGCCCACGTACTCCATGGGGCGCAGCACGTCGCGCCGACTCGGCTTGTACCCACCGGGGTTCTGGGTCACGAGGGCTGCTCCGTTCCGGGCACGTCAGGCGCGACATCCGCTGGGCTGGTCGCCCATTTCAGCGAGAACCCGCCGATCAGCAGGTACACGCCGAGGATGACGAAGTAGCCGCCGAGCAGGCCGACCGCGGTGACGGCGTCGAGCGGGAACACGAGGAAGACGATCGCGAGGATCGCGGTGAAGGCGCCGGCGGCGATCCAGTCGCGAGCGGCGAGCGTGCGGCCGCGTGCCCGCAGGCCGGCGAACAGCTCGACGAAGCCGGTGACCGCGGCCCAGACGCTCACGAGGTAGAGCAGGAACGGCAGGCCGCCCGGCACGGTCAGGGCGAGCAGGCCGGCGGCGACGGTGACCACGGCGGCGATCACGAAGAGCGAGCGGATGCCGCGCTCCACCGTGAGCCGCAACGAGAGTGCTCCGACGACGAGCCCCGACGCGATCGCCCAGACGCCGAAGACGAGCAGACCGAACTCGGGGGAGTGGTTCTGCGAGAACGTGATGACGGCAGCAGGCACCAGCGCGAGGATGCCGCGGACGACCGGGACGACCCAGTACCGAGTGCGCTCGGGAGCGGCGGCGACGGGCACTTGACCTCTTTCACATCTGTTGGGGTACCGATCCATCCTACGCTGGAGGCGGGTTCCTCCCGACGAGCTCCTCGCCGAGCCGATGCAGCTCGCGCCGCAACGACTCGGGCTCCACGACTTCGAGGAATTCGGCCCAACCGGCGAGGCCGCGAGCGAGGAGCGCATCGGTGGGTGCAGTCACCCGCACCCGGGACCGCCCCGGGTCGAGTTGCGCCTCCTCGACGGCGCGCTGCCCGAACTGCGTCTGCAGCAGCGGCACGATGCCGGAGTCGACGACGACCGTCGCGGTGGCGCTCGCGCGCTGCCGGTCGACCGTGGCGGTGACGCGCTCCCATATCTCCGCGAGGTCGAGCCCCTCGGGCCGGCCGGCGGGCTCTTCGGTGCGCTCCGCCTCGAGCAAGCGGTCGACGCGATAGGTGCGTTCGGCGCCGTCGACGCCGCCGAGCAGGTACCAGTGGTCTTGCTTCTGCACGAGCCCCCACGGGTCGACGGTGCGGTCGACGGGCTCCCGGTTCCACGCTGCGTAGCGGATTCGCAGCTGCACCCGATCGACGATCGCCGCTTCGAGCACCGGGAGGAGTGCTGGGCGTTCGGGCGTCGGCCTGCCCCATTCGCCGGGGTCGATGACGACCGCTTCGGCAGCGGCCTGCGCGTTGGTGCGAAAGGTCTCGGGCAGGGCGCGCACGAGCTTGCGCAGGGCGGCTTTCGCTTCGGGGTCGACGGATGCCGCGGGCCCGACCAGCAGGAAGAGCGCACGTGCCTCACCAGCCGACAGACCGCTGAGGTCGGTGCGGGCGCCGCCGAGCAGTTGCCAGCCGCCGCCGCGGCCCGCCTGCGGATACACCGGAATACCCGCGGTGGAGAGTGCCTCGAGGTCGCGCCGGGCCGTGGCGACCGAGACCTCGAGCTCCTCGGCGAGCTGCGCGGCGGTCACCCGACCCCGCGCCTGCAAGGTGAGGAGGACTGCCACGAGGCGATCTGCGCGCATGTTTCCATTCTCGTCCGAAAAGTAGTCAAGAGATGAGCACTTCTGCGTTCAACAATGGATTCATCACCTCGGAACACCGAGAAGCCACTCGAAAGGAACCGCTCATGCTCAGGGGATTCGCCACTGTCAGCTACTACGCCGCCGACCTCGAGGCGGCCGCCGCCTGGTACGCCGAGGTGCTCGGCATCGAGCCGTACTACCGGGTTCCCGGCTACATCGAGTTCCGCGTCGGTGACGATGAAGACGAACTCGGCCTCATCGATGCCCGGTACCGCCCGCCGGTGCCCGAGGGCCCTGCCGGGGAGGTCATCCACTGGCACGTCGACGACTTGCAGAGCGCGTACGAGCGCCTGCTCGCCCTCGGCGGCACGAGCTACCAGGAACCGACCGAACACGGGCCGGGCTTCGTGACCGCCGCAGTCGTCGACCCGTTCGGAAACATCCTCGGGGTCATGGTCAACCAGCACTGGGCCGACGCACATACTCGACGGCCCGCGCCGGTCGAGTAGCGCCTGTCCGGTATCGCTGGTCGAGTAGCGCTCGACGAAGGAGGACGCGTATCGAGGCCCCGCACCCGGTCTCGATACGCTCCTTCGTCGCCACTCGACCAACGTTCCCGGCCTGTTCGCTCGGACCCTACAGCGCCTTCACCGCCGCGAGCACCTTGCCGAGCGAGTCCTTCGCGTCGCCGAACAGCAGCGTCGTCTGCGGCTCGAAGAGCAGCTCGTTCTCGATACCGGCGAAGCCGGGCCGCATCGAGCGCTTCAGGAACACGACCTGCCGTGCCTCCTCGACCTCGAGGATCGGCATGCCGTAGATCGGCGACCCCGGTGACGTCTTCGCCGCGGGATTCACGACGTCGTTCGCGCCCACGACGAGCGCGACATCCGCTGTCTTGAATTCGGGGTTGACCTCGCTCATCTCCTTCAGCGACTCGTAGGGCACGTTCGCCTCGGCGAGCAGCACGTTCATGTGCCCCGGCATGCGCCCGGCGACCGGATGGACCGCGAAGACGACCTCGATGCCCCGCGACTCGAGCTCGGTCTGCAGCTCGGCGACCGTGTGCTGGCCCTGCGCGACCGCGAGCCCGTAGCCGGGCACGATGATCACCTTCTGGGCGTAGCCGAGCAGCACAGCGACGTCTTCGGCGTTCGACGAACGCACCGGGCGATCGGATGCCACAGTCGACCCCGCCGTCGATCCGCCCTTGAACGCGCCGAAGAGGATGCCGGTGACGCTGCGGCCCATCGCCGAGGCCATCGCCCGCGTGAGGATCGTGCCCGAGGCGCCGACGAGCGTGCCCGCGATGATGAGCAGCACGTTGCCGAGCACGAAGCCCGACGCCGCGACGGCGAGGCCCGTGAAGGCGTTCAGCAACGAGATGACGATCGGCACGTCTGCGCCGCCGACCGGCAGCACGAGCAGCACGCCGGTGATGAGGCCGAAGACGAGCACCACGACCGCGAGCCAGCCGGCCCCGGTGAAGATGACGGCGACGGATGCCGCGACCGCGACGAGTACCGAGGCACTCATGATGATCGGCAGACCGGGGAAGACCACGGGCCGGGTCGTCATCAGCTCTTGCAGCTTCGCGAAGGTCACGAGCGAGCCCGAGAACGAGACGGCGCCCACGAAGAGCGTGAAGACGATCGCGGTGCCGAGCAGGGGATTCACGCCCACCTGCAGGTCGTACAGTCCGTTCGTCTCTCCGACCGGCGTCGTCGCGTGCCCCAACTCGAGCAGTGCCACGAGTGCGGCGGCACCTCCGCCGACACCGTTGAAGAGGGCGACGAGCTGCGGCATCTGCGTCATCTGCACCCGGCGGGCGATCGGCGCGGCGATCGCCGAGCCGATCGCGATCGCCGCGAGGATCCACGGGATGTTGTCGAGCTTCATCGAGAGGAACACGGTGACGACGGCGATGAGCGCGCCGGCCGCACCGATGAGGTTGCCGCGCCGGGCGGTCTTCGGCGAGCTGAGGCCCTTGAGGGCGAGGATGAAGCAGATCGCGGCGACCAGATAGAGCAGCGCCGTCCAGACGGGGGAGAGGAGCGTCATCGACCCGCCCCCTTCCGGCCGCGGAACATCTCGAGCATGCGGTCGGTCACGACGAAGCCGCCGACGAGGTTCGCGGTGGCGAGCACGACGGCGACGAGGGCGAGCGCGAGGGTCCAGCCGTCGGATGCCTGGCCGGCGACGATGATCGCGCCGACCAGGATGATGCCGTGGATCGCGTTCGCGCCCGACATCAGCGGGGTATGCAGGGTGCTCGAGACCTTCGAGACCACCTCGAAGCCCACGAACACCGAGAGCACGGTGATCGTGAGGAGGGCGATGCCGTCCATCAGCGGTGTCCTTCCTGGTCGGGTGCTTCCGTTGGTCGAGAAGCGCCCGACGAAGGAGGCCGCGTATCGAGACCCGGGTCCCCGCCGAGCAACTCGGCCGTCGGCGCATGCCGCACCTCGCCGGCGAACGTGAGGCACGCCCCCGCGACGACCTCGTCGTCGAAGTCGGGCTCCACCCGGCCGTCGTGCGTCATGAGCTCGACGAGGTTGGCGACGTTCTTCGCGTAGAGCCGCGACGCATCGGCCGGCATGCTCGATGCGGCATCCTTCATGCCGACGAGCGTCACTGTGCCCTCGCCGCTCGCGGTCGGCACCGCGACATCCGTGCCCGCAACCGAACCCTCGACGTTGCCGCCCGACTCGGCCGCGAGGTCGACGACCACCGAACCGGGCCGCATGGCCGCGACCATCTCGGTCGTGACGAGCAGCGGGGCGGGGCGTCCGGGAATCGCGGCCGTCGTGATGAGCACGTCGGCCTCGGCGATGTAGGGGGCGAGCAGACGCCGCTGCGTCGCCGCCCGGTCTTCGCCGAGTTCCTTCGCGTACCCGCCGGCCGCGTCGGCGGCAGTGTCGAGATCGAGATTGATGAAGGTGCCGCCCATCGAGGCGACCTCGTCGGCCGATGCCGCGCGCACGTCGTTCGCCGAGACCCGCGCTCCGAGCCGCTTCGCCGTGCCGATCGCCTGCAGGCCGGCGACGCCGGCGCCGAGCACGACGACCCTCGCCGGCGGAATCGTGCCGGCGGCCGTCATGTAAAGCGGGAAGAACCGGGGCAGGCGCATGGCGGCCTCGAGCACGCAACGGTACCCGGCCACGAGCGCCTGGCTCGTCAGCGCGTCCATCGACTGCGCCCGCGAGATGCGCGGCACGAGCTCGAGGGCGAAGGACTTCACCCGCGCGTCGCGCAGCGCCCGAACCGCGTCGAGCTCGCTCGCCGGTGAAGCAAGCCCCACAGTGACCGTGCCGCTGCGGAGGGCGGCGACCGTCTCGACGGCGAGCGGTCGCACGTGCAGCAGCACGTCGATCGCACCGAGATCGAGACGGTCGACGAGTTCGGCTCCCGCATCGGCGTACTGCGAATCGCCGTGATCGGATGCCTCGCCGGCGCCGCGCTCGATGGTGAGGGTCAGCCCGAGCCCGGCGAGTTGCCGCACCGTCTCGGGGGTGGCCGCGACCCTCCGCTCGCCCTCACGCCGCTCTTTCGGGATACCGACTCGCACGAACCCTCCTTCTGACACGGGAGTGCAGCGGTGCCGAGGGAGAGAGGTCGATCCCCGTGCCCGCGGCGCTGCTGCACGTGTCGTTCAGCGTACGTGCACGCGAGGCATCCGCTCCATGATTCCTCGCGATTCCCCGCTCGAACTTCGCCGGTTGTTCCGTCGGGCGGAGGCGATCGGTCATTCGTGTCGAATTCGCGTCGCCGGTCTCGACCCACTGGTACCCACCGCATCGAGGAGGAATGATGAACACCATGACCAGCGCAGCGCCTGCGCCCGCGGCCGTCGGACCGCTCGACGTCGCCTTCGAGGCCGTGCTCGAGCGGAGCCCCGCCAAGGGCGGCTGGACCTACGTGATCTGGCCGGCATCGGCCGAGTTCTTCGGAACCCATGGGCTCGTGAAGGTGTCGGGCACCGTCGACGGCGCCACATTCGACGGATCATTCATGGCACTCGGCGACGGCAGCCACAAGCTGGCGGTGACCGCCGCCGTGCGACGCGCCATCGGCAAAGAGGCCGGCGCGACGGTGCAGGTGCACCTCACGGAACGCCGATCCTGAGGCGTCGACGTCGTCCGGCGCGACGTTCGTTCTTGCTCCTCATTCGTTCGATTACCGGTCGAATCGTCCTAGTATCGGACGAGCACGAGACGAACGCGCACGACGGAGGGGACGTTCCCGCATGGCAGCCGACGCCGGCACGCAAGCCGGTTCGCAGACGCTGAGCCGCGGCATCCGCGTGCTCGAGATTCTCGCCGCCGCCGACCGGAACCTCACGATCGACGAGCTCGCGGGGGCGCTCGGCGTGCACCGCTCGGTCGCCTATCGGCTGCTCCGCACCCTCGAGGATCATGGGCTCGTCACCCGCGACGCCGCGGGTCGACTGAGCCTCGGCACGGGACTCGCGGCACTCGCTTCGGGCGTCGCCCGCGACCTCCAGCGCCTCGCGCTGCCCGAGCTCAACGCCGTCGCGAACGAGCTCGGAATGACGTGCCTGCTCGCCGTGCTCGTCGACGCCGAGGAGGCGGTCACACTGGTGAGCGCGTCACCACGCCAATCCGTTGCGGTGGTGTCGTACCGGCCGGGCCACCGGCATCCGATCACCCGCGGCGGCCCCGGCAAGGCGATCCTGCTCAGCCTTCCCGACAGTGCGTGGCCGTCGGACGTGCCCGACGGGCTTCGAGAGGAGATCGCCGCCAGCCGCGATCGCGGGTACGCGCTGAGTCATGACGAGGTCGTGCCGTCGCTCAGGTCGGTCGCCGTGCCGCTTGCGTTGCCGGGCCAGCCGCCGGCATCGATCGCGGTGATCCACGTCTCGTTCGACCGACCCGAAGCCGAGATCGCCGAGCGCCTGAAGCTCGCGGCCGAGATCGTCGCCCGAGCGTACGGCGCCTGAACGTACGGCGCCCGACCGGCGCGTCAGCGCGCGAGCAGGATGCCTCGGAAGAACTCGGCCAGCTCTTCGACGGCGGTCAGCGGCAGCACGTTCGCCACGTACTGGTCGGGCCGCACCACCACGACGGCTCCGGCACGGTCGATGCCGCGCAGCTCGAAGATGTCGTGCTGCGGGTCGGCGGCGTAGACCTTCTCGTAGTCGGTCAGCTCGAACGGGCCGTTGCGCGGAAGGAAGACCTGCGGCACCCGCCCGAGGTCGACGGCCGTATGAGGCTGCTGGTAGACGACCTTCACATCGAAGACGCTGTCGATGTCGGCGCCGTCGGGCGTGAACGCTCGAAGCGGTGAGTCGGATGCCTCGTGCAGCCAGTTCGCCCAGTCGGCGAGTGCCGTGCCGCGCAGGGCGGGCGCCGCGGCATCCGCGAACGCATAGATGCGCCAGCGCCCGTCGGCCCGGTGATGATGCCCGAGCTGCACGGGGTTGCCGTCGCCGACGCGTTCGGCGGGCGCCGACTTGAAGCGCTTGCCGATCGGGAACCCGGTTGCGAGGCCCTGGTGGCCGGCCTCGCCGACGATCATCGAGGCCTCGTACTGCGTCATGAATCCCGCTGGGAACTCGAAGGTGCGCACGTAGAACTCCTCGAGCTCTGCCGGGTCGCCGAGGTCTTCGGGCTTCGTCGCCATCAGCTTCGACCACTCGCGATCGAACTCGATCAGGTTCTTCGCGACGACGTGGCGTTCGGCGTGGTAGGTCTCGAGCAGCGCCGGGTGGGCACGGCCGTCGAGCACATGGCCGAGCTTCCAGCCGATGTTCCAGCCGTCTTGAATCGAGACGTTCATGCCCTGGCCCGCCTTCGCACTGTGCGTGTGGCAGGCGTCGCCGGTGATGAAGACGCGCGGGGTGCGACTGCCCTGCTCCTCGACGGGAACGTCGTCGAAGCGGTCGGTCACGCGGTGGCCGACTTCGTAGACCGAGTGCCACGGCACGTTCCGCACGTCGAGCGTGTACGGGTGCAGGATCTCGTTCGCCTTCGCGATGATCTCGTCGAGCGTGGTCTGGCGCACCGCGCCGCGGTCGTCTTCGGAGACCTCCCCGAGGTCGACGTACATGCGGAACAGCTGCCCGCCCTCGCGCGGGATGAGCAGGATGTTGCCCGCCTCGGACTGGATGGAGCACTTCGTGCGGATGTCGGGGAAGTCAGTCACGGCGAGCGTGTCCATCACGCCCCAGGCGTGGAACGACTGCGCGCCGACATGCTTGGCGCCGATCGATTCGCGCACCTGGCTGCGTGCACCGTCGGCGCCGACGACGTACTTGGCGCGCAGGGTGCGGCGCTCGCCCGTGCGTCTGCCCTCCAGTGGGGCGGCGTGCGACGCGTCGCCGGCACCGATTCCGACACCCGTGACCCGCTCGAGGGTGACCGTCACCGGGTGGTCGGGGAGGGCACCTTCGATCCCTGAGCCTGTCGAAGGGGCGATGTCGAGTCCGACGAACTCCCACTCGTAGTCCGGCGTGATGCGCCCGGGGGAGTTGTGCGCGTACTCGGCGAAGTAGTCGAGCACACGCGCCTGGTTCACGATGAGATGCGGGAACTCGCTGATGCCGGTCGGGTCGTCAGGGGTGACCGCGGCGCGGTGGATGTTCCGGGGGTGCTCGGGGTCTGGCTTCCAGAACGCCATTTCGGTGATGCGGTACGCCTCGGCGATGATGCGTTCGGCGAAGCCGAACGCCTGGAACGTCTCGACGCTGCGAGCCTGAATACCGTCGGCCTGGCCGATCGCGAGCCGGCCGCCGCGGCGTTCGACGATGCGCGTCGTGACGCCCGGGAACTGCGCGAGCTGCGCCGCTGCGACCATGCCGGCAGGCCCCGAGCCGACGATGAGCACGTCGACCTCGTCGGGAAGCTCCTCGGGCCGGTCGATTCCGACGCCCGCGGCGGGCTGCACCCGCGGGTCACCGGACACGTAGCCGTAGTGGTGGAACTGCACGGCTTCTCCTCACTGCTCTGTGGGTTGGGGCGCCTCGCGGCGTGTTCGATAATAGAACTCTGCATTCTCATATCGCGCACTCATCATAAGTCGGCATGCTCGGGCGGGCAAGCGCCGAGGGCGCACGGGAAGGCGGGCGCTCACGGCGATGCCCGCGCGCCTACCTGGGCCGAAGCGCCGCCGCGAGTTCGCGGCGCGAACCGACGCCGAGTTTCGAGAACACCTTGCTCAGATGCCACTCGACGGTGCGCGGGCTGATGTACAGCACCGATCCGATCTCGGGATTGGTCTGGCCGGCCCCAGCCAGACGTGCGATCTGCGCCTCCTGCGCGGTGAGCTCGGGCCCCGCGGCATCCGCATGCCTTCGCACCGACTCGCCCGTCGCGACGAGTTCCCGGGCCGCGCGCTCGGCGAACCCCTCAGCGCCCATGGTCGTGAACGCCTCGTGCGCGATGCGCAGTTGCGTGCGCGCGTCGGCACGACGGTTCGCGCGCCGCAGCCATTCACCGTGCAGCAGGCGCGTGCGAGCGAGCTGCACCGCGAGACCCGTGCGCGAGAACCGCTCGATCGCCTCGCGATAGTCGGCATCGATCGCCTCCGGCCCCTCGGTGCCGACGAGCGCGTCCGCGAGGGACTGCGCGCCGCGGGCCCAGTCGGTCGACGCGACGCCGGTGCGCTCGGCGAGTCGATCCCGCGCTGCGCGCGCCTCCCCGGGCTCGCCCGCGCGAGCCGCGGCCTCGACGAGTTCGGTGAGCGACCAGTTCAGCACTCCGAGGTCGGGATACTCGACGGCCTCGCGAGCCGCCTCGAACGCCGCAGGGTAGCGGCCGAGCCCGTTGTTGAGTACTGCGCGCGCGTACAGGGCGCTGCCGACGAGACGACCCTCGCCCCGCACCTCGGCACCGGCCATGACGACGTCGATGAGTTCGAGCGTCTCCGATTCGCGCCCGCGGTACGCGGCGAGTGCGAGCGATCCCGACGGGCGCGGCGCGAGGCCGCGTGCCCGCTCGATCACGGCGGCCTCGGCGAGGGTGTCATCCGCCTCGGCGAACCTCCCGGCGAACGAGAGGGTTCCCGCGGAGAAGGCCAGGGCGGTCGGCAGCAGGGACAGCGCGCCGCTGGCGCGCGCGAACGACACCGCCTGATCCGACAGTTCGAACCATGCGGCGTCGTCCCACACTTCGTGCGCAGCCGGAGCAGCGAGCCAGAGCAACGAGTACTCCTGCTCGCCGCCGAGCGCGTCGATCGCGCGACGCAGCTTCGGCGCGGCCTCCGCCGGCCCGTCGAGTGCCCACGTCGCGAGCCCGTCGAGCAGTAGGTCCGTCGGCCCGTCACCGCTCATGACGGTGCGTGCGGCTCCGGCTGCCCGCGTGAGGGCGTCGCCACCGAGGCGTCCGGCGTACGCCGCGGCGCCCACTGCCGTGAGGTACGTACGGCGGGCCGAGTCGGGATCGAGTTCCTCGAGCGTCGCGGCCGCCGCCAGCAGCAGCGGGCCGGACTCCCTTCCGGGATTCACCTCGAAGGCGGCTTGCGCGCGCATCCGTTCGGCGTCCGCCCGTTGGCCGGCGTCGAGCGGCGACAGTGCGGCGGCGGCGAGCATCTCTGGAACGAGGGTGGGCGCACCGGCATCCAGCCGCGCCTGCGCCGCAGCGAGCAATCGAGCGCCCCGCAGCGTCGGCTCGGGCGTGAGCTCGGCGGCACGTTCGAGGAACGCGGCAGCAGCCGACCGCCCGCCGCGCGCGAGCGCGCGCATCGCCGAGCGTTCGAGCTCCGCCGCGACATCCTCGTCGGGCACGATCGTCGCGTGCGCGCGGTGCCAGGCACGGCGATCGCCGTCGACGTCAGGGTCGATCACCTCGGCGAGAGCCCGGTGCACCGCTCGGACGTCGTCAGGTCGCGCCGAGCGCCAAGCTGCCGAGCGCACGAGCGGATGCCGGAACCGGACGCGTGTGCCGAGTTCGATGAGCCCTGCGGCCACCGCCGGTTCAGCGGATGCCGGTGCGACCGCCAGACGGTCGAGGGCGGCCCAGAGCAGGGTCACATCGCCGACCGGCTCGACGGCGGCGGTCAACAGCACTTGCCTGGTCTCCGGCGGCAATTCGGCGATCTGCCGAGCGAATCCATGCTCGAGCCGGTTCGTGAGCGACGCCGTGCTCCCGCCTCCGAACCCGAAGACGAGTTCGGCGGCGCTGAGTTCGCGCGGCAGTTCGATGAGAGCGAGCGGATTGCCGTGCGCCTCGGCGATGATGCGGTCGCGCACCTGCGGTTCGGTGGGGCTGCTCAGCACGGAGTCGAGCAGCGCCCGAGCGTCGGCGTCGTGGAGTCCGTCGATGCGGAGTTCCGGCAGGTCGACGAAGAGTGGCTCATCGGCGAGCAGCCGCTCGTCGTCGCGAGTCCGAACCCCGAAGACGAGTGCGACGGAATCGGCGTCGAGCCGCCGCGCGACGAACCCGAGCACGACCTCGGTCATGCGATCCACCCATTGCAGGTCGTCGACGATGCAGACGACCGGGTGGTGCGAGGCCGCCTCGGACATCAGCCCGAGAACCGCGAGTCCGACGATCAAGGCCTGCGGCGGCGCGCCGGCGCTCAGGCCGAATGCGGTGGCGAGCGCATCGCGCTGCGGATCGGGCAACATGTCGATGCCCTTCATCAATGGAGCGCAGAGCTGCTGCAGACCCGAGTAGGCGATCTCCGACTCGAGCTCGACACCCGAGGCCCGGATCACCTGCATGCCGGACGCGCGGTCGGCCAGGTACTCGAGCAACGCGGTCTTGCCCGCTCCCGCATCACCGCGGAGCACGAGCACCTGACTCCGGCCATCGCGCACGTCGCGCAAGAGGCGATCGAGCACGCCGCACTCGCGCTGCCGCCCGCGGAGGTCCGAACCACTGGCACTTGTCACGTGAGCCTCCAGTCCGGAGGCTACACGAGCCGCGAACCGCCCCCGGGTGTCCCCGGTCCATGCCACCGGGGGGTCGACCCGTGCATCACCCGGGCGCGAGGCCCGGGACTCCCCGACGAACATGATCACACGGCGCCGAACCGGTGCCCGATCACCGATCACCAATCACGGGAGGAATGACATGAACACGAGCACGAACACGGGCAACGAATCACGAAGCCAGGAATCACGGAGCCAGGACAGCCGGGCACTCGAGCTGAAGTTGGAGGTCGTGGTGATCCCCGTCTCCGATGTGGACCGGGCGAAAACCTTCTACGAGGGGCTGGGCTTCCGGGTCGACGCCGACGCCTCGACCGAACGAGGCCTGCGTGTCGTGCAGGTCACCCCGCGCGGATCATCCGCCTCGGTGATCTTCGGCACCGGCCTGACGGATGCAGCTCCCGGCTCCACCCGCGGACTCCACCTGATCGTGACGGATGTCGCGGAGGCGCGCGCCGCTCTCGCTGAACGCGGGCTCGACATCACGGAGGTGTGGCACGACCGCGACACCGTCTTCCACTGGGCCGGAGCGGCGAATCGGGTCAGCGGGCCCCACCCGCTCTACGACAGCTATGCATCGTTCGCATCGTTCGCCGACCCCGACGGCAACGAGTGGGTGCTCCAGCAGGTCGTCGAGCGCCTGCCCGGGCGCTGAAGACAGTGGAGGAGAGAGACATGGAGACCGGAATCGATCCCACGACGGAGCTGTTGCTCGACCTGCTCACGCGAGCCGCGACGGCACACGGCGTGCACGAGGAGCAGGATCTCGGCGGCGTGTACGACGAGCAATGGCCGCAGTGGTACGCGGAACACATGACTCGCACCCTCGCCGAGGCCGGGTATCGCATCACGTCGACCGGCGATGCGCCGATCGGCGACGCGAGCGAGGGGAGTGAACGATGAGCCTCATCGACAGGATCCTCGGCCGCAAGGCGGATATGCCTGAGACGGCGCCCGCAGACGCGTGGCAGTCTCGCGCCCGGGCTTCGCGCGAGGACCGCCAGACCATCGAGGTCGACGCCCTCACCGCCTCCGCCCTGACCGCGGCGTTGTGGAACCCCGGGGTCGGCATCGGGTACGTCGGTCCGTCGACGTACCAGGACGTCGGCGAATGGGATGACTGGGAGGGATGAATCGGGCAGGAACGGAGAAGCGCGGGGCGGGCATCGCCGCCTAGCCTGAGATCGATGCAGCGGTCCGCGCGGCATCGCCGACGAGATTCCCGAAGGAGAAGACCACGATGGCTAAGACCGACGAGTCCGGAGGACTGAGCAAGGAGGAGCGCGACGCGGTCAAGCAGCGCGCGAAGGAGGTCCGCGAGCAGGAGAAGGCCGGCAAGAACCGCGCGGCCGGCGAGAAGGCGGTCCTGGAGGCCATCGCCGAAATGGAACCTGAAGACAAGGTGCTCGCGGAAGGGCTCTACAGCGTCGTCTCCGAGGTCGCGCCAGACCTCGTACCCAAGACCTATTACGGCATGCCAGGTTTCGCGGACGCGGATGGCAAGATCGTCGTCTTCATCCAGGCGGCCAAGAAGTTCAAGACGCGCTACGCGACCATCGGGTTCCAGGACACTGCCAATCTCGACGACGGTGACATCTGGGGCGCCGCCTTCGCGGTCCGCAACTGGACACCAGCGGTGGAGAAGAAGGTCGCCGAACTCGTCCGCAAGGCCGTCAGCTGACGAATGCCGCACGCTTCCCGGTGAGGGATGCGAGCGGCATTCGTCGTGGCTCTGCGAGCGAGGCTCTGCCTCAGCTGATCTTGCGGCGGTAGATGGCGATCGCCCAGATGTAGGTGACGACGAGGATGCCGACGAGCCAGGCGAGGGCGATCCAGATGTCGTTGCCGACGGGCTCCTGGGCGAACAGGGCCCGGATGGAGTTCACGATCGAGGTCACGGGCTGGTTCTCGGCGAACCAGGCGACCGGGGCCGGCATCGTGTCGGTGGGCACGAACGCCGAGCTGATGAACGGCAGGAAGATCAGCGGGTAGCTGAACGCGCTCGCACCGTCGACGGTCTTCGCCGAGAGCCCGGCGATCACCGCGAGCCAGGTCAAGGCGAGGGTGAACAGGATCAGGATGCCGGCGACGGCGAGCCAGGCGCCAATGGATGCCCCGGTGCGGAAGCCCATGATGAACCCGACGCCGATGACGATCGCGACCGAGATGAGGTTCGAGACCAGGGACGTGAGCACGTGCCCCCAGAGCACGCTCGACCGGGAGATCGGCATGGACTGGAAGCGTTCGAAGATGCCGCCCTGCATGTCGAGGAACAGCCGGTACGCGGTATAGGCGATGCCCGACGCGACCGTGATCAGCAGGATGCCGGGGAGCATGTAGTTGATGTAGGACTCGTCGGATCCGGTGTTGATCGCACCGCCGAGCACGTACACGAAGAGGAGCATCAACGCGATCGGAGTGACCGCGGTGGTGATGATCGTGTCTGGGCTGCGGAGGATGTGCGTCAGCGAGCGGCCGGTGAGCACCCGGGTGTCGCTGAGGACGTGGCTGGTCATCGTTGTTCCTTTCCTGCCGCGACTGCACCGTCGGTGCGGCCGTCGTCGGCGCTGTCGATCTCGCCGGTTTCGCCGACGAGTGCGAGGAACACGTCCTCGAGGGAGGGCTGCTTCTCGACGTACTCGACCTGGGCGGCCGGGAGGAGTTGCTTGAGTTCGGCGAGGGTGCCGTTCTGGATGATCGTGCCCTTGTGCAGGATCGCGATGCGGTCGGCGAGATGCTCGGCCTCGTCGAGGTACTGCGTGGTCAGCAGCACGGTCGTGCCGCTCTTGGCGAGTTGCTTGATCGTCTGCCACACCTCGATGCGCGCCTGCGGGTCGAGACCGGTGGTGGGCTCATCGAGGAAGATGATCGGCGGGTTGCCGATCAGGCTCATCGAGATGTCGAGCCGACGGCGCATGCCACCCGAGTAGGTACCCGCCTTGCGGCTGCCGGCTTCCGTGAGAGAGAAGCGGGCGAGCAGCTCGTCGGCGATTCCGCCCGGGTTCTTCATGTGACGAAGCTTCGCGATCAGCACGAGGTTCTCCCGGCCGGTGAGTACTTCGTCGATCGCGGCGAACTGGCCGGTCAGGCTGATCGACTCGCGCACGTCGCCGGCGTTGGTGGCGACGTCGAAGCCGTACACCGTCGCCGCGCCCGCATCGGCCTTCAAGAGCGTCGACAGGATGCGCACCAGGGTGGTCTTGCCTGCGCCGTTCGAGCCGAGCAGCGCGAAGATGCTGCCAGCCTTCACGTCGAAGTCGACGCCCCGCAGCACGTGCAGGTCTTTGAATGATTTCTCGATGCCCTGCACCCGGATCGCGGGTGCCTGGACCTGTTGGGTGGTCATTTCTGCTCCTCTCGTTCGATGCTCTCGATCGTCTCCGTGAGGCGATTGCGCTCCTTGTCGACCCAGCGCTTGCCGACATAGGCCTGGCTGAATGCCTCGGCGAAGCCGACCGGATCGTCGCCGACGATCGCGCTGACGGGCGTCTCATCGGCGGCGGCACGTTCCCACAGGTCGGCGAAGTCGCCGAGCATCGTCATCATGACCGTGGCGTCGCCGTCGGTGATGCCGCCGTTGTACATGAAGTACCGTTCGAAGGCATTCGCGGCCGTGAGGTACGGCTCCGGCAGGGCCGCGATGCGGGCCTTGTACTGCCGGTACTGCTTCTTCTGATCCAGCGATCCCGTGAGGGTCTCGATCCATTTGCTCGCCATGGTCACTTCACTCCTTCTTCGTGTGCTTTGTGCTGCTGCGATTCGATGCGGTGGCGGAGCTGTTCGATGCGTTCTGCGAGAAAGCTCCAGGTTCCCCAGAATTCTTCGAGGTACTCGCCGCCCAGTGCGTTCAGCGTGTAGACCTTGCGCGGCGGCCCCTTCTCGGACGGGATCTTCTCGACGTCGACGAAGCCGCGCTGTTCGATCCTGACCAGCAGGGCGTAGACGGTGCCCTCGACGATGTCGGAGAAGCCCTGGTCACGCAGCCGCGCAGTGATCTCAGCGCCGTACGCCGGCTGCTCGGCCAGAATTGCGAGGACGATGCCCTCGAGCGTGCCCTTGAGCATCTCGGTCATCTGCTTGCCCATGAAACCCTCCTTTCACTATTCGGTGTTGGTGAGTACTAGTACTCGGTGACAATGACTACTGGTAGATAGTAATCATGAGTACCGGTAAATAGCAACACTAGGTAGCAAAGAGAATTCCAGTTCTTCCACCGGACCCAGCCTGAAGCCACCGGGAATCCGGATCAACGCTCGATCGGGATACGATCGTTGACCTGTATGTCCACCTCGGAGGAAGAGCAATGGAGCTACGGGACATCGAGATCTTCCTCACCCTCACCGATGAACTGCACTTCGGCCGCACCGCCGAGCGCCTGCACGTCTCGGTGTCGCGCGTGAGCCACGCGATCCGCTCGCAGGAGATCGCGATCGGTGCGCCGCTGTTCGCGCGCTCGAGCCGCCGCGTCGAGCTCACCCACGTGGGCGAGGTGCTCCGGGCGGGCTTGAAACCGGCCTACGACGGCATCCGACGCTCCATTGCGGATGCCACGACGGCCGCCCGTCAATCGGCCGAAACCCTGACGATCGGAGTCCAGGGAGCGCAGGCGCACGACCTCGAACCCGTGTTGGAGGCGTTCCGTGCGTCGCACCCGCTCGCCGATGTGCGGTATCGGGAGGTGTACTTCACCGACCCTTTCGACTTGCTCCGCCGCGGTGAGGTCGATTTGGTGACCGCGTGGCTACCGGTCGACGAGCCCGACCTCGCCGTGGCGTGCGTGTTGCGTGAAGAGCCGCTCAACCTGATGGTGTCGTCGCGGCATCCACTGGCCCGCCACTCATCGATCGAGCTCGAAGCACTCGGCGACCTCGTCGTGCCCGATGTCGTTGGGCCTGCCGCATGGCTCTCGGCGGTCGTGCCGTTCACGACGCCGTCGGGCCGCGCCGTCAGGCGTGCGCACCAGGTGTCAACGTTCCAGGAAGTCCTGGCGCTCGTCGCGGCAGGTGAGGTGGTCTGCCCGGTTCCCGACGAGGGGCGCCGCTATTACCCGCGACCCGGTGTCGCCTACGTGCCGTTCAACGACGCGGAACCCGTGCGTTGGGCCCTCATCCGGCAGCGCGAACGAGTCACGCCGATCATGCGGGAGTTCGTCGACGCAACGCTGCGCATGGGCTCGGAATCCGCCGGCACCAGAGATCCCACTGCGCAGATCTAGCCGAGTTCGTCACGACGGCGCGAGAGGTAGGCGGTCTCGGCGGTGTTTCCCGTGAGAGCGATGGCCCGGTCGTAGGCCGCGCGCGATTCCTCGCGACGTTCCAGTCTGCGCAGCAGTTCGGCGCGAGTGGCGTGGAGTGCGTGATAGCCGCTCAGTGCGTCCGCGAGGCGGTCGATGATCGCCAACGCGGCATCCGGACCCTCGAGCTCTGCGACCGCGATGGCACGATTGAGCGCGACGATCGGCGAGGGATCGAGGCGAACCAGCTGGTCGTAGAGGGCGACGACCTGCGACCAGTCGGTGTCACGGATGTCTCGCACGTCCGTGTGCACAGCGTTGATCGCCGCAAGCAGCTGGTAGCGGCCGGGAGCGGCCGCGGCATCCAGGCGCTCACGCACCAGCCGATGCCCCTCCTCGATCAGCGCATGATCCCAGGCCCCGCGGTCCTGCTCCCCGAGGATGACGAGCTCGCCGTCGGCCGAGACACGGGCGGCGCGACGAGCCTCGGTGAGCAGCATCAGTGCCAGCAGGCCCGCCACCTCGCCGTCCTCCGGGAGCAGCGCGCGGATCAGCCGGGTCAGCCGGATGGCCTCGGCCGTCAGCTCGGCGCGCACGGGGTCGGTGTCGGGGCCGGTCGCGAGGTAGCCCTCGTTGAAGACGAGGAACAGCACGGAGAGCACACCGGTGACGCGCGCCGGCAGATCCGACGCGGACGGCACGCGGTAGGGGATGCCGGCGGCCGCGATCTTGCCCTTCGCGCGGGTGATCCGCTGCCCTATGGCGCTCTCCTGCACGAGGAATCCGCGTGCGATCTCGGGCACGGTGAGCCCCCCGACCATGCGCAGCGTCAGCGCCACGCGGGCCTCCACGGCGAGTGCCGGGTGGCAGCAGGTGAAGATCAGCCGGAGCCGGTCGTCGTCGATGGCGCCGACCGGCTCGGGAGGGTCGTGGTCGACCAGCATCATCGCCTCCCGGTACTTGTCTTCGCGCTTGTGCTCCCGCCGGATGCGGTCGATCGCCTTGTGGTTCGCCGTCGCGGTGAGCCACGCGCCGGGGTTGGGCGGCACGCCGTCGACCGGCCACCGCTCGACCGCGGTTGCGAATGCCTCAGCTGCCGCCTCTTCGGCGATGTCGAGATCGCCGAAGCGTTTGGTGAGTGAGGCGACCACCCGTGCCCACTCCGCGTGGTGGGCACGGGTGATCGCCGCGTGCGCGTCGATCATGCCCCAGGCATCAGGACCGGTCGCACCTCGACTCGACGGTTGCAGGCCTTCGAGCCCTGGGCCATGAGCGCGAGCGCGACGTCGAGGTCGGGGGCATCGATGATCCAGAAACCGGCCATGTGCTCCTTCGACTCGACGAACGGGCCGTCGGTGAACACCGGCTGCTCGCCACGGCCGTCGATGACCGTCGCCGTGCTGGGTGCGGCGAGGCCGGCCGCGAACACCCAGTGACCGCCCTCCCGGAGATGATCGTTGAACTCACCGATCGCCCTCGCCTCTTCCGCGGTGCCGGAGTTGGACTTGTCGTCGATCACGGAAACCAGGTACTGCATCTCGCGCCTCCAGGATGTGCTTCACGGCCATACTGCTACGGGCGTTGCCGCTACGCATACCGCGGGCGCCCGCCTACTCGGAAGGTCTGCACCGTGATGCCGGTCGGGAACGTCTGGGCTTCCGCCAGGCCGAGGGCGATGTCGGGGCCCGCATCGGGGAACAGCCGCGTGCCGCCGCCGACGACCACCGGGAAGACGATCAGGGTCATCTCGTCGACGAGTCCGCGCTCGAGCAGCCAGCGGATCAGCCGGCCGCTGCCGTGTACCTGCAGCTCGCCACCCGGCGTGGCCTTGAGTTGGCGGATCGCCGCCTCGAGATCTCCCGAGAGCACGGTCGTGTCAGCCCACTGCGGGTCGGTGATCGTGTTCGATGCGACGAACTTCGGGCGCGAGTTCAACGAACTGACGAACGGGTCGTCGACGTCGGCCCTGCGCACCCCGCCCCAGTAGTCGGCGAAGAGCTCGTACGTGCGCCGACCGAACAGGAACGCGTCGGCGCGCCGGTAGAAGTCGCCGATGTAGGTCTCCGACTCCTTCTCACCGAGCGGCATCGCCCACCCGCCTCGGTCGAATCCGGGGTCGAGTACCGGATTGTTGCCGCCGTTCGCCTGCATCACGCCGTCGACGGTGATCTGAGTGTTGGTGATCAGCTTCATGATCGTGTCCCTTCTGCGGACGCCCCTCACGGGCGACCTCTCACCCTTGCTACGAACGGTCTTGCCGCGATCCGACACCGAGTGCGCGAAATACCTACGGGCCCGCTCCTTCGGATCACGCAGACTGTCCGGTGACCCTCTGGCCGGTGCGATCCAGGGAGAAGACTCCGAGCATTCGGCGACGATGACGACTACATCGAAGAAGGCGGGTCGATTTCACCGTTCGCAGACGAACTGCCCGCGATTGTCCGGCTCGAGCCGGCGTTGCGTACGGCCATGCAGGATGCCGCCCGCGCGGCCACCGACGGCGTCGAGTTCGTCGTGACGAACGGGTGGCGCAGCGCGGCCTATCAGCAGGCGCTGTTGGACTCCGCCATCGCGGAGTACGGCAGCGAGCAGGAGGCGAGAAGGTTCGTCTCCGGACCTGAGACCTCGAAGCACGTCACGGGCGATGCAGTCGATGTCGGACGAACGGATGCGAACAGCTGGCTGAGCCAACACGGTTCCGACTACGGCCTCTGCCAGACCTACGCGAACGAGATGTGGCATTTCGAACTGGCGACGACGCCGGGCGGGGAATGCCCCGCGCAGCTGAGCGATGCGAGCGCCGGATGACCGAACCGCTCGACACCGACGCATCGGCGCGCCGGACATGGACTCGGATCGTCGTGGTTGTGGGTCGCATCGCGGCCGTCTGCGCCTTGTCTGCTGCAGCGATGGCGCTGGTCGTCGTACTGGGCTGCCTCACGCTCACACCGTCGATCGGAATCCTCGGTGGCATCGCATCCGAGTTCCTCCCGTGACGGTCTGCCCTCCAGTCAGGTCCGGCGCAACGCTGACACCGGTCAGCTCGTCGGCGGCTCGACGTCGGCCAGCAACGGCCGCATGAAGGTGCGTTCGTATCGGATGACGCATCCGCTCGAATCGCGAATGCGGTCTGCTTGCGCGAACTCCGGGTCGACACCGAACTTCGCCCGGTAGATCTCGTAGTCGGCAAACGATGGGAAGGAAAAGAGCGCCAAGGCCTTGTCGCTCGCCCCCTCGGAGGGCAAGAAGTAGCCGTGATGGATGCCTCCATGGCTGGTGACGAGTCTCATCCAGGCCTGCGCGAACTCTTCGAACGCATCGATCTTGTTCGGGTCGATGGTGTAGGTCACGACGCAAGTGAGCACGGACACACCCTACTCACCGGCGATGATACCGAGTCGAGGGCGCCCCGGTGGACCATCGCGTTCTCGCTCCGACGAAAGTCGTCCAGTCGAAGTCCTGAGAGGATCGCGTTGACGACGGAAGGTCTCACCGCGGGCAGGTCCCATTGCCCGTAGGGAGGCGGAATAGGCGATGTCGGACGTGCGTTGACCCCGGCATGCGCTCCAAAGGCGGAAAGGACGTGCGACATGCCGTGGAGTACACGCGAAGTGGCGGAACTGGCGGGTACGACAGTGAACACTGTCCGTCACTACCATCGAATCGGACTCCTTGAAGAGCCGGAGCGCCGGTACAACGGGTACAAGCAGTACGAGCATCAGCACCTCGTGAGTCTTCTTCGAATCCGGCGCCTCGCAGACCTCGGCGTTCCCTTGTCGCAGATCGATGGAGTGAGCGTCTGCACGGAAGGCACGCCGAAGACGTTTCAGGATCTCGACTCCGAACTGCAAGGGATCATCGAACGATTGGGGAATGCCCGAGCCGACATCGCAGGCATCCTGCGAGACAACGTCTCTGCGGGTGTCTCCGCCGGCTTCGAGTCCGTCGCATCCCGATCGTCGAAGACCGACGGTTCGCAAGCCCACATCCACACGCAGCTGTACGATCCGGCCGCGTTGGCCGACATCCGGAAGATCGCCGAAGCCGACGCTGACAACCTCGGTGCTGAACTCGATCGCTTGCGTCACGACGCGGATGAAGAAACTCGGCGCCGGCTGGTGAATGGGCTTGCGACGAAGCTCGCGCAGCATCTTGTCGACCATCGGCGGTTGGAACCCCCGCTCACACACCTGCCGAACAGCCACCACACGACCTTGCAGACCTCGGTCGAAGTTGCCGAAGAGCTGTACAACCCCGCGCAGCTCGACGTCCTCCATCGTGCATACAACGTCGCGCGCGACGTTGCGCGGGCGACGCACGACGCGAACGAGATCATCAACGCGGGTTGACCCTACTCCAAGACGGCGAGCATCACCCTGATCTCGGCCCGGGCGAGCTGAAGCCTCTTGATGCTCGCCGACAAGTCCGCATCGATCAGACGAAGCATCTCCTGCTCGCTGTGAGCATCATCTTCTCGGCGGATCGCCGCGGCAGGAACGCCACGGTCCCGCATCCGACGTACATGGAGCAACTGCAGCAGGTGATTTCTTCCATACTGCTTGTATCCGTTGGGCGCCCTCTCGGGTTCGTCGAGAACGCCCAGCCGGTGGTAGTGCCGCACCGTGTTCACAGTGGTCCCAGCAAGTTCCGCCAGTTCACGAGTACTCCACGGCATCCGATCGACCTCCTGCTCCCCCTGCCTCGATGCTCGACCCGGCGTTGTTCGGTGTCCGCGCCGGTCCGGTGCGCCGGGTGCGCACCCACACAACCACGGTCGCGAGGACGATCACCACGGCGGGCAGCAGCGTCGTCCACGTCCCGACGCCCGCCGAGCGATCGTACGCGGCGATGACGTCGACGTGAAGCGCAGCGTCGAACAGGAAGCCCAAGGTGTTGAACCCCGCATGCAGCACCACCGCGATCTCGATGCCGCCGGTGCGCCAGGTGACCAACGCCGTCCCGACGGCGAAGAAGAGGTAGTTGACGTTCAGCAACAGGTCGGTCGAGAAGTGGACGAAAGCGAACAGTGCGCTCGAAACGACGATGGCGACGACGATGCCGGCCCGTGCCCCACGCGCCCACCCGCCAGCGACGCGGAGGATCAGCCCACGGAATCCGTACTCTTCGCCGGCACCCTGGAGCGGTGTGAGCAGCAGCGTGGCAACGAGGAACCAGACCACATCCGTTTGGCTCAAGGTGGTCTCCGGCAGCGGCGCCCAGTACAGGACAGCCGTGACAACCGTCCACGCGGGAACAATGAAGAGCAGCGCCCGCCCGAAGATGTCGAACCGGAAGCGCGAGATCACCGAGTGCAACGATGCGCCCTTCACTCCGTAGAGCCAGCGCTGGATGAGCATGCTCCACGGGATGAGCATCGCGACGGCGGCCATGCCTGCCGCGTGGAACAGGGGGGTATAAGCCACGCTACCGCCGGCGGGGATCGGCCCATCCACCAGCGTCGCAGCGGCGGTGAAGAGGATGTTGAAGAAGAACATTCCGCCGATCAGGAGGACGATCGCGAGGATGCCGCGACCGATCCGGCGTTTCTCCCCGGCGAGCACACGG
Organism: Agromyces sp. Y558; assembly: GCF_059445415.1. NCBI lineage: Bacteria > Bacillati > Actinomycetota > Actinomycetes > Micrococcales > Microbacteriaceae > Agromyces > Agromyces sp. Y558. Next base: position 696,361 of record NZ_JCAIUH010000001.1, read on the forward strand.
TGGTACTCGACCTCGGGCGGAATGATGTTCGTGCGCTGGTTCACGGGTATTGGTTCCTTTCGAATCGACCGACGCGATCGGCGACAGGCGCAAGGTGATCTCGTTCGAAACGGAGCCTGCGGCCGATTGCCGACTTCGGGTGCAGATGTAGCTCACACCCTGTTCCGAGCACACAGTCAAGGGGCTCATCGCAAGTGAGGGCTCACGGCTTGACCGTGTGCTGAGAACACGGTTTCTACTGGGAACAGAATCCAAAACCGCTCGACGTACGACCCTACGCAGCAAAGGAATCGCGAAGTGGACCCTCTGCAGGAACTCATCAGCAACTTCCAGGATCTTGTGACCCAGGTACCCGAGATCATCCAGCCCTTCATCGTGATGCTCGCAGGGGCCGTTCCATTCATCGAGGGCGAACTCGCCGCCACGATCGGCATCGCCGGCGGACTCAATCCCATCGTCGCCGGCATGGCCGCCGCAATCGGCAACTTCATCTGCGTGGTCCTCGTGGTGCTTCTCACGTCGCGGGCTCGCACGGCGGTCGCGAACCGCGGCAGGGTGCGCGTCAAGGCGACGGCGGGCGCCACGGGGCTCCCGGATTCCCTGGGTGACGAGTGGGCCACTGCATTCGAGGAGACGGCACCCGCCAAGCTTGAGTCGAAGGGCCGTCAGCGCTTCAAGAGGTGGCTCGTCCGCTTCGGCGTCCCCGGCGCGAGCATCCTCGGCCCCCTCGCGATCCCAACGCAATTCACCGCCGCGATTCTCGTCGCCGGCGGAACCCCCCGCGGCTGGGTGCTGCTCTGGCAGGCGGTGGCGATCTTCCTCTGGACGACCGTGACCACCGTGTCGATCTGGGCCGCTCTCACCTTCGTCGTCGGGGCCTGAGCCACATAGGGGGAATCACCGACTTCCTGCTCCCCGAATCTGAGAGGAACAAATGGCACGCAACGAGACGGTGAAACCCGGGGACGGCCATGCCCTACCGCGCTATCGCTGGTGGCAGATGTTCTCACGCTCCCTCTTTCATCTGCGCCTCGCTGGTGAGGGTGGCGCTCCGGAGACCTGGTCCGTCGACGTCCGGCACGGGGGTGATTCGGACGGCGTGGTGCACGCGCAGCTCTACCGCGACGGTGTCAACGAAGCCATATCGAAGCTCCCTGCGGCATTCGCGGTGCCAGGTGGCACTATCGAGGTCGTGGTCAGCGGCTTCGGGCTCAGGCGCTGCCACTATGTGACCCACGACGGGTCGGAACGGCAGCTTGTGCCCGATCCCGCCTCGGCCGAGGGACGGCGTGCCCGCCTGGAACGGACCAACCCGGCGCTGAGCCGTGCCGTCGGCATCGCATCGGTGAGCGTGCTCGTGGTCGCCCTCGTGCTCGGCGTGCCGCAGATCATCGAGCAGATCACGCAGGTCCCGCCCATCGCGGAGAGCGTCGGCACGTTCGCGAGCCCCTTCCGCCTCGCGGCGTGGGCGAACATCTCGCTCGTGGTGGCAACGCTCGCGGCGAGCACCGAGCGTGCACTCCGGCTGCGCTACAACTGGATCCTCGACGGCGGATTCTTCGACGGTGGTGACTAGAGCACCGATGGCGCGATCGTCACCCACCCGGTCCTGGCGCGCGGCGGCACGCCGTTCCTCACGGCCTTGGACAACCGGGTCAACCTGAACCTGGTGGAGACCCGGACGTTTCCCGATGGTGTGCTCCTGACCAGGTATGCGACCAAGCGCTGAGTTCCGCCGGCCGTCCTGAGCTCAACCGGCTCCGGGGTCTACTTGTCGACGAAGTGGCATCAAGGGCCGCGATTCCACGGTACCTGGCGTCGACTCGAGGGCTCTGATTCCACGAGAGATGGCGGATCCCTACAGAAAACGCGCTCGGTAGGCTAGGAATGTGCCTACTCGAGCCGTCCTCTTCGATTGGCGCGGCACCCTCGTCGTCGCCCCCACCCTCAATGAATGGGTGACGGACGGGTTGCGACGCACCGGCCGAGCCCACGACCCGAACACCGTCTCGGAGATCGCAACGCGTCTCCGCGAAAGCAACGGTGACGAGGACCGGATGGATGCGCCGGGACTCGACACGGACGCCTCTCTGCACCGCACAGCATTCATGGACGTATTCTCCGACGCCGGCATCGACGACAATCTTGCAGAAGCCCTCTACGTCTCCGAACTCGACCATGCCCGCAACCCGTTCGCCCGCGACGCGGTCCCGACGATTCGTGCCCTCAGGCGCGCTGGCATCCTGATCGGTGTCGTCAGCGACATCCATTTCGACATCCGCCCGGCGTTCGCGAGTGTCGGTCTCGCGGACGCGATCAACTCGTACTCACTGTCCTTTGAAGTTGGGGCACAGAAGCCCAATCCTGCCATTTACGAACACGCGCTAGCCTCACTCGACGTTGCTCCGTCACAGGCCGTCATGGTCGGCGATCGCGCGCGCCCGGATGGGACCGCCGTGGAGCACGGCATCGTGACCCTGCTTCTGCCCCCACTGCGCTATCCAGGTGACGAGCGCCTGAGTCTCGTGCTCCAGCTCGTTCTGTAGCTCGCAGTCCTGCCCTGCCCTGCCCTGCCCTGCCCGTGAGTCCACCACAAGTGGCGGATTCCTACACCGGTCTCATTGAGCTCGGGTCTGGATTCTCAGACTCGACACTCGAGCATCGAATTGTCCCGCAAGGGATCTACTACCGGCGCTTGGCCGTCAGTCGCTGGGTGCGGATCGAGTAGTCAGGGCTAGACGGATATGCGGAAGGTCTCCGCGGGCGATGACGACGGTCGTGGCGACGTCTGGTCGCAATTGGGCGCCGATGGCATAGACGAACGGGTCGGTGTCGATACGGACCGCTGGCGTGATCACGCCGTTGATCTCTAGCGTGGCGGCGGTGTCGACGGCGGATTCCTTCACAGCCCATGCGGGGTCAGCGACGGTGGCATGCGGGATTCCATGGTCGGCGCGGAACCGGTTCATGAGGATGTAGTTGGTGTGATCGACGAGCAGTCGGGAAAGCGTCGTGCTTTCGGAAGGGTCGCGATTCCACGTGGTTCGCACCGCTTCCCAGAGCATTGGGTAACGCAGTTTCTCGGCGAACTCGATGAGCCAGGCTGGGCGCGGCCAGGGCGGGGTCTTGTCGAGACTTGACCGTGTTTGCTCGTCGAGTTCTGCAAGATTGGCGGGGTCAGTGCGGTCGGCCGGGTTTCTCCAGAGCGTGTACGTGATGCTCACCGAGAGATGTGATCGACCCGTCGCGTCTGTGGTCTCACCGATGCTCACAGCGCCGGTATCTTCGGCTGATGGCTGCGAGGCGAGGCCCATTACTAGGAATGGCATGTCGCGCAAACGTGCCCCGGTTTCCAACCGCGGGTCAGGCGCGTCTTCGGGCAGCACTCCGGCAACATCCATGACTCGACGGTTTCGGATAGTTCCTGCCAAACGCAAGGGCCACGTACCGCTCGACGAGCCCACAAGCGGATCGTGTATCGAGCACCACCTCGCGGCGCTTCCAGGCGGCCTAGCGAGTTGATCGAGGTGGTAGGAGGTTTATGCAGTCGCTTCGAAGCGGGGTGAGAATGGCTTCCGCGATGTCCTCCAGCTGGTCCAGCTGCCGGTTCTCGAGAAGCTCAAACACTCGGGTACGGACTTCCGCGACGTAACCGGGCTCCACCTCGTCTACGAGGCGCGCCCCCGCCTGCGTCAGCCTCGCGAGGGTTTTTCGCGCGTCCGTCGGTTCGGTGCTGCGGGTCAGGAAGCTCCGTTTCTCCAACCGGCCGACGATCCGCGACAGGTGCGACGGTGTCACCCTGGCGGTGGCAGCCAGGCGGCTCATGTGAATTTCGCGGTCTTCGCAGAGCGACAAACAGCGCAGTACCCCGTACTCGGCGTGGCTGAGATGCGCGGACCGCTCCAGGTAGGTATCCAGTTCCGCGGGCAGCCACATCATGACGCCCACCAGCAACGACCATGTCCGGTCCTGCTGCGGCGAGAGGCGATCTGCTGCAGACATGACCACATAGTACCGTTGCTTGCCGCGGAAAGGAATCCGGGTAGTATTACTTTCCGCAGCAAGCTCTTGCTGCATCAGGCTCACCAGAAGGTAGAACTTTTATGCGCGCTGCCCGTTACCACTCGTACGGAGCCCCCGACGTTCTCGTTATCGAGGACGCGCCGGAACCTCATGCCAGTGAGGGTTCGGTTCGGATCAAGGTGCACGCCACGAGTGTGAATCCGATCGACATTCTCTTGCGCGCCGGCCATCTCGCGCAGTTCCTACCCCTGACCCTGCCCGCCATTCCTGGCCGGGACGCTGTCGGTGTCGTTGACGAAGTCGGTCCGGATGTGACAGACACGCAGGTGGGTGACGTGGTGTTCGGTCTGGGTGGGATCAGCGACACAATGGCCGAGTTCGCGGTTCTCACTGCATGGAGCACCGTCCCTGAGGGTTGGTCGACGGCGCAGGCCGCCGCAGCAGGGCTCGCGTCTGCCACCGCAGCGGGTGTTATCGAAGCTCTGGGCGACCTGAACGGCAAAACTTTCCTCATCGAGGGCGCTTCAGGTGCCGTAGGCAGCGCCGCCGCAGCGTTTGCCCTCATTGCCGGCGCCACCGTCATCGGCACGGGGCGCGAGAGTAACCATCCATACCTGGAGTCGCTCGGCATTCTCCCGACGACTTATGGCCCGGGGCTGGCCGAGCGTGTGGCCGTCCTCGCGCCCGGCGGCGTGGACGCAGCCCTGCATTCCGCCCCTTCCGACTCGTTGCCAGACCTGTTGAGCATCGTTGGGGACACCTCCCAGGTCGTCACCGTCATCGACGACCAGGGTGCTGCGCAACTCGGCCTCAGGAAAGTCGACGCCCGCAACGACTCGGCCCTCCTGCGGTACGCAGCCGCGCTCGGGCGAGACGGGCTCTACACGCCCCGCGTCGACCACGAGTTCTCCTTGGCCAACGTCGTCGAGGCGCACACCCTGGCCGGGAATCGCAGGGGCAAGGTCGTCATCACACAGCCCTGACCGGCATGGAGGTCGGCGACCAACCGCCACGGCCGCTGCCGCTGCCGCTGCCGACAACGATCCGCAGCTGCCTGCATCGCTGGCCGCCGAACTCCGGGCGTGGGCGGCTACCTTCAACCAAGACTTCGACTACATGACCGGGTGGCCGACGGCAAGGCTCGGGATGAGCACGAGAAGGAAGGCCAACGCCTCTACGAGAACGTGAAGCGTGAGCTGCCGAACGACTCGATCAGCTTGGAGTACTGGGAGACGGCCCGCCGCGACTCGTCATAGAACGGGCGCGGGAGGGGTCGTCAGTCCGTTTGAGTGAACGTAAAGGTGACCGAGGTGCCTCGCGGGCGGAAATCGCCAGCCAGCCGGATGAGGTTGCGGCGAACGATCCAGCCCTGATCGCGTGATTCGGCGTGGTCGACGGATTCAACGAACAGCTCGGACCGCCGCTCGCCCTTTTCTCGGGCCACCCACGCGAGGACTACTTCGACCGAGTCCGTTTGATGAGCAGGAACCACTCGCCGGTCGACCTACCAGACGGTGCCGCCGCCGACCGAGATGCCGCCCCACGTGAGCGCGATGAAGATCGCGGCGAACACGACGGGCGCGATGCCCTTGCCGCTGCGCGCGAGCCCCTTGAGGAGGGCGATCACGGCCAGGATTGCGGCGACGATCGAGAGGCCACCGCCGAGGATCAGCCCGATGAACAGCGGGATGGGCATGAGCACGAGGCCGGCCAGCGCGAACCAGAACGCGGCCCAGGCAGTCGGATTGGAGGGGCGTTCGACGGAGTAGGACATGCTTCATTATCTCGTGTCCGCGGCCCGTGAGACCCACGCTGCTCGTCCAGCTGCGGCGACCGCCCGATGCTCCCCGTGTGGCCACGATCGGACGAGAGAGGCGGCTCGAAGGGCGGTCCGCGAAACGGCCAGCAAGCAAAGTTGGTGAAAACGCCCGCAGGGGTACGGCGGATTCTGAGGGACCGACCGGCCGGTTCGCAATCAATGCGAAGATTCATCTTCTACTGGTGACCCGGCGTATTCAAACCGGCGTATTCGTACGCCGGCGCTCGCTGCATCCCCGTTAATCGCTGAACGTGTACGGCATGCCCAAGGCATCCCTCAGTTTCAACGCATACGGCTCCCGTTCGACGGGAGCAGCCCACTTTGATTCTTCGTGTCGCTGATATAGGCGGTCGTCCTCGTGGCGCGGGAACACGTGCACATGAAGGTGCCACACGTCTTGGTTCCCGACTGGCTCGTTGTGCTGTCGGATCGACGTACCTTCGCATTCGTATGACGCGCGAATGCTCCCTGCAACCCGCTGCGTAAGCTCCCACACCGCATACCCGTATGCAGGCGGCAGTGTGTAGATGTTCTCCACGTGCACACGCGGAATCACGAGCACCGAGCCAGGGTTTCCTGGCCACCACTTCGGGGCGATACGTGCGAACGCACGCTCTGTCACTGCGACGAGGTCGGACGGCAGGTTTTGCTCGTTGAAGAGACCTTGCTGAAGTCTGCAGAACGGACACGAGTATCCGGCTGGCTCATGCGTAGGCGGAAGCACACACGATCATCCCACGCCCGTCAGGAGCAAGGACGGGAGCGGGCATGTCAGATTCTGATGGGGAAGTCCCTTAGCCGAATTTCGACAAAGCCCGGCCGCCCCAGCTGCGGAGTATGCGGAAGATCCGTGGTATTCGAGGCGCGTTATCGGATTGTGAATACTCCTCCGCCCTTGCTGCGTTACGGTCCGAACATGGCGATTCTTCGGGCGGGAATGGGTGTTGCTGCGACTGCGGCCGTCTTGATTGGTGTAATTGGGTGCTCGGTGTCACCAGAAGGTGACCTGGCCCCCGCTGCACCGAACCAGGCGGAGCCGGTGCCCGATCAGAATGTGCGGCTCGAAGTGGGCACCGTCATCCATCCAGACGGAACGGTGGAGTACCGCGGCAGCAACGTGCCGATCGACGTGAGCACCCTCCTCGAGGCACCAACCGGTCAATGACCTCAATCGACCACGCGAGCCGGGCATGGCAGCCAACGGTGGCTACCGCCGCCGCCTTTATCGTCGCGCTCGCTCTTGTCACGTTAACGCCAGAGGTGTGCCCGGCGATTGCGCCAGCACCACCAAGTTGTCTGCCGGACGCTCGGGAATCTGCAGCACTCGCGGGCGGAGCGGTAACCGTGATTGTCGCGGCAGCCGGAATCGGGCTTACGTATTTGGTGCCCGTAGGTTGGCGTCACCGCACCCTCACCGCAGCCATGATCGCGGTTGCGCTCGCTGGCGTGACCGCCATCATCATGGCCGTGATCGCATCGGGCTACATTCTGATCTAGCCGCTTGATCCGAACCCGGCATTGGGCTCGCGCGAGGCGTCTAGTGCTCGACTCTGCGCGTGTGTTGGTCTCGTGGCGGATCCGAGTCAACAGCCCGCTGAGCGCTAAAGGAGCGTGCCCAGCGGGGGACGGAAGGCGAAGTAGGAGATCGTCGTCGCCCCGAGAAGCGCTCCAGCCATTGCGGCTGTTAGTCCAATTTGGAATGTTCGGGAGAACGCGAGTTCCGCTGAACCTAGGCCCGCGATCAACCCACCGATCACAGTGACGATAAGTGCAACGATCGCTATTGCGGGGCGGTAGTCGGGACAGCCGCACCGGCCGGAGCCGTCCGCTCAGTTCCTCCTAGGCCGCTAATCAGGCCTAGCGAAGAAGAGAACCAACAGCGGTGGGCCGACCAACAGCAAAGCGGCGACCGCGGCACCGGCGGAACGAGAACATGGTTCTCATATCCGATTGTGGCGAACGGACGCGCCCCACAGTGCCGCGGCCGTGAGGTGTTATCCAGTCGTCACACTCGCGAACGGCGCAGAACGGCAGTCGAAAACGGTCGTTTGTGACCAAGGCTCGACGTCGCTTCCTAACGTGATGCTGCGGCTTCCAATAGTCTTTCGCAATGACCGCATCGGAGCGCGACCTACTCCGCCGCACCCTCGACCCGGCGGCCGAGCCGACGAGTGGCGGGCCCAGGGGCGGATTGGTGTGATTTTGCGGCATCTTCGACGTGTAGCGCTTGTGGGGCTCGCGGGGCTGCTCGCGCTGAGCGGCAGCGGTTGCGCTCATGAGGTGAGCGTGCGTGAGTATGTCGATGAGGCCATTGCGGGGCTTGATGAGGGGTACTACGCCGATTCTCCCGAGTGGGACGCGGCCGTCGCCGAGGCCCTCCCAGATCTCTACTCAGCGGACACCATCCCCGACACCTATCGGACTCTCTCTCATTTGACGACCGTCGCGGGTGGCACCCACAGTTTCTTCTCGACACCGATCGATGTCGCTGCGTGGGAGCGGCCATATCGGTCGGGCCACGTGCCGGTTCCCACGGTGAGCTACGACGGCTCGGTAGCGACCGTTGTGGTCCCCGGGTTCTCCAGCGCGAACCAGAGCGAGATCGATCAGTATCTCGAGGCGGCGGCCGAGATATTCACGTCGCAACGTGCGCAGTCCGCCTGCGGATGGGTCATCGACGTGAATGCCAACACCGGGGGTGACCTGCGGGTGATGCTCGTGGCTTTGAGCCCCTTGCTCGACGACGGCGTCGTGGAAAAGTTCCGCGAGCGTGACGGCTCCACGAGCGATGTCGTTGTACTTGCGAATACCGTTTCATGGGGGGAAGAGGTCTGGGGAAAGCTGCCGGCAGAGCCGACCAAGCTCACGATGCGGCCAATCGGGATCGTTCAGAGCGCCACGACCGCGAGCGCCGGTGAATCGGTGCTCATCGCGTTCACGGGGCAGGAGGGGGTAACGACGTTCGGCTCCGCGACCGGTGGGTTCACGACGGTGAACGACGGGTTCGAGCTTCCGGACGGTGCTGAAGTGACGCTGTCGTTCGCCTTGATGGGGGATCGCGAGGGCAACTTCTACGAAGGCCCGTTGGCGCCCGACCGTGTGTTGGGTCACGGCGATGCATCATCGCAATCGGTGGCTCGGGATTGGGTGGCCGGCCAGTGCCCTGATTCCTGACGAGCACCCCTGGCCGCTGTGCGCAGCCGGATCGGAAACGACCGATAGTGGCCACGCTCTCAAACCGTCGTTTTCGGTGCAGCACCAATCGCACTCCGAGGGTCCGACCGACTGGTCGGTCGGTTCTTTGCTATTGTGACCGCTATGCGCTCGAACATTCTGGAAACCGCACGCCGGCTGACCCTCGAAAGGGGCGCGGTGCCCTCCCTCAACGCGGTCGTTGAGGCCGCGGAGGTGTCAAAGGGCGGGCTGATACACCACTTCCCCACGCGGTCAGCCCTTGTCGCGGGGCTGGCACGTCAGTCCCTCGATGAAGTCGAAGCCGCGATGGCTGCGGCCGCGACGGCGGGTACCGCAGCACGAACGTGGCTTGAACTGTCGCTGCCCGACGGTAGCGAACGGGCATTGATGCAGGCCCTCGCCTCGAGCTTCCGGCCAACCGACGACGACTTCGGGCCGCTGCTGGCTGACGCGAAGACCGCGATCGCGCGGTGGGAGGCGCTTATCGCAGCCGAGGTCGGAGACACGCTCCGGGCGCACGTGATTCGCCTTGTCGGTGATGCGCTCGTTACGAATGCGCTGGTCGGACTCGAAGCCGCTGACGAGACCGTGGACGACCTCCTGAGATTCCTGACACGCGAACACAGTTCTTCGGAGAGAGCTCGATGACGGGGGCACTGGTCGCCGGCATCGCGGGGCTGGCGTTGCTCGATTCGCTGAACCCCGCCACGATCGTCGCCGTAACTCTCGTGCTCATTGCCGCTCCGCGCCGACCCGCGCTCGTCGCAGGGGCTGCGGTCCTAGGGGCAGCGTTGACCGTCTTCGTCGCGGGAACCGCATTGTTCCTCACAGCGGGTGCGGCCGCAGGCGCGGTCGACGGCATCGTCATCGGCCTTCGGTTCGTCGCATTCGGTGCAGGCGGGATAGCCCTCGTCGTCGCCGGTATCCGTCGATTGCGGGATCGGCCGCGGCGGGCCATCGAACTTCCCTCCTGGTTCAGTCCCTGGACGGCCCTACCGTTCGGTGTGTTGCTCACCGCGGCGGATCTGCCCAACGCCTTCCCCTACTTCATCGCTATCGAACGGATGGTCGCAACAGAAGTACCGCTCGGTGTGGGCTTGGCGATCCTGGCTGGCTACACAGTCATCTATTGCCTCCCGTGCCTCATCCTGCTCGCGGTTGGCCTCACCAACGGTGCTCGGGTGCGCGAACGACTGCAACGACTCGTCGACCGACTCGGCACCGGCACAGTAAAACGGTCGATCCCCGCAGCCATCGTCCTCACGCTGCTCGGTGTTGCGGTGGCGTCCGTGCCGTTCTGGCTGCTCTAACGGCTGGCGCCAAGCCATCGGCAGGGACGAGGACTCCACCGACCGGAACGATCGGCATTGACCATGCTCTCAAACCGTCGTTTGTGGCTACGCCAGATCTGGCACGTAGTCGGTCGGTTAGACGTTCACGTGTGCGTACCAGGCGATGTAGAGCACGGGAACGGACATGATCAGCATGACGATTCCGGTGATGGGCTTACGGCGATGGCTAAGCTCCCGGATGGTGATGGTCAGGATGGTGATCGCGGCCAGCGTTGTCCAAATGCGGTAGATCCATGACCAAACTTCGACCTCTTGCCTGCTGTACGGCGAGTCAATCCCGAACGCGCCAGCGAACCCGCCGATGAACAACTGGTACGCCCCGATGACCACCGGAAGGACGATTCCCGAGCCGAAGACGAGCCCGACCAGCTTGCGCGTGGCCAGGACGCCAGAACCTTCCGTGCCCGTGGTCGACGCGCTGCCCCGCCGGCGACGCTCCACGCCTGTCATTGCTCGGTCTGGACGATATCGTGCTCCATCCACTCCAAACGCCACTCCGATTGCTCTGCCCACGTCGCCCAGCATAGGAGTACGCGACCACCCTTGATGCGAGCACTCCACAAAGGAATGGTCGTGCGGTCAATATCGATCGATTCTGACCTCCGAAGTTGCGGCGATCTGAATCTGTTCGTCACCACAGCGGCACGACGCCCGCTGCGATAGCGTGTGTCCAACTGAAGCGGGGGATCACTATGGAGTGGGTAGTTGTGGCGCTGGTTGTCGTCGTCGTGCTCGCTGCCGTCGTGACGACGCTAGTCGTCCGCGAGCGCCGGAATCGTTCGCTTGGCGAGCATCACTCGCAGGCCCACGGAGATGCGTCTCATGCTGAGGCGATGGGGCGTGCTTCTGCGGCGGGTGCTTCGCGTGGCACCGGGGTCGGAAGCGGGAGTCCCTGACTCGTCCGCGCGTCGCCAAGACAACGGTCGTTTATGCACTGCAAACGCTGGGGCATGATTGCTTCATGCGTGATGCTCCGAGGCCACCGCTCCATGGGGCCGCGATGGTGGGCCTGGGGGTGAGTCTCGCGCTGCTGCTCGTCGGCTGCACACCCTCAGTTGAGGCCGAGCAAGGACCCATCCGGGCGACGGCGACGCTGTTCCAGAATTGGGATGGCCGCTGCGGGTTTGGTCTTCACGTTGAGAATATCGGAGTAGAGCCAGTTCACTTCCTGCAGGGCGACTTCGAGTCCGTCGGAGGCGTGAGCACTCTCGAATGGGATGTTCCCTTTAGGGGTAAACCTGTCCCTGAGGGATACGACCTCACGATCAAACTCCCGCCCACAATCGAGCCCGGCGATGGTGTGCGGATAGCGTTCGTTGCGAATTGCGATGGAGAGCCGCTCGAAATTGTGGTGAAGCCGATTGGGCTGGACCCGATCCGGCTGACTCCGTTCGCTTCGAGGGCTCCATCTAGTCCTGGATGACTCACACAGTAGAAGAGACCAGAACTCATCGGGGCAATGCAGGGCTGCCGACCGGCGTACGCGCCGACCCCGGGCGCCTCGATGAGCGCCGATTCCGAACCGCGTCGTGCATCTCCGATATCGCGTCAGAACCTGAGCTTCCAAGGCATAGCCAGACAGGTGCACCTCGGCGGGACCCGGAAGTCCTCACACAGCGTTCCACCGATGTACTCGCTCGCGACTCACGTCGGGTCGACCGTTGCATGGTTCCGGGCATCCCACTCGGTCTCGCGCAGAGCGTAGACATCCGTGTCGGCCCAGCGGCCCTTGAACCAGATGTTGGCGACGAAGTGCGCCTCCTTGCGCATTCCGAGTCGACGGCAGAGCGCGACGGATGCCGCATTTTGCGGGTCCACCTCGGCGACGATGCGATGCAGGCCGATGGACTCGAATCCCAGCCGAAGCACCTCCGTCGCCGCCTCGGTCGCGTAGCCCTGGCCCGAGTGGTCGGGGTGGAACGCCCAGCCGATCTCGGCGCACCCGTGCTCGGCGCGCTTGAGGCTGAAGTACAGATCCCCGATCACGCGCGCATCATCCCTGCGTTCCACGGCGAGTTCCAGGAAGTCGCCGTCGGATGCGAGGGTCGACTGCTGCGACCACGTCGCGATCCTCGCGGCGACGGTCCGGCGATCGCGCGGATGGTAAAGGAGGTACTCGCAGACGTCGGCCCGTGACTGGTAGTCGAGGATGTCATCGAAGTCGGCCTCGCGCATGATGCGGAGCCGGAGGCGTTCGGTGAGTGTCTCCTCGAACTGGAAGGGGATGCGGAAGTCAGGGCGCTCGCTCACGCCGCCGAGTCTAAGGGGCGCCTCAGACCGAGGAGGCGCACGGTCGACCCGAAACCCAACGTGCTCCCGAGTGAGACGGGTGCAGTGGGCACTTGCCGCCCTCACCCTCGTCGCGTACCTGACGCTGCCGCTCGGGTCCGCGAGCTCCGTTCAGCTCCTGCCGACGCTGCTGGTCGGCCTCGTCTACGCCGCCGTCGTCGTGGCCGTCGTGGTCCCGCTCGCGCATCTCGGCATGCCGTTTCCGCACGTGCTCCGCGAGGGTCTCAGCACGCTCGCGGTCACGATGTTCACGGCCACCCGTGCGACCTCCGGGCGGAAAAGGCTGCTGACGTGCTGACCGCATACGTGCCTCGCTCGAATGCCGAGGCGCCTGCTCCTGGTGAGCGGTTCGACGTACACGCTACGAGTCTCAGAGACCTCGGAGCGCGGCTTCGAGCCGAGATGGATCGGCAGTAGTTGGTCGGGTTCCGCGACGCGGCCCCACCTTCACGCGGCGTAGCCGGCGTCGACCGAGATCGCGGAGCCAGTGATGAAGCGGCCGGCCGGACCGCAGAGGTGCGCGACCGCGAGGGCGATGTCGTGCGGTGCAGCGTAGGCACGAATCGCCATGTACGGCAGCTCGATCTCCGCGTCAGGCCCCGAGGCGGGATTCGCGTCGGTGTCGGTATTGCCGGGGTTGACGAGCGACACGGCGATACCACGGGGGCCGAGGTCGCGAGCGAGCGCTCGCGTGAGCCCGAGAAGCGATGCTTTCGTGGCGGCGTACAGAGCCAACCCCTCGTATGGCGTGCGCTCGAGGAAGCAAGTGCCGATGTTGACGATGCGACCGCCGTCCGGCAGGTGACGAGCAGCAGCGCGGGCGATCATCAAAGGTGCCCGCACGTGCAATGCGATGGTCTGATCGATCGTGGCGACGTTCAGATCCTCGAGAGCACCGGTGGGGAAGATCCCGGCGTTGTTCACCACGATGTCGAGACGGCCAAAGGCTTCGAGCGCAGCCGTGACCAACGCCTCAGGGCCCTCCGGCGTACTGAGGTCGGCGCGAATAGCTACTATCTCCCGCCCGGCCCTGCGGGCGCGGTCGACCACGTTCATCGCCGCGTCGCGGCCACTGCGATAGCTGATCACCACTCGAATGCCGCGGGCCGACAGTTCTTCCGCGATTGCCGCGCCGATCCCGCGACTGCCTCCGGTAACGAGAGCCACCGAGTCTGCATTCATCATCAAGCCTCCAGCGTTTATGTATTGATCACTGCATAAAGTATGCTTGCAAATATGACGACCGCCAGTCAACCCAAGCGCGGTCGCCCGCGAAAGTTCGACCGCGACCAGGCATTGCGGCAGGCCCTCGATCTGTTCTGGCGGCACGGCTATGAGGGCGTTGCGATCAGCGCCCTCACCGCTGAGCTCGGCATTGGCAGCACGAGCTTGTACGCCGCCTTCGGCTCCAAACGCGCGCTCTTTGACGAGTGTCTGGCGCTCTACAATGCCGAATCGGCGCCCATAGTTCGCGGGCTTGCGGCGCCCCAGTCGACGCGGATCGCCGTCGAGATGCTGCTCCGTGACAGCGCTGACGCCTATACCTCTGAGGTAAGCACCGCTGGCTGCCTGCTCGATTTCGCCGCCAATTGCTGCGCTCCCGAGAATGACGAGGTGCGACGCGCTGTGCTTGAACTGCGCAAGGAGGATCACCTCGCGGTGCGACGGCGGCTCCAGCGCGGGGTGGACGTTGGTGACGTCGCCGCTAGCGCCGATGTGGACGCACTCGCGGGTTACTTGATGACAGTCCTCCGCGGCATGTCGATGGAGTCTCGGGACGGTGCCACCCGGACCCACCTCCACCGCACCGTCGACCTTGCCCTTGTCGGCTGGGACACACTGACTACCCTTCGCGGTCAGGCGTCTCGTGGGTGAGGTGAATGATTCCTCAGTGAGGCTCGCGTCCCGATTCTCAGACTCGACACTCGAGCACCGAATGCCCGCAAGGGGTCCGCTTGCGCACGACCGTGGGCGGGCCCCATTCGAACTGCGGGCGGGCGCAGCGCTTCAGATAGCGCTCACTGTGTGAATCCGGTCGCGTCGTGCATCATTCAGATATGCCTGGCAACAGGGTCCACCGCGCTTGGCATCACTGTTCTGGTCAAACCTGCACGGTGGGCCGAGGAGTTTCGGAAGCTCGGCGAGCTTACGTTCGGCCGGAGAGTCTCTGATGCCGTGTACCAGCCGGGGAACCTGAAGTGGCTGCCGTCTTGTTCGTGACTATTGGACCGATCTTCGCGATTACGGGGATCGTCCGACTTGTTACCGTCAGGGCCGGGACCTGACCATAGACGATCGGACGGCCGGACGGATCCCCATGAGGGACACGAGTGGCCAGCCGCCTTCTGCATTGCGTAGTCTCGGCGCGTGACTTCTCCGACACGGGCTGATGCGCGATCGTTCCACGTACTTGAGCATCACGCTACGGGCGTCCCG
Source organism: Agromyces sp. Y558 (assembly GCF_059445415.1). Lineage (NCBI taxonomy): Bacteria > Bacillati > Actinomycetota > Actinomycetes > Micrococcales > Microbacteriaceae > Agromyces > Agromyces sp. Y558. The sequence continues at coordinate 711,475 of NZ_JCAIUH010000001.1, forward strand.
CAGCCGTCTCCTTCTTGATTCCTGGTCGATCGGAACTGGGGCAACGATTCGTGCCCGTGGTTCGGGTTTCGTGGTCACCGGTAGCGACACCGGCACCGGCACCGGCACCGACACCGACACCGACACCGACACCGACACCGACGGGCATACTACGCTGATGGGAAGTTTTGAAATCCAGCGTGACGTCACCGCCGGAGTCCACCGGGTATTCGCTGCATTGGTCGACGTGAGACTGATGCCCGACTGGTACTCCGCGGTCACGGCCGTGGACGAGCTCACTCCGCCTCCTGTGAACCTCGGCTCCCGATTCCGGATCCGCCGGGCACTTCCCGGTGGTGAGGTCACCAACGTCGCGCACGTCGCCGAGTTCGAGCCGGATCACGTCTTCACCCTGGCCAGTGTGGAAGGACCGACACCGTTCATCTACCGCTACATGCTTACGCCGCACCCGCGAGGCACCACCATCACGCTGCATGGAGAGATATCGGCGGAGGGTCTGCCCGGACCCGCCCGGATCGTCGGTGCCCTCGCTCCGCGACTGTTCGCACGCGGCATGGCCGACAACCTCGATCGATTCCGGACAATGATCGAACAGGAATCCACCCCACCCGACGCCTAAGCGTGCTGCACCGCGTCGGGCGGGGGGAATGCTGTCTCCGTCAATCCGGGCGACAGTTGCCTCCGGTCACAGGGCCGTGCGCGGATCCACCCGTTCCAGGTGCCATGTCTTGGCCACGATGCGCAACCGCTCCTCATCACGGACGAACGAGAGATGGTCGACGAAGATCTCGTCCAGAACCCGCAGCCGCACCTTGACGACCGCGACCGCCGGGGACAGCCAATCGACGAGCAGGATCTCCTCTTCCCGCCGTTGACCTGCAGCCGCGGGTGCCTGACGCGCAGCGACGACGGACCGCCAGGAGGCGAGGGGCTCCTCGAACAGGGCGCCCTGGTCCGCGTCGAACAAGCTCGCTGAGGGATGGAACACCTCATCGAGCAGGCCCACATCGCCGGTGTGCAACAGCCGGAAGTACACATCCACCGACTCGAGGAGTGCCTCCTGAGTGGCCGGGTCAGCAGTTTGCAACGTGTCGTTGTTCGAAGTCATAGGCCGACGATAGCGACGTCATTCCCCGCGCGAATCCTCCGTCCTGGCCAAGGAGCGTCGATATTCTGCCAACGCCCCCCTCCTCGTTCAGTGGTGCAGGGGGCGGCGCCTCAGCGCCATTACGGTTCCGTTGACAGAGCTATGATCGCGGCAACTCAGACAGCCGTGGCCCATGGGCCGCCGATTCCAAGGAGCGCCCTCCGCCAGAGGCCGTTTCGAGGATGAGGAGATTGATCAGAGAGGGTGTTGACATTGCCTGCATGTGCGACGGATGGGAAGTGGCAACAGTGAATTCACGTATCGAAGACCCGGATGCGAGCCCGATTTCGATGGGGCCCGTTGAGGCGCGAGAGTTGCTCGACCATACTGCTCGGCTGGCGATGGAGCTCTTTCGAGACATGGAGGCAGGACCGGTTGCGCCAGGGGGTGACTCTGGATCGTGGTTGGCAGGGTACGACTTTGAATCACCAAGAGATCCGCAGATCGTTCTTTCCGACGCAGCCGCACACCTCGTGCACTCGGGTGTACACCCAACACATCCGCGGTACTTCGGACTGTTCAATCCCACTCCTACATGGCCGGCGATCGCGGCCGATCTGTTGACTGCGACCATAAATCCGCAACTCGCTGCGTATAGCCACGCCCCAGCGGCGGTCGACCTGGAGCAGCATGTTCTGCGTTTCATCTCGGACCGGCTGGGTATGCCGGACTCCAGCCTCGGAAGCTTCACATCGGGTGGCGCGGAAGCCAATCACACGGCAACTATCGTCGCCCTGACACGGCTCATCCCCGACTTCGCAAGCGCCGGGCTTGGTGGTGCACGGGCTCGTCCCGTACTGTACGCGTCAGCTGAGAGCCACCTCGCCTGGTTGAAGATCGCTCACGCATGCGGCCTGGGCCGCGACGCGGTCCGGTTGATTCGTGTCGATGACCAGCAGCGCATGCTTCTTCCAGCTCTGCATGGCGCCTACCAGGAAGACGTCGCCGCTGGATTCCTGCCATTCATGGTCGTCGGCACGGCAGGGACCACGGGTGCTGGAGCCATCGATCCCCTCAACGAACTTGGGGGTTTCGCGGCGGAGACCGACATGCATCTTCATGTGGACGCGGCTTGGGCCGGTTCAGTCGCATTGTCCGATCATCATCGTCCCCTGCTTGCTGGAATCGAGCGGGCCGACACTGTGACCGTTGATGCGCACAAATGGATGTCGGTACCGATGGGAGCGGGGATGATCTTCAGCCGTGATGCCGAGGCTGTGAAGGAAGCGTTTCACGTCACCACGTCATATATGCCTTCACAATCCTCAACGGGGTTGGACCCCTACACCACGAGCATGCAGTGGTCCCGGAGGCTCATCGGATTGAAAGTCTTCGCAAGCCTGGCCAGCTTTGGCCGGGTCGGGTACGCAAGGCAGATCGACGACGACTTCGAGCTGAGTCGCTATGTCGCGCAGCGCGCTTCCGACTCGGGCTGGGAACGCGTAAACGCCAGCCCATTGCCTGTGGTGTGCATCGTGGATCCGCGCATTGATGCCCTCGGGCCCGATCAGAGCTGGGAATGGCACAGCGCGCTCGCTTCGCACGTCGTCGCCGGGGGCGAGGCATGGATCAGTCCCGTACGGGTCGCCGGCCGGCCGGCCTTGCGCATCTGTATCACCAGCTATCGAAGCACCGAAGCCGACGTCGACAGACTCTTCGACGCCATCGAGCACGGAAGAGAAGCCCTTGCCGAGAGCTATGGTCTCGTCCCCGGATCAAAGCCAGGTGTCCGCCGCGTAACTCCGTGGTCGACCTAGGTGCGCCGACCGTCGCTTGCGTGAGAACCTACAGGCGCCGCCTACCCCTGCACCATGTCCGTGAACCGCGAGAAGTGCCCGTGGAACGCGACCGTGATCGTGCGGGTCGGACCGTTACGGTGCTTGGCGACGATCAGGTCGGCCTCGCCGGCGCGCGGGCTGTCACGCTCGTAGGCGCTCTCGCGGTGCAGCAGAATCACCATGTCGGCGTCTTGCTCGATCGAGCCCGACTCACGCAGGTCGCTGAGCGCGGGCATCTTGTCGGCGCGCTGCTCGGGGCCACGGTTCAGCTGCGACAGGGCGATGACCGGCACCTGCAGCTCTTTCGCGAGCAGCTTCAGCGCACGCGAGAACTCCGACACCTCTTGCTGGCGGCTCTCGACGCGCTTGCCGCTCGTCATGAGCTGCAGGTAGTCGATGACGACCATCTTCAGCCCGACCCGCTGCTTGAGACGCCGGCACTTTGCGCGGATCTCGACGAGCGTCATGTTGGGGGAGTCGTCGAGGTACAGCGGCGCGTCGTTGATGCGGCCGCGCGTCGCCGCGATGGTCGTCCAGTCGCGGGAGTCGACGGTTCCCTTTCGCATCATCTGCAGGGGCACGGATGCCTCGGCGGAGAGCAGACGCATGGCGATCTCGCTCTTGCCCATCTCGAGCGAGAAGAACACGGACGGCAGGCCGTTGGTGATCGAGGCGGCACGCGCGAAGTCGAGGGCGAGCGTCGACTTACCCATGGCGGGGCGGGCAGCCACGATGATCATCTGCCCGGGGTGGAACCCGTTGGTCAGGTCGTCGAGGTCGGCGAACCCGGTGGGCACGCCAGTGAACTTGCCGTCGGTGTGCTTGGCCGCCTCGATCTCATCGATCGCCGCGGTCACGGCATCGGACAACGGCACGTAGTCTTCGGTTTCGACGGAACCCGTGACCGAGTAGATCTCGGCCTGGGCGTTGTTGACGAGGTCGGTGACCTCGCCCTCACCCTGGTAGCCCATCTGCACGATGCGGGTACCGGCTTCGACCAGGCGGCGGAGCAGCGCCCGCTCGGCCACGATCGAGGAGTAGAAGCCCGCGTTCGCCGCGGTCGGCACGATGCTCGTGAGGGTATGCAGGTACTCCACGCCGCCGGCACGCTGCAGGTCGCCGATCTTCGTGAGCTCGTCGGTGACGGCGATGACGTCGGTCGGCTCACCGTGCGAGTACAACGTGAGGATCGCGTTGAAGACGACCTCGTGCTTCGGCACGTAGAAGTCGACGCCGCGCACGGTCTCGATGACGTCGGCGACCGCATCTTTCGAGAGCATCATGCCGCCGAGCGCGCTCTGCTCGGCGAGGAGGTCGTGAGGAGGAACGCGTTCGCCCCGTCGGGCCTCACCGTCGTCTGCCGGTTCAGCGAGCCCGATGTGCGCGATCGACAAGTTCATGACCTCCGGTTCGGCTCGAACGGGCGAGCGACCCGCGCCCGCACCTCTAGTGTCTCGGGAGCCGCCGACAGTGGCCGACACACGGGAGTTGCACATGGGGTGGAAGGGTCGCTGCTTCACGATAGGCAAGCCCTGTACACAGCACAACCTGGCCTGTGGATAACTCTGGGGACAAACTGGGCGAAACGCCGTAGAAGGTGTGCACTCAGCCTGTGGAGAACTGTGGAAATTCGGTGAATTACACGGGTTGAATTCAGTCACGACCGGGTTTTTTATCTACTCACACCTGTGAGGGAAAACTTCTTTGGAAGTCGACGGCGTGTGTGCGTCGACCTGTGTACAACCATCACAGGAAACACCGATCTCGACTTGCGCGCGCACCCGCTCCGGGTGTACGCAAAACAACGAAACGGCGGCCCGGGCCGAAGCCCAGACCGCCGCCTGTCAACCTGTGAAGCGAGTTACTTCGCCGCGACCACCTGAAGGGTGATCGTCGCCGAAAGCTCGTCGTGCAGACGAACCGTCGCCTCGTGCTCACCGACCGCCTTGATGGGGGCCGTGATCTCGATCTTGCGCTTGTCGAGCTCGCCGAGGCCGGCAGCCGCAACCGCAGCCGCGACATCCGCCGTCTTGACCGAACCGAACAGACGGCCACCCTGGCCCGCCTTCACAGCCAGCCGAACCTTGGTCGACTCGAGCTTGGCCTTGAGTGCCTGCGCGTCTTCGAGCGAGTGCATCTCGCGTGCGACGCGAGCCGCCTTGATCTGCTCGATCTGCTTCTCGCCACCGCGCGACCACGCTACTGCGAAGCCCTGCGGAACGAGGTAGTTGCGAGCGTAACCGCTCTTGACCTCGACAACGTCGCCGGCCGTGCCGAGGCCGGTGACCTCGTGCGTCAGAATTACCTTAGCCATTGTCGTGCTCCTTAACGGCCAGAGCCCGAGTAGGGCAGAAGGGCCATCTCGCGCGCGTTCTTCACGGCGCGGGCGATGAGGCGCTGCTCCTGCACGGAGACACCGGTGATACGACGGGCGCGGATCTTTCCACGCTCGGAGATGAACTTGCGAAGCGTCGCGACATCTTTGTAATCGATGACACCGACCTTGATGGACTTCGCCGGGGCGGCGTTCTTCGCGCCCTTCCCGCGGGTCGGCTTGCGGCGATCGCCGCTCGACTTTCCAGCCATTGTCTTTCCTGTCTGATTGAGTTCGCGGGTTGAGGAGGTCGCGCAGCGACCAACCGAAACCTGCTGAGTATTAGAAGGGGGTCTCGTCGCCGTAGCTCGTGCCGGGGGTGTTCCAGACATCGCCGCCGCTGCCGCCACCCTGGGGGGCTGCTGCTGCGGGGGTGCTGGGCGCCCACGGCTCGTCGGTTCCGGTGTTACCCCCGAAGGAGCCACCACCGGCGCCGCCGGCGCCACGGTTGGACTGGGCGCGCGTCACGGACGCGGTGGCGTAGCGCAGGCTCGGGCCGATCTCGTCGACCTCGAGCTCGATGGTGGTGCGCTTCTCGCCTTCCTTCGTCTCGTAGGAACGCTGCTTGAGACGCCCGGAAGCGATGACCCGGGAACCCTTGGTGAGTGAACCGGCGACGTGCTCGGCGAATTCACGCCAGACGCTCGCGCGCAGGAACAGCGCTTCACCGTCCTTCCACTCGTTCGCCTGACGGTCGAACGTGCGGGGAGTGGACGCGATGGTGAAGTTGGCAACCGCGAGGCCGTTCTGCGTGTAACGCAGCTCGGGATCTGCAGTGAGGTTGCCCACCACGGTGATGATGGTCTCGCCGGCCATGAGGACTAGGCGTCTTTCTTGGCCGAGGCGGGAGCGGGAGCGGCAGCATCAGCAGCAGCAGCAGGGGCTGCAGCAACAGCAGCAGCGGGAGCGGCGGCCACGGCCGCGGCGGGAGCGGCGGCAGCTGCCTTCGCACCGGCCTTCGCCTGCGCGGCGGCCTTCTTCGCGGCCTTCGCCTCCTGAGCCTTCTTGTGCGCGGCGACCTGTGCGATCGCCTCTTCTGCACGCAGGACCTTGGTGCGCATAACGGCCTCGCTGAGGTTCAGCTGGCGGTCGAGCTCATCGGTGGTCTTGGACTCGGCGGTGAAGTCGACGACGGCGTAGATGCCTTCGTTCTTCTTGTTGATCTCGTACGCCAGACGACGACGTCCCCAGATGTCGACCTTGTCGACGGTGCCGCCATCGTTTCGGATGACGTTGAGGAACTTGTCGAGGCTGGGAGCAACGGTGCGCTCATCGATCTCGGGATCGAGGATAACCATCAGCTCGTATTGGTGCATGACTAACCCACCTCCTTCGGACTCAAACGGCTACAGGATCTCTGTAACAGGAGGGTTGTGCATACGTCGCAAGTGGAGGCCGCAGAACGCGGCACACGGGCAACCTAGACAGCATAGCGGATGCCCCGCAGCCGCGCCATTCTCCCGCCGGTGGCCTCGCCGCAGCGTGTTCACCGAACGGGACGCAGCCCGGCTTGCAGCAACTCCGCCCGCAGCAGTTGCGGATTCACCGCGACCGGCCAGTCCCATCGCGCGCCGAACGGCCGATGCTTGCGGATCCGGTTCTCACGCTCCTTCTCGAGCAGCACGATCTCTTGGATCGACCGGCCCTTCGTGAATTCCTCCTTGATGTACTTGACAAGACCGTCGAACTCGCCGAAAGCCCGATGCTCAGGCCAGTCGAAGTCGGTCACGTCTCGACCGCCGTCCTGTCGATCGAACGCCGCCTGCAGCTGAGGGGGCGGGAACCGGAGCACATGCATGTTCGCCCGACTGATCGACTCGCCCGGTGATCCCGAGCGTGCGTCTCCGAACTCGATCGCGGTCCGCGCCCCTCGCACGCCCGGCCTGCCGCGGATCCCTTCGATTGCGTCCTGAAGTTCTTCGCGCGCCACCCCAGCCCGGTCGCGCGACCTCCCGGAGGGGTGAACGGTCCTGCGAAGTCCGTGGTCGATGACCGCGACCGCGGCCGCGAACGGCAGGGTGCGGGAGAGGTCGATCAGCGTGCGGGTGTAGCCAGTGACGAGGCGTCCGTCGATCTCCACGATCTCGCCGTCGGCGATGGGTTCGTGATGCCAGACGACCCCGTTCTTGGACCGGGCAACGGATCGGCCCGCCGAGATCAGGTGCACCGACTGCAGGTGCCGCCCGACGATCGGGATGCCCCAGAGGATCGCGGCTGAGACATGCGAGAAGATCGGCACTCCACGGCGAGTTTCGGCTACCGCGTCGATCATGATGCGGTGGCGCTGTTCGCGCTTCGCGTGATCCCACTCAGTGGCGGCCACGTACACCCCGCGCCGCAACCGCCTCACCGTGTCGGGCTCGAGGGAGCGCAGATCATCGCCCACCAGTCGAGCGTCGCGGGCGAGGAGCAGTTTCGGCATGTCATGCTGCGGCATCCGGCGAGCATCCCGCGATACCTTCGCCGCAGCTGCGGCTCGAACCGAGTTGTGCACGGCGGAACAGGTGCGACAGGTGTCGAGGATGAGTCGGCGTCTCCGACCATGCGGCCGGTGTTTCCGTTCGGGCCCCCGGTTTCCGCCTGACAGGAAACGCCGGGCACGAACGGAAACATTGGCCGAGGGGCAACCTGGGGGTGAGGTACGCGGGTCACGTACAGGGAGGGGCAGGGGTACGGGGGTCAGGCGCCCGCTTCGCGCGACGCCCACCAGGCGAGCAGCCGCTCGGTCGCGGCATCCGCGCCGATGGGGCCCTCGTCGAGACGCACCTCGAGCAGGTAACGGTAGGCCTCGCCCACGACCGGGCCCGGCTTCACGTCGAGCAGCCGCATGATGTCGGCGCCGTCGAGCTCGGGGCGCACCGCGGCGAGCTCCTCTTCACCCGCGAGCACGGCGATGCGCTCCTCGAGGTCGTCGTAGGCGAAGGCGAGCTGGTCGGCCTTGCGCCGATTGCGCGTCGTCACGTCGGCCCGCGCGAGGATGTGCAGCCGCTCGAGCTGGTCTCCGGCGTCGCGCACGTAGCGGCGAACGGCCGAATCGGTCCATGCGCCGTCGGTGTAGCCGAAGAACCGCAGGTGCAGCTCGATGAGCCGGGAAACCGCCGCGATCGTGTCGTTGTCGAAGCGCAGCGCGCGAAGGCGTTTGCGGGCGAGCTTCGCGCCGACGACGTCGTGGTGGTAGAAGCTCACGGCGCCGCCCGGCTCGAACCGCCGGGTCGCGGGCTTGCCGATGTCGTGGAGCAGCGCGGCGAGCCGCAGCACGAGGTCGGGGGAGTCGAGCACGCCGCGCGCGACCTCGTACTCGATGGCCTGGTCGAGCACGGTGAGGCTGTGCTCGTAGACGTCCTTGTGGCGGTGATGCTCGTCGCGTTCGAGTGACAGCGCCGGCAGTTCGGGCAGCACGCGTTCGGCGAGCCCCGATTCCACGAGCAGTCGGATGCCGCCGCGCGGAGTTCGAGTCAGCAGCAGCTTCGTCAGCTCGTCTCTGACACGTTCGGCCGAGATGCGGTCGATCTCCCCTGCGAGGTCGCTCATGGCCTGCTCTGTGGCGGGATCGACGGCGAAGCCGAGCTGGGCCGAGAAGCGGGCGGCACGAAGCATCCGCAGCGGGTCGTCGCCGAACGACTGTTCGGGCGCCGCGGGAGTGCGCAGCACTCGGGCGACGAGATCTTCGACACCGCCCGACGGGTCGACGAGTTCGAGCTTCGGCAGCCGGAGCGCGAGCGCGTTGACGGTGAAGTCGCGCCGAGTGAGATCGTCTTCGAGGCTCGTACCGAACACGACCTCGGGCTTGCGCGATGCGCCGTCGTAGGCATCGGCGCGGTACGTCGTGATCTCGACGGTCTCGCCGGCGATCTTCGCACCGATCGTGCCGAACGCACGGCCGATGTCCCAATGCGCCTCGGCGATCGGCTTGACGATCGCGAGGATCTCGTCGGGCGTCGCATCCGTCGTGAAATCGAGGTCGTTGATCGGGCGGTCGAGAAACGCGTCGCGCACGGGGCCGCCGACGAGAGCGAGCTCGTGACCGGCCTTCTCGAAGGCGCCCGCGAGCCGCGCGACGGTCGGCGAAGCCGCCAGCTCGCCCAGCCGGTCGAGGGCCGCCGTGACACTCTGCATGGCTCCCATATTAAGCGGGCGCCGGTGCGTGTCCGGTTTCGTGACAGGCCGGACCGCCTGTGGATGCCGAGCGGATACTCGGCGGACACGCCGTAGAATCGCCAGCATGCTGCCCGAGTCGTTCCCTGCGCGCCGTCGGCGCCCGAGGGGCGAATCGACGGATGCCGCCGCGCAACGGCCTCCACGCGCGGTTGCCGCGGCTCGACGATTGGTCGCCGGGTTCGGCCTGACCACAGCAATGATCGCCGCACTGGTCGCCGCACCCGTCGCCGCCGACGCGGCGGTCTTCGAGGCCACCGCCGAGGGCGCAACCACGACGAGGGCCGGCCACACGTCACGGCCCGCAGCCCGCGACGTCGACGGCATCCTGGTGCGCATCGCCCCGACCGTGTCGACGACGATCACTCCGGGCACGGCGCTCACCTTCGAGGTCGAGATCGAGAACGCCACCGCCGAGTCGGTCTCAGCCGGAACCCTGCGCCTCGTTCGTGCGAACGAGGCCATTGACGACACGAGCGAGCTCGATGCCTGGCTCGATCAGGCGGGCGCCGAATCGGATGCCGCCACCGATACCGCAATGCATTCCCTTGACGGCATGGCGATCGCTGCGGGTGAGTCCCGTGCCCTCGCCGCGGGTGCGGTCGACGTCATCTCGTTCACGCTTCCGCCCGACACGCTCGACGGACTCGCCGAGTCACCGGTGTTCGGTTTCGGCGTCGAGCTCCTCGTCGACGGTGCCATCGCGGCCTCCGCGACCGACGCCTACGCCAACAGCTCTGCGCCCGCGACCGACGCAGTGTCGCTCGCCCTCGCGTATCCGCTCACGGTGCCCGCATCTTCGTCAGGACTCCTGAGTTCCGACGATCTCTCGACGTGGACCGCGCCATTCGGGCTGCTCACCCGTCAGCTGGACGCCGTCGCAGGCCGACAGGTCGCGATCGGCATCGATCCCCGCATCATCGCGTCGATCAGGGTGCTCGGCACTGCGGCACCGGCCACGGCCACCGCGTGGCTCGAACGCGTCGCCCAGCTGCCCAACGAGATATTCCCGCTCGCGTATGCAGACGCAGATCTCGCGGTGCAGGCGCAGGTCGGCCTGACCGCGCCGCTCACCCCCACGTCGTTCGCCGACGAGCTCGATGCCGCGAACTTCGCGGATGCCGCAGCCGATGGTGACGCGGATCCCGATGCCGACGCCGAAGGCACCGCCACAGACGATGCCGCACCCACCCCGTCGGCGGATCCGACGCCGCCCGCGTCGGGCGAGTTGCCCACCACCGAAGAGCTGCTCGCGTGGCCCTACACGCGGACCGACATCGCCTGGCCGGCCGACGACACGGTCGCCGCGGGCAACCTCACCTTCCTGAGCGACGCCGGGCTGACGACAGCGCTCCTCGCCCCCGGCAACGTCGCAGCGAGCGAACCGTGGTCGAACGCGGCATCGAACGTCGACGGCTCGACCGCGGTCGTGGCCGACTCGCGACTGACGGCGCCGTTGCGCGAGGCTTCCGAAGCGCTCACCGATACGGAATGGCGCTCCGCGACCGGATTGCTCGGCGCCGAGTTGGTGCTCGGCGGCGAAGCGAACCCCGGACAGCAGCTCACACTGCTCGCGACGTTCGACCGTGGCGCGGCAACGCAGTCGTCGCGCGTCTCGGCGACGCTCGACGAATTGGCCGCGAGCCCCTGGGCCCGACCCGCGACGCTCTCGGATGCCATCGGCGCGCCCCCGGTCGAGCGTGCGCTGGTCGACCTTCTCGAGACCGAGCAGCGCCGCGCGAATGTCGATCGGCTCGTTCGTGCCGAAGCGGATGTCACCGCGTTCGCGACCGTGCTCGAAGACCCCCGCCTGATCTCCGCACCGGCGCGGCGCAATGTGCTCGCCCTGCTCGACGTCGCCTGGCTGGAAGACAATGAGGGCTGGGAGACGGCCGTCGGCCAGTGGCTTCTCGACCAGCGCAACACGCTCGGCGCAGTGTCGGTCGTGCCCAGCAGCCCGATCAACGTGGTCTCGAGTGAAACCGGCGTGCCCACGACGATCCTCAACGCGCTGCCGTACCAGGTCACGGTGATCGTCGATGTCGAGCCGTCGAACGGTCGCCTGATCGTCGAAGACCAGAAGACGGTCACGGTCGACCCCGAATCGCGCAGCCTCGTGCGGGTGCCGGTCGCCGCCGGCATCGGCAACGGCGAAGTCACCCTCACGGTGACGCTGACCTCGCCAGAAGGTGTGCCGATCGGCACCCCCGTGATGATCCCCGCGAACGTGCAGGCCGACTGGGAAGGTCTCGGCGCCGCCCTGCTCGGCCTCGTGGTCGTCGTGTTCTTCGGCCTCGGCGTGTGGCGCAACATCCGTCGCCTCCGCCGACAGCGCGCCGAAGCTGCTGCGGAAGCCCCCGACGATGCAGTGGTAGCAGCGGAGGAAGCGGATGCCGCTGACGCTGACGCTGACGCGACCGAAACAGCAGGAGCCGCAGAAGCGGCCGAAACCGTGACGCCTACGGAGGAGCCGGATGCCACCGAACCCGATGCCGCGGCAACGCCCCGGGAACCCGGTGACGAGCGCCGCGATGGCTGAAGATCGCATCGGACGCGCGAGCCTCTTCCTCGCATCTGGAACTATCGTCTCCCGCGTCCTCGGCTTCGTGAAGGCGGCCCTCCTCGCAGCCGTGATCGGCGGCAGCGGTGCCGGCGCCAACGCGTTCGCCGCGGCGAACCAGCTGCCGAACACCATCTACGCGGTCGTCGCCGGCGGCGTGTTGAGCGCCGTGCTCGTGCCGTTGATCGTGCGGTCGGCCGCGCATCGCGACGGTGGCGCCGCCTACATCAACAAGGTCATGACCCTGGGGCTCGTGATCCTCAGTGCCGCTGCGCTCATCGCCACGCTGCTCACGCCGCTGCTCACGGCACTGATCGGCAGCCGCATGAGTGACGGTGTCTTCGCCCTCGCTGTCGCATTCGGCTATTGGTGCCTGCCGCAGATCTTCTTCTACGGCATGTACTCGCTGCTGGGCGAGGTGTTGAACGCCAAGCGCGTGTTCGGCCCCTTCACGTGGGTGCCTGTGCTGAACAACATCGTCGCCCTCGCGGGGCTCGCCGTATTCGTGCTGGTCTTCGCCTCAGACCCCGATGGCTTGCGCACCGCAGGCGAGTGGTCGCCCGGCATGATCGCCCTCCTCGCCGGAAGCGCGACGCTCGGTGTCGCAGTCCAGGCGCTCGTGCTGTTCTGGTTCTGGCGTCGTGCAGGCCTGCGCTACCGACCGGACTTCGGCTGGCGCGGCGTCGGCCTGAGGTCAACCGCGGGCATCGCGAGCTGGACCTTCGGAATGCTCCTGCTCACGACGGTCGCCGGATTCGTCGAGACCTCGGTCGTGGGTGTCTCCGCGGCATCCCACGATGAAGCCTCGATCGGCATGCAGCAGAACGCCTGGTTGATCTTCATGCTGCCGCACTCGGTGATCACGGTGTCGATCGCCACCGCCTACTTCACGCGGATGAGCGAGCACGCCGCCACCGGCGAACTCCGAAAGGTGCGCGACGACCTCTCCAGCGCGGTGCGCGGCGTCGGCGTCATCCTGATGGTCGCGACCGCGGTGCTCATGGTGTGTGCGTTCCTCTTCGCTCGAGTGTTCTCCTCCGTCGAGCCCCTCGTGTGGTCGACCGGTGCGGTGGTACTCGCCTACCTCGTCGGCCTCATCCCGTTCAGTATTCTCTTCATCGTGCAACGCACCTTCTACTCCCTCCACGACACGAAGACCCCGTTCTTCATCACCCTCGTGCAGGTCGTCCTGATCATCGCCGGCACACTGGCCTGCATCGCCCTCCCGAGTGCGTGGGTGGCGTTCGGCATCGCCGTGGTCATCACCGTCGCAGGAACCATCCAGGCCATCCTCGCCATCGTGCTGCTCCGGCGACGCATCGGTCCACTCGACGGCCGACGCATCTTGGTCGCCTACGGACGGTCGGCTGCCGCGCTCGTGCTGCCCGTGATCGCCGGTCTCGCATTGCTCTGGGCGCTCGGTGGAACCACCTTCGACGGTTTCGCGCTCTCGAGCGTGCTCACCGCGATCGTGTCGATGGCGATCATCGGCGCAGTGATGAGCGCGCTGTACTTCGCGGTGCTCTGGATGCTGCGGTCACCCGAGTTGCGCGGATTCGCCGCCCCGCTCGTCGCACGCCTCCGCCGACGCTGACATCGGTGACGCGAGCGCGGGGCACAGCACCCACCACGCGGCATCCAAACACATCGGCTCGCCGAACGGCCGCGGAATAGTCGCCGCTTAGACTGTGTTGAGCATCTCGTGGCATCCGATTCGTTGAATGCTGCGAATCACCAGCTACGACGGGAGCGGCTTTGCGCGACATCATCATCATCGGTTCGGGCCCGGCCGGATTCACGGCCGCGATCTACGCCGCTCGCGCGCAACTGAAACCGCTGCTCATCGCGAGTTCCGTCGAGATCGGCGGCGAGCTGGTGAAGACGACGGAAGTCGAGAACTTCCCCGGCTTCCCAGAGGGCATCATGGGCCCCGACCTCATGACGAAGCTGCAGGAGCAGGCCGAGCGATTCGGCACCGAGGTCGTCTACGACGACGTCGTCGAGCTCGACCTCGACGGCCCTGTGAAGCGCGTGAAGCTCGGCAACGGCGATGAGCATGAGGCAGCGACGGTCATCTACGCGACCGGTTCGGCGTACCGCAAGCTCGGCCTCTCCGAAGAAGAGGTGCTCTCCGGGCACGGTCTCTCCTGGTGCGCAACGTGCGACGGCTTCTTCTTCCGACAGAAGACGATCGCCGTGGCCGGCGGCGGAGACTCCGCCATGGAGGAAGCGACGTTCCTCACCCGCTTCGCCGACAAGGTCTATGTGATCCACCGTCGTGACACACTCAAGGCGTCGAAGATCATGCAACAGCGCGCCTTCGACAACGAGAAGATCGAGTTCATCTGGAACGCCGAGATCGCTGCGATCCACGGAACCGGCGCGGTCACGGGTGTCACCCTGCGCGACACTGCCACCGGTGACGAGCGCGGCCTCGACCTCGACGGGCTCTTCATCGCCATCGGAAACGATCCGCGAACGCACCTCGTACACGGCAAGCTCGACCTCACGCCCGAAGGCACCATCGCGGTCGAGGGTCGCAGTTCGAGGACGTCCCTCCCCGGCGTCTTCGCAGCCGGCGACGTCGTCGACCCGCACTACCGCCAGGCAATCACCGCCGCCGGATCCGGTGCGGCCGCCGCTCTCGACGCCGAGCACTATCTTGCGGCGCTCGGCAACGAGAATGCCGCCGAAGCCGTGCTCGAGACGGAGTTCGCCGCCGTCAACTGACCTTGTGTCGCTCGAAGACTTGGGGCGACACGCACCGCTGCCGCGAACTTCGCATCGCGACATCCGATTTCACCAAAAGGAGAACGCAATGACTGCACGTGCAGTGACCGAGGCCACCTTCGAGCAGGAGGTCCTCAACAACGAAAAGGCCGTCCTCGTGGACTTCTGGGCCGAATGGTGCGGCCCGTGTCGCGCCGTCAGTCCGATTCTCGACCAGATCGCGACCGAGCACGCCGACAAGCTCGACATCGTCAAGCTCAACGTCGATGAGAACCCCGGTCTCGCGATGAAGTACCAGATCACCGCGATTCCCGCGTTCAAGGTGTTCGAGAAGGGCGAGGTCGTGAAGACCGTCATCGGCGCCAAGCCGAAGCCCGCACTCGAGGCCGACCTCGCCGCCTACATCTCGTAGTCGGCGGTCGAATTTCAGACCCGTCCGGCGAAAGCCGGGCGGGTCTTTCGTGTCTCCACCGGGCTGCGCGTTCACGAGCTGCGGATGCCGCCGCGGCACGCAGCCCCGACCAAGCGCCCGGTACCCAGCAACTACCATGGAAATCCTGAACAGAACGGAAGAGTGCAGTGACTTCTGACGGCGTCCCCCAGCGGACCGGCAACAATCTCGACCCTTGGTACGCGAATTACGCCGAGCGAGCAGCCGGGCTGGCCGCCTCTGAAGTCCGAGCACTCTTCGCCGTCGCCTCGCGGCCCGAGGTGGTCTCTCTCGCCGGTGGCATGCCGTTCGTCTCTGCGCTGCCGCACGACCTCATCGTCTCGTCGATGGAGAAGGTCATGCGCGAACGCGGGGCAGTTGCTCTGCAATATGGCTCTGGTCAGGGGATTCCAGAGCTGCGCGAGCAGATTCTCGAAGTGATGTCGATCGAGGGCATCCGCGGCACCGTCGACAACGTCGTGACTGCGACGGGCTCACAACAAGCGCTCGACCTGGTGGCGAAGCTCTTCATCGACCCGGGTGATGTGATCCTCGCGGAGTCACCGAGTTATGTCGGGGCGCTCGGCATCTTCCGTTCGTATCAGGCGAACGTCGTGCACGTGGCCATGGACGAGCGCGGACTCATCCCCGAGGCGCTCCGTCAGACGATCGCCGCGCTTCGCGGCCAAGGCCGGCGCATCAAGTTCCTGTACACGATCCCGAACTTCCACAACCCGGCGGGCGTCACCCTCTCGGCGGAGCGTCGGCCTGAGATCCTCGAGATCTGTCGCTCCAACGAAATCCTGATCCTTGAAGACAATCCGTACGGCCTGTTGCATTTCGATGAGCCCGCGCCGAACGCCCTCCGGTCCCTCGACCCCGAGGGCGTCATCTATCTCGGCTCGTTTTCGAAGACCCTCGCTCCCGGATTTCGGGTCGGATGGGCGCTCGCACCGCACGCGATTCGCGAGAAGCTCATTCTCGCCGCCGAGTCGGCGATCCTCTCACCGAGCTCGTTCAGCCAGTTGGTCGTGTCGGAGTACCTGGCGACGACCGACTGGCGCGGGCAGATCGACACGTTCCGGGGCGTGTACCGCGAGCGGAAAGACGCGATGATCGAGGCTTTGGGGGAGTACCTGCCCCAATTGAACTGGACGAATCCCAACGGCGGATTTTACGTCTGGGTCACGATGCCCGACGTACTGGACTCGAAGCAGATGTTGCCACGTGCGGTGAAAGAGCTCGTCGCCTACACCCCAGGTACCGCATTCTTCGCCGACGGACGTGGGCGGCACGCGATGCGGCTGTCGTACTGCTATCCGACGCCCGAGGCGATCAGGCTCGGCATCCGGCGACTCGCGACGGTCATCAACGGCGAACTCGACCTTCTCGATACCTTTGCGGGCACTGGCCCGTTGCAGCTCCCAGCGAGCGCGGGCTACGACTCCGCGCCGCCATCCGACCTGAAGTAGTGGAGAAACCCCTGATCATGAGCGATTCTTCCGCCCTCTACGTCGTCGTGCTCGCGGGCGGCATCTCCCACGAACGCGACGTGTCTCTTCGGTCGGGTCGCCGAGTCGCCGACGCACTCACCACAGCGGGGCATCGTGTGGTGCTGCGTGACCCCGACGCCGGGCTGCTGGCATTCCTGTCGAGCGAACGGCCCGACGTGGTCTTCCCCGCCCTTCACGGCTCAAGTGGTGAAGACGGGTCGCTCCTCGAGTTGCTTGCTGCAATTGATGTGCCGACAGTCGGGTCATCGGGTGCAGCGGCGCGGCGAGCCTGGTCGAAGCCCATCGCAAGCTCGTTGCTGGCGTCGGCCGGCGTTGCCGTTCCCGAGTCGATCGTGCTCTCGCATGAGTCGTTCCGCGAGCTCGGCGCATCGAGTGTGCTCAGGGTCGTGCGCTCGGCGCTCGAAGGTGACCTCGTCGTCAAGCCCGCCTCAGGTGGTTCCGCGCAGGGAGTCACGATCGTCGATGACTCCAACGACCTGCCGCGCGCGATGGTCGAGGCGTTCACCTACGCAGAGGTCGCGGTGGTCGAGCGTCGCATCTTCGGCACCGAAGTCGCGGTTGCGGTCGTGGATACGGGTGATGGGCCGCGTGCGCTCCCAGCGGTCGAGATCGAACCGACCGCAGGGGTCTACGGTTTTCAGGCCCGCTACAACGCGGGGGAGACCACGTTCTACGCTCCGTCTCGCCTCGATGAGGTGGCGGTCGCTGCAATGTCGGATGCCGCGGTGCTCGCGCATCGCACACTTGGACTGCGGGATCTCTCCCGCGTCGACTTCATCGTCGATGCCGACGGAATGCCATGGTTCCTGGAAGCGAACGTGATTCCCGGCCTCACCGAGACGTCACTCGTTCCGCTCGCGATCGAGGCGTCCGGTACGGATGCCGCGACTCTGTACGGCTCGCTCGTCGCAGCGGCCCGGTTGCGCGCGAACTAGCTTCGAACGTTCCGAAGCGATCATCGCCGATGGTGCCGATCGCTTCATCGCGTGCCCGACCAACGCCGTTCCAGCGGGTGTTCTCTTCGCCGAACCAGCCCGATTTCAGGTCGTCAGGAACGATCCTGCGCGACTCTTGAACTCAGACCCCGTCGAGATTCTCGCCAAGTTCCGTCAGGATCCGCCGAAGGTCCTGAACGGTCGCGAAATCAACTGTGATCTGGCCTTTTCTCGCGCCGAGCGCAATCTTCACCCGAGTATTCAGTCGGTCGCCGAGGCGAGTCGCCAAGTCTTCGAGAAAGTCCTGTCGTTTGCCTGCCGCCGGCTTCGGACGCGACGATTTCGGCTCATTCGTGGCGACCGCTTCCGCGGCCCGAACCGACAACTCCTCATTCACGATCTTGTCGGCGAATCGCTGCATGCCTGCTGCGTCGTCGCCGACGGAGAGGATCGCCCGGGCATGCCCCGCGGTGAGCACGCCCGCCGCAACCCGAAGCTGCACGGCCTCGGGAAGCTTGAGCAGTCTGAGTGTGTTCGAGATCTGAGGCCGCGACCGACCGATGCGTGAAGCGAGTTCCTCCTGGGTGATTCCGAAGTCGGCGAGGAGTTGCTGATAGGCGGAGGCTTCTTCGAGCGGGTTGAGTTGAGAGCGGTGCAGGTTCTCGAGCAGCGCGTCACGAAGCATGTCTTCGTTCGCGGTGTCTTTGACGACGGCCGGAATGGAATCGAGTCCCGCTGCCTTCGTCGCACGAAGCCGTCGTTCACCCATGACAAGCTCGTATTTGCCAGGCAGGTCGGGGTGCCGACGAACCACGATGGGCTGGAGAACTCCGAACTCGCGCACACTGTGTACAAGCTCTGCCAGGTCGTCGGGGTCGAAAACGCTACGCGGCTGTTGGGCGTTCGGAAGGATGTCATCCGGATCGAGACGCGCGAGGTGCGCACCCGGAACCGTGACGAGGTTGTCTGCCGACGCTGCTTGTTCGACAACCGCGATGGCCACGGCTGGTTGCGCCTCCGAGTCGGGGAAGAACACGTCGACGGGGCGAGTGCGGGAGCTGTCATCCCCACTCGGGATCAGTGCACCGATTCCACGACCGAGACCGGTCCGTTTGGTTGTCATCAGTTCGACTCCTCGGGTTTCGCAGCTCCGCGCCGGGCGATTTCGGCCGCTGCCTCGCGATACGACAGAGATCCGCTCGACGCATAGTCGTAGCTGATCACGCTCTGGCCATAGCTGGGTGCCTCGGACACCCGCACTGAACGGGGAATGATCGTGTCGAGCGTTTGGACGGGGAAGTGGTCGCGCACCTCTTGAGCCACTTGCTGCGCCAAGTTGGTGCGGGAGTCGTACATCGTCAAAAGGATCGTCGACAGCCGAAGTTCGGGATTGAGGTGCTTCTCAATGAGTTCGATGTTGCTCAGGAGTTGCGAGAGGCCCTCGAGCGCGTAGTACTCGCACTGAATTGGAATCAACACCTCACGTGCCGCGACGAAGGCGTTGATCGTAAGGAGGCCGAGTGATGGCGGGCAGTCGATGAAGACGTAGTCGTAGGGCTGCTCCATCGAAGCGAGATGCGCGTCGAGTGCACGCCGCAGCCGTTGCTCGCGAGCAACGAGCGAGACGAGTTCGATCTCTGCGCCCGCGAGGTGAATGGTCGCGGGCACGCAATCGAGCAACTCGTGCTCGGCTGACGACTGAATGACCTCCGCGAGTGCGAGGTCTGCGACAAGTACCTCGTACACGCTCTTGCGCTCCGAGCGGTGATCGACTCCGAGAGCGGTCGATGCGTTGCCCTGCGGATCGAGGTCGATCACGAGCACTCTGGCACCCGAACGCGCAAGGCCGGCCGCAAGATTGACCGCGGTCGTCGTCTTTCCGACGCCGCCCTTCTGATTGGAGATCGTCAACACACGCGTCGCAGGCGGCAAGGGGAGCACCGCGTCATCGAGGGCGATGCGCCGACGGTTCTCTTCGGCGAGTTCGTAAGCCAGGGGAGTTCCTCCGTGATCAGAAGATGTTTCACGTGAAACATCAGGGGCTTCAATTGGCATCAGGGGTGTCGCCTGCGCGACGGTATTGGCAGGAGTGACCATCATCGGCGAGCTCACCACATGGTCACGCCCGAGCGGGGGCTCGGATGTTTGCGGTTGCTCGCTGGCTCGGTCGTTGCGTTCGGGCGTTGGCGCGATCTGTGGTTCGACTGCCGAGATGCTCGCATCATCGGGCTCTTCCTGTGCCACAGCCGGCGCACTGGCGTTGGAGGTCGGTGCGGGGGAGTCTGCCTCGGCTGGGGTTCGAACGGGGTACAGCGCCGAAGCCGTGTCGGCCGTAGCCTCCCCGACGATCTCGCGAATGAGGTCCTCCAGGAGACGATCGGGACCCGCAGTGCGGTGCACCGCCGACTCATCGATGGGGTCCGCACCGGCCGTCAGTGCTTCAGCAGTCGCCGCGTCCCAGTCGATTCCGCGGTCGAAGGGGATCTCATTCGAAGGGCGGTCGCCATCGTTCACTGTCGCAGATCCTACCGATGCTCTGGGCGGCGCGGCTTGCTCGGGAGCGACCGCCTGGCGTTCGTCGGCCACGGATGAAATCGCGGCATCAGTACTGGGTTGCTCCGATGTGACACCGGGTCGACCGTCTTCTCCCGGGCCTCCAACGACCAGTTGAGGGGCGGCTTCCGCGTGAGGCTCCGGGCTCCGGTCCGAGACCTGTTGCTTTGCCACGAGATCGGCAGCAGGGTCAGCCGGCCGTGTTTCGTTCACGGGTGCTTCCGAGAGCGCCGGAGGCGTGGATCTCGAGTGAACGGTACCCTCGGCGACTTTCTCAGATTCGGGCTGAGGGCGCCTGCGACGAAACCATCCACGTCCCCCGCCCTTTGCCATACCGACTGCTCCATATCGTTGGATCTGCGGGTCGAATCGACGTATTCCGTAGCGGCCCGACCTGAAAGTCAAGCCTAACCGGCGCGACTGACTCTCAAGTTGATGACTGGCGAAGTCGAGGGTATCCAGACCAAACGTCCCTGCGGGAGCAGCGGTCAGCGTTCGACCAGTCGGCGCCCTCCGGCCACGCGTACCGGGTCAGCTCGCTGAGGGGGGGCAGCGGTGGAGCGTGATGGAGCGAAACCCGTTGTGACGCTGAGGCACGGGCTGGGGAGTTCACGTGAGACACGAGTCCGCCCCTGATGTTGCGTGGTGCCCATGATCACTCGAGGGCGCCTCCTTGACACCTGGCCGCTGAGGTACGGACAAGTGGAAGGCGTGGGGCGGGAGGCCCAATCGTCACGGCGGGATCGTGATGCCAGCCACTCGACAGCCTCATGCGGGCACCGGTGCTTTCGGGGCTTGTTGGCGCGTATTGGGGACACCCCTTACAGAGGTGGTGATCAAGACAGTCCAGGAGCGACACAGCACGGAGGTGAGTGTCCTCGGCCACGTCGAAACGAAGACTCATCGGTCGAGTCGGGACGTCGTCACTCGCGGGCGATGCAAGTTCGATGACTGGGGTCGAGCGGGTGCGACCTGCGGTAACGCCGCCGGCGCCCTCGATCGAATGTTCACCGAGACGAGTTGAATGAATTGCAGCATGTTTCACGTGAAACGCCGTTGACTCTTGAGATCCGATTGCGCTGCGAAAGCCGGGTGGCTGTGCGTGCGACATCCACACAAGAAGTCCGTCCGCACACACCGTCCCGGCAGGAGCTCGCAGCAATTCGATTGGCAGAGGGACGGCGACGTTTCACGTGAAACGTCAGTGCGGACATCCGCCAGACCAAGTCCTGCATTGCCGAATCGAATCAACTGTGCTCGCCGGGCGAATGAGGTGACGGTCACTACGACGGCGCTCGCACTGAACTCATCACCGCACGTCACGCGACGCGAAGCACCACGACACGCGAACCGAACCGCACTCTGGGGGGTGGGTGCGTGCTGGACCGACGGCCTCGGATGCTCCGAGCTGGACTGCGCGAGATTGCCGGAAGCACGCGGTGGATATCTCGCTCGCCGTGCGCAGTATGCGGGTGTCCCAGGGTCAGTCTCCAAGTCGCTGAGTTGTATCAGATCAGTCGCCTCGCGACCTAAGCCACGATGCGCTTCTTGAGCGCGCCAGTCCACGGCTCTGCGGGATGTTGGTGTCAGACCCAGCCGAGGATTGCGACGACGACGACACCGCGGAAGATCACCGCATGCCGGTCGTACCGAGTCGCGAGACCGCGCCCTGCCTTCATGAGGTTGAACGCACACTCGACCGTGTGCCGTCGTTTGACCGTGTCACGGTCGCAACTAACCCGGCGGCCGCCGGCTGAACCGCGTCAGCGCCGGCGGCCTGCTGTTCGCACTTCTCCGGGATCGCCGCTTGGATGTGGCGGCGGAGCCGGTCAGCGCAGATGGCCCGGGACGAGTACGCCCGATCCGCCAACAGCGCGACCGGCCTCGTGCGTGCAGGAACATGGGCGAGTCCGCGCCAGGTCCGGGACCGACGAGGATCGCGAGGGCGGCGTCGGGCGTCGATGGCGTAGTGGACCTTCGTGGACAGGCCGCCGCGGGGCCGTTCGACGGCGTGATCGGGCGGTTCGGTGCAGGGAGTCATGTGATTCGACAGGTCCCCTTGTGACCCGATCGAACCGGGTCGCCTGCTACGCCGCCAGCCGCTCCCATTGCGTATCCGAAAGTTCACGACCACGAGCCACCCCCACGAGCATCCCCGACCACAGATCACCCCGCGACTTGGGAGACGAACTCTGGCAATTCAGTTCGGCGCCCTCTGGATCCGCAGCGCAGCAGAGGCGGTCCGTGACCTGAGACCATCGACCATTGGCGTTGCTCCGTATCAGAGCGAGACGGAACCGCACGGTGGTTCCATGTTTCACGTGAAACGCATGAGAACTGGCACGCCGCACACAACGGACCGTCCGCGCACCTCCGCGGTGTGGCAATCTTCTCCGTCCCAAACCGGCCTGCGCACCGAAGGTCAGCAACTCACCAATGATCACGGCGGCGGGAATGCTCAGGGATCGAACCTTCGAGCGGACAATTCACGACGCCTGCGCAGCTGCAGCTCGAGTGGAGCGCGGGACCAACCGGGCAGCACCGGTCGTGAGCTGAGGCCGTCTGCGTCATTGCTCCTGGCTTTCGTCCGGATCCAGATCGTGATCCACGTCACAGTCGCGAACCCACCTGACCGTCCGTGTGGGGGCCTGAACTTCATTCGGAACCGACCAGGCGCCGCAATGCTCTCGAATCAAGCGTCTGACTGGATCGGAAGCACACGACCCCTCAACGTGGCCGAGCGAGCGTGGATTGAGCCAATTGAGTCAGGGCACGCCAGTACGAGCCCTCCGGCAAGCCCGGAAGCCGGCCGAATCGATGTGACTCTCTTCCAGAATCCACGAGTTGACGAATTGGCGGCGCCCACGCCCAGAGCGGGAGCGTCAGCCCGCAGTTGCGCGGAAGACCCGCGTGACTTCTGACACGAGTCCCTCGCCGAGCACGAGCACCTCCACGTCGCGCAGGTGGTACTTGCGGATGACCTTCTCAGCAGCCGCAATCTCACCGCCGACGCCGGCGCCCTTCATGAGCACGAGCTCGCCACCTGCCCGCAACAGGGGTGCGGTCACTGGAATCAGTGTGCGCAAGGCGCTCACTGCGCGCGCCGTCACCTGGTCGAGGGAGTCGAAGAGCTTCGATTCCTCGGCACGGGCTCTCACAACCGTGACGTTCGCAAGCGCGAGTTCACTCGTCTGTCGCTCGAGCCAAGCGACGCGGCGCTCCATCGGCTCGATGAGGGTGAACGAGACATCCGGTCTCAAGATGGCGAGAACGATGCCGGGGAGGCCCGCGCCTGAACCGACATCGCCCACGCGCCCCGGCCGCAGCAGGGGTGCGACCAATGCACTGTTCAAGACGTGACGAGTCCAGAGCCGGGGGAGTTCCAGCGGTCCGACGAGACCGAGTTCCTCGCCGTGTCGCGCGAGCGCCATCGTGAATGCGCGGCCGGCATCGATGTGCTCGCCGAAGATATCGACCGCGGCGGCCGGTTCCGGCTCCAGTCCGTCGATCATCGTTTCACGTGAAACGTCAGGCACCGCGGGTGATGACCGTGTGACGGTCACTGCCCTCGCCGCGTGACTCCGAGTGCAGACCGCGCTCAGCCACAAGATCGTGCACGAGCTTGCGCTCGTACGACGACATCGGGGGGAGTGAAGCTTCCGCCGCGCCTCCATCGATGCGCTCGGCGGCGCGAGTCACGAGATTCGCGAGTTCGTCGCGACGAGCGTCGCGCGAGCCGCCGATGTCGAGGATCAGCCGTGAGAACGCGCCGGTCTTGGTCTGCACGGCGAGCCGAGTGAGTTCTTGGAACGCGCTCACAGTCTCGGGCTTGGAGAGGAGATCGAGGTTTTCGCCGGCTCCAGCGTTCACCGACACATACGCGCGCCCATTGCGGGCATCGATGTCGATGTCGCCGTCGAGGTCCATGATGTCGAGGAGTTCCTCGATGTAATCCGCCGCGATGTCGCCCTCTTCCTCGAGCTGAGCGGTGGAGCGGTCTGCGGTCTCGTGCTGTACGTCGGTCATGGGTCTACTTCCCCTGCTTCTTCGAGCGAGACTTGCTCACGGGCTGCTGGCGCTGCGTCTTCTTCGGCTCCTGCGCCTCGATCGCGATCTCGGTCTTCTCATCGACGACGAGCTTGCCCTTGCGAGCGAGTCGCTCTTCACGGGCCTTCGCTGCTTCACTGCCCGGAGTCGGCATGTTCCTGATGACCACGAACTGCTGACCCATGGTCCAGAAGTTCGAGACGAGCCAGTAGAACATGACACCGATGGGGAAGGCCACGCCGGAGAATGCGAACACGAGGGGGAGCAGGTACAGCATGATGCGCTGCTGGCGGAACATCGGGCTCGCCTTGGTCTCGGGCGACATGTTCTTCGAGACGATCTGCAGCTGGGTGATGAACTGCGAAGCGGTCATCAGCACGATCATCGTGGCCGCGATGGCCATGACCTGCCAGGGGTACTCTCCGTTCATCGCGCCGATGAACGTGCCCTTCAACGGGGCACCGAGGAACTCCGAGTTCGCGAACGAGTTCGCGAGTTGCTGGGTGAACACACCGACGCCGGCCTTGTCATGCTGAGCGTCGTTGAGCACCGAGAAGAGTCCGAAGAAGATCGGCATCTGCAGCAGGAGCGGCAGGCACGATGAGAGCGGGTTGGTGCCCGTCTTCTTGTAGAGCTCCATGGTCTCGCGCGACATGGCCTCGCGGGAGAACTGGTCCTTCTTGCCCTTGTACTTGTCTTGGATCTTCTTGAGCTGCGGCGCGACCTCGAGCATGCGGCGCTGGCTCTTGATCTGCCGGACGAAGATCGGGATCAGCGCCGCACGAACGACGATCACCAGGCCGACGATCGAGAGGATCCAGGTGCCACCTGCGTCGGGATCGAGGCCGATGAAGTCCCACATCGAGTGGAACGCGACGAGGATCAGCTCGATGACCCATTTGATGGGCCAGAGAACCAGGCTGATGAAATCAGGCATGGAGGAGTTCAGTCCTTCCGGGACAGGGTGGGGGAGGAGAGCAAGAGCTCCGCGTCGTCGCGGTGCGAGTGATCATGGCGAGCCGAGACGGTACGCATCTGATCAGATGCATCCGTCTGCCCGATGCCGGCCGGTACCACCCACCCGGACGGGGTCACCCGGTAGCGCGAATGACGTGCGGCGTTGACGTCGTCGATTCCGCCGGCAGTCCAGGGATTGCAGCGAAGTATGCGCCAGGCTGTCAGCGCCGAGCCGATGAGGAGGCCGCGCTGTTGCACGGAACCGAGTCCATAGGCGGAGCACGACGGGTAATAGCGGCAGACATCGCCGTAGAGCGGCGAGATGGCGGCGCGATAGCCGCGAATGACGAGCACCCCGAGATTGCGGGGGAGGAGCCCGACGAACAGGGCGGCGTTTTTCACGCTATTCGCCCTTCTCCTGCGATGGGATCGCTGATGCGCGCATGCGACGGCGCTGAAGTGCACTCAGCACCTCGGCGCGGAGCTCATGCCAGTCGACAGCGGCAGCCGAGGGCAGCGCTCGCACGACCACATCGACGTCGGCGATGCCATCGCCGAGCGCCTCGTGGCACACAGCCTTCAACCGCCGGCGCACGAGATTGCGTCGAACGGCGGAACCGACCTTCTTCGACACGATGAAGCCGAAGCGTGCGCCAGCGCCCGACTCCCGTGAGCGCACATAGCTCACGGTGTGGGCACCGGCGACCTTCGCACCCCGGCGCACGATGACTCGATAGTCGTCGGCACTCGTGATGCGATTGGCTTTGGCAAGCACCGAAGTACTAGGCGGAGAGTTCGGTGCGACCCTTGCCGCGGCGCGCCGACAGGATGGCGCGGCCGGCGCGGGTGCGCATGCGAAGGCGGAAGCCGTGCTTCTTGGCGCGACGACGGTTGTTCGGCTGGAAAGTACGCTTGCTCATTCTTCTTCTCCGGCGTTCGGATCTCCTCGCCGGGACCGCGGAACAGCGCGAAGGCGGGAAAACTAGGTGCCCTGATGGGCTGGGGTCAACTGATTAAAACTACGGCCTCGAGGCCTTGGGGTCAAACCGAACAGAGTTCAACCCGGCACAGTTCAAAAGGGACAGTATCGCTCGAACCTCAGGATCGCCTGTGGAGTGACACGCCCGCGACGTCGAATCCCTCAATCGGCATTTGTCGGGAGCGGGTTCATTGGATAGCGTTTGACACCAGTTATCCCCAGCTTGGTGCGCGGAATCTCGGGCTTCTTCCGAATTCTCCCCACAGGGCGTGGATAACCCAGTGAACACTTCGCCTCGCGCCGCTTGCTCCGTCGATCGGGGGATCGATGAGCGGCAGACGACGGCACCGGATCGATTGCGGGGAACCATGACAGAGCAGCCCATCACGGATATTTGGGCGACGATCCTCGATCGGCTGTCAGACGACGACGCCATCACGCCGATGTTGCAGGGCTTCCTCAATCTCGTCGAGCCGAAGGGCATCGCGGCCGGCACCTTCTACCTGGAGGTGCCGAACGACTTCACGGCGACGATGTTGAACCAGCGCATGCGGGTGTCGTTGCTCTCCGCGATGAGCGTTGTCGAGGCGCCGTCACCGGTCACCTCGTTCTACGTCGTCGTGAATCCCGAGCTCGAGGAGGCTCGAGCCCCCGAGCCGCAGTCGCCGTTCGTCGACGAGCTCGATCCGGTCGAGATGCCCGCCTCCCCCCAGTCGGTCTTCGAGAACACCAGCCCGGTCTCGTCACGCGACACGCGGCTGAATCCGAAGTACGCGTTCGAGAGTTTCGTCATCGGCCAGTCCAACCGCTTCGCCCACGCCGCCGCGGTCGCGGTCGCTGAAGCGCCGGCCAAGGCGTACAACCCGCTGTTCATCTACGGCGACTCCGGTCTCGGCAAGACCCACCTCCTGCACGCCATCGGTCACTACGCGATGAGCCTGTACCCCGGGATTCGCGTGCGCTATGTGAGCTCCGAGGAGTTCACGAACGACTTCATCAACTCGATCGCGAACAACCGGGGATCGCTCTTCCAGCAGCGCTATCGCAACATCGACATCCTGCTGATCGATGACATCCAGTTCCTGCAGGGCAAGGCGGAGACTCAGGAGGCGTTCTTCCATACGTTCAACACACTGCACGATCACAACAAGCAGGTCGTGATCACGAGTGATGTGCCGCCGAAACACCTGACCGGCTTCGAAGACCGCATGAGAAGCCGCTTCGAGTGGGGCCTCATCACCGACGTGCAGGCGCCCGACCTCGAGACCCGCATCGCCATTCTCCGTAAGAAGGCGCAGTCCGAGCGCCTTCAGGTGCCAGACGACATCCTCGAATACATGGCGTCGAAGGTGTCGAGCAACATCCGTGAACTCGAGGGCACCCTCATTCGCGTCACTGCGTTCGCAAGCCTCAACCGCACGGCGGTCGACATGCCTCTCGTGCAGACGGTCTTGAAAGACCTGATCACGGATGACTCGGACAACGTCGTCTCGCCGGTCGACATCATCACGGCGACCGCCGACTACTTCAAGCTGACCGTCGACGACCTCTACGGTTCGAGCCGGTCGCAGGCCGTGGCGACCGCACGCCAGATCGCGATGTACCTCTGCCGTGAGCTCACGAGCCTGTCACTGCCGAAGATCGGCCAGTTGTTCGGCAATCGAGATCACACGACGGTCATGTATGCGAACAAGAAGATCTCGGAACTCATGAAGGAGCGCCGCTCCATCTACAACCAGGTCACCGAGCTCACGGCGCGCATCAAGCAGGTCAGCCGCTACCGCTGAGTGTGCAGCGTTCCCCGTGCGGACTGAGCTTGCCCCATCTGTGGGTTGAGCCTGCCCCCATCTGTGGGTTGAGCTTGCCCCATCTGTGAGGCGAGCTTGCCCCATCTGTGGGTTGAGCTTGTCGAAACCGAGACTCGTCGAACCTCCGCCGAGAAGGTTTCGACCAGGCTCAACCCACAGAACCGGAAACCGACAAGGTCGACCCGAAGCGCTCGAGCGCGCCGAAAAACGGGTCTGCAGCGACCGTGCACGACCATTCCGGGCGATTCCCACAGTTGTGGAGAACCTGTGGATTGTTCGCGAGGAACCGCCTGAAGCCTGTTGAGACAAAGGGTCAGCCTGTGCAGAACAGTGTCATGCGTTCGACGTCAGCATGAGGCATCCGCTCACGAACCCACACACTGTGCACAGATCGGATGCCGCGCGATCGGCGTCGTTCCGCTGGTCTCTGCACACCATCCACAGTTTCCACAGCGGTTAACACTGTTAAGAGTTAAGGGTTTAAGGGGGGATTCCCACAACCTTGGAGATCGGCGCTCGTCGAGCAGCGGTGCGGCAGTGCACGGTCGACATCGATTCGCCCCGCGAAGAGCTGAACTCTGCGGATAACATGGGATCCACCCAGCGACATCCACGACGGGAGAACCGTGAAGTTCCAGGTCAACCGCGACGTCTTCAGTGAGGCCGTTTCCTTCGCCGTCAAACTGCTGCCCCAGCGCACCACTTTGCCGATCCTCTCGGGTGTGCTGATCCAGGCGAACGCCGACGGCCTCGTGCTCTCGTCCTTCGACTACGAGGTCTCATCTCAGACCGAGATCCAGGCAGACGTCGAAGAACCCGGCACCGTGCTCGTCTCGGGACGTCTGCTCGCCGAGATCGCCGGTCGCCTCCCGAACGCCCCAGTGCGGGTCGCAACGGAAGAGAGTCGAATCTCAGTCAGTTGCGGCTCGGCGAGCTTCACACTGCTGTCGATGCCGGTCGAGGAATATCCTTCGATTCCCGAGATCGGCCCCCAGTCCGGCGTCGTGCCGGCCGAGGAGTTCGCAGCGGCCGTCGCACAGGTCGCGGTCGCCGCTTCGCGCGACGACGTCACGCCAGTGATCACCGGTGTGCAGCTCGAGGTGCGCGAGAACAATCTCAGCCTGGTCGCGACCGACCGCTACCGCGTCGCAGTTCGAGAACTCGACTGGGATGGCGGCACCGTCGCCAGCGAAGAGACGGTCAGCGCGCTCGTGCCTGCCCGCACACTTCAAGAGGTGGGCAAGACATTCGGCCACTCCGGCACCATCTCCGTCTCGATAACGAACCGCGACGATCGCGAGCTCATCGCTTTCAGCGCCGACAAGAAGACCGTGACGTCGCTGCTCATCAAGGGCAACTTCCCGCCCGTGCGACGACTCTTCCCCGAGACGGTCGACAACTACGCGGTCGTGAACACCGCCGAGCTCATCGAGGCGACCCGCCGTGTCGCCTTGGTGCTCGAACGTGAGGCCGCTCTGCGCTACAGCTTCACGGCCGACGGGCTCACGCTCGAGGCGATCGGCAGCGAGCAGGCCCAAGCATCGGAGTCGATCGACGCGATCCTCACCGGCGACGACACAGTTGTGTCGCTGAAGCCGCAGTTCCTGCTCGACGGTCTCGGCGCCGTGCGCTCCGAGTTCGTCCGCGTCTCATTCACGAAGACCGAGAATCCGAACAAGCCGGGTCCGGTGCTCATCACGAGCCAGTCCTCGCGCGAGCAGGCCGGCGCCGACAGCTACCGCTACCTGCTGCAGCCGAACCTGCTGCTGCGCTGACCGTTCTGCGGGTTGAGCCCGGCTGACCGTTCTGCGGGTTGAGCCTGCCGAAACCTCGCCGAGCTGGGTTTCGGCAAGCTCAACCCGCAGCTTCGGCAAGCTCAACCCGCGGGCCTGGCGTCGGCGGTGCGGGGTAGCGTGGTGAATTGCGATTCCGACGGCCATGAGGCATCCGGATGCCGCGCCGTCGAAGGGAGCCCAGCGTGCACGTCGCCCGTCTCTCCCTGACCGACTATCGCAACTACGAGCGTGCTGAACTCGAACTCGGCCCGGGCGCGACAGTGCTGGTCGGGCGCAACGGACAGGGCAAGACCAACCTCGTCGAAGCGATCGGTTACCTCGCCACGCTCAGTTCGCACCGCGTCTCCGGCGATCAGGCGCTGATCAGGGCCGGCGCCGACGCCGCGATCGTGCGGGCACTGCTCACCCACGGCGATCGTGAGCTGCTCATCGAGCTGCAACTGAATCGTCAAGGCGCCAACCGTGCCCAATTGAATCGTTCCCCGGTGAAGACGCGTGAGCTGCCGCGCTATGTGCACAGCGTGCTCTTCGCTCCTGAAGACCTCGCCATCGTTCGGGGCGAGCCCTCGGTTCGCCGGCGAATGCTCGATGAGCTGCTGGTGCAACGCACGCCACGGCTCGCCGGCGTCATGGCCGATTACGAGCGAGTGCTGAAACAACGCAATTCGTTGTTGAAGAGCGCGCGGGCCAGAGGGCTCGCCGTCGACAAGCTGACGACACTCGATATCTGGGATGAGCGTCTCGTCACGCTCGGTTCGGAGCTCATCGACCAGCGGCTCACGCTCATCGCCGAGCTCCGGGAGCCCCTCGCAGCTGCGTACCGATCGATCGTCGACGCCGACCACGCTCCTGGGATGAGTCCGTCACTCTCAATCGACGGCGCCGACCCGGATGACGAGGCTGATGCATCCGCTGCGCCTCTCGATTCGACGTCGAGCACGATCGAGCGATTCGCTGAGGCGCTGCGAGTGCTTCGCCCGAAAGAGCTCGAGCGAGGCGTCACCCTCGTCGGTCCGCACCGCGACGATGTCGTGCTCCTCCTCAACGGACTGCCCGCGAAGGGGTACGCCAGCCACGGCGAGTCGTGGTCGTTCGCGCTCGCCCTGCGACTCGCCTCAGCCGAGCTCTTGCGACGCGATTCGATGACCGGCGACCCGGTGCTCGTGCTCGATGACGTGTTCGCCGAACTCGACCGCCTGCGGCGCGAACGTCTCGCCAGCGCCATCTCGGGCTTCGAACAGGTGCTCGTGACGGCGGCGGTGCTCGAAGATGTGCCGGCGCCCCTGACCGCCCGTGTCGTGCACATCGAGGCGGGGCGCATCGCCGACGAGGGCATGCAAGGGATCGATGGTGCTGGCCCTACGACAGGCTCAGGTCTCAGAGACGACGAGGGCTTGCAAGGGATCGGTGCTGGCCCTTCGACAGGCTCAGGTCGCAGAGATGACGAGGCCGCCGATGTCTGAGGCCGCGCGCGTCTACCAGCACTTCCGTGAGATCTTCGGCGGCGAACGAACACGCAGCGGTCGAGCGGGCAGGGTTCGCACTCGCGAGATCTCCGGAAGCGAGCCGTTCACCCCGGGGCGCGACCCGAAGCCGCTCGCCGACACGATCGATTCGCTGAGTACCCAGCTCGGCTGGAACGGTCCGCTCTCGCAGCACGACGTGCTCGCCTCTTGGGCCGATATCGCCGGCGAAGAGACCGCACGTCATTCCGAACCCATCGCGATCGAGGGCGGGGTGCTGCAGGTGCGCTGCGAATCGACCGCGTGGGCGACGCAGCTGCGCATGATGCGCACGCAACTGGTCACCGAGATCACGACGAGATTCCCCGGAGCGGCCGTCGAGACGATCAGGTTCCAGGGGCCGGATGCCCCCACCTGGAAAAGGGGTCCCAGATCGGTTCCAGGGCGCGGTCCACGCGATACCTACGGCTAGGCAGGCAAATTCGGTCACTTCCGACCTGATATCGCCCCAGATCGGCGCTTCAGGGCCTGTGTCGACCCTCCGTTTGATAGGATCGAGAGTCGCCAGAATGACGGTCAGGAGCCCGATCCACACATGACAGCGGAACCCACGAAGGCCCAGTCACCGGCTTACGGTGCTGATGAGATCCAGGTACTCGAGGGCCTCGAAGCGGTTCGCAAGCGGCCGGGTATGTACATCGGCTCGACGGGCCCACGAGGCCTGCACCATCTCGTCACCGAGATCGTCGACAACTCGGTCGACGAAGCGCTTGCGGGCCATGCCACCACCATCGACATCACGATCCTGGCCGACGGCGGTATACGCGTCATCGACGACGGGCGCGGCATGCCGGTCGACATCCACAAGACCGAGGGCCGCTCCGCCGTCGAGGTCATCCATACCGTGCTGCACGCCGGCGGCAAGTTCGGCGGCGGCGGATATGCTGTCTCGGGCGGGCTGCACGGCGTCGGGGCATCCGTCGTCAATGCGCTGTCGAGCAAGTTCGACGTCGCAGTGCGCCGTCAAGGGTACGTGTGGCGCCAGTCGTACACCATCGGGGTGCCCGACGCTCCGCTCTCGAAAGATGAGCCGAGCGACGAGACCGGCACGACGACCACGTTCTGGCCGAACCCCGACATCTTCGAGACCGTCGAGTTCGACTACGAGACTCTCCGCTCCCGCTTCCAGCAGATGGCCTTCCTCAACAAGGGCCTGCGTATCACGCTGACCGACGAGCGCGTCGGCCACGTCGAGATCGATCCAGAGGATACGGCTGCGAGCGAAGCGGATGACGCGGCTCCCGGTCAGCGCACCGACACCTTCCTCTACGAGCGAGGACTCGTCGACTACGTCGAGTACTTGAACCGCTCGAAGAAGTCCGACGTCGTGAACGACGAGATCATCTCGTTCGAGACAGAGGACGCTGAGCGGAAGATCGCGCTCGAAGTCGCGATGCAGTGGACGACGGCGTACACCGAATCGGTGCACACGTACGCGAACACGATCAACACGCACGAGGGAGGCACCCATGAAGAGGGCTTCCGCGCGGCGCTCACGACTCTCGTGAACAAGTACGCCCGCGAGAAGGGCATCATCAAGGAGAAAGACGACAACCTCTCCGGCGATGACGTTCGCGAAGGCCTCACCGCGGTCATCTCGGTGAAGCTGGCGGAGCCGCAGTTCGAGGGCCAGACGAAGACGAAACTCGGCAACACCGAGGTGAAGTCGTTCGTGCAGAAGGTCACTTCAGACCAGCTCGGTGACTGGTTCGAGCGCAACCCGACGCAGGCACGCGACATCATCCGCAAGGCGATTCAGGCCGCGACCGCGCGCCTCGCCGCGCGCAAAGCGCGCGAGGCGACTCGTCGAAAGGGCCTGCTCGAGTCGGGCGGCATGCCGGGCAAGTTGAAGGACTGCTCGTCGAAAGACCCGTCGGTCTCCGAGATCTTCATCGTCGAGGGCGACTCGGCCGGCGGCTCCGCCGTGCAGGGCCGCAATCCCGAGACGCAGGCGATCCTGCCGCTGCGGGGCAAGATCCTGAACGTCGAGAAGGCACGCCTCGACCGAGCGCTCGCCAACAACGAGGTGCAGGCCATGATCACGGCGTTCGGCGCCGGTATCGGTGAAGACTTCAACACCGAGAAGGTCAGGTACCACAAGATCGTGCTCATGGCCGACGCCGACGTCGATGGCCAGCACATCACGACACTGCTGCTCACGCTGCTGTTCCGGTACATGCGCCCGCTCATCGAGCTCGGCTACGTGTACCTCGCCCAGCCCCCGCTCTACCGTCTCAAGTGGACGAACTCCGACGACGAGTACGTCTACTCCGACAAGGAGCGCGACGCCCTGCTCACGGCGGGCGTAGCGGCCGGCAAGCGAATTCCCAAAGACAACGGGGTGCAGCGCTACAAGGGCCTCGGCGAGATGAACCACCAGGAGCTGTGGGAGACCACGATGAACCCGGAGACCCGCACCCTGCTGCAGGTCACCATGGACGACGCGGCCGCCGCTGACGAGATCTTCTCCACACTGATGGGCGAAGACGTCGAGAGTCGACGCAACTTCATCCAGAAGAACGCGAAAGACGTCAGGTTCCTTGATATCTAGTGGTCTCGTTCCCTGAGATCGTCGAGGGGAACGGACCACGGCAAGACTCCCTTCGACAGGCTCGGGGAGCGGACAGGCGAAGAAGAGAAGCAGATGACAGACGCAGACGAGAATACCGACGGCCCCGGCATCCACGGCAGGATCGACCAGGTCGACCTGCAGCTCGAGATGCAGCGTTCCTACCTCGACTATGCGATGAGCGTCATCGTCGGGCGAGCGCTGCCCGACGTGCGCGACGGGCTCAAGCCCGTGCACCGCCGCGTCATCTACGCGATGTACGACGGCGGCTACCGCCCCGACAAGGCGTTCTCGAAGTGCGCCCGCGTCGTCGGCGACGTCATGGGTCAGTTCCATCCCCACGGTGACACTGCGATCTACGACGCTCTCGTGCGCCTCGTGCAACCGTGGAGCTTGCGGTACCCGCTCGCACTCGGGCAGGGCAACTTCGGTTCGCCCGGCAACGACGGCGCGGCCGCTCCCAGGTACACCGAGACGAAGATGGCTCCGCTCGCGCTCGAAATGGTGCGAGACATCGAGAAGGAGACCGTCGACTTCCAAGACAACTACGACGGCCGCACACAGGAGCCGTCGATCCTGCCCGCCCGGTTCCCGAACCTTCTCGTCAACGGATCGGTCGGCATCGCGGTCGGCATGGCGACGAACATCCCGCCGCACAACCTGCGCGAAGTGGCATCCGGCGCCCAGTGGTACCTCGAGCACCCCGAAGCATCGCGCGAAGAGCTGCAAGAGGCTCTGATGCAGCGCATCAAGGGCCCCGACTTCCCGACGGGCGCACAGATCCTCGGCGTCAAGGGCATCAACGACGCCTACCGCACGGGCCGTGGCTCGATCACGATGCGCGCGGTCGTCTCGGTGGAAGAGCTGCAGGGCCGCACCTGCCTCGTCATCACCGAACTGCCGTACCAGGTGAACCCCGACAACCTCGCGATCAAGATCGCCGACCTCGTGAAAGACGGCAAGGTCGGAGGCATCGCCGACATCCGGGATGAGACCTCGGGCCGTACCGGCCAGCGACTCGTGATCGTGCTGAAGCGCGACGCGGTTGCGAAGGTCGTGCTGAACAACCTCTACAAGCACACGCCGTTGCAGGAGAACTTCGGCGCGAACATGCTGGCGATCGTCGACGGCATACCGCGCACGCTCTCGATCGACGGGTTCATCGCGCACTGGGTCGACCACCAGATCGAGGTCATCGTGCGACGCACGCAGTACCTGCTGCGTGAAGCCGAGGCCCGCATGCACATCCTGCGTGCGTACCTCAAGGCCCTCGATGCCCTCGATGAGGTCATCGCGCTCATCCGCCGCTCGCCGACGGTTGAAGAGGCCCGCGACGGTCTCATGGAGCTGCTCGTCATCGACGAGCTCCAGGCGCGTGCCATCCTCGAGATGCAGCTGCGCCGTCTGGCCGCTCTCGAGCGGCAGAAGATCATGGACGAGGCAGCCGAGCTCGCCGAATTGATCGCGGACTACGAGTCGATCCTCGCGTCGCCCGAACGTCAGCGCACGATCGTCTCGGAAGAGCTGGCCGAGATCGTCGCGAAGTACGGCGACGAGCGGCGCACGCACATCATGCCGGGCTTCGACGGCGACATGTCGGTCGAAGACCTGATCCCCGAAGAGGAGATGGTCGTCACCGTCACCCGCGGCGGCTACGTCAAGCGCACGCGCAGCGACAACTACCGTTCGCAGCACCGCGGTGGCAAGGGCGTCAAGGGTGCGCAGCTCCGCGCAGACGACGTCGTCGAGCACTTCTTCGTGACGACGACGCACCACTGGCTGTTGTTCTTCACGAACAAGGGCCGAGTGTACCGGGCGAAGGCGTACGAGATCCAAGAGGCCGGCCGTGATGCGAAGGGCCAGCACGTCGCGAACCTGCTCGAGATGCAACCCGATGAGCAGATCGCCGAGATT
The DNA here is from genome assembly GCF_059445415.1 of Agromyces sp. Y558. Classification (NCBI taxonomy): domain Bacteria; kingdom Bacillati; phylum Actinomycetota; class Actinomycetes; order Micrococcales; family Microbacteriaceae; genus Agromyces; species Agromyces sp. Y558. The sequence goes on from NZ_JCAIUH010000001.1 coordinate 747,244, forward strand.
CTCGACATCCGCGACTACGGGGTGGCCCAATATCTCGTGCTCGCCACTCGCGACGGCTTGGTGAAGAAGACCGACCTCACCGCGTACGACACCAATCGCTCGCGTGGCGTCATCGCGATCAACCTGCGCGACGACGACGAGCTCGTCTCGGCGATGCTCGCCGACGAGCACGACGAGATCCTCCTCGTCTCGAAGAAGGGCATGTCCCTGCGCTTCCAGGCGACGGATGAGGCGCTCCGGCCCATGGGGCGGTCGACCTCGGGTGTGAAGGGCATGTCGTTCCGCGAGGGCGACCAGTTGCTCGAGGCATCCGTCGTCGCCGGCTCGGAGCACGCTGGCGCGATGCTCCCTGAGCCCGTCGAAGGGGGCGAGTCCGCTTCGACGGGCTCCCCGGACGGCGAAGCCGATGGGGCGAGGTACGTCTTCGTCGTCACCGAGGGCGGCTATGCGAAGCGCACCGCCGTCGACCAGTACCGCCTGCAGAATCGTGGCGGCCTCGGTATCAAAGTGGCGAAGTTGAACGACGATCGCGGCGACCTCGCCGGTGCCCTGATCGTCGGCGACGACGACGAGGTGCTTGTGGTTCTTGCCAGTGGCAAGGTGGTACGCTCTGACGTCGCCGAGGTTCCCGCCAAGGGCAGGGACACGATGGGCGTTGTGTTCGCGAAGTTCGCGGACGACGACAAGATCATCGCCATCGCGAAGAATTCCGAACGGAATCTCGTGGAGGAGTCCGCAGAGTCCGCAGAGTCCGCAGCGGCCGAGCCCGCGCGAGAGGAATAGTCGTACATGAGTAGCATTGCAGAGAAGCTGGCCCGCAAATCGAACCGCAAGACCCCTGCCAAGCAGGTGCGCCTTCGGCTCGTCTACATCGACTTCTGGTCGGCGGTGAAGCTGTCGTTCCTCGTCGCCGTGTGTCTCGCCGTGGTCAGCATTGTCGCCATGTTCCTCATCCACACGGTGTTGAACTCGACCGGCATCTTCGAGAAGCTCAACGAGCTCGTGAAAGACGTCGCCGGTGCCGGTGGCGATCTCACATCGATCCTCTCGCTCGGCAACGTCATGGGCTTCGCCATCGTTGCGGCGCTGCTCAACCTCGTCGTGACGACTGCACTCGGCGCAATCCTCGCGGTGCTCTACAATCTGAGCGTCAAGATCACGGGCGGCATTCTCGTCGGCTTCACGAACAATTGATCCGCGCTGAACGCGAAGCGTTCAGCCGGATCAGATCGAGTGGCGGCCCTTTCCGGGATGCCGAATCGAGATCTCAAACATGAGATTCGGTCGATTCGGAGATTGCCAGAACGTCCGGTAGTCTTTCCTTCGGCCGAAATTCGGGGATATAGCTCAGGCGGTTAGAGCGCTTCGCTGATAACGAAGAGGTCCGAGGTTCAAGTCCTCGTATCCCCACTGTGACAATTCAACACCCGTGACAATTCAACACCCGTGATAATTCAATACCCGTGGCGATTCAACACCCGGAACAATTCCATACACACCTGGATGCCGCGGTATCCGGCCCGGGGCCTTAGCTCAGTTGGTAGAGCGCCTGCTTTGCAAGCAGGATGTCAGGAGTTCGATTCTCCTAGGCTCCACGGTTTCGACACAACAGTTTCGACACAACAGTTTCCACGTATCGGGTTCGCGCGTTCGCTTCACAAGCGAAGCCAGCGCTCGACCAAGCCGACGATCGCTTCGAGCCTGTCGTCGAGTTCGCTCGGATCGAGCGTGATGACGCCGCGATCGGCAGCAGCCCAGCGAACCAGACCGGTGTCGTCATCGAAGCTGAAGCCGTCGGCATCGACGATCTTCACGCCGCGGTGCAACACCGCCCGCACCTTGCCGCGCGGGTCGATGCCGAGGGTCACGCGGTCGGCGCCATCGAGCGCGTAGTTGGGGCCGTTCCACTTGATGTTCTCGATGGTCGCCGCCGGGGCGACACCACGGATTCCGGCGCACAGCCGCCGGAGCGGACCGCCCTGATCCGTTGGGAGCTGAGCGAGGAACCGGTCGACCTCGGCCGACGCCGCGATCGTATTCGTGTCATCGGCCATGTGCCGCTCCTTCGCCTCGCGGTTGCCTCGACCATAGACCCCAGCGGTCATGGCCGTCGATGGTGCAGCTACAGTGTCCGAATGGACATCCGCATCGCTGCGTACGGGGTCATCATTCGCGACGACCGAATCCTGCTCTCGCACTGGAACGAGCACGGGCGATCGGGATGGACACTGCCGGGCGGGGGAATCGAGGGCGCCGAGCATCCTGTGGCGGCTGCGCGGCGCGAGATCCGAGAAGAGACGGGGTACGAGGCATCCGTCGACAGGCTGCTCGGTATCGACACGATGGTGGTGCCGGCGGCGAAGCGCCACACGGCCGCGTCACCGCTCTATGCGATGCGTGTCGTGTACCGGGCGAGCGTCGTCGGCGGAGAGCTGCGGAATGAAGTGGGCGGCTCGAGCGACGAAGCCCGATGGTTCCCGCTCGACGAGGTGGCGAACCTCAAGCGGGTGAGCCTGCTCGACATCGCACTACGGTTGAACGCGGCGGAGCCGATCGATGGTGTGCCCCCGCCCGTCGGCGACTGAGAACCCACCGCTGCGGCGCTGAAGGCCCCGACGGCGGGCCAGCTGATGCGAGAGCTGCTGCGCCGTGGAACGGATGACCGCGCGGCCGTGTCGCCGACGTTCCGGCCGTGACGGGCCGAACCGTTCGCGACACGGCCGCGCGGTGCCGAGCTCCCCGAGGCCGATGCCGTCGCGCTGGCGACGACATCGACCCNTGGGCTGGGGAAGAGGACACGTTCGGGTCTGTTCGTTGACTTTTCGGTCGGGAGAGGACAAACCTTTCGAGACCGTGCCCCCCCGGTGCCGAGCTCCCCGAGGCCGATGCCGTCGCGCTGGCGATGACATCGACCCGCGGGGGCCGGGCATGGGTGCTGGTGTTGTCTTCCACGATGATCAGATCATCGGCTGGGTGAGGAGCGCGATCCGCTGGAACTGGGCGTCGCGAAGGCCATTCGCGATCAGTTCGTTGCGACGACGCTCGGAGACGGCCGCGTAGCTGCGTTGCTCGTCTTGGCGACGACCCCATGCAATGAGAGCGAGGCCGAGGCGGCGGGCGAGCCGCTCGCGCAGCTGTCGTGCGTCTGCACGAAGGGTGACGGTCTGGCCCTGGGGGCTTCGGCCGGCGGTGAGAGTACTCGTATTCACGGTGATTCCTTCTGGTGTATCGGTGTTGGGTGTGGAGCGATGGTGCTGGTGTGCTTCGTGAGCGGCTCATCGGCCTGAGCTGATCCCGTGATCGACGGCATCCGAGTACGGATGCATCGTCATGGCGTCGAGGGCAGGGTTGACGGACTCGTCGCGAGGCGCGGTTGGGCGGTTGGGCGGTTGGCCGTCACGGAGCTTCGAGATGCCGAAGGATCGGAGGGCCGGCGATCGCGACCTGACGGTGGCGCACTCCGGGACATCCGCTCATCACGGTGAGGTGACGAAGGCGACGATGTCGCCGACGGACGACCCGGCTGGCGCCGCAGTGGTCACACGCGAGGCGCGCAGTTGGCGGTCAGGCGCAAACGCGCGTGCCGCCGGAGCGAACCGTTAGCCCGCTCGAGGCGCGAGGAGGACTCCCGTATAGGCCGCGGTAAATGCTGGCGTGAAGATGTGCTTCATCATGGGTATCAACTCCTCTGCTGCTCAGGTGCGATGCGCACCGCTTATGGACACTAGCGGGATATTCACTTCGACCGCAAGGTGAATTCTCAGATTCTTCGGAAATCGGGGTCAGCACCGAGATCGAGCACGCCCGGAACGACGATGGCCCCGCCTGGATCAGGCGGGGCCATCGGTGATTCAGCGCAAGCGATCAGGCGTCGGTGGCGCGCCGCCGGGCGTCGGCTCGTCGTCGGCGACCCAGAGTTCATCGTCGGCACGGAACGTCTGCCAGACGGCGTAGGCGACGCCGGCCGCGGCGACGATGCCGGCGCCGATCGCGAGATAGGTGCCCACTCCGTGGCCCTTCTTCTGCTTCACGACGGCCGCGGCACGAGGCGACACTCGCTCGATGGCGCGGCGCACGCGTGCGTCGTTGGCGATGTCGCCGATGGAGAGCACGGAACCGAGGGCGTTGCCCACGCTGCGCTCGACGGTGTCGCTGGCAGTACGCGCGACACGGCCCGCCTGCTGGACGCCAGGTCGGACGTAACTCTCGTACCCGGTGCGGACCCGCGGCACGACCTCTTCACGCGTGAGGTGCCCGAGTTGACGGCTGGCCTCGCGCGCGACGGCATTTGCGTGCTCGAGCACGTGCTGCTGGTTCTCCCACAGATCCCCAGCGGTGCTCTGCAGTCGCTTGAGTTCCTTCCGGCGCTTGCGTGACAGACTCATGTCGACCTCCATCGTTGTGCAGCGAACCACTCCATCTTGCCACCGAAACGGCTGGAAGCGGGGTGGGAGTCCGAATACGGCATGCCCCTTGACGAATCCACCCATGCCAGAATAAGAGGATGCCGATTCCCACCGCAGTCGCGACACTCAACACCAATCACGGCCCGATCAAGGTCGACCTCTACGGCGACCACGCCCCGAAGACGGTCAAGAACTTCGTCGGCCTCGCCACCGGCGAGATCGAATGGACGCACCCCGCCACCGGTGTGAAGTCCGCCACCCCCCTCTATGACGGGGTGATCTTCCACCGCATCATCCCCGGCTTCATGATCCAGGGCGGCGACCCGCTCGGCCAGGGCGTCGGCGGCCCGGGTTACCAGTTCGACGACGAGATCAACTCGGAACTCGACTTCACCGAGCCCTACGTGCTCGCCATGGCGAACGCCGGCATCCAGATGGGGCACGGCACCAACGGCTCGCAGTTCTTCATCACCACCGGCCCCACCACGTGGCTGCAGGGCAAGCACTCCATCTTCGGCAAGGTGACGGATCCCGCGAGCCAGGCTGTCGTCGACCGACTCGGCGCCGCCGCCACCGATGGCCGCGACAAGCCCCTCGAAGACATCGTCATCGAGAGCATCACCGTCGAGCAGGTCTGAAACTCGAGGTGAGCGACTCGGGGCCTGATCGGGCGAACTTCTGCTATCGGCATCCCGATCGGCAGAGCTACATCCTGTGCCAGCGGTGCGGGCGCACGATCTGCCCCGAGTGCCAGACGCAGGCGGCTGTCGGCGTGATCTGCCCCGAGTGCATGCGCGAGCAGCGCGCAACGGCGCCGCGCACCAAGCCTGCGGTGCTCACTCGTGTGCGCTCGGCCGCCGGGCGCGGCGCCCCCGTCGTGACGTATTCCCTGATCGGCATCACCCTGGCCGTGTTCGTGCTTCAACTGATTCCGGGTCTCGGGGTCACGAACTGGCTCTACTTCACACCGCTGGCGATGAGCGACATCGCGTTCCAGCCATGGCGCCTGCTGACCACCGTGTTCGTGCACTCCACCGGCCTGATCTTCCACGTGCTGCTCAACATGTACACGTTGTGGATCTTCGGAGGCCTGCTCGAGGGACTCCTTGGACGCTGGCGCTTCCTCGCCCTGTACCTGCTCTCGGGCCTCGCCGGCTCGGTCGGCGTGATCTGGTTGTCCGATCCGAACACGAGTGTTGTCGGGGCATCCGGTGCCATCTTCGGTTTGATGGGTGCGTTCCTCGTGATCCAGCGTCGCCTCGGCGGCCAGACGACCCAGTTGTTCGTGCTGCTCGGCATCAACCTCGTGATCGGCTTCGTGCCCGGCTTCAACATCGCCTGGCAGGCCCACCTCGGCGGGCTCATCGGTGGTGCGCTCATCGGGTTCGTCTTCATCGAGACGCGAAAGAGATCGCAGCAGACGCTTCAGATCTGGCTGCTCGTCGCCGTCGCTGTGGTGCTGGTTCTCTTGAGCCTGCGCTACTTCTTCTTGCCGATCGGCTGACACCGTTCCAAGTTATCCACAGCACTTTCCACAGCTGGGGAGAGTTACACACGTGTAATTGTCGGCATTTCGGGGGACTTCGCCGCTCGAAGATATCCACACCTGTGGATAACTCGGCCGGCGGGCGGGCTTCGACCGGCTCAACCCGCAGGGTCTGACGGGCACGAGAGAGGGGCGGATGCCGCAGCATCCGCCCCCGGTTCGCTGAGCTCGTCGAAGCGAAGCCGCGAGCTTCCTTCGACAAGCTCCCTTCGACAAGCTCAGGGAGCCGAGTTCAACGCCAGCGGGTGGTCATGAGGAAGCCGATGAAGGCGATGCCGAAGCCGATGAGGATGTTCCACGACTCGAGCTCGGCGATGGGGAAGCGGCCCTGGCTCACATAGAACACGATGATCCAGGCGAGCCCGACGAGCATGAAGCCGAACATGACGGGCTTGAACCACACCGGGTTCGGAGCCTCTTCGCCGCTCACTGGTTCTGCGCGCGCGGGCTTCGGGGATTTCGTACGTGCCATGGGGCGATTCTAGCCGAGCCGGAGGCCCTCGCACATTCGGTTCACGTTCGCGCGGACTAGAATCGCCCGTATGTCCGAGTCGCAACCCGATGCCCGGCGTGCACGCCGCCCGTCGGGTGGCCAGCGGCCCCGTGTGAGCGTCGTCGGCGTGTTCGGCGAGTTGCTCCTCACCGGCGGCGTGCTGATCCTGCTCTTCCTCGGCTGGCAACTGTGGTGGAACGACGCGATCATGGCCGGACAACAGTCGTCCGCGGCATCCGCTCAGAGCGCTGAATGGCTCGAGCAGGCCCAAGCCGCACAGGGCGAGACGCCCGCCCCCGCTCCCGCCGACTACGGCGAACCTGTCGTGGACGCGACGGGGTACGGCAACGCCGAGACCTTCGCGGTCATGTACGTGCCACGGTTCGGCGAAGACTCCCAGCGCAACATCGCCGAAGGCACCCAGCTCGACGTTCTCAACAGCTTTGAGCTTGGTGTCGGGCACTACCCAGGCACGCAGATGCCGGGCGAGGTCGGCAACTTCGCGATCGCCTCGCACCGCAGTGCCTACGGCGGCGGCATGCACGAGATCGAGCAGTTGCAGCTGGGCGACGCGATCTTCATCCAGACGAAAGACGGCTGGTTCACCTACCGGTTCCGAGACTTCGAGTACGTGACCCCCGAGACGCTCGATGTGCTCGCCCCGGTGCCGCACCATCCCGACCTCGCGGCGACCGATCGCCTCGTCACGCTCACCAGCTGCAACCCGTTGTACTCCACCGCCGAGCGCATCATCGCCTATGGCGTGCTCGAGTCCTGGCAGCCGAGCTCAGCGGGTGCACCCGCCGAGATCGCACCGATCGTGGCGACCTGGGGGAGCTGAGACATGTACGGCGCAATCTGGCGCATCCTGCCCGGGCCCGTGTGGCTGCGCATCATCCTGATGCTGCTCCTCGTCGCGGCCGCGGTGTTCGCCCTCTTCACGTGGGTGTTCCCGTGGGTCGACGGCGTGCTGAATCCGATCAACGTCACGGTGGAATGAATGACCCGCGTCCTCGTCATCGACAACTACGACAGCTTCGTCTACACGCTCAACGGTTACCTGCAAGAGCTCGGCGCCGAGACCGAGGTCGTACGCAACGACTCGTTCGACGTCTCCGAGGTGGCGACGCGTATCGCCGACTACGACGCGGTGCTCATCTCGCCGGGGCCGGGCAAGCCGTCGGATGCCGGTGTATCGATCCCCATCGTCGAGGCGGCCCTCGCCTCGGGGCAGCCGATCCTCGGCGTGTGCCTCGGCCACCAGGCGATTGCCGAGGCCTTCGGCGCGGTCGTGACGAACGCCGATGAGCTCATGCACGGCAAGACGTCGCGCATCACGCATGACGAGAGTGACTTCTACGACGGGGTGCCGCAGCCTTTCACCGCGACGAGGTACCACTCGCTCGCCGTCGTCGATGGCACCGTGCCCGAGTCGCTCGTGGTGACGAGCCGAACGCAGGGCGGCGTGATCATGGGCGTGCGCCACGAGAGCGCCCCGATCTTCGGCGTGCAGTTCCACCCGGAGTCGGTGCTGACCGAGGGCGGATACCGCATGCTCGGCAACTGGCTCGCGGTCGCAGGGCTGCCAGAAGCGCGAGAGCGCGCCGTCGGGCTCAGCCCGTTGATGCGCGCAACAACGGCGTAGGTCTCGCTGCGCTCGCTGCGCTCGCTACTCGACCGGCGAAGATGCGGCTGCTACTCGACCGGCGTGGGGCGAGGCGGCGAGAGCGGGTCAGCCGGCGCAGTAGGTGAGTTCGACCGAGGAGCGCTGCGGCACATCGCCGGGCGGCACCGACTGCTGCGTGACCGGCGAGCCCGGCTGCGACTTGCATGAGGCGTCGGGCTTGGGCACGGCGGTCAATTGCAGGTTCTCGGCCCCCAGGTACGACGAGGCGGCCGCAAGCGTCTGCCCGGTGAGGTCGGTGAGCGTGACCATTCCGCTCGAGATGCGGAAGTCGACGGTGGAACCAGCCTCGACCGATGCACCGGCCTCGGGCGTCGTGGCGAGCACCGTGTCACCGGGCACTGTCGGTGATGGCTCTCTCGTCTCGGTGCCCGGCACGAGCCCTGCAGCAGTCAGGTCGGCCTTCGCTTGTTCGAGAGTCTTGTTGCGGAGGTCGGGCACGGCGACGGCTTGTCGGCCGGTCGAGACGTACACCGTGACCGCAGTGTCCGCGTCGACGATCTCGCCCGCGGCCGGATCACTGCGGGTCACCTGATCGGCGGGCACCGTGTCGCTCGTCTCGTTGACGCGGGTAGCGGGGAGCCCGAGCTCTTGGAGCTTGGCCACAGCCTCTTCGTAGGTGCCGCCGGTCAGCGCCGGAATCTCCCGTGAGTTCGTCGGCAGCTCGGTGGTGGGTTGCAAGTTGAACGCCCAGTACATGACGGCGATCACGATCACGATCACGCCGATGATGCCCGACCAGATCCAGATCGCCGGCGGGCGGCGCTGGGTGCGGGTCATCGTCTCGTCTTCCGCGAGCTGGCGGAGCGCCAGTTCGGAGCTCGACAGCGAGGCGGTGGGCGCTCCGAAGAGCATCGTGGTCTGGTCGGGTTCGCGATGCACCGGTACGCGACCGGATGCCGCGCTGTCGACGTCGGACCGGAACTCCGCCGCGGTTTGGTAGCGCTGGTCGCGATTCTTCGCGAGGGCGTGCAGCACGACCGAATCGAGCGCGGGCGAGACCTTCGGATTGATGACGCTCGGCTTGACCGGCCGTTCGCTGACGTGCTGGTAGGCCACCGCGACGGGCGTGTCGCCGCGGAACGGCGGCCGACCGGTGAGCATCTCGAAGAGCACCACGCCACTGGAGTACAGGTCGGTGCGCGCGTCGACGGTCTCGCCCTTGGCCTGCTCGGGCGAGAAGTACGACGCTGTGCCGAGGATCGCCGTGGTCTGCGCGACCGTCGTCGACGAGTCGGAGACTGCTCGGGCAATGCCGAAGTCCATGACCTTCACCTGGCCCGCGGTGGTGATCATGATGTTGCCGGGCTTGATGTCGCGGTGCACGACGCCTGCTCGGTGAGAGTACTCGAGTGCGGTCAGCACACCATCGATGACCCGCACCGCGGCAGACGCCTCGAGGGGTCCGTCGTGGATGATGTCTTTCAGCAGCCGACCCTCGACGAACTCCATCACGATGAAGGGCAGCTGCACCTCTTGACCAGCGGAGTCGATGACCGTTTCTTCGCCCGCATCGAACACGCGCACGATCGTGGGGTGCGCCATGCGCGCCGCCGACTGCGCCTCCTGCCGGAACCGCATGCGGAACGCCGGGTCTGTCGCCAGCTGGGGCTTCAGCAGCTTGATGGCGACCTGGCGACCGAGCCGGGTGTCGGTGCCGACGTGCACGTCGGACATGCCACCGCGCCCGATGAGGGCGCCGACGCGGTATCGACCCGCGAGCACTCGTCCTTCATCGTTCACCCTGTGGCTCCGTCCCTTCTGTGAATGATCCCGTCAGTTGCAGCGTGCTAATTGTTCTTGTTGTCGTTGGCCGCGGCTGTCACGGTTACCGTCGCCGACGGTGACGCGGGGGAGGCCACCGAACCGCAGTAGTAGACGTAGGTGACCGTGAGCTGGCCGCTCGTCGCCTCGGTCGTCTGCAGGAGAGCTTCGGTCGCGCCGGCACCCGACGGCTGTGCCGACGGCGCCCCCGTTCCCTGTACCGACACCTGGTAGCCCGACAGCGTCTGGCCGGCAGGGCACGATTGAGCGTCCCATGAGACTGTGAACGTCTCACCGGCCTTCAGGCTCGTCGGCGCCACACGAGGCGCCGCCGCCGGCGCGCCCGGCGTCTCAGGATCGACGTAGAACGTGATCGTGACCTCGGAGCCGATCTGCATGTTGCCCGTGGGGTTCACGTCGTAGACACGGCCGGCCTCTTCAGGGGTTGCCGCGGGGGTGCCCTCGACGGCGTTCACGACCATGCCGAGGGCCTGGAGGCTCGCCCGAGCCTCGTCGACCGTGAGCCCCAGGTAGTCTTCACGGATGACCTGGGCGGTCGTCGGCGCATCGGGCGTCGACGGAGGCGGCGTCGAGGGCGTGCTCGCCGACGACGCCGGCGTCGACGGCGCCGTCGAGGGCGCTTCTTTCCCACCGCCGTTCAGAGAGAGCGCGATGATCGTGCCGATGAGCACGATCGCGAGCAGCGCGATGAGCACGATGAGCGGCCAGGTCCACGGGCTGCGCTTCTTCTTCTCTTCGACGGGCTCTTCGTCGTCGCCCGGGGCGCCGTCGGCCTGCGGCATCACCGTCGTCGCGGCGGTGGCGCCGGCCTGCGGCATGAGCATCGTGGCGGCCGTGGCGCCGGCAGCGCCGAGCACGGCGGGCACCGCGGCGGCAGCAGCCTGCACGTCGCCTCGGCGGAGGGCAGTGGCTGCGCGTGCGAGAAGCGCGGCCGACTGCGGCCGGTCGGCCGGGTTCTTCGCGATGCATCCGTAGACCAGGTTGCGCACCGGCTCGGAGACCGTGACCGGCAGGTCGGGCGGTGTCTCGTTGATCTGCGCCATCGCGATGGCCACTTGCGACTCGCCAGTGAAGGGGCGACGGCCCGCGAGGGCCTCGTAGGCGACGATGCCGAGCGAGTAGATGTCGGTGGTCGGCGAGGCCGGGTGGCCCGACGCCTGCTCGGGCGAGAGGTACTGCACCGTGCCCATGACCTGGCCGGTGGCCGTGAGCGGCACCTGGTCGGCGATGCGCGCGATGCCGAAGTCGGTGATCTTCACGCGCCCGTCGGGCGTGATGAGCAGGTTTCCGGGCTTGATGTCGCGATGCACGAGTCCGGCGGCGTGCGCTGCCTGCAGTGCCGCCGCGGTCTGCGCGACGATATCGAGCACCTTGTCGGTGGAGAGCACATGCTCGCGCTCGAGGATCGTGGAGAGCGCCTCGCCGGGCACGAGCTCCATAACGAGGTACGCGCTGCCGTCTTCCTCGCCGTAGTCGAAGACGTTGGCGATGCCTTCATGGTTCACGAGCGCGGCATGGCGGGCCTCGGCGCGGAAGCGCTCGAGGAAGCCCGGGTCGCCCAGGTACTCGTCTTTCAAGATCTTGATCGCGACCTGACGTCCGATGACGAGGTCTGTGGCTTGCCACACCTCGCCCATCCCGCCGATCGCAATGCGGGACTGCAGTTCGTAGCGCCCCCCGAAGGTGAGCCCTGCGCTCGGTCTCATTTGTTCAGCACCGCCTCTAGTACCTGCTTTGCGATGGGTGCGGCAATGCCATTGCCGAACCCTTCCTGACCAAGTCCCCCGCCATCCTCAACGAGCACTGTGATCGCGTACTGAGGATTGTCGGCGGGGGCAAAACCGGTAAACCAGAGAGTGTAGGGGTCACTCTCTGCGTTCTCCGCTGTACCCGTTTTACCGGCCACGCTGACGCCGTCTATTCTTGCATTACTCGCGGCCCCATTTTCGACGCCGTTGATCATCATGCCGACCATCGTGTTCGCCGTCTCCTCGCTGATCGCACGGCCGAACTCGCGGGGTTCGAACTCCTGCAGTGGGCTGAAGTCGGGCGCCGTGATCTGATCGACCAGATTCGGGTTCATCACGATGCCGTCGTTCGCGATCGCGGCCGACACCATCGCCATCTGCATCGGCGTGGCACGCACCTCGTACTGCCCGAATGCCGAGAGGGCCGTCTGCGCGTCGTCGAGCACTCGCGGGTAGATGCTCGGCTCGGTCACCGTCGGAATCTCGAACTCCGAATTGAACCCGAACTTCTCGGCCTGCTCGCGGATCGCTGCGTCGCCGAGTTCGATGCCGAGCTCGGCGAACGGGATGTTGCACGAGAGACGTAGCGCCGTCGCGAGGCTGACGGTGTCGCCGCCGCCGCAGTTGCCGCCCTCGGTGTTGCGGACGACGGAGTCGGTGCCGGGCAGGGTGAACGTGGGGGGGTTCGGCAACTGGCTCTCGGGCGTGTACTTGCCCGACTCGAGTGCGGCCGCGGTGACGACGAGCTTGAACACCGACCCAGGCGGGTTCATGTCGCCGCCCGTCGCCCGATTGAAGAGCGGGTCGCCCGGGTCGGCGAGCAGTCCCTCGTAGGTCGCGAGCGCCAGGGCACTGTCGTGCACGACCAGCGCGTTCGGATCGTATGTCGGCTTGGTGACCATCGCGAGAATGCGCCCGGTCGACGGCTCGGTGACGTAGATCGCGCCCGTGTAGTCGCCGAGCGCGTCCCACGCGGCCTGTTGCGCCACCGGGTCGATCGCGACCTCGACGGATGCCCCCATCGGATCTTGCCCTGAGATCAGGCGGTTGAGGGAATCGAAGAACTGGCTCGACGACTGCCCGCTGAGGTAGTCGTTGAGCGAACGCTCGAGGCCAGTGGCCTCGCCGTTGACGGGGATGTACCCGGTGACCGCGGCGTACAAGGGTCCGTTCGAGTAGACCCGCTGGAACTTGTAGTTGTCGTCGGAGGGCTGCGAGTAGGCGATCGGCTCACCGTCGACGAGGATCGGGCCGCGCTCGACGGAGTAGCTCTCGTAGAGGGTGCGCGAGTTGCGAGGGTCGGCCGAGAGTGTCTCAGCCTGCGCGTACTGGATGATCGTCGACGAGACGAGCAGGGTGAGGAACATGAGGAGCGCGACGATCGAGACGCGCTTGAGCTCGCGGTTCATCCGTCGATCACCAGCCTCGGGTGGTTGCGCACCGTATCGGACAGGCGCAGGAGCAGGGCGACGATGATCCAGTTCGCCACGAGCGAGGAACCACCAGCTGCGAGGAACGGAGTGGTGAGACCGGTGAGCGGGATGACGCGGGTGACGCCTCCGACGACGATGAAGACCTGCAGGGCGACGACGAACGCGAGGCCCACGCCGAGCAGTTTGCCGAAGTCGTCTTGGCCGGCGAACCCGATGCGGAACCCGCGTGCGACGAACAGCAGGTACAGCGCGAGGATCGCGAAGATGCCGGCGAGGCCGAGCTCCTCACCGAGGCTCGCGATGATGTAGTCGCTCTGCGGAACCGGGGTGATGTCGGGTCGGCCCTGGCCCCAGCCAGTGCCGATCAACCCGCCGTTGGCGAGCCCGAAGAGGCCTTGCACGAGCTGGTAGCTGCCGCCGTAGACCTGGTCGAAGCGCTCGGGATTGAACGGGTCGAGCCAGTTCGCGAAACGATTGCCGACGTAGTCGAGGGTCTGGCTGGCGATGATCGCACCGCCGATGAAGAGGCTGAGCCCGAGCACCACCCACGACAACCGGCTCGTCGCGACGTAGAGCATCACGAGGAAGAGGCCGAAGTAGAGGAGCGCGGTGCCGAGGTCGCGCTGGAAGACGATGACGGCCATCGACAGCGCCCACACGATGAGGAGCGGGCCGAGGTCGCGTGCCCGCGGAAACTGCATGCCGAGGAACTTCGTGCCCACCATCGACAGCGAGTCGCGGTTGCGGACGAGATAACCGGCGAAGAAGACCGCCAGGGCGATCTTCGCGATCTCGCCGGGCTGGAACGTGGCGAAGTCGCCGAGGCCGATCCACACCCGCGCGCCGCTCACCTCGCGCCCGAGGCCGGGCACGAGCGGTAGGAGCAGCAGGATGATCGCGGCGAGCCCCGCGAGATAGGTGTAGCGGAACAGCACGCGGTGGTTGCGGATGACGAAGATCGTTGCGATCGCGCAGACGATCGCGATGCCGCTCCATGCGATCTGCCGCACCGCTGCGCTCTCCCAGCCCGACTCATCGTTGGCGATGTCGATGCGGTAGATCATCGCGATGCCGAGGCCGTTGAGCACGGTCGCGATCGGCAGCAGGAACGGGTCTGCGTCGCGCGCGACGAATCGCATGCCGATGTGCAGGCCGAACACGAGCACCGAGAGTCCGGCGCCGAGCAGCACCAGCTGCGTGTCGATGTGACCGAGCGCCCCGAGCTGCACGAGCACGATCGCCGCGGCGTTGATGAAGCATGCGATGAGGAGCAGCCAGAACTCGAGATTGCGCAGCTTCTGCGGTATCCGGATGCGGCGGACGCCCTCTGGGGGCGTCGCGACTTGACCGACGTGGAGGTCACTCAACGGAATCCTCCAGCCGCTGCACGATGCGATACGCCTCGGAGAAGGAGCCCGCGCTGATGGTCTGCTCGACACGCTGCTGGTCGTAGGTACGAAGCTCTGCCATGTCGAGGTCGATCTCGGTGTGGAGTTCGTGCAGCGAGATCGGCCCCAGGTCTTGCTGGATGCCCTGGAAGATCGCGACCCGGCCGTTGGACTCGCCCACGTAGTAGCGCGTCTGCGTCCACTGGTAGCCGAGCAGGAACGCCGCCGCGATGGCGGCAACGAGCAGCACGATCCAGAAGCTCCACGTCCAGCGGCGGCGGCGGCGGCGACGGGCGTCTTCTTCGATGATCTCGTCGAAGAAGTCTTCGGAGTCGGGCTCGAAGTGCGTCTCTTGAACGGGGTGCGGACGGAACGGCGTGAGACGGATGCCGCGGGCGCGCACGGGCTCGGGCTGGCCGAAGGCGAGCGGCGCGGCGGCCGAACCGACCACGAGGGGCGGGGTCGCCGGCGTCGGCGGTTCGCCGATGTCGAGGATCACGACCGTGACGTTGTCGGGTGCCCCGCCGTCGAGCGAGGCCTTCACGAGCCGGTCGGCCACTTGCTTGGCGCCCGCCTCGGCCGACATCAGGTCGTGGATCTCGTCGAAGGAGACGACGCCCGAGAGGCCGTCGGAGCACAGCATCCAGCGGTCGCCCGCCCGCGTGTCGAGCACCATCGCGTCGATCTCGGGCGACGCCTCGACGTCGCCGAGCACACGCATGAGCACCGAACGACGCGGGTGCACCATCGCCTCTTCGGCGGTGATGCGACCTGCGTCGACGAGGCGCTGCACGAAGGTGTGGTCGGTGGAGATCTGGCTGAGCTCGCCCGACCGCAGCAGGTAGATGCGGGAGTCGCCGATGTGCGAAATGACGATGCGATCGCCGACGAGCAGCACGGCGCTCACGGTCGTGCCCATGCCGGTGAGTTCGGAGTGCTCGGCGACGGTGGCCGCGAGCTGACGGTTCGCGGCGATCAGGGCGCCCTCGAGGGATGCCGCGGCCTCGGTCGTGTTGTCGTAGTCGACATCGGCCTCGGCGATGCGCCGCGTCGCGATCGCGCTCGCGACGTCACCGCCCGCGTGCCCGCCCATGCCGTCGGCGACGACGAACAGGCGGCGTCCGGCGTACCCCGAGTCCTGGTTGTTCGAGCGGATGCGCCCCACATGCGAGACCGCAGCGCTCGCCTTGACAGTCGCCACGGGCTACCGCCGCAGCTCGAACGTCGTCGCTCCCACCTTGACGGTGGCTCCGAGCGGGATCGGGGTCGGCACGGTCACTCTGGAGCCGTTGAGGAAGGTGCCGTTCGTCGAATCGAGATCTTGGATCATCCAGCGGCCGTTCCACTGCATGATTCGGGCGTGGTGGGTGGAGGTGTAGTCGTCGCGGATGATGATCGCCGAGTCGCTCGAGCGGCCGATGGTGATCTCGTCGTGGCCGAGTGGGAACTCCGCACCGGCCTTCGCGCCGCTCGTGATGACGAGACGGGTCGCGTTGTCGCTCGAGGCGAGCTCGCCGTTGGCGCCGCCGGATGCCGCGGCCGCGTGTGCCACCGGTGCAACCGCCGGCGAGGGGACAGGCGCCGCCGACACGGGTGAGCTGGGGAACGTGGACACCGATGCCGCGCCCGCAGCGGACGTCTCGGGCTGCAGCTTGCGCACCCGCTGCCCGAAGAGGTCGCTGCGCAGTGCATAGACGATCGCGAAGATGAACACCCAGAGCAACAGCAGGAAGCCGAGTTGGAGGACGAGAAGGGTCAGTTCACTCATTCGCCGGGCCCCCAGAACCCGCCCATGTCGTGACGTTCGGTGGCCGGGTCGGTGCGCGAGCCTGCGTCGCCGCCGGGAGAAGCCTGCGCGAGCACCCGGAACACGATGCGGGTGCGGCCGATCGTGATGACCGAGTCGGGTTCGAGGATTGCGTCTTTCAGGGGAGAGCCGTTGAGCTGACTGCCGTTCGTGGAGCCGAGGTCGCGCACGCGCGCGCGACTGCCGTCCCATTGCACCTCGGCGTGCCGACGTGACGCCCCAGAGTCATCGAGGGTGATGTCGGCCTCGCTGCCGCGGCCGATGACCGTGCGCCCCTTCAGGATCGGGTAGCGCTTGCCGTTCACATCGAGCACCGGGGTCCAGGCGACCTGGCCCTTCACATTCTGCGAGTCGACCTGCACCATGCCCTCGGTGAGGCTGTCATCGGCGTGCAGCGCGATCGTGATGCCGCCCGCGAACTGGAAGCGCTGGCTCGCAGCGTGCTTCTGCACGAGGTCGACGAGTTCGTCGATGAGCGCCGGACCGAGGCCCGTCATGCGGGCGTAGTCGGCGGGTGCCATGCGCACGACGAAGCTGTTCGGTACGAGCACGCGGTCGCGTGAGACGACCGCAGCCTTCGTGTCGATCTCCCGTTTCAGGGCAGAAGTGATCTCGACGGGTTGCAGCCCCGAGCGAAAGGTCTTCGCGAACGCGCCGTTGACGGCTCGCTCGAGACCCTTCTCGAAGTTGTCCAGTAGGCCCACAGGTCTCCCGTTCCAGGTGTGCTACGACGCTGTCGTGACTGTGACATGGTAGCCCGAAGGGCTGTAAGACTCGCGAATCAATCGACCTGGATCGTCGAGTCGGCTTCGTCGACGTCGAGCGAGAGCGTCGGGATCGACGCCGTCAGCAGTGTGCCGTCTGCCCGACGCGAGCCGGTGACGTCGCGCATCGTCGGTGCCCCGTAGAGGCGCGGACCCTGCCCGTCGAGCGGCACCGAGACATCCGTGCCGGCCGTCACGACCACGTCGACACCGCGAACCCGCACGCGTGCTTCGACCCCGTCCTCGACCGCGAACGAGATCGATTCGGGGTCGAGACGTACGCGCAGCCGCGTGCCGCGGAGCGTGATGCGGAATGTGAGGCCTTGCCACCCGTCGGGCAGGCGCGGGTCGAACGTGAAGATGCCGTTGTGGTCGCGGAACCCGCCGAAACCCGACACGAGCGCGCTCCACACACCGCCCGTCGAGGCGACGTGCACCCCGTCGGCCGCGTTGTGGTGCAGGTCGGCGAGGTCGACGAAGAGCGCCGATCGGAAGTAGCGCATCGCGAGTTCGTGGTACCCGACCTCGGCCGCGATGATCGACTGCACGATCGCCGACAGCGTCGAATCGCCAGTGGTCAGCGGGTCGTAGTACTCGAAGTTGGCCCGCTTCATCTCGGTGGAGAACCGGTCGCCCTGCAGGTAGAGCGCGAGCACCACGTCGGCCTGCTTCAACACCTGGAAGCGGTAGATGACGAGCGGGTGGTAGTGCAGGAGGAGCGGGCGGCGGTCTTCGGGAGTGTTCTCGAGATCCCAAAGTTCCTTCTGCAGGAACGCGCTGTCTTGCGGGTGGATGCCGAGCTGCTCGTCGTAGGGGATGTGCATGTGCGCGGCCGCGCGGCGCCAGCTCGCGACCTCGGCGGGCGTCACCCCGAGTCGCTCGACGAGGCGGTGGTAGGCCACAGGGTCGAGCACCTGCAGGTTGTCGACGGCGGATGCCGCGGCGGCGAGGTTCGTTCGCGCCATCACGTTCGTGTACAGGTTGTCGTTGACGACCGTCGTGTACTCGTCGGGGCCGGTGACGCCGTGGATGTGGAACACGTCGTCGGCGTTCGAGCGCCAGAAGCCGAGATCTTCCCACATGCGGGCGGTCTCGACGAGGATGTCGATCGCCCCGCGACCTAAGAAGTCTTGATCGCCTGTCGCGGCGACGTACTGGCACAGCGCATAAGCGATGTCGGCGTCGATGTGGTACTGCGCGGTGCCGGCAGCGTAGTACGCGCTCGACTCCTGACCGTTGATCGTGCGCCACGGGAACAGCGCCCCCATCTGGTTCAGCTCCAGCGCGCGGGCGCGGGCGGGGTCGAGCATCCGTTGCCGGAATCGCAGCACGTTGCGCGCGACGATCGGCGCCGTGTAGGTGAGGTACGGGAGGACGTAGACCTCGCTGTCCCAGAAGTAGTGGCCCCCGTAGCCGGAGCCCGAGACCCCCTTCGCGGCGACGCCGCCGCCATCGGTGCGCGCCGTCGCCTGCGCGAGCTGGAAGAGGTTCCAACGAGTCGCCTGCTGGATCGCCGCCTGGCCGGTGATCTCGACGTCGGAGCGGGCCCAGAAGTCGTCGAGCCACGCACGCTGCTGGGCGAAGAGCTCGCCCACGCCCACCTCTGCCGCGCGGTCGAGGGTGCGGTCGCTGCGATCGGCGAGCTCGCGCGCCGGCACCTTCCTGGCCGTGTGATAGCTGACCATCTTGGTGATGCGGATCGGCTGGCCCTGCTTGGCGCGCACCCGATAGATGTGCTTGGCGAGGTCGTCTTCGATGGAGCCCGACTCGGTGAAGGAGTTGTCGGTGGTGATCGAATGCTCGGCGGCGATCGCGATCGCCATGCCCGAGTTCGTCGTCTGGTAGCCGAGGAGGTATCGGCCCTCGGTGCGCCGCTTCACGCGGGGCTGCAGCACGCGTTCGTTGAACTGCTCGGCCTTGCGGGGATCGAAGCCGCCGCTGGTCTCGAGCACGCCCGAGCGGTACTCGTCGCGGCCGTCTTGACGGTTCAGGATCTGGCTCGAGATGGTCACCGCGGCATCCGAGTCGAGCAGTTCGACCTCGTAGTCGATGACGGCGAGGTGACGGTCGGTGAAGCACACCATGCGCCGGCTCGTGATGAGCACGCGCTTGCCCGACGGGGTGCGCCAGACGATCGAGCGACTCAGCGCACCGAGGCGGAAGTCGAGCCGACGCTCATAGGAGAGGAGCTCGGCCTCGGTGAGCACGAGGGGCTCATCGTCGACGTAGAGGCGGATGACCTTGGCATCCGGCGCGTTCACGATTGTCTGACCCACGCGCGCGAACCCGAACGCCTCTTCGGCGTGCCGGATCGGCCACGTCTCGTGGAAGCCGTTCACGAAGGTGCCGTGCATGAAGCCGTCGCGGCCCTCCTCGACGTTGCCGCGCATGCCGAGGTAGCCGTTGCCGACGGCGAAGAGCGTCTCGGTGCGGCCCATGTCGGCCTCGCCGAAGTCGGTCTCGACAAGCGCCCACTCGTCGATCGGGAACCGGGTGCGGTTCAGTGGGTCGTGGTCGGCGAACCTCATTCGGGTTCCTCTCGGGGGGTGTTCGTTGGTCGGGTACCGCTCGCTGAGCCAGTCGAAGCGCGCGTGCCGGCGTGGCTCCCTTCGACGGGATCGGCGGGTGGCAGCAGGGGGATGAGCTCGTCGAGTTCGTCGACCACGATGTCGGCACCGAGCGCTTCGAGGGCCTCGCGGCCGACGCCGCGATCGACGCCGATGACGACGCCGAAGTCGCCCGAGGCACCGGCCTTCACCCCCGACTCGGCATCTTCGACGACCGCACAGGCCCTCGTCGGAAGGCCGAGCAGCTCTGCCGCGCGCTCGAATGTGTCGGGGGCCGGCTTGCCGGGGATCCCGTCGCGCGCGGCGACCGCGCCGTCGACGACGACCTCGAAGCGATCGGCGAGCCCCGCCGCCGCCAGCACAGAGGGGGCGTTCTTCGAGCTCGAGACGACGGCCACGAGGCATCCGATCGCCTGCACCGCGTCGAGGAAGGCCACGCTCGCCGGGTATGCGGCGACGCCCCCTTCGGCGAGCGTCTCGTTGAAGGCCTCGTTCTTTCGGTTGCCGAGGCCGTGCACGGTGTCTATGACGGGAGAGTCGGTCACTTCGCCTTCGGGCACGCGGATGCCGCGGCTCTCGAGCAGGCTGCGCACGCCGTCGTAGCGTGGCTTGCCGTCGATGTACGAGAAGTAGTCGGCCTCTTCATACGGCGCGGCGCCGTGCCGCTCGAGGAAGGGGGTGAACAAGCGCGCCCAGGCGTGCATGTGCACGGTCGCGGTCGGCGTCAGCACGCCGTCGAGGTCGAAGAGATAGCCGCGGATGTTGCTGAGCGCCCTTGCCGTGCGCGGGGCACGCTCGTCGTGGCTGGTGGGGGAGTGGGGGGTCTCGCTGGGCGAGCTCACGGGCGGTCCTTTCGTCGCGTCGGTCGGGGCACCGGAACCCGCTGCTCGATGCTATTCCCGGGTGGCTGGGGAACGCGAGGCGAGGCCGATACTCGGAGGAATCGCCAAGGGTCTGTTTATCGGGCGGTGGGCTCGAATCGACGAGTTGCACGACAGAATGGCCGACACGCCGCGGCGCCCGGCGTGTCGCGACATCCGTCCTGCGACTCGGCGCGCGGCGCGCGGCATCCGCTGGGCTCGAATGGCTTTGACGGGCGCAAAATGTTAGTCTCTCGTGGTTGGACGCACTGCGGTGCATCCATACGTGCGCGAGTGGCGGAATTGGCAGACGCGCTGGCTTCAGGTGCCAGTACTCGCAAGGGTGTGGGGGTTCAAGTCCCCCCTCGCGCACCAGCATGAGGGATTCACGAATCTCATCGATCGTTCACGAAACTCGGTTCAAGAAGAAAGCCCCCGCGGTGGCGGGGGCTTTCTGTTGTTCGTGAGTGGTTCGGAGCGTCTATCGAAGGCGCCGGGGGTCAGTTTCGAACAGGGGCTCGGGGCTCGGCCAGCGCCGCTGACTCGGAGGGCGATTCCTCGGAAAACGCCGATGACTCGGAGAACGATCCCGGCATCGAGAACGATGCTGGCTCGACGAATGATTCCCGCTGGACGGCCGGTCGTGTCCAATCGGGCTCGACGACCGCGTCATCGACCGGCGGCGTTTCGTCGCCGATCGAGGCACCGGCGACCGGTTCGTGCTCGGCCTGAGGCAGGGTTCCGAGACGGTCGACCTGTTCGGTGAGGGCGTCGAGCACGGAGCGCAACTGGATCTGCGCGACCTTGGCGTAGGTACGCACGTACTCGATCTCAGGAAGGGCCGGCTTCTCCGACGTGGTCAGCCCCGCGGCCACATGCACCGCGCTGCGTTCTGCGCGCTCCAGAACCTCGCGGTACTGGTCGCGGGCCGTGATCACCAGATCGCGGGCGTACTGCTCAGCGTCGGCCACCGCGCGGTCTGCGATCAGCTGCGCCTGAGAGAGCAACCCGACGGCCCCTGCAGCGATCTCCTGATGGAGATCGGTGCCGGCCTCCGCATGGAGCTTGGCGTTCTCAGCGCGCAGGTTCGTCAACTCCTCGTGGGCGCTGTCCGCGGCGGCCCGGACGGCGCCAACGGCTTCCGACGTCTTGCGTACGAACGCGTCGACCTCCACCCGGTCGTACCCGCCGCCGATGTGCTTGATGCCGAAGCGCACCTCGCTCGCCTCGGGCAGGCGGCCCACCGCGCTCGCCAGGGTTCCCTCGTGCTCCACGGCGGGAGGAGCGTCGGGAAAGTCGGGGTCGTCGGTCGTCATGGGCGTCATCAGCGGGTTCCCACTTGCTCTACGGCAGCCTGCGCCGGCTGCGGGTTCTGGGTGTGGTGATGCAATGCGTGGCTGTCTTCGTCGAGGGTAGCGAACTGCTCGAAGCGAATGTCGCTCGAGGGCAGGCCGGCGTTGCGCACACGCAACACCGCGTGCCGCACCATGTTGGGCGACCCGCACACGAGTGCGAGGTCACCGGGCCGGGCGGCGTCGGCAGCGACATCCCCCACCAGGCCCTTGGCGCCCGGGAAGCTCGGGTCGTCCGAGACCACCGGCGTATAGGTGAACCACGGGCGAACGCGCAGATCTTGGAGCAGCTTGTTCTCGTAGAGGTTCCACGGCACGCGCGCCCCATGGAACACATGCACCTGAGGAGCCTCGCCTGTCTCCTGCCAGCGCTGGTCGATGCGCTCCAGGTGAGCTCGGAGAGGCGCCAGGCCGACACCGCCGGCGATCATCAGCAGGTCGCGTCCGCGATCATTCTCCCCGAGCGTCAGCTCCTCACCGATCGGGGCACCGAGGCGCACGGTCTCTCCGACCGCGAGCGAGCCGATCATCGTGCCGCTCACCTGACCTCCGGGAACCATCTGGATGTGGAACTCGAGGGTGCCGTCGGCGCGTGGAGCGTTGGCGGGACTGAAATAGCGCCAGAGCCGAGGGCGGGAGGGGATCTCCATCGCCATCGACTGGCCCGGTTCGAAGGACAACGCAGGATCGGGAAGCACTTGGAACACCGCGATGTCGAGGCTTCGCCGATCGACTGAGAGCACCTGCCCAGCCCATGAGGCCGGACTCGTGCGCTCGGACTCCTCAGCCGCCTGGACCATCACCGTGGCGATGAGGCCATAGGCCGCCGCCCAGTCCGCGGCGAGCTCCTCGGTCCACAAATCTCCGAGGAAGTGCTTCAGCGTGGCGAGCAGGGAAGCACCGACCGCGTCGTAGTGCTGCGCCACGACCTGGAAGCGCCGGTGGTCGCGGCCGAGCTGCTGGATCAGCCCGGTGACCTCGTCGAGCTGGTCCACTCCCGACACGATGCGGCCCAGCGCGCCGACCAACCGGTCGCGCTGGGTCGCCATCGAGACCGGGAACATGCTCCGCACCTCGGGGTGAGAGAGGAACAGGTGGGAGTAGAAGTGCAGCGGGACTTCGTCACCGAGAGTCTCGGCGAGCGCCCACGTCTCTTTCAGCGCGGCAGTGTTCACCGAGTCAGCCTCGCGTCGAGGCCACCTCGACGATGTCCGACTCCGTTCCGCCGAGCGCAGCCCCCACCCGGCCGATGATCGCGGGCTCGACGCCGGCTTCGGTCAGCGCCGTCACCAGGTGGGCGACGACGACGGCGAAGTCGTCGGTCGAGATGCCCATGCCCTGGTGCGCCGCGCGCAGGTCGCGCCCCGAGTACTCGACCGGACCGCCCATGACCTGCGAGACCAGTGCGACCTGGTGGCGCTTGAGCCGGACCATCTCGACCCCCTCGAAATACGAGGCGAGCCGGTCGTCGGCCACCACCAGTTCGTAGAACCTGCCGACCACCGCGGTGATCGCCGGCGCGCCACCCACGGCCGCGTAGTCGCTCTGCTCGAGTACATCAGACTGCTGGTCGCTGGGACTTGTCACGTTTCATCCGTTCGTTGGGGGAACACCTGGGTTCTCTTCCTAGCAGAACGCAGCCCCAGGGGGCTAGCTCAGAACGAAGCCCGCGTGCTCGCTCTCGCTGAGCGGGACCATCTTCGTTGAGGAGTAACTGAGCCGATCGTGCGCCAAGCTCCGGGGAGAAGCTCTCGCGAGCTCAATAGGTTGGACCCATCCTATTGCCGACGGTCGGTTGATCCGGCTCGCGCGCGGCATCCGCTGCGGCCGATGTCGGACATGGCGCCGGGGCTGAACGCATTCACCGTGACGCGCGCATCTGGACCAGTCGCGCCATCTCGTAGCTGCAGTCGATGTTGCGCAGTTTCGCGGTGCAGTACTGGGTCATGCGCCATACAATGTCTGCGAGATGCACCTCAAGGAGGCAATGGAATGGGCTAGGAACTGCGTGTGGTCGACCGGTCCGACGAGTTGGTGGTGGGCGCGGACTCGGTGGCGGCGCTCACAGTTGCGCGACCGCGTCGAAGGCCTCGTCGAGGAGGCTGGAATACGATCGACCACCGTCGGTGGCCCACGCCGACGTGGCGACGTAAAGGCACGCGAGAGCGGACTGGGTGATGGCGTCGGCCGTGATGGTCGGGTGCTCCTTCTTCCCCGTGAGGCGACGGGCGATGATCGGAGCGAGCACGGCCGCCCATGCGGTGTGCCGTTCGATCGTCTTCGCTCGCAAGCCCGGGGTGCTCAGCGCCACACGGGTGGTTCGTCGCACGGCCTCGAGGTCGCCCACGGCGATGCGTTCGAGTGGCGCCAGCGCTGCCCGAAGCGCCGCCCACGGCGACTCGTCTTCCGGGCGCGACAGAAGTGCCTCTTCGATCAGACGCCCCATCGGCATGAGGTCGCCGATGACGAGGTCCTCCTTCGTCGCGAAGTAGCGGAAGAAGCTCCGCGGGGAGATTCCGACTGCGGCGGAGATCTCCTCGACGGTCGTCTCGTCGAATCCGCGCTCGTCCAGAAGGGCGACCGCGCGTTGAGCGATTTCCGCGCGAACCGCCTGTTTGCCGATTTCACGAAGATCGCCCCGGTCGGAAGCAGCAGCGGCGAGCACCGCGGATGCGCGCACAGTCGAGGCGGTCGCAGGGCAGTAGCCGCGGCATCCGACCGATCGATTGCACGACAACACTCAAGGACGACGACACTCAAGGAGGACTCCGTGAACACCGAACAGCAGGTCAGCCTCGAATCCGCGCGCGAGCGCGCGATGGAGGTGCGGGCGCTGTACGAGACGATCGAGCAGCGGCTCAATGGAAAGGTGTGGACACTGCACGAGCTCATGCTCGGCTTCAGCAATGACGTCGGCACGGTCGGTCGACTGATCCTCGCCCACGACGGCACGTGGGAGATCGACGGCGACGTCGATGCGCAGCTGCGGCACAAGCTCTCGGAATCCCTGTGGTGGGTGATCGTCATCGCCGAACGACTCGACATCGACATCACCGACGCCTATGCCGACACCATGGACCGGATCGAAGCCGGTCTCCGGCCGCACTAGACCAGGACGTCGGAGGGGCGGTCTTCGGCGTCGAAGCGGAAACGGCGGGCGACGACCGCGTCGAGGCCTGCAGGCCGCCCGTGGGCGCGGAGTCAGAAGGTGAGAAGAACCTTCGTGGCACGGCGCTCATCCATCGCCTTGTAGCCTTCGGCGGCCTCCTCGACCGGCAAAGTCAGGTCGAACACCTTTCCGGGGTCGATCTTGCGGTCCCAGATGAGCTGGATGAGGTCGGGGAGGTACTGGCGCACCGGGGCCGGCCCGCCGTGCAGGTGCACGCTCGCGAAGAAGAGGTTCAAGCCGTCCAATTCGACGCCATGAGAAACTCCGACGTCTCCGACGTAACCGCCGGGACGAGTGCTGTTGATCGCCTGCCACATCGACTCCTGCGTGCCGACGGCCTCAACGGTGCCGTGGCTACCGTAGCCGCCCGTGAGCTCCTTGACCTTTGCCGCACCCTCATCGCTGCGCTCTTCGATGATGTCCGTCGCGCCGAACGCGCGCCCCAGCGCTTGTCGTTCGGGGTGGCGGCTGAACAGGATAATCCGTTCGGCACCGAGCTGCTTGGCAGCGAGGACCGCCGAAAGCCCCACAGCACCATCGCCGACGACAGCGATGGTCTTTCCGGGTCCTGCTTCGGCGGCGACGGCCCCGTACCACCCGGTGCCGAGCACATCGGATGCCGCCATCAGCGACGGGATCAGGTCAGCATCGGGGTGACCAGGGGTGGCGACGAGAGTGCCGTCGGCCAGCGGGACACGTGCGAGCTCAGCCTGCGTGCCGATCGCGCCCATCATCACGTTGTGGATGCAACGGGATTGGTAGCCGGCCTGGCAGATCTCGCAGGTATTGTCCGAGGCGACGAACGACCCAACTACGAAATCGCCGATCTCCACATTCTTCACATCTGCGCCGATCTCTTCGACCACGCCGATGTACTCATGACCCATCGCCTGCGGCGTCGAGTAGAGAGGCTCCGCCCCGCGGTACGGCCACAAATCAGACCCACAAATACACGTCGCGGACAAGCGGATAATCGCATCCGTGGGTTCGATGATCATTGGGGCGTCGCGCTCTTCGAGCCGAACGTCTCCCGGCCCGTACATCATTACTCCACGCACAATGTGCTCCTTCGTTCCGGAAAGCTCCACTCCAGTAAAGGACCCAGACGCCGCGCGAGAAAGTCCCTCTCCGGCCGACCGCGCCACCGTACTGGTAAGAATGCCGTGAAGCGGCCGAGCCTGCAATGGATGCTCGCAGAGAATGGGAACGGTCCTGAACTCAACCCTGGATGGGTGCCGTGTACGCCATCTCGCCGACCGTTCGGCGCAACGCCGTGGAGTCGGAGTGTTCACGATTCGGATGCACCCGATTGGTCAGGAGCGCGACGACGAGATTCTCTTCGCGGTCCACGAGAAGCGACGTGCCGGTGAATCCGGTATGGCCCCTGCCGCCACTGCCCCGTTCGCTCATCCAGCTCTCCTGGCCGATGCGCAATCCGAGGCTCTGACCGAATCCGATCTCCTGTTCGATGCGCTCGGCCGCACTGCCGAGCATCGTCGGTAACTGGTCGTGCCACAGCCGGTCGAACGAGCGGGGGCTGAGCACCCCGGGCAGCCCGGCGAGCAGGGCGGAACCGAGCGCGGTCACGTCGCGCACCGGCGCGAACAGGCCGGCATTGCCGGACACCCCGCCGAGCGCGCGCGCGTTCTCGTCGTGGACGGTACCGCGCACCATGCCGCGCCCGATCTGCGGCATGTACTCCGTGGGCGCGCTGCGTGCGGCATCCGGGGCGAACGTCGTCTGCGTGAGCCCGAGCGGGTCGAGCACGTGCTCGCTCACGAGCCGCGCCCACGCCAGACCGGTCGCCGTCTCGGCGATGGCCATGGAGGTGATGTAGCCGAGGCACGAGTACTGCATGGAGGTGCCCGGCGCATACGAGAGCGGGAGCGACAGGATGTCGTCGAGCACGTCGGAGCGCTCCTGCTCGATCCAGCGCGCGTGATCGGTGCCCTCGTCGTGGACGCACCGACGCCAGGAGCGCGGCGAGATCGGATCCAGTCCAGATGTGTGGCTCAGCAGGTGGGCGAGCGTGACTTCCGCCTTGTCTCCAGACCCGTAGGTGGGGAGCCATTCGGCAACGCTCACGTCGAGATCGAGCAGACCCCGATCCACCAGGCTGAGCACAGTGATCGCCGTGAAAATCTTGGTGATCGAGGCGAGATCGTAGAGCGTGTCGTTGCCCACAGGCTCGCCGGCGGTCTGCGCGATCGGCTGCCCGCTGTCATCGAAGTTCGCTGCTCGACCGGTCGAGATCGTGATGGTCGGCGTGCCGGATCGAGTGATTTCGCACACTGCGCCCGGGGTGATTCCGCTATTCACGGCATCGTCGAGAACGTTCGTCAGTCGCGGGAGAACGGAAGCAGGGACCCGGTCGGTCATGTTGGCGGCTTCTCCTCCGACGTGGTCGAGTGTGTCACCTTACGCTGAGATGAGCAGCCCGGCCGGTACGCGGGAGAATGAGCGCGTTCAGCTTCGTCGGGCGGCCGGCAGCTGCGATTCGAACTGCTCCATCGTGCCGTCTGCGGGAGGCCCTGGCACTCCCTGCTTCGGTCGGCGAGCGGAGCGCTCAGGCGTGATGCCGGCGCTCGAGCGCCGCCCCCTCGACGTCGACGTTCGGCATGATGCGGTCGAGCCAGCGCGGGATCCACCACGCCGAGCGGCCGAGCAGGTGCATGAGCGCCGGCATGAGGAGCATCCGAACCGCGAATGCGTCGACGAGCACGCCGAAGGCGAGGCCGAAGCCGATCGACCTGATCATGGTCGATTCCGAGAACACGAACCCGCCGAACACCGACACCATGATGAGGCCGGCGGCGATGACGACGGACCGACCGGCCCGGAACCCGCGGGCGACGGCCAGGCGAGCGGATGCCCCGTGCACGAAGGCTTCCCGCATGCCCGACGCGAGGAAGAGCTGATAGTCCATCGCGAGGCCGAAGAGGATGCCCACGAGGATCACCGGCAGGAAGCTCAGGATCGGACCGGTGTGGATGCCGAGCGGCTCGGCGAGCCAGCCCCACTGGAAGACCGCGACGGTCGCGCCGTAGGTGGCGAACAGCGACAGGATGAAGCCGCCTGTCGCGATGAGCGGCACGAGGATCGAGCGGAACACGAGGATCATGATGAGCAGCGAGAGCCCGACGACGACCGCGAGGTAGGTCGGCAGCACGTCGGCGAGGTTCTCGGAGATGTCGATGTTGATCGCCGCCTGGCCGGCCACGCCGAGCGTGATGTCGCCGCCGATCGGCGGCAGCTCACGCAGCTCGCGCACGAGCTGCTCGGTGGAGGCGCTGTTCGGCCCCTCGGTGGGAACGACCTGGAACGCCGCGAGTCTGCCGTCGTCGGAGACCGCGATCGGGGCGACGGCGACGACGTCGTTCTGATCGGACAGGGTGTGCGCCACCTCGAGCTGGGCGCCGAGCACCTCGTCGTCATCGAGGCCGGCGGGCAGGGCGGCGGTCACGAGAAGCGGGCCGTTCGCGCCGGCGCCGAACGCGGCTTCGGTCGTCATGAACGCGCGGTACGACGCGGAGTCGGCGGCTTCGGATGACCCGTCTGGCAGGCCCACGCGCATCGAGAGGGCCGGGATCGCGATCGTGAGGAGGGCCGCGGCGGTCGCGATGACGGTCACGATGGCCCGCCACGTCGGCATGGGCTTGGCCTTCGTGTCTTCGTGGTGCTCCTCGCCAACGCGTGCCCGGGCACGACGGCTGAGCACGCGTTCGCCGAGAAGCCCGAGGAGCGCAGGGGTGAGGCTGATCGCGATGAGTACGGCGACCGCCACGGCGATCGCGCCGACGGTTCCCATGAGGCCGAGGAACGGGACCCCGGTCACGTTCAGGGCGAGCAACGCCACGACGACCGTGGCGCCGGCGAAGACCACCGCGTTGCCGGCGGTGCCGTTCGCGAGGCCGATCGACTCGCGCACCTCGGCACCCTGCAGCAGTTGCTTGCGGTGCCGGTTGATGATGAAGAGCGAGTAGTCGATGCCCACCGCGAGGCCGAGCATCACACCGAGCATCGGGGTCACCGACGCCATCTGCACGACGCCCGAGAATGCGAGCGAGCCGAGGGCGGCGATCGCGACACCGACGAGGGCGGTGACGAGCGGAAGTGCGGCCGCGAGCACTGAACCGAGCATCACGAGCAGCACGATGGCGGCGAAGACCACGCCGACGATCTCGCCGATGCCGACGAGTTGCGGCACGCCCTGCGCGATGTCGGTGGAGAACGAGACCTCGACGCCGTCGATCGGCTCGGACTCGAAGTGGTCGATGACTGCCTGCTTCGACTCCTCGGGGAGCTCGAGCCGCGGCTCGGTGAAGGCGACGTTCACGAGCACGGTCGACTCGTCGTCGGAGATCACGCGAATACCATCTGAGAGTTCGAGCAGCTCGGCGCCGACCTCGAGCTGCTCGGCGCCCGACTCCAGCTCGTCGCGAGATGCGTCGAGTTGCGCCTGCTGCTCGTCGAGCACGGCGAGCTGTTCGGCCGGCGCCCCTGCCGCGACGGCCTGCTGACGGGCGGCGTCGAGTTGCGCCTGCGCGGAGTCGAGCTGGGCGCGGCCGGCCTCGAGCTGCGCCCGGCCGTCGGTGAGCTCCTGTCGGCGGTCGGCCCGCTGCTGCTCGGTCTCGAAGGGGTCGATGACGTCTGCGACATCCGGCAGCTCATGGCCGTCTGCCACAAGCGCGCTGATCTGCTCGCGTTGTGCCTCGCTCAGCGCGCTGCCGTCGCTCGTCTCGAAGACCACGGTGCCGGACGCACCGGCGAAGTCGGGCAGCTGCTCCTGGAGCTCTTCGGCCACCGCGCCCGACGCAGTGCCGGGGATGTCGAAGCTCGTCGCGAGGCCCTTGAACCCGACGGCGAAGCCGACGCCGGCGACGACGAGCACGAGCACCCATGCCGCGACGACCATCCACGCGCGCCGCGCCGAGAGCTTGCCCAAGCGATAGAGCAGTTCCGCCATCAGTCTGTCCTCCCGAAACCCCGAGGTACAACTCTACGCAACGGTCCGTCTCGTTGATAGCGAATAGGATGTGAGGATGTCCGAGCGGCGACGAGGCGCAGCGCGAAGCGAGTCCGCGCGCCTCGCGATCCTCGACGCGACTGCGCGGCTTTTCGCCGAGCGCGGGTACGACCACCTTTCGATGGAGGGCATCGCCGCCGCCGCTGGAGTCGGCAAGCAGACGATCTATCGCTGGTGGTCGTCGAAGGGCGCACTCGTCGCGGAGTGCCTCCTCGAAGGCATCCTGCTGCCGGATCGTTTCACCCCGGGTGACTCCGGAGATGTGCGGGGCGACCTCGTCGTCTGGCTCGACGACCTGAGCCGCTTCATCGCCGACCCCGGCAACGAGACCCTCCTCCGTTCCCTGCTCGCGGCGGCTTCGGAGCATGAAGAGGTCGGTCGACGCCTGTACGAGAGCCTCGGGGCAGGCTCGGCGCTCATCGTGCGACTCCAGTCGGCGATCGACAGCTCAGACCTTCCTGCCGCGGCGCCGATCCAGGAGATCGTCGAGGCCCTCGTCGGCGCGTTGATCCTGCGGATTCTCAGCCGCGCACCGCTCGATCCCGAGTCACCTCGACGCCTCGTCGGCGCGGTGCTCGGATCGGTGGCGTCGCAGACGCAGCCGCCGACACCGTCGCGCGCCCAGACGGAGCCTCGGGTACTGCGCGACCTCGTCTACATCGAGGTCGCCGGCCACCGACCGCTCGCGCTCGACTTGTACCTCCCTGTCGTCGGGCCTTCGGCGCCGCCGGTCATCCTGTTCGTGCACGGCGGCGGGTGGCAGAGCGGCAGCAGGCGCGAATTCGGCCCCCAGATCGAGAATGCGTTCGGTCGCATCGTCGCCGCGGGGTTCGCCGTGGCATCCGTCGACTACCGCCTGAGCGCCGAGGCGATCTTTCCCGCCCAGCTCGACGACGTCGCGGCGGCGCTCGAGTGGTTGCGGGCGAACGACGAACGCTTCGGCCTCGACGCGTCGCGCGTCGTGCTCTGGGGGGAGTCGGCGGGCGCTACGCTCGCGGCGCTCCTGGGGCTCCGATCGGATTCCGCGGTGCGCGGCGTCATCGACTGGTACGGGCCGACCGACTTCATCGAGCACGCCCGCGCCCTCGGTCGGGAGCACGACCCCGATTGCAGCGAGGCGAAGTGGATCGGAGCGACCGTCGCGGCGGACCCCGAACGCGCGGCGGCCGCGAGCCCGGCCCGGCAGGTGCGGCTCGGAGCCCCGCCCTTCCGCATCGTGAACGGAACGAACGACCGCTCGGTGCCCGTGTCACAGGCGGAGCTGCTCACCGACGCGCTGCTCTCGGCGGGCGCGGCGGCGGAGCTCGTGCTCGTCGAGAGTGCCGGGCATCGGTGGGAGGGCGCCGTCGACCGCGACGCCCTGCTCGAGGACGCCATCGACTTCGCGCGGCGCGTCACCGTCGGAGGGCACGGCGGGGTCGGTGCAGAGCGCGTGCTCTCAGTCGACGACGCGGATGCCGGGGTGACTTGCCCGTGAGGGCGAGTGCGACGTTCAGTCGACGACGCGGATGCCGAGGTGACTTGCGAAGAGCGACGCCAGCAGGCCGACCTGCATGCCGTCGATCGTCGCGCCCTTCAGGCCTTCGAGGCCGGTGATCGCGGCGAGGTCGAGTCCTCGGAGGTCGACATCACGGAGCCGTGCACCCGTCACGTCGAGCGCGCGCACCTCGGTCTGCTCGAAGGCGACGCGCTCGGCACGGACATTGCCGAGATCCAGCTCTTCGATGGTGCAGTCGGTGAACCGGATGTCGCGGATCTCGGCACCGCGGAGGTTCACGAAGCCGAGCTTGCAGCCGATGAAGCGCACCGACTGCCACGTGTTGTCGTAGAACTCGACGGAGCCGATGCGTGAGCTCGAGATGAGCACGTCGCGCAACGTCGCTCGAGGCGCCCGCAGCACCGGTGCCTCCAGGCGTTCGAACACGGTCTCGGTGAGCACCGCACCGCGAAGGTGAGCGTCGTGCGCGAACACGCCGGTGACCTCGCATTCGCTGAGGTTCACGCCGGTCAGGTCTCGTTCCGAGACATCGCCGCCGCGATAGCGCAGGCCCTCGACACGGTCGCCGGCGGCGAGCGTCTCGATGTCGGCCTCCGTCAGGTCGGTGAGCGTGATCTCGTCGATCCGCGGCGCAAGAGTGTGCGGGCGTGGGGGCATGGTGTCCTCTGGTGAGTGTCATCGAATCGAACAGATCGAGGCTACGGCCCGCCACCGACCGTGCCCCCTTCAGCCGCCGTCCTCCATGAAGCCGAGCTCGACCGCGGCATCCATCGGGGCTCCGAAGTCGACGACTCGGTCAGAGGACCAGGGGCCGGGCGCTCACGAAACGGTCCTTTCGTCCGCATCCGACATGCGGTTGAATTGCAACCACGCGACCGAAGTTCCGGCTGAGGCGAGAGCGCGCATCCGTCATGAACCGGTGGCGGGAGGCCGAACTGGCCACCCGAGGGAGGGCAAATGACGACGTCAGACGACCGCCTCACGCGAGTCGGGCCGCAGCTCACCGGCCTCGCAGTGGTGCTCTCATTCGCAGCGGGGGCGACAGATGCGTTCGCCTTCCTTCAGTTCGGCGGCATCTTCACGGCGAACATGACCGGCAACATGATCTTGGCGGGCTTGTTCGAACGGCCCGACTACGCGAACACTCTGGTCGGTGCGAGCGTCGCCCTGGTGTTCTTCGCCGCGGGCGTGTTCATCTCACTGCGGATCGCCCGGCCGGGTGCAACTCTTCGACGGGGGCTCCTGATCGTGCTGACCGCGACCGTGCTGGCCCAGGTCGTCGTGCTCGTCGGCTGGTTGCTCAACCCGCACCCGACGGAATTGCTCATTCTCGTGGCGCTCATCGCGCCTTCGGCGCTCGGAATGGCCGGTCAGACTTCCGTGGCGCGACGCATCGAGCGCCGCTCCGGCGTGACGACGACGTTCATGACCGGCACACTGACGAGCGTCATGGCCGGCTTCGCCGACCGGAAGACGGAGGACAGAGGCATCCGCATCGGCGCCATCGTCGCGCTCGTGCTCGGCGCCGTGTGTGCTGCGTTGCTCATGAGCGTCGAGCCCGCGCTCGGTGCGGTCCTTCCATTGCTTCCATCGGTCATCGGGTTGGTGCTGCTCGCGAAGTTGCCCATCCCGGTGCCGGGGCAGGACGGGGACATGAGGATGCCGCGGCGCGCGGCGTGACTCCAGGGCCGGCGCGGTGACGCGCCGGCCCTGGGCGGACGACCCGGTGCTACTCCGTGCCGCGCAGGCCGAGCCGGCCGGTGCTGACCGCGGCGACCACGCCGCCGTCGACCAGCAGGTCGGTGCCCGTGATGAAGCTCGCGTCGGGCCCCAGCAGGAATGCCGCGGCATCCGCGATGTCGTACGGTGTGCCGACGCGGCCGGTGCCGGACGCGTCGATCATCGCTCGCATCTGCCCGCCCGATTCGCCGGCGAGCTCCTGCTGGCCCATCGGCGTCGAGATGACTCCCGGGCTGATGCTGTTGATGCGGGCGCCGCGCGCACCCCACCCGGTGCTGGCCGCGCGCACCCGCAGGTGATTGCCGTGCTTGGCGAGCGGATACGCTGCGGCGGCCTCGGTGACCGAGCCGAGCACCGGCAACGACAGGAGCGCGTCGGCCGGAGTCATCGCGAGAGCGTGCGACACCTCGGGCGGCAGCGGCGGCAGGAAGTGGCCCGCCATGCTCGCGATGACGACGCCGGCTCCGCCCGGTGCGATGACCCGCTCGAACTCGTCGAGCACGAGCGCGGTGCCGAGCAGGTCGACGGCGAGGATCGCATCGCGAGGCGCCTGCACGGGGGAGAGGCCCGCCGTGTGCACGACCTGCGTGACCGGCCCGAGTTCGGCTGCGGCGTTCGCGAGCCCGACGACCGATGCACGCGATGACACGTCGACGCGGTGCGTCACCACGTCGAATCCGTCGCCGCGAAGTGCGTCGCCGACGCGGTCGAGCGCCGCTTCGCTGAAGTCGGCGAGCACGACCGTGCGCCCGGTGCCCTGGCGGCGGGCGATCGCCTCGCCCATGCCACCGGCGCCGATGACGACGAGCACCTCGCGCGCGCCGACTGCTCCGTTCGCGCTCATGCCGCCGACCATCCGCCGTCGCTCGCGAGCACGACGCCGTTGATGTTCACGCCGTCGTCGCTGAGCAGGAAGGTGATGGATGCCGCGAGGGCTTCGGCCTCGGCGGCATCCGGAAGGATCGTCATCGCCAGCTGCACCCGCTCGGCGCCGAGCGGTGAGGCGAACTTCGCCTCGATGTTCGTGATGGTCGCACCGGGAGCGACCGCGTTCACGCGCAGGCCGCTCGGACCGTACATGAACGCCGTCGACTTCGTGAGGCCGACGACGGCGTGCTTTGAAGCGGTGTACGCCACGCCAGCGGCCGAGCCGCGGAGTGCGGCCTCGGAGGCGGTGTTCACGATCGAGCCGACGCCCTGCGCGACCATGACGGGCACGACGGCGCGCATGAGCTTCATTGTGCCGTCGACGTTGACCGAGAAGACGCGCTTCCAGACGGCGTCGGTGAGCTCGCCGATCGGCGTCATGTCGTCCATGATGCCGGCGATGTTCGCGAGGCCGTCGATGCGGTCGCCGGCGGCTTCGACGATGCGGGCGATGGCCGCGTCGTCGGTGATGTCGGCCACGAGGGTCACGACCTCGGCACCGGCGTGTGCGGCCGCGAACTCGTCGAGTCGCTCCTGCGACACGTCGACGCCGATGACCCGGCCGCCTTCGCGCGCGACGCGCGACGCGGTCGCACGGCCGATGCCCGAACCGGCGCCCGTGACGATGACGGTCTTGCCCGCGAAACGGCCCTGGTCGAGGCGTTCCACCCACACGGGCTGCTCGATGGGAGGTGCGGCTGGGGCCGCGTCGGTGGCGGCGTCGGATGCCTCGGCGCCGGCCGCTGCGGCAGCAGGTGCGCCCGGGGCATCCGTGGCCCCGGAGGCGCCGGCCGGAACGTCGCCGGCCGCCGCGCGCGCGACGAGCGTGTCGATCATCTCCTGGCTGAAGCTCCCCTTGCTGAGCTTGACCAGTCGCTTGATGGCGAGGCGCTGCACAGGGCGCATCACGTCGGGGTCCTGGCCGGCCTGGGCGAGCAGGTCGCGGACGATCGGGCCGCCGACCGGGTGCTCGAGCCAGGTCTTGATCGAGTCGTCGCCGGTGAGGGGCTTGGTGGTGCTCATGCGAGTGCTTCCTTCTGTATCTGTTGTTGTGGTGCTGCTGTCTGCTGCGGTGCTGCAGTGACAGTGTCGAGGTCGGTTGTCCCGGCAGCGTGTTTCGCGGCGAGGTATCCGAAGACTGCGGCCGGTCCGATGGTCGAACCTGGGCCGGGGTAGGTGCGGCCCATGACGGAGGCGGTCGTGTTGCCCGCCGCGTACAGGCCGGCGATGGGGGCGCCGGACGCGTCGAGCACGCGCGCGTGTTCGTCGGTGAGCAGACCGCCTTTCGTGCCGAGGTCGCCCGGTACGAGCTTGACCGCCGTGAACGGCCCCTTCTCGATGGGGCCGAGATTGGGGTTGGGCTTGACCCGAGGGTCGCCGTAGTAGTTGTCGTAGACGGTGCGGCCGCGCCCGAAGTCGGCGTCGACCCCTCCGCGAGCGAGCCCGTTGAACCGGTCGACCGTTGCGCGGAACGTCGCCGTGTCGACGTGCATGAGCGCAGCGAGCTCTTCGAGGGTATCGGCCTTCAGCGAGACGCCGCCCTCTCGTATGGCCTTGCCGCCCATGAGCATCGCGGCGAACATGTACCGCTGACGGTGGCGGCGGTCGACGACGAGCCACGACGGATTCGCGGGCGTCGTGCGGTTGCGCTCGAGCAGGTGGTGGCCGAAGTCGATGTAGCTCTCGGACTCGTTGAGGTACCGCGCCCCCGACTGGTCGACGACGATGCTGAACGGGTCGGAGCGCTCGTTGAGCACGAACAGGGGCTGCGCGCCCGGGATGGGCACTGATGCGCCCCACCATGCGTCGTCCATGAGGGCGAGCGCGCCGCCGGCCTTGGCGCCGGCCTCGATCGCGGTGCCGAGGTCGCCCTCTGCCGCCGAGCTGTAGCCGGGGATGCCGTGGTAACGCTCGCGCCACTCGCGGTTCATCGCGAAGCCGCCCGCGCCGAGGATGACGCCGCGCCGCGCACGCACCCGCAGCGGGCCGCTCGACGTCGACACGACGGCACCGATCACGCGGCCGTCACCGTCGTCGTCGCGCACGAGTTCGGTGACGGGTGAGTTCAGAAGCAACTCCGTGCCCTGGCCGCGAACGATGTCGCCGAGGCTCAGCATGAGGGCGCCGCCCATGCCGACGAGCATACGGCCGGTCAGGAGGCCGCCGAGGGTGCGGAACACGAATCGGGCGCCGCGGATGAACCCCGACGGCGTCGACCAGGCGCGCGACAACAGCCAGACATCGTCGGTCTTCATCGGTATGGGCACGGCATCCTTGATGCGCGAGGTGCGCTTCCAGTCGCCGAGCCTGTTGGCGTTGAACGGCACGACCTCGATGGAACGGCCCACCTTGCCGCCCGCCCGATCGGGGTAGTAGTCGGGATAGTCCTTCGCGATCGTCCACCGCACGCCGAGCCGTTCGAGCAAGCCGAACACCACCGGCACGGCGTCGACGAACGCCTCGCGACGCTCCTGCGAGCTTGCGGGGCCGATGTCGGCCGAGTCGCCGATCGCGGACTGCAGGTAGGTGAGCGCTTCCTCGCGCGAGTCGGCGATGCCGTGCTGTCTCATGAGCGGATTGTTCGGCATCCAGAGCCCGCCGCCGCTGCGCATCGTCGTGCCGCCCCAGCGATCGGTGCTCTCGACGACGAGCGTCGACAGGCCGGCATCCGCTGCAGTGATGGCGGCCGTCATTCCGGCCGCACCGCTGCCGGCGACGAGTACGTCGACCTCACGGTCCCATGGTTGCGTCATGATTCCTCCTCATACCGGACATCGTTGTCCGGTAGTAAGGTAGCACTCGTGCCTGAACGTGAGAAGGGAACACCCGAGACTCGCAAGGCCAATCGCGGCCCGAGTGCCGGACCCGAGAATCGGCGCGCGATCATCGCCGCCGCGCGAGAGGTGTTCGCGAGCGATGGCCTGCAGGCCCCGTTCAACGCGATCGCGAAGCGCGCCGGCGTCGGCCAGGGCAGCCTCTACCGCCACTTCCCCGATCGGCTCGAACTCGCCGTCGCCGTCTTCGACGAGAACATCGACCAGCTCGAGGCATCCGTCGAGCCTGCCGAAGCGACCCTCGACGAGCTGCTCGACGCGATCATCGAGCAGGCGGTGGTCTCGACCGCGCTCATCGACGTGATCTGGCGCAACCAGCACGACGAGCGCGTGGCCCACCTCGGCGCACGGCTCGCCCGTGTCGTCCGCACCGTGCTCGACCGCGAGCGAGCAGCCGGACGCATCGGCGACCACGTCGTCATCGAAGACGTACTGCTCGCCGTCACGATGCTCGCCGATGTTCTCGCGCGAACGGATGCCTCGGAGCGTCAGCGCGTCGCGCAGCGGGCGTGGGCGCTCTTCCACGCGGCGTTCACGCCGCGCTGAGGCAGCGGCCCGCACGCGAGACCATCAGGCGATGACGGATGCCTCGGCGTCGGGGTGCTCCGCCGAGGCAGGTTCATCGTCGTGCCGCACACGACCACGACCGCCCGGTGGCGGCGGTGGCCGCCGCGGAGTAGAGGGCCGCTCCTGTCAGGAGCGTGAGGCACACTGGAGCGATGATCGCGGAGCATGCCCTCAGTTGGCGGCCGCGGCATCCGACCGACCTTCGCCAGACGATCGGGGTGCTGCGTCGCGGCGGCGGCGACCCGGCGTTCCACGTCGATGCGAGCGGTGCGGTGTGGCGCACAACCCGCACACGAGACGGCGATGCGACCATGCGACTGACCCAGTCCGCC
Source organism: Agromyces sp. Y558 (assembly GCF_059445415.1). Classification (NCBI taxonomy): domain Bacteria; kingdom Bacillati; phylum Actinomycetota; class Actinomycetes; order Micrococcales; family Microbacteriaceae; genus Agromyces; species Agromyces sp. Y558. The sequence continues at coordinate 785,170 of NZ_JCAIUH010000001.1, forward strand.
GCAGACGAGCTGCGGTGCGAGGCCTGGGGGCCCGGCGCCGGCCTTGCGGTCGAGCAGGCACCGGAACTGCTCGGCGACCGTGACGATCCGGCCGAATTCGAGCCCGGCCTGCGCCTGCTCGACGACGCGCACCGGTTGAATCCCGGCCTTCGCATCACGCGCACGGCGCAGGTCTTCGACGCGCTCGCGGCGACGATCCTCGAGCAGAAGGTCATCACGCTGCAGGCGCACGACTCGTGGCGGCGACTCGTGAACCGTTTCGGCACCGCGGCGCCGGGGCCGACGCCTCGGCCGATGCGGGTCGTGCCGTCTGCCGAGGCGTGGCGTGCGATCCCGAGCTGGGAGTGGCATCAGGCCGGTGTCGATCCCAAACGGGCGAGCACGCTGCAGAACGCCGCGGGATACGCGGCGAAGCTCGAAGCCGTCGTCGACATGAGCCCGGCGGATGCCGCGGCTCGCCTCACCCTCATGCCCGGCATCGGCCCGTGGACCGTCGCCGAGGTCGCTCAGCGTGCCCTCGGCGACGCCGACGCGCTCTCGGTGGGCGATTACCACCTCTCGAATTACGTCGGCCATGCGCTCGCGGGTCGCGACATGACCGATGACGAGATGCTCGAGACACTCGCCCCGTGGGCCGGTCATCGGTACCGGGTGGTGCGGTTGCTCGGCGCTGCCGGTGTTCGCGGCAGGCCACGGCGCGGGCCGCGCATGGCGTTCGTCGACCATCGCGCGATCTGATCGACGCTGCTCTCGCGGCCGCCTCGGTGCAGCTGTCGGCGCAGCTGTCGAGACGGTCGTCAACGCTGTGTTCGCCAAGATCATTCGAAGAAAATGTCGCGCTCACGCATAGGACACGCATAGGCTCGCCTCGTAACGTGCTCTGAGGCCGATCCGGTCGCAACCCCACCCCGAAGGACGTCATGACCGACAACACATCCGCCCGCACCAAGGTCAACGTGCCGCTGATCCTGCTCTGGGTCGTCGCCGTCGTGATCATCGCCGTGGGCGCCTGGCTCCTGGCCTCATCGAACGCCACACAGGTCGAGCTGTACACGACCCAGTCGGCCGACTACGCGGCGTACCTCGCTGCACAGTCGGGCACTACGATCGGCGGCCTGCTGCTCGCCGCCGGCGGCCTCGCCGTGGTCATCGCCCTCGCAGTGCACGCGATCAGCCTCGCGGCTGCGCGCCGCTCGGCGGCGGATGCCTCGGCGCTCGTGCTGGCCGACGATGCCGCGTTCGATGACGCCGACTTCGCCGCGACCGAGGTCGAAGACGTCGTGATCGTGGCCGACGGCGTGCAGACGACTGCGGAGCCGGTGGCCGCCGCGGCGCCCGAGGCGACTGCGGTTCCCGCCGAGGAGCCCGTGGCGACTGCGGTTCCCACCGAGGAGCCCGTGGCCGACGAGACCGTCGCCCCCAAGAGCACCGAGAAGTAGCGCAACGACGAAGCGGGCCGGGCGAACTGCCCGGCCCGCTTCGTCGTGTCCGGTCGGAGTGTCAGCCGGCCGTGGCGTCAGCAGTTCGAAGCATCAGCCGGCCGAGCGCTCAGTGGCGACGATGTGCGCGTGGCCCCACTCGACGAGCGGTTGCAGCAGTTCGATCAGTTGCAGCCCGGCGGCGCTCGGGGTGTAGGTGATCGTGACCGGTGTGGTCGCGCGAACGTGCCGCTCGATGACGCCCTCGTCTTCGAGTTCTTTGAGCCTCGCGGCGAGCAGCCGGTCGGAGATGCCGGTGACGGCGCCGCGGTACTCCGAGAATCGACGCGCTCCGCGCACGCCGGCCAGCAGGATCGCCGCGTTCCACTTGCGTCCGGCGAACTCGACGGTGCCCTGGAACCGCCGGCATTCGGCCTCGTCGATATGGCCGAGCTCCTGCAGGCGCGCGCGGTGGCGGGTGAGGTCGTCCGATTCACTTACCATGAGTAAGTAGCTTACCCTTCTCGTGCGGTTCCGGCATCCATGGACCACGATGGAAGCGTGGCGCCGGATGAACGCGGTCGCCCTGAACGATCGGAGCACGATGCACTACGGCCACGACCTGCAGTTCGGCACCTTCATCACGCCGAAGAACGACCCACCGCAGTTCGCCGTGCGACTCGCCGAGCTCAGCGAGGCGGCGGGCTACGAGCTCGTCACTTTCCAGGATCACCCGTACCAGCCGGCGTTCCACGACACGCAGACGCTGCTCACCTGGGTCGCGGCGCGCACCGAACGCATCCATCTCTCGGCGAACGTCACGAACCTGCCGCTCCGGCCGCCGGCCGTGCTCGCCCGCGCCTCCGCGAGCCTCGACCTGCTCTCGGGCGGGCGCTTCGAGCTCGGGCTCGGCGCCGGCGGGTTCTGGGACGCGATCGAGGCGATGGGCGGGCGCCGCCTCACGCCCGGCCAGGCCGTCGACGCGCTCTCCGAGGCGATCGACATCATCCGAGGCATCTGGGACCAGGGCGATCGCGTTCGCTTCGAGATCGACGGCGAGTACTACCGGGTCAGCGGCGCCAAGCGCGGGCCGGCACCCGCCCACAACATCCCGATCATCATCGGCGCGCTCAAGCCCCGCATGCTGCGGCTCATCGGCCGGAAGGGCGACGGCTGGCTGCCTTCGCTCACCTACTTGCAGCCCGGCGACCTCGCGGCCGGCAACGCCACGATCGACGAAGCTGCGATCGGCGCCGGCCGCGACCCCCGTGAGATCCGGCGCCTCGTGAACATCGGCGGCCGGTTCTCGGCAGGCGCCGGCGGCGGATTCCTCGACGGACCCGCCTCCCAGTGGGTGGAACAGCTGCTCCCGTACGTCGTCGACGACGGGGTGGGTACCTTCATTCTCGCGAGCGACGACCCCGGCACGATCGCGCACTTCGCCGACGAGGTCGCGCCCGCACTTCGCGAGGCGGTCGCGCGCGAGTTTCGGGTGACGGATGCCGCGGCATCCGCCGACCCGATCGTGGTGTCTTCGGAGGGCCCTTCGACGGGCTCAGGGAGCAGGGGCTCTTCGACGGGCTCAGGGAGCAGGGGGCCTTCGACGGGCTCAGGGAGCGAGGGCGCTTCGACGGGCTCAGGGAGCGGGAGCCTTTCGACGGGCTCAGGGAGCGGGAGCCCTTCGACGGGCTCAGGGAGCAATGCCGTGCGCAGCTCGACGGTGCGTGCGAAGCGCCGCGACGGCATCGACTACGAAGCCGTGCCCGCCTCGCTCGCGGCCGACGCCATCGAGCCGGGCGATGCCGGCTACGTGCGCGTGAAGTCGACGTACATGCGCGGCGGCGCGCCGGGGCTCGTGCTGCGCCCCGGCGACGCTCGGCAAGTCGCCGAAGCAGTCGGCTTCGCGCGAGCGAACCCTGACGTGCCCCTCGGCGTGCGCAGCGGCGGCCACGGCATCAGCGGCCGCTCGACGAACAACGGCGGCATCGTCATCGACCTCTCGCGCATGAATGCGATGGAGGTGCTCGACGAAGCGAGCCGGCTCGTGCGTATCGAGGCAGGCGCGCGCTGGCAAGACGTGGCTGCGTTCCTCGCGCCGCATGGCTGGGCGCTCTCGTCGGGCGACTACGGCGGCGTCGGGGTCGGCGGGCTCGCCACCGCAGGCGGCATCGGCTGGCTCGTGCGCGAACACGGGTTGACCATCGACCACGTGCGCACCGCCGAGGTGGTGCTGGCCGACGGCAGCATCGTGCGAGCGGATGCCACGGAGCATCCGGAGCTCTTCTGGGCCGTGCGCGGCGCCGGCGCGAACGTCGGCATTGTCACCGCCTTCGAATTCGAGGTCGACGAGGTCGGCGCGGTCGGCTTCGCGCAGCTGGCGTTCGACGCGAGCGACACCGCGGGGTTCCTGCAGGCGTGGGGCGACTGGGTCGTCGATTCGCCTCGGGATGTCACGAGCTTCATGCTCATGGGCGGTGCGCGACCGGGCGAACCGCCGGTCGCGCGGGTGATGGCGGTGATCGACTCCGACGACCCCGAGACGGTGCTCGCGCGCCTGCAGCCGCTCGCCGAGGTCGCGCCCCTCGTCGGGCAGGACGTGCGGCTCACGACCTACGAGTCGATCATCTCGAACGCCGCCGACGGCAGTCATGGCGCCGAGGGCGAGCCGACCTCGCGCACGGGCCTCATCGGGCGCATCACGCCGGAGTTCGCCCGCGACGTCGCCCAGTTCATGGCGAGCGGGGCGAGTTACTTCTTCCAGTTGCGCGCCGTCGGCGGCGCGGTGCACGACGTGCCCGCCGATGCCACGGCGTTCGCGCACCGCTCGGCCGAGTTCTCGGTCGTCGCGTTCGGCTCGAGCCGGCACCAGACGAGCGCGCGCTGGAACGAGCTGCTCGCCCCGCACTTCACGGGCGCATACGTGAGCTTCGAGACCGAGCAGGGCCCCGAGGCGGTCGCCGCGGCCTACCCGACGGCGACGCTCGACCGGCTGCGTGCGGTCAAGCGGGAGGTCGACCCCGGCAACCTGTTCCGCGACAACACGAACGTCGCGCCGGCGTAATCGTGGTCGTGCCAGAGCCCGCTGCGCCGTACTCGTTCGTGCACCTACCTGTGGTTCTCTCGAGAACCGGAATCGAATCGTCGACCGTGCGTTGCATAGGTACATGACGAACATCGCACCCACTGACATCGGCATCATCGGCGCCGGCAACATCGGCGGCACGCTCGCCCGCAAGCTGGTCGAACTCGGCCACCGTGTGACGATCGCGAACTCGCGTGGCCCCGAGACCCTTGCGGCGCTGTTGGCGGAGCTCGGCCCGAACGCGAAGGCAGGCACGCCGGCCGAGGCCGCTGAGGCGGGGGAGTTCGTCATCGTCTCGGTGCCGCTGAAGGCGTACCGCGACATCCCCGTCGAGCCGCTCGCCGGGAAAGTCGTGATCGATACGAACAACTACTACTGGGAGCGCGACGGTCGCATCGCTGAGCTCGACGCCGGTGAGGCCACGGTGTCAGGGCTGCTGCAGGCGCACCTTCCCGAATCGAAGGTCGCCAAGGGCTTCAACAACATCAACTCGGGCTCGATCCTCACCGACGGAACGCCCGCCGGTACGCCGGGCCGCCGTGCGCTCTCGACCGCGAGCGACTTCGACGACGCTGCCGCGTTGGTCACCGCGCTGCTCGACGACTTCGGGTACGACTCGGTCGTCGTCGGCCCGCTCGCAGAGAGCTGGCGCGTCGAGCGCGACCAGCCGGCCTACACGACGCCGCAGAACCGTGATGAGCTCGTGGCGAACCTCGCCCGAGGTGAGCGGGTGTCTGCCGCGTAGTCAGGGCCGACACCGGCGAGAGCCGGGGTGCGTGTCATTGCCACCTCGGCTCTCACCGTCTTGCAGCCTTGGGTGCTCCTCACGCCGGCGTGCGCGTCACTCGAGCCATTCGGTGATGAAGGTCGGGCTCGCGTGGATGTGCGTGGAGATGAGGGCCTCGGGCCCGATGATCACGAACTTGTGCGGAGTCTGCGCCGGCACGACGAGTACGTGACCGCCGACCGCCTCCAGCTGTTCGTCGCCGACCGTGAACAGCGCGCGCCCGTGGCGGATGACGAAGGTCTCGGTGTACGGATGCAAGTGCAGCCGCGGCCCCGACCCGTCTTTCGCGTTGTACGTGAGGATGAGTGACACCTCTGAGCCGATCGACGTTCCCTCGATCGATTCGTGCCAGAAGACGTCGTCTTCGGCGACGCCGCTGCGCTGGTGCATCAGAACCATCGTGTGCTCCCCACGTTCGACGGACACGGTACACCGGGCGACTTGAGACCGCACGCGGGCGCCATCCGTTGGTCGAGTAGGCCGCTCGCGGCCGTATCGAGACCTCGCAACGGGTCTCGATACGTTCGCTGGCGCTCGCTACTCGACCAACGGATGGTGCGCTCACTACTCGACCAACGGATGGTGCGCTCACTACTCGACCAACGAGAACCGCAGCCGCGCGGGCTACGCGAGCGCGCCGTCGAGTACGGGGTGCAGGTGGCGCGTGGTCAGCACCGTCGCGGCATGGCGCGAGCCGGCCGCCAGGGCGTCCGCGAGCGGAGCACCGGCCAAGTGCGCGTCGAGCACTCCGGCCATGAACGCATCGCCGGCCCCGTTGGTGTCGAGCACCTCGACCGGCACCGCCGCGACGTCGGCCAGCTGCATCCGGCCGTCTGCTGCAGCAGTGTCGATCGCGATCGCGCCCTGCGCACCGAGCGTGCACACGACGACGGATGCCCCGCCGCGCACGCACTCCTCCATGAAGGGCCGTGGGTCATCGCCGATGCGGTCGGCGTTCATGAAGATCCAGTCGGCGGCCGCGATGAAGGGCCGGTGGAAGTCGGCGCTGCCGTCGTAGTCGTGGATGTCGGTCCAGATCGGGCGACCGGTCGCGCGCGCTGCGTCGATGAGCGCGCGCGAACGCTCCGAGAGGTCGAGCACGATCGCCGGGGCATCCGTCATCGCCTGCGTCAGTTCGCCCGTCGGCGGCGTACCCGGATCGGCGGGTGCTGAGAGGTAGAGCGAGACGCGCTCGCCGGCACGCGTCATGAGGTTCAGGTGGCTCTCGGTGCGTGCGGCGGGCAGGCTCGCGAGCTCGACACCGGATGCTTCGAGCGCGCCCTGCACGCGACGGCCCTCGTCGTCGTCGCCGATGAGCGTGTGCAGCAGCACCGGCCGACCGAGCCCGGCGAGCCCCAGTGCCTTGCCCGCAGAGGTGCCGCCGACGGTCTCGTAGTCGTCGAGTGCGAACTGCATGTGCGGCACGGGCACGGGGAGGTGGTCGAGGTAGACGATGCGGTTCCAGGCGGCGGGTCCGGAGATGACGATGGGCGAGTTCATGGTTCGCCAGCGTAGCGGTGCGGTGGGTCTCGATGCGCTCGCTGGCGCTCGCTACTCGACCAACGGAGTTCCGGGTCGGCACTGATGCTCGGGCGGGCGAGCTGGGTCACGCTTGAGTGAGGAACACTCATGAAAGGGGTGCGCCATGCCGGTCACCATCGGCGGAGTCGAGCTGTACATGGGACCGACCGAGGTCGGCGGCCCTGACGATCTCGACCAGGCGGTGCGCGACTTCATCGACGAGGCGAAGCACAACCTCGCGATCGCCGTGCAGGAGATCGACTCGCGCCCGATCGCCAAGGCGATCCTCGCGGCGAAGCTCCGCGGCGTGCGGGTGCGGGTCATCCTCGAGGGCGATTACCTCACCGAGGAGAAAGCCCTCGAGGACCCGTGGGGCGTCACGGGTGCGCATGAAGAGAATCGCATCATTCAGGGCGCCCTGCTGAAGGCGAGGGTCGACGTCGTCAGCGACCTGAATCCGAAGATCTTCCACCAGAAGTTCATCGTGCGTGATTCGGGCAAGCCGACGGCCGCCGTGCTCACGGGCTCGACCAACTTCACCCTCACCGACACCGGCAAGAACGAGGCATCCGGAATCGACGCCGGCCAGAACCTCAACCACGTCGTCGTGCTGCACGGCCAGCACGCCGCGACCGAGTACCTGCGCGAGTTCGAACGCATGCGCTCCGGCACGTTCGGCGACATGCACGAGCGCGTCGAACCGCGACCGAAGGAGTTCGACCTGCCCGAGGTGCGGGTGAAGCCGCTCTTCGCCCCGCGGCACGGACCCGAGATGGAGATCATGAAGCAGATGCTGAAGGCCCGCGAGAGCATCGACTTCGCGATGTTCACGTTCGCCCAGTCATCCGGCATCGACGACACGATGATCCGCCTGCGGCCGCTCGTCACGCGCATCCGCGGTGTGCTCGACCGCGGCCAGGGCGCGGCGAAGTGGGCGGCGACGAGCGACCTCGGCCGAGGCGACGTCGAGCTCTTCGCGAACAAGCGCAACACGGGGGTGCGCAAGCTCCACCACAAGCTCATGGTCATCGACGAGCGGCTCATCATCGTCGGCAGCTTCAACTACACGTCACCCGCGAACACCCTCAACGACGAGAACATCATCGTCATCGGCGACCTCGAAGAAGAACAGGGCAGCCCCGCGGATGTCGCGCAGCGGGTGCTCGCCCGTTACGCCCTCACCGAGATCGACCGCATCATCGACGACCTCTCGTCGCCGGTGCCTGTCGTGCCCTGAGCATCGAGTTCTGCACAATCTGTCGGGAGTCTCGGCTGATGCACTGATGGCCGCTACGGTCGAGGGATGTTCGAGCTCTTCAACTTCTCCTGGATGTACGGCATCGTGTGGGTGCTGTTCGCGCTGGCGCTGCTCACAGCCCTCGTCTTTCTCATTCTGCTGTTGATCGCGGCGGCCAATGCGCTGAATGCGACCGCGCGGTGGCGTCGTGTGCAGACCGAGCTGCTGCTCGCCGAGGCATCCGCGTATCCCGAGGCGCCGGCGCCCCCTGAGTCGCCGGCCGGTGACGCCACCGCCTGACCCTCCCGCACGTGGCGCGCGCCTCGGAGCCACCTGATAGCGTCGTCTCCGCGGTTCGGGCGGGCTTGCAGTCGCCGGTGCCCGAGGCCAAATCGCTCGCAGTCTGGTCGCCGAGCGTTCCCGTGAATGGAGCAGTACACCGTGAATGCGACGAGCACGCTCGCGATCGACGCAGGGCAATCCGGCATCAAGATCCGGCACGCGGATGCCTCGGGGGTCACGGAGTGGTCGGCGCCCGGTATTCGCACCGACCTGCCGCTGCTGCCGCAGCTCGCCCGCATCATCGAACAGGCGCACGGAGCCGGGCACACTGCCGAACGTGTCGGGCTCGGCGTCTCGGGGCTCACCGACGACGAGACCGACGCCGGCTACCTGCTCGCCTCGGCCGCGCTGATCGGCGCGCGCAGCGTGCACCTCGCGCATGACTCCATCACCGCCTACCTCGGCGCGCTCGGCGACGAGCCCGGCGTCGTGGTCGCGGCAGGCACCGGCGTCGTGACCCTCGCCGTCGGAGTCACCGACATCGCCCGGGTCGATGGATGGGGCTACCTCATCGGTGACGCCGGAAGCGGATTCTGGCTCGGCCGGGCCGGGCTCGATGCCGTCATGCGGCACCACGACGGCCGCGGTCACGCCACAGCGCTGACCGACATCGTGCGTGCGGACTTCCCTGACCTCGAGTCGGCGTACATCGAGTTGCAGGGTGACCCCGAGCGCGTGCAGCGCGTCGCGTCGTACGCCAGGGCCGTCGCCGAGGCCGCAGCGGCCGGTGACGCCGTCGCGGGGTCGCTCGTGGCGGGGGCTGCGCGTGAGCTCGCGGCATCCGCTCTCGCAGGCCTTCGGCGCGTGGGCGCAGCGGATGCCCCGGAGCCGCGGGTGCGCGGAGTCGGCGGCCTCTTCGCGGGTGCCGTGCTGGGGCGCGACTTCGTCTCGGCCGTGCGCGCGACGTTGCCCGGCGCCGAGATCCGGCTCGGCGAGGCGCACCCGCTCGACGGCGCCGCCGCGCTCGCCGACGTTGCGCCGACGAGCGCACTCGCCGCGCACATCGCGCGCGCGACGGCCTGACGCGTCAGGACGGCACGGTCCAGCGCTGGTTCGCCTGGCCGTTGCAGTCCCAGATCTGCAGGAGCGTGCCGTCGACCGAGCTCTGTCCGGTCACGTCGAGGCACCTTCCCGACTGGGGGTTGCGCAGGCTTTGCGCGCTCGCACTGTAGACCCACTGCTGGGCACCTGAGCCGTTGCAGTCCCAGAGCTGGATTTTCGTGCTGTTCGCCGTGCCCTGCCCGGTGACGTCGACGCACCTGCCTGCGTTGGGGTTGCGGATGGTCCCGTCGGCGGCCATCGTCCAGGTCTGGGCGACGCCACTCGCGCACGTGTAGAGCTGCACGGCGGTGCCGTTGGCGGTTCCGGATGCCGCGGCGTCGACGCACTTGCCCGCGAGACCGGTGATCGGTCCGGTCGCGGTCGGCGAGCCCGTGTCGGGGAGCACGACCTCGCCGCGGTTCAGCACCCGTTGGTGGAAGTACGCGGCCTGGATCTCGGCGTTCGTGTTGTTGCCGAGCAACTGTTCGGACCAGATCATGAAGTAGCTCCATCGGGTCTGGCTCGTCAGCAGCGAGCTGTTCGGCGCCTTGCCCATCTCGGCGATCGCGATCGGCTTCGAGCCGGCGATGGACTGCAGCTGCTGGTAGTCGGCGTTGCTCGGGTGGCTCTTGTACCAGACGTCGAGCGAGGCGACGTCGACGTAGTCACCGCCCGGGTAGTAGTTCGCCCAGTCGCCCGCGGCGCTGTCCTGCACGTTCCAGACCCAGATGAGGTTCGTGAGGCCGCGACTGTCGAAGTAGTCGCGCATCTGCTGGAAGATCTTCGCGCCACCGGTCACGCCCGAGCGGCCGCCCCACCAGTTCCACGTCTCGTTCATCTCGTGGAATGGGCGCCAGAGCACCGGCACGCCGGCATCGCGCAGTTGCAGCAGGTAGGGCACCACCTGCTCCATCCGTTGGCGCCACGTGGTGTTCAGGGCAGTGCCGCCCGTGACGATCTGTTCGAACTGGGTCTGCGTGATGCTCGACTTCACGCCGCCTTCGAACTCGCAGGTCGCCGGCCCGGTCGGCGGGCAGACGTGCCACGTCAGAGCCACGAGCGAGCCGTTCTGCCACTGGTTGATCGCCTCGTTCACCACGAGCTGCCGGTTCGCGGCATCTGAGGAGCGGAACATGAGGTCGCCGCCCCAGAGTCCGGGCCACTGGCCCGTGATGTTGTTCACCTGCTGCGTGTACTGCGCCGGCTGGTTCGCGGGCTCCTTGTTGTGCTGACCCGAGACGATCCCGGTGCCCGCGATCGACGTCAGGTAGTCGATCACCGCCTGCTTGTCGCGGGCGGGGAAGGCCTGAGCAGGCTCGGCGGCCGCGATCGTGCCCACCGCCAGCAGGGCGCCGAGTGCAAGCGCCGTCCAGTTCCGAATCCAAGTTCGCATCGTTGCTCCCAAGAGTCGTGGACAGGTCGTCGCCGCGCGACCATCACCCCGTCGTTGCGGTTGTCCCTCGACAGGATTCCGCGGACCGGCCTCGCTGTCAAGGCTTTCATTAACAATTAATGAAAGTCTTGCCGCAGACTGGATGCCGCTGCTAGACAGTTCGCGTACGCAGAAGTCAGACGACAAAGGGGTTGGCCATATGGCGCCGTTCATGCGCGCTCGACGTTCACTGATTCTCGGCTCCACGGTGGTGATGCTCGCGGGACTCATTGCGGCACCGGCCGCCGCCGAGCCCGGCGGGGAGTCGGGAGCGGAGTACCGGGAGGCGCTCGATGACTTCTCCGCCTACGCCGACAGCGCAGCCGTGGCATCTGTCTACGGATCGAACCCCAACGGCGGGGCGAGCACGGCGACGCTCATGCCGTCGCCGTTCGGCGCCGAGTTCGGCAACGCCCTCCAGCTCGACTACACCTACCGCAGTGGGTACAGCGGCCGGTCACGTACGGTGAACGGCTACTGGCCGGGACTCCGATCGGTCGACCTCTGGGTGCAGAACGGTGCGCCGGGCCAGGATGTACTCCTGCAACTGTCGGACGGCGCCTCGTACGAGGCGCACCTCAACACCGTGCCGGGCTTCGATGCCGAGTCGACCGCGCCGCAGCACCTGCAGATCCCGATCGCCCAGTTCCGGCCGAAGTCGGGCTCGGGCACGCTCAACACGAAGGGCGTCACGTCGTTCGCGATCTACGCGAACCAGGCCGGCGGGGTGCCGGGAGGCTCGATCGTGTTCGACGAGATCGAGCTCGTCTTCGACGAACGACCGACCGCGCCGACGATCGGCTTCAACACGACCGACCTCGTCGCCGACGGCGTCGGCAACCTCGTGGCGCTCCTGAACCAGACGGCGACGATCCCGGCCGATGCGCGCATCGTGCAGGTCTCGTACACCTCCTCAGACGAGGCGGTGCTGCCCGCGTACGACCGGTTCACGCCCAAAGGCGACTTCGCGGCAGAGGGCGTCGTCGCTGTGCACCTGCAGCAGGTGAAGCTTTTCACCCACGGCACCACGTTCACGCTCGACGTCGACGCCGAGCTGAAGGTCACCGTGGTCGACCTTCCGCCGGCGCTCGATGTCGTCGAGTATCTCGATCAACTGACCGGTCATGGCGTGCTCTCGGCGATGCACCACGACCAGAGCTACTCGAATCCCGCGACGAACGACACGCTCCACCAGCGCGTGGCGAACCAGTTCGGGGTCTACCCCGCCCTGTACTCCGCCGACTTCCTCACGGGCGGCACCGTGCAGTACCGGCAGAACATGATCGACGAGGTCGAGCGGCAATGGGCTAACGGCAACCTCGTGCAGATCATGTTCCACGTCTCGCCGCCGCAGTACACCGTCGCCGAGGAGCCCGCGGGCGACTGGGGCGGCGACCAGGCGCACGAGACGCTGCCGAGCCCCAACCGCATCTTCAGCTACCTCTACAACGACCAGTGGGAGGAGCTCATGACCGACGGCAGCGCCCTGAACACCAACTGGAAGCTACGGATGGATGAATACGCGCGGTTCCTGCAACAGCTCGAAGACGCCGGGGTGACGGTGATGCTCCGTCCGTTCCACGAGATGAACCAGCACGTGTTCTGGTGGGGCGGTCGCCCCGACCTCGCCGGAACCCCCGAAGTCGAGGGCAGCCCGGGGCTCTACCGCATGTTCCACGACTATCTCGAGCAGGAGAAGGGCCTCAGCAACATCGTCTGGGTGTGGAACATCCAGGACCTGCCCGACGACTACGGCTTCGCCGACGGCGACGCGAAATTCGACCGCTACGAGGGACTCGAGGGCGGTCTCGCCGAGTACGACGCCAACGACTGGCGTCAGTTCAGCCCCGGCGCGGACTACTACGACGTGCTCTCCGTGGACTTCTACGACCCGCTCGGGTACCAGCAGCGCCACTACGATCAGGCGACGAGCATCGCCGAGGAGCACGGCAAGCCCGTGATCATCGGAGAGACGTTCGTCTTCCCGACGCAGGGTGAGCTCGCGGCGCAACCCGACTGGACCCTCGCGATGCCGTGGGGCGTACGCACCTGGAACTACAACACCTCCGAGGCGATGGCCGCGTACTACGAGCACAGCATCGGCGCGTCGGGCACGCCGCGGTTCACGACGCGCGACAACACGCTCGTCGTGTCGGAGCCCGCCGAGGGAGCGACGTCGGACGTCGCGCCGGGCTTCTCGGGCACGGCACGTCCCGGCGCTTCGGTCTCGATCACGGTCGCGGGCGAGGTGGTCGGCACCGCGACGGCGACGGATGCCGGGAGCTGGAGGATCGATCCGACGACGCTGCCGGTCGGGGCCAGGTTCGACGCCGTCGTCGAGGCATCCGGAGGAGGCACTGCGACTCTCACCGGACTCGGCATCCGCATCGCCGCACCCGCCTTCGATGACCTCGAGGACGGCGCGACCGTCTGGCACAAGGCCGACCTCGAGGGAACGGCGCCGGCGGGCACCGACGTCGAGGTCGTGCTCGAGCGCATCATCGAGCGATCGAAGTCAGGGCACGGGCATGGACACCAGCCCTCCAGCCGACCGGTGCGCGGCGACCTCGACGTCGACGCCGACGGCAGTTGGTCGTTCGACCCCGCCCGCAAGCTCGACCGCGACGAGTACCTGCTCACGGTCACCGCGACACTCCCGGGTGCCGACCCGGAGCTCGGATCGCGCACCTCGTCGGTGACGTTCACCGTCGGGCGTGGTGCGCACGGCCGGCGCTAGAGTGTCACGCTCGCGCGCCGCGCTAGCGTGCGCGGGCGAACAGCCGACGGATGCCGCCGCGCGGGTCGAGGGCCGCGCGCGGCGGCATCGCGAGCATCATGGTCGCCCGGGCGCGACCGTACTCGGGCCACGGCAGCGAGTGGGTCGGCGAACGAGCCGGCGACCCATCGCGGACGAAGGCGGCCGTCATGGCACGGCCGAGGTCGGAGGCGAGCGCGTCGAGGAAGGTCGAAGCCGAGACATCCGGCAGCGCCCCCCGCAGCTCACGGCCGAACGCGGAGGTGACCCCGGGGTCATTCCCGCCGCGGCAGTCGACCCACCCACTGCCGTCGTTGGCATTCGTGCCGATGAGCAGGTCGAGCGCGGCTCCGTCGGGGGTCTCGATGCGGCATCCGCGAACGCGACCCTCACGGACTTCTGCGATCACCGCGCCGCGGCATCCGTCACTTCGTCGCACCCGCCGTGACGCCGTTGTAGATCCACCGCTGAAGCACCAGGAAGATGATCACCGTCGGAATGATGACGATCATCGTGCCGGCCGCGATCACCTCCCACTGCGCGCCGTACGGACCCTTGAAGTTGAAGAGCGCGGTCGAGATCACGGCGAGCGAACTCTTGGGCATGTAGAGGAACGGTATGTAGAACTCGTTGTAGATCGCGATGCCCTTGATGATGACCACGGTGGCGATCGCGGGGGTGAGGAGCGGCAGGACGATCTTGCGGTAGATCGTGAACCGCGACGCGCCGTCGACGAGTGCCGCCTCATCGAGGCTCTTCGGGATCGACTGCATGAACTGCACGAAGATGTAGATCGAGATGATGTCCGTGCCCATGTAGAGGATGATCGCCGACCACGGCGTGTTCACGAGGCCGAAGCTCTTCACGATCTGGAAGGTCGCGACCTGGGTGGTGACGCCGGGCACGAGCGTCGCGATGAGGAACAACGCGAACACTAGCTTCTTGCCGCGGAAGTCGAAGCGGTCCAGCGCGTACGCGGCCATCGTGCCGATGAGGATGGTGCCGGCGACGGCGATGACGAGGATGAACGTCGTGTTCGCGAAGCCGAGCAGCATGTTGCCGCGGGTGAACGCCGTGACGAAGTTCTCGAGATTGAACCAGTTGCCGGGCGGCGCGAGCGGTCCGGTCGTGCTGTACTCCTCGCGCGTCTTGAATGCGGCGAACAGCACGACGCCGAGCGGCACGAGCACGACGAGCGTCGCGACGATGAGCGAGGTGTACTTTCCGGTGGAGACGAGGTGGCGCATCAGCTGAGGGTCACATCCTTGTCGGGGGCGAGACGACGCTGCACCCAGGTGACGACGAGTACGAGGATCAGCAGGACGACGGCCATCGCCGACGCCAGCCCGACCTGCCGGAAGTTGAACGCGGTCTGCACCGTCTGGATCACGAAGGTGCTCGTGCCGTTCGCGCCGCTGGTCATCACGAACGGGATCTCGAAGACCGAGAGGCTGCCCGAGATCGCGAGGATGAAGGACAGGCTGATGATGCGCTTGATACCCGGGGCGATGATGTAGCGGAACTGCTGCCACCTGTTCGCCCCGTCGAGCTCGGCGGCCTCGTAGAGCTCGCCCGGGATCGACTGGATCGCGCCGAGGAAGAGCACGAAGCTGAGCCCGGTGAAGCGCCAGACCGAGGTCGCTGCGAGCGAGAAGTTGGCGATGTCGGGGTCGCCCAGCCAGTGCGGGGCGTCACTGAGCCCGAAGATCGCCAGGACGCTGTCGAGGGTGCCGCCGGGCTGGAACAGGTAGAGGAACACGAACCCGACCGCGACGCCGTTCAGCAGGTACGGGAAGAAGAGGATGCCCTTGAAGAAGTTGCGGAAGCGCGTCTTGAACGAGAGGAGCGTCGCGAAGTACAGGGCGATGCCGATCTGCACGAACGAGGCGACGAAGTAGTAGAGGCTGACGAAGAAGACCTGCCAGTACTTCGGATCGGTGAAGACCCTGAGGTAGTTGTCGAATCCGACGAGGTTTCGATCCTTGTCGATGCCGTCCCAGTCGGTGAAGCTGTAGCCGATCATGTTCGCGACCGGCAGGTAGCTGAAGGTCAGGAGCAGCGCCAGGGCCAGGGCGAGGTAGAGCCATGGGGTGTACGGACGCGCCTTCAGCCGAATGGATCGCGTGGGGGAGGGGCGGCCGGGCGGTCGCCCCTCCATCTCCGCCGCGAGCACGCCGGGCGCGCCACCGAGTGGTTGTGTGGTTGTAGTGCTCATTGGCATTCCATCCGGTAGCGCACCGCGGTGTGCGTGAAGCAGGCGGTTACTCGTTGCCGAGGACCTGGTCCTGCGCATCGTTCCATCTGGTGTTGAGATCTGCGAAGAAGGAGTCCTTGTCGCCGTCGGCGGCACCACGCGCCACGTCGACGAGCTTCTGGCGGTAGATCTGCCCGGCGAGATCGATCTCGGAGGTCTTGATGATCTCGTCCTCGACGCCGGAGTTGCCCGTGGCCGGCGGGATCTCGAGCAGTTCGACGCCGGTGTCGGCGAAGTCCTGGATCGCCTGCGGCAGCTCGCTGTCGATGGGGGTCGGGATGGCGCCCTGGTCCTGCGCGAAGCCCGACTCGTTCACGAACCAATCGAGCCACGCGTTCGCGGTCGCCTTGTTGGAGGAGTTGATGCTGACGCCCGCCTTGTAGTCACCCTCCACGCGAGCGTGGAACGTGTCGTCGACCTGGTAGGGGAACGGCCAGAATGCGATGTCGTCGGGGTCGGCGCCGGCGTCTTCGGCCGCGGCCTTCATCTGCGGGGTCGCCCAGGAGCCGAGGAGCATGGACGCGACCTCGCCGGTGCCGAGCATGACCTTCGAGGCCTCCCAGTTCGTGGTCAGGGGATCCTCCTCGGAGAGGCCCTCGTGCACGATGTCGAACAACAGTCCGTCGGTGATGTACTGGAGCTTGCCCTCCTCCCACGGTGAGGGCTCGACCGGGAAGTCCTCGTTGATGGTGAGTTCATTCAGGATGGCGCGCTGCTGGTTCCAGGTGCTGAGCGGCCAGCCGTCCTTGTAGTTCGTGTAGAACGGTGTCGCGCCTTCGGCCTTGACGGCCTTCAGCCCCTCGAGGAAGTCCTCGGGGGTCGCGGGCGGCTCGGTGATGCCGGCTTCCTCCCACACGCGCTGGTTGACGACGAATCCGTTGGCCACCCCGCCCAGCGATAGGCCGTAGACCTGGTCGTCGAAGGCCTTCTCGCCGACGAAGCGGTACGTCTCGCCGAGCTCGTCGACGGTGCCGAGCGGCTCGAAGAACTGCGACAACTGGTCGAGCTGCACGGTGTTCGGGATGAGCAGCACGTCGCCGTAGTCGCCGGAGCTGAGTCGCGTCGTGACGTCGCCCTCGTAGTCGGTGACGGCCTCGAACGCCACCTTGGTTCCGGGGTACTTCTTCTCGAACTCGGCCGCGTACTCGGGGAACACGTCCTGCGCGAGGTCGGTGCGGTTCGTGAGAACGGTGATCTCACCCGAGATCTCACCGTCCTCCGCGGCGTTGCCGGCTGAACATCCAGCCAGGAGGCCGACGACGGCCGTTGCCGCCAGAATGTGCTTCATTTCCATGGTGTGGATACTCCTCAGTGTCGTCTTCGACAGGTGCGGGGGATCGTCCGTCGATCCGCAGTGACCAGAGTGAACTGTGGCCACCGCCGATGTCAAGGCTTAGATTACTAATTTATGTAAATGAAACCAAGACATGATCGAGAATGGATCTCGGCGACGATCACCGCGTGACGAGCGGTCCGTGACCCGGTGCGAGCGAGCCTTGCAGCATCAGCGCCGCAGCCCCGACCGCTGCCGTGTCGCGGGGGTTGCTCGACAGGTCCACCGCGATCGGGTGTGCGGCGCGGGCGAACGCGCGCTCTTCGAGCGTTGATCGAATGGCCTTCGCGTAGATCGAGCCGGCGATCGCGAAACCCCAGCCGGCGAGCGTCACCCGATCGAAATCCAGCAGGTTCGCGAAGGTCAGAGTCGCCACCGCGACATGGCGAGCGGATGTCTCGATGAGCGCCTCGGCTGCTGGATGCCCCTGAACTGCCGCGCGGGCCAGCATGTCGAACGCCCGCTCGACGTCGTCGGTGTCGAGCCCGAGCGACTCGCTGAGCTCCCGATCGCGGCGCGCTTCGGCGACGACGGCCGGTGGCGCGGCGTACCGCTCGACGCAGCCGACGTTGCCGCAGAAGCACGGTCGGCCCGACGGATTGATCGAGATGTGACCGAGCTCCGCCGCATTCGAACTCGCTCCGCGGAACAGGGAGCCGTCGACGACCACGCCGGCGCCGATGCCGGCACCCATGTAGATGCAGGCGTACGTGGTCTCGCGTGAGATCTGCCGGCTCCAGAACTCGCCGAGTGCGGATGCCGCGGAGTCGTTGTCGACCAGTACGGGCACGGCGACGAGCTCGGCGAGTGCGTCGCGGAGCGGGAACTGGCGCCACCGTTGAAGGTTCGGTGGCCCGAGCACGAGCCCTCGACCGACATCGATCGGGCCAGGGGCGACGATCGCGAGCCCGGCGACCCTGGCTTCGTCGAGCCCGAGCCCGATGAGGAATTCGTGGTAGTTGCGGGCGAGGCGCTGCACGACGCGCTCGGGCTCGTCGGAGCCCGCTCCGTCGAATCGTTGCCTGCCGAAGACGCCGCCGGTGGTGTCTGCGGCGATGAACACCGCGCTCTCGACGCTCAGCTGGATGCCGATTCCGAGCGCCGCCCGCGAGTTGATCACGAGCAGCGAACGCGGCTTTCCGCCGGTCGAGACGGTCGTGCCGGTCTCGCGCACGACCCCGTCTTCGATGAGCTTCCGGACGATGTTGGAGATCGCGGGCTGAGTCAGGCCGGTCGCCTCCGTCAGCTCGACGCGGCTGATCGGACCCGCCGAACGAACGAGGTCGACGACGAGGGATCGACTCCCGGGGCCGGCCGAGGATTCACGTCGTGCCATCGAACTCCACTCCGCTCTCACCTGCCGCTCCACGGCTGCGGGCGTGCAAGTAGGTTAGTTGACAACCGGTGGCGGACGACTGCATCGCGCGGCAGCAGGACAGGAGCGGTGATGGACGAAGTCGGCGTTGCGAACATCGAACGGCCGATCGGGCTCGTGCTTGCGAGACCGTCCCAGATCCTCGGCGACGAGCCGTACTTCCACGAGTTCGTGGCGGGTGCCGAACGGGTGCTGCGGCCGCTCGCCACCTCGGTGCTGCTCCATGTGCTGCCGACCCGTGCCGAGGAGATCGAGTGCTATCGACGCTGGGCTCGTGACGGGCACGTCGCCGCTGTTCTCCTGGTCGACCTGTCTCCCGATGATCCGCGAGCCGAGATCGTGCGTGAGCTCGGGCTCCCCGCGGTCGCGATCGGCGACCCCGAATCCGCCCAGGGTCTCAGTGCAGTCTGGACGCAGGACGACGTGGCGATGGCCGACGCGGTGCGATACCTCGCCAGGCTCGGGCACGAGCAGATCGCGCACGTGAGCGGTCCGAGCCGCATGGCGCACACGATCATTCGCAATACGACGTTCGACGAGACGTGCGCCGAGCTCGGCATCGCGCACTCGCGCATCGAGGCCGACTACACCGAGCAGGCCGGTCGCGCGTCACTCGAGCAACTGATGGGTTCGGATGCCGCGCCGACGGCGGTCGTCTTCGACAACGACCTGATGGCACTCGGCGCATTGCAGGCGGCGGCCGATCGCGGCATCGACGTGCCGGGTGACATGTCGCTGCTGGCGTGGGACGATTCCTCGCTCTGCCAGCTGTCCGCCCCAGAGCTCTCAGCGATGAGCCACGACGTGCAGTCGGTCGGCGAGATGGCAGCGAAGGCGGTGCTCGACGTGCTCACCCGTCGATCCCCGACCGTTCGCCGGGCGGCTCCCGCCGAGGTGGTGCAGCGTCAGACCACCGCCGCGCCACGAAAACATAAATTAATCATGTAAGTATTGACACCTGCATCCGGCGAAGGCATTCTGTTCGGAGGAACAATCACTCTCCGAGCCCCGGCCGCGGCTGCATCGATGCAGCGCCATGAGCGGCGAGGCACTCGGCGGAGACCGTCTGGAGCCACTGCATGACCCTCATCGACCGCGCGAGCGCGCCCGCCACCGCCGTCCACATCGTCGACCTGAACGGCGAATGGTCGCTGCGCTGGCTGGACGGACCGGCTGACGCCCCCGCGGAGGTTCGCAATCGCGAGCTGCCCGCCATCGTGCCGGGACAGGTGCACACCGACCTCATGCGTTCGGGCGGCCTCTCCGACCCCGACGTCGGGTTCGGAGAGCTGCGGCAGACGTGGATCGGCCGTTCGCGGTGGAGCTACACCCGCACGTTCGACTGGCAGCCCGCGACATCCCACGCCGTCGAGCTCGTCGCCGAAGGGCTCGACACAGTGGCCGAGGTCATCCTCAACGGCACCACCGTGGCCGAGACGCGCGACCAGCACCTCACCTACCGGTGGGATGTGCGCGAGCTGCTCGAAGTCGGCGCGAACACGCTCGAGGTGCGCTTCGACTCGGCTTGGGATGCCGCCGCAGCGCGGGAACGCGAGTTCGGCCCGCTGCCGAGTCCGTACGACGAGCCCTACCCGTACCTGCGGAAATCGGCCTGCAACTTCGGCTGGGACTGGGGCCCCCACTACGTGACGGCGGGCATCTGGCAGCCGGTCCGCCTCGAGGCGTGGACGGCGCGCATCGATCACGTGCGCCCGCTCGTCGAGCTCAGCGACGACCACCGGCAGGCGGTCGTCGACGCGGTCGTGCGAGTGCAGCGCGTGCAGCCGGCGGCGACGACGGTGCACGCCCTCCTCTCCGGCCCCGACGGCACAGTCGTCGCCGACGCCGAGACGCTCGTGCACCAGTCGGGCGACTCGTCGCTGCGGCTCGCCGTCGCCGACCCGCAGTTGTGGTGGCCTGCCGGGTACGGCGAGCAGCCGCTCTACCGGCTCGACATCGTCATCACCGACGAATCGGGGGCTGAACTCGATCGCACCACCCGCAACGTCGGGCTCCGCACGGTCGCCATCGAGACGAGCCCCGACGAACTCGGCGAGCGGTGGGCGATCGCGATCAACGGTCGCCGTGTGCGCGTGCGCGGCTACAACTGGATCCCCGATGACCCGTTCATCGCCGAGGTGACCGACCGCCGTCTCTCCGACCGGCTCGACCAGGCGAAGGACGGCTCGGCGAACCTCATCAGGGTGTGGGGCGGCGGGTACTTCGTCACCGAGGAGTTCCTCGACGGCTGCGACCGCCGTGGGCTGCTCGTCTGGCACGACTTCCTCTTCGCGTGCGCGGGCTACGACGAGACGGGCGGCATGGAAGAGCTCGTGCGGGCAGAGGCCGAGCAGGCGGTCGCGCGGATGTCGAGTCATCCGTCGCTCGCCGTCTGGTGCGGTGGCAACGAGTGCGTCTGGGGCTTCCAGGAGTGGGACTGGCCCGACATCCTCGGCGGCCGCACCTGGGGAGAAGGCTTCTACACCGGGGTGTTGCCGGCCGTCGTCGCCGAACTCGATCCCACGCGTCCGTATGTGCCGAACAGCCCGTGGTCGACGATCCCGGGCGCGCTCACGAGCGACGCGGCCTCGGGCCCGACGCACCTCTGGGACGAGTGGAACGACCTCGACTACTCGCACTACCGCGACTCCGAGCCGGCGTTCGTGTCGGAGATGGGGTGGTGCGCCCCACCGGCAGCGACGACGCTCCGCCGGGTCGTCACCGAGGGCGACCTGCTGCCGCAGAACCCGGAAGTTGTGCACCACATGCGCGCGGGCGACGGCATGCACAAGCTCGCACGGGGCCTGCAACCGTACTTCCCCGCCGCCGAGCGTGAAGAGGACTGGATCTTCCACACCCAGCTCGTGCAGGCTCGCGCGCAGGCCGCGGGCACCGAGTGGCTCCGCAGCCGCGACCGTTGCGCGGGCGTCGTGGTCTGGCAGCTGAACGACTGCTGGCCGGTGCTCAGCTGGTCGGCCGTCGACGGCGACGGCATCGAGAAGCCGCTCTGGCACGCCCTGCAGCGTTCGTTCGCGCCCACCCTCGTCACGTTGCAGCCGCTCGAGCCCGGGGGGGCGCAGGATCCGACCGGAGGCGGCGGACTCGAGGTCGTCGCCATCAACGACGGCAACTCGACGTGGGCGACGGCTGTCACCGTGCGACGGGTGAACTCCGCCGGCATCGAACTCGGCCGCGCCGAGATCGAGCTCGAGGCCGTTGCGGACTCGAACGCGCACGTCGCGCTCCCGACGGAGCTGACCTCGCCGACCGACCCAGCTGACGAGTTCCTCGTGGCCGACTGGGACGGCGGCCGGGCGACGTGGCACTTCCGGCCCGACCGTCGCCGGACGACGCCCCGTGCCGACTGGACCGTCGAGACCGCCGAGACCGCCGCGGGTGTCACCGTCACCGTCACGGCCCGATCCGTGCTCGTCGACCTGTGCCTCTTCCCCGATCGCATCGCGGATGCCGCGGGGTTGCCCGGCCGGGCGCTGCGCAGCGATTCGCAGCTCATCACCCTGCTGCCGGGCGAACGGCATTCCTTCCTCGTCAGCGACCGCGACGGCGGGGGGGCGCCGTCGATCGACGGCGACGGGTTCCCCGTGGGAGGCGCGATGCTGCGTGCGGCGAACGACCTGCCGGCGGCGGCCTCGTGATCGCGGGAGTCGAGACCGGCGGAACGAAGATCATCTGCGCGGTCGCCGACCCCGAGCGCCCGTTCGAGTTCGTCGAGTCGATCGAGTTCCCCACGACCACCCCCGCCGAGTCGGGCGAGCGCATCCGCCGGTTCCTCAGCAGTCGGGCTGATGCCGATGAGTTGGAGGCGGTGGGCGTCGCCTCGTTCGGTCCGCTCGACCTCGACCCGGAGTCATCCGACTTCGGCACCATCACGGCCACGCCCAAGCCCGGCTGGTCGCACACCGCGATCACGGAACTCATCGGGTCCGAACTCCCATACGACCTCGTGTCGGATGCCACGGGCTCGGCGATCGGCGAGGCCCGCATCGGCGCCGGGGTGGGATACCCGGACCTCGCCTATGCCACGGTCGGCACGGGCGTCGGCGTCGGTGCGATCATGCACGGCGAGCCGGTCGCCCGAACCGGGCATCCCGAGATGGGGCACCTGCCCATGCGGCGTCACCCCCGCGATCGGTACGCCGGCGGCTGCCCATTCCACGGCGACTGCCTCGAAGGCCTCGCATCGGGGCCGGCAATCGCCGCGCGGTGGGAGCGACCCACGCGCGACCTCGGCTCCTCGCACGGCGACGCGGTGCAGCTCGAGGCGTATTACCTCGGGCAGCTCCTCGCCACGACCGTCTACTCCCTCGTGCCGCAGCGGATCGTCATCGGCGGCGGCGTGCTGAAGATCCCCGGCATGCTCGACGCCGCCCGCGCGGCGCTCGTGCGCGAACTCGGAGGCGCGCTCGGCACCCGCCACCGCTCGAACGATCACGTCGGATTCGTCGTGCGGCCCGAACTCGGCGATCACGCCGGCGTCACCGGTGCGCTCGCCCTTGCGCACGCACGAGTCACCGCACCCAGGATTCCCGAACCGGCCAGCTGACCGGCCGCAACCATCCACGTCGAAGGAGACTTGAGATGACCTTCCGCCCAAGATCCCGCCGCGGGCTCACCGCCCTCGCCCTTGCTGCGAGCGTCGGCGTTGCCGCCGGCCAGCTGAGCGCCGCTCCGGCGGCAGCCGCACCCGCCGCCCCCGACCCCGAGTGGAGCAGTGTGAACACCGAATTCGTCACCCGCGACGGCGGCCGGCTGCTCCTCGAGGGGGATGCCTTCCGCTTCAACGGCGCCAACGCCTACTGGCTCGGCCTCGACGAGAACGTGGGGGGAATCGACTACCCGACGTTCTTCCGCATCAAGAACGCACTCGACACCGCCGATGAGCTCGGGGTCAGCGTCATCCGTTCGCACATGATGACCTCGACCTCCCAAGACGGGGCGAACCCGCTCGCGATCATGCCGCGCCTCGGCGAATACAACGAGGAGGCGTTCCGAACCATCGACTTCGCCATCGCATATGCGGGCAGCCTCGGCATTCGCCTGATCGTGCCCCTGACCGACGAGTGGGCGTACTACCACGGCGGTCATCGCGACTTCACCACCCCGCTCGGGCTGGAGCCGGGTGACTTCTATACGGATCCTGCGGCGATCGCCGCGTATGAGGAGTACGTCGATCACATCCTCTCCCGCACGAACGCGCTGACCGGCGTGCGGTACGTCGACGACCCGACGATCATGGCGTGGGAACTCGGCAACGAGCTCGAGGGCATGACCCTCGACTGGATCAACGACCGCGCCGCGTTCATCACGGCGCGCGCGCCCGAGCAGCTGCTCGCGGCCGGCCGCCGGTTCGACATCGACACCGACACCCTGAACGCACCGCTCGTCGACATCGTCGACGTGCACTACTACCCGCCGACCGCGTCGAAGGTCGCGGCCGATGCCGCGACGATCACGGCGGCGGGCAAGGTCTACATCGCCGGCGAGTACGGGTCGAACTCGGCGTCGTCGGAATTGCTCGATCCGCTCGTCGGCAACGACGACGTCACGGGCATGATGTTCTGGTCGCTGTTCGGGCACAACGACCGCGGCGGTTTCGTGCCCCATGACGACGGCTTCACCCTCCACCACCCCGGCACGACCGACAAGATGCGCGAGCAGACCGCGGCCATTCAGGCCTACGCCGAGGCGCTCGGCACGCCGGCCGGCGGTATCGCGCTCGACCAGCCGCTCATCACCGAGGTCGCGAAGTCCAGCGGGCTGAACACGATCGCGTGGCGTGGTGTCGCCGGTGCGGCCGACTACCTCGTCGAGCGTTCCGTGAGCGGCGGCGACTGGGGTGTCGTCGCGGAGGCGACCGCGGAGCAGTCCCCGATCCTCGACACCGAGGCGACCGGCGACGTGCGCTACCGGGTCACGGCGCGGAAGTCCGACGGCACGGCCGGGCCCGCCTCCGACGTCGTGCATGTCGATGCCGCATCCGGAGTGCTCGTCGACCCGCTCGAGAGCCTCCTGCTCGTCGAGGACGCCCTGAACGTCGCCATCGCCCCGGCCGTCGGCCATGCCGTCGCCGTCGCCGACGGAACTGACGGCGGCGATGCGACCCTCACCTGGTCGACGCCGGGAGCACGCGCGGCCGAGTTCTCGGTCGACACCGGCGACCCGCTCGACCTGCAGGTCTCGAGCAGCGCCGACGGAGAGACCTGGACGGATGCCGCCATCGAGATCGATGTCGCCGCGTCGCCGGCGCGCGTCGTCGCGACCGAGCTGGTAGGCGACCTCATGCGCATCGCCTGGACGGCCGACTCGGGGATCGCGGTCTCCCGCGCCTCGATCGACGGCGTCGCCGAGCGCGCCGCCCTCGTCGACCCGATGGTCGACCTCTCCCGAACGTCGAGCCACTCCGGTGCGTTGTCCGTCGATACGGGGAACCCTGCGCTCTTCGGCGGCGACGCCTCGCGGGTCAAACGCGATTCGGCCGATCCGGCTGAGCTGGTCTGGAGCTACGACGACATCAGCGGCCTCGACCTCACCGCGTGGTACTGGCCCGACCAGCCGGTCGTGCCGCTCGAGCTCTCGGGATCGTCCGACGGCATCACGTGGACGCCGATCGAGCCGGCCGTCGCCGGCAGCGGTGGGAACTGGCTGCGCTACGACTACCGGGTCCGCGGCCTCGTCGGTCTCGACTTCGTGAAGGTGGCGTGGAACGACGCCGCCGGCGAGCCGTGGACGCCGCAGCTCGGATCGCTCGCGCTGTACTCGCCGAACCTCCCGGCACCCACGATCCCCGGCGCGTTCGCGCTCACCAGCCCGGCCGACGGTGCCGTCGGCATGACGGCCGCGTCGCGATTGTCGTGGACCGCCGCGGCGGACGCCGCCTACTATCGCGTCACCCTTGCCCGCGATGCGTCGGTCGAGGACGTCGTCGAGACATCGGGAGCTCTGACGGCCACGAGCTATCAGGTGGCCGCCGAGCTGGTGCCGGGGGCGAGCTACGCATGGCGGGTTGAGGCGGTGAACGGCTCGGGCACCACTGTGGGCGACCCGGCCGTCGCGACCTTCACGACCGCCGAACTGCCCACCGAGGCGCTCATCATCGATGACTTCGAGGCCTACGCCGACGACGCGGCGCTCAACGCCGCCTACGTGCGCAACACCGGCGGGGGGCCGATCGAAGGATCGCTCGCCGAGAACCCGGCCGGCGCCACCCGGGCCGGAGCATTCGCATACGACCTCACCGGCCCCGGGTACGCGGGAGTGGTTCGCACCTTCGCCGACGCGCAGAACTGGTGGGGCTACGAGGGCCTCGAGTTCGACGCCGCCGGTACCCCCGGCGACACGCTCTCGGTGCAGTTCGTCGCGGCCGGGGCGTTCTGGGAGGCGAGCCTTCCGATCGACTCCGCGGAGTGGACCCACTACGAGATCGCATTCGACGACTTCGCTCCGCCCGCGTGGGCGGGAGAGGGCTTGCTCGACCTCAGCAGCGTCTCGCAGCTCGGCTTCTACCTCGGTGGTGACGGCGCCGGCACCCTCACGCTCGATGACGTCAGCACGATGCTCACTGAGGCTCCGCCCGTCAAGTTCGACGCGAGCGTCGGCCTTCGGCTGTTCCCGATCGGCTTCTCGTCACGGGCGAGCACGGCGAACGTGCACGTCGACAGTGACGGCGAGGTCGAGGGGCAGGTCGTGGAGGTGCGTGTCGGCGGCAAGGTCGTCACCGGCGCAGTCGGGGCTTCAGGCAACGCCGCGCTCACCCTCCCGAAGCTCCGTCCGGGTATTCACGCCGTGACGGCGCATCTCCCCGGCGATGATCGAATCGCCGCTGTGACGAGTCGAACCCGATATCTCCTGGTGCTCTGGTGACGCGCCGGTTTCCAACCCGTTGGTCGAGTAGCGAGCGCCAGCGAGCGTATCGAGACCCGGTGCGAGGTCTCGATACGCGTGCTCCTTCGTCGGGCGCTACTCGACCGGCGGGTGGGCCGCAGGCGGCCTACTCGGCCAGCGGGTTGGCCTGGGTCAGCCGCGGGCGAGGAACGCCTCGATGCGGTCGAACGCGCCGATCCAGACCTGCGTCTGGAAGAAGTCGCGCACCTCGGGCGTCGGGAAGCCGGTCTGCTCGACGGTCACGAGCGTGCCGCCGTCGTTCGCCTCGAACGTCATGACGACGTGCGTCGTCATGGTGGTGCCGTTGGGCTCGCTACCGGTCGACTCGGTGACGAGCCGGTGCGGGCGGTCGATCTCGAGGAACGTCTGCACCTCGCGGAACAGTGTGTCGCGGTTGGGCCCCCAGACGGCGGTCTGCGTGCCGCCGACCCGCAGGTCGACGTCGATCTCGACGACGCCGGGCTCTTCATCGAGGATCGAGAACCAGACCTTCTGCTTCTCGGCGTCGGTGTAGGCGTCGAACACCTGCTCGGGTGTCGCCGGCAGCTGACGCTGGAGCCGGAGTCCGATCGTCTCGTTCATCGCGGTGTCGCTCATGATTCCGTTCCTTTCGTGAGGGTGAAGTAGGCGTCGAGGCCGTCGAGGCGTCGTGCCCAGAGTTGCTGGTAGAAGGTGATCCACGACATGGCGTCGTCCAATCGCTCGGTGCCGAGGCTGACCTGCCGCACGCGGCCGACCTTCTCGGTCGTGACGAGCCCGGCGGTCTCGAGTACGTCGACGTGCTTGCGGATGCCGGTGAGTGTCATGCCGCTCGGTTCGGCGAGCTCGGTGATGGTGGCGGAACCGCTGCCGAGCCTGGTCAGGATGCCGCGCCGGGTCTCGTCGGCGAGTGCCGCGAAGGCCCGGTCGAGCGTTGTCGGGTCGAGGACTTCTTGCTGAACCATGTGGTTCAGTGTATGACACTGAACCGAAAAGTTCAATAACCGATTCTGTTGGTCGAGGAGCGAGCGCCAGCGAGCGTATCGAGACCCGGTACGGGGTCTCGATACGCGTCCTCCTTCGTCGGGCTCTACTCGACCGGCGGTGGGACTACATCGTGTCGAGGATCGCGAGCAGGTGCTCGAAGGTCGTGTTGGGGTTGACGATCGCGAAGCGGGTGTTCGTGCGGCCCGCGTGCGAACTCGGTGTCACGAAGGCGCGCTGCTCATCGAGCAGGCGCGCCGACCACGTGTCGTAGTCGGACTTCGACCAGCCGTCGCGCTCGAACACCACGACCGAGAGCTGGGGCGATCGCACGAGCGTGAGCCCGTCGCGCGACTCGATCTCCTCGGCGATGCGCGTCGCGAGCGCGATCGAACTCGAGATCGCCTCGCGGTACGCAGCGCCGCCGTAAGTCGCGAGCGAGAACCAGAGCGGCAGCCCGCGCGCTCGACGCGTGAGATGCGCGGCGTAGTCCGACGGACTCCAGTCGCCGCCCTCGGTGAGGGTGTCGAGGTACTCGGCGTGCTGCGTGTGCGCCCGCCGCCCTCTCTCGGGGTCGCGGTAGATAAGCGCGCACGCGTCGAACGGCGCGAACAGCCACTTGTGCGGGTCGACGATCACCGAGTCGGCGTGCTCGACGCCCGCGAAGCGCTGCCGGGCGAGCGGGGAGAGCATGGCGGCGAGCCCATACGCGCCGTCGACGTGGAACCAGAAGTCGAACTCGCGCTTCAGTTCCGCGATCGAGGCGAGGTCGTCGACGATGCCGAAGTTGGTCGACCCGGCGGTGGCGACGACGGCGAAGACGGATGCCCCGTGCTCCTCGAGTGCCGCCCGAACGTCGGCGCCCCGCAGCATCCCATCGTCGGCAGGCCGCACCGGCACGACCTCGACGTCCATGACGCGAGCGGCCGAGGCGATCGAGGAGTGCGCCTCGGCGCTGCACACGATTTTCCAGCGACCACCGGGCGCGGCAGGCACCGCGGCATCCGACCCGTCGACGGCGAGCCGGTGGCGCGCGTGCTCGCGTGCGGCGACGAGCGCAGAGAGGTTGCCGAGCGTGCCGCCCTGCACGAACACGCCACCGGCGCCGGCTGGCAGCCCGAACTCGCGCCCGAGCCACGACAGCACTTCGTTCTCGGCGTAGACGACACCGGCGCCCTCGAGCCATGAACCGCCGTAGAGGGCGCTCGCCGAGACCACGAGGTCGAACGCCGTCGCCGCCTTCGTCGGCGCGGTCGGAATGAAGGAGAGGTACTGCGGGTGGTCGGTCGTGATGCACGCCGGCGCGAGCACGTGCTCGAAGAGTGCGAGGGCCCTGGCCGCACCGATGCCCTGCTCGTCGATCGTGCGGCCGGCGAGCCGCCGCAGCTCGGCCTCGGTCTCGGGCTTGTCGAGCGGGGTGTCGTCGCTGAGGATGCGCCGGCGCGAGTATGCAAGCACGAGGTCGACGAGGTGAGAGGTCTCGTCGGAGGTCGAGTGCATGCGCGTGGCCGGGTCGCGCGGCTCGTCTGCGTTGAGGTTGAGGTTGAGGTTGAAGTTGACGTCGGCCCCACGGGCGGGTTCGTTGCGCTGCATCCGGATGTCCCTTTCGGCTCGACGCGCCGGAAGCCGGCGGGCCACGGGAGAGTTTCACATACGACGGCTGAACCGCGAAAATGCGTCAGGATTCCTGCGTCGCGCGCCGCTTTCATGTGCGAGACGGCGCGCGAACGCACGGATGACTACTGGTGACGCAACGCCGCCTGCAGTTGCTCGTCGGGGTCGACGAGGTGATTGTGGTCGTCGCCCCCGAGCGCGACCTCGGCCCACTCGAGCGTGCCGCTGAACGGGCCGCCCCAGACCTTGTAGCCCTCGTACGCTGGCATGCCCGTGTCGCACCCGGTGTCGAGGCCCTCGTCGAACGAGAAGTAGAGCGCGTGGGTGTACTCGACGCGGCCCGTGCCTGCCGCCTTGCCGTCGATGAAGAGCGACACGTCGCCGCCCTTGCCGATGCCGCCGCCGTCGTAGGCGAACTCGACCCGCAGCTGATGAGAGCCGGTGCCGATCGGGGCATCCGACAGGGTCGTCGATCGCTGCAGGCCGCAGTAGTTGTAGTGGAAGCCGAGCTTGCCGTCTTCGGTGAAGAACGACCAGCCGCCGGTGCGACCGCCCTGCGCGACGATCACGCCCTCGAGCGAACCGTCGTCGGGCGCGACCACTTCGGAGGTGACCGAGAACGAGCGGTTCTTCACATTGATCGCGACGTTCTCGCCGAGGCGCACCATGCCGGGGTAGAGGCGCAGGCGGCCGCCCTTCACGAGTGTCGGGCGACCGGCGATCTCAGGGTTCATGCGCTCGGCTGCTCGATCGTCCATCGGGAACACGTTGTGACGCGCCGCTTCGATCAGGAAGAGTCGCTGCAGCTCGGCGAGCTTCTCGGGCTGCTCCGCGGCGAGGTTCTTCGCCTGCGTCCAGTCGGTCGTCGTGTCGTAGAGCTCCCACACCTCGAGCGAGAAGTCGGGTGCCTTCGAGACGACGTCCCACGGGGTGCGATGCTTCGTGACGGCGGTCCAGCCGCGGTGGTAGATGCCGCGGTTGCCCATGAGTTCGAAGTACTGCGTCGTGTGGCGTTCGTCGGCGGATGCGTCGTCGAAGCTGTAGGCCATCGAAACGCCGTGCATGGGCTCCTGCGTGACACCGTTCACGGTGTGCGGCTCAGCGAGCCCGGCGACGTCGAGCACGGTCGGCGCGAGGTCGATGACGTGGTGCCACTGCTCGCGCACCTCGCCCTTCGCGGCGATGCGGTTCGGCCAGTGCACGATCGTGCCGTTGCGAGTGCCGCCGTAGTGCGAGGCCACCTGCTTGGTCCACTGATAGGGGGTGCACATCGCGTGCGCCCACGCGACCGAGTAGTGGTTGTACGCCTCGGGTCCGCCGACCTTGTCGAGGTGCTCCTTCCAGAAGTCGACGGTCTCGAACTGGCCGCCGCCGTTGGAGGCGGTCGTCAGCATGTAGGCGCCGTTGATGCCGCCCTCGGCCGAGGCCCCGTTGTCGCCGATGATGTAGTAGATGAGCGTGTCTTCGAGGATGTCGAGCTCTTCGAGCGCTTCGATGAGGCGGCCGGTGTGGTGGTCGGCGTACTCGAGGAAGGCCGCGTAGACCTCCATCTGGCGGGCGAGCACCGGCTTCTGCTCGTCGGGCACGTCGTCCCACGCGAGCAGGCCATCGGGGCGTGCGGTCAGCTCGGAGTCGGCGGCGATGACGCCGAGCTCCTTCTGGCGGGCGAAGGTCTGCTCGCGCTGGGCGTCCCAGCCGTGGTCGAACCTGCCCTCGTACTTGGCGATCCAGTCCTTCGGCACGTGATGTGGGGCGTGCGTCGCCCCGGGCGCGAAGTACACGAAGAACGGCTTGTCGGGCGTCAGGCTCTGCTGCTGGCGTACGTAGTCGATCGCCTTGTCGGCGAGGTCGGGCATCAGGTGGTAGTCGGGGTCGTGCGGCGGTTCGATGATGGTGGTGCCGTCGATGAGCGCGGGCGTGTACTGGTTGGTCTCGCCGCCGATGAAGCCGTAGAAGCGTTCGAAGCCGCTCTGCGCCGGCCAGTGGTCGAACGGGCCGGTGGGGCCCGTCTCCCACACCGGCACCTCGTGACACTTGCCGAACTGTGCGGTGTTGTAGCCGCTCTGGCGGAGGATCTCGGGCAGCGGCACGGCCGTGTTCGGCCGCGTCGAACGGTAGCCCGGCGACGGCGTCGCCGTCTCGGTGATGTGCCCCATGCCGACGGCGTGGTGGTTGCGGCCCGAGAGCAGGGCGGCACGTGTCGGCGAGCAGAGCGCTGTCGTGTGGAATCGTGAGTAACGCAGGCCCTCGCCGGCGAGACGCTCAGCCGTCGGCGTGTGGATCGGCCCGCCGAACGCGCTCGAGGCACCGAACCCGACGTCATCGAGCAGGATCACGAGCACGTTCGGCGCTTGGGCCGGCGGCCGCGCGAGCTCGATGGGCGGGAACTTCTCGTCGAGTTCCTTCGCGTCGTACGGGACCGGACCCTGGTAGGCGCGGTCGGGTACGGGAAGCACGGTTCCCGGTCGGACGTCGTTCATGGATGATCCCCCTCAACCGAGCGACGACGCGTCGCTCCTCTCGATCATCGCAGTGGGCACTCGTGGGGCGTAGCGGCTCGAGGACCGCGGGCAGCCTCGAGTACCGGCCTGCGCCGAAGCTATGCCGCGAAAGCGCCGGGGGTCGTACCGAGGATTCGTCGGAAGTGCCGCGTGAGATGGGCTTGATCGTGAAAGCCGGCGTGCACCGCGGCTACGGCGGGTCGATGCCCTTCGAGCAGGAGCCGCCGGGCTCGGTCGACCCGACGGCCGGTCACGTACCGGTGCGGGGCGATGCCGTAGGTCTGGGAGAAGACGCGCACGAGGTGACTCGGATGCGCGCCGAGCAGCCGGGCGGCCTCGGCGATCGTGAACGTCTCGAAGAGGCGTTCATCGAGCAGTTCACGCAGGCGTCGCGCCAGTGGTGCATCTCGAACGGGCTGCATCGGGGAGCCGAGGTGGGCGAGCACCTGCTCCCGGAACACCAGCACCCAGTGCTCGGCGGCCATGACGTCTGCGGGGGAGTGGAGCGCCGCGTGGATGCGTCGAACGGCGGCGATCGAGTCGGGAGAGGCGAGCGTGGGGCGTGTCGCCGCGGCATCCGGTGCACTCGCAGGCAGCCACTCGGAATCGAGGTACGCCACGCGTTTGCGGAACCCCTCGCCGTCGATCGCCGAGCGCCCGTCGTGCGGCACGCCCGGAGGCAGGAGCGTGATCGATGCCGGCGTCGCGTGGTGTGCTGCACGGTCGAGGTCGTAGGCGACGGCGCCGTCGTCGATCAGGAGCACGGTCCAGTCGTCGTGCGTGTGCGCGGGATAGGCGTGGTGGTCGAACATCGCGTGCAGCACCTCCCGCACCGACGGCACCTCGGGGTGCCAGGCGTGCACCGAGTCGACCATGCAAGAAACGTACAAGACCCCGCTGTGCGCCACGCGGAGACTGGGAGCATGCCAACCATTGCAGATACCTCACCTCTTGTGGATGCCTCACCTGAACTCGCCGCCCCGCCCCGCTTCGACACGAAGGTCGTCGTCGTGCTGCGCGACGACCTGGCACCGTGGCAGGAGCTGAACGTGACCGCGTTCCTGATGAGCGGAATCGCAACCAGCGGCCAGGATCTCACTGGGGAGCCGTATCGCGATCGCGACGGAACCGAGTACCTGCCGATGCTGCGGCAGCCCGTGTTCGTGATGACGGCGACGGCCGAACTGCTCCTGGCGGCCCGGTCGAAGGCCGCCGCTCGCGGAGTGTCGCTCGCGGTGTACACCCGGGAGCTCTTCTCGACCGGGCACGACGACGCCAACCGGGCTGCCGTCGCCGCGGTCGCCGCCGATGACCTCGATCTCGTCGGTATCGGCCTGCGCGGGCCGCGCAACGTCGTCGATCGCATCGTCAAGGGTGCTCGACTGCACGACTAGAAACCCATCACGAACCCGCTGCGTTCTGTGCGCGATCGTGCACTTCCGTTTCTGTGCGCGATCGGGCACACTTGGTGTTGTGCGCGAACGCGCACCAAGGAGGCCGCGATGCGAATCAGATCTGTACGTGAACTCGGTGGTGCTGTGCGAACCCGTCGTGAGGCGTTGGATTGGTCGCAACAAGCCCTCGCCGAGCGCGCTGGCGTCACCCGCGAGTGGGTGGTTCGTTTCGAAGGCGGCAAGCCGAGCGTTCGGTTGGATCGCGTCTTCGACGTGCTCGGCGTGCTCGAGCTTTCGGTCGACCTTCAAGAGAACGAACGATGAGCATGCGATCGTTGAACGTCTTCCTCGACGGCACGTACATCGGTGAACTGCAACAGACCACGGCAGGGGCCGTCACCTTCACCTATGACGAGTCGTACCGGGCTCGCCTCGACGCGACACCGCTGTCGATGTCGATGCCGGTTTCGCGCGCGACGCACCCGTCGCGCGCAGTACTTCCATTCCTCCAGGGACTGCT
The DNA here is from genome assembly GCF_059445415.1 of Agromyces sp. Y558. Lineage (NCBI taxonomy): Bacteria > Bacillati > Actinomycetota > Actinomycetes > Micrococcales > Microbacteriaceae > Agromyces > Agromyces sp. Y558. The sequence goes on from NZ_JCAIUH010000001.1 coordinate 818,641, forward strand.
CCCCGACAGCCCGGGACGGCTCGATGAGCTGGCGCGCGAATTCCACACCTCGGCAGCAAATCCGTTCGGGCTACTGACGTACGTCGGCCGCGACGTCGCCGGTGCCGTGCAGATCCTTCCAGACGGCAGCGAGTCGACCGATGCATCCGGTCATCGAACGGCAATCGACCCACTCTCTGAAGACGAAGTCGCCGAGGTCATCGCCGACCTCGTCGCCCACGCCGACACATGGGGCTCTCGCGACACGACCGGGCGCTGGAGTCTGCCCGGTGCCCAACCGAAGACGGCACTCTTTCGATCTGCCGATGGAAGCTGGGGTGTGCCGGCCGATGCGACGCCGACGACCCATATCCTCAAGCCCGCGGTCGCACCGTTCATCGAACACGATGTGAACGAGTACGTCACGATGAGGGCGGCGGCGCAACTCGGTCTCGACGTCGCCGACGCCGAGCTCTACACGACAACCCGCGGCGATCGGGTCTTCGTGTCTGCACGCTATGACCGTGCGGTCGAGCGCGGCATCTGGGTCCGTCACCACCAAGAAGACTTCTGCCAGGCGCTCTCGGTGAGCCCGGCTCGCAAGTACCAAGCCGACGGTGGCCCGGGCTTCGTGCAGATGGCACAGCTCATCGACACCTTTCCCGACCTCGAGCAGCGACGTAACAGCCAGCGCCAGCTCTTCGACGCGATGGTGTTCAACGTCTCCGCTGCCAACACCGACGCGCATGCCAAGAACTACTCCATCCTGCTGCGGGCGGAGACCGCGACGCTCGCCCCGCTCTACGACCTCGGAACGCACCTCGCCTATCCGTCGTCTCGCCCGCTGGCTTCGGCAATGAAGGTCGGTGACGAATATCGTCTCGACGCGATCGGCATTCGCAATTTCGTGGGCATCGCACGCAAGCTCCGCATTCCGGCGGACGAGGCCGAGACGCGCGCCCGAGACATTCGCGCAGGACTCGCGGAGGCATACGCGACGGCGGCGTCGACGATCGGGTCCCCGAGCGAGCGCGCTGTCGGCGAGCGCATCGCCTCAGCCGTCGCTCGGCACACGGAAACCCGCGGGTGGATCAACTGAAGACGCGGGTGCATCGGCATCCGGCGTGAATAGACTTCGCCAATGGTGAGCGCATGGAATGAGCAGGCGGCCCGCTATCTGCTCGCCTCGACGATCTGTCCACGGTGCGACGAAGAGCTGCGAGACAGCCCGATCTGCCCGTCGTGCAAGGCCGACCTCCGCGGTGCCGAAGGGGCGCAGCTGTGGGCTGCTTCGCAACGCGCCGCCGATGCGGTGCTCGAGCGGCAGCGACTCATCGCGGCGTTGCCGACCGTCTCGCCGGCCACGGCCGCGGCGGTGCGGGCGGCTGCCAGGGCGGCCCGGTCGACGGTCGGCCTGCAACGATCTGCGCCGGTCGCCGGGCACGCAGGGGCCGCGGCATCCGATGCGCCGAACGCTTCCGGCGCGCCGGGCGTGACCGACGACCGTGAGCCCGCACTTCTGCGAACGGATGCCGCGGCGCCGGCCTCGACCTCGCAGCTGAGCGTGCAATCCGTGCTCGCCGTGGCCGGGGCCGGCCTCTTCGCGGTCGCCGCGATCGTCTTCACCTTCCTGAACCCCGACGTCGGATTCGCGATGCGCACCACGGTCATCGCCGTCGTGACCGCGCTGTTCCTCGCGGGAGCCTGGATGCTCCGCCGGCGGGGCGTGCAGTTCTCGGCCGAGGCGATCGGCGCGCTCGGCATGGTCTTCCTCGCTCTCGACGTGTGGGCGTTCTCAGAGCTCGCACCCGCCGCGATCAGCCCGTGGGCGTTCGCCGGGCTCGGCACCTTCATCGCTGCGACCGCGATGCTCGCGGTCGCGTGGCGCGCACGCATCCGCAGTTGGTGGTGGACCGCACTCCTCGGTCTCGCGGTCGTTCCGGCCTTCCTCGGTTACGCCGTCGGCGGGTGGGGCGCGGCTTGGGGACACGTCGGCGTGGTCGCGGTGGCGCTGGGGTCGCAGTGGCTCGTGCAGCTCGCGGCACCCCGCTTCGGCAGCGCACTGCACGCCGACCGGGTGACCCTCACCGTCGTGCAACTGCTCGCGACCGTGATGGTGCTCGTGCAGCTCGTGCTCCTCCCCGCCGCGTCCCCGCAGTCGGGCGTCATCGGTCGCGTGGCGCTGCTCGCGGCGCTCGCGGTGCTCGCCACCGTCGCGACACGGAACGGCATGCCGCGATTCTGGAGCTTCGCAGCGGGTGCACTCGGCACGGCCGCGCTCGTCATGCTGCCGCTCGCCCCGCAGAACCTGCAGCCGGTGTGGTTGACGACGCTCATGCCGCTCACGGGTGCACTCGCCGTCGCGGCATCCGGACTCGTCTGGCTCGTGATCCGCGGCGGCACGGTGCGAGCTCGCGCCCTGCAGGCCGGCACGTTGACCATCGGGCTCGGTGCCGCGCTGCCCGCCGGATCGGTGGCGCTGACCACGTTCGGGTCGGTCGCACTGGCGTTCGTCGGCACCGGCCTCGCGCCGCTCCGAGGAGCGAACAGCGAGCGCGGTGAGGCGGTCGTCGCCGACTTCGGGCTGCCAGCCGACGCCGTGCTCGCAGGCGTGCTCGGACTCCTCGTCGCCGCGCTCGGGGTCGCCGCGCTCGCCGCTGCGGCACGACGATCCGAGCCGCCGGAGTACCGTGCTGGATTCCCCGTCGGCATGCTCGTGCTCTCCCTGTGGATCGGTGCGGTCGGTACCGCAGCCTTCGTCGGATGGCCGGCATTCCCGCCGCTCGCGGGCGCCGGCGTCGGCATCGCGATCGCAGTGCTCGCGACCGCCGCAGTGCTTCTGCCCGTGTCGAGGTTCACTGGTGCGCGCCCGAGCGTGCGCGCCCCGTTCATCGCACTCGCCCACGTCGCCCTGATCGGCGCGGCGTTCATCAGCTGGATCGAGCCGGCCATCACCGTTCCGGTCGGCATCGTCGTTGTGGCGGCGAGTCTCATGATCGCCCGCCCGCTCGCGGCCGGCGTGCGCGTGCTGCACGTGGCCGCAGCGTACGCGTACGCGCTCGTGATCTTCGCGACGGGCCTCGACCGCCTCGGTGTCATGACGATCGCCGTGCTCTGCCTCACGACGACGGCCGCCGCGCTCTGCGCCCTCGCCGCGACGCTCGTGCGCCGCGTCGACGCCCGCTCCTGGTACGCGATCCTCATCGTGACCGCTGTGCCCTTCCTCATCGGGGTCGCCACGGTGCTGCGGGAGCCGAACGGTTGGACGGCACTCTCGACGGGCGTGACGTTCCTGCTCGCGCTCTCGCTCGTGCTCACCCGGCGGCCCGGCCTCAACCGGTTCGTGCGCTCGGCCGCCGCGGCGATCCTCGTGCCCTCGCTCGCGGTGGTCGCAGTGTGCCTCGGCTCGGAGTTCCTCGAAGTGAGCGGCTCCCCGGTGGTGCTGCCGGTCATCGCGGCGATCGTCGCGGTCGTGCTGCCTGCGACGAAGACCATCGAGACGGCACTCGTGAGCCGTGGCCGAGACGCCGTCGCCGCGGCATCCGTGCGACTGTGGATCGAGATCTCCTCACTCGTCACCGCGGCGATCGCGGTGCTGCTCGCGCTCGTGCGCGACGCCGCCGGGCTCGGTACGGCGATGGCCGTGCTCGTCGTGCTCGGCCTCGGCTTCGCGGCGACGCGCATCGTCGCCGGTCGGCCCTATGGCTGGTGGCTCGCGTCGGCGAGCTGGACCGGCGCTCTCTGGTGCGTGTGGGCGATGCTCGGAGTCGAGCTGGTCGAGCCGTACACGCTGCCGCCAGCCCTCGCCGCCGTGATCGTGGGGGCGGTCCTCGTCGCTCGCGGGCGTGCAGGGGCGGCCCTGTTCACGAGCGGCCTCGCCTGCGCACTCGTGCCGTCGCTCGTGCTGCTCGGCGCGTGGGGTTCGGCCGACGGGGCGTTCGCGTGGCGCACGGCGGCGCTGCTCGCGGCATCCGTCGTGCTGCTCGTGGCGGGCTGGTTGCTGACTCGACCGGCCGGTGCGGCGAGTGCACGGATGCTTCGGGCCCCCGTGCTCGCGGGCGCGCTGCTTGCGGCGGCGGCCGCTCCGATCCAGGCGGTGCGGTGGGGTCTCGAACGCGACGTGCTGCCGCTCGCCGCCCCCGACCTCGTGATGCTGCCGGTGCTCGGGCTGACCCTCGCAGGTGTGGTGCTCGCGGTCGCGACGGTTTGGGTGCTGCACGACGGCGCAATGAATGCGGCGGCCTCGGCGACCATCGCGACTGCGACCGCGCCTGCGCCGGTGGGTACGAGACTCGACCTCTGGCTGCTCGGCACGAGGTGGCTTTTCGCGCCGGCCCTGGTCTTCCTCGTCGCGGGGCCGATCACGGCGATCCGGCGCGAGTGGTTCGCGATCTGGACGCTCTGGGTGCTCATGGCGCTTCTGTTGGCCCTCGCGCTCATCACGGTCGCGCTTGCGAGACGAGCGCGCCCGGTGCTGCCGCCGTTCTGGTTCACGTACGCGCTCGCGTGGGTCACCGGCGTCACGGGGTGGAGCGAACGTGATCTGCGCGTCGAGGTGTACTCGCTGCCGCTCGGGCTCGCGGTGCTCGCGGCGGGCATCATCGCGATGCGGCCGGCGGCGGCGGGAGCGGCGGGGGCCGCGGCGGGGGCAGTGGCCGGGGTGGCCGCGGGGGCGGCGGCGCCGGTGTATCCGTCGCTCAATTCATGGCCGATCGGATTCCGCGGCAGCTGGCGCCTCCTCGCACCGGGCATCGTGCTCACCTTCCTGCCGTCGGTGCTCGCAACCGGCACCGACCCGCAGCTGTACCGGCCGATCCTCGTGATCGCGCTCGCGCTCGTCGCGATCCTCGTGGGCTCGTCGCGCAAGCTCGCGGCGCCGTTCCTGCTCGGGCTCGCGGTGCTGCCGATCGAGAACATCGTGGTGTTCTCGGCGCAGGTCGACCGTGCGGTCGGGGCGATGCCGTGGTGGATCACGCTCGCGACGGCCGGTGCGGTGCTGCTCGCGATCGCGGTCGGATCGGAGCGTCGAACCAACCAGGGCGGTGGCGTCGCTGCGCGGCTACGCGAACTCGAATAGGCCCGTGATCGGGGCCCGGCATTCCGACATTGCTCGGCACGTGCTGCCGCGACCCTTTGCGGCGTGACGGCGATTTGAAAGCGTCGCGTTGCGGCAAAGGGTCGCGGGAAAGGTCGCGACAAAGGGTCGCGGCAGAAGGTCGCGGCTCGGGCTGCGTTGTGACGGCACCAGTGCGTGACCACTGGCGAGGAGCTGCGAAGCGGGTATTCTCGCGCCGGTCAGCCCGGAATCGTCGCGGTGCCCGCTGTTGTCGGTAGCGTCAGCACATGCTCTTCGTCGCTGCGGCCCTGATGACGGTGCTCGGCATCGCCCACTCGATCCTCGGCGAGGTGTACATCGTCGGCCCGCTGTACCGGCAGGCCGAGCTTCCGCAGCTTCGCGGTGTCGGGTTCCCGCTCGGCACGATCCGTTTCGCCTGGCACGTGACGTCGATGCTCGCACTCGGCATCGCCGTCGTGCTCCTGTTGTTCGCGATCGGCACGACGGCGTCCACCGTCGTCGCCGCGATCGGCTGGACCCTGCTCGCGTGCAGCCTGCTGCCGCTGGTCTACAGCCGCGGGCGGCATCCGTCGTGGATCGTCTTCATCGCCGCAGGGGCGCTCTGCCTGCTGTGGGCGGCGGGGCTCTTCACGTAGCTCAGCCGGCGCCTCGAGGCGGTGCCGATTGCATCGAGGCCGACTGGCATCCCCGACGAGCTCGCGACCCGGCGGAGTTGTCAAGCACCGGATCTCCGCCATCCTCGCGACCCTTCGCGTGCGCTGAGGGCTTCACGCCGCATCCTGTCGTCCGCTTGCGGCGGATGATCGTTGTCAGCACGATGGAACCGGGAACCCGGGGCCACAGCGCCGATCGTGAGGAACGCAGAATGCCTGATCTGTTCGACGTTGCGGTGGTTGGCGGCGGTCCGGCCGGGCTGAGCGCCGCACTCTCATTGACGCGGGCGCGCCGGCGCGTGATCGTGTTCGATGCGGGCGACCCGAGAAACGGCGTCGCCCAGCACATGCACGGCGTGCTCGGCCATGACGGGCTGCCGCCGACGCGGCTGCTCGAGCTGGGTCGCGGCGAGGTCGAGCAGTACGGCGGCGTTGTCGTCGATGGGCGAGTCGAGACCGCTCGCGCAGGCCGTGGCGGCATCGAGGTCGACGGCCCTTCAGAGGTCGTGACAGCACGGCGGCTGATCGTCGCCACCGGGCTCCGAGACGGGCTCCCTGACATTCCCGGCTTGCGCGAGCAGTGGGGTCGCGGTGTCGTCGTGTGCCCCTATTGCGACGGGTGGGAACGTCGCGACCACACGATCGGCGTCGTCGCAACCGGACCCAAGGGGATCGTCCAGGCGCACCAGTTGCGCCAATGGTCGGACCGGATCGTCTACTTCCCGAACGACCTCGGAGAGCCCTCGGCAGAAGCGCGGCAGGCGCTCGAGCTGCGCGACATTCGGATCGAGCCCGGGCGGGTACAAGCTGTTCGCTCGAACGCCGGCCGGCTCGATGCCGTCGAGCTGCGCGACGGCAGGTCGGTGCCGGTCGACACGATCTTCACCGCAACCACGCTGCACCCGCGAGACCAGCTGCTGCACAATTTGGGCGCGCGAAGTCGCGACGACGCCGACGGCTCCTGGGTCGTGGTCGACCCCGATGGCCGCACGAGTGTCGAGCATGTCTGGGCCGTGGGCAACGTGGTCGATCCACGCTCGAACGTCTCGGTGTCGCTCGGAGCGGGGTCGCTGATCGCCGGAGCCATCAACGCCGATCTCACTGCTGAGGACATCGCCGGCGGCTGAACGCGGCGAACCGGGCCGGCGAGCTCGTCACCGGGCGTTGACGAGCACCTGAGGTTCAGCAGGGCGCCCCGCTTCAGCGAGCCGGCCCTCTTCCGCGTGCTGTGCGTCGTAACGGTTGCGTGCCTCGGCGATCTCGCCCTGATTCAGTTCGGTCCAGTCCACCAGGAGCTTGATCGTGCCGTACAGCGTCGCGCCGAGTGGAGTCAGCTCGTAGTCGACACGAGGTGGCACCGTCGCCCACACGGTGCGTTTCACGATGCCGTCGCGCTCGAGGTGCCTGAGCGTCTGGGTGAGCATGCGCTGGCTCACCCCGTCGATCGCACGACGAAGCTCCATGAATCGCAGCGAACGTCGTTCGAGGAGCGCGATCGTCAGGAGCGACCATTTGTCGGCGACCCGATCGAGGATCTGCCGCACGTCGCAGTCTTCGCGGGTGTCCCACTGGTGCGCGTCATCGGGGTCGGTATCCCTGCAGTAACCGGATGAGTTAAAAGTGCCGTCTTCCACAGTTCCCAATAGTGACTCAAGATGGGCCTAGTTACAAGAAGTAACCATGATTCGTCTGGTGAAGGGAACCCCGAAGGATGTCTGTGAATGCACGCTCGGCGACACCGACCGACCCGCCGACGGGTCTCGGGGCCAAGGGCTGGGGTGCACTCCTCGTGCTCTGCGGCGCGATCTTCCTCGAGGGTGCTGACATCGGCATGCTGACTGTCGCGCTCCCGGCGATCCGTGCCGACCTGGGCCTCTCCACAGGCGAACTGCAATGGGTGATGAGCGCGTACGTGCTGGGTTACGGCGGGTTCATGCTGCTCGGCGGTCGCGTCGCGGACCTGTTCGGTCGGCGCCGGGTCTTCCTCATCGCTCTGGCGTTCTTCATCGTCTTCTCCGGACTCGGGGGAATCGCCGCCGACGGTTGGCTCCTGATCCTCGCTCGATTCGTCACCGGCGTGACGGCGGCGTTCATGACGCCGGCCGGCCTCTCGATCATCACGACGTCGTTCGAGGAAGGGCCCCTGCGCAACCGGGCCCTGCTCATCTACTCGGGCACGGCAGCGGGCGGGTTCTCGCTCGGGCTGGTGATCGGCGGGCTGCTCAGCGCGATCGACTGGCGCTGGGTGTTCTTCGTCCCCGTCATCCTCGCCACGCTCATCCTGGTTGGTTCGATCGTGTTCATTCCGAAGGCAGAACGACCCGTGTCGCGCGGCCAGCTTGACGTCTTCGGCGCTCTCACCGTCACGAGCGCGATCATGCTCCTCGTGTTCACGATCGAACGCGCTCCGCACGTCGGCCCGCCGTGGACGCTCGGCGGTGTGGCGCTCGTCATCGCGCTGTTCAGCGCATTCGTCGCCATCGAGCGTCGTGCGAAGAGCCCGCTCGTGCGGCTCGGCATCCTCCGGTCCGGTGCCCTGCTCCGCGCGAACACCTCCGCGCTCCTGTTCTCGGGCGCATACTCGGGATTCCAGTTCGTGCTCGTGCTCTTCCTGCAGGAGCTGCTCGGATGGACGCCGATCCAGACGAGCCTGCTGCTCATCGTGATCGCGATCGACACCGTGCTCTCGCCGACCCTCACCCCGAAACTCGTCAACCGGTTCGGCAACGATCGGGTGATCGTCGTGGGGCTGCTCCTCGCAGTGGTCGCCTACGCGCTGATCCTGCCGCTCGGGCCGGAGTGGACCTACTTGGCCATGTTCCCCGCGGTGTTCGTGCTCGGCCTCGCCTTCTCCCTCGTGTACGGACCGCTCACGATCGCCGCGACCGACGGGATCGCCGAAGGGAGCAGGGGCTCGCGAGCGGATTGCTCTACACGATGTTCCAGTTCGGGTCGGCGCTCGGCCTCTCGATCGTCGCGAGCCTCATCACGCTCACCGCCCTCGACAGCGACCCGGCGAGCAAACTCGAGGCCTACCGTCTGGCGTTCCTCGTGCCACTCGGTGCCGTGCTGATCGCCGCGGTGATCATGGCGTTCGGGTTGCGTCGGCGTGCGGCATCCGTCACGGCCACCGACGACGCGGGGGAGACGCCCGAGTCTGCCGAGGACGCCGCAGGAGTGAGCGTCCGGTGACGACGTCGCCGAGAAGGCGACTGAGCGGGCCGTCGACCGTGCGAATGCCCGCACGCGTCGACGGTCGCGGCGCTCGTGTCAGGCGCCCTCTTTCAGCTCGACGCTGATCTGCTCGGCGTCGAGATCTTCGAGTGCGGCGCTGAGCACGGCGGCACTGAACGTGCCATCGTCGCGTGCATCGAGCAGCGCTGTGCGCTCCGCCTCGATCATGCGCAATCGCATCACGCGCACGAGCTCGGGGTCGATACGGCGGTTGGATGCCCCGGGCGAGGCGTTCGCCGGTTCACTCGGCTCGCTCGTGGCATCCGCATCGCTCGTGGCATCCACGTCGATCGCGGCATCCGGCTCGCCCGTGGCATCCGTTTCGCTCGCGCCCTCGTCGTGCGACACCTGCCAGGCTGCGCGCATCCGCTCCGCGAGTGAGCGCAGCGCCGGGTCGTCCGCGTCGGCGATCTCGGCCATCGCGGCAGACCGCATCATCTGCTGCAGTTCGCGCCGCTCAGCGACGCTCTCGTCGGGATCTCGTGCCGGTATGAGCCGGCGCACGAGCCACGGCAGGGTACCGCCCTGCACGAGTAGCGAGCCGACGGCGACGAGGAACGCGATGAACACGAGCAGCGAGCGGCTCGGGGTCTCGGCTGGCAGCGTCTGCGCAGCGGCGAGCGTCACGACGCCGCGCATTCCGGCCCAGACCACGATCGTGCCCTCGCGCCAGCCGAGCGGCTGGGCGAGGAAGTAGTCGATGTCGGCGACGCGGCGCCGCCAGATCGTTCGGAAGCGCTCGACGGTCGCGGCCGAGGGCACGGGGCCGCGTCGTCGTTCCTCCGGTGAGGCCCGATGCTCCAGTTGCTTCGTCCCGATGGAGGCGCGGCCCCGCTCGCGGCTCCGATCTCCGCGGGCAGGGGCACCGCCGAAGGTCGCCGTTCCGCCGGCCGCTCGATCGGCGAGGACGTCCTTGATCGAGGCGCCCCTGCGCGCTCGGCGTTCGAGGCCGGCGAGCAGTGGCGCGACGTAGGCGACGCGGATCAGCACCGTGCACACCAGTGCGAGCGCCGCGAGACCGATCGCGGACCAGACGCCCGCGTGCGCCTCTTCGACGTCGGCGACGATCGCCGTGAGCTCGAGCCCCATCACGAGGAACACCGCGCCCTCGAGCACGAGCTCGATCGTGCGCCAGTTCTGGGCGTCAGACAGTCGATGCTGCGGACTGAGGTGGCGTGCCGCCCCGCGTCCGGTGATCAGCCCCGCGACCACGGCGGCGACGAGGCCCGATGCGCCGAGGTGCTCGGCCGGGATCGCCGCGAGGAACGGCATCGTGAACGAGATCACCGTGTTGACCGTCGGGTTCGGGATGCGCGCTCGCACCCGCAGATTGACCCAGCCGACGGCGACGCCGATGACCGCGGCGACGAGGATCGAGTACACGAACGACCCTGCGACGCTCCAGAGCGAGACGGATGCCGCAGCGCCCGCGATCGCGGCCCGCAGCAGCACGAGCGCGCTCGCGTCGTTGAGCAGGCTCTCCCCCTCGAGCATCGCCACGGCCCGTGGCGAGACTCCCAGTCGCTTCACGATCGACGTCGCGACCGCATCGGTGGGGCTGACGATCGCCCCGAGCGCGATGCCCCAGGCGATGCCGAGGCCGGGGATCAGCCACGCGAACAGCAGCCCAAGCAACACGGCCGTGACGACCACGAGCACGACCGAGAGTCCGCTGATCGCACCGAAGTCGCGCCGGAACTCCATCGCCGGCATCGAGACCGCCGCAGAGTAGAGGAGCGGGGGCAGCACACCCGCGATGATCCATTCGGGGTCGATCTCGATCGACGGCGCGCCCGGCAGCAGCCCCACGCCGAGCCCGACGAGCACGAGCAGCAGCGGCGCGGCCACGCCGAGCTTCGGTGCGATGGCCGTTGCCGCAGCGATGGCGAGCAGCGCGAGTACCCCCACGAGGAGCAGATCCATAGAAGCATTCTCTCGTCATCGGCGGCGGCCATCGCGCACGGTGCGTCAGGCGAGCGGATGCCGTCGGATTCTGCCGATCTGCCCATGACCGCAGCACACGAGGATGCCTGCAAGAGATATCGGCAGAATGCTGCCGAACATGGGCGACGGGCCGAGATCCATCGCGCGGCGGATTCGCGGGGCCGCGACATCCGCCAGTCTTGACGGGTGGACCTCGACCTTCTGAGCGGAGCCGCCCTCACCGGCCCCGCCCTCCTCGGCGCACTCGCGCTGCTGGCACTCGTCGATTCGACGAGCTTCGGCACCCTGCTCATCCCGACCTGGCTGCTGCTCGCGCCAGGCAAGCTGCGGCCGGGCCGCATCCTCCTGTACCTCGCGACGGTCGCCGGCTTCTACCTCGTGGTCGGTGTGGTGCTGCTCACCATCGCCGCGACGGTACTGCCGCAGCTCATGGAGCTCTCGGCGACCCCCGCGTTCCTCTGGGTGCAGCTCGTGCTCGGCGCCGCCATGCTCGTCGGCTCCTTCTTCATCGGCGGAAAACGCAAGCGGTCCGGCCCCGGCCGATTCGCGCGGTGGCGTGAGCGCGCGGTCACGGATGTCGGCGATGAGGCCGGAAGCATGCTGCCGCTCATGGGGCTCGCCGTCGCGGCGGCCGCCGTCGAGGTCGCGTCGATGCTTCCGTATCTCGTCGGCATCGGTCTGTTGACGACATCGGAGTACGACGCCGGTGCTCGGCTGCTGCTGCTCGCCGGCTACTGCATCGTGATGGTGCTGCCGGCCATCGTGCTGCTCGTGCTGCGGCTCGTCGCCGCTCGGGCGATGGAGCGGCCCCTCGCGCGGTTCGGCGCGTGGATGGAGAAGAACGCCGCCGAGGCGACGGGCTGGATCGTCGGCATCATCGGGTTCCTCCTGTTCCGGGCGGCGGCGGTGGAGCTCGGGCTGTTCAACTCGATCTTCTAGCGCCGTGTCCGTCTCGCGCCGTGTCAGCGGGTCGTGGTCGACTCGGGGTATGGGTTTCGACGCGCGGTTCCTGGGTGTGGAAGCGGCTCTGCCGCGAGTCGGCGAAGCAGATGCCTCGGCGCCCGTCGATCCCGTCGCGGTCGTCGAGCTCGACTACCTGCACTTCACGGTCGTGCTCGACACCGCACGGCGTCTCGCCATGGTCACCGGCGTCAATGTCGACGGAGCTTCGCTCCTCGACCTCCCACGCGCTGACGACTGGCAGCTCGACGAGCGCATTCCCGCCGACTGGCAGGCCGGGCCCGAGATCTACGCCCGCAACGACTTCGATCGCGGGCACCTCGTGCGTCGGCGCGACCCGGTGTGGGGCTCACCAGAGGTCGCGGCACGCGCGAATGCCGAGACATTCCGCTACCCGAATGCGGCGCCGCAGGCTTCGGGTTTCAACCAGTCGAAAGAGCTCTGGCTCGGCCTCGAAGACCACGTGCTCGAGCACGCCGAGGCTCACGGCCTGAAGCTCAGCGTCTTCACCGCGCCGGTGCTCGCCGCGGGCGATCCGCCGTATCGCGGCATCCGAGTGCCCCTGCGGTTCTGGAAGGTCGTCGCGTGGAACTCGGGCGGCGAACTCGCGACGACGGCATTCGTCGTCGACCAGGGGCCGCTCGTCGGCGCGACTGAGGTCGCGGCGCTCGCACCGGGCGAGGCCCCACCGCTCGGCCCGTTCCGCACCTTCCAGGTGCCGGTGTCGGATGTCGCTGGGCTGACCGGTCTCGTCATGCCCGAGCTCATCGCCGCCGACGTGCTGCCGCGCACGATCGCTGCCGCAGGGTGGAGGCGGCTCGAGGCATCCGACGACATCTGGCTCTGACGGGAATCGTCGGTCGAGTAGTGAGCAGAGCGAGCGTATCGAGACCTTGCTCGGGAGGTCTCGATCCGCGTCCTCCTTCGTCGGGCGCTACTCGACCAGCGGGAGGGGCGCGGGCGCTACTCGACCAGCGGGGAGGTGGCGCCCGCGTGTTTCGCCTTGCGTGCGGCCTTCGTCGCGGCATCCGTCTCGGCCATGGACTCCTTCGCCTCGTCGAGGTCGCCGAGCAGCGGGCGGATCCAGAAGGAATTCGGATTCGCGTCGACGAGCACCATGCGAACCAGCAACGTGAGCGGGATCGCGAGGATCGCTCCGATCGGTCCGATGATCACCGCCCAGAAGAGCACCGAGAAGAACGTGATGGTCTGGCTGAGCGCGACTGCATTGCCGACCACCTTCGGCTGGATGATCGACTGGATCACGGCGTTGACGAGGCCGTAGACGACGATCACGGCGATGACCATGGGCCAGCCGCCGACCAGTGCGCCGAAGATGATCGGCGGAATGATGGCGATGAAGTAGCCGATGTTCGGAATGAAGCTGCAGAGGAACGCGAGCAGGCCCCAGATGAACGCACCGGGCACCCCGATGATGATGAGGGCGAGCCAATTGACGAAGCCCTGGGCGAGGCCGAGCACGGTGGTGACGACCATATAGCGGCGCACGTTCGACCCATAGCTCGTGAGCGCGGTCACGAGCAGCGGGCGGTGTGGCTGCAGTTGTCGCAAGAGGGTCGGCAGGTAGCCGGCATCCGACGCCATGAGGATCAGCATCGTGAAGATGACGACGAGGCCCGACACCCAACCGGCGACACCGCCGACGACGCCGCCGAGGAAGGCGATGAGCGCCGACGGGTCGAAGCTGGCGAACAGGGCATCGACCCCCTCGGTGCCGATACCGAGCGAGCCGAGCCACGCGGCGAGATCGGCTCCCCACGCCTTGATCTCGTCGGCGAACTGGGGCAGCAACGTTGCGAACTGTCCGAAGGCGACGAGGATCGCGTATCCGAAGGCCACGAGCAGCACGGTGACGGCGGCGATGACCGAGCCCGTCGCGAGTCCGCGAGGCACCCCACGCTTCTCGAGCGTGACCCGCAGCGGGTGCACGCAGATCGTCAACACGAGTGCGAGGAACACAGGCGCGACGATGCCGGCGATGCCGGCGATGCCGAACGCGGCGAGGGCGGCCCCGCCGAGACCCATCAGGATGAACTCGTTGCGGTGCTCACCGCCGCGCGCTTGCAGCGCGGCGACGGTCTCGTCGGGGCCGTTGCTCGACGCCGCCTCGGGCCCAGATCGTCTCTTGTTCCACCGCATGGGGACTCCGATCCGCGAGCCGCACGGCCGCGCCTGCCCCCACGATAGCGAGCGGGGCTCACGTTCGGGCGGATCTCTTCGAGAATCCGTCGCGCGCGTCTCAGCGGGGCGGCGTGGTCGCGACCGGCGAGAGCGAGGCGCTCCCGGGGTCGGCGAGGGTGAGCAGGGCCCGGCCGACATGCGGATGCCGCTCCAGCTCGTCTTCGATGCGGCGCAGTTCGACCGCGACATCCTCTTCGGCTCGATCGCCCGCCAGGTCGACGGCGGCGATGAGGAACACCATGCCCGGGCCGGTGTACTCGATGTGCAGGAACGTGACCCGATCGATCTCGGGCCGCGCGAGCAGCTCGGCCAGCACGGTGTCGCGGGTTTCATCGTCGACCGCCTCGCCGAGCAGGAACGCGCGGTTGCGGGCGATGAGCACCACCGCGACCACACCGAGCAGCACGCCGATGCAGATCGACCCGAGCGCGTCGTACACCGGCGAGCCGGTGACCTGGTTCAACATGACGCCGAGGAACGCCAGCACGAGGCCGATGAGCGCCGAGGAGTCCTCGGCGAAGACCGCCCTGAGCGTCGGATTGGAGCTTCGCACGACGTGTTCGAGGGTGTTCAGGCTGCGGGTGCGCGCGGCGGTGCGCGCCTGCCGGAACGCGCGCACGAAGGAGATGCCCTCGAGTACGAACGAGATGGCGAGCACCACGTACGCGATGCCGAAGTCCTTCGCCGGTTCCGGATCGAAGAGTTCGGTGATGCCGTGCTGGATCGAGACCACGGATCCCGCGGTGAACAGTCCGAATGCCGCGAACATCGACCAGATGTACGCGTCCTTGCCGTAGCCGAGCGGATGCCGCGCATCGGCGGGCTTTCCCGAGCGGCGCTCGGCGATGACGAGCAGCACCTCGTTGCCGGTGTCGGCCCAGGAGTGCGCTGCCTCGGCGACCATCGACGCAGAGCCCGTGATCACTGCGGCGAACGACTTCGCGGTCGCGATGAGCGCGTTCACGACGAGGGCGATGAGCACGGTGAAGAGGCTCTCGCCCGCTGCGTCGGTTTCCTTCTTCTTGCTCACGCGTTCCCCCTCCCCAGTTCGAGTCTGGCATTCGACGCGGCCGAGTGCGACAGTTGGAACATGGGGGAGGCCGCCGAGTCAGCCGTCGCCGAGGCATCCGCTGGGCGCCTCGACACCGATGTGCTCGTCGTCGGGGCCGGGCCGAGCGGGCTCATGCTCGCGGTGTGCCTCGCGAAGCTCGGCGTCGATACGGTCGTCGTCGATGGCAAGGTCGGCCCGACCCGGGAGTCCCGTGCGCTCGGAGTGCAGGCGCGATCGATGGAGCTGTACGACCAGCTCGGCCTCGTCGACCGCGTGCTCGCAGAGCGCTCTTCGGCGACCTTCGTCGTGCCGGGCGCCGGCCGGGGGCACCGGCCGTTCGGGCGGTTGCCGTTGCGAGCGTTCGGCGCCGGCGTCACGCCGTACCGCGAGATCACGGTGTTCGAGCAGAGCCGCAACGAACGGCTGCTCGTCGATGCGCTCGCCGATCTCGGGCGCGAGGTGCGCTGGGGCCACCGACTCGAACGGCTCGAGGTCTCCGGGGCGGGTCTCGATACGCTCGCTGCGCTCGCTACTCGACCAGCAGTACCCGAACAACGCATCTCAGCGGCGGGTCTCGATACGCTCGCAGCGGGGGTCACCGCGACGCTCGCCGGGCCGACGGGCGCGGTGACCGTGCGCGCCCGCTACTGCGTGGGCGCCGACGGGGCGCACTCAGTGGTGCGCGACACGCTCGGCATCCCCTTCGAGGGGGTGACGAACGAGCACACCTTCTACGTCGCGGATGCCTCAGGCGTCACCGGTCTCGTCGACGGGGGGATCAACGTGCGCATCACGGCCGAGCACTTCCTGCTCGGCTTCCCGATGGGGCCGGGCCGCGCCCGCCTGCTCGGGGTCGTGCGTGATCGCGACCGAGACGAGCACGGCGAACTGTCGGAGTCGCTCGTGCGGGCGCTGGTCGATCGGGAGTTCGGCGTGCGGTACGAGGCATCCGCATGGTTCACGACCTACCGGTTGCACCACCGACTCGCCGCGCGCTTCCGGGAGGGGCCGTGCTTCATCGTGGGCGATGCCGCGCACATCCACTCGCCGATCGGCGCACAGGGAATGAACACCGGACTGCAGGAGGCGCACAATCTCGCGTGCGCGCTCGCCGACGTGGTGGTGGGCGGCATGCCCGACGCGCGGCTCGACCGGTACGAGGCCGAGCGGCGGCCCGTCGGCAAGGTGCTCGTCGCGACGACCGACCGGGCGTTCGGCGTGGTCACGTCGTCGACGCCGCTCGCGCAGTTCGTGCGCGGGCGCATCGTGCCGCTCATCGGACCGCTGGTCGTCCGGCTGCTGCCGCGCCTCATCGGTGGACGCCGGGTGTTCGGCTACGTCTCGCAGACCCGCATCCGCTACGCGGTGCCGGATGCCGCTGGCACGCGACGCGACGGCGTTGTCGGTGTGCGCTTGCCGTGGACCGGCGACAACTTCGCCGCGCTGCGCTCGATGCAATGGCAGGTGCATGGCTACGGCGTTCCCGAGCGTGCGGTGCGCCGCATTGCCGCCGAGCTCGGGGTCGAGGCGCACGTCTTCGCGCGCCACACGAGCGGGCCGCGTGACCGGCGGCTCCGCCGCGACCGCGTCTACCTCGTGCGCCGCGACGGGTTCGTCGTCGCAGAGGTGCTCTCGCCGGGTACGGGCAGTGCGCTCGACGCCGCTCGGGCGCGCCTCGCCGGCGCGTGAGGGGCGCCGGTCAACGCGTATCTCGGAGGGTGACTGAGGAGACCTCGCCGACGCGACGTCCGATTCACGCCGGATCCGGCGCCGCCGACGCGCGATGCTCGAGTCAGACGATGACGAGAGCAGGACATGACCACCTTCACCGAGACCGACCCGCGCACCGCCGACGCCAGCCCAAGGGTCGGCCGACCAGGCGCCGACGCACTCGCCGGTGCCCACGCTGCGATCGACCCCGCGATCCTGTACTTCGGCACCCCGGTCGCGCTCCTCACCACGGTCGACGAGACCGGCCACGCGAACCTCGCGCCGATCTCATCCGTGTGGTGGCTCGGCCACACGGCGGTGCTCGGCATCGCGGCCCGATCGCAGACCGGGCGCAACCTCGTCGCAACACGGGAGGTCGTGATCAACCTGCCTTCCGTCGCCGAGGTCGACGTCGTCGACAGGCTCGCGCTCACGACCGGACGTGACCCGGTTTCTGAGCGCAAGGCGAGCGTCGGCTACCGGCATGTGCGCGACAAGTTCACCGAGGCCGGTGCGCACCAGATCGCCGCCGAGGTCGTCGCCCCGCCTCGTGTGCTCGAATGCCCGGTGCACCTCGAGGGGAGGGTCACCGCGGTGCATCCGCTGCTCGGCAGTTCCGACCTCGCGTCTGCCGCCCTGCTGGCCGTGGAAGTCGACATCGTGCGCGTGCACGTGCACGTGGGTGTTCGCGCACCGGGCCATGCCAACCGCATCGACCCCGAGCGCTGGCGACCGCTCATGATGAGCTTCCAGCGGTTCTTCGGATTCGGCGACGAGGTGCGGCCTTCGCGCCTCGCGACGATCGACGAGGAGTGGTACCGAGGTTGAAGTCAGCGCTTGGGGCCGGGCTCAGGCTCAGGGGCGGCGCTGTCAGCCTTTGCGTCGCCTGAGGCCGCCGATTCGGCCGCTGCCGCCTCGGCCTCCATCACTCGCAGCAACGCGCCGATGCCCCGGGTGAGTGCGCGGAGGTCTTCGACATCGAGTCGTTCGAGCGGCGGACGGCTGAGCTGGGGGCGGGCGGCGAGCAGCTCCTGCATGAGCTCGCGCCCCTTCGCGGTGGCGAGCACTCGACGTATCCGATGGTCACTGGGGTCGTCGACGCGAGTGGCCATGTCGTGACCGGTCAACCGGTCGACGATGCCCGACATGGTCGCAAGCGAGACGCCGAGGGCCTTCGAGAGGCCCTGCACGGTGCTGCCGTCGGGGTTCGTCATGATGATGCCGAGCACCTTGAGCTGCTGCATCGTGAGGCGGATGGAGAGCAACGGCTCGACGATATCGGGCACCACGGTGGTCTCCATGGCCGCCTGCATGCGGAGGAGTTCGTCAAGCAGCGCGCCGCGGTCGGCGGCATCGACATCGAAGCTCTCCACCCGACCACCGTACCGGCACGTTCCCAGCCGCGGCACAGGAACGGAAACGTAGCCTGACACGAAGCTTCGTGTCGCACGAAGCAGATGCGTTCCCGACTCCAGCTCACTCGACCCCCAGGACGGCCATGTTCAGACTCGCGCGTTTCAGCCTCGCCAATCGAGCGCTCGTCGCCCTCGTGACACTCGTGATCGCCGGTTTCGGCGTCTTCTCGATGACGCAGCTGAAGCAAGAGCTCATCCCGTCGATCGAGCTGCCGCAGACCGCGATCGTCACCGTACTGCCCGGCGCGAGCCCCGAGGTCATGGACGAACAGGTCAGTGTGCCGATCTCGAAGGCCCTGACGAACCTCGACGACGTCGAATCGGTCATCGCGACCTCCTCGAGCGGCATGTCCACGGTTTCGGTGGCCTATGCCTACGGCACCGACGCCAAGGAATTCACCGCATCGCTCACCGACGCGATCGACGGGCTCGGTGCAACGCTCCCTGAAGACGCGGCACCCGAGGTGCTCTCGGGCAGCACCTCATCCCTGCCCATCATGTTCCTGACCGCTGGGGCGACGGATGTCTCGCTGAGCGAGCTCTCCGCAACCCTCGACGACGTCGTAGTGCCGCGCCTCGAATCCGTCGACGGCGTGCGCGCCGCCACGGTCTCGGGTGCTGAGACCGAGCGTGTCGTGATCACCCCCGACCAGGCCGCGCTCGCAGAGCAGGGCATCTCGCCGATGGCGATCTCCGAGGCGCTCGAAGCCAACGGCATCACCCTGCCGCTCGGCAGCATCACCGAAGACGGTCAGCTGCTTCCCGTGCAGGGCGGCGAGCCGATCGACTCGCTCGACGTGTTGCGGGAGATCCCGCTCGCGAGCACGACAGCACCCGGCACCGTCGTCGAACTCGGCGACGTGGCATCCGTCGAGCTCGTGACCGAACCGCAGACCTCGATCACCCGCACCAACGGCGTCGAAGCCCTGTCGTTGTCGATCACGGCCACGCAGAATGCCGACGTGGTCGCCGTGTCGCACGGTGTCGATGACGCCCTCGCCGAGCTCGGCGACGAACTCGACGGCATCGAGCTGACCGTGCTGTTCAGCCAGGCACCGTTCATCGAGGAGTCCATTCAGCACCTCGCGATCGAGGGCCTGCTCGGCCTCCTCTTCGCGATCGTCGTCATCCTGCTCTTCCTGCTGTCGGTGCGATCGACGCTCGTGACCGCGATCTCCATCCCGCTCTCGGTGCTCGTGACCTTCATCGGGCTGAACCTCGGTGGGTACTCCCTCAATATGCTCACCCTCGGTGCGCTCACGATCGCCATCGGGCGCGTCGTCGACGACTCGATCGTCGTGATCGAGAACATCAAGCGTCACCTCGCGTATGGCGAGCCGAAGGTGCAGGCGATCCTTGGCGCCGTGCGGGAGGTCGCCGGCGCGATCACGTCGTCGACCCTCACGACCGTCGCCGTATTCCTGCCGATCGCCCTCGTCGGTGGCATGGTCGGTGAGCTGTTCGCGCCGTTCGCCCTCACCGTCACGATCGCGATGCTCTCTTCGCTCCTCGTGGCCCTGACGATCGTGCCGGTGCTCTCGTACTGGTTCCTCCGCCAGCCGAAGAACCTCGTCGATGTCGAGGCGACCCGCCTCGCCGCCGAAGAGAAGGAGCGCAAGGGCTGGCTGCAGCGCGGTTACGCGCCGGTGCTGCGCGGCACTCAGAAGCACCCCGTGATCACGCTCGTCTCCTCGGTGCTGCTGCTCGTCATCACCTTCGCGATGGTGCCGCTCCTGAAGGTCGACTTCCTCGGCTCGACCGGTCAGAACATGATCATGGTCACGCAGGAGTTCCCGGCCGGGAGCGACCTCGAGACCGTGTCGGCGGGCGCCGAACAGGTCGAAGACGTGCTGCTCGACATCGACGGCGTCGACGACGTCATGCTCACGGCGGGCTCGGGCGGCGGCATGATGTCAATGCTCGGCGGTTCGGGCGGCACCGCCACGTACATCGTGAACACGTCGAAAGACGTCGACCAGACCGCGCTGCAAGACGAGGTGCGGGAGCGTCTGGCCGAGATCGAGGATGCCGGTGAGATCGCCCTCGCCGATTCGGCCGCGATGGGCGGCTTCGGCGGCAGCGTCGACGTGATCGTGCAGGCCGCCAACGAGAGCGACCTCGCCGAGGCATCCGATGCCGTATTCGCTGCCCTCGAAGACACGCCGAACGCGGCCGAGGTCGCGAGCGACCGTGCGCCCGCGCAGCCGATCGTGCAGGTGACGGTCGACCGCGCCACCGCGCTCGAGCAGGGTCTCACCGAGATGCAGGTGCTCGGCATCGTGGCGGGCACGCTCTCGCCGCAGGCGATCGGCTCGATCGGGCTCGACGACGAGGAGTACCGCATCTTCCTCGACGGCGCACCGGCGCCCGAGAGCATCGCCGAACTCGAACAGGTCATGCTGCCGAGTGCTGCGAACCCCGCCGGCTTCGTGCCGCTGTCGGAGGTCGCGACCGTCGAAGAGGTCACCGTGCCGACGTCGATCGCCCGTGATGCCGGCGAGCTCGTCGCGACCATCTCGATCACGCCCGAAGAGGGCGAGCTCGGCGCCGTGACGACTTCGGTGCAGGAGAGCCTCGCCGAACTCGAGCTGCCGCAGGGCGTCACCGCCGAGATCGGCGGCCTCGCCTCGACCCAGACGGAGTCGTTCGAGCAGCTCGGCCTCGCGATGCTCGTCGCGATCGCGATCGTCTTCATGCTTCTCGTGGCGACGTTCCGTTCGCTGCGGCAGCCGCTGATCCTCCTCGTGTCGATCCCGTTCGCGGCGACGGGTGCCATCGCCCTGCTGCTCGCGACCGGCCGCCCCCTCGGCATCTCGGCACTCATCGGCATGCTCATGCTGATCGGCATCGTGGTGACGAACGCGATCGTGCTCATCGACCTCGTGAACCAGTACCGTGCGCAAGGTCAGAAGGTGGCCGACGCCGTGTTCAACGGTGCTCGCCAGCGACTGCGCCCGATCCTGATGACCGCGCTCGCGACGATCTTCGCCCTGCTGCCGATGGCGTTCGGCGTCACCGGGTCGAGCGGGTTCATCTCGCAGGACCTCGCGATCGTCGTCATCGGCGGCCTCATCTCCTCGACGCTGCTGACCCTCGTGCTCGTGCCCGTGCTGTACCTCCTCATCGAGGGCCGCCGCGAGCGACGCGAGGCGAAGCGTGATGCGAAGCACGAGACGAAGCACGAGGCGGAGCACGAGGCGGAGCGACCGGATGCCGCCGTGCCCGAGGCGTCCGACCAACTCTGACGCTGTGCCCGGCGTGACCTGAGCCCGAATTCAGGCAAACGGCCCCGAATCAGGACGATTCTCGCGAGTTCGTCCTGATTCGGGGCCTTTCTCCTGATTCGTGCCGTGCGCGTGCGACGGGGTGCGCACGCCAGTGCGCAGGGCTGCCCGTGCGACAGCGGTGGCCGCGCGGGTGCGCCCGACGTATCGTGGATGCGAGGTGGAACCGGTCGGCTTCCGCCCGAGCGTGCTTCGCGTCGACGACGTCGGGAGGGACCATGGCCACCATCGCGTGGATCGGTCTGGGCAACATGGGCGGCCCGATGGCGGGCAATCTCGTCTCGGCGGGGCACGTCGTGAGGGGCGTCGATCCGGTGCCGGCCGCGCGTACCGCCGCCTCCGAGCGCGGCGTGCGCGTGGTGGCGACCATCGCCGAGGCGGTCGAAGGTGCAGACGCAGTGTTCACGTCGCTGCCGCGCAGCGAGCACGTGCGCGAGGTCTTCGGCGGTGATGACGGGGTGTGGGCGACGGCGCCGACCACGGCCCTGCTGCTCGATACCTCGACGGTCGACGTGGCGACGTCGCGGTTCTGCCACGAGGCATCCGTCGGCCGTGGCTTCCGCTTCGTCGACTCACCGGTGTCGGGCGGAATCGCGGGCGCCGAGGCGGCCACGCTCACCTTCATGCTCGGCGGTGAGCCGGCGGATGTCGCGGAGGCCACCGGGCTCGTCGAACCGTTGGCAGGGCACGTCTTCGACGTCGGTGGCCCGACGATGGGCATCGCCGCGAAGCTCGCGAACAATCTGATGCTCTTCGTTTCGCTGCTCGGTGTCGCCGAGGGTTCGCAACTCGCCGCGGAGCTCGGGCTCGACCCGGCGAAGTTCTACGAAGTGGCATCCGTGTCGTCAGGGGAGTCGTGGTCGCTGCGCACCTGGTACCCGGTACCCGGCGTCGTGCCGACGAGTCCAGCGAACCGCGGCTTCGACGCGACGTTCACGACCGTGCTCGCCGAGAAGGACCTCTCGTTCGCCGTCGCGGCCGGCGGGGAGGCCGGGTTGCACCTGCCGGCGGCGCGTCTCGCACTCGAGCAGTTCGAGCGGCTCATCGGCGAGGGGCTCGGCGGCATGGATGCGAGCCTGATCGTGAAGTACGCCTCGGCCGACGGGCGGGTTGCGGGGTACGAGCCTGGGCGCTGACCTCGCCGGCATCCGTCTGGCTGTCCTGCCAGTGCTCCTGGTCTGCTCTCGCCTGCCGCTCGTCGTGGTTCGCTCTCGCTGTCGCTCCTGGTTTGTAGGTCGTTCGCGTCTTTGTAGGACGCGTGCGCGTGAAAACGTCCTACAAAGACGCGGGTGTCCTACATGCCAACGCAGACGCGGACGCGGATGCCGACGCCGACGCGGATGCAGACGCGGATCGGGGCTCACCGATGAGCACCAGCGCTTGCGGACGCCCGTCAGCCGCGCTGCACGGCGGCGATCACCTCGGTGAGGCGGTCGCGAAGGATCCCGAGCTCGTCGAGGCTCATGCCGAGCCGGTCGACGACCTGCGGCGGAATCGCGAGCGCCTGCTTCCGCAGTGCGCGGCCCGCATCGGTCAGCGCGACGTCGAGTGCCCGTTCGTCGCGCGCGTTGCGCTCCCGCGTGAGGTAGCCCTGCGCTTCGAGTCGCTTGAGCAGCGGGGAGAGGGTGGCCGGCTCGAGTTGCAGCGCCTCGCCGAGGTCGCGCACCGTGCGCGGATTGCGCTGCCAGAGGGCGAGCATGACGAGGTACTGCGGGTGCGTGAGGCCGAGTGGTTCGAGGATCGGCCGGTAGACGCCGATCACGCCGCGCGCGGCGACTGCGAGGGCGAAACACACCTGGTTCTCGAGGGCGAGCAGATCGTCGGCGCCGTGCTGAGCTTGTCGAAGGGATGCCGCGGGGGCGTCGAGGGTGTCCTCGTGGGGTGCGCTGCGGGCGTTCATGGGCTTCCAGTATGACGTGGGCGACGAATGATTAGTACACTAATCATTGTGACACGAAGAAAGAGGGAGACTCCAGCGGGGGCCCAACGCGGCTACGCGGGCTTCATCGACCGGCTGAACGCCAAGCTGCTGCCCTACATCGGCCCGCCGCCCCTCGGCCCGTACGACGAGGAGCCGGCTCCTGCCGTTCCACCCGCGTGCCCGCTCTGCGGCGCTCCGATGTCGCGCCACGTCATCGATCGATCGGGCGAGCGCACCCAGCTGCATTGCCCCTGATCGGGTCAGGCGAAGATGCGGAGCGCCTCGCGGTAGCGCTCGGGGTCGTCTCTGGTCGCGTCGTTCACGAGCAGCGCGTGCCGGCCGATGATGCGTGTGTGTTCCCCCAGGCAGGGGATCGTGACGATTTTCGTGAGCCCGGCCCGCCAAGCGGGAACGAGAGCGTCGAGTGAGACCCGTTCGGGTGTCTCGTCGAGCAGACCACGAATCGTATGGAGCCTCCTCGCGACGTGCGCCGTGCTCCAAGGTCGGTAGTCGGCGTCGAATTCAGTCTCGCCGAACCGATCGCGCCAGGACGGCCCTGCCAAGCGCTGGATCAGTTCGGCGCGTTCAGGTGACCCGTCGGCGGTCTCGCGGATCTCGTCGAAGAGGGAGTGGTCGACGCGAACGCCGGCGTGTTGCACGGCATCGCGCCAGAGCGTCGGCCACGCGGCATCCATGGTCGCCGTCCCGCTCGCAGACCGAGGCTCGTCGACGTGCGCGGGAGTATTCACGAGCAACGGCGGGAGGTCCGTGCCGGTCGGCTGAAGTCGCAACGCTTCACGAACCCAGAGCAGCTCGAGGAGTGCGTGCGGCGCGTCTTGAACCTCGATGAGCATGTCATGAGGCCAAGGGTCACCGGGAATCGGAACGGATGAACGCATTGCACCCTCCTCGCACGGCCGGGATGCCGACCAGTCTCACACCGGCTCACGGGGATGTCGATGCGACATCCGTGCTCGGTGGCCGTCGGGTGGGGGCAGGATGCTCGTCTGCGGGCCGCTACAGTAGCGTTCGTGAGCGACTACGAGGTATTGGAGATGGGCGGGCTCGACGACTGGCGGGAGCACTTCGGTGGCTTCCGCCCGGAGAGTTCGCGTGACGGTCGACGGGTCGTCGATCACGACCTGACGATGCAGTACATCGGCATGACGGCGAACGCGTTCGAGCCGAGTGAAGAGGCCGGCTACTGGCACGCGCACTCGCGCGTCGAGGAGGTCTACGTGTTCCTCGCGGGGCGCGGGCAGATGGGCCTGAACGACGAGATCGTCGATGTCGGCCCCGGCACGGTCGTGCGCGTGGGTCAGGGCGTCTGGCGCACGTGGCGCTGCGTCCCCGACAGCCCCGAGCAGTTGCGGTGGCTGTGCATTCGCGCGGGCGGCTCAGAGCTGCCGCACCTCCCCGACGACAGCCAGCGCGACAACGACCGCCCGTCGCCCTGGTAGTCGGTGGCTGAAGCCCGTCTCGTAGGGTGGCAGACGTGACGAGTACCGAGGTGCGGGACGCCTACACCCGCCGAGCGGATGAGTACATCTCCCTGATGGGCACGATCGCCCAGATGCACCAATTCGACCAGCAACTCATCTCGCGATGGGGCGCGAGCGTGTCCGGTCCGGTGATCGATGCCGGGTGCGGGCCGGGTCATTGGGCCGACTTCCTGCGGCGGCTGGGCTGCGACGCCGAGGGCGTCGATCTCGTTCCCGCGTTCATCGCTCGAGCGGAGGAACGGTTCCCCGACGTTCCGTTCCGCGTTGGCTCGCTTCACGACCTCGGCGTCCCCGACGCCCACGCCGGGGGAGTCCTCGCGTGGTACTCGATGATCCACTCCGAGCCGGCGGATGTCCCGTCGATCCTGAGCGAGTTCGCGCGCTGCATCGCACCGGGCGGGAGCCTGCTGCTCGGCTTCTTCGACGGTGCGAGCGTCGAGCCGTTCCCGCACAAGGTCACGACCGCCTACTTCTGGCCGCCCGACGAAATGTCGGAACAGCTCAACTCTGCGGGCTTCACGGTCGAGGAGGTCCACACCCGCAGCGATGACGGGCGCCGACCGCACGCGGCGATCATGGCCCGTCGCTCTGCTTCCGCGACCTCACCGGTCAACGCCCGGTAGGCGGGCGGGCACGGGACACGAGTCGGGTGGGAGGCACCCTACCCCTGAGCCGCGAGCCGGCGGCTCACCCAGCGGTCGTACTGAGCCCACGGGTCGGCGACACCGAGGTTCAGCTCGGCGATGTGCGCGAGCAGTTCGTCGTGCACCGCGAACCACTCGGTGCCCGCGAATCTGTGCGCCGTGAACTGCGCATGCCGACGTTGCTCGACGACTCGGTCGCCGAGCTCGAACGCGAGCACTTCGTCGTGCGGCAGGCTCGCAACTCGCGTGCGCGGGTTGCCGGAGGTGCCGATCTTGATCTGCTGTCTGTACCGGATGTAGTAGACGACGTCGACACGTGGGTCGGCAACGGCGAGGTCGGGCACGTCGCCGACCCGCCACTCGCAGACCGCGCAGATGCGGCCCGACGGGTAGTCGACGCCGACCCACGACCCGCAGACGAGGCACGGGCCGGGCAGCAGGTCGGTCACGCCGACCCCTCGAGCGACCCAGTCGTAGGCTTCGAGCAGGTGGGAAGTGCAGAGGTCGAGCGGTGCGCCGGGCTCGGTCGGCGCCGGGCACGGAGCACCGTCGACGGTGATGCTGCACGCCCGCACCGCGGCATCCGCTCGGCTCATACCGGCAGGCTAGCGGCTGCCACCGACGTGACCGCCGGCGCGTCAGACGGCCGCGGTAGGCTCGATTCCGACCGCCGCTCGGCGGCGGACACCGACGTTCGAGAGGTTGACGGGAATGACCTTCTGGCACGGCAAGCGCGCGCGGCGGTTCAAGCCGTTCGATCGCAATGCCCTGCCCGAGGCGCCGACCCCGACATTCGACGAGATGCTCGCCGAGGGTGTACTCGTCACCGAGTTCGCCGGGCGCATGGCGCTGAGGAACCGGCTGATCGTCGAGGCGCTCCGCGGTGAAGAGCCGTTCGATCCCGAACGGGCTGCGGCCGCCGCACGCGAAGTGCTCTACGAGCTCGTGCAACAGGCCGACGAGGTCGCCGAACGCACGGGCGAGACCCGCTCGGCCGCCGCGAGCCGCGAGGGCAGGTCGTCGCACGAACACGACTACCGGCGAGTGGATGCCGCGAACCTCCGTCGCCGCGAACAGGTCTACGCCGCCGTGGCGAAAGAGCTGTGGGTGCGTCGCAACGACCCCGAGTACCTCAGCGCCTTCGCCGAACGGGCCCGCGAAGAGGCGTGGGAGCAAGTGTCGGGCGCGATCGAGATACGCCTCGAACGCGAGTGGGGCGAATGGCCTCAGATCGAGGTCGACGAAACCTACGAAGCAGAGCGCGATGGTCGAGTGCACGACCTGCTGCTCGACCTCGACCGGGGGGTGCGGGCCGCCGGCCGCGAACGCGAGCGACGCGCGGAGGAGAACGATCCCTTTCGCGGGTTCGTCGGCTGATCGGCGGGAGTCGACCGGTGCCGAGCTCGGCGTTCGGTCCGGCCTTGAGTCGGCCCTGCCCGAGGTCGGTCATTCCGCTTGGCGGCGGGCCTCGTTCGCCTCGCGGACGACCGCCCAGGCGTCGGCAACGGTACCCAGGTGCCCGAGCTTGTCGGGGTTGATCACCGCACGAATGGTCTGGATCCGCCCGTCGACGATGTCGAGCGCCAGGGTGTTGACGACCTTGCCGTCGCGGTCGCGGAAGATCGCGCCCGGCTGGCCGTTCACCTCATGCCGCTCCACAACGCCGCCGATCCGGACGAACGGTTGCATCGCAGTCAAAACGCGGGTCACGTTCTCGGCGCCGAACATGCCCTTGCCCCAGAGCGGGGCCTTGCCACCGCTGTCTCCGACCATCTGAACGTCGGCGGTGAGGAGTTCGCGCAGCCCGCTGATCTCCCCCCTTCTGAATGCGTCGAAGAATCGCTCGGCGAGTTCTTCCCGCTCCAGGCGATCCGCCGCGAATCGAGTGCGTCCGGCGTCCATGTGTCGGCGCGCCCGCACCGCGAGCTGGCGGCACGACGCTTCCGACCGCCCCACCGCTGACGCCACTTCGGGAAAGCTGAACCCGAACACCTCCCGCAGCACGAAAACCGCCCGCTCCAGCGGGCTCAGGCGCTCGAGCAGCAACAGGGCAGCCATCGACACTGAGTCGGCCAGCTCCGCCGACCGCTCGGGGTCCTCATAAGGGTCTGTCAGCAGCGGTTCGGGGAACCATGAACCGACGTACTCCTCCCGGCGGGCGCGGGCGGACCGCAGCACATCGATCGAGAGCCGGGTCACCACGGCCGAGAGGTATGCCTTGGTCGAGACCGGTTCTGTCGGGCTGGCCTCGTAGCGCAGCCAGGTCTCCTGGACCGCGTCCTCGGCCTCGCTCACACTGCCCAGGATTCGGTAGGCGATCGAGAAGAGGAGCGGCCGCAGCTCCTGGAACTCCTCGGCATCGTTCACTCCGACCCCTCCTTCCAGATCAGAATCTGTCTTGTTCCAGACCAGAATCTGTCTTGTTCCAGACCAGAATCTGCCTTCGAACTCTGAGACGAGATAGCCCGACCGTCTGTGACATACGGATGGGAACTGAGCTCCCGCGGTCTGGGTGCGCCGCCGCAACGGCCTTCGTCGGTCCCTCCTCCGTCAGCGTGTCACAGACGGTCGGGCTATCTCGTCTCAGGTTTCGAAGACAGGTTCTCGAAGAACTCCATCCCAAAGCAAGGAGTGCGACATGGGCGAGCCCACCACCCACCACAAGATTGCGCTGATCACCGGCGCGAACAAGGGGATCGGCCGCGCGGCTGCTGAGCAACTCGCTGCGCTGGGCATGACGATCCTGATCGGTGCCAGAGACCCCCGGCGTGGCGAGGAGACTGCTGCAGCGCTGCGTGCCGCGGGCGGCGACGTGCACGCTGTCGCCCTGGATGTCACCGACGAGGCTTCGGCCCGGGCGGCCGCGGCGCAGGTCGAGGAACGCTTCGGCCACCTCGACGTGCTGATCAACAATGCCGGCATCACGGGCTCCGGGCAGGTGTCGCCTGGAGACGCCCACGATCAGGTCCCCAGCTCCGTCGACCTCGACATGGTCCGGGCGGTATTCGAGACCAACGTCTTCGGGGTGATCGCCGTGACCAACGCCATGCTGCCGCTGCTTCGGCGGTCACCGGCGCCGCGCATCGTGAACGTCAGCAGTCATGCTGCATCGCTGACCATCAACAGCGTCCCGGACGGCCCGCTGGCGGGTCTGCCGACGTCAGCCGCGTACACGCCCTCCAAGACCGCGCTGACCTCACTGACCGTCCAGTATGCAAATGAGTTGCGGAAGGATGGAATCCTCATCAACGCCGTCGCCCCGGGCTACGTCGACACGGAGAGCAACAACCACAGCGGCCATCTCACGCCCGCGCAGGGCGCCGCTCCCTTGGTACGCCTGGCCACGCTCGGCGCGGATGGGCCGACCGGTGGCTTCTTCAGCGCAGACGGCTCGGTGCCCTGGTGATCGGCCCGTTCCGCGGGTTCGTCGGCTGAGCGGCGGGAGTCGAACCCGGCGGCGAGCAGGTTCATCGAGGGTTCACGCGGTGGGCCACGGGGCATCCGCTCGCCGCGCTACCGTGTGATGGATGAACCGCACCGATCGCACCGACGGGGCCGAAGCGCTGCCGATCGCGGTCGCCCGGCCGAGGCTGCGGCTCGCGGCACTTTCGATCGGGCAGGTCGTCAGCTGGGGCATCCTCTACTACGCGATGATCGTCGCGGCTCCCGAAGTCGCCCGCGAGACGGGGTGGCCGCTCGTTGCGATCACTGCCGCATTCTCGGGGGGTCTCGTGGTGTCGGCGATCGTCGGCGTCATCGTCGGTCGGATGCTCGACGAGCGCGGCCCGCGCCGGGTGATGAGCGCGGGGTCGGCGGTCGGCGCGATCGGCCTCGTGGGCGTTGCCGTGGCACCCGACCTCATCGTGTTCGCCGCCGCGTGGCTGGTGTGCGGCATCGCGCAGGCCGCCGTGCTCTACCAGGCGGCCTTCACGGTGATCACCCGGCGCTACGGCGACCGACGGCAGGTGCCGATGACGATCCTCACGCTCGCCGGCGGGCTCGCGTCGACGATCTTCGCTCCCATCGTCGCCGGCCTGCTCTCGGTGCTCGATTGGCGGGCGACGTTCCTCGTGCTCGCCGCGGTGCTCGCGCTCGTGACGGTGCCGTTGCACCTGATCTCGCTCGAGCGCACGTGGCCGCATCGAGCTGCCGAGCGCCACGAGACCGAGCACACGGTCTCGTCGGTGCTGCGCACCCGACGTTTCTGGATGCTCGAGATCACGATGATCGCGCTCGCCGTGGCCTTGCTCAGCGCGACCCTCGCCGCTGTGCCGCTCTACATGGAGAAGGGCCTGACGTTCGAGTTCGCGGCCCTCGCCCTCGGCCTCATCGGCGCCGGCCAGGTGATCGGGCGGCTGCTCTTCCTCGTGCTGCCGCGCGGGGTGCGACCCTGGGTTCCGGTCGCCGTGGTGTGTGCGCTCGCCGCGGTGTCACTCGCGGCGCTCGCGCTCGTGCCCGGCCCGATCTGGCTGCTCATCGCGATCGGCATCGTCGCAGGAGCGGTGCGGGGCGCGCAGACGCTCGTGCAGGCATCCGCCGTCGCCGACCGTTGGGGCACTCGCAACTACGGTGCGATCAACGGCGCTTTCGCTGCGCCGATCACGATCGCAGCGGCCCTGACTCCGGCGATCGGCCCGGCGGTCGCGGCGGGAACGGGGTCGTACGCGGCGATGACGATGATCATGGCGGGCCTTGCGCTCGCCGCAGCGTTCACCGCGCGCGCGAGCTAGACCGCAAGGACGACCGGGGCGTGCCGCCGAACCTCTCGAGCCGTCACCAGCTTCGGCGCACGGTGGCCTTGGCACCGGTCACGAGGGTCGCCGCCGGCACGTCGTCGGCCACGATCGCCCCGGCGGCGATCACGGCGTCGCGGCCGATGCTGACGCCGGGCAGGATCGTCGCCCCCGCGCCGATCCACACGTTCTCCGCCACGTCGATGGGTGCGCCGGTGAGGTACAGCTTGCGCTCGGCCGGGTCGACCGGATGGCCGCTGGTGATGAACGTGGCCTTCGGACCCACCATGACGCCCTCGCCGAGCCGGATTCCCGCGTAGTCCATGAACGTGCAGCCCTGGTTGACGAACACGCGCTCGGCGAGGTCGAGGTTGAGGCCGTGCTCCGTGTAGAAGGGCGGGTAGATCGTGACCTTGGTGGGGAGGGGGCGACCCAGGATCTGCTCGAACAGCGCGGCCTTGCCCGCTTCGTCATCGAAGGGCAAGACGTTCAGACGCGAGGTGAGTTCGGTGACCCGCAGCACCCGCGTAGCCATGGCCTGAAACTCGGGGCTGTCGATGCGCATGAGACGGTCGCTGGGCACTCCACGATCCTCTCGCGTGCGAGATGCACCGGTCGGGAGGCACGCCCGAGCTGCGCGGGTCGGGCCGGGCCGGGCCTTGTCGGGCCCGGCCCGAATCATGCGGCGGGCTCTTCGGGTGTCTCCAGGATGATCGCGGCCTGCTCTTCGACGGGGTCTGCGAGCCCGTGCGCCGCCAGGAAGTGCTCGGCGTCGAGCGCTGCCGCGCATCCGGTGCCGGCGGCGGTGATGGCCTGACGGTACCGTTTGTCGACGAGGTCGCCGCACGCGAAGACGCCATCGAGGTTCGTCTGGGTCGACGGATGCTGCACGCGCACGTACCCGTCGTCGTCGAGTTCGATCTGGCCGGCGACGAGCTCGCTGCGCGGGTCGTGTCCGATCGCGATGAAGAGGCCGGTCGCGTCGAGAGCAGCATCTTCACCCGTCATGGTGTCTCGCAGCCGGAGGCGCTCGAGCCCGTCGTCGCCCTCTGCCGCGATCACCTCGGCGTTCCAGTACGGGCGGATCTTGGGGTTCGAGAGCACCCGATCCTGCATGATCCGCGAGGCGCGCAGCGAGTCGCGCCGGTGCACGAGGGTGACCGAGTCGGCGAAGCGCGTGAGGAACATCGCCTCCTCGAGTGCCGAGTCGCCGCCGCCGACGACCGCGATGTCCTTGCCCTTGAAGAAGAAGCCGTCGCACGTGGCGCACCAGGAGACGCCGCGGCCGGTCAGGCGCTCCTCGCCCTCGACGCCGAGCTTGCGGTACGCCGATCCCATCGCGAGCACGACCGTGTGCGCACGGTACTCGACGCCGTTGATGGTGCGGATGACCTTGACGCCGCCGGTGAGTTCGACCACGGTCGCGTCGTCGTAGACGATGCGGGCGCCGAACCGTTCGGCCTGCGCTCGCATCTGCTCCATGAGCTCCGGGCCCATGATGCCGTCGGCGAAGCCGGGGTAGTTCTCGACCTCGGTCGTCGTGACGAGCGCACCGCCCGCCTCGACAGAGCTCGCGAGCACGACCGGCGCGAGCCCCGCGCGGGCGAGGTAGATTGCGGCGGTGTAGCCGGCCGGGCCGGAGCCGATGACGACGACGTTCTCGATGTCGCTCATGACGCTGCCGCTCCCGGTCCCGCTGCCGGTGCGAGCTCGGCGATGAGCGCCTCGACGCGCCCGCGGATGTCGTCGCGCACGCGGCGGACGGTCTCGAGCTCCTTGCCCGCGGGGTCTTCGAGCTCCCAGTCTTCGTAGCGCTTGCCGGGGAAGATCGGGCAGGTGTCGCCGCAGCCCATGGTGATCACGACATCGGATTCGCGCACGGCGTCGACCGTGAGGATCTTCGGAGTGTTGCCGGTGATGTCGATGCCTTCTTCGGCCATGGCCTCGATGGCGATCGGGTTGATCTGGTCTTTCGGTTCGGAGCCCGCGGAGCGCACGTCGACACGGTCGCCCGCGAGTGCCTGCAGGTAGCCGGCGGCGATCTGCGAACGGCCTGCGTTGTGCACGCAGACGAACAGGACGGTGGGCTTCTCGGTCATGGTCTCGCTCCTTCGGTCACCACCAAGCATAGATCGCCATCTATTGATTTCGCGACTCCGCGAAGCGGATGCTTCGTCAGCTCACTTGGAGCGTCACGACGACGTCACCCCGAGCTCATCGATCAGCCCGCGGACGCGGAGTTCGATGTCATCTCGGATGCCTCGCACCTGCGCCAGCGGCAGCCCGGCCGGGTCGTCGAGCTCCCAGTCGAGATAACGGCGCCCCGGGTAGACCGGGCACGCATCGCCGCAGCCCATCGTGATGACGACGTCGGCGGCTCGCACGACCTCGTCGGTGAGCGGCTTTGGGAACTCCCCGCCGATCGGCACTCCGATCTCATCGAGTGCCGCGACGATCGTCGACTTCACCGCGCTCGCCGGCTCCGAGCCCGCAGTTCGGACCCGCACCCGGTCGCCCGCGAGATGCTTCAGGATCGCGGCGGCGATCTGCGAGCGCCCCGCGTTCTGCACGCACACGAAGAGCACCTCGGGCGGTCCATCGGTGCCGGCGCCACGCTGCGCGGCGAGCGCTCCGAGGCGTTCGGCGGCGAACCGCGCGGTGTACGAGGGGAGGTAGCGGGTGATCTTCGAACGCTCGGCCAGCAGGTCGTGGCTCTCACGCACGTACCGTTCCACCGTCTCGGGCGAGAAGACCCCGGCGAAGCGGCCAGTAAGGTCGGATGCCACGCGCGTGAGCACCTCGTCGGACGCGCGGCTCGCGGCATCCGTGTCCAGCAGCTCGTCGACGCGGTCGACCGCCGCTGGCGCAATCGAGTACCAGACCCGCCGGCCATCGGGCGTGCGCTCGAGCACTCCCTCGTCGAGGAGTGCCTTCACATGGTGGCTCACCGTGGGCTGGGTGAGGCCGAGTTCGTCGGCGAGGCGGCCGACGAGCGCCCGCCCCTCCGTGCCCTCGCGGATGAGTCCCAGCATGCGCAGTCGCGTCGGGTCGGTGAGCAGGCGGAAGCTGCGCGCCGTGTCCGTTGCATCCATAGATCAGAGTCTATGCACCACGCGCACGCAGGCGCGGGCGCCCGGGTTGGACATGAGCGGGCGTCGAGAGGACACGCGTCGTCGCTCTCGCACCGGGAATCCGACCACATGGGTCATCTCGACGGCCCCGCGGCGGTCGCCCACGCGATCAGCTGCAGCAGTTGCCGCCGCTCGCCGTCGCAGCAGGCGAGCCGCTCGAGCAGACCCCGGTCGCCGGCAGCACGAGCTCGACGTTGCGAGCGGCCGCCGCATCGCCGGCCAGCCAGGCCGACACCGAGCGCACCTGCTCGTAGCCGGTCGCGAGCAGGAAGGTCGGTGCCCGGCCGTAGCTCTTCATGCCGACGATGAAGAAGTCGCGCTCGGGCTGGGTGAGCTCGGCGAAGCCGTGCGGCTCGACCGTACCGCAGGAGTGCACGTTGGGGTCGATGAGAGGCGCGAGCCGCCGGGGAGCTTCGACGATCTCGTCGAGCTCGAGACGGATCTCGCGCAGCAAGTCGAGGTTCGGCCGGAAGCCGGTGGCATTCACGATGCGGTCGGCCGAGATCGTCTCGAGTCCGTCGCCGCGACGGCCGGTGATGCGAGCGACGGATGCCTCGTGGTCTCTGTTGGTCGAGGAGTGCCCGACGGAGGAGGACACGTCTCGAGACTCGCGGGCGAGGCGCACGATCTCGAAGCGGTCGACGAGTTCGATGCGACCCGCCTCGACGAGTGCGTCGACGCGAGCACCGATCGAGGCGCGTGCCGCCAGTTCGTCGTCGGGTGCGGTCGTGACCCGTGCGGCGGTTGCGTTGCGAATGACCCAGGTGATGCGGGTGCCGGGCTCCTGTTCGGCGAGCGTCGCGAGCTTCAGCAGGGTGTTGGCGGCGGAGTGCCCCGCGCCGACGACGACCGTGTGACGGCCGGCGAACGCGGCACGTTCGTGGCCGAGCACGTCGGGCAGCGCGTGGCTCACGAGGTCGGCGACCTCGAGCAGCCCGAGCGGGTCGAGGCCCGAGGATCCGAGGCTGTTGGGAGTGCGGTAGGTGCCGGAGGCGTCGATGATGGCGCGGGCGGTGAGCTCTTCGACACCCTCGGCGGTGCGCACGCGGAGCAGGAACGGCGCCTGGGCGCGCCCGGTGGTGCGCGTGCGGTCCATGCCCTCGCGGGTGACATCGGTGACGTCGACGCCGAGCCGGGTGCGGCCGGCGATGGCGGGCAGCGCGGCGAGCGGGGCGAGGAAGTGCTCGACGAGTTCGGCGCCGGTGGGGAGCGAGTCCCCGGCGGGCGCCACCCAGTCGGTCTCGGCCAGGAGACGCGTGGCTGCCGGGTCGATGAGGTGCTTCCATGGCGAGAAGAGCCGGGTGTGCCCCCACTGCGTCACGCTTGCGCCGATGCGGTCGCCCGCCTCGAGCAGCACGAAGTCGATGCCGCGTTCGACGAGGTTCGCGGCGGCCGCGAGGCCGATCGGGCCTGCGCCGATGATCGCGACGGGCAGCCCCTGCATCCGTGAGGGGGCGGTCGTCGGTGCCATGAGGTCGATGAGAGTCATCCGTGTTCTCGCATTCATTGAAGGTTGTCGATATAGCGAGTGTGGCGGCTATATCGATGAATGTCAATATACGGGTAGACTGGTCTTGTGACCATCATCGACCTGCCCCTCGTGACGCGTGACGTCGCCGTGTCGGCCGCTGCGCCCGTCGCATGCTGCGCGCCCCTCACCCGCGAGACGATCACCGCCGATGACGCCGAGGTGTTCGCGCGGAAGCTCAAGGCGATCGCCGACCCGGTGCGGCTGCGGCTCGTCTCGATCGTCGCGGCATCCGAAGATCAGGAGGCCTGCGTCTGCGACCTCACCGAGCCGGTCGGCCTGAGCCAGCCCACGGTCTCGCATCACCTGAAGATCCTCACCGAGGCCGGCTTCCTCTCGCGCTCGAAGCGCGGCACCTGGTCGTACTTCCGGCTGGTACCCGGTGCGCTCGAAGCGGTCGCGGCGCCGCTCCTCACCGTCTGACGCTCCACTTTCGGCGCACAGCGCGCGAACGAACTCAGGTGCTGTTGTAAGTATGTCCGAACTTAGTTACCCTTGACCGCGGAGACGCGAAGCGGCGTCCTCCACGGTTTGAGAGGACTACGCGGTGATCCGAACTGCGAACGCGCCGGTCAGCTACGGCGTCTTCGAACTATCCCGTCCCGACGTCGTTCCACTGCCCGATGGCGAGCAGCTGGCGACGTGGGTGGCCGAGGCCGGCTACGAAGGCATCGACCTCGGCCCGATCGGTTTGTTCGGCGATCGAATCGGGTTGCCGCGGCTCCTCGAACGTCACGGCCTCGCGCTCGCCGGCGGCTGGGTCGACCTGCCCTTCGCGGGCACCGACGAGGCGTTCGAACGTGCGTTCGCCGAGCTCGCTCCGACGCTCGAACTGTTCGCCGCAGCCGCAGCCGCAGCCGCCGCCGTCGCTCCCGATCGTGCCCCGAAGCCGACGCTCGCCGACTCGGGGTCGCCCGAGCGCAAGGCACGCCCCGGCGGTGCGCCCGAGCTCGAGCTCGACGATGCGCGCTGGGCGACCTTCGCCGCACGAGTGCAACGGGCGGCCGACCTCACGCGGGCGGCGGGCCTCGAGCCGACCTTCCACCACCACGCGAGCACCTACGTCGAGACGCCGCGCGAGATCGATCGCTTCCTCGCTGAGACCGACGTCGACCTCACCTTCGACACCGGGCACCTGCTCGTCGGCGGCGGCGACCCCGTCACCGACTTCCCGCGCTGGGCCGACCGCATCAACCACGTGCACCTGAAAGACGCAGACCGGTCGGTGCTCGCCGCGGCCCGCGACTCAGCCGACCCGATGCGCGACATCTGGGCGCGACGCGTGTTCGTCGCCCTCGGCGACGGCGACCTCGAGGTCGACCGCATCGTCGACACGATCGTCGACTCGGGCTACGACGGCTGGATCGTCGTCGAGCAGGACGTCATCCTGCAGGACGCCGCCGACGTCGATCGTGCCCGTGCCGACCAAGTCGCCAACCGCGAGCGCCTGCGGCGGTGGTTCGCATGACCGGCTTCGACGCCCAGCCCCTGCCAGGCAACGGCAACGGCAACGGCAACGACGCCGGGCGCCGCGGCGAACGCGTGCGCATCGCCGTCATCGGCCTCGGCGCGATCAGCCAGAGCGTGCACCTGCCGCTCATCCGGCGCAACGCCGATCTCGTCGAGCTCGTCGCGGTGGTCGACCTCTCCGCATCGCGGGCACGTGAGATCGCCGAGGCATCCGGCACCGGTGTCGCGCCGTTCGACTCGGTCGATGCGCTCATCGAGGCCATCGCCGCCGGCACCATTCGCATCGACGGTGCGATCCTCGCGACCGCAGGTTCCCACGCGCCGGATGTCGCGCGGCTCGTCGACGCCGGCATCCGCGTGCTCGCCGAGAAGCCGCTCGCCTTCTCGCTCGTCGAGATCGATGCGCTTCGCGAGGTCGCGGCGCGGCGCGGCATCGAGCTCGCCGATTGGGTGCGCATCGGCTACATGAAGGAGCACGACCCCGCATCGACCGCCGCGAAGGCGCTGCTCGCCGAGGTCGACGTGCGGGCCGTGACCGTCGAGGTGCTGCACCCCGCCGACGGCGCGCAGCTGGCCTTCGCGAACCTCGCCCCA
This sequence comes from Agromyces sp. Y558, assembly GCF_059445415.1. Lineage (NCBI taxonomy): Bacteria > Bacillati > Actinomycetota > Actinomycetes > Micrococcales > Microbacteriaceae > Agromyces > Agromyces sp. Y558. The sequence goes on from NZ_JCAIUH010000001.1 coordinate 855,673, forward strand.
GCACCATCCGATGTGCCGCCCGAGCTGCTGGCGAGCCTCGTCGCGGCGACCGACGCGACGGTCGTGACCGCCATCGGCTCGGCCGCCGACCCGCTCCCGAAGCTCTACACGAACGTCGTGCTCGGCTCGATCGTGCACGACATCGGGCTGCTTCGCCACCTCGTCGGCGGCATCGGCACCGTCGACCGCGCTCGCCACACCGGCCCCGAATTCCCCGGATCGCTGAGCCTCGGCGGCTTCCTCGCCGAGCGCACCGAGGCGACGTGGTCGATCGACTGGCACTTCATCCCGCGCTACCCCGAGTACCGCGAGACCGTGACCTTCCACCACGAGACGGGCTCGATCGCCCTCACCTTCGCGGTGCCCTACGTGCTCAACGCGCCGACCGTGCTCACCGTCGTCGAGAACGCCGAACCCCTCGGGTCGCGGCGTTCGGAGACGCGGTGGATGCAGGAGGAGGCGTTCGAGCAGGAGCTCCGGTCGTTCGCGGCACTCGCCGCGGGACATCCGGAGCCCGGCCCTTCGGTCGACGAGGGCGCCGCCGACATCGTCGTCGGGCAGCGGATGCTCCGCGAACTCGCCGACGCGATCGGCTCACCGATCGGCGCATCGACGGAGGCGGGAGCCCCCTGAGACCACTCGGTCTTGTTCCACCGCACCACGATCACACAGAGCTGGACCCCGCCGACAAACGTCGGGCGGGTGAATCGAGAGAGAGGTCGAAGATGATCAACCACAGCAAGCGCAGGGTGGTGGCGGCGCTCGCCGTCGCGACCGTCGGCGCGCTCGTCTTCGCCGGTTGCTCCGGCGAAGCCCCTGAGGAGACCGACGACTCGGGTCCCGTCACCCTCACCATCACGGCCAACGCCATCGTCGGCGGCAAGAACGCCGCCGAGGCCGACTGGATCGCGGACTGGGTCATCCCCGAGTTCGAAGCGGCCATGGAGGAGGACGGCAAGGACGTCACCGTCGAGTTCGAGCCGCAGGGCGTCGACGACGAGAACTACAAGACGAAGATCGCGCTCGACCTGCAGTCGGGCGAGGGGGCCGACATCATCGGCATGGACGGCATCTGGGTCGGCGAGTTCGCCGAGGCCGGCTACATCAAGCCGCTCTCCGAGGTCGGCGGCGACGCCGTCGCCGACTGGGAGGGCTGGGAGCAGATCCCCGAGGCCGTGCAGTCCGCTGTGTCGTTCGACGACGAGCGCTACGGCGTGCCCCAGGGCGCCGACGGCCGCGTGCTCTACTTCAACAAGGACCTCTTCGAGCAGGCGGGGCTTCCCGCCGACTGGCAGCCCGAGAGCTGGGACGACGTGCTCGACGCCGCGCGCGAGCTGAAGAAGCTCGACGGCGTCACGCCGATCCAGCTCAACGCGGGCACCGCGATGGGCGAGGCGACCACCATGCAGGGCCTGCTGCCGCTGCTCGTCGGCACGGGTGAGCAGGTCTACGAAGACGGCAAGTGGGTGGGCGACACCGACGGACTGAACGACGTGCTCGACCTCTACAAGACGATCTACATCGACGAAGGCCTCGGCGACGCCGTGCTCCAGCAGGAGGCCGCCGGCCGCGACACCTCGTTCCAGCTGTTCGCGTCGAACCAGATCGGCATCCTCCTCGAGGGCGACTACTTCTGGCGCAGCGTCATCAACCCCGAAGAGGGCGTCGGCACCGCGCCGATCGCGAACCGCGACGAGGTCGTCGGCTACACGAAGATCCCCGCGATGAAGCCGGGCTCCGGCATCGACGGTCAGGACTTCGTCTCGATGTCGGGTGGCACCGGTCGGGTACTGAACCCGAACAGCGATCACCCCGAACTCGCGTGGGAGCTGCTCGCCTTCATGAACTCGGCCGACGCGTACGAGGCCCGGAACGCCGGCACCCTCGCGATCACGCCGCGCACCGACGTGAACGACGAGATGCTCGCCGACGACCAGATGCTCACCTACGTGAGCGAAGAAGTGCTGCCGATCACCGCCTACCGCCCGCCGCTCGCCGCCTACCCCCAGGTGTCGACCGCGCTGCAGCAGGCGACGCTCGACGTGGTCTCGGGCACGAGCGTCGGCGACGCCGCGACGACCTACGCCGACTCCGTGAAGGACATCGTCGGAGACGACGCGGTCTCGGGTGGCTAAGTCATGACCACCAGCACCACGACGCCGGCGGGGAGCGCGATCGCTCCCCGCCGGCGGCGGGCTGATGACGTCGCCGGACTCGGTACCGCCCGGGCCGGCATCTTCGTCGCTCCCGCACTGATCATCATCGGGCTGTTCCTCCTGTTCCCCGCGGTCTGGACGATCTGGCTCGGCATGACCGACTACCGGCTGACCGGCCTGCAGGCCGCGTCACCCGCGTTCGTCGGCTTCGACAACTACGCCGAAGCTCTCACCGACCCGTCGTTCTGGAACTCGCTCTGGCTGACGCTCATCTTCGTGCTGTTCTCGGGCATCATCGGCCAGACGCTCATCGGCTTCGCGCTCGCATGGGCGGTGCGGGGCATCCGCGGCTGGACGAAGGGGCTTCTCGAAGGCCTCGTACTGGCGGCGTGGGTCATCCCGGCATCCGTCGCCTCGTTCCTGTGGCTCGCCCTGCTCGACCGGCGGTCGGGCACGGTCAACGGGCTGCTCGGCACCGAGGGCACCGCGTGGCTGATCGACCACCCGATGGAAGCGATCATCATCTTCAACATCTGGGTGGGCACCGCCTTCTCGATGCAGCTCTTCTCCTCGGCGTTGAGCGCCGTGCCGCCGTCGCAGATCGAGAGCGCCAAGATGGTCGGCGCCTCGGGCTGGCAGCAGCTGCGCGATGTGATCGTGCCGAACATCAAGGGGCACATCCTCACGAACACGCTGCTCATCACGCTGTGGACGTTCAACACCTTCACGCCCTACCTCGTCACGGCGGGCGGGCCGAACAGCAAGACGGAGATCCTCTCGGTCTACATCTACGAGACGGCGATCCCCGGCGGTCAGCTCGGACTCGGCGCCGCGATCTCGCTCATCATGCTGCTCATCAATCTCGTCATCGCGCTCGGCTACGTGCGCGTGTCGAGGGGAAGGAAGAAGCGATGACCGCCACTCCCGCACAGAAGGTCACCGCCGCACAGAAGGTCGCCGCGAATGCGACGGTGCGGCACTTCCTCGCCCGCGTCGCTTTCGCCGTCGTCATGACGATCGTCGGCCTCCTCTTCGCCCTGCCGATGGTGTGGCTCGTGCTTGCGCCGTTCGATGCGACCCCGTCGCTGTCGTTGTCGTGGCCCGACTGGACGCTCGACAACTTCGCGCGACTCGCCGAGAACCCCTATGCACTGCGCTCGATCGGCAACTCGCTGCTGCTCGGCATCGGCACGATGCTCATCGTCGTCGTGCTCGGCGCGCTCGCCGCGTACGCGATGAGTCGCATCCGCATCCCGGGTCGTGACGGCATCCTCTACGGACTGCTGCTGCTCTCGTCGATCGTGACGGGCACGGCGGCCATGGTGCCGACGTTCCAGATCATCACCCAGCTCGGGCTCATCAACTCCTACGTCGGTGTGCTCCTCGTGCTGGCGGGCGGCCTTCTGCCGACCGTGATCTTCATCCTCAAGGACTTCATGGACTCGATCCCGAAGTCGTATGAGGAGTCGGCGCGGCTCTACGGCGCGGGTCCGTTCCGCATTCTCCGTGACGTGGTGGCACCGATCGCGCGGCCCGGTCTGGCCTTCATCGCGATCTGGACGATCGTGCAGGTCTGGAGCAACTTCCTCGTGCCGTTCATCCTGTTGCGCAGCCCGGACCTGCAGCCGGCGGCGGTGCTCATGTACACCTTCTACACCGAGAGCGGGCAGGCCGACCTCCGGCTCATCTCGACCTTCGCGCTGCTGTTCTCGGCGCCCGTGCTCATCATCTATTTCATCGTCAACCGTCGCTACGGTTTCCGCTTCCATGGAGGTATCAAGTCCTGATGGCCGGCATCAACGCCACTCAACTCGTCAAGGAGTACCCCGGCGGCGTCCGCGGGGTCGACGAGATCGACGTCGAGATCCACGACGGCGAGTTCTTCGCCCTGCTCGGCCCCTCGGGCTGCGGCAAGACCACCCTGCTGCGCTCAATCGCGGGCCTCGAGGCGATCACCTCCGGCACGCTCGTCATCGGCGACCGTGACGTCACGAACGCCGAACCAGGCGTGCGCGGCGTCGCGATGGTCTTCCAGGACTACGCGCTCTTCCCGCATATGGACGTCGGCGACAACATCGCCTACCCCATGCGCATCAAGCACGTGAAGCGCGATGAGCGACGGGCGAAGGCAGAGACGGTCGCCGACGGGCTCTCGCTGCAGGGGCTGATCGAACGCCGACCGGGTCAGCTCTCGGGCGGACAGCAGCAGCGTGTCGCCCTCGCCCGCGCCGTCGCGACCACGCCCGACGTGCTGCTCCTCGACGAGCCGCTGTCGAACCTCGACGCCCGGCTGCGTCTCGAGGCGCGCACCTTCCTCAAGGAGCTGCAGCGCGACCTCGGCGTCACGACCGTGTTCGTCACCCACGACCAGGCCGAGGCGCTCGCGCTCGCCGACCGCATCGCGGTCATGAAGTCGGGCAAGCTCCAGCAGATCGGCACGCCGCGCGAGGTGTTCCAGCAGCCGAACAACACCTTCGTCGCCGGGTTCATCGGGTCCAATCCGATGAACCTCGCCGAGGCCGCGATCTCGGGCGGCGCGATCTCGATCGGCGAGACCTCCGTGCCGGTGCCGGCCGGCGCCGAGGGGCTCGTGCGCGACGGGCAATCGGTGATCTGGGGCATCCGGCCCGAATACCTGCGCTGGGTCTCGAGCGAGGAACCTGGCGGCATCCCGGCCGAGGTGAGCGTCGTCGAGAACCTCGGCGCGAGCGTGCTCATCGCAGTGAACGCGGGCGGGCACAAGTTCCAGGTCGTCGTGCCCGAAGACCAGGAGCCCGCACCCGGTGACCGCGGCTGGATCGTGCCGCAGGCCGCCAAGACCCTGCTCTTCGACGCCGAGTCGACGCAGCGCATCGGGTGACGCGATGACGACGATCCGCCGCCGCATCCCCATCACCATCGACACGCAGAACGAGCACCGCTTTCTCAACGTGCCCTTCGACGTGCCGCCGGGCACCGACTCGCTCGAGGTCGTGATCCGCTTCGACGGCTCGAACGCGGGCATCGACCTCGGTTGCGAAGGGGCGAGCGGATGGCGCGGCTGGTCGGGCGGCGCCCGAACCGAGTTCCTCATCCACCCGGGCGACGCCACGCCCGGGTACCTGCCGGGCGCGCCCGAGCCGGGGGAGTGGAACGTCGTGCTGGGCCTGCACCGCGTGCCGTCGGAGGGCGTCGAAGTCGAGGTCGAGGTCACGATCCCGGCGTCGCGTGCAGTGCCGCCGGTTCCGGATGCCGCGCCGGCGACGCGAACCGTACGCGGCAGCGATCGCGGGCTGCCGGCCGAGCCGGGCCTCACGTGGTTCGCCGGTGACTTCCACGGGCACACGATCCACTCCGACGGGCGCCTGCCGATCGGTGGCCTCGCCGCGCTCGGAGTGGCATCGGGCCTCGACTTCATGGCCGTGACCGACCACAACACCGTGAGCCACCACGCGCACCTGTCGGCCGAGGGCGCGAAGCACGGCATCACGCTCCTGCCCGGTCAGGAGGTCACGACCCACCGCGGGCACGCGAACGCGTTCGGCGACATCGGGTGGATCGACTTCCGTGAGCCCGCGCAGCACTGGGTCGACGAGGTCGAGCGGCGAAGCGGCATCCTGAGCATCAATCACCCGATCTCGGGCGACTGCAGTTGGCTGCACCGGCTCGAACGCCGGCCCGCCGCGGTCGAGCTGTGGCACGCGACCTGGTACCTCGAGCTCATCTCGACCGCGCCGTTCGCGTGGTTCCGCACGTGGCCTTCGGGCGCGACCCTGCTCGGCGGCAGTGACACGCACATGCTCGAGGAGCCGCAGCGACCGGGCACGCCGACGACGTGGGTCGCGGCGACGGATGCCTCGGCGGAGGCGATCCTCGACGGGGTTCGCGCCGGCCGCACCGCGATCACCGGCAGCGGCAGCTTCGACGGCACAGTGCTCACGCCAGAGCTCATGCGCGCTCCGGCGCTCGTGCGGCTCGGCGACGAGGTCGTCGCGGTCGACGCCGAAGGGCTGATCCTCGTCGACGGGTTCGGGCGCCGCCGCTCGGTGCATTCGGCGCGCGAGGCGTTCCCGGCCGACCGCGCCGACGGGCCGTTCCACCTCGTGCTCGCCGACCGACGCATCATGGCGCTCTGCGCGTAGGGGCGCGCCGGCGCGTCGGAACCACTGCGCGACCTGCACGACCTGCACGACCTGCACGACCTGCACGACCTGCATGACCTGCATGACCGCATGACCGAACCACTGCTTGGAGTGACCATGGATGCCCCCGACGAACTCGTGATCGTGCCGCACACGCACTGGGATCGTGAGTGGTACGAGCCGCACGACGTCTTCCGGTTGCGCCTCGTGCACATGCTCGACCGGCTGCTCGACACCCTCGAGGGCAACCCCGGCTACCGGTTCACCCTCGACGGGCAGGCCGCGGCGATCGACGACTACCTCGAGATCAGGCCCGAGCAGCGCGAGCGCGTCGTCGCGGCCGTCGACCGCGGGCAGCTCGCGATCGGACCGTTCCTGATCCTGCTCGACGAGTTCCTGTGCGACGGCGAGACGATCGTGCGCAACCTCGAGCTGGGCCTGCGCTCCAGCCGCCGCATCGGCCCCGAGATGCGCGTCGGCTACCTGCCCGACATGTTCGGCCACGCCGCCCAGATGCCGCAGCTGCTGCGGGGGTTCGGGCTGCGCGACGCAGCGCTCTGGCGCGGCGTGCCCGCGCGCATCGACCGCCACGCCTTCGCCTGGACCGCGCCCGACGGTTCGACGGTGCGCACCGAGTACCTGCTCGACGGCTACGGCAACGCCCTCGACCTGTTCGCCCTGCCCGGTCAGCTCGACGCACTCGTCGCCGAGTACCGTCAGTCGGTCGCGAGCTGGTACGGATCCGACCCGATCCTCGGCATGCTCGGCACCGACCACAGTGCACCGCCGGCCGACCTCATGCCGCTCGTCGAGGCCGCCAACGCCTCCGGCGCCGCCGTCGGGTTGACCGTCGACACGATCGAGGGATACGTGCGCCGGGTCGCATCCGAGTGGGCCGCGGGCGACGACTCCGCGCTCGCCGAACTCCCGGTCGTCGACGGTGAGCTGCGCTCGCACGCGCGCGGCAACCTGCTGCCGGGCGTCTTCTCGATTCGCACGAACCTCAAGCAGGCGATGACCGATGCCGAGCGCCGCCTCTCCACCGCCGAGCGCCTCGACGCCGCGTTCGGCGTCGACGACCACCGCGCGTTCTTCGACACCGCATGGTACCGGCTCGTCGAGAGCACGGCGCATGACTCCGTCACGGGATGCGGCGTCGACGCGACCGCGATCGAGGTCGAGGGCCGCCTCGCGACGGCAGGCCACGTCGCACGCGGCGTGATCCTGCGCACGATGGAGCGGCTCGCGGCATCCGTCACCCCTGATCGCCATGTCGTGGCGAACCCGGCGGGCTTCGCCCGGCGTGCCCACGTCGAGATCCGCTTGCACGACCCCGAGCGGCTCGAGCTCGGCGACGGCGTGCAATTGCTCGACGCGCTGCCCGAGGTGCTCGGCGACGAGCAGCTCACGACCGCCGAGCTGCCGAAGCTGCTGAACCGTATTCACGGTCGCGAGCTCTTCGGCCAGCTGATCAACGCATGGCGATTCACCGACGACGGACTGCGCTTCGAGGTGGCCGAGGCCCCCGTCGGCGACTTCGACCTCGCGGCCTTCACCGAGGAGCTCGAACGCCGCGTGGCGTCGGATGCCTCGCGCGAACGCCGCTGGCACGTCGAGATCATCGCCGACCCGCGCCGCAGGGCGGTCGTCGGCATCGATGTCGGCGGCATCGGCGTCGCGAGCCTCGATCCCGCGACGGCTCGGGCGACGGATGACGCGGTGACGGTGTCGGCCCGGTCTCTCGCCAATCGGCAGCTCACCGTGACGGTCGACGATCACGGCGCCGTGCGCATCGAGGCCGCCGACGGCACGGTGCTCACCGATGCTATGCGTCTCGTCGACGAGGGCGACCGCGGCGACTCCTACAACTACGGACCGGTCGACCCGGCGACCGCGGTGACCGACCCGACCTCGGTCGAGGTGACGGTGCTCGAGTCGGGGCCGATCCGCGGGCGGCTCAACGTGCGCCGCCGCTACGCCGTGCCGGTCGCACTCGACACGGTCGATCGCGACCGGCGCTCCGCGACATCCGTCGACCTCGTCGTCGACACCGTGCTCGAACTCCGCGAGGGCGAGCCGATGCTGCGCGTGCGGGTCGACTTCGTGAACCCTGCGGCCGACCATCGCCTGCGGGTACTCGTGCCCACCGGGGTCGCCGAACTCGTCGGCTCGTCGGCTGCCGGGCAATATGCCGTGACCGAGCGCGGGCGTATCGGCGAGGGCGGACCTGTGGGCGAGTACCCGCTGCCCACCTATCCCGTGGCCCGCTTCGTGCACGCGGGGCTTGCGAGCCTTCTCGTCACGAAGCACTCCGAGTACGAGATCGTCGCCGACCCGCAGTCGGGCGTCGACGCGATCGCACTCACGCTCGTGCGTGCCGTCGGCATGATGAGTGTCAACGTGCATCCGCTGCGCGACGAGCCGGCCGGTGCCGAGTTCCCGGTTCCTGGCGCGCAGTATCTCGGCACCGCGGTGTCGACCGAATTCGCGATCCTGCCATCGGCTGCGGGCTGGGCGGAGTCGGGCGCAGCCCGCTGGGCCGAGCTCGTGAGGGTCGAACCCGAGGTCGTGCGCGGCACCCGCGGTGGCCCGGCGGTCGTCGGCGGAGTCGCTGGCGCGGGCGGGGCCGCCGAAGCTGCGGAGTTGCCGACGACGCCCGCCGTCGAGGTGGTGAGCGACGTCGTGCTCGAGTCGCTTCGCACGGTGACGGATGCCTCGGGCCGCCCGATCTCCGAGGCGCGGTTCGTGAACTACCGGCACGAACCGCAACGGCTCGCTGCAGCGGCATCCGGAATCTGGGATCGCACCGACCTCACCGGCACCGTACTCGAGCCCGACGTCGATCTCGAGCGATTCGTCATCGGCGCGGCGCGCATCGAGACGTTCCGGCGACGGGCGGGCGACACGCCCCCCGATCTCGAGTGAGGCGGCCCTCCCGCCGAACGTCTACTCTCAACTGTCAGAACATCCGAACAACTGGAGAATCCCATGGCGCAGCTGGAGCAACGCCTCCCGGTCGAGTTGTTCCTCGACCTCGATCGCTCGGGCCCGGTGCCCCTGTACTACCAGATCGCGAGTCGGCTCGAGCAGGCGATCCTCGATCAGACGCTGCCCGCGGGCGCCCGTCTCGAGAACGAGGTCGCGCTCGCTGCCCGGCTCGGGCTCTCCCGCCCGACGATCCGGCGGGCGATCCAAGACCTCGTCGACAAGGGCCTGCTCGTGCGGCGCCGGGGCATCGGCACGCAAGTGGTGCACGGCAAGGTCACCCGCAACGTCGAACTCACGAGCCTCTACGAAGACCTCGAGCGCTCGGGGCAGAAGCCCGAGACGAGGGTGCTCTCCGTTGAGATCACGACCGCCGAGGAACCGGCGGCGGATGCGCTCGGAGTGCCGGTCGGCAGTACGGTGCTGCACGTGCATCGCCTGCGCATCGCCGACGGCGTGCCGCTCGCGATTCTCGACAACGTGCTGCCCGAGCAGTTCACCGACCTCGACCTCGAGTCGCTCGAGAAGCACGGCCTCTACCAACTGCTGCGTGCCCGCGGCGTGACGATGCGCGTCGCGAAGCAGCGCATCGGCGCCCGTGCGGCGACCGGGCATGAAGCCGAGCTGCTCGACCTCTCGCGCGGGGCTCCCGTGCTCACGATGTCGCGCACCGCGTTCGACAACTCGGGCGTCGCCGTCGAGTTCGGACAGCACTGCTACCGACCCGACCGCTACTCGTTCGAGGTCACGCTCGTCGATCGCTGAGCGGACACGGGGGTGCCGCGGCTTACTCTCGGATGTTGATTCGGCCGAGTTCTTGAGTCGATCGGGTGAGTGCGACATAGAGCCGGTTCCAGCCGCGGGGTTCGGCCGCGATGCCATCCGGATCGATCACGAGAGTGGCGTCCCATTCCAGGCCCTTTGACTGAGTCGCGGTGATCACGGGGATGCCCTCCATGGCTTCGCTGAGAGCAGGGATCCGTGCAGCGGCCGCGATGATGCCTACGGTGCCACCAGCCCAGCGTTCGGCCAGTTCCTGGAACGCCTGCGTCGCCTCGGCCACCAGGTCCGCTTCGTCGACGTCGCGCTCCCACGGGTCGATTCCCGATGACCGGACAGCAAGTGGTGGTTCGTTGAGGCTTCCAGCCTTGTACAGGACGGGTCCGGTCAGCGCCATGACTTCCGCGGGGGTCCGGTAGCCGATGGTCAGCTTGGCTTGAGTCCAGCGTTCGCCGAATACCGCGTTGACAGCTTGGGCCCATGATGTGTGTTGGTGCGGGGTTTCGGCTTGGTCGATATCGCCGACTGCTGTGATCGACAGTTGCGGGCTGCGGCGGGCCACCATGTGCCATTGCATTTCAGACAGCTCCTGGGCTTCGTCCACAATGACGTGTCCGTAGATCCAGTCCCGGCGTGACGCAGCGCGCTCGGAGAGGAACTCTTCGGCTGCCGGGTGATTGACGGTGTCTCCGAGCAGATCAGACATTGCATCGAGCAGCGGGACGTCGCTCGTCGCCCATCCGGTCTTCCTGACCGAGACTGCTTCTCGCTCGGCGCCGCTCAGTTCCGGGGCGAACCGGCGTAGGGATGCGTCGTCACCAAGGAAGCGCTGCAGTTCCACTTCAGGGTCGAGGATGGGCCACACCCTGCGGATGGTTGAGGCGACTTGCGGGTTCTCTGCGATCTTCTCGCGTAGCCTGTCGAGTTCCTCTTCGGAGAGCACTCCATCGGCCTCGCTCCCTTCACCGCCGCCCAACTCCGGAAAGTCCACACGCCGATGCACGATGTCTTCGAGGCCATCATCGATTCGAGCGAAGAGGTCTTCGCTGCGATCAGCGACGGCCTGGGTGAGTCGGTCGTGCATCTGGTCGGCGAACACCATGCCCGCACCGTGATAGGTGCGCCCAGAGATCGCGGCAGCTATGAGACGACCGACGGTGATAGCCGGAATCTCATATCGTTCCCCCTGCCAGACGAAATCAACAGACATGCTCGCGGGCGTGAGTGTCGCGACGTAACGGGTCAGGGCCTGTTGCCAGAGCGCTCGGCCCTTGATCTCCCCTGTTGCACGCGGATCTTCGGCGGTGACGGTGATCCCCGGAACGAGAGCATCGGGTATCGCTGCAACGATCGCGGTCTCACCCAGAGCCGGGAGCACGTGAGCGATGTAGTCCAAGAAGCGGCGCGATGGCCCAAGTGTCAGGACTCCTTGGGCTGCGAGCTGCGGGTTGGCGAAGAGCAAGTAGGCAGCGCGATGGAGGGCCACCACAGTCTTGCCCGTGCCAGGGCCGCCCTGAACCACGAGTGGCCCTTTGACGTCGGCACGGACCACCTCGTCTTGTTCCCGCTGCAGCGTCGCGGCGGCGGCGGTCATCTGGCCGGTGCGACGCTCCCCGAGCGCAGCGAATAGCGCTCCTTCGCCGACCAACCCGCTCGCGTTCGCCACGTCGAGCGGTTCATCGTCGACGCCAGTGACCGTGCGGCCTTCGATGCGAATGTGCCGGCGGTGCGCCTGTCCCAGAGGTTCGACTGGTGTGGCCATGTAAAAGGGACGAGCGGCATGTGCGCGCCAGTCGACGACCAGAGGATCATCATCGTCGGTGGGACCGGAGATGCCGATCCGCCCGACACGGCGAGTGGTCCCGTCCAGAGAGTCAAGGCGTCCGAAGATCAGGCCGCTCTCCGCGCGCTGCAACTCGGTCCGCTGCCGGGCCAAGCCTCGGTAGCGAGCCTGCTCGACCGCATCCTGCGCCGGAGCCGACAACTCTGCATCCAAAGACCGGAGAATCTCAGAGCGACGCTCATGCGCCGTATCGAGATACACCTGCTCTTCAACAATGGCATCGTCGCGTGCGGCAGCGCGGTTGTCCTGCGTCGCAGTGGTCTCGTCGAGCACCGGGCCTCCTTCAATGGTTGAAGTCGTGCGTCAAGCGCCCGATCGTGGAACCGACTGAATCGGAGCCACCATCTGGGCAAGTTCACTAGTAAACCACTAGTACTTGCTGGAGTAAAGTACTCGGATTTCAATTGCAAATTGGTCGAAAAGATGCCCTACTGTACGCATGGGCAATCTGACGCATTCGGCGAGTTCCGCGCGTGAGTCCGGTCTCAGAGCTGCGTTCGATGTCCTCGGCAAGAAGTGGAATGGCATCATCCTTGCCGCCCTGAGCCAGGGGCCGATCAAGTTCTCCGACCTGCGTCGTTCCGTGGGATCGATCACGGACTCCGTCTTGTCTGATCGCCTCGTAGATCTCATCGCCGCAGGTCTCGTCGAACGGGCCGAAACCGGTGTCCGCCCGAACCACATCACCTATGCGCTCTCGCAACAGGGGCAGGCAATCCAACCCATTTTCGACCGTCTCGCGACCTGGGCGGCCACCAACCTTCAGGCTCCAGGCCAGGGCTAGCCATTTGAGCCGAGTGGACCGCCCGCAAGCTCAGCACGAAGGTCTGCCGCACCAAGGGCCATCGCGCTTGGTGCGATTCGATCTCGCCGGCTCAGCCGAGCAGCGGCCGCTGCTGCTCGCGCGCAGCCTCGTACTGCGCACGCGCTGCCTGCACGCTCGGGGTCGCGGATGTCTCGGCCACGGGTACATCCCACCAGCCGCCGCCGTCGGGGCCGGACAACAACGGGTCGCTCTCGATGTGGATGAGCGTTGACGTGGGCGATGCCTTGGCCGTCGCCATCGCACGGCTGAGTGCGGCGATGGCGTCGGGGCCCGGCGCGATCTCGATCACCTCGACACCGTAGCTGCGAGCGTTGGCGGCGAGGTCGACCGGCAGCGGCTCGGTGCCCTGGAAGTTGCGCGCCGCTGGGTCGTAGCGGCGATACCTGGTGCCAAAACGCTGTCCGCCGACCGACTCCGAGAGGTTGCCGATCGAAGCGTAGCCCTGGTTCTGCACGAGCACGACGATGAGCTTGTGGCCTTCGGCGACCGCCGTCACGAGCTCCGTGTGCAGCATCAGGTACGAGCCGTCGCCGACCATGACGATGACGTCGCGATCGGGCGCCGCGCGGCGCACGCCGAGACCACCGGCGATCTCGTAGCCCATGCACGAGAAGGCGTACTCGACGTGGTAACCGAGCGGGTCGCGCACCCGCCAGAGCTTGTGCAGGTCGCCCGGCAAGGAGCCGGCGGCCTGCACGACGACGTCGCGAGGGTCGCTGGCAGCCTGCACGGCGCCGATGATCTCGGATTGCGCCGGGTGGTCGCGGTGCGAGGGCACGAACGCGGCGTCGACGACGGCGTTCCACGCCTTCCGCTCCGCAGTGACGAGTTCGGCTTGCGACGCGGCGACCCGGTACCCGGCGAGCTCGACCTCGAGCGCCTCGAGCGCCGTGCGCGCGTCTGCGACCACGGGCAGCTGCGTGCCGTGCTTGTAGGCATCGAAGGCCGCGACGTTGATGTTCACGAACGCGACATCCGGGTGCTGGAATGCGCTGCGGCTCGCGGTCGTGAAGTCGCTGTACCGCGTGCCGATACCGATCACGACATCGGCCTCGGCCGCAAGCCGGTTCGCGGCGGTGCTCCCTGTGGCGCCGACGCCGCCGAGGTATGCAGGGTGATCCCACGGGAGTACCCCGCCGCCCGCCTGCGTCGTGGCGACCGGGATGCCGGTGGCCTCGACGAGCCGTCGCAGCACGTCTTCGGCGCCCGAGTAGAGCACTCCGCCGCCCGCGATGATGATGGGCGCACGAGCACCGCGGATCGCCGCGACGGCGCGAGCGAGCGGCCCCGGCTCGGGCAAGGGCCGTCGCAGATGCCACTCGCGGTCGGCGAGGAAGGTGAGCGGCACGTCGAGCGCCTCGGCCTGCACGTCCTCGGGCAGGGCGATCGTCACGGCGCCGGTCTCGGCGGGGTCGGTCAGTACTCGCATCGCGCCGAGCGCGATCGAGAAGAGTTGCTCGGGCCGCTCGACGCGGTCGAAGAAGCGCGACAGCGGGCGGAACGCGTCGGTGACCTGGATGCTCGGATCGTGCGGCAGCTCGAGCTGCTGCAGCACCGGGTCGGCGACCCGCGTCGCGAAGGTGTCGCTCGGCAGCAGCAGAGCCGGTAGGCGGTTGCTCGTCGCGAGGGCGGCGCCGGTCAGCATGTTCGCGGCTCCCGGCCCGACGGACGCGGTGCTCGCGTACGTCGCCCGGCGCCGGCGCATGCGCGCGAACCCGACCGACTGGTGCACCATGGCCTGCTCGTTGCGCGCCTGGAAGTACGGCATGAGCTCGGGGTCGGCGGCATTCGACTCCATGAGGGCCTGCCCGAGGCCGGCGACGTTGCCGTGGCCGAAGATGCCGAACACGCCGGGGACGGTGCGCTCGCGAAGGTCGCCATCGATGGTCCATTGGTGGGCGAGGAACTCGACGAGGGCCTGACCGACGGTCATGCGCTTCGTCGACGCGCTGCTCGGGGTCGTAGATTCGTTGCTCGCGGTCACGGGCGAGGTCCTTTCGCATCACGGGTATAGGGCAGTCGGGCGTCGATGGGTTCGGACTCCCACGACGATCGCACCCAGGCGTGCCCGGGCTCATCGCTGATGTGCCAGACGCGTTCGCCGGGGCCCGCCATGACGTTGAGGTAGTAGAGGTCGTTGCCGGGCGGCGCGGCCGCCGGCCCGTGGAAGCCGCCCGGGATGAGCGCCACGTCGCCGCTGCCGACGCGCTCGTCGAGTTCGATCTCCGTCGCGGCCGACGAGGTGGCGCTGAAGAGTGCGTAGGGCGACGCCGCGCCCGTGCCCGTGCCCGCGCCCGAGACGGCGTCGGCCGACTCCGGCGGCGCGACCTCGAAGTAGTAGATCTCCTCGAGCTGCGACTCCCGCCCCGCCAGCTCCTCGTCGTGCTTGTGCGGCGGATACGACGACCAGTTGCCGGCCGGCGTGATCACCTCGCAGACGATCAGGCGCTCGGCGTCGAGCACGGCCGGGGTGCCGAGATCGTGCACCTGCCGGCTCGCGCGCCCGCGACCGCGAAGTTCGACGGGCACTTCGTCGCGTTCGATGCGGCGAAGCGGATGCCGCGTGGTCGCCGGCGCCTCGGCCACGGCGATGCGACCCACGCCCGTGAGCGTTGCGCGCGTTCCCGGCGGCAGGAAGAGGGTGTCGGTTGGGCCGTCGAAGACGGATGCGCGGCCCTCGAGTTCGACTTCGTGCAGCACGTCGTCTTCGGTGAACGCGCGCACGCGGCATCCGCTCGTCAATGGCACGATGAGCCGCTCGACCTCGCTCGCGGGCAGTTCGACCTCGCGTCCGGCGAGCTCGGCGACCCGCAGCCCGGTGTGCTGCCAGCCGGGAAGCGACGAGTCGACGACGATGTCCCAGCCGTCGCGGGCGAGGCTCGCTCGCGGGTGGAACCAGGGGTCGTCGTTCGGCCGGGTCGGCTTCGCCGTCGGGGTCGTGCTCGACTGGTCGGTCACGGTTGCTCCTTCGAATCTCGTCGGCGCCGCAGCACCGCACCGTCGCGTCGTCAGTGCTCGTGCACGAGTGCTGCCGCAGTGTCGACGGCGCGCTGCACGTCTCCGTCGGGAGGATAGATGAGCGTGCGCCCGACCACGAGCCCGCGGACGCCGGGCAGCGCAAGTGCGTGCTGCCAGCTGGCGTACATCGCGTCTGGGTCGTCGGGGCGCTCCCCGCCGAGCAGCAGGGTCGGCAGCGTCGTCGCCGCCATCACTCGCTCCATCTCATCGACCACCGGCAGCTTCATCCAGGTGAAGGCCGAGCTGGAGCCGAGGCCCGCGGCGATCGCGACGGAGGTGATGACGGCGTCGGCGGTGAGATCGTTGACGCTGCCGCCGCCGCGGAGTGAGCTCATGAACGGCTCGAGAATGATCGGCACGCCGGCCTGTGCGGCAGCGGTGACGGCCGCTGCGCAGGCCTCGATCGTCGCCGCCGAGCCGGGGTCCTGCAGGTTGATGCGCAGCAGCGCCTTCGCGACATCGAGGCCGTCGCGCACGATGCCGTCGATGTCGTAGCCCGTGAATCGGTCGTCCATCTCGAAGCTCGATCCGCGGAGCCCGCCGCGATTCATCGAGCCGACGACGACCTTGCCGTCGAGTGCTCCGAGCAGTGCGAGGTCGTCGATGATGTCGGGGGTGCCGAGCACGCCGTCGACGCCGGGGCGGCTGAGGGCCAGGGCGAGTCGGTCGAGCAGCTCGTACCGGTCGGCCATCGCCATGGGTTCGTCGCCGACGCCGAGGGCCCCGCGTGCCGGATGGTCGGCCGCGAGGATGAAGAGCCGGCCGTTCTCGCCGAGCAAGGGCCGGCGCGAGCGAGCGGCGTGGGCGGCCGCGATCGCAGCGGGGTCGTTCGCCCGCCGGTCGCGAATGGCGGCGAATCGGTCGTCGTCGACGAATCGTCGAATGGTCTCAGGATGCATCGGCGGCCCCTCCGTCGCGTGCGTGCTCGGGTTCGAGGGCGACCGCGGTGCCGGCGCCGGCGCGGCTGCCTGCGCGTTCCCGGGCGAGCTCCTCGACCTCGGCGGTCGTCGGCATCGCCGTCGAGCACTCCCGGCGGGAGGCGACGATGGCGCCGGCGACGTTCGCGAAGGCGATCGTGCGCTCGAGCGGCCACCCCGCGAGCAGGCCGTGGCAGAACGCGCCGCCGAATCCGTCGCCGGCGCCCAGCCCGTTGACGACCTGAACCGGAAAGGCGGGCGACTCGACGGTCTCATCGCGTGTCTTCGCGAGCACGCCGTGGGGGCCGCGTTTCACGACGGCGAGCTCGACGCCGCGATCGAGCAGCGCATCGGCCGCGCGGTGCGGGTCGCGCTCGCCGACGGCGACCTCGCACTCGTCGAGGTTGCCGATGGCGACGGTCACCGAATCGAGGGCGGCGGACACCTCACGCCGCGCCTCATCGACGGAGGGCCAGAACATCGGGCGGTAGTCGAGGTCGAGCACGGTGTGCTGTCGTCGCCCGCGAGCGAGCCACGCGGCGTGGTGGGCTGCCCGGCTCGGCTCCTCGCTCAGGCCGGTCACGGTCGACCAGTAGATCGTCGCCGAGCGGATGTCGTCGAGCGGCAGGCTCTCGGGCGTGATCTCGAGGTCGGGCGCTTTCGGCTTGCGATAGAACGTGAGCGGAAAGTCGTCGGGCGGGAAGATCTCGCAGAAGGTGAGCGGTGTCAACAGCTCGGGCACGGTCGCGATGAATCGCGGGTCGACGCCGAAGCTGCCGAGTTCGCGCCGAATGTATCGACCGAAGGCGTCGTCGCCGGTGCGGGTGATCACGGCGCTCCGGCGCCCGTGCCGGGCGGCGGCGATCGCGACGTTCGTGGCGCTTCCGCCGACGGACTTGCTGAAGAGCTCGGCTTCGTCGAGGTGCACGCCGTCGCGCGTCGGATAGAGGTCGATGCCGACGCGACCGATGGTGATGAGGTCGAAGGGCGATGCTGTCGTGTTGGTCATACTGCGTCGTACAACTTTCTGCCGGTGCCGCGTGCGGTATCAGCAGTCTACACAGAATGTCCTAACAAAGTGGAGCGAGCGGATGCCCCGGGCCTCAGCCGCGGCATCCGCTCACCTTTGCTCAGCTCGCCGGCGTGATGTTGTGATTCTGCCGGAACACGTTGCCCGGGTCGAGCTGCGCTTTCACGCGGCGCAGACGTTCGAGCGTGGCCGGCGGGTACATCGCCCGGATGACCTCTTCGCCTGTCTCGACCGAGAAGTTGCCGTAGACGCCGCTCGTGAACGCGAGGGCCGCGTCGTTGCCGGCCTTCACAACCGCCACCTGTTCGGCCGGTGCATCCGTGGGCAGCACGCCGTTGACGATGAGGAACGCCTCGGCGTCGCGGTGGGCGATGGCCGTGGCATCAGGCGCAACGCGCGAGAACGCGCCGCCGAGAGCGCGCAGCATGGCCATCGTCGGCACCTCGCGGTCGTATGCGGCGGCGACCGCATCGAGCGCTGCATCGGAGAGCTCGGGCACGAAGCCGTTGCCCCCGACGAACTGGAGCGGCGGGCGCCCGGGCGGGGCGTCTTCGAGCAGGTCGCCGTAGTCGACCGGCGCGAGCGAGACCTCGGTGACCGACGGGAGTGCGAGGAGCGGCGCGAGCAGCTCACGAAGTCGCTCCTCGCTGCCCTGCAACGCGACGCCGAGCTGCGGGCCGGCGGGCACGCCCGGGGCGAACGCCGGCATCAGCACGAGCGTCGAGTTCAGCTCGTCGGGGCCGCCGCGCATGATGTCGCGCCACGCCCGCAGCACCGCCGGCACGTCGGATCGGTCGAACCGCACGTGCCCGCCGACGAGGCCGTCGGCGGGCACGGCCTGGAAGACGAATCGCGTCACTACGCCGAAGTTGCCGCCGCCGCCGCGGAGCGCCCAGAACACCTCGGGGTGCTCGGT
Organism: Agromyces sp. Y558; assembly: GCF_059445415.1. Lineage (NCBI taxonomy): Bacteria > Bacillati > Actinomycetota > Actinomycetes > Micrococcales > Microbacteriaceae > Agromyces > Agromyces sp. Y558. Next base: position 874,265 of record NZ_JCAIUH010000001.1, read on the forward strand.
CTCGTTCACCGTCAGCACCTCACCGGCCGCGGTAACGAGCTCGGCCTCGCGGAGCGCGTCGATCGCGAACCCCTGCCCGCGGACCAGCCATCCGATGCCCCCGCCGAGGGCGAGACCGCCCACGCCGACGTCGCGGGTGTCGCCCGAGCTGATGCCCAGACCGTGCGGAGCGAGTGCTGCGGCGACATCGCCCCAGCGCGCGCCGCCACCGACGGTGACGAGACCGTCGTCGCCGACTTCGATGGCCGTGAACTCGGCGAGGTCGACGACGAGGCCGTCTTCGACCGGAACGAGGCCGTGGCCGCCGCTGCGCACGGCGATGGGAAGGCCAGCCGCCGCCGCGAGGCCGACAGCGGCCGCGACTTCTTCGGCGATGTGCGGCCGGACGACCGCTTCGGGTTCGCCGACGCCGGCGAAGACGGTACGGCCGGCGTCGTATTCGGTTGCGCCGGGACCATGCGCCCGGCCTGGAATTCGCTCACTGAGATCGGAGAGAAGAGACATTTCGCCAGTCTGGCAGCGGCCTGCGACATCCGGAACGCTGCTCGCTCAGCGCTGAATCCGTGCGTTCGCATGCTCATCGATCGGCACCTCAGTGTGTCGAAACCCATGCGTGGCGAGTTCAGGTGAGTTACGAGACACCCATCTCACTTGAGGATCCATCCCCGGGCAGTGTTGCGCCCGACTGATCATCTGCGAGGCTTTGCCGCATGGGATCTTTCGAGGCGTACGTCTTTGTCGACGGACGGTGGTCCTCGCACGAGGCGAGTCACGGCCCGTTTCTTGCGGTTTCGCTTCACGACAGCGACGTTGCGACGGTGACATACGCCCCTGGCCCACAACACGGCGGGCGGGCCTACCTCGGCTTTCAACCCCGCGACTACTTCGAAGACCCGACTGCGAGCGATGACGTGAATCTTGACGAGCAGGCCGCCGGACTGTCGGTCTGGGCGCGCGAGGTGCTTTCCGCGGAAGTCGACCCAGCGCGCGTGCGGTCGTTGCTGGCCGAACCCGGAGTCGAAGAGCCAACGGATGACTTCGTCGAGGACACTGTGCGTCGCTTGATAATGGTGCTCGGGCTTCCGCTGCCGGATGATCTCGTAGCCGCTTAGTGCGAGTCACGCTGCCGAGTTTCACCGACCAAGACCCGATGATCGCGGCGGCTACCGACTGGGCGGTATCGCACGAGGCCTACATGGTTGTTGTCGAATAACCATCCGCATCCTCGACGTCCCCCGCGCTGCTCACCACCGTGCTTGCCCTCACCGGGTCCGCCGATGTTCGCAGAACCCGGGTTCCCGCACCGTTACTCAGACGGCGTCCGCAAGGGATCCATGGCAGGAGACCGCCGGAGCTCGATCGTCGTTGCGCCCCTGTCAACCGCCTGGCGCGCTGGTGAAATCGAATGAGGCGCTGTCGCCGTCGAGTGAGGCGACGGTGACCGTATACGTGCTGCTTTCCTTGCAGTACACGACGAAGGCATCCGTAGCGCTCGCGCCCGGCTCGATGATCGAGGGGAACTCGCCGATCGCATAACCTCGGTGCTCCGTCGTCACTGATCCGGCGCGACCGCCGAAGGGAAGATCCCACTCGGTCGAGCTTGAGCCGCCGAATACTGCAAGGTCGCTTTCGTTGAACTCGATCGGTGTGGGGCTGACGTTCTCGACTTTCACTCCGACTCCGCAGTAGCCGTCGAGGGAGTACCCGATCTGATCAGCTGAGATCCGCAGGCCCGCTGTCTCGACCTCATCGGGAGACGACGTCCTCAGCTCGAAGAGGCTGCACCCAGCCAGCAGCCCCACGGAAATGAGCCCACCTATCAGCCCAGCTGTTGTTCGGGCGGCTAGCGGAAATCTTCGCGACATGGCCCGAGCGTATGCGATCTCCCGGAGCCGTTGGCCACGCACATCGATCATGCGATTGCCGTCCCGTGCACTCAGCGCCGGGTCGCCCTACTACTGCTGAAGCGTGCGGATCGGCCGAGGTACGCAGAGTTCTCCATGGCTTGCCCGAAAGCCGATCCCTCCGCGGCTCACTGCCGAAAGCTGAGTCCGCGTGCTGTCAGCTCTTCTCGGAGGATACGGATTGCTTTCGGGCCCACGCCATGAATCTTCAGCAATTCCGACTCCGAGACTGCCGCCAACTGGTCGTATCGGGTGAAGTGATGGATCTCGAGTTTGCGCGTCGCCACCTTCCCCAACGATCGGGGAAACTCCGAGTCGCCATGAGTCGTAGACATCGACCTGCCTTCCGGATCTCTCTCCAACGGTAGCGCGGCGGGTTGGTCCGTCACTAGGGGGAACGTGCATCTCGTAGCGGGATCCCTGATCGGACGCCCGCAGCCGGATCGCCGAGGAGCGAGACTGTACACGTGGAACCGGTCATCGTCTTGGGCACTGAAAGCGAAGGGGTGTCCGTCGTCGATGTCGGCGGCTTGCACGGCAGTGCACCAGACCGAGCGCTTGTGCAAGTGAGCGCCAATGGTCTGAGGGCTACTCAGTGGGTCGGTGAGTACCCCGACTTCCGTGGCCTGGTGAAGTATTTCACTGACTTGGAACGACGGTGGCGCGGCTGGCAGGGAACGAAGACGTGGATCTCCCTTGAGGGAGATCTCGCCTTCGCCGCCACTCACTCGGGGTCTCACGTGATCTTCTCCATGAGCGTCGAATCACCCTCGGACTGGAAGGTTCAGGTCGAACTGAGCATCGGTGCCGGCGAGGACCTTTCTGCCGCGCGGGCCGAGGTTGCACGCCTCTTCGAAAGATGAAATCACGTCGCGTAGGTGCGCGATGCGCGATTAGGCCTTTGCAGGTCTCGACGACGGATCCGCAAAGGGTTCTAATCAGGGCGTCGAGTTTGATGGAGCACGTCATCGATTCGGCCCCAGAGATCGAGAGCCTCGTCGCGCGTCCAACCCACCCGGGTCTGGAACTCCCAATCCTCGACCAATTCCAGGGACTCTAGTCAGGAGAGCCCCGTCGCGAGGCAGCGATCTACGGCGTCGTAGCAGCCACTGACAGCCGTCTCAGGAAAGTACAGCTTTCTGAGACGATGGCCGGTTGGTAGGTGCTTGATTGCTGCTCCGCGCTATCCCGGCCTGTGATCTCTGGCGCTCTTCGGCCGCATTCTGTGGTCTCTAGTTGGCGCATCAAGCTGGATCCGCCAACATCCAGAGCGGCCACAACATCTCATATCCCATGGGATACGAGACGGGCGTGAAGGGTGCGTATGGCGACTAACAACACGGTGTGCCACAGTCTTCTATTCACTTCCGAGTATGTAGTCCGATGACCTGAACATCCGGCTGGCGCAGACCAGACCGGACCTTTTCGCTACCCGGTCGCGCACCAAGTTACTTGCCGGTCTGGAAAGAAACCGTTACGCTTTCCATTGTGGAAAATCATTCTATGTATCCCTCACCAGACGAAGCCACAGCGGCGCTGAACACGCTGTCGACCGACCGGGAACGCCTTGCCGCGAGCGTGCACGTGCCATGGGTGTTGTTGGCGGCCTTCGGAGGCGTGGGTGCGTGGTGGGTATCGGCTGCTGTCACCACTAATCCCGGCGAGAACTACGAACCGCCTTCGTCGGTTTGGCTGGCCCTGGTCGGCACGCTCGTGGTCGCGTACTTGATCCGGCGCGAGACCGGCGTCCGCTTTCGCAAGATGGGCACGCGTGCTGGCTGGGCGATGGTCGGGATCATCGCCGTTTGCCTTCTGCTCTTTAGCATCTCTCTCGGTTTCGTGTCGTTCGGTATGCAGTGGGCTGTCGCGCTTACCAGTTTGGTTGCGTTCGCGGCGACGACTTGGCTGGCCGGTGTCGCATATCGATCAGCAGTGGAGCAATTGCGCCATGAGTGAGGCTCGGTTCGACGAGACCATCCATGCACCTGTGCGGCTGCGCATCTGCGGGCTCCTGCGCCCGGTCGACCATCTTGATTTCGCCGTGCTCCGTGACGCACTGAACGTGTCGGACGCCACCCTCTCCAAGCATCTGAAGACTCTCGCCACAACCGGATACGTCACCTCGAGCAAAGCCGCATCCGCAGGCCGCGACGATGCACGCCGGGTCACCTGGCTGACCCTCACCCGGACGGGACGATCCGCGTTCGACGCGCACGTGCGTGCACTGCAACAGATCGCAGGGTCCTCCGCCTGACCTGAAAGCGGTCGACACAGCAGTAACGCCGGTACGGAAAGAACTTCACCGCGCCCGCATGGGCGCCGCGCAGCTCGCCCCTGCAATGGTGAGTCGTCTCATAACCTCGGCGTGTCACAACCCATGTGTTATGAGGCACTTATGTTACGAGACAGATCCGGCTGGAGTGCCAACTAGCCCCGCAGTTTCGTCGCTCCGAGTCGACCGCGACGTCGCGCACGTTAGTGGACCCTCTACCGGGTGAGGTGTTGCCGGTCCACTGCATAGAGGCACTCACGAACCGCCCGACCATCGTCGCTATCCGACGTTGACACGAGGCTCATACCGATGCGCTCGCAAAGCGCCCTCGAGGGTAGATTCCCTTCGTCGGTCTTCGCCACGACCAGAACGAAGCCGAACGCGTCTAACGCGGCGTGGACGAGCGCAGCGACGGCTTCGGTCGCGAATCCCTGCCCACCTGAGGCCGGATCGAAGACGTAGCCCACCTCGGCTGTCTTCGGCTGATCGTCGAGCCACACGAGACCAACCTCACCGACCACTTCGGTGGCGTTCTGGGCCTCGACGAGCAGAACGAGTTCGTCACCAGCTTCAGAAAAGGCGGCATCTTCATATGTCGCGAGTTCCTCTTCAGCTTTCTCGCGTGTCCAAACACCCGCTCTGAGGTGGCGAGCGACGTCAGGGCGAGAGCGGTAGGCCAGGACCGCGTCCACATCAGTACGGCGGCAACGCCGAAGGTGAAGTCGAGCGGTGGCTATCACGTCATCGATGTTACCGCCGCGCCGCGCCCCGCACCCTTGCCGGTCGGCTCTCGCACCCAGCTCGTTCCTGGCGGTCACCCCAGTCCCGTCGCCACAGCGATCCCCGGTAGCCTGCCCGATGAAAGCACCCGCAAGTTTGCGTTCTCCACGACACGGTTTCTGCCTCGTAACCCTAGGGATACGAGACGTCTCACGCGTCGCTCCCCGCGCCTTTCGTGAACCCGGGAATCTCGGGGCGGCGACTCTCATAACTACGTCGCATAACCTCCTGCATGAATTTCAGTACTCACCGTTAGTTATGCGACAACCCCAAGCGCAGAATGACGAAGCTGATCGGCTCCGCGCGCGTATCGACGCGCCAGCAATCCACCGACCGGCAAACAGGTCGACATCCTTGCCGCAGGCGTCCGGCGCGATGACCTCTACGTCGACCACGGCAGCTCCGGAGCTGGAGCATCGCGACCAACTTCGATCGCGCGCTCGACGCCCTCCAAGACGGTGACACTCTCGTCGTCACGACTCTGGACCGGCTGGGGCGATCGACACAGAACATGTCAGTTGTCATCACGTGTCAAAGCTTTTGACACGAACGCAATACCTGTAAAAAAATCGACGAAAAGTCTACGCATGAGCATCTCGCCCCACTGCGACGATGTGGTTGAACTCGTTCGTCGGTGCCGGCCTGCTTACGGACCTCAAGGTCGGGAGAGACCGGCTTTTCGTCGACGCATTCCTCAGGCTCCTCCCGCGTGAGGAAGTGAGGAGGATGTCTCGCAGCCGGGTTCGGGCAGAACCGACCCTATTCTGAGCCTCGGATGCCGCGGCATCCGCTCGCCTCGGATCACTCCCCGCTCGGGTGCGCTCCCGCCGCGTCGATGACCCATGCGTACGCGAACGCCCGCTCGCGCCAGGCCGAGTACCGCCCCGAGACCCCGCCGTGCCCGGCCGCCATCTCGATCTTCAGCAGCGGTTCTGCGCCGACATCCCGAAGACGAGCGACCCACTTCGCGGGCTCCACGTAGAGCACGCGCGTGTCGTTGAGCGAGGTCACCGCGAGGATGGGCGGGTAGTGCCGCCCGCCGTGGGCGCCATCGTGCACGTTCTCGATGGGGGAGTACGACTTCATGTAGTAGTAGACCTCTTCGTCGTCGAGCGGGTTGCCCCACTCGTCCCACTCGATGACGGTGAGCGGCAGTGACGGATCGAGGATCGACGTCAACGGGTCGACGAACGGCACCTCTGCGAGGAAGCCCGAGAAGTAGCGGGGCGCGATGTTGGCGACCGCGCCGATGAGGAGGCCCCCGGCGCTGCCGCCCTGCGCGACGAGTCGGTCGGGCGCGGTGATGTCTTGGTCAATGAGGTGCCGGGCCACCGCGACGAAGTCGGTGAACGTGTTGCGCTTCTCGAGCTTCTTGCCGTGCTCGTACCAGAGCCGGCCCATCTCGCCGCCGCCGCGCACGTGCGCCACGGCGAAGATCATGCCTCGGTCGAGCAGTGACAGCCGGGAGATGCCGAATCCGGGGTCGATCGAGAGCTCGTACGAGCCGTAGCCGTAGAGCAGGGTCGGCGCAGGGGTGCCCAGGTCGACGAGGTCGTGCCGATACACGAGCGAGATCGGCACCCGGGTGCCGTCGTCGGCGATCGCCCACTCGCGCCGCTGGGCGTAGCGGGTCGCGTCGTAGTCGCCGAGCACCTGCTGGCGCTTGCGCAGCTTTCGCTCTCCGGTGGCGACGACCACGTCGTACACGGTCGACGGCGTCACGAAGCTCGTGTAGCCGATGCGCAGCGTGGGCTGCTCCCAATCGGGGTTGCCGCCGACGCCGACCGAGAACAGCGCCTCGTCGAACGCGAGTTCGTGCAGGGTGTCGTCGGAGTAGTTGTTCGGGCGCCCTTCGACAGGCTCAGGGAGCGGACTGGCGGGCACCTTCGCGATCGCCACGCGCGGCAGACCCTCGCGCCGGTACTCGACCGCGACGAAGTCGCGGAACGCGTCGACCCCCTCGAGGCGCACGGCGGGATCGTGGGCCAGCAGCATCCGTCGGTCGCCCTGCGGGTCGGATGCCGCGACGCTCACGAGCTCGAAGTTGACGGCTCCGTCGTTGTGCACGATGAGCAGGCGATCTTTGCCGCCGGCGATGACATGCTCGACGTCGTACTCGACTCCGTCTTTGCGAGGCCACACCACGGCGAATTCGCCAGTCGGCTCCGCAGCGTCGAGCAGCCAGGTCTCGCTCGTGACGTTCGAGCCGGCCTCGATGAGCAAGAACTTGCGGCTGCGTGTGAGGCCGACGCCGAGCCAGAACCGCTCGTCGGGCTCGTGGAAGACCGAGACGTCGTCGGATGCCGCGGTGCCGACCTCGTGCCGCCAGATCGTGTCGGGGCGCCACGACTCGTCGACCGTTGCGTAGAAGACGTAGCGACCACTCGCGTCGAACGTGGCGCCGCCCGACGTGCCCTCGATCACGTCGTCGTACTCTCGGCCCGAGCCGTCGAGCGAGCGCAGCCGGATCGTGTAACGCTCGTCGCCCTCGATGTCGATCGCGTAGAGGAGGGTGGACCCGTCGGAGGTGACGTCGAAGCTGCCGAGCGAGTAGAAGTCGTGGCCGGCGGCCTCGACGTTGTCGTCGAGCAGCACCTGCTCGCCGGGGAGGCTCCCTGAGCTTGTCGAAGGGACCGCCGTTTCGCCCTGCCGACTCGCTTCGACAGGCTCAGCGAGCGGAATGGCCGGCGGTTCCCAGTCGTCGGCGCCGGCTGCCGGCACTCGGCAATGGATGCCGTACTGCTGGCCCTCGACCGTGCGGGTGAAGTACCACCAGTCGCCCTCGCGCGTGGGCACGCTGAGGTCGGTCTCTTGAGTGCGGGTCTTGATCTCCTCGAAGATCTGCTCCTGCAGAATCGCGAGGTGCACGGTCTTCGCCTTCGTGTAGGCGTTCTCTTCATGGAGATGCGCGATGACGGCCGGGTCGTCCTTCTCCCGCAGCCACTCGTAGTCGTCGACGACCACGTCGCCGTGATGCACGCGTTCGGTGGGTCGTTTCTCGGTCTTCGGCGGAGTCAGCACGCTCCCACGGTACGCCCCTCCGGCAGCTCGGCAGATCACGAAGATTGTTCACGAAGCGAACCAGAGTTAGGTTAGCCTTAGCTTAATAACTCCGTTCGTACCCGGGAGAAGCGTGTGCTCGCCAACTACCTGATCGGCCTTCGCGAAGGCCTCGAAGCAGGACTCATCGTCGGCATCCTGATCGCGTACCTCGGCAAGATCGGCCGACGCGACCTGTACGGCAGGCTCTGGATCGGCATCGCTATCGCGGTCGCCGTCTCGCTCGGCGTCGGCGCGCTACTGACCTGGGGTCCATACGCGATGACCTTCCAGGCGCAGGAGGTGCTCGGCGGCGTGCTCTCGCTCGTCGCGGTCGCGCTCGTCACCTGGATGATCTTCTGGATGGGCGCCCACGGCGCCGGCCTCTCGAAAGAGCTGCGCGGGCAGGTGGATGCCGCGATCGACCGTTCCTGGTTCGCGATCGTGCTGCTCGGCGCGCTGTCGGTCGGGCGCGAGGGCATCGAGACCGCGCTCTTCGTGTGGGCGAACGTCTCGGGCGGCAGCGACCCCGTGGCCGGCACGGTCGGAGCCCTGCTCGGCATCCTCACCGCCGTCGCCATCTCGTGGGGTATCTCTCGCGGCCTCGTGCGCATCAACCTCTCGGTGTTCTTCACCTGGACGGGCCTCTTCCTGATCCTCGTCGCGGCGGGCGTGCTGGTCTACGGCATCGGCGACCTGCAGGAGGCCTCCGTCATTCCCGGCTGGGGCGTGCACGCGTTCAGCCTCGTCGAGCTCGTGCCTCCGGGCAGCTGGTACGGCACGCTCCTCGGCGGCATCTTCAACTTCACGCCCGAGCCGACCTGGGCGCAGGTCATCGGCTGGGTGTTGTACGTCGCCATCACGACGACGCTCTACCTCGCGATGCTGCACCGGCGACGCCGCCCGGTTCGAACTGAACTCGCTGAGCCTGTCGAGTTCGCTGAGCCTGTCGAAGCGAACCCTCCCGCATGACCGCCCCCTCGACACGCTCAGGGCACTTCTTGCAGACCCACCCTCGATCAACAGGAGCCCCCATGACCCGACGCGCCCTCGCGGCATCCGTTACCGTGACCGCACTCGCGCTGGCCCTCACCGGCTGTGTCGCGAAGTCAGATCTCGCGGCGGCGATCGCCGTCGACATCACCGATGACGGATGCGCCGTGGCCGCCGCCACCGCGCCCGCCGGCGCTGTGACGTTCAGCCTCGCCAACAACGGCTCCGACGTGAACGAGTTCGAGATCCTCGCCGACGACCAGCTGCGCATCGTGGGCGAGAAGGAGAACGTGACGCCCGGCCAGGAGGTCGAGTTCGTCGCCCAGCTCGGCCCGGGCACGTACTACACGGCGTGCAAGTTCCAGCAGGTCGGCGCCCCGATCGGGCTCGCCGAGTTCACCGTCACTGGTGAGACGTCCGCCGTCTCGGCCGACGAGCAGGCGCTCAGCGAGCAGGCCGTCACCGAGTACCTGGCGTACGTGCGTTCGCAGTCCGCCGAGCTGCTGCCGCTCGTCGAGGCGTTCGCCGGCGCCTACGCCACCGGCGACGACGAGACCGCTCGCTCGCTGTTCGCGTCGACGCGCGTGCCTTACGAACGCATCGAGCCGACCGCCGAGGCGTTCGGCGACCTCGACCCGAAGATCGACTTCCGCGAGGTCGACGCCGTCGCCGACGGGCTCGAGTGGACCGGCTTCCACCGCATCGAGAAGGACCTCTGGCCGCCGGCCGCGGGCGACCTCAACTCCGACGGGCAGGACGCCCTGAAGGACTGGACGCCGTCGACTCCCGAGCAGCGTCAGGCGTACGCCGACGGCCTGGTGGCGGATGTCACGGAGCTCCACGACCTCGTGACCGCCGACGACTTCACGGTCTCGCTCGACGCCATCTCCAACGGTGCGATCGCTCTGCTCGACGAGGTCGCAGCGGGCAAGATCACCGGTGAAGAGGACTGGTGGTCGGGTACCGACCTCTCCGACTTCGCCGCCAACGTGCAGGGCGCGGGCGTCGCGTTCGGCGCGGTGCGCGCGCTCGCCGAGTCGAAGGGCGACGAGGGCACTGCCCTTGCGACCGAGATCGACGAGCAGTTCGCGGCGCTCGAGGCGGCGCTCGGCGAGTACGGTTCGCTCGAGTCGGGCTTCGTGAACTACTCCGAGCTCACCGACGCCGACAAGAAGGCGCTGAGCGACCAGGTCAATGCCCTCGCCGAGCCGCTCTCGAAGCTCACCGCGACGGTGCTCGGGGTCTGATGAGCGACGATCGTTCGTCGAGTAGCGCCGCCGGAGGCGACGCGTCTGCTTCGCGGGTTGAGGAGCGCCCGACGAAAGAGGACGCGTCTGCTTCGCGGGTTGAGGAGCGCCCGACGAAGGAGGACGCGTTTGCTTCGCGGGTTGAGGAGCGCCCGACGAAGGAGGACGCGTCTCGAAACCCTGCCCCCCGTGACGATGGTTTCGAGACGGCCGCAGACGGCCTCCTCAACCCGCACAGCGGCGTCAGTCGCCGGCAGCTGTTCGGCTTCCTCGGCGCGGGCGCGGCCGGCGCCGTGGTCGGTGCAGCCGGGGGAGCCGGTGCGGCGCTCGCCGCGACCGGCGGTGGGGCGACGGATGCCTCGGGCGCCGCGGCATCCGCGTTCCCGTTCTTCGGGGCGCACCAGGCCGGCATCGTGACCCCGGCACAGGACCGCCTGCACTTCGCCGCCTTCGACGTCGCCGAGACCCTCGACCGCGACGGGCTCATCGAGCTGCTCACGGAGTGGACGGATGCCGCGGCGCGCCTGAGCCAGGGGCTCGAGGTCGCCGAGGGCGGTGCCGTGGGCGGCTCCGACTACGCGCCGCCCGCCGACACCGGCGAGGCGCTCGGCCTGGCGGCGAGTGGGCTGACGATCACGTTCGGCTTCGGACCGGGACTCTTCAGCGACGCGGGCGGCGCCGATCGGTTCGGGCTCGCGGCGCGGAAGCCCGCGCTGCTCGAGCCGCTGCCGCGGTTCCAAGGCGATGCGCTCGTGCCGGAGATCTCGGGCGGCGACCTCTGCGTCCAGGCGTGCGCCGACGACCCGCAGGTCGCCGTGCACGCGATCCGCAACCTCAGCCGCATCGCGTTCGGCCGCGCGAGCCTGCGCTGGTCGCAGCTCGGCTTCGGCCGCACCTCGTCGACATCGACGACGCAGGCGACGCCGCGGAACCTCTTCGGCTTCAAGGACGGCACCGCGAACGTGAAGGCCGAGGAGACGGCGGCGGTCGACGAGCAGGTCTGGGTCGCGGCATCCGATGACCCGGCCTGGCTCGCGGGCGGCTCGTACCTCGTGGCCCGCCGCATCCGCATGATCATCGAGAACTGGGACCGCGTGCAGCTCGGTGAGCAGGAACAGCTCGTGGGTCGTTCGAAGGGCGAGGGGGCGCCGCTCTCGGGCGGCACCGAGTTCACGGAGCCCGACTTCGAGAAAACTGGCGTCGCCGACAAGCCTCTCATCGACGCGAACGCGCACGTGCGACTCGCGCACCACTCGAACGCCGGCGGCGCTCGTATGCTTCGCAGGGGATACAACTTCGTCGACGGCAACGACTCGCTCGGCCGGCTCGACGCGGGCCTCTTCTTCCTGTCATTCCAACGCTCGCCGCAGCAGTTCATCGACGTGCAGCGGAGCCTCGCGAGCGACGGGCTCAACGAGTACCTGAAGCACGTCGGTTCCGCTGTCTTCGCGGTACCCGGAGGCGTGGCGAAAGGCGAGTTCGTGGGGCAGGCGCTCTTCACCTGAGCGTCCCCGATCTGGCTCTTTCCGGCGACCGCGAGATGTGGTTGAGTGAGCCATGGAATCCGGTGATGTCGCCGTGAAGCCGTTCAGCCGCCGGCTGGCGCTCCTCCTTGCGATGGCGATGTTCGTACTCGTCGTCGACACCTCGCTCATGAACGTGTCGATCTCGGCGGTCGTGGAAGACCTCGGCACGACCGCGAGCGGCGTGCAGGGTGCCATCGCACTCGAGGCGCTCGTCTCCGCCGCGTTCATCCTCATCGGCGGCAAGACCGGCGACCTCATCGGCCGGAAGCTCGCCTACATCCTCGGGCTGCTCGGCTACGCCGTCGGCGCGATCGCAATGACGCTGGCCCAAGACCTCACCGCGATCATCATCTTCTGGGCGATCATCGGAGGCATCGGTGCGTCGCTGCTGCTCCCGGCGATGCAGTCCCTCATCCACGGCAACTTCCAGGGCGCGCAGCAGAAGCGCGTGTACGCCCTCGTCGGTGCCTCGGCCGCGATCGCAGCGGGCATCGGCCCGTTGCTCGGCGGCGTCATCACGACGTTCCTCTCCTGGCGGGTGGGGTTCCTGCTCGAGGCGATCGTCATCGCCGTCGTGCTCTCGGGCATCGGGCTCGTGAAGGACGTGCCCTACACCGGTTCGCGTGCGGTCGACTGGGTCGGCGCGGCGCTCTCGGTCGTCGGCATGGGCGGCATCGTGCTCGGCATTCTCGTCTGGCAGGAGGGCGGGCAGTACGTGGCCCTCATCATCGGCGTCGGGGCGATCGCGCTCGTCGGGTTCGTTTGGTGGCTGCGGGAACGCAAACGACGCGAGCGTGCGACCCTCATCGATCCGGTGCTGTTCGAATCGAAGGTGTTCAAGGCGGGGGTGAGCGGCCAGCTTCTGCAGCAGATCGCCCTCGGCGGCTCGATGATCGTGCTGCCGCTCTACCTCCAGATGGTGCTCGGCTACAACGCGCTGCTCGCCGGTCTCTCGATCGCGCCGCTCTCGCTGAGCATGTTCGCGGTGGCACTGGTGGCCGGGAAGCGAGCGAACGGCCGTCCGAGCTCGATCATCCTGTGGGGCTTCGGGCTCCTCGTCATCGGCTTGGCCGCGGTCGTGGTGGTCGTGCCGCGTGCCGACTCGGGGTGGTGGCTGGCCATTCCGCTGGTCATCGCCGGTGGCGGGCTCGGGCTGCTCGTCTCGCAGCTCAACAACTACACGCTGTCGCCGATCTCCGACGAACGAGTGAGCGAGGCGGCGGGCGTGAACTCCGCCGCGGGTTCCTTCGGGCTCTCGTTCGGCCTCGCCTTCGCCGGCGCCATCATGCTCGCCGTGCTCGCCTTCACGTTCACTGCTCGCGCGGAATCGAGCGCGGTGCTCGAGCCCGCGGAGCAGCAGCGCGTTGCGGTCGCCCTCGAGGAGGACGCCCAGCTGATGTCGGACGAGCAGCTCGAGGAGCTGCTCGCCGACCAGCCCGACGACGTGCAGGAGGAGATCATCGCGATCAACACCGAGTCACGGCCGATCGCGCTGCAGGTCGCCTTGCTCATCCCGATCCTCGCGGGGCTGCTCGGCATCGTCACTGCGTTGCGGATGCGGCGGCTGCCCGACCCGAAACCCTCGGCGGCCGCTGAGGGAAGCGTGCTCGGCTGACCGAAGGCGCACGGAGCTCCAGAAAGAGCGAGCCGCTCGGTGCGGGTGACCCGGGCGCTGCGGCATCCGGCGACTGAAGGTGTTCATCGCGGTGGCGGTGCGCCGCCGCCGCTGCTGCTCACTCGGTCGACTCCTTGACCTGCCAGCGGCCGTCGCCCTGGTCGATCAGCACACCGCTCACTCTGGCGCCGTCGCGTTCCGCCGAGAATCCGATTGGCGGCAGCCCCTTGTCGGAGAGGCTCAGGCCACCGCTGAACGTGGGTGAGACGTACCCGAGTTCCTCGAGCGCCTGCGTGCGCGCCTGGGTGTCCCAGATGCCAGAGAGTGTCCACGCCATCGCGCCCGCCGTGAGCGCCGAGACGAGGAAGACCACGAAGCCGAGTTCGCGGATGGGCTTCGAGCGGCGTCGGGTGCCGAGAATGGAGACGACGACGCCGATGGCGAGCGTGATCACGGGAATCGCAACCGGCCACGGATTCCAAGGGGCGATCGTGACGATCACATCGACTTCGGCAGCGAAGCTCACCCGGTCTTCGTCCAGTCGAGGTTGATGACGTCGCCGATGTAGACGTTCTCGCCGTAGTCGTGCACCTGTGGGTTCATCCGCAGCAGTTGTTGCTGCGGCAGGTCGAAGCGCTGGGCGATGTCGAAGAAGTGGTCGCCCGAGACGACGGTGTAGCTGATGGGCATGCCCGACCCGTCGAGCACGGGGGAGCCGTTCGCACCGTCGCCCGCGCCGAGATCGACGGCTGGGCCCGGCTCGTAGACGGGCGCAGGCGCGTTCGGCACCGGCTCGGGAGCGGGGGCCGGCGCGGGCTCCACGGGCGGCGCTGCGACCGGCGTCGGCGTCGGCGTGGGAGCGGGCTTCGGCGTCGCGGTGACGGTCGCGACGATGGTGACGGGCGGCGGGGTGGGTGCACCGACGCATCCGCTCAGCGCGAGCACGCCCGCTGCTCCGAGCACTGCACCGAGACCGAGAGCGGATGCCGCTTTCCTGCCGATTGCTCGCTTCACCGGGCCTCCCGACCGTAGGGCGGCGCGCCGCCCTCGGCGCACCGGTCGGTTCACACTATGGGTCGAGTCGGGCTTCCGACAAGTGGCCGATGGTCGTATTCGCATCGGGATTCCGGCAGATCACGTCATCTCGGTGCGCCGCGTGGCGAGAGCCGATCGAGGATCGCGGCACGGATGCGCGTGAGTCCTTCGACGAGCTGCGAATCGCTCGGCGCCGCATAGCCGAAGACGATGCCAGGCTGCCCATCGCCGGGGATCGCGGAATAGTCGGAGAGGGGTGCGACGCCGACGCCTTCCGCCGTGAGTCGGGCGACGACGGCAGCGGATGCCGCGGCATCCGCCAGCCCGATGACCGCGTGCAGCCCGCCGTCGAGTCCGGAGAGCGTGACGCCGGGCAGCCCGTCGAGGGCGGCGAGCACGAGACGGCGCCGGTGAGCGTACTCGCGCCGGGCGACCGCGATGTGCCGGCGCACGGCGCCGCTCGCGAGGAGCGCGGCCATGGCATCCTGCACCACGCCGGGCACGGGGCAGGGCTCGTCGGCGCGGGCACGGGCGATCGCGTCGCGCAGCTCGGAGTTCGCCCCTGTCGGCGGCAGCACGAGGTAGCCGAGCCGGATCCATGGCGTGAGCACCTTCGAGAAGCTGCCGACGAGCACCACGCGGCCGGACTCGTCGAGCGACGCGAGCGCGGGCAGGGGCGGGCCGAGGTGTCGGAACTCGCTGTCGTAGTCGTCTTCGATCACGAGGGCGCCGGTCGCGCGCGCCCACGCGAGCAGTTCGAGCCGGGTTCCGACGGGCAGGCGACCGCCGAGTGGGTACTGGTGGCTCGGCGTGACCATGACGGCGTCGGCGCGGTGCGGAATTCGTCGCAGTGCGTCGAGGTCGAGCCCGTCGGCGTCGAGCCCGACTGGTGCGGTGCGGGCGCCGTGGCGCTCGAGGGTGCGGCGCGCCGACGGGTAGCCGGGATGCTCGACCGCGACCACGGGAGCCCGCCCGGCGACGGATGCGAGTGCGAAGGCCACGAGCCCGAGCGCCTCACTCGTGCCCGCGGTGACGACGACGTCGTCGGGCGCGCATGAGAGGCCTCGAGCGTGCCGCAGGTGATCGGCGATCTCGGCGCGCAGTCGATCGACACCGAACGGCGGCGGAGCATTGGCAGGGATCTCGAGTGACGCGGCATGCCGCCAGGCCGCACGCCACGCCCGTCGGTCGATGCGCGAGGTCGAGGGGTGACCTGGCAGGAGGTCGATGCGCGGCTCGTCGACCGGCGCAGCGGATGTCGCGGCATCCGCTCGCTCGTCGAGTCCGTGAGCGCTCGCGACGCGCGTCGCCGCGGGGTCGAGTACTGCGACGCGCGTCGCCGCTCCCTGCCGCATCTCGAGGTAGCCCTCGCCGGCGAGCTGCTCGAACGCCGCGACGGCAGCGCTGCGTGAGACGCCCAGTTCTTTCGCGAGCGCGCGCGTCGAAGGCACGGGTTCGCCCGGGCGGAGGGCGCCGCGGAGGATGCCGCGGCGCAGGCCGTCGACGAGCTGCACGACGATGGGCTTGCCGGATTCGCGGTCGATGGTGAGGATCGGCCCGTCCATACGACTCCAGACTGGACTGGTGGAAACTGCAGGAACTGGACTGCAGGCACGACCAGTGTAGCGCCGAGACTCGAAGCATGACCACGATCGACCCCGCGGCCGCCGCGGCCCCCGCCGCCCCTGCACCCGCCGAAACACTCGCACCCCGCCGCATCCGCCGCTTGCCCGAGCGCCAGAGTGCCGACCGCGACGCCCTCTTCGAACTGCTCGACTCCGAACTCGTCGGCCACCTCGCCGCCGTCGTCGACGGTGCGCCGATCATCGTGCCGATGGGGTACGCCCGCGACGGCGAGCATCTGCTGGTGCACGGCTCGACCGGCGGCGGGTTCGCCCTGCGCGCGGCATCCGAACGCCAGACCGTGGCCTTCGCCGTGACCGCGCTCGACGGCCTCGTCTTCGCCCGCTCGCTCTTCGACAGTTCGATGAACTACCGCAGCGTCGTCGTCTACGGTGTGTTCGAGCCGGTCGAGGGCGAGCGAGCGGATGCCGCGTTCATCGCGCTCTCCGAACGACTCATGCCCGGACGCTCAGCCGAAGTGCGCGCCACGACCCGCAAGGAGGCCGCGGCGACCCGCGTGCTGCAGCTTCGCCTCGACGACGTGGTCATGAAGGTGCGTGCGGCCGGGGCGTCCGAGGCTCCCGACGACGGCGAGGACCACTCCGTGTGGGCCGGCGTCGTGCCGCTCGGCAAGGCCTGGGGTTCGCCCGAGCGTTCGGCGCTCACGCCGGAGTCAACCCCGACACCCGACTCGGTGGTCGCCCTGACGACATCGACCGGCCAGGGCCGCAGGCTTCTCTGAGGTTTCATCAGATTCCGTGAGTGTCCATCAGAAGGGAGGTGCGCGATGTTCGCCATCCTGTTCCTCGCAGCGTTCGGCCTGGTCACCGCCGTGGCGGTCTCAGCCGCGATCGTGCAGTTCAGCCGTGACGGCTACCGCCGTGCACCGACCCTCTCCCGTTAACCGGGCGCATCGGGTAAGTGGGTCCCGTCGGGGGAGGCGCCGCGAAATAGGGCGATCGCCCGATGAGCCTCAGGCACCTTAGCGAGCACGCTGGAGGCATCCGGTCGGAAGTTCCGGAAGAGCACCAGGAGGAATCATGCAGTTCTCGGCAGACTTCGTCGTATTGCACGCCCACCAGACCGACGTGCTGCGCGCCGAGCACGAGCTCAACCTGCAGCGCAGTGCCGAAGAGAGCGGGTCGGGCGACGCGGTGGCGTCGCCCGGCATCGCTGTTCGCCGGCACCGTCACCACCACGCGCACCGGGCTCCGCGACTCGCGTTGCGGTGACCCCCACCGTCACCATCGGGGCGCCGGCGGTGTCACTGCCCGCCGGCCCGCGGGTGCACCTGCATCCGCCGAGCGCTCCCGATCCGATTCAGCTGAGCGCGATCACGGATGCCGCGGCAGCCGCCGCTGTCGGTGGTACGTGGCACGATGAGATCGTGATCACGTCAGCGGCGGCCATGGTCGGTCGCGACGCCGACCTCTCGAGGCTCAACGAGCGACTCGACGAGGTGCGCGCAGGCGCGCCGTTCACCGTCATCATCGGCGGTGAAGCCGGCATCGGCAAGACCCGGCTCATCCGCGAGTTCCAGCGCGGGCTGCCGGCCGACGTGCAGCTCCTCGCCGGTCAGTGCGTCGACCTCGGCAGTGTCGCGGCACCGTACGCTCCCGTCAAGGCGGCCTTGCGCACGCTCATCGCCGAGCTCGGGCCCGAGCGGGTGCTCGAGGCGGCCGGCCCCGGTCGCTCGGCGCTCGCCGCGCTCCTCCCAGAGCTCGCGGCGTCCGAGACCGACGTCCAGCCCGCCGCGGCACTGGCCGGTGTCGGCGCCGCCACCGGCCAACTGCACGAGGGCATCGCGGTGCTGCTCGAGACCGTCTCCCGCGAGCGCCCCATCGTGCTCGTCATCGAAGACCTGCACTGGGTCGACGCCGCGACGCTTGCGCTCCTCCGATTCCTCATGCGCGCGCTGGGCTCGAGCCGAGTGCTCACGGTGCTCACGTACCGCAGCGAAGACGTCACGCGGGGGCATCCGCTGCGCCCCTTCCTCTCCGAGGCCGAGCGCGACCGCTGGGTCGAACGCCGCGATCTCCCGCGGCTCACTCGCGCGCAGGTGCGCAAGCTCGTGAAGTCGCTCGTGGTCGACGAGGCGCCCAGCGCGAGTGCGCTCGACACCGTGTTCCGCCGCAGCGACGGCGTGCCGTTCTTCGTCGAAGAGCTCGTCGGCATCGACGGATGCCGCGACGAGAGCTTCGTGCCCGACACCCTGCGCGAGCTCCTGCTCGCCCGTTACGAGCGACTGCCCGATCCGGCACAAGAGCTGCTGCGGCTCATCTCCACCGGAGGTGTGCGCATCTCCCACGCCTTGCTGTCCGGCGTGTACGCAGGCACAGCCGATGAGCTCGACGCCGCGGCACGCCAGTGCGTGGTCTTCGGGGTGCTCACGATCGAGGGTGACGATTACGCCTTCCGACACGCGCTCGTGCGCGAGGCCATCCTCTCCGACCTGCTGCCCGGCGAGCGGGCGCGCTTCCACGCACGGTACGCCGAGGCGTACGAAGCGGCGGCCGCCGCCGGCACTCGTCGACTCGCTGCCGAGATCTCCTTCCACTGGCTCGGCGCGCACGACGCGACGCGAGCCTTCCCCGCAAGCATCCAGGCGATGCGCGAAGCGCGCGCCGCAGCGGCGTATGCGACGGCCGCTCAACTGGGCGAACGGGCGCTCGGCCTGTGGGACGTCGTGCCCGATCCGGCACGTGCCGCCGGCATGGCGAAGCTCGAGCTCATGGGCCGCACGGCCTCGCACCTCCGCAATGCGGGCGAAGGCGAGCGAGGCCTCACGCTCGTGAAAGCCGCCCTCGCCGAGTGCCCGCGCGACGATCCGCAGTACCCCCGGTTCCTGCGCGACAAGGCGATGTACCTCGCCAACGTGGGGCGGCCGGGTTCGATTCCCGTACTCGAAGAAGCGCTCGAGGCGCTCGGCGAGCACGGCTCGAGCGAGATTCGCATGACCGTGCTCACCGGTCTCAGCGGCCGACTCATGATCGAGGGTCGGCTCGATGAGGCCGTCGAGACCGCAGAACGTGCGCTCAGCGTGGCGCTCGAGCTCGATTCGCCGAGATACGCGTCGATCACCACCAACATCGCGGCCGTCAGTCGTGCCAGTCGTGGCGAGGTCGAGGCAGGTCTGGCCGGCCTCGAGCGCGCGCGTGAACTCGCCGCCGGCGACGGTACGGCGCTGCTGCGCTACTGGGTGAACGCCTCCGACCTCCAGTACCTCGTCGGCAACCATCGCGAAGCGGTGCGGTTGGCCGAAGCGGGCCTCGAACAGGCACGCGCCCAAGGTGTCGAGCGCAGCACGGGCGTCCTCCTCGCTTCCAACGCCGTCGACCCGCTCTTCGCTCTCGGCGAATGGGATCGCGCCGCCGCACTGGTCGAGCGCGCCCTCGCCCTCGACCCTCCCGGCCCGTTCGGCGTCTACCTGCAACGCGCACGCATCTGGGGCATCCTGTGGCTCGGCGAACCGGTTCGTGCGGCCGAGCAGTTGCGGCGCGTCCGATCCGCCTGGGGCGAGGTCATGGAGGTCGAGACGCAGACGAGGCTCAGCGTGAGCCGCGTCGCCGCCGAGGTGGCGCTCGCCAACGGCGACGTGGCCGAGGCGTGGCGAGAGGTGAGGCGGGTGCTCGAAGAGCACGACGTGCCACTACCCGGCTACGCTCTACCGGCGCTCTGGGTGGCGGCGCGAGTCATCGGCGCCGCCAGATCGGGTGCGCCCGAGCGTGCAGGGGGCATCTCCGATGCGCTCGCCGCCGAGATCGGGGCGGCCGAGCCCACGTTCCGTGGGCTGCTCGATCAGCTGACCATGTGGCCGACGCATTCGCTCTGGGCCGCGTTCTTCGACGCCGAGCTCGCCGAGGCGCCCGGGGGCGCCGCCGGTTCAGATGTCGCGGCCTGGAGCGCAGCGGCGAAGACCGCCGCCGCGCCTGCCGCGCCCGGATACCTCGCACCGTTCGCCCTCCTCCGACAGGGTGAGGCCGAACTCGCGTGCGGCGATCGCGCCGCCGCCAAGGTGACGCTGCAGAGTGCGCTCGACCTGGCGCTGAGCGGCGGGGTCGGCGCGGTTCGCGACCGGGTCTCGCAGGTGGCAGCTGCCGCGGGGCTCGCGCTCGACGGCGGCATGGGCGCCGGCCGGGGCAAGGCGGCGAACAACGCCGGGGCACCGGGCATCGCGGGCGCCGCTGCATCCGATGCCGAACTCACCGCCGCGACCGCCGAGCTGACCGCACGCGAACGGCAAGTGCTCGAACTCATCGCCGAGGGGCTCAGCAACCGGCAGATCGGTGAGCGACTCTTCATCAGCGGCAAGACTGCGAGCGTGCACGTCTCGGCGATCCTGCGCAAGCTCGGCGCGGCGACCCGCACCGAGGCGGCCTACCGCGCGGGCGTGCTGCGCTGACGCGGGCGCGCCGTCCCTGCCGCCCTCCGCAGCGCCGGCCTCCGCAGCGCCGCCCTCCGCTCAGTTCAAGCCGTGCAGCCCCGCGTGCCGTGCCGTGCAGCCCGTGCCGTGGCCCGTGCCGTGCAGCAATTCAGGAGCGGAGGCGTGTCGTCCGGCGTGTCGCGTGGCTGAAGCGAAGACACGCCGTGCGCTGACCTGAATTGCTGCAAGGCTCTGGCGAGCGAGAAGGCAAGGGCTGGGGCGGGGGCGAGGACCATGGCGCGATCAGCGCACCGGGCGGAACCCCCGTGCGACATCGATGAGGATGCGCGCGCCGAACCCGGTCGCACCCTTCGAGCGCCACGAGTCGTCGGCATCCGACTGCATCGTGCCCGCGATGTCGAGGTGCGCCCACGGGGTCGC
Source organism: Agromyces sp. Y558 (assembly GCF_059445415.1). Lineage (NCBI taxonomy): Bacteria > Bacillati > Actinomycetota > Actinomycetes > Micrococcales > Microbacteriaceae > Agromyces > Agromyces sp. Y558. The sequence goes on from NZ_JCAIUH010000001.1 coordinate 895,103, forward strand.
ACCCACGAAGTGGTCGAGGAACAGCGCCGCCGTCGTCGCACCGGCGAACGGGCCGCCGAGGTTGGCGATGTCCGCGACCTCCGAGTCGAGCTGCTTGCGGTACCTGCGCTCGAGCGGCAGCCGCCAGACCTGCTCGTCGGTCGCAGCCGACGCGCGCTCGACCGCCGTGAGCATCGTCTCGTCGTTGCCGAGCAGCGCCGCCACCGACTGGCCGAGTGCCATGAGCGCCGCCCCCGTGAGTGTCGCGATGTCGACGATCGCATCGACGCCGTCTTCGTTCGCGAGTGAGATGCCGTCCATCATCACGAGCCGGCCCTCGGCGTCGGTGTTCCTCACTTCGACCGTGGTGCCATTGCGCGCGGTGAGCACGTCGCCGAGTTGGTACGCCGAGCCCGACGGCATGTTGTCTGTGCACATGAGCCAGCCGCTCACGGTCGCGGTGGCGCCGAGGTCGCGCAGTGCGGTGAAGGCTCCGAGCACGGATGCCGCGCCGCCCATGTCCATCTTCATGAGCAGGTGCATCGGGTCCGACGGCTTCAGGCTGATGCCGCCCGAGTCGTACATGATGCCCTTGCCGACGAGGCCGAGGTGTCCGGTGGAGGATCCGGCGGGCGTGTAGCGCAGCTTGATCATGCGCGGCTCTTCGGTCGAGCCGCGATTCACGCCGAGCAGGCCGCCGCAGCCGAGGTCGATGAGCTGTTGCTTGTCGAACACCTTGACGTCGAACCCGAAGCGAGTGCCGAGCTCGACGGCGACATCGGCCAGGTCGGTCGCCGTGAGATGCCCGCCTGGGGCGTTCGCGAGGTCGCGGGCGATGTTCGCTGCTCGTGAGGTGATGAGGCCCACCTCGATGCCGGCTGCCAGTTCGGCGGCGTCGGGCGTCGCCGGCAGCACGTCGCCGATTCGCAGGGCGAGTCGCTCGAGCGACGTGCCGGGGGGCTTCGTCGAGAGGCCCGTGTAGCGGTATCGTGCGAGCGCGGCGCCTTCGGCGATCGCCTGCCCGGCGGCTGCGCGGTCGAGGCCACCGAGCGCAGGGATCTCGAAACCGAGGCGCGCGCTCGTCGATGCCGCGCGCACGAAGGTCGCGGTCGCGTCGCGCAGTCCGTTGACGGTCAGATCTGCGGTCGTGCCGCCGCCGACGAGCACAGTGGGCTCGTCGCCCGGCATGAGCAGCGTCTGTCCGGGCTTCGCGTCGAACCCGGCCCGTTGCCACGCTGCGGGGTCGAGCCCGGCGATGGACGCCGGCTCCGAGGCATCCGTGAATACGAGCACGCCGGTCGTCTCGACCTCGCCGAGCGCGTCGTCGAGCACGACCGCGAGGGAATGCGCGAGCGACGGCGTCGCGGTGAAGTCGGCCGGGATGAGTTTGTTCGGACTGCGGGTCATGCGAGTGCCTCTTCTTCGTCGACGGGATCGATGGGGTCGTCATCGTCGGGTTCGAGTTTCTCGGGCAATTCGTCCTTGCGTCGGCCGGGCATGCGCGTCGCCGGCACGATCGCGAGCAGCGCGAGCGCCGCGAGACCGAGCAGCGACACCTGCAGCGACTGCAGCCGCGCCTCGGCGTTGACGAGGATGGCGGCGTCGACTTCGGGGCCGGTCGCCCGGGATTCGAGGGCGGCGGCGAGCTGCTCGTTCGTGAGGAAGTCGGCCTCGTTGAAGTTCACCTGCGAGATGAGCTCATCGGAGATCTCGGGGTGCTCCTGCGCCCCGGTCAACAGCATCGTCGAGAGCATGCCGACCGCGAAGGCCGTACCGACGGCGATGCCCACGCTGCCCGAGATGTTGTGCACGAGCCCGCGCCAGGCGCCGACGTCGCCCGCGAGTTGCTTCGGCGCCGCGGAGAGCAGGGTGTTGAACACCAGCGCGACGATCGAGCCCTGGCCGAGGCCGAGCAGGATGAGTCCCACGACCACGAAGCCCTGGCTCCATTCGCCGCGCACGGTGAAGGCGAGCAGGGTGAGCGCAGCGGCCACGACGACGAACCCTGCGCTCGCGAGCACCCGCGGCGGGAACCTGCCGTAGAGCGATGCGATGAATGTCGATGCGAGGAAGATCGACAGCGTGTAGGGGATGATCGAGAACGACGTCTCGATGCTCGACCGGCCCTGCACGACCTGGATGTAGAGCGGAATCAGGAAGTTCGCGGCGGTGCCGACGAAGAGCATGATGCCCATGCACGCGGTGATCGCGCGCTCGGAGCCCGTCGCGAGCACCCGCAGGTCGAAGATGCGCGGCTTGCCCTCGCGCCCTCGGCGCCGCAGCCACGAGAAGAACACCTGGCCCACGATGAGGCCCGCGAGCACGAGGAGCGGGGCCGGCGAGATGCCGAGGATGTCGAACGGCGCTTGGTTCGTCGCGAGCCAGACTCCCCACGTCGAGAGGCCGGAGAAGCCGAAGCTCAGCAGGATGACGGCGACGGCGGCCAGCAGGGCGCCGGTCCAGTCGATCGAGAGGCCGGGCTGGGCGGGCACGCGCTTCAGCCGGAAGCTCAGCAACAGGTTGATGACGGCGAGGCCGACCATGAGCACGAACGACCAGCGCCATCCGATCGTGGTCGCGAACCAGCCCGCGAGGATGAGGGCGAGTACGCCCGCCGCGGGGATCGCCGCAGCGAGCAGGCCGATCGCTCTGCCCTGCTGCGGTCCGTGGTAGTTCGTGGCGATGAACACCGTGAGCGCCGGCGCGATGAGCGCGATGACGGCGCCCGAGGAGGCCTGCGCGATGAAGAGCATCGCCGGGCTCACGCTCAGCGCGACACCGAGCATGGCGACGCCGTGAATCGCGACGGCGATCTGGAAGACGCCTCGGCTGCCGAAGCGGGAACCGATTTTCGCACCGAGCAGAATGAACGCCGCCATTGCGAAGGTTCCGGCGGTGATCGCGATGCCGATCGAGCTCGCCGCGGTCTCGAGGTCGGTCGTGATACCGGCCATCGACACGGTCAGCGCATTCACGGCGAACGAGACCTGGATCTGCGTCATCACGACCACGATGAGCGCGAGCCACGAAGTCTTCGGAATCGGAACGGCGACGGGTGCCTCGGCCTGCATGCTCATGAACGATCCCCTCGGTTCACAGATACTGATGCTCACCGTACTGCGTGAGCCTCGCCCGGCGATACTGCTGCTGCTGCGACTGCGAAGGCGGCGAATGTCCGCCCCCCGCACTCCGGCCGGCTGTCATTGAGTCGCGACGACTGTGACGACTACAGTGAGCGTCATGTCAGCCGGGGGGCGTGTGCGGGTCACTTCCGTGCTTGCGGCGTTCGCCGTGGCCGCGATGCTCGGGGTCGGCGCGCTCGCCGCGGCCCCGGCGGGGGCGGTTGCGATGAGCCCGGTGGTCGAACCCGTCCAGCCGACGGCGCCGGCCGGGGAGGCGCCGGCCGGGGAGGTGCCGCCGACGGAACCCGAACCCGACCCAGGGCCGGAGCCGGGGCCGACGGAGGATCCGAAGCCGCCCGTCGAGACCGTCGAGCCGCCGGCCTCCGAGGCGCCGCCGCCTGAGGTTCCAGGCGGCCCCGTCGACGAGAACGGCGATGGCGGGGGTGACCCTGAGGACGCGCCTGTGCTCGAACCGGTGCCGCCCGCGGCATCCGATGTCGAGAATCGCTCGCCGTGGTCGTGGATCATCGCCGTGATCGTGCTGCTCGCGATCGCCGCGGTGCTCCTCGCGATCCGGCGGCCGGGTGCCGCCGAGCCCGTAGCGGAAACCGGCCAGTCCGGCCAGACCGGCCAGACCGGCCAGACCGGCTTGATTGACGTGGCCGCCGGCGCCGTGGTGCACGGGGCCGCCGCGGACGAGACCCTCGCCGCCATGGAGGCCACGGGCGAGGCGATGATCGACGCGGGGTACTCGGTGACCACCGTGGGCGCTGCGCTCGAGGACATCGCCAAGGTGAACGGCATTCCCGAGACCGAGACCATCGTCTTCCCGACCGCGCTGATCGTCTCCGCCCGAGGCGTCGGCGAACTCCGCACCGGTGCCGTCTCGAGCGGGCACAGCCGCCTGATGCTGTACCAGGTCGACGAGTTGCACCGCACGGTCGAAGCCGCCAGAGCAGGTCGCATCGACCCCGTGACGACGAAACGGAGCATCCGGAGGCTCCGCCGCAGGCCGGCACCGTACTCTGCGACCCAGCGCGTCGTCGCGTACGTGCTGCTCTCCGCGGGTCTCGCCGTGCTGCTCGGCGCCTCATGGGTGGGCGCCGCGGTCGCAGCGGTGCTCGGTGCGATCGTCGGCGGGGTGCTGCTCATCGCCGCTCGGGCGCCGCGCGACTACCAGGCCCTCGTGACCGTCGGCATCGCGTTCTTCGTCTCGATCGCGGTGTTCCTGCTCATCCGCATGGGTCTCGACCCCGGCGTGCTGCCATCGCTCATGGCCCCCCTCGTGACGTTGCTGCCGGGGTCGCTCCTCACGACGGGCGTCATCGAACTGTCGACAGGTCAGATGATGGCGGGTGCCGGGCGGCTCGCCGCCGGGGCGATGCAGCTCGTGCTGCTCGCCGTCGGCATCGTCGCGGGCGCCGCACTCGTCGGCGTTCCGGGCGTCGAGCTCACCGCGGCATCCCAACCGATCGGGCCGATCGCGCCGTGGATCGCGGTCTCTGTCTTCGGCGTCGGCATCGTCGTGCACCAGTGCGGGCGTCGCGACTCGATCGGCTGGATCCTGCTCGTGCTCTACACGGCGTACGGCGCGCAGGTCATCGGCGATATCTTCTTCGGCGGCGTGCTCTCGGCATTCGTCGGGGCGCTCGTGATGACCCCGGTCGCGGTGATGGTGGCGCGCCAGCGAACCGGCCCGCCCGCCGTGGTCAGCTTCCTCCCCGCGTTCTGGCTGCTCGTGCCCGGTGCGCTCGGCCTCGTCGGGGTGACCTCGATCCTCGGCGGCGACGAGGCGGGCGTGACGACCCTCGTCACGACGGTGTCGACGATGGTGGCCATCGCCCTCGGCACACTCGCCGGTTCGGCCCTGACCAGCGGTTTGAGATCATCGCGCGGGCCACTGCTGTGAGGGATGCCTCGCGGCTAATCTGAGCGAATGGACCCCGTCGCGACCACGCTCGTCATCCTGGCGCTCGCGATCGTGGCGTTCATGTCGAACCGGGTGCCGATCGGCATCGTTGCGATCGGCGTCGCCGTGGCGCTCTGGCTCACCGGCATCCTCGATCTCGGGCAAGCGCTCGCCGGATTCGGCGACCCGACGGTGATCTTCATCGCCGCCCTCTTCGTCGTGAGCGAGTCGCTCGACTCGACGGGGGTCACGGCGTGGGCCGGTCAGCAGGTGATCGGGCGCGCCGGCACGAAGCGCGGGCCACTGCTGCTCGTCGTGTGCCTCCTCGTCGCCGGCGTCACCGCCCTCATCAGCGTGAACGGCGCCGTGGCGGCGCTCATCCCTGTCGTCGTCGTGGTCGCGACGCGCGCCGGCATCCCGCCGTCGCAGATGCTCATGCCGCTCGCCTTCTCGGCTCACGCCGGTTCGCTGCTCGCGCTCACGGGTACGCCGGTCAACATCATCGTGAGCGAGACGGCCGCCGACGCCGGCGCCCGGCCGTTCGGCTTCTTCGAGTTCGGGCTCGTCGGTGTGCCTCTCGTCATCGGCACGTTGCTCATCGTCTCGCTCATCGGGCGTCGGCTGCTGCCCGAACGCGCGCCGACGAGGCTGCCGCAAGACGTGAGCGAGCACGCCCGCACGCTTCGGCAGCAGTACGACCTGCCAGAGGAGACCGAGTTGATCGGGGTGCGCCGAGGCGTGACCGAGGTCGTCGTCGCACCTCGCTCCGAGCTCATCGGCCTGCACCTCTTTCCGGGCATGGTGACCCCGAGCGGCGATCTCGTCGTGCTCGCCGTGCAGCGCGGCGGAGAAGACCTCGTCGGCGCCGATTCGCGGCTGCAGGCCGGCGACACCTTGCTGCTCACCGGCGCGTGGGACCAGCTCGAGCGCAACACCGCCGGCCCCCACGTGCTCGTCGTCGATGATCCGGCGCTGGTGCGCCGCTCGGTGCCGCTCGGTTCCGGCGCGAAGCGGGCGATCGTGATCCTCGCGGCGATGGTGGTGCTGCTCGCCACGGGTCTCGTGCCGCCCGCGATCGCGGGGCTCGCCGCGGCATCCGCTCTCGTGCTCGCCCGCGTGGTGTCGCCCACGCAGGCCTATCGCAGCATCTCGTGGACCACGGTCGTGCTGGTCGCAGGCATGATCCCACTCTCGACGGCGTTCATCAGCACGGGTACTGCCGATGTCATCGCCGATGGGCTGCTCGGACTCGTCGGCGACGCATCGCCGTACCTGGCGCTCTTTGCGATCTGCGCGCTCACGATGGTGCTCGGCCAGCTCATCTCGAACACTGCGACGGTGCTCATCATCGCGCCCGTCGCGGTCGTCGTCGCGGCCGACCTCGGCGTCTCGGTGCTGCCGTTCATGATGGCGCTGACGGTCTCGGGGGCCGCGTCATTCCTCACTCCCGTGGCGACCCCCGCCAACACGATGGTGCTCGAACCCGGCGGCTATCGATTCGGCGACTACTGGAAGCTCGGGCTGCCGTTGCTGTTGCTGTTCCTGGTCGTCGCAGTGTTCTACGTGCCGCTCATCTGGCCGTTCTGAGCCCCGCGCGACGTACGCTGGGATCGGAGGCGATGATGAACCGAATCGATGAGATCCCCATCACGACCATGGACGGCAGCACGACGACGCTCGGTGACTACACGGGCAAGGCCGTGCTCGTCGTCAACGTCGCCTCGCGGTGCGGGCTGGCACCGCAATACGCGAAGCTCGAGGAGCTGCAGCGAAAGTACGGCGAAGCGGGCTTCACCGTGCTCGGGTTCCCGAGCAACCAGTTCCTGCAAGAGCTCTCGAGTAACGAGGCGATCAGCGAGTACTGCTCGACGACGTGGGGCATCACCTTTCCGATCTTCGATCGCGTTCGGGTGAACGGTCGCCACGAGCACCCGCTCTACACCGAGTTGAAGCGGGCACCGGATGCCGCCGGCAAGGCCGGCCGTGTCACCTGGAACTTCGAGAAGTTCCTCGTCACGCCCGATCGCGAGGTGCGGCGGTTCCGCCCGCAGACCGAGCCCGACGCCCCCGAAGTGATCGCGGCGATCGAGGCCGCGCTGCCGGTGGCTCGCCCGGCCGACTGACTCCACGGCACGGGCGTCGGGCAGGCGCTGCTCGACGCGGCTATCGGCGATCGGCCCGCCTACCTGTGGGCGCTCGACAACCCCAGGGCGCAGGCGTTCTCCCCAGGGCGCAGGCGTTCTCCCCGGTGCGCGAGGTGCGATTCGTACGGTGATCTCGTCTCGCCAGCTGCGCTTCTCAGGAGATCCACGGCGACACGCCGCATGACCGCGGTGTGTCGCCCCGCATGCCGAACAAGTTCCTGAGAAGCGAGACAAGCGGGTCAGCTGGCGAGTACGGCCGGCCCCGCGGGGACGCGCAGCAATGCGCCCTCGTGGCGCACGGTCGCGGCGGCGATGGTCATCGCCTCGACGAGCGCGTCGGCCCAGCCTTCGACCGTGCGCGGCAACCCGTGCACCGCGATGTGGTGCACGACCGCCGAGAGCGTCGCGTCGCCGGCGCCCATCGTGTCGACGATGGGGCCGGGAAGCTCGACGATGCCGGCGTGCACCGCGTCTCCGCCGTGGTGCACGGTCGCGCCGGCCCTCCCCGCTGTCGCGAGGATCGCGGGGGAGTGGGGAGCCGGGGCATCCGTTGCCGGCCGGCTCGTCCCCGGCCGGCTCGTAGCCGCTGTGCGGAGCCGCTCGACGAACTTCGGAAGTGGGGCGTCGAGCAGCAGTTCGGCGTCCTCGTCGCCGACCTTGACGAGCAGGGCTGTCGCGGCGACCGAAACGAACTGCTCGAGGAAGACCTCGCGGTCGGCCATCATGCCGGCCCGTGGGTTGCCGTCGATGATGAGTCGCTCGCCCGGTCGGTCGATCGCCGTCGCGAGTTCGGCGACCTGCCCAGGGTCGTCGAAGGGGAAGCAGCTCACCACCACGAGGTCCGCCTTGTCGATCGCGGCACGCGTGGCTTCGTCGAATCGGATGCGGCGCCGCTGCGCGGCCTCATTGAACTCGTAGCGGGGCTCGCCGTCGGTTCGGTCGGAGACTGCACGCGAGGTGCCATGTTCCGACGGGCTCTCGATGAGCTTCACCCGATAGTCGCGGACGTAGGCGCGCACGCGGTCGGCCGGCTCGTCGTCCCCAAGCATGGCGACGAGGGTGGTCTCTTCGCCGAGCAGTGCGAGGCCCACCGCCACGTTGAGCGCGGCGCCGCCGACGAATTCGCGGGACCCGCGCGGATCGCGGATCTCGTCGATGAGGGCATCGCCGATGACGACGATGCGTGCCGGTCGCTTCATGCGTTCACTCCTCCGATCGCGGCGCGATCTCGCCCGAGCCGCGCTCGAGCAATCGCGTGGGCACGATCGTACGCGCCGCGGGGGACGTGTGTGCAGCGCGGCGCAATGCTCCCCACGACCCTTCGTCGGGAGACGGTCGTACGAATCATCCGTGGTCGGGCGAAAGCTCGTGGCGCGCGTGAGTTCGGGAGTTGGTGCGGGAGGGTGCGCGCGAGCCGGGAGAATAGGGGTGAGACCCCGAGGAGCACCCAGCACCATGAAACCCGGACCGAGACGCAGCGTCAGCCAGGTCGACATCGTCGACGCCGCGTTCGAGATCCTCGAGCAGAAGGGTTTCGCCGCCGTCTCGGTGCGGGGCGTCGCCGCGGCACTCGGGCTCACACCCACCGCGATCTACACCTACTTCCCATCGAAGAACGCGCTGCTCCGTGCGATGGTCGAAGAGCTCCTCTCGAGTCTCGACCTCGCCGCGGCATCCGACGCGGCGGTTGACTGGCGCGGCAGGGTGCACGCGCTCGCCGCAGCGTTCCGCACGCGACTCGCCGAGCACACGGGCGCAATGGTGCTCGTGACGAGCGGTCCGCTCGACGGGCGGCACGCGCTCGGGTTGAACGAAACCCTCATCGCCGGTTTCATGGGCGAGCGGATGCCGCTGGCCGACGCCGCACGGGCCGCATACGCCGTGCGCGCCCACGTACTCGGGGTGGCTGCCCTCGACGCCGCAGAGCGGGCGGGCGACCCCGAGGCATCCGTCGCCCGATCGGTGACCGGCGCACTCTGGACGGATGCTGCGAGCCACCCGCTCACGGAAGCGACCGCGCATCTCGTGGCCGGCGCCGAGACGGCCGCCGGGGTCGATGACACCTTCACCTGGGGCCTGGATCGCCTGCTCGACGGTGTGCTCACCCCTCCGCCTGCCGTTCCGCTCGCAATGTAGGACATCCGCCTCTTGGTAGGACGAAGCGGGATGCACGCGTCCTCCCAAGAGGCGGATGTCCTACATACCGGCCCTGCCGGGCGGAAGGCGGCATCCGCTCGCGCCAGACTTGCACCGTGCTGCATCTGAGAATGATCGTGCCGCAGGCGCTTCGGGCCGACGTCGACCGAGTGCTGCTGGCGCCCGACGGGCCCGTCGCGAACCTGATCGTGCTGCCGGGCGCTGGGGTCGACCCCGTCGGTGATGTGATCCTCTGCGATGTCGAACGCGATGCGACGAGCTCGCTCCTCGCCGAGCTGCACGGTGTCGGGCTCGACGAACAGGGCTCCATCGCCATCGAGGCCGTCGACCTCGCGCTCGGCCGCAAGCGACGCCACAGCGCGGCCGCAGTGTTCGGCAACGACGACGACGCCGTCGTGTGGGAGGAGGTCGAAGCGCGCACCGACGACGAGGTGCGGCTGTCGGCGACGTTCCTCGTGTTCATGACGGTCGCCACGCTCATCGCCGCGGTCGGCGTGGTCACCGACCAACCGATCCTCATCGTCGGGGCGATGGTCGTCGGACCCGACTTCGGCCCGCTCGCCGCGATCGCCGTCGGCATCGTGCGCCGCCGACCTCGGGTGGCGTGGCGTTCGACGGCGACCCTGCTCATCGGGTACGGCGCAGCTATCCTCGTGACGATCGGGTTCGCGCTTCTGCTGGAGGGCATCGGTGTCTTTCCCGACGATCCGCTGTCGCAGGAGCATCCGCTCACCGAGTTCATCTGGCAGCCCGGGGCGCTCAGCTACATCGTCGGCTTCCTGGCCGGCATCGCGGGCGTGCTCTCGCTCACCTCGGCGAAGTCGGGCGCACTCATCGGCGTGCTCATCTCGGTGACGACCATTCCCGCGGCGGGCGCGATCGCCGTCGCCGTCGCCGATGGGCAGTGGTCGCAAGCCGGCAGCTCCACCGTGCAGCTGCTCGTGAACCTCGTCTCGATCGTCACCGGCGGGGTGCTCACGCTCGCCGTGCAACTCACGGTGCAGCGTCGGGCGTGGAGGCGTCGCGAGCGCCGCCTGCTCGTTCCGCCCGCCGGAGGTCGCTGACGCTTGAGGCGCCGACCCCCGGAGGGGCCGACGCCTCGTCGGTGTCGTGTCGCCGGATCAGCCCACGGTCGGCGGGGTGATCTTGATCAGCGCCGAGGTGTTGCGCTTGAGCGCCTTCTTCACCTCGATCACGGTGCCGTAGCCCACGCCGGCGTCGGCGGGGTTGCCGGTGCCGAGCGTCATGCCCGGCTGAACCTCGAGTCCGTAGAACTCGGGCAGCGGCTTGCCGTTCTCATCGACGACTCGGGTCGTGTACGGCGAGTTGCCGAGCGACGGCACGACGGCCGAGCCGTTGCGGAACCGGTAGTACAGGTCGGCTCCATTCCGGATCTCGATGCCCGGCACCCAGCCCTGGTCGTCGGTGAAGGTGCTCACCGGCTTCTGAGAGCGCACGTCGGTGCAGTACTCGTCGGTCACATCGGCGCCCGTGATGCACTCCGTGAAGCGGTACGTCTTCTCGAGGCCGAACGCGGCGTTCGAGGACTGCGCCCGCGAGGGCATGTTGTCGGTCGCCGTCGGATCGATCTCGGCCGCCTCACCGGTGCGACGCAGCGGGTCGAAGTGACTGTCGACGATCAGCAGGCCGCCCTTGGCACCGGCGCTCGGCAGCGCCGTCTCGTTCGACACCACGTGGTTCGTGTTGCCGTACGTCGTGTCGCGGTACCAGATGAGCGCTCCGGGAGCGTTGTACTTGATCTTCTCGACCTTCCACGCACCCGCGCTGTACACGGAGTTGTAGCCGTACTTGAGCCCCTCGTCGAAGCCGTCGAAGTTGCGCCACTCGACCATGTAGTACTGCGCCTTCACCGAGGTGCCGGTGTCGATGCGCCAGCCGGGACCGGTCGTCGCGGCGAACGTCTCGACCTCAGCGGTCCAGCCGTTGTCACCGCTCTCGACATCGTCGCTCCAGACGGTCTCCGCTCCGCTCGTGAGTGCGAAGTCGTCGGCGAACCAACCGCGATCCTGGTAGGCGGCATCGGTTGCGAGCCGCAGGCGCAGGCTCACCGTCGTGCCGGCGTACGAGGTGAGGTCGACATACTGCTTCTGCCAACCGTTCGACGTGCCCGTGAGCCCGTACTTCTTGTTGCCGAACGTCGCCATGTTGCCGTTCGGGTCGGCGTAGCCGTCGGGTGTCGTGAGTTCAGTGCCGGCTTCGTCGTAGACCTTCTGCTCGGTCCACGTCGTGCCGCCGTCGGTCGAGACCTCGACGAAGCCGAAGTCCCAGTCCTGCTCGATGACGAAGTTGCTGTTCATCCAGAACTTCGCGTCGGCGGGCACGTCGAGGCTGCGGACGATGCGGATGTCGCCCCAGTCCTGGTCGGCACCGGTGTACCACATGTTCTCGCCGCTGGTCGGCTCGGCCAGTGTGATCACCTTGTCGGGAAGATTGATCTTCACGCCGTCTTCGGTGCCGACCAACGGCCGGGAGTTCTGGCCCACGTTGATCGTGCTCGGAGCGTCACCGGGGTTGACCTCGACAGGGTCGGCCCAGCCGAGCATCCACTTGTCCCAGATGCCCATGTGGGTGGGCATCGACTGGAAGATCGGTCCCGAGTGCGAGCCCGAGGACATCAGATCCCAGAAGTCGATGTCGGAGTCTCCGGCACCGGAGGTGTCGTAGAGGTCGGGCAGGCCGAGGTCGTGGCCGTACTCGTGAGCGAACACGCCGACGCCCGAGTCTTCGGGCTGCACGATGTAGTTCGACAGCTTGAGGTCGGTGCCGGGGATGTCCGCGCCGCCTGCGACGGCCGAGGAGTGCGCCCAGAGAGCGTACGTGCCCTCGGCGCCGCCGCCGCCGGACTTGTCTTCACCGGCGTGCACGAGCACGACGTGGTCGATGACTCCATCGGGCTCGAGGAAGTCGCCGTCGCCGTCGCGGTCGCCCTGGTCTTCGATGTCGTAGTCGGCCCACGGGAAGTCGGGCTGCGCCTGCGCGAGCGCCTCGACAGCGTCGATCGGGAGCTGGCCGGCACCGAGCGGGTTGTCGGGGTGGCCCTGCATGTCCTGGATCGCCCCGGCCTCGTACACCCCCTCCTCGTTCTGGAAGCAGAGGCTCGCGCCGTAGTAGGCCTCCGAGTGCGGCACAGTGATCCAGGGAGTCGCCTCGCCGGTCACCGTGTAGGCGCCGCGCGACATCTCCTCGTACATGGCCTTCATCGTGTGGCCCGAGATGTCAATGCCGCGGCGGCCGTCGGGACCCTTCAGGTCTTTGCGAACCCGCTCCGTGATGCCCTTGTCGGTGAAGAGCATCTTGTTGAAGTGCTCGGACGAGAAGTCGGCAACCCACATCGAGTTGTTGTCTTCGAGCTCGTAGTCGGCCGGGTTCGGGATGTTGTTGTGCATCGGGCCGCTCTGCACCTCGCCGGGCTTGCACTCGGTCGCACCGTACTCGTTCGGCACGTAGGTGCCGGAGAAGTCGTCGTTCGCGCTGTCGTTGAACTCGACGAGGATGGTGAGCAGCTTTGCTTCCTGCGTCTCATCGGCTTGCTTGTAGTCGGGCTTCTTGTGCCGGTTCTTGTCTCGGCCGCGATCCCAGTGCCGGTCGCGCTTGAGCTCACCGGGACTCTTGCCGGTCTCGATCGACGCGGCCTCGAGCTGAGCGAGCCCCTCTGCGGCGAGCGGGTTGCCCTGCGAGAACTTCTGGTCGAACGCCTCGGCCTCGGTGGCGACGGTGCCCGCGCTACGCTGCGCGATGGCGTCACCCACCAGCTCGTCGGTGCCGAACGCCTGCTCCACACGGGGGGCGACGTAGTTCATGTAGTACTCGGAGTCGCTGATCACCGGTGGTGAGACCGGCGATTCAGCCGCGGCCGCGCTACTCGCCCCGACCGACACCAGACCGGTGGCAGCGAGTGCGAATACCGGGAGGACCGCAACCGCGCGCCTCCGCGCGCGGGTGGTGAATCCAGACATGCTTCTCCCTTCGAGCGCCCCTCGGAGGTGACCGTGGGGCGTGAACGACGTTCGTCGGTGGGCGAACGTACTGGGAATCCTGCCTTGCTTTGCATCGTCTGCGGAAGAGCTCCGACGAACTTTCTGGACCATGACGCACGTCCGTTGCGCGTCACCGGCAGAAATCGTCGATCACCGCCGTGCATCACCCGTTGAGGGGTGATCTGTGCGTCGACGCCGTGAAAGATCGCTCGGAGTCGACGCTGGCCGCGCAGCATCCGTCGTCATGCTGGTGCTGTCACCGTGAAGGTCATGCCGAAGACCGGCTACTCGCTGCAGCACCCGGGTGCAGGATCGACGACCCGCTTTCGAGGGGTGGCGGAGCGCCCGAGCGAGCCCTACCATGGCGTCAGTCAGGCAGCGGCCCCGCTGCCTGCCCACGGGTGCCCTTCCGCTCGATCCGAGATCTCTCGAATTCGAAGGGCTGTGGGATGTTCCGATCGGTGTCGGCCGCGATTGCGGCATTGGGGCTCGTATTCGGGGGCGTGCTGCTGGGGAGCCTGCCCGCGGCCGCCGTCGGCGGGTCACCGGGCATGGATGCGCCATCCGTCGCGCGCTCCATCGCATCGCCGGCGCACGCCGAGGCCGCCGACCCCTACGTGCCGCCGCGACCGGTCGTCACGCCGCGGGTCGTCCTCGACCCGAACTGGACGTTCACCCTCGACGGCATCGATCTCTCCGACATCCGACCCGGCGACACCTTCACGATCACGGCGGCCGGCCTGCCGCCCGGGCTCGACGTCTTCGTCGAGCTGCACTCCGATCCCGTGACCCTCGCGGTCACCGAGGTCGGCCGTGACGGCAGGTTCGCGGCGACGGCGACGATTCCGATGGACACGGTGCCCGGCGCCCACCGCATCGTCGTCATCCTGTCGGGCGACGGTATTCCGCCGACTTCCAAGGAGGCAGTCGTCACGGTCGCCCCGCTGGAGTCCGGTGTCGCCCCGAACATCCTGACGGACGCGCTCCAGCCGATCCAGCACGTGCTCGAGAACCCCGAGACGATCGCATCCGCCTTCTCGATCGGCCTCGTGCTTATCGTGCTGGCGGCCGTTCCCGCCCACCTGCTCAACGCGACGATCGCCGAGCAGTACCAGCGATTCAGCGGGCGCGTCGCTCGCCTCCGGCGTCCGCCGGGTTGGTACGCCGCACTGTCGGCATGGATGGCTCGCGAATCGGCCGTCCCTGCGATCGCCCTCGTTGCGGCCACCGCGCTGATCTTCGGATTCGCCGACCCGCACCTCGGGTTCAACGACCATTCACTGCGGCTCATCCTGGCCCTGGCCATCGCGTTGTTCTTCATCGCGTTCGTGTCGAGTTGGATGACGGCGTTCATCCTGAAGCAGCGGTGGTCGGTGATCGCGACCATCAGCTTCCGGCCACTGGGGCTGATCCTCACAGCCCTCGGCGTCATCGCGTCGAGACTGCTCGACTTCTCGCCGGGCTTCCTGATCGGACTGGTGCTCGGCCTCTCGATGTCCTCGCCCGCCATCAGGCAGTTCGCGTGGCGTGCGGTGGCGATCCGTTCGTCGATCATCATCATCTTCGGAGTCGCCGCGTGGATCGGCTTCAGTGCGCTGACCCTGCACGGAGAGCCGCACGACTTCCTCGGCGCGCTGCTCGTCGAGACCTGCGTGGCGATCACGACGGAGGGCATTGTCATGCTCCTCATCGACCTGATGCCGTTCAAGCTGCTGTCGGGCGAGCTCCTCTTCGCCCACTCGAAGCTGCTATGGGGCGGGCTCTACCTCGTCGTGACGTTCGTCTTCATCGTCGCCGTCGTGGCGTGGGAGGGCCACTGGCGCGAACTCGGCGGTTCGCTCTGGCTGTGGATCTCGGTCGTCAGCGCCTTCGCCGCCGTCTGTATTGCGATCTACCTGTATTTCCGGTTCTGGGCACCGCCCCTGCCGGAGGAGACCGCCGACGAGGAGGAGCCGCTGACTCGCGTCGAGTGAACGTTGCTCGCGTCGAGTGAACGTTGCTCGCGTCGAGTGAACGTTGCTCGCCAGAGAGTCAGAGAGTCAGAGCCGGCGGGCTGGCAGGTCGGCGGGTAGGCCGCGTGTGGTCGCCCTCAGCCGAGCAGCAGGGCGCGCAGCTGGTCGGCCGAGTGCACGACTGCCATCGCGTCGGCAGCTTCGGCGGGCGAGCCGTAGCCCCACTCGACGAGGATCGTCGGCACGCCGTTCGCGAGCGCGCCGAGTGTGTCGTACCCGCGGTCGCCGACCATCACCGCGTGCTCTGTGGTGATGCCCTTCGCGTGGAGTCGTCGCAGCGCCTCTGCTACGACGTCGGCCTTCGTGCTGCGCTCCTCATCGTCGCTTGCGCCGGCGATGACGGTGAAGTATTGGCTGAGGCCCTGATGGTCGAGCACCTTGCGCGCCATCGACTCGGGCTTCGAGGTCGCGAGCGCGACCGGGATTCCGCGGGCGTGCAGTCGCTCGAGCACGCCCGCGACACCCGGGAACACGGGGGAGCGCAGCACGTGCTCGCCGTAGTGGTCGCGGTAGACGTTGAGCGCTTCCCACGACTCGGCATCGTTGAAGCCGGCGGTCATGCGCAGGCTGTCGAGCAGCGGCGGGCCGACGTAGGAGCGGAGCACTTCGTCGCTCGGCACGGGCAGGCCCATCTTCTCGAACATGTGGGCGAGCGAGCCGGTGATGTCGGATGCCGAGTCGACGATGGTGCCGTCGAGGTCGAAGAGCACGGCGGACCACGTGCGGGTCGGCGGCGTCGCCGGCGGGGTCGTCAGGGTCTCGGTAGTCACCGTGACATCCTAGGGGGCTCGTCGCTGAGCGATTCTCAGGCTCGACGATCGCCGGCGGTGGAGGCGCGACCATCGGAGCGGTGGAGGCGCGTCGATCGCGGCGGTGGATCGCCGGCGGTGGATCAGAACAACCGGGCGTGCCCGCCATCGACTCCGCGCATCGCGTCGTAGTCGAGTACGACGCAGCGGATGCCGCGGTCTTCGGCGAGGGTGCGAGCCTGCGGCTTGATCTCCTGCGCGGCGAAGATGCCGGTCACCGGGGCGAGGTGCGGATCGCGGTTCATGAGTTCGAGGTAGCGGGTGAGTTGTTCGACGCCGTCGATGTCGCCGCGGCGCTTGAGCTCGACGGCGACCGAGGCGCCCGAGGCATCCGTCGCCAGGATGTCGACCGGGCCGATCGCCGTCATGTACTCGCGACGCACGAGCCGGTGGCCGTCGCCGAGGAGTTCGATCTGCTCGGCGAGCAACTTCTGCAGGTGCGCTTCGACGCCGTCTTTCTGCAGGCCCGGGTCGATGCCGAGCTCGTGGGCCGAGTCGTGCAGCACCTCGTGGATCGAGACGATCAGCTGGTCGGCGGTCTTCTGGTGCACGACCTTCCACAGCTCGACGATGCCGGCCGAGCGTTGGTCGTCGTCGGGCTCGAGCGTGGTGAGCGTGCACGGCGGGCTCATCCAGTTGAGTGGCTTGTAGCTGCCGCCGTCGGAGTGCACGAGGAGGCTGCCGTCGCCCTTGACCATCAGGAGGCGCGTGGCGAGCGGGAGATGGGCCGCGAGGCGCCCCGCGTAGTCGACGGAGCAGCGGGCGATGACGAGACGCACCCGGCGAGTCTACTTGCCGAGCGGATGCCTCGGGGCGGCCGCCGCAGACGGGCGTCAGGCTGCGGTGCGGGAGCGCTCGCGTGCGGCAGGGGCTGCGAGCGCCGACAGCACGAGCAGGCCGAGGATCACGAGCAGGGCGTTCAGGATGCCGAACTGCTGGCCGAGGAAGCCGAGCAGCGGCGGCCCGGCGAGGAACGCGCAATAACCGATGATCGCGACGGCGCTCACCCGCGCTGCGGAACGATGGGGATCGTCGGCCGCCGCCGACATGCCGACGGGGAAGCCGAGCGAGCACCCGATGCCCCAGAGGGCGGTGCCGACGATGAGCATCCAGGGCTCGGTGCTGAAGATGAACAGGCTCAAACCGAGGATGCCGACGATCGCGAGCGTGCGCAGCACGGGCACACGCCCGAAGCGATCGAGCACCGGTCCGCCGAGCACCCGCGCGACGGTGATCGCGACCGTGAAGACGCCGAAGACGACTGCGCCGGTCGTCTCGTCGAAGCCGTGGCCGTCGACGACCGCGAGGGCGAGCCAGTCGTTGGCCGATCCCTCGGCGAACGACATGCCGAGCATGATGACGCCGATGAGGAGGAGCCGAACGTCGCCCCACACCGCGAGGTTCTCGCGCAGCCGCTCGGTCCACGGCGGCCGCGGGGCATCCGTGTGCGTGTCGTCGCCGACCTCGGCGCGCAGCGGCACCCAGCGCACCGCGATGACGACGGCGATGGCGATGAGCACGGCGGCGACACTGAAGTGCACCGACACGGGCACCTGCAGAGCGGATGCCGCGGCGGCGAGCCCCGCTCCGGCGACCGTGCCGAACGAGAAGAAGGCGTGCATGAGCGGCATCACGGTCTTGCCGATCTCGCGCTCAGCCTCCGCGCCCTCGACGTTCATCATCACGTCGACCGCGCCGTTGCCGAAGCCGAAGAGCACGAGCCCGATGATGACGATCGGCACCGAGGGCAACGCAGCGCCGCCGATGCCGACGAGCACGAGCCCCACCGAGACGATGATGAGTGCCGAGATCATGCCGCTGCGGGCGCCGAGCCGCGCAAGCAGCCACGGGGCGACGACGAGCCCGAGCACGGAGCCGATCGACCCGGCGAGGATGACGAGGCCGACGCCCTGGGTGGTGAGGCCCGTGTCGTCGCGGATGGCGGGGATCCTGGCGACCCAGCTCGCCATGCTGAGTCCGCTGAGGAAGAAGATCGCGAAGACGGCGTTCCGCCATGCGATGAGCTCACGCGGCGGGCGTGCGGCCGTGACCGGGGTGCCGGAGGTGTGGGGAGTCTCGTTCATCGTCTCTGTCTCATCGTTGTCGCGAGGTCGATCGAATCGATTCGACAACCCTGACCCGAGAACGATATCGGCGACTTCGCGCGGCCGCAACCGGCGCACTCACCTCGTCGCCTCGCCTCGCCCGGCTCCATCCGACGCCGAGAGTGCGGTTCGTGTCGGTATGGGCGCGGAATAGCGACGCGAACCGCACTTTCGACGCGTGGTCGGGTGGGTGTGGGTCGGGTGGGCCGGGTCGATCGGGTGGGCGTCACGGGTGACGGATGCCGCGGCATCCGTTCGACAGACCGAGGACGGCGCCGCGGCTACCATGAACTGACTGGCGCTCGGGGCATCCGGACACGACCCGACAAACCCCCGACCCAGAGCCGAACACCCCCGGCTCGAGTCCCAGAGAACAACGAGGTTATCGATGAAGGCCCTCTACAAACCCGCCCCCGGCGCCGGTCTGGAATACGTCGACCGGCCCGAGCCCGAGACGGGCCCCGGCGACGTGAAGATCCGGGTGCTGCGCACCGGAATCTGCGGCACAGACCTGCACATCGAGCAGTGGGACGACTGGGCCGCGTCGACGATCGCCGCCCCACTCATCCCCGGCCACGAGTTCTACGGAGAGGTCGTCGAGGTCGGGCCGCTCGTACACGACGTCGCGGTCGGCGACCGGGTCTCGGGCGAGGGCCACATCGTGTGCGGCATGTGCCGCAACTGCCGCGCGGGGCGTCGCCAGATGTGCATCCGCACGAAGGGCGTCGGCCTCCACCGTGACGGCGCATTCGCGGAGTTCGTCGTGCTGCCCGGCGAGAACGTCTGGGTGCACCACGCCGAGGTCGATCCCGAGGTCGGGGCGATCTTCGACCCCTTCGGCAACGCGGTGCACACCGCGCTCACCTTCTCGGTCATCGGTGAAGACGTGCTCATCACGGGCTGCGGCCCGATCGGGCTCATGTCGATCGCGGTGGCACGTCATGTCGGTGCCAGGTTCATCGTCGCGTCGGATGTCTCGCCCGCACGCCTGTCGCTGGCGCGCGAGATGGGGGCCGACGCGGTCGTGGATGTCTCACGCGAACGCATCGCCGACGTGCAACCGCGGCTCGGCATGCGCGAGGGCTTCGACGTCGGATTCGAGATGTCGGGCTCGGCGAAGGCGCTGCCCGAGATGATCGAGAACATGAATCACGGCGGGCGTATCGCCCTGCTCGGCCTGCCGAGCGAGCCGTACGCGATCGACTGGGGCAAGGTCGTCACCCACATGCTGACGATGAAGGGCATCTACGGCCGCGAGATGTTCGAGACGTGGAACTCGATGAGCGCGATGCTGCAGACGAGCGAGACGCTGCGCACGAGAATCGCCTCGGTCATCTCAGATCGCTACCCCGCGCGCGAGTGGCGTGCGGCGTTCGACGCGGCCGCATCGGGCGGCGTCGGCAAGGTCATCCTCGATTGGACGGAGCTCTGATGTACGGAACCATTCGCGAACAACTGCGCACGGAACTCGACGAGATCGAGGCCGCTGGGCTCACCAAGCGCGAGCGCGGCATCCACGGCCCGCAGTCCTCCGAGATCGAGGTCGCCGGGCGCGAGGTGCTGAACTTCTGCGCCAACAACTACCTCGGGCTCGCGAACGACCCGCGCATCGTCGCGGCGGCGCACCGCGGCCTCGACGAGTGGGGCTACGGCCTCGCGAGCGTGCGGTTCATCTGCGGCACGCAAGAGCTGCACCTCGAGCTCGAGCGACGCGTCTCCGACTTCCTCGGCTACGACGACACCATCCTGTTCTCCTCGTGTTTCGACGCGAACGGCGGCGTCTTCGAGGTGCTCTTCGGGGCCGATGACGCGATCATCTCCGACGAGCTCAACCACGCCTCGATCATCGACGGCATCCGGCTCTCGAAGGCGCAGCGATACCGCTACAAGAATCGCGACATGGCCGATCTCGAGGCGCAGCTCGAGCTCGCATCCGCTGCCCGTCGCCGCGTGATCGTGACCGACGGCGTCTTCTCGATGGACGGCTATATCGCGCCCCTCGCCGAGATCTGCGACCTCGCGGACCGCTACGACGCGCTCGTCTTCGTCGACGACTCGCACGCCGTCGGCTTCGTCGGCGAACACGGTCGGGGCACGCCCGAGCACTGCGGAGTCGAAGGCCGGGTCGACATCACGACCGGCACCTTCGGCAAGGCGCTCGGCGGGGCATCCGGCGGCTATGTGGCGGCTCGCCAGGAGATCGTCGACTTGCTCCGCCAGCGGGCGCGGCCGTACCTCTTCTCGAACACGCTCGCGCCGGCGATCGTGGCCGGTACCATCCAGGCGCTCGAGCTGTTGGCGTCCTCGGGCGAGCTCCGCGAGCGGCTGCGTGCGAACTCCGCGCTCTTCCGTTCGCTGATGACGGATGCCGGTTTCGATCTGTTGCCCGGCGAGCATCCGATCGTGCCGGTGATGTTCGGCGACGCCGCGCTCACCGCGCGCATGGCCGACGCGTTGCAGCAGCACGGGGTCTACGTGACAGCCTTCAGCTTCCCGGTCGTGCCGCGCGGGTCCGCGCGCATCCGTGTGCAGCTCTCGGCGGCGCACTCCGACGATGAGATCCGCCGCTGCGTCGCCGCGTTCGAGGCGGCGCGCGACGAGGTCGCCTCGAGCACGCCGGTCGAGTAGCGACGAAGGAGCGTCTCGAGATCCCGCAACGGTCTCGATACGCTCGCTGGCGCTCGCTACTCGACCAACGATCTCCGAGCAACGATGGCGATCTCCGAGCAATGCTGGTCGAGTAGCGACGAAGGAGCGTATCGAGACCCCGTTATCGATCGATGGACGGCCGATGCCGGGATCGGTCGTGCCGCTCGGCTGGTGGTGTCGCGTTCGTGCAAGACCGTGTCGGTGGGGGCGCCTAGCCTGACACCGACGACAGCGACATGATCGGTCGTCGACTCGATGAGGGAGCAGATCAGATGACCGCAGACTTCGACGCGACGTCGACCATCACGATCGACGCCCCACGTGAGCGTGTCTGGGCCGTGGTGACCGATCCTGCGGCCGCCCGCGAGTTCATGTTCGGTACCGAGCTCGTGACCGATTGGTCGATCGGCGGCCCGATCTTCTGGCGCGGCGTCTGGAAGGGCGAGCCCTACGAAGATCACGGCGTCGTGCTGGCGGTCGAGCCCGGCGTGCGCCTCGTGCACACGCACTTCAGCCCGTTGAGCGGTGACGACGACGTGCCCGAGAACCACCACACGCTGACCTGGACTCTCGAGGAGGGCGACGGCGCCACTGTGTTGACGCTTTCGCAAGACAACAACCCGACGGCGGAGGCTGCCATGCATTCACAGGGGATGTGGGACTCCCTCGTCGTGAGTGTGAAGCAGATCGCGGAGCGTCCCTGAGATCGCCCTCGACCGACCTTCGCTGATTCGACCCGCCTGAGCGTCGGGAGCTGCTGCGCAAGATCGAGAATCCTCGTGCGGTAGCTCGAGAATTCTCGTGAAGGCCTGCTCGAACGCCGGCTAGCTCGACGACCGCGCCACCCTGGCGGCGTCATTCCTGCGCAGCAGTCGCGCCCTTCACCGCATCGCGCTGACCCGATCGAATCGATTCGGCCTAGACTCGGCGCATGCAGCTCGATGCCGCTCCCCGTCCGACGCTCGCCGATGTCGCGGCGCGCGCCGGCGTCTCGCAGTCGACGGCATCGCTCGCCTTCAGCGGCTCGGGCCCCGTGTCGGATGCCACGAAGCAACGCGTGCTCGCCGCGGCATCCGAGCTCGGCTATGCCGGCCCCGATCCGCGCGCCCGTTCGCTTCGGCGCGGACGCTCTGGCATCGTCGGCGTCGTGCTCGAGGAGCGCGTGCGGGAGGCGTTCCTCGATCCCGTGAAGATCCAGATGCTCGACGGCATCTCCGAAGGCATCGCGCCGCTCGGCGCCGGGCTCCTGCTGCTCACCGACACGGGAGAAGAGGGCGGCAACGCTGTCGGCATCGAGAGCGCTCCCGTCGACGCCGTCGTGCTCATCGGCTGCAGCCCGCGGCTCGGCGTGTCGATCGAGGCGCTCCGCCGCCGAGGCATCCCGGCCGTCGCGATCGAGGGGGCGACGGGCGAAGACATCCCCGAGATCTCGATCGACAACCGGGCGGCGACCCGGCGCGGCGCCGAGTACCTTCGCGAACTGGGCCATGCGGATGTCGCGATCGTCACCCTGCCCTTCGACCCCGCGCGCACCCGTGGCCCGATCACCGACGAGCTGCTGCAGTCGAGCACTGCCGACACCGCCAGCCAGCGACTGGCCGGGGCCCGTGAAGTCTTCCCGACAGCGACCGGCCGCGTCGCCGGCGCGAGTTCGATCGAAGAGGGCCTCGAGGCCGCGCGCACTCTGCTCGCCGACCCTGACCGTCGCCCGACGGCGGTCATCGCGCAGAGCGACCTGCTCGCGGCTGGCGTCATCCAGGCGGCGGAGGAACTCGGGTTGCACGTGCCAACCGACCTGAGTGTGCTCGGATTCGACGGCATCCGCGTCGACGGGCTGCAGCACGATCTCACGACGCTCGTGCAGCCGTCGGTCGCCAAGGGGAGGGCCGCCGGCGAGGCTGTCGTGCAGATGCTCTCGGGCGAGCCGCCGGCCTCACGGTGCTTCACCAGCACGCTGCACGTCGGCGACACGACGGCGGTGCCGCGACCTGCCTCGAGCTGACGGCCGCGACACACCCCCGCTCCTGTATTGCTGCACGGGCTGCCTTCGAGA
Organism: Agromyces sp. Y558; assembly: GCF_059445415.1. NCBI lineage: Bacteria > Bacillati > Actinomycetota > Actinomycetes > Micrococcales > Microbacteriaceae > Agromyces > Agromyces sp. Y558. Next base: position 918,040 of record NZ_JCAIUH010000001.1, read on the forward strand.
CTCGGACGCCTCCCCGACGCACCCCGTTGGGATTCCGTTAGGAAGATTCACAAATTTGTGAATTGGGCGTATTGTCGGCCAAATGAACACCGTCATCGAAACGCGCGGCCTCGACAAACGCTTCGGCCGCGTGCGTGCACTCGACGGGCTCGACCTCAGTGTCGAAGCCGGCGAGGTGCACGGGTTCCTCGGCCCGAACGGCGCGGGGAAGTCCACCACCATCCGCGTGCTGCTCGGCCTCATCAGGGCAAGCGGCGGAAGCGCGACGCTCTTCGGCCGCGACCCCTGGCGCGACGCCGTCGAACTGCACCGCCGTATCGCCTACGTGCCCGGCGACGTCAACCTCTGGTCGAATCTCTCTGGCGGAGAGGCCATCGACCTGATCACGCGCCTGCGTGGCGGCGCGTCCGACAAGCAGACATATACCGCGCGACGCGAGCACCTCGTCGAGGTCTTCCAGTTCGACCCGTCGAAGAAGGGCCGCACCTACTCGAAGGGCAACCGGCAGAAGGTCGCCCTCATCGCGGCGCTCGCGACGCCCGCCGACCTCTACATCCTCGACGAGCCCACGTCGGGCCTCGACCCGCTCATGGAGGCGGTCTTCCGGCAGGAGATCGCGTCCCTGCTCGGCGATGGGGCGACCGTGCTGCTGTCGAGCCACATCCTCTCCGAGGTCGAGCACCTCTGCGACCGGGTGAGCATCATCCGCGCCGGGCGCACGGTCGAGACCGGCACGCTCGCCGAGCTCCGCCATCTCACCCGCACCGAGATCTCGTTCGCGAGCGAGGGGCTCGACCCCGCGGCATTCCAGAACATCCCCGGCGCGCACGGCCTCGCCGTCGATGGGGCGCATGTGCGCTTCACCGCCGACTCCGACGCCATGCCCGAGGTGCTCGCGGCGCTGAGCCGACTGCGGGCGACGGGCGTCACCGTGAACCCGCCGTCACTCGAAGAGTTGTTCATGCGGCACTACCACGACGACGTCGAGCAGCCCGCCCGATCGAGCCTCGAGGGCGTGCGATGAACACCCTGCCGACGCTGCTGCGGGCGCGGTTCCGCCGCGACCGCATGCAGATCATCATCTGGATCGCGCTGTTCGCGCTGCTCGAGGTCGTCGGCCATTCTGCCGTGACCGAGACCTACGGCACGGCCGACGAGCGGGCGAGCGTCATCCACTTGGTCATCATGAGCCCCGCCATCCTGATGCTCCGCGGCACTCCGCAGGGCGTCGAGCCCGATGCGTTCCAGGTCTTCCTGCTCTTCGGATTCCTCGGGCTCATGATCGGCCTCATGAGCACCTTCCTCGCCGTGCGTCACACCCGCGGCGATGAGGAGGCAGGCAGGGCCGAGCTCGTCGGCTCGACGCCCGCCGGCCGCATTGCACCGCTCGTCGCGACGGCGCTCGAAGGCGTCATCCTGAGCGTTGCGGTCGGCGTCATCATGGGCGGCGTCGCCTGGCTCTACGGTGCGGATGCCTCGGGCGCCATGCTCTACGGCGCAGCGATGGCAGCCGTGGGCGTCGCCTACCTCGGTGTCGGATTCACCTGCGCGCAGCTCATGCGCACCTCGCGCGGCGCCAACGGACTGGCGGCGGCGATCGTGACCCTCGGCTACGCCCTGCGTGCGATGGGCGATGCGACCGGCACCGTGCAGCCCGGCGGACTCAGCATGGAGGCGGGGTGGTGGAGCTGGCTCAGCCCCATCGGCTGGGGGCAAGCGGTCGCGCCGTACACGCACCAGCTCGTCTGGCCGCTCGCGCTGTGCCTCGGCCTCGGCATCGTGCTCTTCACAGTGTCGGCATGGTTGCAGTCGAGTCGCGACATCGACTCGAGCATCATCCCCGAGCGTCCTGGCCGCCAGCATGCGCCGCGGAGCCTCTCGGGCCCGATCGGCCTCGTCTGGCGTACGCTCCGCAATCCCGTCACCGGCTGGGTGGTCGGCGGCGCGCTCTTCGGGCTCGTGATCGGTGCGGTCGGGCAGACGGTCGTCGACCTCGTGAACACGCCCAACGGCGAGGAGGCATCGCAGGCGATCGGCGACACCCTCGCGTCGCTCGCCGGCCCGAACGCCGAAGGCGGCATGATCGATCTCTTCACGACCGGCATCTTCGGTCTCGTCGGCGCGCTCGCCGCGATCGGCGGCGTGCAGGCGGTCATGCGCGCCCGGCAAGACGAAGCAGGCGGCACGGCAGAGCTCGTGCTCGCGGCTCCCGTCTCGCGTTTCCGCTGGTTCTCGTCGTACCTCCTGATCGGTGCCGTCTCGGTCGCCGCCGTGCTCGCCTTCGCGGTGCTCGGCTCGTTCGTCGGGCTGATCGGATCGACGGATGCCGGTGCGCGCATGTCGATCGTTGCCGAGGCGGGGCTCGCGCAGCTGCCGGCGGGGCTCGTGATCGTCGCGATCGCAGCGCTCGCCTTCGCGGTGCTGCCACGCCTGTCGATCGGACTCGGCTGGGCGCTGCTGCTCCTCGCCATCGTGCTCGGGCAGTTCGGCGGGCTCTTCGGATTCCCCGAGTGGGTGCGCGACCTCTCGCCGTTCAGTCACACGCCGATCGTCACGACCGATGACCTCGATTGGACCGCGGCGTGGGCGATGGTCGGAATCGCGGTCATCGTCGCGGCGGGCGCCACGGCTCTCGTGCGGCGGCGCGACCTCGCACTCGGCGGGTGAACGAGGGGCGGGGCATCCGTGCGGGTGCCCCGCTCGTTCTGTGAGGATGGGAGCATGGCGCGAGACGAACAGGCGGTGAACGAGTTCGTCGAGCAGTCGGCCGCGGCGATGGCCGAGGCGGGCTTTCCTCGTATGCCGGCGCGCGTACTCATGGCGCTCATCGCCGCCGAGGCGACCGGCCTCACGGCGAAGGAGCTGGGCGGGCAGCTCGTCGCGAGCGCCGCGGCGATCTCGGGAGCGGTGCGCTACCTGCAGACGCTGCGCATGGTGCGGCGGGTGTCGCAGCCGGGGTCGCGTCGCGACATCTACGAACTGCCCGAGCACGCATGGTACACGGTCACGATCGGCAGGAACCCGCTCTACGACCACATCGAGATGCTCGCGACGAAGGCGGTCGCCGCGATAGACGACCCCGAGTCGCTCGCGTCGCAGCGCATCCAGGAGATGAGCGACTTCTTCGCGTTCATCCAGCGCCGCATGCCCGAGCTTCTCGTCGAGTGGCGGGCCGAACGCGGCGAGTGACCGGTCGTGGCGTGCGTGTGCTTCGAATTCCGCTCGGCATAGGCTGACGTCATGACCCTCGACCTCGCCGCCGTCTACCGCGACCTCCACGCCAACCCCGAGCTCTCGTTCCAGGAGCACCGCACGGCGGGCATCGTCGCCGAGGCGCTCACCGCGCTCGGCCTGACGGTGACCACGGGCATCGGCCGCACGGGTGTCGTCGGCGTGCTCGAGAACGGCGCAGGCCCGACCGTGCTGCTGCGCGCCGACATGGACGGCCTGCCTGTGCACGAGGAGACCGGGCTGCCGTACGCGAGCACCGCCAGGGGCACCGACCCCGACGGACACGATGTGCCGGTCATGCACGCCTGCGGCCACGATGTGCACGTCACATGCCTGCTGGGCGCGACCGAGCGGCTCGTCGCCGACCGCGCTGCCTGGTCGGGCACCCTCGTCGCGCTGTTCCAGCCCGCCGAGGAATGGGGCGGCGGCGCCGAGGAGATGGTCGGCGACGGCCTCTACGACCGGGTGCCGAAGCCCGACATCGTGCTCGGCCAGCACGTCGCGCCCTTCCCCGCCGGGTTCGCCGCCGTGCGCGCGGGCGCGGCGATGGCCGGAGCCGACTCGCTCACGATCCGGCTCCACGGCACCGGTGGGCACGGTTCGCGACCCGAGACGACGGTCGACCCCGTCTACATGGCAGCATCGACGACGGTGCGACTGCAGGGCATCGTCGCACGCGAGCTGGCACCGACGGATGCCGCGGTGGTGACGGTCGGCCAGATCCACGCGGGAATGAAGAACAACATCATCCCGGCGGTGGCGTCACTCGGACTCAGCGTGCGCACCTTCGACGAGACCGTGCGCACGAAGGTGCTCGCGTCGATCGAACGCATCGCCCGGGCCGAAGCGACAGCGGCGCAGGCGCCGCGCGAGCCGGAGTTCGACTACGAGGAGCGGTTCCCGGTCACGGTGAACGACCCGGCGGCGACCGAGCGCACCGCGGCGGCGTTGCGCCGCGCGCTCGGCGAACAGCGGATCATCGATCCGGGCATCGTCTCGGGAAGCGAAGACGTCGGCGTGCTCGCGACGGCAGCGGGCGCGCCCCTCGTCTACTGGTTCCTCGGCGGCTCCGACCCGTCGCTCTTCGGCGATGCGCTCGCGACCGGGCGCATGCCCGACGACATCCCGTCGAACCACTCGCCGCACTTCGCCCCGCTCATCGAGCCGACGCTCGACGTCGGTGTCGCAGCGCTCGTCGCGGCCGCCCGCGAGTGGCTGGGCGAGCCGGCCGCTTGACGCGCGTCTGACGCGCGTCTGACGCGCGCGTGCGCCGGCGTCTCAGTGCACGCCCGCCGGACGCCTGCGGCGGAGGCCCCGCGCCCGACGCCCCGCGCCCGACGCCCCGCGCCCGACGCGCGCCCCTCAGCGCCCCGCGCCCACCACCATCCACGACGCGCCGCGCGCCCTGAGCCCGAGGGTCACCGCCCGCGCCCCGAGGAAACCGATCGCGAACGCCGCCATGAGCCACGCCGGGCCCGCGGCACCCGCCGGTGCGACGGCGACCACCCAGAGGGCGAGCGGCACGAACACCGCGAGATTCACGATGCCCGTCCAGGCGAGGTAGCGGGCGTCGCCCGCGCCGATGAGCACGCCGTCGAGCACGAACACGATGCCGCCGAGCGGCGCGGAGAGCGCGAGCACGACGAGGGTCGGGGGCAGCAGCGCCGCGACATCCGCTGAGCTCGTGAAGACCGCCGGAAGCACCCACGCCGTCGCGATCAGGACCACGCCCACTACGGCGCCGCTGGCGATGCCCCACTGCAGGCAGCGTCGCAGCACCGCTCGAACCGCGACGACGTCGCCCGCGCCGAGGTCGCGACCGATGAGCGCCTGCGCGGCGATGGCGAGCGCGTCGAGTGCGAAGCCGATCGTGAAGTAGATGGTCATCGCGACCTGGAACGCCGCGAGCTCGTTGGAGCCGAGCGACGTCGCCGCCCATGTCGCGAGCAGCAGCGCCATGCGCAGGCTCAGGGTTCGCAGGAACAGCCACCCGCCCGAGGTCGCACCGCGCAGCACCCCGGCGTGGTGCGGCCACGGGCTCGCCCCGACCCGTGCGGCGTGCCGGGCGACGACCACCAGGTAGACCGCGACCATGCCCCACTGGGCGATCACGGTGCCGATTGCCGAGCCGGCGATGCCCCAGCCGGCGACGTAGATGAACACGTAGTTCAGGGCGATGTTGACGGCGAAGCCGATGCCGGCCACCCAGAGTGGCGTGCGGGTGTCCTGCAGGCCGCGCAGGAGGCCCGTCGCGGCGAACACCACGAGCATGGCGGGCAGCCCGGCCATCGAGATCGTGAGGTAGACGGATGCCTCGGCGGCGACGTCTGCACTCGCGCCGAAGAGCCCCACCAGCACGGGCGCGGCCACCCAACCGGCGACCGCGAGCACCGCCCCGATGCCGAGCGCGAGCCACAGCCCGTCGATGCCCGAGGCGACGGCTCCGCGCTCGTCACCGAGTCCGACGCGACGCGCGACGGCCGGCGTCGTCGCGTACGCCAGGAACACCATGAGCCCGATGATCGTCTGCAGTACCGCGCTCGCAAGACCGAGGCCCGCGAGCGGGGTGGCCCCGAGGTGTCCGATCATCGCGGTGTCGGCGAGCAGGAACAGCGGCTCGGCGATGAGCGCGCCGAGCGCGGGTACGGCGAGGCGCAGGATGTCGCGGTCGACGGACCGTGGGGCGGTGTCACTGGTACTCATGAGCGCGTCGAGCCTATGCGCCGCCGCCGACGTCGGCACGCGACATCCGTTCGAGCCTCATTGATTCGCTTCTGGAGATTTCACGGCACAGAACGGAGATTCGAGAGATTCGCTCCCGGCCGCGACGGCTGACGCCGCACGGACTGACGACGACGGCGCCGAGGCATCCGGATCGGAAGCGCGTGCCTTCCGCCCCCCACTGCTCTAAGCTTCTCGACATCCGACGAGGATACGTTTCGTATGTTGCGCCAGATTGGCGCGGTGAGGGGATGCCACGTGCCGACCATGAGTGCAACCGGGAACGCTCGAACGAGCACACGATGACGACCGAGGCGCCGGTCGGAGTCGGCCGGGGCCGCACGAGCGTGCGCGCCGACGATCCGAGGCTCGGGTCGCCGCGGATCCACGTGATCGACGTCGCCGACGGCACAGTCGTGTTCGATCGCGACGGCGCGGTGCCCGGCCCCACCGCGAGCGTGTTGAAGCTCCTGACCTCTGCGGCGGCGCTCGCCGCGCTCGGTCCCGACCACCGGATTCCGACGAGGGTGGTCGCCGGGGCCGAACCCGGCGAGGTCGTGCTCGTCGGCGGCGGTGACGTCTCGCTGACGAGGCTGTCCGTCGGCGAGGCATCCTTCTACCGGCAATCGGCGCACCTCGAGACGCTCGCCCGCGCGACGCTCGCCGCGTGGCAGGGCGATGAGCCCCTCACGCGCCTCGTGCTCGACGATTCGCTCTTCACGGGCACGCCGTGGCTGCCTGCCTGGGACCCCGAAGGGCGCAGCCCCGAAGGCTATATCCCCTTCATCACGGCGCTCCAGGTCGACGGCGACCGTGACGACCCGACCATCGACGACACGCCGCGCAGTGAAGACCCGGTGGGGCGCGTCGGAACGGAGTTCGCGGCGTTGCTCGGCGGCGCAGGCGATGGCGCGGGCGGCCCGGCCGATGGCATCCGGATCTCCCGCGGTCGTGCCCGCCCGGATGCCCCGGTGCTCGCCGAGGTCTTCTCGCCGCCGCTGTCGGAACTCATCCGGTTCGGCCTCGAGACCTCCGACAACGCACTCATGGAGTCGCTCGCGCGGCTGTCGGCCATCGCGATCGGCGAGCCGGCGAGCTTCGAGGGGGTGTCGAGGGCGATTCCCGCGCTACTGTCGCGTTACGGCCTGTCTGTCGACGAGCTGACCATCGAAGACGGGTCGGGCCTCAGCAACGACAACGCGGTGCCGGCACGCTTCGTCGCCGAGCTCCTGGTGCGGGCTCACCGCCGAGAACACCACCTCGGGGTCATCGACGACATGCTTCCGGCCACCGGGCCGAACGGCACCTTTCCGCGCCGGCGGTTCACGGGTGACAACGCCGTCGTGGGCGATGCCGTGCGTGCGAAGACCGGCTTCATCAACATCGTGTGCTCGCTCGGCGGTGTCGTTCGTGCTGCCGACGGCACTCAGTTGGCGTTCGCGGTCTACGCGATCGGCGAGATGATGGGCGACCCGGCTCGAGCCGCCATCGACGATCTCGTCACGAGCCTGTACCTCGAGGGCGCACAGCTCAGATGACGGCGCGCGCCTTCGCCGGCCGGGCACGCAGGAGGTCACAGGAGATTCTGGGCCTCGCGCACGCCGCCCACACATAGGCTGGAGCAATGACCGACGACGTCGCGCTGCCCTCCGGAATCACGCAAGACGAGCTCGACGCAGGCATCCGCCCGCAAGACGACCTCTTCCGTCACGTCAACGGCAAGTGGATCGAACGCACCGATATTCCGGCCGACAAGGCCAGGTACGGCTCGTTCCTCGTGCTGCACGAAGAGGCCGAGCAGGCCGTGCGCGAGATCATCGAGGAGTCGCAAGACGCAGAGCCCGGCACCGAGGCGCGCAAGGTCGGCGACCTCTACGCGAGCTTCATGAATGAAGATCGGGCGAACCTCCTCGGCACGACACCCATCGCGGGGCAGCTCGTCGAGGTCGAGCTCATCAGCTCGGTCGACGCGTTCCTCGCGACCCTCGGCCAGCTCGAGCGGCAGGGCGTGCCGGGCTTCATGCAGCTCTACGTCGACAACGACCCGGGCGACCCCGAGCGTTACCTCGTCTTCGTCGAGCAGGGCGGCATCGGCCTGCCCGACGAGAGCTACTTCCGCGAAGAGCGGTTCGAGTCGGTGCGGGGCGCGTACCGCTCGCACCTCGAGCGGATGCTGCGGCTCGCGCGACTCGAAGCGCCCGACGAGCGCGCGGCCCGGGTGTTCGAACTCGAGACCGCGATCGCCGCGGCGCACTGGAACAACGTCGACACCCGCGACAGCGAGAAGACCTACAACCTGTTCCAGTGGTCGGATGCTGCGGCGGCGTTCGCTTCGCTCCCTGAGTCTGCTTCGCTTCCTGAGTCCGCGTCGCTCCCTGAGTCCGCTTCGCTCCCTGAGCCTGTCGAAGGGGCCCCGGACCTGAACATCTGGCGCGATGCGATGGGCGTGCCCGCCGGGGCGTTCGACGAGATCGTGCTGCGCGAGCCCTCGTTCGTGCAGGGTCTCGGCGCACTGCTGACCGAAGACCGCCTGCCGGCGTGGAAGGACTGGCTCGCCTGGCAGGTCATTCGCGGCAGCGCGGCGTACCTCTCCAACGACTTCGTCGAGGCGAACTTCGACTTCTACGGCCGCACCCTCACGGGCACCCCGCAGATGCGCGAGCGCTGGAAGCGCGGCGTCTCCCTCGTCGAGGGCGCCATGGGCGAGGCCGTCGGTCACATCTACGTCGAGCGGCACTTCCCGCCCGCCGCGAAGGAGGCGATGGACGACCTCGTCGCGAACCTCGTCGAGGCCTACCGCCAGTCGATCACCGGCCTCGAGTGGATGGGTGCCGAGACTCGGGCGAAGGCCATCGACAAGCTCGAGAAGTTCACGCCGAAGATCGGGTTCCCGGTGAAGTGGCGCGACTACTCCGCCCTCGAGATCACCGACGACCTCGTCGGCAACGTGCGGGCGACGGCCGAGTTCGAGTTCAATCGCGAGCTCGGCAAGATCGGCAAGCCGATCGACCGCGACGAGTGGTTCATGACGCCGCAGACGATCAACGCGTACTACAACCCGGGGTTCAACGAGATCGTGTTCCCCGCGGCGATCCTGCAGTACCCCTTCTTCGATGCCGAGCGGGATGCCGCGGCGAACTACGGTGCCATCGGCGCCGTGATCGGCCACGAGATCGGGCACGGCTTCGATGACCAGGGCTCGAAGTACGACGGCGACGGGCGCCTCACCGACTGGTGGACCGAGGCCGACCGCACCGCGTTCGAGGAGCGCACGACCGCGCTCATCGAGCAGTACGACGCGCTCGTGCCGGCTCAGCTCCGCCCTGACGCCCAACTGCCCCCTGAGCCCGTCGAAGGGGGCGCCGCTTCGACGAGCTCGACGAGCTCGACGAGCTCAGCGGGCGAGCACAGCGTCAACGGTGCGCTCACGATCGGCGAGAACATCGGCGACCTCGGCGGCCTCGCCATCGCGTGGAGGGCATACGTGCTGTCGCTCGGCCCTTCGGCGGGCTCAGGGGAGTCCGGCAGTGTCGACGAGGCACCCGTCATCGACGGGCTGACCGCAGCGCAGCGTTTCTTCCTGTCGTGGGCGCAGGCGTGGCAGATGAAGGGTCGCGATGAAGAGGTCATCCGCCTGCTCGCGATCGATCCGCACTCGCCGAACGAGTTCCGGTGCAACCAGATCGTCAGGAACATCGACGAGTTCTACGCTAGCTTCGAAGTGACTCCAGATGACGCGCTCTGGCTCGACCCAGCCGAGCGGGTGACGATCTGGTAGTCGCAGATCCGCATCCGCAAGACCAAGAATTCTCGAGCGCGCCGCTGACCGCGGTAGGGGAGCGCCGACCGCCAGAGGAAGGCAGTGGAATCACCGTGGTGACGTCGTCGCAGGGTTCGGAGCGACGCGCACGGCATAGCGACTTCCGGCGGGGAAAACATCGCACCGAAGAGGCCAACGACAACTTCGCCCGCGGTTTCGACGCACTGGGCGAACTCGCGCTCGCGGGCGTGCAGGTCTCGGCGCGCGCGACCGATCTCGCGACCGGCAAGGTGCTCTTCTCCGTCGACGACCATGTCGTCATGCCGACGGCGTCGATCGGCAAGGTGCTGCTGCTCGTCGAGGTCGCGTCCCGGCTCGCCGGCGACGGCAGCGAGTCGTTCACCGTGCTCGACCGCGCCCCCCGCGACGCGGTCGGCGACTCGGGTATCTGGCAGCACATGCAGTCGCCGTCGCTGCCTCTCGCCGACCTCGCGGCCCTCATCGGTGCGACGAGCGACAACCTCGCGACGAATGTGCTCATCCGCCACGTCGGTCTCGAGGCTGTGCGCGCCCGCACCGAGGCACTCGGCCTCACCCGCACCGCGCTTCTCGACCTCGTGCGCGATCACCGAGGCCCCGACGACGCCCCGCAGCTCTCGATCGGCTCGGCGAAAGAGCTCACGTGGCTCTTCGCCTCGCTCGCCCGCGGCGAGATCGTCTCACCCGAGGTGTCGCAGCGGGTCGTCGGATGGCTCTCGCTGAACGCCGACCTGTCGATGGTCGCGAGCGCGTTCGGGCTCGATCCGCTTGCGCACCGCGCAGCCGATCACAACGTGCTGCTCATGAACAAGACCGGCACCGACGGCGGCGTGCGCAGCGAGGTCGGCGTGCTCCGCGGACCGCGTGCGAGCGTCTCGTACGCCGTGTCGATGTACTACGCCGATACCATGCTCTCCTCGCGCCTTGCCGTGCTCGACGGCATGCGCCAGGTCGGCGCCGACCTGCTGGAGTACGTGCATTGAACGAAGTGCTCATCCGCCCGCTGCATCCGCTCGATCATGCGATCGTCGACCGGCTGCTGTCGGTCGCCTTCGCGACGCCCACGACGACGGTCGACGACCCGCCGATCGAGGCGGGCCTCAATACCGAGCTGCTCGCGTCCGACGCCCTGCTGCCGCATCTCGCACTCGTCGCCGAAGTCGACGGCGAGATCATCGGCTATTGCATCAGCACGCGCGGCAGGGTCGGCGTGACTCCGGCGATCGGTCTCGGGCCGATCGCAGTGTTCCCCGAGCGACAGGGGGTCGGTGTCGGCTCCGCGCTCGTGCGCGAGACGGTCCGTGTCGCCGAAGAGCATGGCGAGCGAGTGATCGCCTTGCTCGGCGACCCCGCCTACTACGGCCGGTTCGGCTTCGTCGCCGGCTCCGAAGTGGGGGTCATCTCGCCAGAGCCGGCGTGGGGCAGCTACTTCCAGGCGCTTCGCCTGTCGGGTGCCGGCGACGAGCATCGCGGCGACTTCCGGTACGCCGCTCCGTTCGAAGCGCTCTGATCGGGCGTCGGGCCGGCTGCGTCATTCGTGTCGCACCGCGGACGCCTCGGTAAGCGACTCGACCGCCGTGACAACGGCGGCCGCCGTCTCGGGGGCGGCGAGGATGCGGAAATGCCCGGCGACCGGAACCTGCACGTTCGTCGCGCCCGCGAGCGCACTGCCCTCGGGCACGTGCGGGTCGAAGAATCCGAACACCGACACGATGCGCGAATTGACGGATGCCGCATCGGAGAGTTCGACGATCATCGCGCTCGCGGGGTCGAACTCGCGCAGCCGTGGATCGAACAGGTACCGTGCGAGGCGCGAACCGCCGAACGGCGTGGCGACGGTGACGACCCCGAGCAGGCCGAGCCTCCGGTCGGCGTCGTCGAGCAGCATCCGCTTGCCGACGAGGCCGCCTTTCGAGTGCGCCACGATGATGCGGCCGGCGGGCGGCGGTGGGATCCGCTCGAGCGCTCGAGTGATCCGCTCGGCCGTCTCGGGGATCGCGAGCAGGTTCGCGCCGAGTCCATGCACGACCCGAACGCGGTAGCCCCGCGCGTTGACCGCGTTGCCGAGCGGTTCCATGAACGACCAGTGCTCGTAGACGCCAGGCAGGAGGAAGACCGTCGGTTTGTCGACGTCGCCCTCGGCCCAGAGCCTCGGGGGCTTCGGCACGGTGAGCACGCGCGCGTGCCGCCTCGCCGCGTCGAGGTAGTCGAGCGCCCACCAGCCCGCGGCCGCGAGCGGTGGGAGTGGCGCGGGGGCCGTCGTCGCCGGGGCATCCGCCACCATCGAGGCATCCGTCGCCGGCGAAGCGGATGGCGCCGCGAACGCCGCCGCCGGAACCCTGCGGCCGACCGCTTCGCCGCGTGCATGCCGCGCGATGAGCTCGGCCACCTGCGGGCCGGCGGTGATCATCGTCTCGTGACCGCGTCCGGGAACCTCGATGTATCGGCCGTTCGGCACGAGGCCGGCGACCTGTTCCGCCCAGTCGCGGGGAACGATCCCGTCGCGTTCGCCGCGGATCACGAGCGTCTCGCCCGGGATGTCGGGCAGGGTGCGCTCGATCTCGTGCGCCATCACGGGCCGGAGCGTCTCGAGGTACCAGCCGAGGCCCGCCTTCGCATATGACACGACGCCGAGGCCGATCACCTTCGGGTGGGCGAGCACGAGGTCTTGCGCCAGCCGACCGGCCTGCTTCGCCACCGTGCGTTCGCGAGGATTCACGGTCGGGGCGATGAGCACGATGCGATCGAAGAGCTCGGGATGCCGCGCGGCGGCCTCGGCCACGACCTGCGCCCCGGCGGAGTGTCCGACGAGCACGGGTCGGTCGATGCCCTCGGCGACCACGAGCTCGGCGAGCAGCTCGCCCGCCTCCGGAACCGAGGGCGGATGCTCGGGCTCCGGCGCCTCGCCGAACCCGGGCATGTCGAGGGCGTAGACCGTGCCGGTGCGACCGAGGGCCTCCGCGACATCCGACCAGTACTCGTGCGCCATGCCGATGCCGTGCACGAGCACGTAGCCCGGGCCGTCGTCGATGCCCGTGCGGGTGATGAGCGTGATCCGGTCACCGCTGCGGAACTCGCGGGAGGTCGGCATGACCGAAGTCTACGAGGCGGTCAGTCGATGAGCCCGGCCCCCGCGAGGCGCTGGAGCACTTCGGCCCCGGCGGGCGGGCAGCGATCGAGGTCGGCGGTCGTCACCCAGTGCAGGCTGCCCACCTCGGCGGAGGCGATGGGTGCGGCATCCGTCTCGGCGCGAAAGACCCGCATGCGCACGAGCCGTCCGTCGGGCTCTCCATGTGCCTGCACGACGACCTCGAAGAGTTCCTCGAGCGAGGCCGGATCGAGAATGAGCGCGACCTCTTCGAGAGCTTCGCGGGCGGCCGCCGCCGCGGCCGATTCGCCCTCGTCGATCTTGCCGCCGGGCATGTAGTACACGTCGCGGTCGCGAGCCGTGACCATGAGCACCCGGCGGTCGCGCACGAGGGCGATGGCGGCGACGCGGATGTCGGTGAGTTCAGGCATATCCGCTCCAGCCTATGTCGTGCGTCTGCGCGGGCTCCGTCGTCAGCGCGGTCACGCCTGACCGGCACCCCTGTCGTGAGCCGTACTCCCGCAGCTACGCTGGCTCGCATCCGCCGATCGCGAAGGAGCGAGCCGATGACGTCGACCGAGCCGATGACCGCCGACGAGCAACGTGGATTCGGGAGGGCCGTGCAGTCCGAGGTGTACCGGGCGGGGCTCTCGGGCATCCGTCCGGCGGTGCCGGTCGACGGTGCTGCACTCGAACGTGCCGCGCGCAAGGCCGTGTCGGCCGAGGCGTTCGCATACCTCGCCGGCGGCGCGGGCGCCGAGGCGACGATGGCGGCGAACCGTGCGGCATTCGCGCGCTGGCAGATCTGGCCGCGGGTGCTGCGCGATGTTTCCGAGCGCGATCTCTCGATCGAGTTGTTCGGGCGGCGCCGGGCGACGCCGTTCGTGCTGTCGCCGATCGGCGTCACCGAGATGGCGCACAGCGAAGCGGATGTCGCGGTCGGCCGTGCCGCGGCGGCGCTCGACGTGCCGTACATCCTCTCGAACCAGGCAAGCGCCCCATTAGAGGAGGTCGCCGCCGCGATGGGCACGCGATCGCGCTGGTTCCAGCTGTACTGGAGCGCCTCCGATGAGCTCAACGCGTCGTTCGTGCGTCGCGCCGAGGCATCCGGGTGCGAGGCGATCGTCGTCACCCTCGACACGCACCTGCTCGGCTGGCGCACCCGCGATCTCGACGCCGCCTATCTGCCTTTCACGCGCGGGCAGGGCATCGCGCAGTACACGAGCGACCCGGTCTTCGCCGAGCTCGTGCGGGAGCGCGTCGCACGCGGCGGCGGTGGCGGGCCGCGCCCGAAGGTCACCCCGAAACTGCTCGCCTCGGCGTTCGCGATCGCCCGTTCGGGTGCACGAACGCCGCTCGTCGACGGCGGAGTGCGTGCGGCCCTACGCTCGCCGTTGCCTCGCGCGGCGATCGAGACGTTCCTCGACGTGTTCTCGAACCCGGCGCTCGAGTGGGGCGACCTCGCGAAGCTGCGTGAGTGGACGAACCTGCCGGTGCTGCTGAAGGGAGTGCTGCATCCGGATGACGCGGCGCAAGCGCTCGACCACGGCGTCGACGGCCTCGTGGTGTCGAACCACGGCGGCCGCCAGGTCGACGAATCCGTCGCGACGCTCGACGCGCTGCCCGGCGTCGTCGAGCGGGTCGGCGGCCGGGTCCCCGTCATCCTCGACAGCGGGGTGCGCGGCGGTGCCGATGCCTTCATCGCGCTCGCACGCGGCGCCACGGCCGTGGGCATCGGCCGGCCCTACGCCTACGGCCTCGCCGTCGCGGGAACCGACGGCGTGCACGAGGTCGTGCGCAATCACATCGCCGAGTTCGACCTCACGCTCGGCCTCGCGGGGCACCGGTCCGTCGCCGAGATCGGGCCCGATTCGCTGCGTGCGGCGTGAGGGCGGGACAGCCCGTCGTTGTCGCCGCGCCGGTGTCGTATAGTCATCTCACGCCCACCGCTGGGCGGCCCGAATCCAACCCCGAACGAAAGCCCGATCCTCCATGACCGCTCTGAACTTCCCCCGTCGCGCCACTGTCGTCGCGGCAGTCGCCGGCCTCGCCCTGGTGACACTTGCGGCGTCGCCCGCCGCCGCGGAAGAGGTGCCTGCGCCCACCGCACCGACCATCCAGGTCGACCAGACGACCTTTCCCGCAGGCGACTGGCTCGGCGGCTTCACCGTCACCGGATCGGGCTTCGATCCGAGCGTGTCGACCGCATGGGTTGCAGTGGCAGCCGGCCAAGGCACCCTCACCGGCACGCAGGCCGACGTCACTCCCGACGGCACGTTCAGTGTGCTGATCACGCCGGTCGACATGGTCTCCGCCGACAGTGAAGAGCGCCCGCGGTACGCCGTCTTCGCCTCGCAGACGATCGGCGATGGAACCGTGCTCTGGTCGAATGAGGTCCCGCTGACCATCACCGCGGCTCCGGCGCCGACCGCCCCCGGCGAGTCATCGCCGGCAGCGGTACCCGCCGCCCCGGCCATCGACTCCGAGACGACGGCCGACGGCCCACGCTTGGCCGAAACCGGTGTCGACGGCGGTATCGGCATCGCCGCTCTCGCGCTGATCGTACTCGGCTGCGCGGCAATCGTGTGGCGACGGCGGGCCTCGAGCGCGCGCTGATCGACAGACCACGAAGGCGGATCGGCGGTCGTGCCCAGCGCAGACCGCCGATCTCGGCCGACTCGGGAGCTCCGGTGACCGCGGACCGGGACTACGGGCTCGCGCCCGCCCGTAGGATGGTGTCACCGTGTCGTTTCCGGGAAACCCCCGATCTCTAGGACCATTGGAGCCACCGTGGCCGCACCCAGCCGTCTCGAATCCGTCATCGCCCTCGCCCAGCATCGGGGGTTCGTCTTCCAGGCCGGCGAGATCTACGGCGGGTCCCGCTCGGCGTGGGACTACGGCCCCCTCGGCGTGGAGCTGAAAGAGAACATCAAGCGCCAGTGGTGGCGGTACATGGTGACCGGCCGCGACGATGTCGTCGGCCTCGACTCGAGCGTCATCCTGCCGAAGCAGGTGTGGATCGCCTCGGGCCACGTCGGTGTCTTCACCGACCCGCTCGTCGAGTGCCTGCACTGCCACAAGCGCTTCCGCGAAGACCACCTGCTCGAGGCCTTCGAGGGGAAGAAGGGCCGCGCCCCCGAGAACGGCATGGGCGACATCGCCTGCCCGAACTGCGGCACGCGCGGCCAGTGGACTCCGCCCCGCGACTTCAACATGATGCTGCAGACCTACCTGGGCCCGGTTCAGGATGAGTCGGGGCTGCAGTACCTCCGCCCCGAGACGGCACAGGGCATCTTCACGAACTTCGCCAACGTGCTGCAGGCCGCACGCATGAAGCCGCCGTTCGGCATCGGCCAGATCGGCAAGTCGTTCCGCAACGAGATCACGCCCGGAAACTTCATCTTCCGCACGCGCGAGTTCGAGCAGATGGAGCTCGAGTTCTTCGTCGAGCCCGGCACCGACGACCAGTGGTTCGAGTACTGGCTCGACTATCGCTGGGACTGGTACGTCGACCTCGGCGTCGACCCCGAGAACCTGCGTCGCTTCGAGCACCCGCAAGACAAGCTCTCGCACTACTCGAAGCGCACCGTCGACATCGAGTACCGCTTCGGCTTCACCGGTGGCGAGTGGGGCGAGCTCGAGGGTGTCGCCAACCGCACCGACTTCGACCTCAAGACGCACTCCGAGCACTCCGGCAAAGAGCTGTCGTACTTCGACCAGTCGAAGAACGAACGCTGGATCCCGTACGTGATCGAGCCCGCGGCGGGTCTGACCCGCTCGCTCATGGCGTTCCTCGTCGATGCGTACGACGTCGAGGAGGTGCCGAACGCGAAGGGCGGCGTCGACACTCGTACGGTGCTGCGACTCGACCCGCGTCTCGCGCCGGTGAAGGCGGCCGTGTTGCCGCTCAGCCGCAACGAGCGTCTCTCGCCACTGGCCCGCGAGGTCGCCGCATCGCTGCGCAAGCACTGGAACGTCGACTTCGACGACGCCGGTGCGATCGGTCGTCGGTACCGTCGCCAAGACGAGATCGGCACGCCGTTCTGCATCACGGTCGACTTCGACTCGCTCGACGACAACGCCGTGACCGTGCGCGAGCGCGACAGCATGGAGCAGGTGCGCGTGCCGCTCGCCGAGATCGAGGGCTACTTGGCGGCGCGACTCATCGGGGCGTAGGCGTCGGTTCGAACGGGCGCCTTGTCGTCGCGCGGACGTTGACTCGCGGCAAGGATGTGGGCGAGACAGTTCAGGTCGTCGTGTCACCCCGCTGAGGATTCGCCACGGGACGCGACGGAACATGCGCGAGCATTCTCGCCTCGATGCAGATCTGGTTAGTTGATGATTTCGCCTCGCTTGTCGGCGCGGAACGCTGCCAGACGTTCTCTCCATGCCTGGAGCGCCTCGGGGGTCTGGCGCGTGAAATCAGTGATCTCGCCAACGACCCTGAGTGGTGCAGTGCTGCGGTACGAGCGGGTGGGGTTGCCGGGGAACTTCTTGTCGGTCACGTTCGGGTCGTCCTCGAACGGGCCGGTCGGCTCGACGGCATAGACGCGCGGACCACCGTCACCGGCCGCGAGTTCCGCGGCGAGTCCAGCACCGTCGGGAAGGGCGGTGAAATAGATGTGGTTCATCACGACTTCGGGACGATAGTTCGACCGGAAGCCCGCCGTGAGGAGATCACCGTTCCGGAGATCGGCTTTCGTGCCGTGAAAGAACGGCCCCTCGTCCAGTGCTTGGCTCACTGCGACAGCCTAGGTGGATGACACCCGTAAGCACAGGGGGACACCGATTCCGGTGACGAACGAATCTTGTCGCTGTCGCAAAGGTAGCGTGGGGTGTCGGAGTGAGATCGCTCCGAATAGTGCTCGAGGAGGAGCGCCCATGGGTTCTCAGGTCTGGAAGTTGTCCGTGGTCGGCATGCTCCTCTTGATGATGAGTGGATGCTCCGCCGTTGACGGTCCAGGAGAGAGCACGCCGGCGACCGCTGGCGGCGTCGATATGGCCGTCTCGGAGTCCTGCGTTTCGGGATCCGCACCGGAGTGCGTCTCGGTGAATGGCGAGCACGTGATGATCCTCGAATCGGACTTCGTTCATGCTGGCGTCGAAGAGGCCGAAGCGGTCGCCGATGGTAAGACCCATGCTGTCGACTTGAGGTTCGACGATGAAGGAGCGGACGTCTTTCAGACGTTGACAGCCGAAGCCGCTCAATCCGGAGGGACTGCACGCTTGGTGATCAAGGCGGGTGACGTGGTGTTGTCAGCTGTCGCGGTGCTCGAGGCGTTGCAGGGCGATACCCTCCTGATCGCGCTCCCGCCGGACGCAAACCCCGCTGAGTTGGCTGAAATGATCCGCGGCACCTAGACCGATGAGCGCGCGAACAGCACTCGCGATGTCTCGCCGACGGATCTCTCGCGCTCTCCACTGATGTACCGCCTGTCGAGCGTCTCGTGGCCCGTCTTCAACGGCGACAGTCTCCCGGGTCGTGGCCCGGGGCCGGTAGCGTAGGCGGTATAGTCTCGGCGCAGTCACATACGGACGGAACGCTCATGCTTCCACTCGCACTCTTCGGCGGGCTGATCGTCGCCGCGGGCGCGATCATGCTCGTGAATCCACTGTGGATCTCGGAACAGAACAGACGGAACCTGGATCGAGTTTGGGGCCCGGACAATCTCGTCAGCAAGTCTCTGCATGCCGAGAAGGACCCATATCGCATTTACCGGCTCTTGGGTGCGTTCTTTATTGCGATGGGTTTGATCTGGATCGCCGTCGCGGTCGGGGTCTTGCTGGGCTTTCTGACGGCCTCATGAGTCTCCTTCGACGGAGGTCGACAAGGGGTGTGCGTGGTCTCAACGTCGCAAGCAATGCCGCGGGCGTTGACGGATCCGGATGCGGCCTCGTGGCGGACCGCAAGCGGATGTCCTGTCTTCGGTGCGAGTAGCGTTGAAGTCATGGTGCCTCCGAAGGATTACTCCGAGACGTCGTTCAGCGGCGTGGGAATCGGCATCGCGCTAGGGGTCCTGGTCGGCGCCGGTGTTGGGCTGACCTTCTTCGACGCCCTTGTAGTCGGTGCAGGTATCGGCATGTTGGTCGGCATCGTGGTCGGTGCCGTATTCGACGCTCGGAGGGCGACCTGAGCGCGTCTTGGAACGGGCGTTCGACGGTCTAGAGCAGGGTCTTCATGGACCGACTTCTGAAGGCTCGAACCAGGTGTCCGTGCCGCTGGACATGATGAGCGGCAAAGGTCTGACCGGTCTCGAACTGACCTGCTCCGTGGGGATATCCGCCGAGTCGATCATGCCCTTCAACAATGCAAAAACGGTTGCGGGAAGCAGACCATCTGGTCGCCGGCGTTCGGCGCGATGATCTCTACGTCAGTCCCGCTGCGTGACCGGAAGCTCCCTATTCGCGTACCGCGACCGGCGGATAGAGCGCGCCGTTGAAGGTGACCCTCAGGCAATAGACGGACCGGCCGGCGGTGATGAAGAGCAGATTGCGCTTCGGCCCGCCGAACGCGAGGTTGGCCACGGACTCCGGCAGGAGCAGCTTGCCGATGAGGTCGCCGTCGGGGGCGAAGCAGTGCACTCCGTCCCATGCGGCGGCCCAGATCCGGCCGTCGGTATCGACCCGCAGCCCGTCGAACCGGCCGTGGTCGCAGGTGGCGTGGATCGCACCACCCTCGAGCGTTCCATCGGCCAGCACATCGAATGCCCTGATGTGGCTCGGGTTCTGCCGCGTGTCGGCGATGTAGAGCCGCTGTTCGTCGGGCGAGAAGGCCAGTCCGTTCGGGCGGGAGAAGTCGTCTGCGACGACGGTCAGATCACCCGTCGACGGATCGAGCCGGAAGACGTACTGACCGTCCTGCTCCTGTTCGGCGGCGTTGCCCTCGTAGTCGCCGGCGATGCCGTAGGGCGGATCCGTGAACCAGATCGTCCCGTCGTGACGGACGACGACGTCGTTGGGACTGTTGAGCGGCCGGCCGTCGAAGGTGTCGGCGAGCACGGTGATGGACCCGTCGTGCTCGGTGCGGGTCACTCGGCGGTTGCCCTGCTCGCACGTGATGAGGCGGCCCTGGCGGTCGATGGTGTTGCCGTTCGCGTAGCCGGAGTACTCGCGGAACACCCCGACCGCGCCGCTCGTCTCGTCCCAGCGCAGCATGCGCGAGTTCGGGATGTCGCTCCAGACAAGATAGCGTCCCGCTGGGAACCACACCGGGCCTTCGCTCTTGCGTGCTCCGGTGTGGATGCGTTCGAGGACGAAATCGCCATCGACACCATCGAATCGATCATCCAGGCGCACGAACTGTGCCTCGATGGTGGGCACGTCACGATCGATCGGCATGCGGATCAGTCCAATCCCGGGCGGCCCGGCCGAACCACCCGTGGGTTCGTAGTGGGGTGCGGACCGACGGCCCGCACCGCCTCACTTTCCCCACCCGGAACGGGTGTTGCTTCGGCACGATGAGGATACCGCGGGAGAGACCGTGGATGCTCGCCCCCGTCAGGCCCCCGCACGCGAGCTTCGGAGGTCAGATGGCAAACGAGGCACCCAACGGGGCATCGGTACTTTCACGGAGAGACGCGAACCCTGCGTCCATCGAAGCTGACGATGTCTCCGAGCTGCAGCTGCCGTCCGCGGCGGCGATCAACCTCGCCGTTCACGGCCACAAAGCCGTTGATGATGGCCTCTTTCACGTCTCCACCGGAGTCGAGGAGCCCAGCGAACTTCAGGAACTGCCCGAGGCGAATGACCTCACCGCCGATCGGGACGTCGTCGATCGGAGTCGGGTTCGTCATCCCCGAATGTTAGTCGCCCAATCAGTGCGACCCGCGAGCGGCCGCCCACTCGCGCCGCAGCACTCCGTAGACCGCAGTGTCCTGCCACTCGCCGTCGTTGTACTGCTCTTCCAGGATCGTCGCCTCGCGTCGCATGCCGAGGCGTTCGCAGAGTGCAGCGGATGCTCCGTTGCGCGCGTCGAGGAACGCCTGAATCCGGTGGGGGTGCAGCGTCTCGAACGCGAAGTCGCGGATCGCGCTCGCGGCCTCGAGGGCGTACCCACTGCCTTGGAAGTCGGGGTGCACCACCCAGCCGAGTTCGAGCTGCGCGTGGGCGAGGCTCGAGACGCGCACCATCATGTCCCCGATGACGCGATCTCGCTCGGCGTCGTCGATCGAGGGTGTGCCAGGCAGCGCCATCGCGAATACGAAGAAGTCGCCGTCAGCGGCGAGTACGCGCTCCGCCGCACGAGTCGCCGTGTGCTCGTAGCCCTCGTCGCGGTCGCGCTCGGGCCACGGCAGGTACCGGAGCACCTCGGGGATGCGCTGGTACTCGTAGACGTCTGGGGCATCGGATGCCTCGAGCGGGCGCAGCACGAGACGGTCGGTGCGAATCGGCGAATCGGTGAGTGTCGCCGCATCGAACGGGAAGCGCAGTGCGGGCGGGCCGTCGGCCGCCGCCGCTGCCGCGCGTTCGGAGATGGTCGCAGGGTCGCTGTTCTCGTGCATCGTCAGGAAGCGTATCGCGCGCCCCCGACGGGCGGCATCGCTGGCACTGGCCGACGGTCAGAAGGCGGCGACGGCGCCTGCACCCGCGGAACCGGCGCCACCGGAAGCTGCACCACCGGAAGCAGCACCCGCGGAACCGACGCCACCGGCCTCGCGACCCCCGGCCCCCGCGGCATCATCCGCTTCGGGAACCACGCCGAAGATCGCGGCGATGCCGTCGATCCAGGCCTGCTGTTCGCCGGCGCGGGCGAGTTCGCGCGAGCGCACCATGGGAGTGTGCAGCAGCACGCCGGCCATGTGCCGCAGTGCGGCCTCGGTGCGTGCGTCGTCGTCACCGCGGCTGCGAGCACGCTCGATCTCGCCGTCGAGGATGTCGAAGACATGGCGCCGCAGGGCCACGACGGCGGGCGCGAGGTCGTGCTCTTCACGGGCCTCGCCGAAGGCGCGGGCCGCTCCGCCGACGATCGCGCGCGCGGCATCCGTCGCCCCGAATTCTTCGAGCGGTGCGTGGATGCGGATGGTCTCGAGGTCGAGCAGCTCGACGCCGGGCACTTCGACGACATCGGGGGCGACGTTGCGCGGCAGGCCGAGGTCGATCACGAGCTGACGACCGACCGGGGAGTCGCCGGGCTCGCCGACAAGGCTGAGCGAAACAGCGTCGAGAGCAGCTCCAGGCGCGACGGATGCCTCGAGCCCCGCCCGCCCGGATTCGAGCATCGTCCGATCGACGACATGGTGCTCGGCCGTGGTGCAGGTGACGATGATGTCGGAGGTTGCGGCCGCGGCGGCGACTTCGCCGCGCGCCACCGCATCGATGCCGTGACCGGCGGCGAACTTCGCCGCCCGGCCCGAGGGCGAGAAGACGCGCACATCGGTGACGCCGCGGTCGCGTAGCGCCGCGAGCGAGGCGCCCGCGAAGCGTCCGGTGCCGACGAGCAGCACCCGGGTCGCGGCCCAGTCGGTGATGCGGCTTTCGGCGAGTTCGAGCGCGAGGCGCACGAGCGAGCGCCCCTCGCCGCCGATGCCGGTCTCGTTCTTCACTCGGCGCGAGATCTGCGAAGCGCGCTGGAAGAGTCGTTCGAGTTCGGGGGTCGTGGTGCGCTCGGTGCGCGCGCGTTCGAGCGAACGGCGCACCTGGCCGGCGATCTCGCCCTCGCCGACGACGACCGATTCGAGGCCGGAGGCCACGGCGAAGAGGTGCCCGGCGACGGCGTTGCCGTGCACGAACCCGAACGTGGTGCGCAACTCGTCGGGCTCGAGGCCCGCAACGGTGCCCACCGCGCGAATCGCCTCGTGCACCGCCGGCACGGGCGATTCACCCTCGGCGGCGTCGAGGTCGAGATACGCCTCGAAGCGGTTGCAGGTGGCGACGACCACTGCACCGCGCACAGCGTCGTGGCCATTGCGGATGCGGGGGCCTGCGGCGTCCGCGGTCGCCGAAAGACGTTCGAGCATGTCGAAGCCGGCGTTCTTGTGGCTCGCGGTCAGGCAAATGAGCACGATGGGATTCTACTCGTGGTGGAATCCACGTTTGCTCAGTGCGGACTCTGAGGGAAACTCAGCGTCCGGCGAGCACCAGACCCGGCTGGATGATCTGGATGGGTGCGGTGAGCGGCGGCAGGTCGAGGCCCGCGGCGGCGAGCGCCGTGCGGTGCTTCGCCTTCCAGCTGCGCACGATGGCGAAGAACGGGGCGCCAGCGAGTGCGTATCGGCCGGTCCGCTCTGCGGCGAGGATGAGTGGCAGTTCGATGCTCATGCCGCCGTGTCGCACGCGCAGCACGAGCACCGCCAGCTCCGAGTCGCCTGCGATGACCGAGTCGCTGCGGATGCCGCGCACCTCGCGCCACGGGAAGTGCACCGCGCGCCGGGGTCGCCGGCCGCCGTTCCAGAATGCGACGCCGATCTCGTCGACCACGATCGAGAAACGAGCCCCGAGCTTGACCGCGCGCGGGTCATCCGCGGTCAACTCGTTGAGGCTCGCCACGAGAGCTCTGCTGCGGATGCCGCAGCTCACCTCGCCCCGCACGCTGGCCTCGAGCGCACGGCGACGGGCGCGGGCGCGGGCGAGCTCGCCGAGGCGCACGAACATCCAGATGACGGCGGCCAGCACGGCGAGTGCCGAGACCATCAAGGCCACTCGCTCGAGGCCCGGCACTTCGGGCAGACGCAGCATCAGGCGCTGGAGGAAGCCGGAGCTGGCGATGAGTGCGCCGACGAGGAGGGCGGCGGCGGCGGCGACCAGGAACGTGATGCCGGCGCGGTGCGGCGTGGCGTCGTTCATCGCGCGACTCGGGTCGTTCGGGCGGACGGGTTGCAGCACTGCATGAGCGACATGGGATCTCCGTGGGTGCGGAGGCGCACGGGCGGGGGAACACGTGCGTCGTCGTGCTCGGGGGCGCACAACGTCTCGACCTTAGCGTTGATGAGTGCGCGAATGTAAGGCTTCGAACAAATCGGCTCGCTGGGTGAACCGCGCGACTCGGATCCGGAAACGACCTGCGTCACCCATACCTGCGCGAGCGGCACACGGCTGCTCTTCGAGTGAGTTCCCCAGCCCGATAGGCGACAATGTCAGGCGTGATCCTCTCCCCGCAGCATCCGCTCTCCTCCGGCCTGACCTCCGACTCGCGCCTCGTTCGCGCATATAGAGGAGAACGCTCGGACGTCACCCCCGTGTGGTTCATGCGACAGGCGGGGCGATCCCTTCCCGAGTACCGCGACCTGCGCGTCGGCACACGCATGCTCGACGCATGCCTCGACCCGGCGATGGCCGCCGAGATCACGCTGCAGCCCGTGCGCCGTCACAAGGTCGACGCGGGCATCTTCTTCAGCGACATCGTCGTGCCGCTCAAGCTCGTGGGCGTCGACGTCGAGATCCAGCCCGGCCGCGGACCCGTCTTCACGAAGGGCTATGCGGATGCCGCGGGCGTCGCCGAGCTCACGGCGATCGACCCCGCGCGGATCGACGAGACATCCGCCCCCATCACCGAAGCGGTCGGGCGCGTGGTCGCCGAGCTCAACGCGACTTCGCTGAGCGGAGGGGTTTCGGCAGGCTCAACCGGCACTGGCAGCACCCCGCTCATCGGCTTCGCCGGTGCCCCGTTCACCCTCGCGGCCTACCTCGCCGAGGGCGGCCCGTCGAAGGACCACCTCGCGGCCCGCACCCTCATGCACGCCGATCCCGGCGCCTGGCGCGCGCTCATGGACTGGACGGCCGAGCTCACCGGACGCTTCCTGCGCACGCAAGTGCTCGCCGGGGCATCCGCCGCCCAGCTCTTCGACTCGTGGGCCGGCGCGCTCTCGCTCGCCGACTACGAGACGCACGTCGCACCCGCCTCGGCGAAGGCGCTGAGCTTCGTGCACGACCTCGCCTACGAGACGACGTCCCCTGAGCCTGTCGAGTCCCCTGAGCCTGTCGAGCGGGTCGGGCCCGCTTCGACAGGCTCAGCGAGCGAGACGAGGCGCGTGCCCGTCGTGCACTTCGGCGTCGGCACCGGCGAACTGCTCGGCGCGATGCACGGCATCGGGGTCGACACCGTCGGGGTCGATTACCGCATCCCGCTCGATGTCGCCGTCGAGCGCGTCGGCGACGGCGTTCCCCTGCAGGGCAACCTCGACCCGGCGCTCCTCGCCGCCCCGTGGCCCGTGCTCGAGGCCGCGGTGCGCGACGTGCTGCGTCGCGGCCAGGCGGCGCCGGCCCACATCTTCAACCTCGGCCACGGCGTGCCGCCCGAGACCGACCCTACGGTGCTGACGCGCGTCGTCGAGCTCGTGCACGAGGCGTCGGCATGACCGATGCGCCCGACGCTGGTCGAGACCCGGTGAATGGTCTCGATACGCTCGCTTCGCTCACTACTCGACCGACAGAGTCCGCAGCCGACGTCGTCGTGATCGGCGGCGGGGTCGCGGGCCTCGTCGCCGCACTCGAGTGCGCGAAGGTCGGCCTGCGGGTCACCGTGCTCGAGCGGCGCGACGAGCTGGGCGGATGCGTCGGCCGCATCGAACTCGACGGCCTGACGCTCGACAGCGGCGCCGAATCCTTCGCGACCCGGGGCGGGGGGGTCGCCGAGCTGCTCAGCTCCCTCAAGCTCGACGGCGAGATCGAGAGCCCGAACCCGGCGGGCGCCTGGCTCGTCATGCCCGGTGCGCACGGTCGACCCGACGCCGCGCCCCTGCCGAAGACCGGCATGCTCGGCATCCCCGCGAACCCCCTCGGCGATGACGTGCGACGCATCATCGGCTGGCGCGGGGCGATCCGCGCGTACGGCGACCGCCTCATGCCGATCCTCCGCATCGGACGGGCCCACAGCCTCGGCCAGCTCGTGCGCTCGCGCATGGGCCAGGCCGTGCTCGACCGGCTCGTCACGCCGATCTCGGCGGGCGTCTACTCGACCGATCCGAACGACCTCGATCTCGATGTCGTCGCCCCCGGACTCAACGAGGCGATGACCCGCACCGGCTCGCTCTCGGGCGGGGTCGGGCAGCTCGTCGAGGAGCGCAAGGCCGGGGGAGCCGTGCGCGGCGTTCGCGGCGGCATGCACCGACTCGTCGACGCGCTCGAACGTGAACTCGAGCGGTTCGGCGTGACGGTCGTGCGCGGCGCCGAGGTTACCGGTCTCGAGCGAGCGGATGACGCGCGCCAGCCGGGTCTCGAAACCCGCACTTCCGGAGAACCCGGTTTCGAGACGCTCGCTTCGCTCCCTCCTCAACCCGCAGGATCCTGGCTCGTCACCGCGTCGACCGAAGCCGGCGAGCTGATCGTGAGCACCCCCGAGGTCGTGCTCGCCGCGTCCGGGCACGCCGCGCTCGAGCTCGTCGCCGCTGCCCTCGACGGCTGGGCGGATGCGTCGACCGGCGAGTGGCCGGCTGCGGCATCCGTCGAGCTTGTCACGCTCGTCCTCGACGCGCCAGACCTCGACAGAGCCCCGCGCGGCACCGGCGTGCTCGTCGCCGCAGGCACGCCCGACGTGCAGGCGAAGGCGCTCACCCACTCGACCGCGAAGTGGAGTTGGCTCGCCGAGGCGGCGGGCGGCCGGCACGTCGTGCGTCTCTCTTATGGTCGCGCCGGTGCACCGAACCCGCTCGACGGGCTCTCCGACGCCGAGGTCGCCGCGCTCGCGCTCGCCGATGCATCGATCCTCCTGGGCGTGACCGTCGATGGGCGGATGCTCCGCGCAGCCGGCCGAGCGCAGTGGCGCGACGCGCTCTCGCAGGCCGCCATCGGCCAGCGCGATCGGGTGCGTGCACTCGAAGACGCGCTCGCCGCAGAGCCCGGCATCGAAACCACCGGATCCTGGGTCGCCGGCACCGGTCTGGCGTCGGTCGTGCCCCACGCGCTCGAGGTGGCGCGGCGAATCAGGCACCGTCGGGTGCAGCCCGACGGCAGCGCATAGCCCGAGCGGAATATTTCGACGCAACCCCCTTGCGCCGATTGATGCGGGGTCTACGCTGGAAACGTCACTGTGGTGAATCACAGGGGGAGATGGGGTGCACATGAAAGGGAAGATCCTCTTCGTCGTGGGGCTCGGAATCGGCTACGTGCTCGGTACGCGAGCCGGTCGTGAGCGCTACGAGCAGATTCGAAAGACGGCCGAGGGCGTGTGGAACACGCCCGCCGTGCAGCAGGGCGTCGACACCGTCAAGGGGTTCGCGGCCGAAAAGGTCGGCGATCTCTCCGGCACAGTGCTCGACGGCGTGAAGTCGCTCATCGGAAACGCCACTCGAGGCTCGGGCGCGACCAAGCGCGACGTCGACACTACGGCGAAGACCGCGAAGGCGAACGTCTCGAAGACCGCGAAGACCGCGAAGCCCGCGTCGAGCAGCACAGCCAAGTCGGCCCGTAAGCCGGCAGCCACGCGCGGCACCGCGGCCAAGGGCAAGGCCAAGCCCGCGACATCCGACTCGTGAACGTGGAGGTGACCGCGCGATGACCGCACCCTCGAACGACGACCGATCGCTCTTCACCCTGATCGGCGAACTGCCCGACACGATCTCAGCGCTCGTGCGCGCCGAGATCGACCAGATCAAGGCCGAGGTCTCATACAAGGTCAAGCACTTCGGCATCGGATCCGGCCTCGTCGCCGGCGCCGCGGTCGTCGGCGTCTTCCTGCTCTTCACGCTGATCGTCACCGGCATCTTCGCGCTCGCGCTCGTGATGCCCGCGTGGGCCGCGGCACTCACCGTCTCCGGCGCGTTGCTGCTGATCATCGTCATCCTGCTCTGGATCGCCTACATCAACTTCAAGCGGGGCTCAGAGCCCCTCGAGTCGGTCGAGAGCCTGAAGGCCGACCTCGACGCCCTGAAGGGAACGGGTGACTATGACCGCCGCTACTGACGCCAACGGAACCCACCCCTCGAAGCGCGACGCCGCCACTCGCGAGCGCAACCTCACGCGCATGCAGGCCAAGGTCGCGTCGCAACGGGCGCGTGCCGAGTTCGCCGAGACTCTCAACGCCCTTGAAGACAAGCTCAACGTGCCGAAGCAGGCGGGCATCAAGGCCGAACAGGCGAAGGTGAGACTGCGCCGGTTCGCTGACGAGCAGCCCGTCGCCGCGATCGCCGCCGCCGTGGGCCTGGTCGCCGTCGTCGGCGTCACTGTCTGGCTCGTCGTGCGCTCGAAGCTCGACTGAGCGCGCCGACGATTCAGGGCGAACCAGAGCGAGCGGATGCCCCGGTGCCGACGTCACGACGCGAGGCGGGTGGCCCGGCCGCAGCAGAGACCGCGGTCGATCGGGTCGCGGGTCTCGTGCGCGCGGACATCCTGAGCGGGGTGCTCCCACCGGACTCCCCGCTTCGGGAAGAAGCCTCATCCGAGCTGTACGCCGTGTCGCGACACACCGTGCGCGCGGCGTTCCAGCGGTTGGTGGCCGAGCGCCTCGTTGTCGCCGAGGCTTACCGGGGGGTGCGCGTGGCGAGTTTCGATCGCGCCCACGTCATCGCGCTGCAGCAGCTGCGTGCGGCGCTCGAGGTCGAGGCGGTTCGCATCGTGGGCGTGCGCAACGGCGAAGCGTGGCCCGAGTCGGTGCTGGCCCCGGCGCGCGACGCCCTCGACCGGCTCGACGCCCTCGACCGGCTCGACGCCCTCGACCGGTCTGCGCCCGCCGGCGGTGATACCAGCGCCGCAGTCGACTGGCTCGAGGTCGAGCGCATTCACGCCGACTTCCATCGGGCGATCGTCGCGGCATCCGAAAGCCCCCGCATCATCGAGGCCCACGCCGCCCTCGGCAGCGAACTGCTGCTGTTTCTCCTGCACGTGCGCCCGCACTACACGCTCGAAAGCCTCATCACCGAGCACCGCGCCCTGCTCGACGAGCTGCCCACGCGCGGGCCGGTTGCGCTACGCGAGCACCTCGAGCACTCAACGCGGCTGCTCGTCGGCGAGTAGGATTCCGGCTTCGCGCCGGTCGATCGGAAGGACTCGACGATGGTGCCGGAACAGAACTCCCCGGAACAGAACTCCCCGGAACAGAACTCCCCGGAACAGAACTCCAAGGCCACAGCTGCCCAAGGTGAAGCAGGCGCGGTGACGGCATTCGCCGACCGCATCTTCGCTTCGGCTCTCGGCGGCATCGAACTGCTCAGCATCTACCTCGGCGATCGTCTCGGCTGGTATCGCGCCCTCGCCGCGGGCGGGCCGCTCGACGCGCCGACACTCGCCGCGCGCACCGGCACCCATGAGCGCTACGCGATCGAATGGCTCGAGCATCAGGCCGTGAGCGGCATCCTCACCGTCGATGATGCGCACGCAGCGGCATCCGCCCGCCGGTTCACCCTGCCGCCCGCGCACGCCGAGGTGCTCGTCGACGCCGACTCGCTCGACTACCTCGCGCCGCTCGGTCGGTTCTTCGCAGCGACGGCAGGGCAGCTCCCTGCACTGCTCGACGCGTACCGAACGGGCAGCGGGGTCTCGTGGGCGCAGCTCGGCGACGATGCTCGCGACGCGCAGGGCGACATCAACCGCCCGTGGTTCCTGCGGCAGCTCGCGCTCGAGCTCGCCGGCGTTCCCTCAGTGCACTCGGTGCTCTCACGCCCAGGTGCCCGGATCGCGGATGTCGGCAGTGGGCACGGCTGGTCGGCGATCGGGATCGCGCAAGGGTATCCGGACGCTCGTGTGGAGGGGTTCGACATCGACGAGCCCTCGATCACGGCGGCGCGGGAACATGCGCGGGCGGCGGGAGTGGCCGATCGCGTTCGGTTCCATCACGTCGCCGGTGAGGCGCTCCCCGAGGAAGCCGTCTTCGACGCCGTATTCGTCTTCGAGGCGCTCCACGACATGCCGCGACCGGTCGAGGTGCTCGAGGCGATCCGACGCGTCGCACGCCCCGACGGCGTGGTCGTGATCATGGACGAGGCCGTCGCAACCGAGTTCGCGCCCGACGGCGACGAGACGGAGCGGATCATGTACGGGTACAGCCTCTTCATGTGCCTGCCCGACAGTCTCTCCACGCCCGGGTCGGTCGGCACCGGCACGGTGATGCGGCAGTCGACCGTCGAGCGGTATGCGAGGGAGGCGGGCTTCGCGGGCATCGAAGAGCTGCCGATCGAGGGCTTCGCGTCGTTCCGGTTCACGCGGCTCCTGCGCTGAACGGGCAGTCGCGGCATCCGCGAGCCCCCGAAATCGTCGGAGGCTGACCGGCTCAGGCCATGATGGCGGCGTACCAGATGAGCAGTAACGTCACGAGGAACCCGACGACGTAGTTGATGCCGAGGAATCGCTTCCAGCCGGCGTTCGCGCGCCCCGATGAGGCATCGGTGACGTCCGTGAAGGGTGCTGCCACGGCGAGGTACGGCACCACGAGCAGGGCCGCGAGCGGCCCGGGCCACGACGTCGCGAGCATGAGCAGCCCCGCGAGTGTCCACGCGCCGATCGCGAACTGCACCGTGCGACGGGCGCCGAGCACCGTCGCGATCGAGGCGATGCCGCCCGCCCGGTCGGGCACCACATCCTGCACCGCTCCGAACGCGTGGCTCGCGACACCCCACGCCAGGAAGGCGAGCAGCACTGCGAGGAGCGGCGGCGTGAACGCCGCGCCGGCAAGCACGAGCCCGTAGACCGCAGGGCTCACGAAGTGCACGCTCGAGGTCAGCGAGTCGAGGAACGGCACCTCCTTGAACCGTAGCCCCGGCACCGAGTACGCGGCGACCGCGAAGAGACTCACCGCGAGCACCGCCCACGATGCCGGCCCACCGAGCGCGACGAGCACCACGACGAAGGGTGCGCACGTCGCGATCGCTGCGATGATCGTGAGCCGGTGCCGGCCGGGCACGAGCAGCGCGCCCTCGACGCCGCCCTTGCGCGGGTTCGCGGCATCCGATGCGTAGTCGAAGACGTCGTTCACCCCGTACATCGCGAGGTTGTAGGGCACGAGGAAGAACAGGGTGCCCACGATGAAGGCGACATCGACCTCGCGGGTCGTGAGCAGGTACGCGGCCGCGAACGGGAACGCGGTGTTCACCCAGCTGAGCGGGCGGGAGGCGGTGAGGAGGTCGGCGACCGCGCTCCGTCGTCGGGTGTCAGTCGGCATCGGTCGGCCGCCTTCCGAGGAGGTTCCACAGTCCGCTGAGGAGCAGGATCCCGGCGACGGGATACGCGAGGTCCTCGATGGGTGCGAGTCCGAGACGAGCCCCCCAGATGTGCGCATCGGCGTAGTCGAACAGGCCCGCCCCGATCATGATCGAGTCGAAGGCGACGGTCAGCACCACGAGTACGAGCGCGGAGATCACGACCGCTCGCCCGTGGCCGCGCGGTGCACGTCGCCACTCGGGCGCCGCGACGACGATGGCCACGGAGAGGAAGACCGCCGAGAGCAGCAGGTAGGTCACCGGCGTGCCGCCTCCTTCGCCGCGATCAGGCGCACGACGCCGGTGTAGAGCACGAGCGTGAGATAGCAGAGGAAGGTGAGGAACACGAGCTCCTCGAGAGGCAGTTCCGGTGCGAGCAGGATGCCGGTGCTCACGGTGTTCTCGGCCTTGTGGAAGATGCCGAGGCCGATGCCGGCCAGGTCCCACGCGAGGAAGAAGACGAGACCGGCGGCGAGTACGACGGTCGCGTGCCAGCGCCGGCCGGCCGCGCCGAACACCAGGTGGAAACGCACGTCGAGCAGCACCATGCACGCGATGCCGCCGAGCAGCACACCGAGGTAGGCGAGGTTCATGCCGGCACGCTCCGCACCGCAGGCTCGACGAGCGGCCCTGCACTGCGATCGCCGCGCATGGCCTTCGCCACGAGCTCGGCGCTGATGAGGCACATGGGCAGCCCGATGCCGGGAACGGTGGTCGCGCCCGCGAAGTAGAGGTCGTGCACCGTCTTCGACGTCGTACGCCCGCGCAGGAACGCGCTCTGCCGGAGCACGTGCGCCGGCCCGAGTGCAGAACCGCGCCACGAGTTGAACTCCGACTCGAAGTCGCCCGGCCCCACGGTGCGGCGTACGATCACGCGTTCGGCGAGCTCGGGGATGTCGGCCCACGCCGAGATCTGCGCGATAGCCGCATCGGCGATGCGCTCGACGGCCTCATCACCGGCGCCATCGATGCCGCCACGCCCAATGCCGGGGTCGGCCGGAACCGGCACGAGTACGAACAGGTTCTCGTCACCGGTGGGCGCCGCCGACGGGTCGGTCGCGCTCGACTTGCACGCGTAGAGCGAGGCCGGGTCGGGCACCGACGGGTCCGCGCCGAAGATGCGGTCGAAGTTCTCCGCCCAGTCCTCGGTGAAGAGCAGGTTGTGGTGCAGCAGCTGCGGCAATCCGCCCCGCACGCCGAGCATCACGAGTACGGCGCTCGGCCCAGGGTCGGCGCGGCGCCATGAGGCATCCGACCGGCTGCGCGACTCGGCCGGCAGCAACGCCGTCTCGGTGTGGTGCAGGTCGGCGGTGGAGACGACGAGATCGGCCTCGACCGAATGCTCGACGCCCTGCGAATCCTGGTAGCGGATGCCGCGAGCCGCCGCCGCTTCGATCTGGATCTGCGTCACCCGAGCCCCCGTCACGATGCGAGCGCCGGATTGCTGCGCCAACCGCGCGACGCTGTCGATGACTTCGCGGAACCCGCCGAGGGGGTAGAAGACCCCGTCGTCGAGGTCGAAGTGGCTCATCAGGTGGTACATGCTCGGTGCCGCCGACGGCGAGGTACCGAGGAAGACGGCGGGATAGCCGAGCACCTGCCGCAAGCGCCCGTCTCGGAAGCGGCGGGCGACGAACCGGTCGAGCGGTTGCAGCAGCAGGCGGCCGAGACGGCCCAGGCGCCGCAGCACCGGCGGCACGAGCAACGTGCCCGGCGACGAGAAGTCGTTGTAGAGGAAATGGTCGAGCGCGAGCCGCGTGGTCTCCTCTGCCGAGTCGAGGTAGCGCTCGAGCGCACTGCCGGCGCCGGGTTCGATCGCTTCGAATGCCGCGGCGGCCCGTGCCCGGTCGGCGACCACGTCGAGGGGGTCGTCATGACGCTCGAAGAACACCCGGTAGCCGGGCTCGAGTCGCTCGAGCTCGAGCTCGGCGGCGGCGCTCGTGCCCATCAGACGGTAGAAGTGCTCGAACACTTCGGGCATGAGGTACCACGACGGGCCCGTGTCGAAGCGGAAGCCCGCGGCGTCCCACCGCCCGGCTCGACCCCCGATCGAGTCGTGCGTCTCGTAGACGGTCACCTCGTGGCCGTCGCGGGCGAGCAGCGCGGCAGTCGCGAGGCCCGCGATGCCGGCGCCGATGACGGCGACCCGGCTCATGTCCCGGCCTCGGGGGCCGGAGCGCGCACGGCCTCGGGCGACCGCGAACGGGATCCGGACTGCGACCCGGACCGCGACCCGGCGGCACGCGCGAGCAGCAGGAGCTTCTGCGCAGTCGGCACTCGCACCCGGGTGATGAGCAGCTCGCTCGCCGGCGTGCGACGCAGCCTCTCGGAGAGCGCGGAGAACAGTGCGTGCGCTGCGGCGACGGCCCTGCGGCATCCGCCCGGCAGTTCGGGAACGACCTGGCCGGCGATCGCGAGGTCGCGGTCGATGTCGTCGAGCAGTCTCGTCTTCTCGGCCTCGCCCAGGTGCGCCGGGTCGATGCCGGGGAAGTAGCGACGTCCGAGCGATTCGTAGTCGTCAGCGAGATCGCGCAGGAAGTTGACCTTCTGGAATGCGGCGCCGAGGTGCCGGGCGCCGCGCTGCCAGCGCTGATCCCGATTCGCATCGGCGGGCAGCCCTTCGCTGAACGCGCGCAGGCACATCAGGCCGACCACTTCGGCCGAGCCGTACACGTACTCGCGCAGCTCGGTGTCGTCGAAGTCGACGGGGTCGAGGTCGCGTCGCATCGAGGCGAAGAACGGGCGGGTCAGCTCGATGCCGAAGTTCGTGGTGCGCGCGGTCTGCGCGAAGGCGTGCACGATGAGGTTCGAGCTGTACCCGCAGGCGACGGCCTGCTCGGTCTCCGCCTCGAGTGCGTCGAGCATCGCGCGGCGCTCGGCCGGCCCGAGACCCGCCTCTTCGGCTGGGCCGTCGACGATCTCGTCGGCGATGCGCACGAGTGCGTAGATATCGGCCACGTGGGCGCGCACCGGGCGAGAGCACAATCGGCTCGCGAGGCCGAACGAGGTGGAGTAGTGCGAGATCACCTGGGCGGAGCCGAGGCGCGCGGTGCGGTCGTAGAGGGCGAGCCCGCTCGTCGGCGCCGTCATCGGGCGCGCTCCACGCACTCCCGAGCCGTCGCCGTCAGCCCGTCTCGA
The DNA here is from genome assembly GCF_059445415.1 of Agromyces sp. Y558. Taxonomy (NCBI): domain Bacteria; kingdom Bacillati; phylum Actinomycetota; class Actinomycetes; order Micrococcales; family Microbacteriaceae; genus Agromyces; species Agromyces sp. Y558. The sequence goes on from NZ_JCAIUH010000001.1 coordinate 952,079, forward strand.
AGGTGCTGCGGCAGCGGTGCCGCGGCGATGGCGTCGACCGCATCGCCGCAGCGCGCGTCGATGAGCCGTTCGACCCTCTCGCGGGCGCCGCTCGTCTCGATCGTTGTGCGAAGTCTCGCCGCGGCCTCCTCATCGAGCTCGGGGCGGCCGAAGTCATCTGCGACGGCCGCCCAGCTCGCGTGTTCGCGCGCGTACGCGACGAGCAGGGTCTCTTTGCCCTCCCGCAGGTCGCCGAGGGTCGTCTTTCCGGTCATCGCCATGGTGCCGTAGACGCCGAGCACGTCGTCGCGCAACTGGAAGGCGACGCCGAGGTGCCGGCCGATCTCGCCGAGCCGAGCGACGGCGGCTGCGGAGGCGCCGCCGAGTACCGCCCCGGCCTGCAGGGGCGCGCTGAACGAGTACGACGCCGTCTTGTTCTCGATCATCGCGAGGATGTCGCGCTCGCCGGGTGCAGCGCCGGCATGGCGCACGTCGGCGTGCTCGCCGGCCGCGGCGAGGAAGACGCCCTCGTCGATGATCTCGAGCAGGGAGCTGCGTACGGTTCGCGGTGCATCGAGCTCGGCGATCAAGCGGTGTGCGCCGCTGATGAGCAGGTCGCCGGCGAGAATCGCGGATGCCTCTCCGTACTCGTGTGCACGGGCGCTCGACAGTCCTCGGCCGACGCCGTCGAGCGCGAAGAGACCCGCGACGTTCGGCGCCCCTCGGCGCACGAGGTCGTGGTCGATGACGTCGTCGTGCATGAGGAAGGCGGTGTGCAGGAGCTCGAAGGCAGCGGCGAGACGCACGGCCTCCGTCGTGGGAGTGCCGGCGAACGCCGCGTGGGCGGCGAGCACGAGATCCGGCCGGATGCGCTTGCCGCCCGTCGCCCCATCGCGCGCAGCCTCCCACAGGCGCACGTAGGCGTCACCGTGCGCTCCCGCGCGCGCGAGGCGGGTGGCGAAGAACTCGTCGAGGACACCATCGAGCTCGACGGACGTGCCGCCGCCGCGTTCCAGCGGCCGGTCGAGGGTCGTGCCGATCATGAGGCGATCGCCCCGCGCTGCTCGAGCGAGCCGCCCAAGAAGGGCAGCAACTGCGCCTGCAGCACGAGCCACGGGCTGAACGCCCACGGCGCGTGCTCGATCGCCGGCGCGAGCTGTCGGGGATGGACCCATGCGTAGTCCATGACCTCGGCCGGGTGCGGCTCGGGCACCGAGCTCGTGTACGCCGTGTAGACGGGGCACAGCTCGTTCTCCACGACACCCGAGGCATCCGTCGCCCGGTAGTGGAAGAAGGGGAGCACCGGCTCGATGCGGTCGAGGGCCAGGCCGAGTTCGAAGTCGCCGCGGCGGCGGATCGCGTGCACGAGTGTCTCGGCGGGCGCCGGGTGGCCGCAGAACGAGTTGGTCCAGACGCCGGGCCATGCCTGCTTCGTGAGGGCGCGCCGGGTGACGAGGAGCTCATCACGCTCGTTGAACACATGGCAGGAGAACGCGAGATGGCGTGCGGTGTCGGCGCCGTGCACGCTCGACTTGGGCGCCCGGCCGATGGGCCGATCGTCGACGTCGAGCAGCACGACCTCTTCGATGTCGCTGAGGGTCATGCTGGTCTCCAATCTTTGGTGCTTCGGCTAGTAGGTAGCTTAGCGAGAAATATACATTACTGGCTAGAATTACTCCATGGCAACTGAGCGGGAGCCCCGGCACGACATCGCCGCCGCGATGCACGACCCCCGCATCTCCGACCGCGACGAGCAGCTCGTCAGCCGCGCCGGCCTCGACGACGAGCACGTCGACCAGATCGTCCGCGTCATGCAGAGCCTGCGAGGATGGCACGAGACCGAACGCCGCATGAGCGAGGCCTCGCGCCGGTACATGAAGCTCAATGCCACCGACATGCGCGCCCTGCGGTTCCTCATCGCCGCTCGGAACCAGGGCGAGATCGTCACTGCCGGGGCGCTCAGCGAGTACCTCGGTATTTCGAGCGCGTCGACGACGAAGCTCCTCGATCGGCTCGAGCGCGGCGATCACGTGGTGCGGGCGCCGCATCCGACCGATCGACGGGCGCTCGCCATCTCGGTCACGGACGCCACGCGCATCGTCGCCCGCGCGTCGGTCGGACGGCAGCACGCGCGACGATTCGCGACGGCCGCCGAGCTCACCTCGGATGAACGCGAGGTCGTGATCCGCTTCCTCGACGCGCTCAGCGCGACCGAGTTCGATCAGGACTGAACGGGTGCGTCCCCTCGAGCTGCGGATGCCCGTACGTCCACCCCGCCTGCCCCTTTTGGCCGTTCAGGAGGAAAGAGGGAGACTGGAGGCATGTCTTCCCCCGCTGCCGAAGCGGCAGCCGACGCGCTCCGTCCAGAATCCGAAGCCGGCGAGTCTCCAGAGGGGTTCACGGTGTTCGCCGTGCTCCGCAGGGACCCGGCGAAGCCCGATGACTACGACGGCCACGACGTGCGCCGTATCGTCGACGAGCTCGACGGCGTCATCGCGCTCGTCGAGAACGAGGGTGTCACCCTCCGCGGCATCTACGACGTCTCCGGCCTCCGCGCCGACGCCGACGTCATGTTGTGGCTGCACGGCCCGACCGCCGAGGGCCTGCAGTGGGCGCTCCGCGAGCTGCGCCGCGCTCGCATCCTGAAGCACCTCCTGCCGACGTGGAACGCCATGGGCGTGCACCGCGACGCCGAGTTCAACAAGGCGCACGTGCCCGGATTCCTGCGCGGCATCGAACCGAAGGCCTGGCTCACGGTCTACCCCTTCGTGCGCAGCTACGAGTGGTACCTCCTGCCCGGCGATGAGCGCAGCCGCATGCTCGCCGACCACGGCCGCAAGGGCGCGGCGTTCCGCGGCGCCATCGCCAACACCGTCAGCGCCTTCGCGCTCGGCGACTACGAGTGGCTGCTGCCGATCGAGTCCGACGAGCTCACCGAACTCGTCGACCTGATGCGCGAGCTGCGCGCCACCGACGCGCGCCGCCACGTGCGCGAAGAGGTGCCGTTCTACACCGGCCGTCGCGTCACGACGGCCGAGCTCATCGAGGTGCTGCAGTAATGGCGCACTACGACGCGATCCTGCTCTCATCGTTCGGCGGCCCCGAGGGCCAAGACGATGTCATCCCGTTCCTCCGCAACGTCACCGCCGGTCGCGGCATCCCCGACGAGCGGCTCGAAGAGGTCGCCCACCACTATCGCCACTTCGGCGGGGTGAGCCCCATCAACGAGCAGAACCGGCGGTTGAAGGCCGCACTCGAGGCCGAGCTCGCCGCACGCGGCATCGAGCTACCCGTGTACTGGGGCAACCGCAACTGGGCGCCGTACTTCGGCGACGTGGTGCGCGAGGCCGAGGCCAACGGCCACACCGAGCTGCTCGGTCTCGTCACGAGCGCCTACACGAGCTATTCGGGCGTCGGCCAGTACCGTGAAGACTTCGAGAAGGCCACCGCCGGCACGGGTGTCGCGATCGACCGCGTGCGCGAGTACTTCGATCACCCCGGGTTCGTCGGGCCCTTCATCGAGGGCGTGACGGATGCCGCGGCGGAACTCACGGCCGAGGGCGTCGCGCCCGAACGCATCCACGTGCTCTTCGTCACCCATTCGATCCCCACCGCCGCTGCGACGGCGTCGGGGCCGGGGTTCGGCGAGGGCGGAGCGTATGTCGCGCAGCACCTGGCCGTGGCATCCATCATCGGCGAAGCCGCCGCGCCCGAATCGCCGTGGTCGCTCGTCTACCAATCGCGCTCGGGCGACCCGCGCACCCCGTGGCTCGAGCCCGACATCAACGACGCGATCGGCGAGCTTGCAGCGGGCGGCCGCACCGACGCGATCGTGATCGTGCCGTTCGGGTTCGTCAGCGACCACATGGAGGTCATGTGGGACCTCGACAACGAGGCCGTCGCGTCCGCCGGTGAGCACGGGCTGAAGGTCCGTCGTGCGCCGACGCCCGGTGTGCACCCCGCGTACGTGTCGGGTCTCGTCGACCTCGTGCTCGAGCGTGTCAATGACGTCTCCTCCGCCGAGCGACCGCACCTCACGACCCTGGGGCCATGGCCCGACCACGCGCGCATCGTCGGAGGTTCCGTCGTCTCGTCGTCCCCTGAGCTCGCCGAAGGGCGCGAACCCACGGGACTCGCTTCAACCCTTCGACCCTCCGACAGGCTCAGGACACCGCAGGCTCAGGGCGGCGCGGGCTCAGCGAGCGGGGCGACTTCGCGATGACCGCCGTCATTCGCGTCGGCACCAGGGGCAGTGCGCTCGCGATGGCCCAGACCCGCCAGATCGCCGAGCGGCTCGGCAAGGCCGCGAAGGCCGAGATCGAACTCGTGCCGATCACGACGCAGGGCGACACCTCGCGGGCGTCGCTCGCGACGATCGGCGGCACGGGCGTGTTCGCCGCCGCTCTTCGCGAGGCGCTCCTCGCCGGAGAGTGCGACATCGTCGTGCACTCGCTGAAAGACCTGCCGACCGCCGAGCACGAGGGGCTCCGGCTCGGAGCCGTGCCGAAGCGCGCCGACGCGCGCGACGCCCTGTGCGCGCGTGACGGGCTCACGCTCGCGACGCTGCCCGAGGGCGCACGCGTCGGCACCGGGTCGCCGCGACGAATCGCGCAGCTCGCCGCCGCCCGCCCCGACGTGGTGGCCGTCGACATTCGCGGCAATATCGACACCCGCCTCGGCAAGGTCGAGTCGGGTGAGCTCGACGCCGTGATCCTGGCTGCCGCGGGTCTCGGTCGCCTCGGGCGATCGGATGCCGCGACCGATCTCCTCCCGCTCGGCGACTGGCCGACCGCCCCGGGCCAAGGCGCCCTCGCCCTCGAGGTGCGGCGAGAGGCCGGTGACCATGCACTCGAGCGCGCGCTCGAAGCGATCGATCACCAGCTGACACGGGGGACCGTGCTCGCCGAGCGCCTGGTTCTCGCGGGCCTCGAAGCCGGTTGTTCGGCCCCCATCGGTGCCGCAGCGTTCATGGAGGACGAACTTCTGTTCCTGACGGCGACCGTGTACAGTGCCGACGGGACCCGGCAGCTCGCGAGCTCGCACGCGGCCACCCCCGACAGCCGCTCGGCCGCCGACTTGGCGGATGCGGCGCGCGAGGTCGCTGAACGCGTCGTCGCGGAACTCCTCGGCAACGGCGCCGCCGAACTTGCACCACCTGAGGAGTCGCTGTGAGCGAATTCGAATCGATGACGGGTGCCATCAACCTGCCTGTTTCGGCCGGCAAGCCACTCGCCGGCTGGCGAGTGCTCGTGCCGCGCGGTGGCCCCTGGGGCGACGGTGTCGCCGCAGCATTGCGTGCGCGCGGCGCTTCGCCCGTGATCGCGCCGATGATCAACTTCGCGCCGACCGATGACCAGCCCGCCCTCGAAGCCGCACTCGCGAAGCTCGCCGCCGGAGATTTCGATTGGGTCACGATCACGAGCGCAACGACCGTCGACGTGCTCTCGACCTACGACGCGGTCATCCCTGAGACGACGAAAGTCGCAGCGGTCGGCGAGACCACCGCTGCCGCTCTCGTCGCAGCCGGGTACCACGCCGACATCGTGCCATCCGAAGACAACTCTGCACGTGGCCTACTCGAGGAGTGGGAGGCGGCGACCGAGGGCCGACTGGGTCTTCGCGTGCTCGCGTTGCGTTCGGCGATCGCCAAGCAGGTGCTCTCGATCGGGCTCGCCCGCGTCGGTCATCACGTCGAGGCCGTCGTGGCGTACCGCACCGTGGGCGTGCCGGTGTCGGCGAAGGTCGCCGACGATGTGCGCTCTGGCCGGGTCAACGCCGTGCTCGTGACATCCGGCAGTGTGGCCGAGCAGGTGCAGCAGCAGCTCGGGCCGATCCCCGAGTCGATCCTCGTCGCGGCCATCGGTCCGCAGACGAAGAAGGACGCTGCCCAGGTGGGCCTCCGCGTCGATGTCGTGGCGCGCGAGCGCACCGCCGAATCCCTCATCGACGCGGTCGTCGACGCGGTAACCGCGAAGGCTTGACGCCCGGCTCTCGCACAGCGCCCGCGACGTAGGCTGGTCGGGTGAGTTCCACGCCCGTTCCCCGTGTCCGCCCCCGCCGACTGCGCGAGACCCCGGCGCTGCGCCGGCTCGTCTCCGAGACCAGGTTGCATTCCGCTGAGCTCGTGCTCCCGATGTTCGTGCGCGAGGGCGTGACCGCCCCGGTGCCGATCGGCTCGATGCCGGGAGTCGTGCAGCACTCGCTCGAGAGCCTGCCGCAGGCGGTGTCGGATGCCGCGGCCGCGGGCATCGGCGGCGTCATGCTGTTCGGCGTGCCAGAGGTGCGCGACGCGCGCGGTTCCGGTGCCACCGACCCCGACGGCATCCTGAACGTCGCAACGAGGATCGCCGCCGAGGCATCCGCCGGCCGACTCGTGGTGCAGACCGACCTCTGCCTCGACGAGTTCACCGATCACGGCCACTGCGGCGTGCTCGACGAGCAGGGCCGAGTCGACAACGATGCGACGCTCGAGCGGTACACGGCGATGGCCCTCGAGCAGGCGCGCGCCGGCTCGGAGCTGCTCGGCCTCTCGGGCATGATGGACGGCCAGGTCGCTGCCGTGCGCGACGCGCTCGACGATGGCGGCCACGAGCACACGGCGATCCTCGCCTACTCGGCGAAGTACGCGAGCGCGTTCTACGGTCCCTTCCGCGAGGCGGTCGAGTCGACCCTCGAGGGCGACCGCCGCAGCTACCAGCTCGATCCCGGCAATCGTCGTGAGGGGCTCCGCGAGGCGATGATCGACATCGACGAGGGCGCCGACGTCGTCATGGTCAAGCCGGCAGGCAGCTACCTCGACGTGCTCGCCGACGTCGCCGCGGCATCCGAGGTGCCGGTCTGGGCGTACCAGGTGTCGGGGGAGTACGCGATGATCGAGGCCGCCGCCGCTCATGGCTGGATCGATCGCAAGCGTGCCGTCATCGAATCGGTCCGGGGCATCCGTCGCGCCGGCGCCGATGCGGTGCTCACATATTGGGCCGTCGAGCTCGCCGAGTGGATCCGCGACGGAGACGTCGCATGACCCGCGCGAAGGGTTTCGAGTCGGCTCCTTCGTCGCCTCCTCAACCCACAGGATTCACGAACGACGAACTCTTCGCGCGCGCGCAGGCCGCGATCCCCGGCGGCGTGAACTCGCCGGTACGGGCGTTCCGCTCGGTCGGCGGCACGCCGCGCTTCCTCGTGTCGGCACGTGGCCCGTACGTCACCGACGCCGAGGGGCGCGAGTACGTCGACCTCGTCGCCGGCTGGGGTCCCGCGATCCTCGGGCACGCAGACCCGCGAGTCGTCGAGGCGGTGACGGATGCCGCGTCGCGCGGCCTCTCGTTCGGAGCCTCGACCCCCGTCGAGACCGAGCTCGCCGAGCTCGTCGAGGCGCGCGTGGGCCCCGTCGAGAAGCTGCGCCTCGTCTCCACCGGCACGGAGGCGACGATGAGCGCGATCCGTCTCGCCCGCGGCTTCACCGGGCGCGACCTGCTCGTGAAGTTCGCGGGGCACTACCACGGTCACTCCGACGGGTTGCTCGCCGAGGCCGGATCGGGTCTCGCGACGTTCGCGCTGCCGGGCTCCGCCGGCGTGCCGGCCGACATCGCAGCGCTCACGCTCGTGGTGCCCTACAACGACCTCGAGGCGTTGCGCGCGGTGTTCGCCCAGCACGGCGACCGCATCGCCGCCGTCATCACCGAGGCGGCCGCGGCCAACATGGGCGTCGTGCCGCCCGCGCCGGGGTTCAACCGCGCGGTCGTCGAACTCGCGCATGCCAACGGATCGCTCGTCATCTCCGACGAGGTGCTGACCGGCTTCCGCGTCTCGGCCGCCGGTTGGTGGGGTCTCGAGGCGGCGAGCGCTTCGACCGGCTCAGCGAGCACTACGACCGGCTCGGCGAGCACTGACTACACGCCCGATCTCATGACGTTCGGCAAGGTCATCGGCGGCGGCATGCCGGTCGCCGCACTCGGCGGCCGTGCCGAGATCATGGATCAGCTCGCCCCCCTCGGCCCCGTCTACCAGGCGGGCACACTGTCGGGGAACCCCGTCGCGGTCGCGGCGGGCGTCGCGACACTGAGGGCAGCGGATGCCTCGGTGTACCGCCGGCTCGATGAGACTGCCGAGACGATCAGCGACGCGGTCACCGCCGCGCTCGATGCTGCGGGCGTCGCGCACCGCGTGCAGCGCGCGGGCAACCTCTTCAGCTTCGTGTTCGGCGAGGAGGCGGCGGCGGGCGAGGTGCGCGACTACACCACGGTGCTGCGGCAGGAGTCGTGGCGCTACGCCCCGTTCTTCCACGCCATGCTCGACGCGGGCGTCTCGCTGCCGCCGTCGGTCTTCGAGGCGTGGTTCGTCACTGCGGCGCACGACGACACGGCGATCGCGCGGGTGCTCGACGCGCTGCCGGCCGCGGCGCGAGCCGCGGCATCCGCTCGCCCGTCGTAACCAGCTGAGCTGGTTTCTGCGGTTCCGTGCATCAAACCCGTTACTCGTTTGTGGGGCGTCGACACGTCGTGAGGCGAGGGTCTCGGGCAGGATGGAAGCATGGCGAAGCTCCGCGTGCACACCGACCGGATCGAGGTTCATCTCACCACGGCCGAGAAGACGCTCGCGCTCCGTGCCGATGACCTCGTGGTGCAGCGCGTCGACATCCGTTCGGCGACCGTCACCGACGACCCGTGGATCTGGATCCGCGGCATCCGTCGTCGCGGCACCGAGATCCCGCTCGTCGTCGCGGTCGGCGTGTGGAAGTACCACGGTGGCACCGACTTCGTCATCGTCAAGGGCAAGCGCCAGGCTGTCGTGCTCGAGCTCGCCGCCGGGGAGTTCACGCGCATCATCCTGAGCACCAATCACGCCGGCGAGCTCATCGACCGGTTGAAGCTCGCCGTGCCGCCCGACGCGCCCGACGCCGACTGAGTCTGCCGAGGCATCCGCTCGCATCGCTCAGGCGAAGGCGAAGAGCACGAAGCCGATGAGCGGCAGCGTGCCCTGCACGAGCGCCGGTTTCAGGTAGCCTCGACCGGTCGTCGTGAGCACCGCGGCGGCGAGCACCATGGTCGCGGTCGTGAACAGCACGAGCGTCTTGCCAACGGGCATCGCGCCCGCCCAGTAGAGCGCGATGCCGAGCGCCGCGCCGATGCCGAGGAACAGGTTGTAGAAGCCCTGGTTGTACGCCATCGGCTTCGTCGTGTCGGCGGCAGCCTGGTCGGCGACGCCGAAGCGCTTCCACGTCGAGGGCCTGGTCCACCAGACGCTCTCCATGAGGAAGATGTAGCCGTGCAGCAGCGCAGCGAGGGCGACGAACACGCTTCCGATGACGGCCATGCCGCGATCGTAGCGCGTTCGAGGCGTCGTGCACCCGACCCTTCGAGTGGGGATATGTCGTCCGAATCCGGCACACGGATTCGGAAACACAGGTTTCCACGCCGAGACACAGCCGGGTACACGCCGGGTACCCGCCGAGACCCATCGGTGCTACCTCGGGAGCGGCTCACGTTCGGTCGTCGTGGGCACGCCGAGAAAGCGCTCGACCTCGGCGACGGATGCCGCGAGCGCCCGTTCCTCGCGAGCGGAGAACGCCCGCCACGGCACGAGCTTGACGACGGCACGCCGCTCGGCGGTGACGGGTGCCCAGCGACCGACCATGACGCCATCGATCATCAGCGCGTGCAGCGGAAACTCGGGGTGCACTGGATCGGCGCGGCCGGGCGGCTGCAGGAACGTGCGGGGCGCCGCGTACCCCATGATGTACTCGTCGTACGCCTGCAGCAGGTCGAAGATCGCTGTCGCCCGCGCGGCCGTCGCCGTCGTGCTCGCCGCCGTCACCTCCGCGTCGTGCCAGTGCGTCGCCCCGTCGACTTCGACGGTCTCGATGCGGCCGTCGCTCGCATCGACTATCGCGGCGAAGGCCTGGCGGGTGTCGCCGAGCGTGAACCCCGACCAGGCTGAGAAATCACGGTCGGTCACGGGCCCGCGTGAGCGGATGAACCGTGCAGCGAGCTCGACGAGCGCCGCATCCCGCGTCTTCTGAGCCGACGCAGGCACCCGCTCGTCGAACGCCGCATACGTGCGTTGCTTGCCGACGTTCGCCCCGCTGATCGCGACCCGTTCGAGCTCGGCGAGCATGAGCACGTAGGTGAAGCCGAGACCCGACGACGGGTGCCCGGCTGCCTCGAGTGCTGCGGCGAGCTCGGCGCGGGTGCGATGCCCGCCCGCGAGCGACTCGGCCATGACGTCGAGGGCTCGGGCGGCGGCGTCGCCGTCGACGCCCGTGCGCCGGTAGTACGTGGCATTCGTCCGATGCACCCGCTCGGCCGAGAGCTCCAGGAGCCACCGCGCATCCGCCGGGTCGACGAAATGCCACGTCGGCCGCAGCACGTGCGTGCGCAGGATCTCACCGCGGTCGAGCGCGGCGGAGACGGCCGCGAGGTCGGGGCGCTGCTCGATCGGCACCCGCATCGCGAGGCCCCACTGGGCCGGTACGAACTCCTGCGACTGCACCGCGACGAAGCGGCGCACCACATCGGGAGCCGACGCCGCGTGTACATCGCGCAACCCCTGCACCTGCAGCCGGACCCGGCGCAACTCGTCGAGTTCCACCCTTATGCCGCCTCTACGTCACGTCTCGACGCCAGGTGGTTGCCCCGCCGATGACCGTGGCGACGATGGCGATGCCGAGCAGCACGAGACCGCCCTGCCACCATTCGAGACTGGCACTCGCCCCGAGCGAGGCCATGTTGTAGAAGGATGCCCCGACGAGCGCGTCGCTCGCGGCGCCCGGGAGGAACCGGCCGATCGAGGCCGTCACATCGCTGAGCGAGGCGACCAGCCGCAGGATCGGTTCGACGAACTGGGTGAATGCGATCACGATGACGATCGCCGCGACCTGGTTCGTCACGAGCACGCCGAGCCCCACGCCGATCGCGCCCCAGAGCGCCATCGCCAGCACGCCGCGCCCGATGAGCGCCCACGTGTCGCTCGAGTCGAGGCCCGTGTCGAGCCCGAAGCCGGCAAGTGCCGCCGCACCGGCTCCGACGGAGACCGCGAACGCGATGACGCCGAGGCCCGCGCCGATGACGAGCTGCGACACGAACTTCGCCGCGAGCACGACGGTGCGATGCGGCTCGGCGAGGAAGGTCGGGGTGAGCGTCTTGTGCCTGAACTCGCCGGTGACGGCGAGGGCTCCGAGCAGCACCGGGAAGACGTAGCCGATCGACGACGCGAAGCTGTAGAGCAACGGCGCGAGGTCCATGCCGGGGGGCAGTGCGGTGTTGCCACCGGCGGATGCCGCGGCATCCGGATTCTCGGTCGCCCAGCCGAGGAATGCACCGAACCCGCCCGACATGAGTGCGACGTACGCGGCGAGGAGGATGGCGAGGAGCCACCAGATGCGGGTCGTGAAGACCTTCTGGAACTCGGCGCCGACGGCGCGAACGAAGTTCACGACTCCTCACCGCCGCCGACGAGCGAGAGGAAGGACTCTTCGAGGCCCGATCTCAGTCGGTGGAGAGCGGCCAGCTCGACCCCGCCGACGAACGCGGCGTGGCCGACGCGGGCGGGGTCGGGTTCGGCGACGATGAACCCGTTGCGTCCCTCGGTGTACTCGAGCCCTGCGGCGTCGAGTGCGGCGGCGAGCGCCGACCGGTCGGGGGAGTCGGCGATCGTGCGCGGCGCCGAGTCGAGTTCGAGGCTCGCGAGTGTGCCGCTCTTCATGAGCCGGCCCTTCGCGATGATCACGACCTCGTCGACGCTCTGCTGCACCTCGCTGAGGAGGTGGGAGGAGACGAGCACCGTTCGTCCTTCACGGGCGAGGCTCTGCAGGAACCCGCGGATCCACTTGATGCCCTCGGGGTCGAGGCCGTTGATCGGCTCGTCGAGCACGAATACACCCGGGTCGCCGAGCAGTGTGTAGGCCAGTGCGAGTCGTTGCCGCATGCCGAGCGAGTACCCGCCGACGCGCCGGTCGGCGTACTCGGCGATGCCGACCTGCTCGAGCACCGCCTGCACCCGGGTCGTCGGCAGACCGGAGGCCGTCGCGTACACCTTGAGGTGGTTGCGTGCGGTGCGGCCGGGATGGAAGTTCGCATCGAGCGCGGCGCCGACCGTCTCGAGTGGCTTCGGCAGCGCGCTGTACGGCGTGCCGCCGAACGTCGCGGTGCCGGCGCTGGGATGCTCCAGCCCGAGCAGCAGCCGCAGGGTGGTCGTCTTTCCCGCGCCGTTCGGGCCGAGGAATCCGGTGACCTTGCCCGGTTCCACCGTGAAACTCAGGTCGTCGACCGCGGTCACTGGGCCGAAGTGCTTGCTCAGCCCCGAGATCTCGATGGGGATGCCGCTTGCCATGCGTTCTCCTCACGTGGGGGGCGAGCTCGGTGGACTCGGGCCGCACTCCCCGCACGGCGCCGGGCGGCCTGGCCCCTCACGCTCACCCTAGCGAGCGAACGGGAGCAGCGGCATCCGTCACGCGGGGGATTCGCGGATTGCGTTCGGCGCTCCTCGGCTGCGTTCGGCGCCTGCTCAGCTCGGTTCGGCGTCCGCTCAGTTCAGCGGGCGGATGCCGTGCGGCAGCACGCCGCCCGCGTAGAGCACCGTGGCGACGTCTTGCAACGCACCGAGTGCGAGGCGCTGGGTGGACGGGCCGTAGGAGATGCGCGCGACGCCGAGCTCTTCGAGACGAGCCGGCGCCGGCACGTCGGGCAGCCCGATGACGCTCACCCGCTGGCGGCCGATGCCGGCCGTGAGTTCATCGACGACGTCGTCGCCGAAGTTGCCGGGCACGAACACGCACGTCGCCCCGGCCTCGAGGTAGGCGAGTCCGCGCTCGATGACGTCGGCCATCCACACGGCACGGGGCCGCTCGTGGCCGCGAAGCCAGGCGTCGGTGCGCGCGTTCAGCGCAAAGGGCACGCCTTCAGCCTCGGCGGCGGCCACCGCGGCGGCAACGGCGGCCACGGAGTCGGCGAGCGGCTTGAGCTGGTCTTCGAGGTTCGCGCCGGCGATGCCCTCGCCGATGGCCCGCCGGATCGTCTCGCCAGGGTTGCCGTAGCCGGCCTCGAGATCGGCGCTGACCGGCACCTCGACGGCTCGCGCGATGCGCCCGCACATGTCGAGCATGAGCTCGACCGGAATCTGCTCGCCGTCGGGATAGCCGTACGTCGCGGCGATCGAGTGGCTCGCGGTGGCGAGCGCCCGGGTCTGGGGCAGGGCGGCGACCGCTTTGGCGCTCACGACGTCCCACACGTTCACCACCTGGAGGAGCTCGGGGTCGGTGTGCAGGCGGCGGAGTTCGGCGGCGGTCTCGGCGAGGGTCATGCTCTCAGCGTAGGCGGCACGCAGACGCCGGAACCCGACCGCTATTGGTGACGTCCGATTCCCGCGGGGGTGCTCAGCGGGGGTGCTCAGCGGGGGAGCGCCGCGGCGAGCCCCTCGAGCAGGCGCTCGACGTCGCTCGCGTCGGTGTACGGCGCGAGCCCGATCCGCAGCCCGCCGGCATCGCCGAGCCCGAGACGTCGGGAGGCCTCGATGGCGTAGAAGTTGCTGCTCGGCGCGAGCACCTTGCCCTCGGCAAGCAGCCTCGTGATGTCGGATGCCTCGTGGCCGGTGAAGGTCATGAGCAGCGTGGGCGTGCGACGAGACGCCCGTGACCACACGGTGACTTCGGGGAGTTCCGCGAGCCCCGACGCGATGCGCGTGAGGAGCACCGCCTCGTGCTCGTGCAGTGCCGCATACGACTCGGCGAGCTTCGTGCGGCGGGAGCTCGCGGCATCCGTCGTCCCGGCGAGGCCGGCCAAAGTGTCGACCGCAGCGGTGGCGCCTGCGAGCAGTTCGTAGGGGAGTGTGCCGAACTCGAAGCGCTCGGGAACGACATTCGTCGACGGTGCCAGCTTGTCTGGCTCGATGGTCTCGAGCAGCTCGGGCGCCGCCGCGAGCACGCCGAAGTGCGGTCCGAGGAACTTGTACGGCGAGCACGTGAAGAAGTCGGCGCCGAGCGTCTCGATGTCGGGCAGCTCGTGCGCGGTGTAGTGCACGCCGTCGACGTACACGAGCGCGCCGGCCCCGTGCGCGGCGGCGGCGATCGCCGGGATGTCGGGCATCGTGCCGATCAGGTTCGATGCCGCGGTGACGGCCACGAGCCGGGTGCGGTCGGAGAGCACCGAGGCGACCGCTTCGACGGGCAGTTCCCCGGTCGCCGGGTCGAAGTCGGCCCAGCGCACGCTCGCACCGACGCGCTCGGCGGCCTGCACCCACGGGCGCACGTTGGAATCGTGGTCGAGGCGGGTGACGACGACCTCGTCGCCCGGGCCCCACTGCTTCGAGAGGTGGCGGGAGAAATCGTACGTGAGCTGCGTGGCGCTTCGGCCATGCACGATGCCGCGCGGATGCCCGTTGACGAGATCGGCCATGGCGAGCCGGAACCCGTGCACCGAGGCCTCGGCGCGCTCCTCGGAGATGCCGATCGTGCCGCGGTTCGAGAGCGGCCCGGTGAGCACGGATGCCACGGCCTCACCCACCGACCTCGGCGTCTGCGTGCCCCCGGGGCCGTCGAACTGTGCCCAGCCGCTCTCGAGCGAGGGGAACTCCGAGCGGATGCGCGCGATGTCGTAGACCATGGAGCGAGACTAGCGAGTTCGCGGCCTCGCTAGCATTGGGGCATGTCGGAGGCGGGGGCCGGGGCATCCGGTGATGTGATCGAGGGCGCGACAGCCGAACCGGTGCGGGGGCGCCGGTTCTCGGGCAACGCGCTGCTCGACGGCTTCTTCTTCGTGTATGCGGGAATCGCCGCAGTCTGGCTCGCCTGGCTCGTGCTGACCGAGTCCTTCGCGTTCGGCTGGTTCGGCATCGCCTTCTTCCTGGTGTTCTGGCTCGTGCTGGCCTATCTCGTGTTGCCCCGACTGCATCGCATCCTCACGACGATCTACGTGCCCGACTACTTCATCGGGCGCGCGCGCACGAGTGACGGGCTGCTCGGAGACCCGGTCAACCTCGCGTTCGACGGCGATGAAGCGTCGTTGCACGCTGCGCTGCGCACGGCCGGCTGGACCCGCGCCGACAACGTGACGGGAGCGTCGAGCTGGCGCATCATCGCGTCGACGATCACCCGCCGCAGCTACGACGAGGCGCCCGTCAGTCCGCTCTTCCTCTTCGGGCGGCAGCAGGACTTCGCGTATCAGCAGGAGGTCGAGGGCAATCCGGCGCGCCGACACCACGTGCGGTTCTGGCGCACGCCCGACGGGTGGCTCCTGCCGGGCGGGCGCCGGGTCGACTGGCTCGCGGCCGGCACCTTCGACCGCGCGGTGGGCTTCTCGCTGTTCACCCTGCAGGTGACGCACAAGATCGACGCCGACATCGACATCGAGCGCGACCACATCGTCGCCACGATCATCGCGGCGAATCCGGCCGCGCGCGTCGACGTGCTCGCCGACTTCTCGACGGGGTACCACTCCCGCAACGGGGGCGGTGACTCGATCCGCACCGATGGCGACCTCCCGGTCGTCGACGTCAGCGCGGTACCGGTCGTCGCGATCGAGACACCGGATGCCGCTGAGCCCCCGCCTGCCATCGAGACGCGTTCACCGAGTGCGACGGAGGCGGGGCGATGAGCGTCGAGAAGCGCCCGGCATTCGAGTCGCCGGCGCAGCTCGTCAGTCCGCGACCGGTGCCGCCGTCGATGCAGCGCCCGACCGCAACGGTGTTCGGCGCGATCCTCGTCGTCTGCCGGGTGCTCGCGGGCATCGTCTGGCTCATCTCGCTCGCGGTGCTGTGGCGACGCGTGCTCGTGGAGGATCTCGGGGTGCCGCTCGATTCCGACGAAGCGGCCGAGGCGGCCTCAAGTCTCGGACTCACGGTTGTGCTCGTCATCGGCGGCATCGTGCTCGCGGTCGAGCTGGCGCTCGCCCTGCTGATCTTCCGCGGCAGCAACTCGGCGCGCATCACGGTGATGATCTTCGCGACGATCAGCATCACGTGGTCGGCGTTCGACTACTTCGGCACCGACACCGAGATCACGCTGCGCACGACGCTCATCACGCTCGCGCTCGACATCCTCGTGCTGCTCGCACTGTCGAGTCGAAATGCGCGGGCGTACGCACGGCGGCCCCGGCCGCGACCTCGTCGTGAGCGAAGCGAGTAATCCTCGAAAAGTACTTGGTTCGGCGGCGTGCCCGGGAGTAGCCTGAGCGCCAGCGACGGGCGAGCGTCCGGCCGGAGGAGGTCGCGGTTTGCGCGCGGTGGAGATCACGATGTGGGCGGCGATCTTCCTGCTGATTGCGATCGTGCTCGTCTTCGCGGGCATCAGGTTCGGTACGGATGGGCCGCTGATCGTCACCGGCACTCCGGCCGAGGGCGACAGTTTCGAACTGCGCTACGTCGTGAGCCCTTGGCTCGCCTACCTGCACATCGTGCCGGGCGTGATCTACCTGTTGGGCGCGCCGCTGCAGCTCTGGCGGCGGTTCCGCGAGCGGCACTTCACGTTCCACCGCCGATTCGGCCGCGTGCTGCTCGCCTTCGGACTCGTGAGCGGGGTCTTCGCGCTCGCCTTCGGGGTGCCGTTCTCGTACGGAGGGGCGTGGCAGTCGCTCGCGGCAGCGGTGTTCGGCTCGTGGTTCCTGCTCTCGCTCGGGCTCGCCTTCCGGGCGATCAGGGCGGGCAACGTGCGGATGCACCGGCGCTGGATGATCCGGGCCTTCGCGGTGGGCCTCGGCGTCGGCATGATCCGCGTGTGGGCCGGCATCTTCGCGGGGTTCCAGATCCTCTCGCTGGAGCAGAGCTTCGCGCCCGCGTTCTGGCTCGGGCTCTCGATGCACGTGATCGCCGGCGAGCTCTGGCTCTGGTGGAGGCCGAACGAAGACGGGTTGCCGCGGACTGCGCGTGTGCGCGCGGCGACGTGACGCGAAGCGACCCGCCGCCTCAACGCGCCCCATCAGCCACGGCCGCGAGGGCGGGCGCCGGCGCCGTGACGGGCAGGGGGAGTTCGGCCTGGTTCGCGGCGAACATGCGCTTCACGATCGGCCGGGCCGCCTTGGAGAGCATGAGGCCTGTCATCGCTCGCGACATCACGGCCTCGAACCGATTGGTGGGCACCATCCGCTCGATGCCACCGCCCATGACCTTCTTGCCGGCCTCGGCGAACGGCAGGATGTCGGTCGCGTAGCGTCGTGCTGCGGCGACGAGGTCGCCCGGTGTCTCGGCGATGCGGGCGGCGAGCAGGTAAGCGCCGATGAGTGCGGTCGCAGTGCCCATGCCCGACATCGGCGAGCCGCACGAGCCGGCGTCGCCGATGAGTGCGATGCGGCCGTTCGCGGCCTCGGGCACGTCGATGCGCGCGAGTTCATCGAAATAGAAGTCGGATGCCCCGGGCATGGCCTCGAGCACCGTGGGGGCGTGCCACCCGGCACCCTCGAGGGCTCGGCGGATCAGCGCCTCCTGCGCGGCCCGATCGCCGCGCAACGCGGGGTCGCGGTCGATGCGCAGCGTGACGATCGCCATGGAGGTCGAGGGGTCGAAGTCGGGGCGGATGCCGAAGGTCGCGCCCGGCACGAACCGCATCGAGAACCAGCCCGGCTGCACGTCGGCGGGGGTCGGGAGCGTGAAGAACGCCGTATAGCCGCCGAGATATGTCGAGTACTCCTCCTCGGGGCCGAAGGCGAGGCGGCGGGTCGCGGAGTGCACGCCGTCGGCGCCAACGACGAGGTCGAATCGCTCGGCCGGGGCGTGTTCGAAGGCGACGTCGACGCCATCGGCGTCTTGGGTGAGGGCGGTGATGCGGTCCCCGTAGCGGAGGTCGAGCAGGCCCGGGGCGATGTCGCTCGCGACGGTGAGTTCATCACGCAGGACCTCGTCGAGGTCGCCGCGGGCGATCTCGATCTCGGCGACCGCGCCCTTGCCGTCGAAGTCCTCCATCGACATGCGGCCGAACACACGGCCGGCGCCGTCGACGTAGGAGAGCCCGAGCTCGTGCAGCTGCCGCGCCTGGATGCCGGGCAGGAGTCCCATGCGCTCGGCGACCTCGCGGCTCGCGCCGCGGAGGTCGACGGCCTGGCCGCCGGCGCGCGGTGCGTCGGCCCGCTCGACGACGGTGGTGCGGATGCCGCTGCGCACGAGCTGCAGGGCGAGGGCATGCCCGGCGATGCCGCCGCCGGAGATCAGGATGTGCGGAGTGGTGTCGATGGTGGTCATCGTGCTGCCTTTCAATCGTGAGACGTTTGTCTTGCACATATGTCTAACAGTCGTTTGGACGTATGTCTAGTACAAACGTCTAATTCGTCGCGTACCATTGAGGAATGGGGAACCGTGAAGACCTGCTGGCCGGCGCGCGCCGGATGATCATCGAGCGCGGGGTCGCGAAGACCACGGCACGCGACATCGCGAGTGCCGCCGGGGTGAGCCTCGCCGCGATCGGCTATCACTTCGGCTCGAAGGAGCAGCTGATCACCGAGGCGCTCATGGCATCGCTCGGCGACGGGATCGGCGACGGCATTGAAGCGGTCGTCGGAGAAACCGCGGAGCTGCCGCTCCTCGACGGGTTCGCCGAACTCTGGAATCGCATGCCCGAGGTGTTCGCGGCGAATCGCGAGCCCCTCCTCGCGAGTCTCGACAACACCGTGCGGGTGCTGCGCGACCCCGAGGCCAGTCGGCACCTCGCCGCGGCGGCGGAGGAGGGCTACCTGGGCATCGCCGAGCAGTTGCGCGCGGCGCGCCCCGAGCTTTCCGATGCGCAGGTCGATGCGGTCGCGAAGCTCGACTTCGCGCTCGTGCAGAGTCTCGGCATCCTCTGGCTGCTCGCGCCCGACAGCCTGCCGAGCGGCGACGAACTCGCGCGTGCCGTCGCCGTCATCGCCGGCACCGAGCCGCCCGCCGCTCCGTTGGTCGAGTAGCTCCTCCTCCCCTGTAGGTCGGGTAGCTCCTCCTCCCCTGTTGGTCGAGTAGCTCCTCCTCCCCTGTTGGTCGAGTAGCGAAGCGTATCGAGACCCGTGCGATGGTCTCGATACGCTCCTTCGTCGCTACTCGACCGGCGGAAGTGCGTCGCTACTCGACCGGCGGAGTTGCGTCGCTACTCGACCGGCGGAGGCGTGCGCGGGGCACTGCGATGCACCGCACGACTCGCACAGCACGAACTCGGCGTCGCATGCGGCATCCGTGCAGTTCACGGTGCGGTTCGTCGGCTCACCGCACCCCGCGCACGAGCCGATGACCGCGGCATGGTCGCTGAAGTCGATCGAGCCGCGCTGGTCGAAGACGTACAGCGAGCCCTGCCAGAGACCGTCGTCGCCGTAGCGCTCGCCGTAGCGCACGATGCCGCCGTCGAGCTGGTACACCTCGCCGAAGCCGCGGCTTGTCATGAGGCTCGAGAGCACTTCGCAGCGGATGCCGCCGGTGCAGTAGGTGACGACCGGCCGCCCCTTGAGCTCGTCGTACTGGCCCGAGTCGAGCAGCTCGACGAAGTCGCGGGTCGTTTCGACGTCGGGTACGATCGCGCCGGCGAAGCGGCCGATGGCCGCCTCGAGCGAGTTGCGTCCGTCGAAGAACACGACGTCGTCGCCGCGCTCGGCCACGAGCTCGTGCAGCGCATCGGGGCTGAGCTTCGTGCCGCCGCCGACGACGCCGTCGGGGTCGACGCGCAACTCGCCTGGCGAGCCGAACGAGACGATCTCGTCGCGCACCTTCACGCTGAGCTTCGGGAAGTCGAGACTCATTCCGTCGGCGTCGAGACCGGTGCTCTCGCTCCACTTGAAGTCGATGTGCTTGAACGCGGGATAGTCGCGGGTCTTGCGCATGTAGCGCTTGAGTGCGTTCATCTCGCCGCCGAGCGTGCCGTTCAGGCCGTGCTCGGAGATGAGGATGCGCCCGCGCAGCCCGAGCGACTCGGCGAGGTCGCGTTGCCAGAGCCGCACCGCGTCGGGGTCGGCGAGCGGGGTGAAGGCGTAGTAGAGAAGGATCTTGGCGACGGCCACCCCGAGATCATACGGGCGCTCGCCGAATGGCTGCCGTGTGCGCAACTCCGGAGTCGTGGCGCGCCACGCGGTTCGACGACGCCGGTCCATCGGCGTTCCGCGTGAGATCTCCGGAGTTCTGTACGCGTGCTCAGTGCTTGTTGCCGCTGAAGGCGAGCACGCCGCCGAGTCCGATCATCATGACGCCGCCCGTCGCGGAGAGGTGCGAGATGCGCTTCGGCGAGCGAGCGAACCAGCCGCGTGCCGCGCTCGCGGCGAGCGCCCACACCGAGTCGCAGGCCAGCGCGAGAACGATGAACACCACGCCGAGCTCGAAGAGCTGCAACGGGATCGACCCGGCCGAGAACGACACGAACTGCGGCAGTACCGCCACGAAGAACGCGATCGTCTTCGGGTTCGTCACGCCGACGACGAAGCCCTCGCCGAGCTGGCGCCAGTGCGAGTGCGAGTGCGGTGCGGACTTGCGATCTGCGGATGCCGCGGCATCCGCTCGGTGCCTGATGGCCTGTACGCCGAGGTAGATGAGGTAGGCGGCGCCTGCGAACTTGATGATCGTGAAGAGCACGACCGACTGCGCGACGATCGCGCCGACGCCGAGTGCGACGGCGGTGATGAGCGGCACCATGCCGAGGGCGTTGCCGATCACGCTGAGCAGCCCGCCCATGCGACCGAGCGCGAGCGAACGCCCGATGACGAACAGCACGCTCGGGCCGGGAATCACGATCAGCACGACCGATGCGACGACGAACGTCCAGAGGTTCTCGACGGGGACCATGAACGGATGCTACCCGCTGGCTGCTCCGAGTCGCACGCGCGTTCCGAAGGGATCCTCGACGAGCGCGGTCCGCTCGCCCCACGGCTGGTCGGCAGGCTGCTCGAGCACCGGCGCGCCGCCGGCCGCGAGCCTCGCGGTGACGCGGTCGACGTCGTCGACGTAGAACCACAAGAGCATGTTGCCCGGTGGCAGCGGCGATTCCGCGACGCCGATGCCGAGCGTCGTCGACCCCGTCTCGAGCGAGACGTAGACGGGGTCGCCCTCGGGCGGGAATCGGTAGCGCACCACGCCGCCGAGTCCATCGCCGTAGAACGCCAGCGCGGCATCGAGGTCGGGTACCTCGAGAATCGGGAATACGGAGTCGATCATCATGCCTCCCGCGGCAGAGGCTACGCCGCTGCCCGAGATGCCGCTACGGTGGCACTCGTGAGCGACTACATCTCCGCGAGCGTTGCCGACGGTGTCGGCCACGTGACGCTCGACCGCCCGCAGGCGCTGAATGCGCTGAGCTACGAGATGATCCGCGCACTCACGGTCATATTCGACGTGTGGCGCGACGACACCGAGGTCGGGCTCGTCGTACTCGACGGCGCGGGTGAGCGCGGCTTCTGCGCGGGTGGCGACATCCGTGAGCTCTACGGGTACGCGTCCAACGACGACCACGCCGAGGCGCGGCAGTTCTTCCGCGCCGAGTACCGGCTCGACGCGATGATCGCGCGTTACCCGAAGCCCGTCGTCGCGATCATGGACGGCATCACGATGGGAGGCGGCATCGGCCTCGCGGGCCACGCCTCGATTCGTGTCGTCACCGAGCGCTCGCGCGTCGCCATGCCCGAGACTCGCATCGGCTTCACCCCCGACGTCGGCGGCTCGTGGCTGCTCGCGAAGGCGCCCGGCGAACTCGGCGTGCACTTGGCGCTCAACTCGCGCACGATGGATGCCGCCGACGCCATGCACGCGGGATTCGCCGACTCGTTCGTGCCCTCCGAGCGGCTGCCGCACCTGTTGCAGGCGCTCGCCGAACGCGCCGACCCCGGCAGTCCGGCCGAGATCGTCATGCTCTTCGACGAGACACCCGGGCCCTCGGCCCTCGCGCTCGCCCGCGACTGGGTCGACGCCTGCTACTCCGCACCGAGCGTCGACGAGATCATCCGGCGTCTCAGGGCCTTCGCCGAGGGGCGGGTCGACGAAGCGTCGAGCTCGTTCCCGATGCATCCGCTCGACCCGGCGGCCTTCGCCTATGCGGCCGCGGCCGCCGACGAGCTCGAGACGCTCTCGCCGACCGCGCTCACCATCACGCTCGAGTCGGTGCGACGTGCTCGCACGCTGCCGCGGCTCGAAGATGCGCTCGAGCAGGAGTTCCGGCTCGTGTCGTGGTTCATCGAGCAGCATGACCTGCGTGAGGGCATCCGGGCGCAGGTCATCGACAAGGATCGTCAGCCGAAGTGGCATCCGCCCGAGCTGCGCGACGTCGCGCCGGGCCTCGCCGCCCACGTGCTCGATGAGGCCCGCTTCGAGCCGGTCTGGCCCTAGCGCGCAGACCCGGCCGTGAGGCGGAACCGTGCAACGTATACAAATTGTCGCTAGAACGGTGCTCTTTGCGCTTAAGTAGCGTTCAGTGTATACATGAAGAGTGGTGGCTGAAGCGGGGCGGGCAGGGGAGCGCGTCTACCGCACGCTCCGTGCCGAGATCGTCGACGGCGAGCTCGCGCCCGGCACGGTGCTCGCAGAGGTTGAACAGGCAGCCCGACTCGGAGTCTCCCGCACACCCGTGCGCGAGGCACTCGCCCGGCTCGTCGGCGACGGACTCGTCGCCGCACAGTCCGCACGAACCCTCGTCGTCGCCGAGCTCTCGCCGTCGACCATCACGGGCCTCTACGAGCTGCGCGAAGCGCTCGAAGAGCAAGCCGTGCGGCTAGCGGCGATGCGCCGCGACCCCACGCGGTTCGAGCGGTTCGTCGAACGCTTCGAGCAGGCGCCCGCCCTCGTCGACGAAGGCGAATCCGGCCTCGCCGCCTACTACGCCCTCGTCGCCGAGTTCGACGCCGCCGTCGACGAGACGGTCGCGAACCCCTACCTCACCGCCGCGCTGCGGAGCGTGCGACTGCACTCGGCGCGCGTGCGGCGGCTCGCACGCCACAATCCCGGGCGGCTCCGTGCCGCGGCATCCGAGCACCTCCTCATCCTGCAGGCGATCATCGCGGGCGATGCGTCCCTCGCGGCGCACGCCACCCACGTGCACCTGCACATGAGTCTTCGTCATGCACTCGCCTCGATCGAAGCTCGTCAGCCCGGCGGGCACCGCGTAGCCTGACCGATGGAACAGTTCAGAAAGGGACGCCGAAATGCAGCTCCACCACCTTCGCACGCATCGCAGTGACGAGAACCTCGCCCGCGAGGGCCAGCTCGCCTGGAAGCTCGCGGGTATCGCGACCGACCCGGTCGAGCTCGACGACGACGTCGTCGACATGGTGGTGAACCGCGTCATCGACAACGCGGCCGTCGCGGCCGCCGCGATCGCCAGGGGCCCTGTCGTCTCGGCCCGCAGCCAGGCGCTCGCCCACCCCGTCTCGATCGGCGGCGACGGCGCCACCGTCTTCGGTGCGGATGCCGCGCGCCGCACCTCGCCCGAATGGGCGGCATGGGCCAACGGGGTCGCCGTGCGCGAACTCGACTTCCACGACACCTTCCTCGCGGCGGAGTACTCGCACCCCGGCGACAACATCCCGCCGATCGTCGCCGTCGGCCAGCACCTCGCGGCGCACCGGGGCCTCACCGGGCGCGACGTCGTGCGCGGCATCGCCACGGGCTACGAGATCCAGATCGACCTCGCGAAGGCGATCTCGCTGCACCAGCACAAGATCGACCATGTCGCCCACCTCGGCCCCTCGGCAGCTGCCGGCATCGGCACCCTGCTCGGCCTCGATCAGGAGACGATCTTCCAGGCCATCGGCCAGGCGCTGCACACCACCACCGCGACCCGGCAGTCCCGCAAGGGCGAGATCTCGACGTGGAAGGCGCACGCCCCCGCGTTCGCCGGCAAGATGGCCGTCGAAGCTGTCGACCGTGCGATGCGCGGCCAGACGAGCCCAGTGCCGATCTACGAGGGCGAAGACGGCGTCATCGCGTGGCTCCTCGACGGTCCGGATGCCTCGTACGAGGTTCCGGTGCCCGACGAGGGGGAGGCCAAGCGCGCCATCCTCGACTCGTACACGAAGGAGCACTCGGCCGAGTACCAGGCGCAGGCGTGGATCGACCTCGCACGCAAGCTGCACGAGGAGTACCCGCTGATCCTCGACGACCCCGAGCGCATCGAGTCGATCACGCTGCACACCTCGCACCACACGCACTTCGTGATCGGTTCGGGCGCGAACGACCCGCAGAAGTACGACCCCGACGCGTCGCGCGAGACGCTCGACCACTCGATCCCGTACATCTTCGCCGTCGCGCTGCAAGACGGCACGTGGGATCACGCGGAGTCATACTCGCCCGAGCGTGCGCACCGCGCCGACACCGTCGCACTCTGGAAGAAGGTCTCGACCGTCGAAGACGAGGAGTGGACGCGGCGCTACCACTCGAACGACATCGACGAGAAGGCGTTCGGCGGCCGAGTGGTCATCAAGCTCGCCGATGGCGGCGAGATCGTCGACGAGATCGCCGTGGCCGACGCGCATCCGCTCGGCGCCCGGCCGTTCGCCCGAGAGCAGTACGTGCAGAAGTTCCGCACGCTCGCCGAGTGGGCGCTCACGCCCGATGAGATCGAGCGTTTCCTCGACGTCGCGCAGCGTCTGCCCGAGCTCGGTCCCGACGAACTCGGCGGCCTCACCTTCACCGTCGCGCCGGGGGCGCTCGTGGGCGTCGACATCCCCGAGGGGCTCTTCTGATGCTGTACGCCACGACGACCCCGGCCGAGAAGCGCCGGCTCTTCCGCGAGCGGCTCGCAACCGGCGAGCTGCTGCGCTTCCCGGGCGCATTCAACCCGCTCTCGGCGCGGCTCATCGAGCAGAAGGGCTTCGACGGGGTCTACATCTCGGGCGCCGTGCTGTCGGCCGACCTCGGCCTGCCCGACATCGGCCTCACCACCCTCACCGAGGTCGCGGGTCGTGGCAAGCAGATCACACGCATGACCGAGCTGCCCGCGATCATCGACGCAGACACCGGGTTCGGCGAACCGATGAACGTCGCGCGCACCGTGCAGGAGATGGAAGACGCGGGGCTCGCCGGCCTCCACATCGAAGACCAGGTGAACCCGAAGCGCTGCGGTCACCTCGATGGCAAGCAGGTGGTCGACGAGGCCACCGCGCTGCAGCGCATCCGTGCCGCCGTCGATGCCCGGCGCGATGCGAACTTCCTCATCATGGCGCGTACCGACATCGCCGCGGTCGACGGCCTCGACGCCGCGGTCGACCGCGCGAAGGCGCTCGTCGACGCGGGCGCCGACGCGATCTTCCCCGAGGCGATGCGCTCGCTCGCGGAGTTCGAGGCGGTCCGCAAGGCCGTCGACGTCCCGCTCCTCGCGAACATGACCGAGTTCGGCAAGAGCGAGCTCTTCACCGCGGCGCAGCTCGAAGGCGTCGGCATGAACATCGTCATCTGGCCCGTTTCGCTGTTGCGCCTCGCGATGGGCGCCGCGGCGCGCGGCCTCGACGAATTGACGGATGCCGGTGCGCTCACCGGCAAGCTCGACGAGATGCAGCACCGCGCCGACCTCTACGAGCTCATCGACTACGAGGGCTACAACCACTTCGACACGAGTATCTTCAACTTCACCGTCACCAGCTGAGAACCGTTCCCCGAGCTCGTCGAAGGGACTCGCCCTTTGCTCGCTTCGACAGGCTCAGAGAGCGAAACCGAAAGGACATCACATGGCAGAGCAGGAGATCTACAAGGGCTTGGCCGGAGTGCCGGTCGACTATACGGCGGTTTCGAAGGTGAGCCCCGAGTCGAACTCGCTACTGTACCGCGGTTATCCGGTGCAGGAGCTCGCGGCATCCGTCACGTTCGAAGAGGTCGCCTACCTGCTCTGGTACGGCGAGCTGCCGGACGATGCGCAGCTGGCCGCGTTCGAAGAACGCGAGCGTTCCCTTCGCGGTCTCGATCACGACGTCAAGCGCGTCATCGACGAGCTGCCGCTGACCGCCCATCCGATGGACGTCGTGCGCACGGCCGTCTCGGTCATCGGCGCGAGCGACCCGGCAACGCCCGACGACAGCGTCGAGGCGAACCTCGACAAGTCGATGCGGCTGTTCGCGAAGCTGCCCTCGATCGTCGCCTACGACCAGCGCCGCCGGCACGAGCTCGAGTTCGTCGAGCCCCGCGACGACCTCGGCTTCTCGGCGAACTTCCTCTGGCAGACCTTCGGCGAGGCGCCAGAGCTCGCGGTCGTCAACGCCTTCGATGTGTCGATGATCCTCTACGCCGAGCACTCGTTCAACGCCTCGACATTCACGGCCCGGGTGATCACGAGCACCCTCTCGGACCTCTACTCGGCGGTCACCGGCGCGATCGGCGCCTTGAAGGGCCCCTTGCACGGCGGCGCCAACGAGGCCGTCATGCACGCCTTCGACGAGATCAAGACGGCGGATGCCGCGGCCGCCTGGCTCGACGACGCGCTCGCCGAGAAGCGAAAGATCATGGGCTTCGGCCACCGCGTCTACAAGAACGGCGACTCGCGGGTGCCGACGATGCGCGACGCGCTCGAGCGCATGGTCGAGCACTACGACCGGCCCGACCTGTTCGAGCTCTACCTCGCCCTCGAGACCGCGATGGGCGAGCGCAAGGGCATCAAGCCGAACCTCGACTACCCGGCCGGTCCCGTCTACCACCTCATGGGGTTCGACACCCTCACGTTCACGCCGCTGTTCGTCGCGAGTCGCATCACCGGCTGGACCGCCCACATCATGGAGCAGGCCGCGTCGAACGCTCTCATCCGTCCACTGTCGGTCTACAACGGCGTCGACGAACGGCACGTTCCCGCGAAGGGATGATCCCGTGACCCACGTCTTCCTCGAGATGACGATGACGCTCGACGGCTTCACTGCCGCGCCGGGCGTGAGCCTGGAGCATCCGCTCGGCCTCGACGGCGAGCGTGTGCACGAGTGGAGACGCGTCCCGATCTTCGATGGCGCTGTTCCGCTCGACGACAGCAACGGCCTCACGAGTGTCGAGCCAGACCAGATCGACCGCAATGCCGCATCGCGCATGTTCGAGACGACGGGCGCGTTCGTGCTCGGGCGTCGCACGTTCGACGTGGGCGAGTGGCCGTGGGGCGATGAGCCGGTGTTCGGGCGGCGCCCCTGCTTCGTCGTCACGAGCCGCGAGCGCGAGCCGTTCGAACGCGGCGGCTCGCGCTTCGAGTTCGTCACCGGCGGGGTCACCGAGGCGGTCGCACGGGCGAGCGAGGTCGCGAGCGCTGCATCCGTCTGCATCGTGGGAGGCGCGGAGGTCGCGAGACAGGCGCTCGCCGCAGGGCTCGTCGACGAGGCGCGGCTCCACCTCGTGCCGGTGCTGCTCGGCGGTGGCAGCAGGCTCTTTCCCGACGCCGCTTCGCACCGGGTGGAGCTCGAGCCGATCAGTGTCGAGCAGGGCGCGCGGGCCACGCACCTGCGGTATCGGCTCTTGCGGCCCCCGCTGGTCGAGTAGCGCCCGACGAAGGAGGACGTGTATCGAGACCACGCACCAGGTCTCGATACGCTCGATACGCTCGCTTCGGTTGCTACTCGACCAGCGGGAGCGGGAGATCGTGCTTCTCATTGTGGCTTCCACCAACGATGGATGATCGACCACGATTCGGGCATACAGTCGTGGATTATGCACATGTTCTTCCGCACCCTGCTCCACGTGCTGTTCCTCTCGCGGCGCAAGCCCGATCTCGGGCACTTCGAGGTCGCCCGCACGAAATTCATCACGCTGCCGACCGACCTCGACATCAATCGGCACATGAACAACGGCGTGTACTTCTCGATCATGGACGTCGCCCGCTTCGACATGCTCGTGCGAAGCGGCGTCTGGGACATGATGCGCGAGAAGGGCTGGTACCCGGTCGTCGCGAGCGAGACGATCACGTTCCGCAAGTCTTTGCAGCTCTGGGATCGGTTCACGATCGAGTCGCGACTCGTCGGGCACGACGACAAGGCCGTCTACGTGGAGCAGCGCTACGTGCGCCCTTCGAAGGGCGCAGGGGGCAAGCCTGGCGAGCCCGAGGTGTACGCGCAGGGCTTCATCCGCGCGCGGTTCCTCAAGAAGGCCGGCGGCACGGTGCCGATGTCCGAGATCGTCGAGGCGCTCGGCGTCTCGGGCGCCGATGAGATTCCCGACTGGATCGAGCGGTGGGGTGCGGATGTCGCGCTGCCGTCCACTCGCGCTGCTGCGCCGTCGGTCTGGCGCTGACGAAGCCCTAGCTCAGCGCCTTTCTGGGCACCACGACCTCCTTGATGATGAGCAGGATGCCCGCGGCGACGGGAATCGCGACGAGCGCGCCGGGCAGCCCGGCGAGCGTCCCGCCGGCGAGCGCTGCAATCAGCACGATCGAGCCGGGCACCTGCACGGCCTTGCTCATCACCCGAGGCGTCAGGATGTACGCCTCGACCTGCATGTAGACGAGCATCGCGATGAGCACGATGAGGGCAGCGACCGGCGACACGAAGAGCGTGAGCACCGTCATCACGGCCGTGGTCAGCACGGTTCCGATCAGTGGGATGAGCGTGATGAAGAACGCCGCGACCGAGATGACGAGCGCGAACGGCTGACCGACGAGGAGCAGCAGGATGAAGCTGTACACGGCGTTGAAGAATGCGAGCACAACCATGCCGCTGAGGTAGCGGCCGACGTTCTGCATGATGCGCTCGGCGTAGTCGACGACGCGCTCCCGGTGCGACGCGGAGATGAGCGTGTAGATCGCCCGCTTCGACGGATCGAGGGTCGCGGTGAAGTAGATGGTGAGGATGAAGATGAAGAACGCGCTTGAGATGCCGCCGAGGACCGCGATGCCCACGTTCAGCGCTCCGCCGCCGATGGTCGCCCAGAACGTCGGGTCGCTGATGGTGTCGACGACCCATTTGTAGGCCGACCCGAGCAGTCCGTCGGAGCCGGCCTGCACGTCTTTGAACCAGTCTTCGGTCTGCAGCTGCTTGTACATCGCAGGGAGACCCTTGACGAAGGCCGAGGCCTGGGTGATGACGATCGGCAGTACCAGCCACAGCATCCCGGCGATCACGAGGATGAACAGGACGATGACGGTGACGATCGCGACTCCGCGCTTCATGCCGTGACGTTCGAACCACCGCACGAGCGGATCGAGGCCGAGCGTGATGAACGCCGCCGCGAGCACCGAGAAGACGACGCTCGAGATGCTGGCGAAGGCGGCGGCGATGGCGAGGGCGACGAGCACGCCGAGGGTCGCGACGAACGCCCACTGGAACGGCTTGTTCGCCATGAGGTTCGACTGGCGCTCGCGCCAGCTCGGTGCGGCCGTGGTCTCTCGCGCTCGACGCTCGATGCTCTTCACGGCGTCAGTCTAGGGCTGGGTCCGCCTATCGCCTCGGAGCGCGCCGCGCAAGATCAATGCCGCGCCGCGCTGGGGACGGCGAGTTCACGGTAATGCGGCGAGAACGACGGGTAGTACGTCTCCCATGCGGGCAGCGGTGCCCTGGCACGCGTCGCGGCGAGCCGGTCGAGGTAGTAGTCCCAGCTGGGGCCGATGCTCGGGGCATCCGCTGCACTGTGCAGTCGCTGGCCGAGTGTGAGGGTCGTCATGCCGCCGCCCTCGACGAGGTGGCAGAAGACCCGGAAGCCGGTCGGGCCGGGGCCGGAGTCGGCCAGGAACCGATGGGGGGCATCGCATTCGAGAATGCTGACGTTCTGCCACTCGGCCTCTTCGCCCTCGGCGCCCATGCGGAAGCGCACCCCGCCGGTCGCGGGGCTGCCTGTGTACGTGCCGATCCAGGCGCGCATGGCGGTCGGATTCGTGAGACTGAACCAGACGTCTTCGATTGGGGCGTAGAAGAGACGGTCGAACTGCAGGTACAGGCCGTCGTCTTTCAGCACGTAGTGCCCGGTCGGTTTCGCGGTCATCTTCGGCCCCCGTTCGCTCGTTCCCTCAGGCTAATGCCGTCGGTGTCGATCTACCAGTGCGCGCATGCCCGACACTAGAGTGTGGCCATGGGATCGAGCGGCGGACGCAAGCGGGCGTCGAATGGGCATGCATCAGCGGGCGCGAAGACGTCATCGTACGGGCAATCGGCGAGCAGTGAACGAACGCTCGACATCGACCCGGAGAACAACAAGTCGGGGCTCTGGGGTTCGCTCGCGGGCCTCATCGTGTTCGCGTTCATCGCCATTCCGCTGTCGGCTGCGTTCTCGTTCGCGACGAACCCGGGCACGCAGCAGCTCTTCGCTGGGCGACTCTCCGAGGCGACGACGGGCGGTTACCAGGCGTTCTGGTGGATCGTGACGATCTTCCTCCTCGCATTGCCCTTCCTCGTGGGCTACGGCGTCGCGAAGCTCTCGGTGAAGTCGCTGACGATCGTGGGCGCGGTCATCGCGCTCTTCATCATCGCGATCATGGTGCTCGGGCAGCTCTTCGTCTTCTAGCGGTCTGCTGGTTGAGCCTGTCGAAACCAGTCCGTCGACACGTGTTGGTTGAGCCCGTCGAAACCAGTCCGTCGACACGTGTTGGTTGAGCCCGTCGAAACCAGTCCGTCGAAACTTCGCCGGCCGCGTTGATATACCATACCATGCGGTATGGTATGGGAATGAGCATCGTTCCCGACCCGGTGTGGCCCGTCGTCGTGCTGGCGCTGATCCAGCTTGCCGACGGAGTGATGAGCGCGAAGCCGCTGCCGTTCATCGCGAGGTGCTTCGATGACGTCGGCTTTCCGCGGCGATGGTGGTGGGTGCTCGCGCCGATCAAGTTCGCCGCCGCGGCCGGCCTCATCGCCGGCATCTGGATCCCGTATCTCGGCGTCGTCACGAGTGTCGCGCTCGTCGCCTACTTCTTGGTCGCGATCGGCATGCACATCGCCGCGCGGGACTTCGGACGCAACCTGTTCCTGAACGCAACGGGAATGCTCGTCATCTGCGTCGCCACGTTGCTGTACAGCTTCGTGCTCTGAGACTCGTGCTGAGGCCCGGTCAGTCGGAGCGAGCCCCGGGCACCGCGTCGAGCAGCAACTCGTACACCGCGCGCAGTTCGGTCGCCGAGATCGGCGGCACAGTGGCCGCGGCCCCGAGTGACACGAGGTACGGCACGAGCGCAGCGGTACGCGCCGCGGCATCGGTCTCCGTGGCCGATCGCCAGGCCGCCTGCAACGCGTCGATCACCCGAGCGTCGATACGCGCCTGCGTCGCTCGGGCCTCGGGGTCGGTCGAGGCCCACGCCCGCACCGCCCGATCGAGCTCCGCGCGGCGGATCGAGGTGTCGTCGGAAGTGGCGAGGTCGGTGAGCCAGGCGAGGGTCGCGCGGGTGCCATCGCCGCGCCGCGCGTCGATCGCCGCGTCGAGCGCGGCCAGGGTCGACTGCTCGTAGTGCTCGAGCAGCGCGGTGCGGTAGCCGGGCGCACCCGCGAAGTGGTGGTGGAACGACCCCTTGGTGACCCCGAGTCGTGCAGCGAGCCTGTCGATGCGTAAGCCGTCGGCGCCCTCGTGCGCGAGCACGTCGAGGCCCTCGTCGAGCCAGTCGGTACGTGAGGTCGCCATGCAGTCACCATACCGGAGAGTATGGTGCGGCTCTGGCGGAAGACGCGGTCACGACGGTCAGGTGACGGCGTTCCCTGAGCCTGTCGAAGGGGTCTCGAGCACCGCCATCGCCGCATTGTGGCCGCCGATGCCGCTGACCGCGCCGCCGCGCACCGCTCCCGAACCGCACAGCAGGATTTGCGGATACGCCGTGGCGACGCCCCAACGCTCGGCGGTGCTGGTGAGCGCGGCGCCCGGCTCCGCCCATGGCCACGACAGCGGCCCGTGGAAGATGTTGCCACCGGGCATCGCGAGCGCCTCCTCGATGTCGCGCGTCGTCTTCGTCTCGATGCACGGGCGGCCCGCGGCATCCGTGGCGATGACGCCCTCGATGGGCTCTGCGAGCACTGAGTTCAGGGAGGCGAGCACCCCTTGTTGCAGCCGCTCACGCAACTCGTCGGTGCCGAAACGTTCGAGCAGTCGGTGCGGTACATGCAGGCCGAAGACGGTCAGGGTGTGGGCGCCGGATGCCGCGAGCTCGGGGGAGAGGATCGACGGATCGCTGAGCGTGTGGCAGTAGACCTCGCAGGGCAGTAGCGCGGGGATGCGGCCGCGGGCGGCCTCGCCGTACGCCGTCGCGAGCTGTGACTCGAGCTCGTTGATGTGGAAGGTGCCCGCGAAGGCCGTCTCGGGCGAGACCTCGGTGTCGCGCAGTCGCGGCAGGCGCGTGAGCAACAGGTTCACCTTGACCTGTGCGCCCTCGGGGGCGGTGAGGTGGCGCAGGCGCTCCTGCACGACCGGGGGCACGTCGAGCCGCTCCTGCGGCGAAAACGGGCGTTGGTCGCGCGGTGCGACCGGCGCACCCGGTGCAGCCGCCGCGGCATCCCGTCGGGTGCGGGCGATCGCGGACCCGGTCGCGATGAGGCGATCGAGCACCGCCGGCGCGACATTGGCGAGCATCGTGGGTGCGGAGACCTCGTGTTCCGCGCCGTCGAGCCGGTACCGCACGCTGCCGCTCGGATCGACCGCGAGCACTTCGGCGCCCGTGACGAGTTCGGCGCCCGCCTCACGCGCAGCGCGCGCGAGCTCGTCCGTGATGGCGCCCATGCCGCCGACGGGCACATCCCAGTCGCCCGTGCCGCCACCGATCACGTGGTACAGGAAGCACCGGTTCGCATCGAGGGCGGGGTCGTCGAGGTCGGTGAAGGTGCCGATGAGGCCGTCGGTCGCGACGACCCCGCGCACGAGGTCGCTCGTGAAGCGGGCATCGATCGTGCCGCCGAGGGGCTGCTCGATGAACTCGTGCCAGACGCGGTCGTCACCGACGAGCGCTCGCGCCTCGTCACGGGTGGGCAGTGGCTCGGTGAGGCTCCGGAAGAGGGCCTGCGCGAGGCGGCCGGTATCGGCGGAGAAGGCGTTCCATGCGTCGGCGTCGGCCGCGGCGTCGACTCGCGCGAAGGCGGCGGCAGCGCTCCCTGAGCCCGTCGAAGGGGTGCCGAGCCCGGCCTCATTGTCGATGAGCAAGCCGCGCTCGGGGTTGCCGGGGTCGGGCGTGTACGACGAGTAGCGCCGCCGCACGAGGCGCACATCGAGGCCGAGTTCATCGATGATGCGCTGGGGCAGCAGGCTCACGAGGTACGAGTAGCGCGAGAGGCGCGCGTCGACGCCGTCGAACACTTGGGCCGAGACCGCCGCTCCGCCGAGGTGGTCGTCGCGTTCGAGGAGCAGCACCCGCTTGCCGGCGCGCGCGAGGTAGGCGGCTGCGGTGAGGCCGTTGTGGCCACCGCCGAGAATCACGACGTCGTGGGGCATCCCTCGAGCGTAGGCGACGTAAGCCTGAGTGGAGGGGGCATCCGCTCGCCGCCGCCGCCGTCGCCGTCGCCGTCGACGTCGGCACCGTCGAATCGGAGGTGCTCGTGAAGATCGGGCCCGACGCGGCCATGGACGGCGACCGGCTCGGCTACGCCTCCTACCGGGTCGCCGATGACGTCACCCAGCACCTCGCGCAAGGACTGGGCGTTTACTCGTTCTTCGATCCGACGATCAACGGCAGGCGAGCACTCCACGTACAAGGTGCCGTACACCGGAACGAGCTGCGGCAAGAAGTAGCGGTTCGGCGACACGACGAGGGGCGAGCGGATGTCGCATCCGCTCGCCCCTCGTCTGGTGCCCGTGATCAGTGAGCGCGACGCATCGCACGCACGCCGACCACGATGCCGATCGCGCACGTCACGACCGCGGCGATGATGCCGCCGACGACCGCCGGGGCGCCGAAGTCGCCCGAGAGCAGCGCGCGCTCGGCGCCGACGAGGTAGCTCAGCGGGTTGATCGCGGCGGCGACCTGCATCCACGCGGGGCCGTCGTCGAGCGGCAGCAGCATGCCCGACAGGATCATGAGGGGGAACAGCAGTGTCTGGTGCACCATCCAGAACATCCAGTCCCGGTTGCGGCAGGCGAGGGCGAGCGAGTAGCTCAGGGCGCCGAACCCGATGCCGAAGACGGCGAGCACCGCGAGGCCCGCGATGAGCCCCGGCACGTCGAGCGTGAACCCGAACGGCACCGCGACGAGCACGACGATCGTGCCCTGGATGACGAGCGGCACGACCTCCTTGAGTGCGCGGCCGACGAGTAGGGCGCTGCGGGAGAGGGGTGCCACGAGCGTGCGCTCGTGCGAGCCGGTCTGCATCTCGAAGAGCAGGTTCGCGCCCGTCGAGGCCGTGCCGAAGAGCGCGACCATCACGAGGATGCCGGGCACGAACCACTGCAGCGTGCCCGCGACGTCACCGCCAGCGGCGCCGACGAGCAGCGGGCCGAACAGGCCCAGGAAGACGAGCGGCTGCACGAGCGAGAACATGACGCTGAACGGGTCGCGCACGAGTGGCCGCGACTCGCGCACGAAGACCGCGGCGGTGTCGTGGAAGAAGCCGGTGGGGCGGGCGGTGGTGTCGATGGTGGTCATGGGGTTCTCCTTCAGTTGGTGGTCTGTGGGTTGAGGAGGCCCGCAAGGGCCCTCTCGAAACCGGGGTCGATCGGTGGGGGGTTTCGAGACGCTCGCTTCGCTCGCTCCTCAACCCGCGGGGTTCGCTCGCTCCTCAACCCGCGAGGTTCGCTTGCTCCTCAACCCGCGGGGTTCGCTCGCTCCTCAACCCGCGAGGGCGGGCTCGGCCTCGGGGCGCGCCGCCTCCTCGCGGAGCGTGCGGCCAGTGAGGGCGAGGAACACGTCGTCGAGGGTCGGCTGGCGGTGCGTCGCCGCGACGACGTCGAGGCCGGCGTCACCGAGCGAGCGGATGTAGTGGGGGAGCGCCCGATCGCCGCCGGGAGCGGTGACCGTGACGACCGGCCCCGAGACCTCGCCGCCGATGCGGGCCGCGGCTGCCGCGGCATCCGTCGCCGAATCGAAGGTGAGGCTCACGCGGTCGCCCGCGAGCGACTCCTTGAGCGCCCATGCCGTGTCATCGGCGATGACCTGACCGTGATCCATCACCATGACGCGCTCGGCGAGCTGGTCGGCCTCGTCGAGATAGTGCGTCGTGAGGAAGATCGTCGTGCCCGTCTCACGGCGGAGCTCGACGATGTGCGCCCACAGGTTCGCCCGGCTGTGCGGGTCGAGGCCCGTCGACGGCTCGTCGAGGAAGAGCAGCTCGGGCCGGTGGATGAGCCCGAGCGCGATGTCGAGCCGGCGCTTCTGGCCGCCCGAGAGCGACTGCACCTGGCGACCGGCGACCTGCTCGAGTTCGAGCGACTCGATGAGTTCGGCGGCCCGGGCACGGGTCTCGCGGCGGCCCATGCCGTAGAAGGCGCCCTGGGCGTGCAGCTCGTCGCGCACACGCTGGGTGTGCCCGCCCGAATTGCCCTGCCCGACGTAGCCGATGCGGCGCCGCACGCCTGCGGGGTCGCGGCGGATGTCGCTGCCGGCGACGATCGCGTCGCCGCTCGTCGGCGGGAGCAGGGTGGTGAGCATGCGAAGCGTCGTCGACTTGCCGGCGCCGTTCGGGCCGAGGAAGGCGACGAGCTCGCCGGCGTCGACCGCGAGGTCGACGGAACGGACGGCCTCGACGGTCTTTCCCTTGACTGGGAACGTCTTCGTGAGGCCCTGAGCGGAGATCATCTGGTTCGTCATATCCACAGTATTTCGAGGCATCCGGACAGTTTCTGTCCTGATGGATGAGAAACTTGGGACATGGCCGCAACGACCACGAGAACCCTCGAACTCCTCTCCCTGCTGCAGAGTCACCGGCACTGGTCGGCGCACGAACTCGTCGACCGGCTCGGCGTCTCCGACCGCACGCTGCGCCGCGACGTCGATCGGCTGCGCGAGCTCGGCTACGGCATCGAGTCGGCGC
Source organism: Agromyces sp. Y558 (assembly GCF_059445415.1). Lineage (NCBI taxonomy): Bacteria > Bacillati > Actinomycetota > Actinomycetes > Micrococcales > Microbacteriaceae > Agromyces > Agromyces sp. Y558. The sequence continues at coordinate 987,784 of NZ_JCAIUH010000001.1, forward strand.
GCGGCAGCACCGGCGGCTATCGACTCGAGGCCGGCACCGGGCTGCCGCCGCTGCTCCTCACCGACGACGAGGGCGTCGCGATCGCCGTCGGCCTGCGCTCGCAGGCCACCGCCGGGTTGCGCGGCGCCGAGCACACGACGATCAGCGCGCTCGCGAAGATCGAGCAGGTGCTGCCGCCCGCGCTGCGTCGGCGCATCGAAGCCCTGCAGTCGCACGCCGCCGTCGGCACGGGCGGGCCCGGTTCGACTGGCTCAGGCCGACCGGCCCCCGAGATCGACGCCGAACTGCTGGGCCTCCTCGCGCTCGGATGCCGCGACTCCGAACGACTGCGATTCACGTACACGGATGCCGCGGGCACGGCGTCCGCCCGCGTCATCGAGCCGTACCGGCTCGTGCCGGTCGCCCGCCGCTGGTACCTCCTCGCCTGGGACCGCCAGCGTGAGGATTGGCGCACCTTCCGCCTCGACCGCATCAGCGAAGTCTTCCCGACGCGGGTGCATTTCGAACCGCGGCCCATGACCGATGAGGCCGCGCGTGCGCGAGTCGAGGCCGCGGTGCGCTGGCGCGACCGCACGGTGAAGGCCAGGGTCGTCGTCGAGTTGCCGCAGCGCGTGCTCGCAGAGCACCTCGGCTGGTACGGGCGCGATGTCGTCGCGATCGATGCCGATCACTGCGAATGGCCGCTCGAGGCCGACGCCGTGCAGAACCTGCTGATGGCGCTCATGTGGATCCCGAGCGGTGTGGGCTACCGCGTCGAAGGGCCGCCCGAGGTGATGGAGTTCCTCGCCGCCCAGGCCGACCGGTTCGCCGCGGCATCCGCTCGACAGTGAGGTGCGTGCGTGCGTGCGTGCACGCGCTGCAGGCTGCAGGCTGCGATCATCGGCGAATGTCGGTCGCACTTCGAACGTCGCGCGCGGCTTGCGCATTGGCCATGGGGCCTACGCTGTACGCGGCAGGGTTCCGATCTCGGCGCCCGACTCGTCGAAGAAGGTCATCGTGTCGCCGTCCACCGTCGCGGTCGCGTTCGTGTTCAGCCACTGATCGACGCCCTCGCAGGCCATGAGCGTCTGCGCGCCGCCGGTGAACTCGATCGTGTCTCCGGTCATGACCCAGGTGGCACCGGCGAACGAGTTGCAGCCGTCGTTGCCGCTCGCCGAGCCGTCGGCGGCGATGATGATGAACGGCTGGCCGAGCGCGCCATCAGCGGACTCCGTGCCCCAGGTGCCCACGAACGCAGCCTGGTCGATGCCGGCAGGGTCGACCGAGGCTTCAGGGGTCGGCACGTCGTGGCTCGATCGTTCGAGGGTGCCGATCTCGGCGCCGTCGGCGTCGAAGACGGTGAGCGTCTCGCCCGAGATCGTGCCGGTCGCGAGAGCTGAGAGCCAGGTGTCGACGCCTTCGCACAGCATGCGCGTCGAGGCGACGTCGGTGAAGCTGATCGTGTCGTCGTCGTCGCTCCAGCTGCCGATGAGGCGGTTGCAACCGTCGGTGCCGGTCAGCTTGCCGTCGCCGGCGAGGACGAGCGACGGTTCCGTGGTCGAGGTGGCGTCGCCCCACGTGCCTTCGGGATCGGTGGGTGCTTCCGACCCCGTGCCGGCATTGCCCGCGCAGGCGGTCAGTGCCGCTGCCGCGAGCAGGATCGTTCCGGACAGTGCCCAACGCTGCATCGTTCGTGACATGGCCACAGCGTATCGAGGGTGCTCTTCAGCGTGCCGCAGGCGTCGCCGTTGCGCGCGCAGCGCGCGCGAGCGCATCGCGGCAGGCGACGACCGCGGGCCGGGCGGCGGCGGCGTGCCGGGTCGAGGTGAAGACCTCGCGTTCGGGATGCCCCGGCAGGTCGATGAGCGCCACGCTCGGCGTCTCCCCGGCCCACACGAGGTCGGGGAGCAGGCCCACCGCAATGCCCGAGCGGATCAGCCGGATGTGCGCCATCAGGTCGGCCGTCTCGAAGCGAACGTCGGGTTCGAACCCGGCCTCGCGGCAGAGCTGCTCGGCCCAGTCGCGCGACGCCGTGCCCACGGGTTCGAGCACCCAGGGTATGTCGGATGCCGCGGCGAGCGCCGATGGCGCCCCCATCTCCCGTCCCTCCCGTTCCCCTCGCCCTCCACGGCGTCGAGAGTGCGCGTCGTGTCCCTTCGGCCCGTCGTTTCCAACGTTTCGCGCACTCTCGATGATCGTGGTCGCCGCAGCAGTGGCGGCGGCCGCAGTGGTGGGGCGGGCACGTCGCGACGACGGTTGCGGCGGCAACGCCAAGCGGATCGTGTCGGCGACGAGGTGCACGCGGTCGAGCTCCTCGCGATGTGCGCGGGTGTGCCCTGGGTACTGCTCGGCGATGACGAGGTCGAAATCGCGGGCTGACACTTCGAAGAGGCCGACGTCGGGCTCGCGTTCGGTGACCTCGACCCGAAGCGCGGGGTGTTCGGCGCGCAGGAGCGTGAGGGCTTGCGGCACCACGGCGTGCGCGGCCGACTGGAACACGGCGATCCGCACCGTGCCGCCGACGGCGGTGAGCGAGCGGGCGACATCCGATTCGGCCTCTTCAAGTCGGTCGAGCACGGCGCGCGCGTGGCCGACGAGCACTTCGGCCTGAGGGGTCAGCTGCACGCGTCGACCGACCTGCACGAGCAACTGCACGCCCGCCTCGCGTTCGAGCTGACTGAGCTGTTGCGACACGGAAGACGGGCTGTACGAGAGGGCGTCGGCGACCGCCGAGAGGGTGCCGCGGTCGGCGAGCTCCACGAGTAGTCGTAGGCGCCGCACGTCGAGCATGGGTTCTTCCCTCCCGCTCCCCGAGCTTTCCGTTCCCTGAGCTCTTCGTTCCCTGAGTTTTTCGTTCCCTGAGCTCGTCGAAGGGAACTCATCGATGGTGCGTCGGTTCGCTTCGACAGGCGCACCGAACCTATCGGTTCTACTGAACAGTATCGTTCAGATTCATTCGCTTTACCGAACGGATGCCTCGGCGCATACTGAACCCGACAGGCGCGCGACCCCGGCGCGCCCGCCCTTCGACCCGCTCAGGATCCAGAAAAGGACACTACCCTCGTGACCATGTCGAACGCCGCAACAGACGCACGGCCGAGCACCGATCACGTTGTCGCAGTCGTGCGCCGCTGGCTCGCCGAGAGCGCCGAGCACCCCGTCGATCCTGCCGCCGAGCGCCTCGCCGGCGTGCTGAAGGATCCCCGCGGCCTCGACTTCACCGTCGGCTTCGTCGACGGCGTCATGCGGCCCGAAGATCTCGGCGTCGCCGGCCGCAACCTCGAGCAGGTCGCGAAGCTCACGCCGAAGTTCCTGCCGTGGTACCTCAAGGCCGCGATCCGCGTCGGCGGCATCGTCGCCCCCGTGCTGCCCTGGATCGTCATCCCGATCGCGCGCCGGGTGCTGCGTGCCATGGTCGGCCACCTCGTGCTCGACGCGACTCCCGACAAGCTCGGCCCGGCCATCGCGACGCTGCGCGAGTCGGGCAACGGCCTGAACCTCAACCTCCTCGGCGAGGCCGTGCTCGGTGAAGAGGAGGCCGATCGGCGCCTCGCCGGCACCTTCGAGTTCCTCGCGCGCGACGACGTCGACTACGTGTCGATCAAGGTCTCGAGTGTCGTCAGCCAGCTCTCGATGTGGTCGTTCGACGAGGCCGTCGCGAAGGTCGTCGCGAAGCTCACCCCGCTCTACGAGCTCGCGGCGAAGGCTTCGACCGGCTCGGTTTCGGCGGGCTCAACCGGCAGTAGGAAGTTCATCAACCTCGACATGGAGGAGTACCGCGACCTCGACCTGACGATCGCGGTCTTCACGACCCTGCTCGACCAGCCGCAGCTGCGCGGCCTCGAGGCCGGCATCGTGCTGCAGACCTACCTGCCCGACGCGCTCGGCGCGATGCAGGAACTGACCGCGTGGGCGAAGCACCGCCGCGCTGCGGGCGGCGCTCCCATCAAGGTGCGCGTCGTGAAGGGCGCGAATCTCGCGATGGAGCACGTCGACGCCGCCGTGCACGGTTGGCCGGTCGCCACTTACAGCACGAAGCAGGACTCCGACACCAACTACAAGCGCGTGCTCGACTGGTCGATGACGCCCGAGCGCACCGACGCCGTGAAGCTCGGCGTCGCCGGCCACAACCTCTTCGACGTCGCCCACGCCTGGCTCACCGCCCGCGAGCGCGGCGTCGACTCGCGCGTCGACTTCGAGATGCTCCTCGGCATGGCGACAGGCCAGGCCGAGGCCGTGCGCCGCGATGTCGGCAACCTGCTGCTCTACACACCCGTCGTGAACCCGAGCGAGTTCGACGTCGCGATCGCCTACCTGATCCGCCGGCTCGAAGAGAATGCGAGCCAGGACAACTTCATGTCGGCCGTCTTCGAACTCGCCGGCGACCAACGGCTCTTCGAACGAGAGCAGGCGCGCTACCTCGCCTCGCTTGCGGCGCTCGAGACCGCGGTCGCCACCGCACCCGCCCCGAACCGCACCCAGAACCGGCGTACCGAGTGGACCGACGAGACCCTCGCCGCAGCGATGACCGTTCCCGATGCCCCGGCTCCGGGCACCGAGCACGAGCACGACCTGTCGCTCACGAGTGTCGTGCTCGGCATCACGCGCGGGTCCGACGGGGTGTTCCCTGAGTTTGTCGAAGGGAGCGACGGGCTCAGCGGGTTCGCTTCGACAGGCTCAGCGAGCGGGTCCGGGTCAGCGACCGGTCTGCCCGCCGGCCCCGGGGCCACGCCGGGCTTCCGCAACGAACCCGACACCGATCCGGCCCTCGCGCCGAACCGCGCGTGGGGCCGCCGCATCCTCGATCGGGTGCCCGTCTCCACGCTCGGAGTGAAGACGATCGCCGCAGGCCGTGTCGATGACGCCGCAACCCTCGAGCGGGTCATCCAGACCGTCGCCGCCCGCGGCCGCGCCTGGGGCGAGCTGCCCGGCGTCGAGCGCGCAGCGGTGCTGCACCGTGCAGGCTACGCGCTCGCCGCGAACCGCGACCGCCTCATCGAGATCATGGCCGCCGAGACGGGCAAGACCATCGCCGAGTCCGACCCCGAGATCAGCGAGGCGATCGACTTCGCGCACTACTACGCCGAGCGCGCCCGCGAGCTCGACCACGTGCAGGGCGCGATCTTCGTGCCGTCGCGCCTGACGGTCATCACGCCACCGTGGAACTTCCCGGTCGCGATCCCCGCGGGCGGCGTGCTCGCCGCGCTCGCCGCGGGCTCCGGCGTCATCATCAAACCTGCGAAGCTCGCGCAGCGCTCTGGTGCGGTCATGGTCGAGGCGCTGTGGGAGGCCGGCATCCCGCGGGAGCTGCTCACCCTCGTCGACATCGGCGAGCGGGAGCTCGGCAAGGCGCTCATCTCCCACCCGGCCGTCGACCGGGTCATCCTCACGGGAGCGTACGAGACGGCGCAGTTGTTCCGGTCGTTCCGGGCCGATCTGCCGCTGCTCGCCGAGACGAGCGGCAAGAACGCGATCATCGTGACGCCGTCGGCCGACCTCGACCTCGCGGCATCCGATGTCGTGAAGAGCGCCTTCGGACATGCGGGCCAGAAGTGCTCGGCCGCCTCGCTCGTGATCCTCGTCGGCTCCGTCGCGAAGTCCGAGCGATTCCGCCGTCAGCTCGTCGACGCGACGAAGTCGCTGCGCGTCGGGTGGCCCGAGCAGGCGACGAGCCAGATGGGCCCCATCGTCGAGCCCGCGAACGGCAAGCTGCTGCACGCGCTCACCCAGCTCGGCATCGGCGAAGAGTGGCTCGTCGAGCCGGAGCAGCTCGACGCCACCGGGCGCCTCTGGTCGCCCGGCATCCGCACGGGCGTTGCCGGCGGCTCCTACTTCCACCTCACCGAGTTCTTCGGCCCCGTGCTCGGCATCATGCACGCGAAGGACCTCGACGAGGCGATCCGCCTGCAGAATGCCGTCGACTACGGCCTGACCGCCGGCCTGCAATCGCTCGACCCGAGCGAGCTCGCAACCTGGTTCGACCGGGTCGAGGCGGGCAACCTCTACGTCAACCGCGGAATCACCGGTGCGATCGTCGAGCGCCAGCCGTTCGGCGGCTGGAAGCGGTCGGCGGTCGGTGCCGGGGCGAAGGCCGGGGGACCGAACTACCTGTTCGGCCTCGGCGAGTGGCTGCCGCAGCACGGCACGTCATCGAGCACGCTGCACCTGCGGGGGCTCGAGAAGCGCGTCGCCGAGCTCATCGAAGCATCGCAGTCGGCGCTCGACTACGACGCGTTCGATCTGCTGCGGCGCTCGGCGCTCTCCGACGAGCTCGCGTGGGCCGAGGAGTACGGCATCGTGAAGGATGTCTCGGGCGTCGGCGTCGAGCGCAACCTCTTCCGCTATCGGCCGCTGCCCGTGACGATCCGCGTCGGCGAGCAGGCGACGCTCGCCGAGGGGCTCCGCGTCATCGCCTCGGGCCTGCTCGCGAACTCGAAGCTCTCGGTGTCGACCGCGGCCGAGCTGCCGAAGGGCGTGCGCACCCTGCTCGCGGCGCGCGAGGTGAAGGTCGTGCGCGAGAGCGACGCGTCCTGGCTCGGGCGGGCGGCGAAGCGCGGCATCACGACCCCCCGCGTGCGACTCGTCGGCGGCGGGGCATCCGCTCTCGCCGAAGCGCTCGGTGGCACTCCGGATGTCGCGGTCTGGGCCCATCCCGTGACCCCCTCGGGCCGCGTCGAACTGCTGCCGTTCCTGCACGAGCAGGCGATCTCGATCACGAACCACCGGTTCGGCAACCCGACGACCCTTTCGCAGGGCGTGATCTGAGCTCGGCCGGCATGACCCCGCAGCAACTCTTTTCAGGAGTTCTTCGGCCGCCGGTGGCTGAAACGCCCGAAATCTCCTGAAAAGGGGTTGTTTCGGCGGGGGTGTTCCTGAGAAAGGATTCCCCGGCACGGCGGTCGCCGGGCACGCTCGCGGTGATGAGCATCCTGCTCGGGTTGGTGACGCATGCCGCGGTGCTGTGGATGCTCCCCGAAGAGACGCCGGGCCGTCTCACGATCGTGGCGGGGCTCGTCGCGGGGCTCGTGTGGTCGCTCGCTGCCGACGCCCACAACGCCCAGTTGCGCCGGGCGGGGCGCGGGTGGGTCGTGGCCGGAGATGACGTTCGGCGGGAGCGTGGCCTTGCAGCCCCGTTCCACGCCGCAATGGCCGACGGTTCGAGTCGCGCGATCTTGTACGGCGCGTTCACCGGACTCGTCGTCGCGTTGTCGGGGGTGCTCGGCGGCATCGTGGCGTTCAGCGAAGAACCCGACCTCGTCGTCGCAACGGTCGTGGCGCTCGTCGTCGGGCTCGCGATCGGTGCGCTCTCGATCTGGGGCTGGATCGTCGCGCGCGGACGCAAGGTCGCGGCTGCACGCGAGTTCGTCGAGTTCGTCGAGCTCGCCGCGCTCCGCGCCGACCCGCCTGTGCTCGTGGCAGACCCGGCCTGACGAGCGCGCTCGGCGCTCAGGCGCGTGGAGCGGATGCGGCGTCGCGGCCGCGATTGCGGCGACGGATGCGTCGTGGCGCGCGTCCGCCGACGAACGAACGTGCCGAGTCGACGACGAAGCCCTGCCGCAGTGCTTCGCGGCCGATGAGCATGCGGAAGCCCATCTCATCGCGATTGGTGAGCGTCACCTCGGTGGTGATGGTTCGATCGAGGAGCACCACGTCCATGAGCACGACGATGCGTTCTTCGGTGTGACCCGACGAGCTTCGCACCGAGCGTCGGTCGTGCACCGGGCACTCCACTACGACGGCGTCTGCATCGGTGTTCTGCCACGGATGCACCCCGAACCGCACGATCGCCGTCTCGCCGCGTCGAACCTCTTCGACGTCGAAGGCGTGCAGCGAAGAGGTGCGCGCACCCGTGTCGAGCTTCGCCTTGATCCACGGCACTTCGGCGCCCGGCAGGCGCACCCATTCGCGCCATCCCGCGATGGTGTTTGAATAGACGGGCCCTCCCACCCGAACATCTTCGCAGGGGTACACGATGAAACTGGCGATCCTCTCGCGCGCCCCGCAGGCGTACTCGACCCAGCGCCTCCGCACGGCCGCGCAGCAGCGTGGGCACGAGGTCAAGGTGCTCGACACACTGCGGTTCGCGATCGACCTCGCGGGGCCCGAACCCGACCTGCAGTACCGCGGGCGGCGCCTCTCCTACTACGACGCCGTGCTGCCGCGCATCGGCAACTCGGTCACGTACTTCGGCACCGCGGTGGTGCGCCAGTTCGAGCAGATGGACGTCTACACGCCGAACACGGCCAACGGCATCACGAACTCGCGTGACAAGCTTCGGGCCAACCAGATCCTCTCCCGGCACAACATCGGCATGCCCGCGACGGCGTTCGTGCGTAACCGCGCCGACGTGCGCCCTGCGATCGAGCGGGTCGGCGGCGCGCCGGTCGTCATCAAGCTGCTCGAGGGCACGCAGGGCATCGGCGTCATCCTCGCCCCCGAAGTGAAGGTCGCCGAAGCGATCATCGAGACCCTGCACTCGACGAAGCAGAACGTGCTGATCCAGCGGTTCATCAAAGAGAGCCGGGGCCGCGACATCCGTGCCCTCGTCGTCGGCGACCGGGTGGTCGCGGCGATGCGACGCAGCGCGAGCGGCGACGAGTTCCGCTCGAACGTGCACCGCGGCGGCACCGTCGAAGCCGTCGAGCTGACGCCGGAGTATGAGCTGGCGGCCGTGCGTTCGGCCCAGATCATGGGCCTGCGGGTGGCGGGCGTCGACATGCTCGAGGGTGATGAGGGGCCGCTCGTGATGGAGGTCAACTCCTCGCCCGGCCTCGAGGGCATCGAGTCGGCCACGAAGCTCGACGTCGCCGGCGCCATCATCGACCACATCGCGAACCAGGTCGGATTTCCCGAGGTCGACGTGCGGCAACGCCTCACCGTCTCGACCGGCTACGGAGTCGCCGAGCTCGTCGTGCGCGGCGGCGCCGATCTCGTCGGCACCACCCTCGGCGATTCCGGACTCTGGGAGCGCGACATCACCGTGCTCACCCTGCACCGTGGCACGAACGTCATCCCGAACCCGCGCAAGGGCGTCGAGCTGCAGGCCGAAGACCGGCTGCTCTGCTTCGGCAAGCTCGAGGAGATGCGCTCGATGATCCCCGAGCGTCGTCGCCGCGGTGCGAAGGTGCGGAAGCTCCCGAAGCGGCCGATTCCCGAAGGGTGAGTCCTCGCGCTCAGCGGAATCTGGCGGGTCTGGCGGAATCGAATGGGCGCAGACGGATGCCTCGGTGTGCGGGCGGTGAGCACGCGCGGGTCGCGCTCAGTGCTGGAGGGCGGCGCGCACGATCGCGAGGGCATGCTCGGCATCGAGGCCGAGTTGCGCGATGCGATCGGCATACGCGGATGCCGCGAGCTGCGCCTGTTGCTCGGTCGGGTCTCCCGTCGCCGAGACGAACGAGCCGTTGCGACCGCGCGTCTCGATCACGCTGTCGCGCTCGAGCTCCCGATATGCGCGGGCGACCGTGTTGGCCGCAAGGCCGAGTTCGGTGGCGAGCGTGCGGACCGGCGGCAGCCGCATGCCGGCGACGAGAGTGCCGTCGCGCACGCCGTCGATGACCGCTCGGCGCAATTGCTCGTATGGCGGAACGGATGACTCGGGGTCGAGTTCGAGCAGCATCAGCGGTTCTCGGGGGTCGGCGTCGGCGATCCGTACGCGCGGGGCTGTGCCTCCGCGAATTGCGTGGGCCAGAGCCGCTTGAGGTAGTAGCGAGCCGGGCTGAGCGCGATCGAGATCGCGCCGACGACCAGCAGCGTGAGCAGCAATACATACGTGATGACGCTGCCGACGACCTGGCCGGTCGCCGCCGCGGACCCGGTCCACTCGGGCCAGGCGGTGATCGAGGCGAGGATGACAACCCCGCCCGCCATCAGGGGTACCGACACGATGTCCCGGAGCGTCTGCGCGCGGAGCGCATCGTCCCAGCGCAGCAACTCTTCGTTCACTGCCGGCTGCGGTCGCGAGACGAGTGCCGCGGAGGCCCACTCGGCCACGGCGAGCGCCGCGATCGCGGCGAGCGCGGTGGCGCCGGCGAGCAGTCGAGATTCGACAGGAGTCGGCAGGATGGAGACGGCGACAGCCATCAGACTGCCGACCGCCACGTGGAGGCGAGCCCCGACGCGCTCGATCGGAGCGACGTAGTCGGCAACCGAGGGGCGGGGGACTCGTGCAACTCTTGGGCCGTAGCGGCGAACTTCGGGCGGCGCGGGCAGGATCGAGATCGCCGTGCCGATTCCGCGCCCGGTGAGGACGAGACCGGCGAGCACGAGCCCGGCGACCGGCGAGAGGCCCGCCCCCCACTGGTCGTGCGTGGTCAGCACACCGCTCACGACGACGAGCGCTCCGACGGCCGTTCCGGCCACAGTGCCGACCGCGCCCCAGCGTGCGCGGAACCGGAGTCGTTCGCCGACGGTGCGCTCGAGCTCGACGTCTCCGTCGAGTGGAAGCCCGACGGTTCGGGCGAATCGTCCGATCGCCGGTGGCCGCGACACCCACATCGGCGAGATCGCCGCCATCACTGCGACGAGCGCGAGAACGCTGAGCATGAACCATTCGGGCGAGTCGAGAGACATGCCGTCAATGTATTACTACAATCTGCATCCGTCAAGGTGCACGGTCGCGACGAGCCGCATCACTCCCGGTTGCGGTTGACCAATCGTGACAGCACGATCGCGCTGCGGGTGTGGTCGACGTTCGGCGCGATGCGCACTCGCTCGAGCGCGTCTTCGAGCGAGGTGATGTCGCGGGCGCGCATGTGCACGATCGCGTCGGCGCTGCCGGTGACGGTGCCCGCATAGACGATCTCGGGCACCCCCTGCAGAATGCGCTGCAGTTCGTCGGGCCCCACGGTGCCGCGGCAGAAGAGCTCGACGTACGCTTCGGTCGACATGCCGTCGACGGCGGGGTCGACCTGGATCGTGAACGAGCGGATGACTCCGTCGGCGACGAGCCGGTCGACTCGTCGCTTCACGGCCGACGCCGAGAGGCCCACTGACGACCCGATGTCGCCGTACCCAGCCCGGGAGTTCTGCCGGAGCAGGTCGAGGATGGCGCGATCGAGGTTGTCCATGCTCGGATTGTACGTCGATCCGTTGCGTTCTCCCAGCATCTGGCGCACTTTTCCTGCGCCTCGCGCGGATTCGCGCTCCAAGCTCGCGCAAGTGCTGCTGACCAAGGATCGCAGCGGCATCCGTCGTGCGGGGCGCCGGTGCTACCGTCGAATCATGACCCCGCAGGAGCTGCAGAATTTCGCTCACCTGCGTCGTGCCCGCGATCTGATCGACCGCGAGTACGCGAAACCGCTCGATGTTCCGACCATGGCCGGCCGGGCGCTCATGTCGCCCGCGCACTTCTCGCGCCGGTTCCGCGCGGCATACGGTGAGACGCCGTACAGCTACCTGATGACCCGCAGGATCGAGCGGGCGATGGCGTTGCTGCGGGCGGGCGTGAGCGTCACCGACGCGTGCATGGCGGTCGGCTGTACCTCCCTCGGCTCGTTCAGTTCGCGGTTCACCGAGATCGTCGGCGAGACCCCGACGACGTACCGGAGCCAGGAGCACGACGCCGTCAAGGCCATGCCCGCCTGTGTCGCGAAGACGTACACGCGCCCGGTGCGGCACGCACCGAGCAGAAACGAAGAAGCGACCACGGCAGACGCAGCGTAATGTCACCGTCATGACCATCGCACTCCAGTACACGAACATCACCGTCAACGATGTCGACGAGTCGCTTCCCTTCTACCGGGACGCGCTCGGTCTCGATGTGCAGAACGACGTGGCCTCCGGCGAGTTCAGGTGGGTCACGCTCGGCAGCGACGCGCAGCCCGGCCTCGGCATCGTGCTCTCGGTGCCTCACGCCGGTCGCTCGGAGGCCGATGGTGACGCGATTCAGGAGCTCCTCGTCAAGGGCCAATTGCCGATGCTGGTGTTCCGCTCGGATGACGTCGATGCGACCTTCGAGACGCTGCGGGCATCCGGCGCCGAGGTGCTCCAGGAACCCATCGACCAAGGGTGGGGTCCGCGCGACTGCGCGTTCCGCGACCCGTCGGGCAACACCGTGCGCATCTTGCAGGCGCCCGCGGCCTGACGGCTCAGGCGAAATCTCGCGACACGCTCGGTGAGAGCGCGATGTTCGGTCGTAGGCTTGCGGGATGCCTCTGAATTCCCCCGTGCGTCTCGCTGTGCAGGTGCAGCCGCAGCACGCCCAGTACACCGCCATCCGCGACACCGTGTTGCGCCTCGAAGACCTCGGCGTCGACATCGTCTTCAACTGGGATCACTTCTTCCCGCTCACGGGTGACCGCGATGGGCTGCACTTCGAGGCGTGGTCGATGCTCGGTGCGTGGGCCGAGCAGACCGAGCGCATCGAGTTCGGCACGCTCGTGAACTGCAACTCCTACCGGAACGCCGACCTGCAGGCGGACATGGCCCGCACCCTCGACCACATCAGCGCCAAGGGCGGCACGGGCCGATTCATCTTCGGCACCGGTTCCGGCTGGTTCGAGCGCGACTTCGACGAATACGGTTACGAGTTCGGGTCTCGTGGTTCTCGGCTGAACGCACTCTCCGCGGCGATGCCGCGCATCGAGGCGCGCTGGGCGAAACTCAACCCGCCGCCGACCCGAGACATCCCGGTCATGATCGGAGGCAAGGGTGAGCAGAAGACGCTCCGCATCGTGGCGCAGCACGCGGACATCTGGCACTCGTTCGTCGCGCCCGACGAATTGCCGCACAAGCTCGACGTGCTCGCCCGTTGGGGCGACGAGGTCGGGCGGGATGTCTCGGAGATCACGGTCTCGAACGAACTCGATCGATCGGGCGTCGACGTCGAGCACGCCGACGCTCTCTTCGCGGCGGGGGTCCGGCTCTTCACGCTCGGCATCACCGGCCCCGACTACGAGCTCGGCCCGGTGCGGCGCTGGTTGGCCTGGCGCGACGCGAAGAACGGCTGAGGCTGCGTTAGCCGGCGAGCACCTGCATCGTCAGGGAGCCATCGGGGTGCCAAGTCACGTCGACGCTCGGAGTCGAGGTGCCGTAGAGGGACCCGCTGAGCCGGAGGCCGTCAAGAGGAAAGCGACCATCGGTTGTGCACGTCCCCGCGCCGCCGTCGCTCCCGAACGGGACGAACAGGCAAAACTCCGAGTCGTCGCGTGCGCCGTAGACCGGTAGACCGTCGGCCCGGGTGGCGAGGAGCCGATACTCGAGAGGTCCATTGCCGTAGCTCATCAGCGCGCTCGTGCTCGGTGAATCGGCGGCGGTCGCGGGTCGCATGAACACGTCTGCTGCGGGAGAGTCCGCGGCGACCGGCAGCGACTCGAGGAACTCGGCCTGCGTGCGCGGACCAAGGAACACCGTCGGGGTAGCGCCGGCTGCGGCCGCGTCGGATGCATCGCGCTCCCCGAGCTGCCACCCGGCCAGGAGGCCGATGACGAGCGCTGCGGTCCCGGCGATGACGGCTGTGCGATACCTGCGTTGTCGCGAGGGCCAACTGCGTGTGTCGATCGCGTCGGCCGCTGTGCCGGTTCCCTCATTGGTGTCGGATGCCGCGTCGGCGGCTTGAACCGGTGACGGGACGGATTCGGTGATTTCCGCCGAGGCCGAACGCAGGGCGTCGAGCTCACGGGCGGCATTCGCCCGTTCCTCGTCACTCGCCCGGGCGCCGTAGATGAGCTCTTGCAGCCGGGCGATCCGCTCCTCCTGGTCGGGGTTCACGTCGTGCCCTCGACGACATCATCGGAGATGTGCAGCACCTTCGGTGGCGCCACGGTGGTGATCTCGACCGCTCCGTCGGGGCGCCAGCGCACGGTCATCGGGATGGATTCGTCAGGGTACACGTACCTGACGACGAGCCCATCGTCGCTCATCGCGCTGTATGTGCTGCATGCGACTCCGGCGTCCTCCCCGGTGGAACCCACTGCGACCAGGCAGATATCGGCGCCTCGCCTCGCCCCGTACACGGCGAGCCCGTCCGAGCGGGTGAGCAGCAGCCGCACGCTCGCAGAATCGAGCTCGAACGCCGTCACCCAGGTGGCCTGCGTTGCGTCCACCTCAGTCGCCGCGCGTTCGAGTATTGCCGGCAGCTGGGTGTCGGGCAGGGGAGTCATCGACTCGGGCAGTGGGCGACCGGTGGGCGACGCCATCGGCAGTGCGGTCGGCGGAGCTTGACTCGACAGCGTCACCGATGCCAGCAGGTCCGACGTCGCGCGACCGCCGAGCTGCCACCCGGCCATGAGCCCGATGGCGAGCGCAGCGACGCCAGCGACGCCCACCCAGCGGAGACCGCGGGCATCAGCGCCCCACCACGGAGCCACCGTCGTCGAAGTCGCATCGTCGACGAGCGTCGGCGTCGGCGGCTCCGGAGCGGGCGCGATCGGTCCCCCAGCCGACTCGGCGTCCATTCCCGCGGGCACCAGGGCGTGGAGCTCGGCGGTCGCCGCCGAACGCTCTTCCTGGGTCGCGTCGGCGCCGTAGACGAGCCGTTGCAGCCGCGCGACGTGCTGGGCGTGGGCGTCGTCGACGAGGGAAGCCCGGTCGGTATCGAGGCGGGAATCGCCTTCGGAGTCGTGGTCGGGTTCCACCATGCCGGCCTCCGTCGCTGCGCCGGCGGGACCGCTGTCGAACAGCACGGGCCGGATCGGTCTCCAGAATGCCGCAGTGACCGACCGTCGGCAAACCGGCCGGAGACGCGTGAGGGGAGACATCCGCCTCCAGACTCTGTGCGGCGTCGACGTCGAGCACGCCGACGCGCTGTTCGGAGCGGTGTCGGCGCTACCGCAGCATCGACAGCAGGTGCGTCGCGACCTGCGTCGGCGTGAGAGCGGTCATGGCTGGCAGGTGCAGCACGTAGCGCGCGAAGATCACCCCGATGATGGCGGTCGCCATGCGGCGTGCGCGCTCCTGCCCGAATTCCGCGACCAGTGCGCCGAATACCGTGTGCTGCAGATATGACATCAGCGTCGGCGAGCGTTCATCGCCGGTTGCGAGGCGGTGCGCGAATTCCACCAGTCGCGCACCGTTCTCCGGGTCCTCCCACACCGTGACGAGTCCGCGCACGAGCAGGGCGAGGTCGATGTGCCCATCCTCATCGGTAGATGCAGCGACCACATGATGCGGGGCTGCGCGAAGTGAGACGGCTGCTGCGATCAGGGCGTCACGCGAACCGAAGTGATAATTGACCAGTGTGTGACTCACGCCCACTTCTTCGGCGAGCTTTCGCGCCGAAACCGAGGCCAGGTCGCCCGATTCGAAGTGCTGGTGGGCAGCATTCAGCAGGCGTTGACGCGCCGTGGCATCACCTCGTGGCCGCCCGGCCTTCTTATTGACCATGCTCGCATCATCACACGGGCGAGGCGATCGTGAGCGCATGAGCACTCACATCGATACGGACTGCGTGATCGTCGGCGGCGGTCCCGCCGGACTCATGATGGCATTGCTCCTGCTACGCCAAGGACTCGAGGTCACGGTGGTCGAGAAGCATGCCGATTTCCTGCGCGACTTCCGCGGCGACACGATCCATCCCTCTACCCAACAGCTGCTCGGTGAGCTCGGCCTTCTCGACGAGTTCCTCACTCGGCCGCACGCAGACATGCCCCGTGTCGGCCTGAGCTGGCACGGCACAGAGCTCACTCTCGCCGACTTCACCCGGCTACCCACCCGACGCAAGGTCATGACGTTCATGCCGCAGTGGGACTTCCTCGATCTCCTGGCCGACACCGCGGCGAAACATCCGGGATTCCGCCTGCTCCGCTCGACTCGGATCGACGGACTCATCAGGGAAGGCGGTCGCATCAGCGGCGTCACGGGCGCAGGGCCGGATGGTGCGGTGAGCGTGAGCGCGCGCCTTGTGGTCGACGCATCCGGCCGGGACTCGGAGGTCCGTGCGGCCGCCGGTCTCACCCCGGTCGGCACTGCTGCAGCGATGGACGTGCTGTGGTTTCGACTGACGAAGCGCGCAGGCGAGACCTACCCGTTCGTCCAAGCCGGCGCCGGAATGATCATCACGATCGACCGCGGCGACTTCTTCCAGATCGCGCACGTGATCCCGGCGGGAACCTGGGCTGGCACCGACGACGACCTTGCACGCATGAGGTCGCGCATCGCGCTCATCTCGCCACGCATGACGGATGCCGTCGCCTCGATCACGAGCGACGACGTGCACCTTCTGCGGGTGAAACTCGAGCGGCTGCGCCGCTGGCACGCCGACGGGATGCTGTGCATCGGCGACTCCGCGCACGCGATGTCGCCGGCCGGGGGTGTCGGCATCAACCTCGCGATCCAGGATGCCGTGGCGGCCGCGCGCATCCTCGGACCGGTGCTGTGCGTGCGCGTGCCGCGAGGGGCCGACCTGCACCGGGTGCAGCGCCGTCGTGTCTGGCCGGTACGGATCACCCAGTTCGTGCAGCGGCGGATGCAAGGCGCGATCCTCTCCTCGCGTGAACCTGGTTCGCCCATGCCCTTGCCGCTGCGGATGCTGCGCGATCATCCACGGCTGACATTTCTGACGGGGCGGTTCATCGGTCTGGGGGCACGGCCTGAATCGGCCGGGATCCAGCCCGGTCCACGATCGAGGCTCCTGGGTCGCGTTGGCGCCGGAGACGAGCCGTTGCAGCGACCGACTGTCGGCAAACCGGACGGAGACGCGTGAGTCGCGGCATCCGACCCCCAGACTCTGCATGGAAGCTGCGCGCCAGCATCGAACGAGCACGAATGTTGCGCACCACGCCACCAACCACGCCGCATTACCCTTCACACTTGGAGTGGCGTCTCGACGGCGGCGCAATCCGAACGCGTCGTCGAGGCTCGCGAGAGTGACCTGGTCCGCCGGCAGTGCACGACCAAGCGGATGCCGCGAGCCCACGGGGCCCGCAGCATCCGCTCACCTCTCGAAGGAGTGAGATGTCGACCGTGATCGAGACCGGCGAGCAACCCGGCGAACGGCGCCGAACCAGGCCGGAGCGCCGCGCCACGGGGCGCACCGTGCTCATGTGCCGCCCCGAGCATTTCACCGTGGTCTACCGCATCAACCCGTGGATGAACCCGGCCCAGCCGACGAACACGAGCCTTGCGCTCGCGCAGTGGCAGGTGCTCTACGACACGTACCTCGAACTCGGGTACGAGGTGGCGCTGATCGATCCGATCGCGGGGCTGCCCGACATGGTCTACGCGGCCAATGGCGGCTTCGTCATCGACGGCATCGCGTACGGCGCGAAGTTCGCACACGCCGAACGGCAGCCCGAGGGGCCGGCGTACATGGGGTGGTTCCGTGAGGCGGGCCTCGAGGTGCGGGTGCCCGAGGAGGTCAACGAGGGCGAGGGCGACTTCCTGCTCGTCGGCGATGCGATCCTCGCGGGCACGGGATTCCGCAGCGATTCGCGTTCGCACGACGAACTCGCCGCGATCTTCGGCCGCGAGGTCGTCACCCTCCGACTCGTGGACCCGAACTTCTACCACCTCGACACGGCGATCGCGGTGCTCGATCCAGCGCCCGGCCAGGAGCACATCGCGTACCTGCCGAGCGCGTTCGACGAGGCATCCGTCGCCCTGCTGCGAGCGCGCTTCCCCGACGCCATCATCGTGAACGAGACGGATGCCGCGGTGCTCGGCCTCAACTCGTTCAGCGACGGGTACAACGTGGTCATCGCTTCGCGCGCGACGGACTTCGAGCGGCAATTGCGTGAACACGGATACCACCCGATCGGCGTCGACCTCTCCGAGCTGCTGCTCGGCGGCGGCGGCGTCAAGTGCGCCACCCTGGAGCTGCGCCGATGAATCCCACCGGGAACGACTTCGTAGGACAATCGCCTCTTCGTAGGACGGATGGCCCTGAGAACGTCCTACAAAGCCCCAAGAGTCCTACGAACGTGGAGGGCGGTGTGAGTGAGCGACGCGAGATCGCGCCCACTGCCCAGCCCGCCGCCCAGTCGACCGCCGAGGCGATCGGGCTCGAAGAGGAGCACGCCGCCCACAACTACCACCCGCTGCCGGTGGTCGTCGCATCGGGTGACGGCGCCTCGGTGACGGATGTCGAGGGGCGTCGCTATCTCGATTGCCTCGCCGCTTACTCGGCCGTGAACTTCGGGCACGGCAACCCGCGGCTCGTCGAGGCCGTGCGTGAACAGCTCGGGCGCATCACGCTCACGAGCCGCGCTTTCCACAACGACCGGCTCGGGCCGTTCGTCACCGAGCTCGCCGCGCTCTGCGGCAAAGACATGGTGCTGCCCATGAATACGGGCGCCGAGGCAGTCGAGTCGGGCATCAAGGTCGCGCGCGCGTGGGGCTACCGGGTGAAGGGCGTGGCAGCGGATGCCGCGAACATCATCGTGATGGCCGGCAACTTCCACGGCCGCACGACGACGATCATCTCGTTCAGCGACGACCCCGACGCTCGGGCGGATTTCGGCCCGTACACGCCGGGCTTCCGAATGGTGCCCTACGGCGACGCCGACGCGATCGCAGCGGCCATCGACGAGAACACCGTCGCGGTGCTCGTCGAGCCCATCCAGGGCGAGGCCGGCATCATCGTGCCGCCCGCGGGTTTCCTGCCGACGGTACGCGCGATCTGCTCCGAGCACAACGTGCTCATGATCGCCGATGAGATCCAGTCGGGGCTCGGCCGAGTCGGGGCAACCTTCGCCTGTGACCTCGTCGGCGTCGTGCCCGACCTGTACCTGCTCGGCAAGGCGCTCGGCGGTGGCATCGTGCCCGTGTCGGCCGTTGTCGGCGACCGGAATGTGCTCGGGGTGCTCCGGCCTGGCGAGCACGGGTCGACGTTCGGCGGCAATCCGCTCGCGGCAGCCGTAGGGCTCGAAGTCGTGCGCATGCTCGCGACCGGGGAGCCGCAGGAGCGTGCCCGGATGCTCGGCGCCCACCTGCAGAAGCGGCTGCTCGCACTCATGGGGCGCGGCGTCGTGGCGGTGCGCGGCGCCGGATTGTGGGCGGGCATCGACATCGACCCGGCGCTCGCCACCGGTCGCGAGGTGTGCGAGGAGCTCATGCGCCGCGGCGTGCTCGCGAAAGACACCCACGGCTCGACGATTCGGCTCGCCCCGCCGATCGTCGTGGACGAGGTCGACCTCGACTGGGCCGTCGACCAATTCGCGGTCGTGCTCGACGAGCTCACCGCACGGGCGGGCCTCGTGCGTCCCTAGCCAGCCGGCTCCAGCAGGGTCGTCGTCAGCGGCCGGTGATCGTGATCGACCCGTTCGAGGTGGTGAGGTCGAGCAGGAACTCGCCGTCGGAGTCGTCGTCGATGCCGACGTCGATCGACCCGTTCGACGAATCGGTCGTCACTCGGAACGTGGCCGCACCCGTCGGCACAGTGACGTCGATGGCTCCATTCGAGCTGCGGGCCTCGATATCCTGCGGCACCTCGAGCCGCAGGTCGATCGCACCGTTCGAGGTCGCCGCGCGCACTCCGGCGCCGGCCAGGGCACGCCCCTCGATGCGCCCGTTGCTCGTCTCGGCGTCGATGGCGCCCGTGACATCGTCGAGCTCGATCCTGCCGTTGCTCGTCTTGACATCGACCTCGTTCACTCCGCTGAGCTCGATCGCGCCGTTCGAGGTGGAGCCGCGCACATCGACACCTGCGGGGAGTTCGATCGTGTAGTCGACAGCGCAGTTCCGGCCGCAGCCATCGAGCACGAGCACGCCATCGCGCACCTCGTAGGTCAGCCCGATCGTCTGCTCGCCTCGATACGACACCGTGCGCGAGAGCGCCACATCGGTGGCACCTTCGATGCCCTCCACTGTGACGCTGCCCTCCGGGTCATCGATCTCGATCGCGTGCACCTGCTCGGCCAAGGTGGCGTCATCGCTGAATCGCTCCGGTGGGGCGAGGAACGCGCATCCGCTCAGCAGCAGGGCCGAGGCCATGATGGCGCCGATCGCGAGCGTGCGTGTCATCCGTGCCGTTGCGGTCATCGATCTCCCCTTTGCGGGCGCGGCCGATGCCCGCCTCTGCGTTCGACTCTAACGATGGCTGCGTGCCGCCGGCACGGGGGCTTTCCCCCGACTCTGGAGCGGGCACCGGGGAATCGCCCCAACGCGCGCTCGGAGCGCTGAGAGCTGCCCGAGGTAGGATGCCCCCAACCGCTGATCACCGAGTGGGCGTCTGAATCGGGGGATGACGATGGCAAAGAACAAAGTGGAGAAGGCCGCCGCGAAAGCGCTCGACAACGCACGCGATGCGGTATCCGACGCGAAACGGCTGGCGAAGAAGGCCGACAAGGCCGCGAGGAAGCGGGCCGCTGAGGTGGATGCGAGGCTCGACGCCGTCGCCGCCGACCTCCGCAAGTCCGGGAAGAAGCGAGCGGCCGGCGTGGACGCGAAGCTCGAAGCCGTCGCCGCCGACCTCCGCAAGTCCGGGAAGAAGCGAGCGGACGAGGTGACGCGGCTGGCGAAGAAGGTCGACAAGGCCGCGAGAAAGCGGGCCGCTGAGGTGGATGCGAGGCTCGAGGCGGTCGCCTCCGACCTCCGCACGTCTGTGAAGGCAGGCGCGGCGAAACCTGTCGCGAACAACTCGACGAAGTCCGCGAAGACCGCTGCGAAGCCGGCGCGGCCGTCAGCGAAGCCCGCGAGACCCGCTGCGAAGGCAGCCGTCCGTGCGCCTCGAGCGGCGGCTGCTGCCGACCTCGACTCGCAGACCGTCGCGCAACTGCGGCAGCTCGCGAAGCAGCGCGGGATCCGTGGCTACTCGCGATCCACGAAGGCGCAACTGGTTGCATCCCTCCGCAGCTGACGCGTGACGGGTGAGGCGTGAGGCGTCAAGGCCGGCGCTGGCGTCGGCAGTGTCCGGGCGTCACGATTCCACCGGGGGTTCGAGCAGGTAACCCCGTACGAACTCGTCGAAGATCGCGGTCATATCGACGGATTCGTCGAGCAGCCACTGCTGCTGCAGTCCGTCCATGACGGCGGAGATCAGCCGTGCGGCGTGCGCCGTGTCGATGTCGGCGCGGATGAGTCCGTCGCGTTGTGCATCGTCGAGTACGTCTCTTGTCGACGCGGCGCTCTCCGCATATCGATGCGAGAACTCCGCGTGGGCTGGGTGCCCGCTGTCGGTCGCCTCGGCCGAGATGACGGTGTAGAGCGAGGTCAGGCCGCGCGTGGTCTGGTTGTAGGCGACGACCTTGCGCACCTGTTCGAGCAGGGTGAATTCCGACACGTCGCCGGCGGCGCCCTGCACGCGGGCGTCGCGCTGGCGCAGCACCTCGGTGAAGAGCTCCTCTTTGCCGGCGAAGTGGTGCATGAGGCCGGCAGGGGTGAGGTTCACGCGCTTGGCGATCTCGCGCAGCGAACCGCTGTGGAAGCCGCTGCGGCCGAACACGACGAGCGCCGCATCCACGATCTCCTGGCGTTTGGCCTGCCCCTTCGCGTAGCTGCCCCGCGCCCCGCGCACGGGATGGGAGGCGGATGGTTCGCCCCCTGGCGGGGTGCCCCCGGCATCCGTCTCTGCATGTTCCATAGCGGGAATCTATCGCACTCGAGGCTGAAAACTTATCTGATGTAAGGTTTCTGGGAGGCCGCGCCGGGGTCGTCAGTTGAGGAGGCGCGCCAGCGCCGCCTCGAGGCAAACACGTACGTTGAACCAGGTTTCGAGACGCTCGCTGCGCTCGCTCCTCAACCCGCGGAAGGTGACGCTCGTTGTGCTCGCTCCTCAACCAGCGGAAGGTGACGCTCGCTGCGCTCGCTCCTCAACCAGCGGAAGGTGGGGGAGTAGGGTAACCCCCATGGGCAGAGTCACCGAACCTGCCCCGGGGGAGTACGGACCGCCCGAGCCGAGGGGAACCGGTGAAGGCGATCCGTCGCGCGACGCTCGGGGCGACCACGGCTTCTTCGGGCAGCCACGATCGCTCGCGAACATCTTCGGCGTCGAGATGTGGGAGCGGTTCAGCTTCTACGGTATGCAGGGCATCCTGCTCATCTACCTCTACTACTCGGCGGTCGACGGCGGACTCGGCATGGAGGAGACCGCTGCCGCCGGCATCGTCGGGGCCTACGGCGGCGGAGTGTACCTCTCCACGATCCTCGGTGCCTGGCTCGCCGACCGCGTGCTCGGCAGCGAGAAGGTGCTGTTCTTCAGCGCCATGGTCATCATGGTGGGCCACATCGCGCTCGCGCTCCTGCCCGGATTCTTCGGTGTCGGGGTCGGCCTGATCCTCGTGGCATTCGGCTCGGGCGGCCTCAAGGCGAACGCCACGAGCGTCGTCGGCACGCTCTACTCCGAGCACGATCCGCGGAGAGACGCCGGATTCTCGATCTTCTACCTCGGCATCAACCTCGGCGCCTTCCTCGGCCCGATTCTCACGGGGCTGCTCGCGTCGACGGTCGGCTTCCACTGGGGCTTCGCTCTCGCTGCGGTCGGCATGGCGATCGGCCTGATCCAGTACTCGTTCGGGCGCAAGAACCTCCCGCCAGAGGCATCCGTGGTGCCGAACCCGCTGCACCGCGACCGCATCGGCCTTGTCATCGGTGTCGCCGTGGCATCCGTCATCGTGGTCGTCGTGCTCGTGCTCACCGGTCTCGTGAACCCGACCAACCTCGTCACGTGGGTCATCGGCGCGACCATCGTCGCCGCTATCTCGTACTTCGCGGTGATTCTCTCGAGCCGGCGCATCTCGGGCATCGAACGCAGCCGGGTGTACGGGTTCATCCCGTTGTTCGTTGCGAGCGTCGCATTCTGGTCGCTCTACCAGCAGCAGTTCACGGTGCTCACGATCTACTCCGACAAGCAGTTGAACCGCGACCTCTTCGGCTGGGAGATGCCGGTGTCGTGGGTGCAGTCGATCAACCCGATCTTCATCATCATCCTGTCGGGAGTGTTCGCCGCGATCTGGACGAAGCTCGGCGACCGTCAGCCGTCGACGCCGATCAAGTTCGCACTGGGCACGGCGATCATGGGCGTCGCCTTCCTGCTGTTCATCCCGTTCGCAGGCGGGGCAGCGAACTCGACCCCGCTGCTGGCGATCGTCGGCATCCTCTTCATCTTCACTGTGGCCGAACTCCTGCTCTCACCGGTCGGCCTGTCGGTGACGACGAAGCTCGCCCCGAAGGTGTTCCACACGCAGATGGTGGCCCTGTTCTTCCTCTCCGT
Source organism: Agromyces sp. Y558 (assembly GCF_059445415.1). Taxonomy (NCBI): domain Bacteria; kingdom Bacillati; phylum Actinomycetota; class Actinomycetes; order Micrococcales; family Microbacteriaceae; genus Agromyces; species Agromyces sp. Y558. Next base: position 1,010,846 of record NZ_JCAIUH010000001.1, read on the forward strand.
CGCACTCGGCTCGGCGATCTCGGGCCAGCTCGCCACGTTCTACACGGCAGAGACCGAGGTGGCCTACTTCGGTGTGCTCGGCGGCATCGCGATCGTGCTCGGCGCAGCACTCGCGATCGGCAGCCGCGGTGTGCTGAAACTCATGGCCGGCGTGCGCTGAGGCGCATACCACTTCCGCGTGCCGCCGCCCGGGCAGCTACGATTCGATGGATGACCCGAGCCCTGGTGGTGATTCCCACCTACAACGAGCGCGAGAACCTCGCCTCGGTCGTCGCACGTGTGCGTGCGGCGGTGCCTGGGGCGACCGTGCTCGTCGTCGATGACTCCTCGCCCGATGGCACGGGCGTGCTGGCCGACGAGCTGGCGGCGCGGGATGCCTCGGTGCAGGTGCTGCACCGCACCGTGAAGAACGGCCTGGGCTCCGCCTACCTCGATGCGTTCGCGTGGGCGCTCGCCGAGGGCTTCGACCCGATCGTGCAGATGGATGCCGACGGCTCGCACCAGCCCGAGCAGCTTCCGCGACTGCTCGAGCGGTTGAGCACTGCGGATGCCGCGGGGCACCCGGTCGACCTCGTCATCGGTTCTCGGTGGATCCCCGACGGGTCCATCGAGAACTGGCCCCGCCACCGCGAGCTGCTCTCACGCGCCGGCAGCGCGTACGCCCGCACCGTGCTCGGCCTCGACACGCGTGATGCGACCGCTGGGTACCGGGCGTTCCGTGCCGACGCGCTCCGGCGCATCCGGCTCGACGACGTGCACACGCGCGGCTACGGGTTCCAGGTCGACATGCTCTGGCATGCACGGGAGGCAGGCCTCTCGGTCGTGGAGGTGCCGGTGACCTTCGTCGAACGGGTGCGCGGCCGGTCGAAGATGAGCGTCGGCATCGTGTTCGAGGCGATGGTGCGCATCACAGGATGGGGTATTCGCAGCGGGTTCGGGCGAGCGGCGCGGGCCCGGCGTGCCAAGCGCGCATCGGCTCAGCCGACGAACAGCGACGGGTCGGCGACGAGGCGTTCCCGCGCCTGACGGCGGGCCCCCACGAGCACACCGTCGTCGCCGTGTCGCGCTAGTGCGAGTGTGGGGATCGCCCCGAGCGCCCCGCTGCCGATGGTCGGCCGGTTGTCGCGGAACGCCGACTCGATATCGCCCGCGAGGCGTGCCCAATAGCCGCCGACGACCACGGTGGCCGGATCGACCGTCGGCACCACGACCTGCAGCGCGCGCCCGATCCAGAGGGCCGCGTCGAGCCATGCCCAGCGGGCGCGATCCTCGCCGTCTTCGACCAGCTGCACGAGTTCATCGAGGGCTGTGAGGCGCCCGTGCTGAGCGGCGAAGGTGTCGAGTCGTGCTCGCTCGAGCACGACCTCGGCCGAGGCGACGGTGGCGAGGCATCCGCGTTGTCCGCAATCGCAGCGCACGCCGCCCTGCACGATCGGCAGGTGCCCGAACGTCGCGGCCAGCCCGTGCGCACCCCTGAGTGGCCGGCCCTCGCTGATGACAGCGGCCGACACCCCGTCGTCGCCCGAGATGAAGAGCAGGTCGTCGATGCCCGGCAGGTCGATGCGCTCGGCCGCCGCCGCGACGACGGCCGTCGGCACGAGCGCGACGGGCAATGGGAGCGTGGCTTCGACGTCGCGGAGTCCGGGGGTGCGTTCGCGGAGTTCGCCGAGCAGGTCGAGGGGTTCGGTGCCGAGTCGTGAGTCGGCGATGACCACCTCGGGGCTGCCGACGACGATGCCGTCGACGAGCACGGTGACGTCGGCGACCGGATGCTCAGCGCGAACGGCGCGCGCCAGGGCGCGCCCCAGCACGGCCGCGAGCGACTCGAGCGGGGTCGGCCAGCGCTCGGAACCTGGCGTCTCGACGTCGAACTCGGTGCCCCACGGCGGCGTGAGGGGGGCGGCGAAGCGGGCGACTTCAGCGCCGCCGAGCGTCGCGAGCGTGGCGATCGCGTCGTCGTGCCCGAGGTGTGCGGTGACGAGCACATGGTGGGCGGCCGCGAGTGAGAGCGGCGCGGCGCGGCCATCGCCCGCGGCATCCGCCAACCCGGTGCGCAGCACTCCGGCGTCGAGGAGTCGCGACGTGAGGCCCGCAATCGTGCCCCTGCCGAGCCCGGTGACCGCGGCCAGTTCGCTGCGCGTCGCTGGGCCGTGCGTCATGAGGTGGTCGAGCACGAGCGCCGAGTGCTCGCGCTGCAGATCGATCGGTGCGGTGGTGGTGGGAACGGATGTCTCGCCGACCTGCGTCATGGCCCAAGCATGCTGCCCGCAGCCCTTCCGGTCACGTACCCCATTCGGGGGTCAAGACTGCACGGCGGTGCGCTGACCCTTCCGGGGGTTCGGTCGCATGGCGGCGACGAACGGTCAGGTGAGCCGTGCGGCCGCGCGCAAAGCTGGGACTCCACCTGAAGGAGACCAATGTCGACGACGAATACGCTGTCCACTCCGGCGATCACGGCCGATGCTGCGCCGGGGCGATCGGCATCGGTGCGGCCGGGTGCGTGGCTCGCCGTCGTCTCGCTCGGCCTCGGCATCTTCACCCTCGTGGCGAGCGAGTTCCTACCTGCGAGCCTGCTGTCTCCGATCGCGGCCGAACTCGGAATCACCGAGGGTGCCGCGGGTCAGCTCGTCACGGCGACGAGCGTGATCGGCATCATCGGCGGACCCCTCATCGTCTCGGGCCTTCCGCGGCTCGATCGCCGGTGGGTGATGACGGGGCTCACGACGCTCGCGATCGTGTCGAACGTGCTCGTCGCCATCTCGCCGGTCTTCGGGCTCATGCTTGCTTCGCGGCTCCTGCTCGGCATCGCGATCTCGGGCTTCTGGGCGATGTCCCTGGCGGTCACGGCTCAGCTCGTGCCGGCCGACCGGCTCGGACGCGCCATGACGATCGTGAACGCGGGGGTCTCGCTCGCGACGATCGCGGCCGTGCCGGCCGGCGCCTTCCTCGGCGAGATGCTCGGCTGGCGTGCGGTGTTCCTGATCGCTGCGGCGGCGGGCGTGCTGACGCTCGCCGCGCAACTCGCGACGCTGCCTTCGATCCCGCCGAGCGGAGCGCCGGGGTTCGGCACCCTGCTGCAGACGGCTCGTACGCCGGTCGTCGCTCTCGGCATCCTCGCGATCACGCTGATCGCCGGTGGGCACTTCATGGGCTTCACCTACCTGCGCCCCGCCTTCGAGATGATCGACGGTTTGAACGGCGCGCTGCTCGCGCTCCTCCTCCTCGTCTACGGCGTCGCCAACTTCACCGGCAACATGCTCGCGGGTCTGCTGGCCGATCGTCGCCTCTCGGTGCTGGTGATCGCGGCTCCCGTCGCGATCGGCGTGGCCACCGTGACCTTCGCGGTGGCAGGTGCCAACGTCGCACTCGCCGCGGTGACGGTGTTCGTCTGGGGCGTCGGCTTCGGTGCAGTGCCAACGATGGTGCAGACCTGGATCGCCCGCGTCGCCCCCGACCGGCTGGAAAGCGCCGGTGGGCTCGTGGTCGCCGCGTTCCAGGTCGCGATCACGATCGGCGCGGCGGTCGGAGGGCTGCTCATCGATTCGGTCGGCGTGCAGGCCGCACTCATCGCCGGCGGTATCGCAGCGGTGCTCGGTGGCGGGGTGCTGAGTTCCGCGTCGACTGTCGCCCGCGGCGAGCGCGCGTAGGATCAGGCGACGGGGCGCATCGGCTGGCGGGCACCCGCAGAGGCGCGGCGCCAGAGACTCGGTGAAACACCGGCATGGCGGCGGAACGCGCGGCTGAAGCCCGCGTCGCTCTCATAGCCGAGCTGATACGCGATGTCGCCGACCTGGGCGCCGGCTCGGAGCATCCGCTCGGCTCGTTCCATGCGCACCCGCGCGACGTATCTGGCCGGGGTGTCGCCGACCGCATCCCTGAACTGCTCGGCGAACTGCGAGCGCGACGCCCGCGCGAGGCGCGCAAGCGATTCGACGGTCCACGGCGAACCGGGATCGTCATGGATCGCCTCGAGCGCCCGGCCGAGGTGCGGGTCGCTGACCGAGGTGAGCCATTCGCGTGCTGGGCCGCATCCGCGTTCGAGCCAGATGCGCACGGCGGCGGATGCCACGACGTCGGCGAGCCGCTCGATCACGGAGCCGCTGCCCGGGCGAGCGCTCGCCGACTCGCGGTGCATCGCCTCGAGCAGCGAAGCGAAGACCGGTTCGTGCATGCGGAATCCGCACGTGAACAGCACCGGCGCCATGACGCTGGATGAGATCGCATCGGTGCCGTCGAGTGCGAGCGAGCCGCTCAGGAGCAGTGTGTCGCGCGCGACGTGCAGGTCGAGCCGGCCGCCCCGCGGCAGCATGACGAAGTCGCCCGCCTGCATCGACAGAGGCTCGTCGGTGCCGCGACGCAGTTCGAGAGCACCGCTCGCGAGGTAGTGGAAACGGATGCCTCGCCCCTCGTCGCGCACCACCGCGCCGGCCGAGAGCTCGCGGTGTCCGAACTCGAGCACTCGCCAGTGCAGGCGCTCGAGCACGGCGTCGATGCTCGGCTCGGAGTCGACGGCCACGGCGCGGAGCGGTCGAGCCTCGATCACGTTGATCGCGTTCATGTGTGAAGCAAGCGCGCCGGGCGGCGATCCATTCCCGGGCGTCAGGCCGCCTGCGTGTCGTGCACGCCGAACGCACGGGCGTTCACGCGTGCCCAGTCGGCGAACGAACCGGGTGCGCGCCCGAGGAGGGCCTCGATGAGCGGAGCACGACGCGTGTGATCCCTGCTGCGACCGCGGCGTGCCGTGCGATCGCCGTCACCTGGTGCCGTGCTCAGAGCAGCGGGCGCACGCTCGCGTAGCCGTCGGTGACCACGGCCGACGGAGTGTCGTAGACGCGGGTCTCGCCCGCGGCATCCGTGAATCGCGGCCACGCCGCTGCGCCGTCGCGCACGAAGACGACGGCGCCGCCGTGCACGTCGTCGGCGAGCGCCTGCGACGGGTGATCGCCCGCGAGCACGTCGATGTGCTCGGCACCGAGGCAATCGAAGAAGAACGGCACATCGAGGCAGTGCACGGCGCGGCCGAACTTCGGTGACCGCCACGAGAAGCGGTAGAGCCACGTCGGAGCATCGCCGCGCGCCTCGGCGACGCGCAGCGCGAGGGTGCGGAACATGCGGTCGGTGATGTACCGGCCGAGGACGGCCGCGGTGCCCAGCCGCCGCACATCACGGTTCGCCGCGAGGTAGGCCGTGCGGGCTGCGCCGCGCAGACCCACCTTGCCGAGCATGAACCCGGTCGGCACCCAGCGCAGCTTGCCCTTCGCCCCGTCGAGGATCATCGAGAACTCGTCGTCGACGGTGCCGAGCACGAGCGGCTTGTCGGCGCCGATGCCCGCGGCGATGGCGTCGACCGTTCGGTGCGGGATCAGCTCGCCGTCGATCACCGGGCCAAGTGAGAGGCCGTCGTCGATGAAGCCGCGCAGCAGGTCCATCGGGTTGCCACCCGGTGCCGGGTCGGTGAGTTGCTTCTGCAGCTCGAACACTCGTGCCTCGCTGAGTGATGCGAGGCCTGCACGGGTCGGCTCGACGCCGCCGAGCGCGGCGAGCTTGCGACCGAACGCCTCTGCCCGCTCTGGCGCGATGTCGGCCGCCGCGCCCGAGATGCTGTGCGCACCGGCGATGAGCGGCTGCGCCCGAGGCATCCCCAACAGGGTCAGCACCGCCCCGCCGCCCGCCGACTGCCCGGCGACGGTGACGCGTGAGGGGTCGCCGCCGAATGCCGCGATGTTGTCGCGCACCCACTCGAGGGCGAGCAGCCAGTCGAGCACGCCGCGGTTCGGCGGGGCATCCGCGATCCAGCCGAAGCCGTCGAAGCCGAGTCGGTACGAGATCGACACGGTGACGACGCCGTCGCGGTTGAACGCCGCCCCGTCGTACCAGGGGCTCGCCGGCGAGCCCGCGAAGTAGCCGCCGCCGTGGATGTAGACGAGCACCGGCAGTGCGGCCCCTTCGACGGGTTCAGGGAACGCCGGCGCGGGGGTGAAGACGTTGACGTTGAGTGTCGACTCGCCCGGAATCGCGGGCTCGGGGATGAGCGTGGGGTCGGCGTCGTCGCGGTGCGCGGTTGCGCCGTACTCGAGTGCGTCGCGCACGCCCTTCCACGGCGCGTGCGGCACGGGGGCGCCGAAGCGCCGTTCACCGACGGGTGCCTCGGCGAAGGGGATGCCGAGGAACGCCGCGGATGCCGCCGGGTCGCCCGGCTCGCCGCGCCATGCGCCGCGGACGCGACCTGCTCGGGTGTCGACCTCGATGAGGGTTCCGGTCGTGATGGATGACATGGATGCTCCGAACGAACGCTCTTGATGGAATGAGTACTAGCGCCACGGCGATGACGGGGAGGAGGCGTTCATCGTCGAGTGGGGTGCAGATGACGATGTGCGGTCCACGTCGGCCGATTCACGTCGCCAGATGAGGGAGGGCCGAGGCATCCGCTCGGACCCGACGTGTGACGATGTGCCAGAGGTAAGTGATGCTCTCAGCCATGTCGATCGAAGGGTCGAGCATCCACTGGGTCTGCAGGCCGTCGGCCGCGGCCAGGAACAGGTTGGCGGTGCGATCGGCGTCGATGTCGTCGTCGACGTTGCCGGCCGCCTGCTCGTCGCGGATGAGCTCGGAGAAGGTGGTGCGGAACTGGCGGTAGCGCTCCACGAAGAAATCGTGTGCGGGGTGCTCGGGATCCCCGGCCTCGGTCGAGAGCTGGGCGTAGAGCTGCACGAGGCCCGGCACATCGGCGTTGTGCCGGATGACGGCGAAGAATCCATCGATCGGATGCGTCGGCACCGTGTCGAAAGCATGGAGGTCGACCTCGTCGCGCTTGCGGAGGATCTCTTGGAAGAGCTCCTCCTTCGAGCTGAAGTAGTGCAGGAGGCCCGCTTGGCTGAGCCCGACGGCGTCGGCCAGCTCGCGCACACTCGTGCGGCGGTAGCCGTTGCGGGCGATGACGTCGAGCGCGGCCGTGAGGATCTCCTCGCGCTTCGCGACGCCCTTCGCGTATGAACCCCTGCGTGCCATACCTGCATGCTACGGAAGTCTTCTTGCGAATGAAAACCGAGCGATGTACAGTTTTGCCACTGCCTCACCGTCGAGGCCTCGAAAGGACCACTCATGACAATGGCGTCTGCCCCCGCGCCCACCGTCGAACCCGATGGCACGGACGAACCCCGACCGCTCGTGACCGGTACAGTCAAGCGGCTGCTCGGCTGGATCATTCCGGCGAACTTCGGGATCTTCATCCTCTGGGGAGCCATCCCCGCCGTGCTCCTGCCGCTGCAAGTCACCGGCATCGACCCCGACAACAAGGTCGCGAACCTCGCCATCATCACGACGATCGGCGCCTTCGCCGCCATGATCGCGCAGCCGCTCGCGGGCATGATCTCGGATCGCACGCGCTCGAAGTTCGGTCGTCGTGCGCCATGGATGGTCGCCGGCGTGCTCATCGGCGGACTCGCGCTCGTCGGCATGGCACTCGCCAACGGCCTCGTGCAGATCGCCATCGCGTGGACCATCGTGCAGATCGCCTACAACTTCACCCAGGGTCCGCTCAGCGCGATCCTGCCCGATCGCGTGCCCCGCGCCGCTCGTGGCACGTTCGCCGCGCTCGCCGGGATGGGCGCCATGATCGGCGCGCTCGGTGGCCAGGTCGCCGGCTCCGCGCTGAACTCGAACATCCCAACGGCCTACCTGCTCCTCGCCGGTCTCGCGCTCATCGTCACGGTGCTCTTCGTCGTCTTCAACCCAGACCACTCGAGCCGCGAACAGCAGAACCCGCCGTTCTCGTTCACGGCGTTCCTGCACACGTTCTGGGTGAACCCCGTCAAGCACCCCGACTTCTTCTGGGCATTCACCGGCCGCCTGCTGCTCTACACCGGCTACTTCTCGGTGACCGGCTTCCAGTTCTTCATCCTCGCCGACTACATCGGCCTCGGAGATGAGGGCGCGACGGCGTCCATCCCGATCTTCGGCCTGCTGGGACTCGTCGGCATGATCGCCGCAATGCTCGTCGGGGGACCGCTCTCCGACAAGCTCGGGCGTCGCAAGGTGTTCATCTTCGCGTCGTCGGTATTCGTCGGGCTCGCGATGCTCGTGCCGCTCCTGATGCCGACGTACACGGGCTGGCTCATCTTCACCGTCATCGCGGGCCTCGGCTTCGGCATGTTCCAGTCGGTCGACCAGGCGCTCATGAGCGAAGTGCTGCCCTCGAAGGAATCGTTCGGCAAGGACCTCGGCGTCGTGAACATCGCGGCGACCCTGCCGCAGACCCTCGCGCCCGCCGTCGGCGGTGCCATCGTGCTGGCATTCGGCGGCTACGCGGCACTCTTCCCGGTCGGCGTCCTGCTGGCAATCCTCGGTGCGTGCGCGGTCTGGCCGATCAAGGCGGTGAAGTGATGGCGGTGCTCCCCGAGCCCGTCGAAGGGGTCGCCCCGCACCCGCCCCGGCGGGCATGATCGCGCCCGTCGCAGGCGGGCCCGGGGCATCCGCGACGCTCGTACTCTGGTGGGCGTTCTCGACGTTCATCGCGAAGGACTTTCGCAAACCCCTCTTCCGGCGGAGGATCGAATCACCGGTACACGAAGGAGCATCATGACCGACTCACTGAACACCGAGGCCGTTGCATCGGCAGCCGACCTCGTCGCCTCGCTGACGCTCGAGGAGAAGGCCTCGCTCACGAGTGGCGCCGACTTCTGGACGACGAAGTCCATCGATCGCGTCGGCCTGCCGTCGATCATGCTCACCGACGGCCCGCACGGCGTGCGCAAGCAGCGCGAGGGCAGCGACCACCTCGGCATCGGCGACAGCGTGCCGGCCACGTGCTTCCCGCCGGCCGTCGCGCTCGGCTCGTCGTTCGACCCGGGCCTGCTCGAACGCGTCGGCATCGCCCTCGGCGAGGAAGCGAAGGCCGAGGGCGTCGGCGTGCTGCTCGGCCCCGGCATCAACATCAAGCGCTCGCCGCTCTGCGGTCGCAACTTCGAGTACCTCTCGGAAGACCCGATCGTCTCGGGTGTGCTCGGTTCGGCGCTCGTGCGCGGCCTGCAGTCACAGGGCGTCGGCGCTTCGCTCAAGCACTTCGCCGCCAACAACCAGGAGACCGACCGCATGCGCGTGTCGGCCGACATCGACCCGCGGCCGCTGCGCGAGATATACCTTCGCGGCTTCCAGCGCGTCGTCGAGGGCGAGCAGCCGTGGACGGTCATGTGCTCGTACAACCGCCTGAACGGTGTGTACACCTCAGAAGACCCGTGGCTGCTGAACTCGGTGCTGCGCGACGATTGGGGCTTCGAGGGTCTCGTCGTCTCCGACTGGGGCGCGGTGAACGATCGCGTCGCGGGTGTGGCCGCCGGTCTCGATCTCGAGATGCCTGCTTCACAGGGGCGCACCGACGCCGAACTCGTCGCGGCGGTGAAGAGCGGATCGCTCGCCGAGTCGGTGCTCGACCTCGCTGCGCAGCGAGCGGTCGAGCTCGTGCAGAAGGCGGTCGCCGGCCGGCGCCCTTCGACCCTTCGACAAGCTCAGGGCGGCGCGGGCTCAGGGAGCGAGGAGGGGTACGACGTCGACGCCCACCACGCGCTCGCCCGCGAGGTCGCCGGTGCGTCCATCGTGCTGCTGAAGAACGACGATGCTGTGCTGCCGCTCGATGCAGGTGCATCCGTCGCGGTGATCGGCGAACTCGCCCGCACCCCGCGGTACCAGGGCGCCGGCTCCTCGCTCATCAACCCCACGAGGCTCGACAACGCGCTCGACGAGATCCGCGCGCTCGCCGGAGGCGCGGGCGAGGGTGACGAGGTGCCGTTCGCGGCCGGGTATGGCGACGACGGCGAAGCATCCGATGTGCTCACCGCCGAAGCGGTGGCCGCGGCATCCGCTGCCGACACCGTGCTGCTCTTCCTCGGCGTGCCCGCCGCACAGGAGTCGGAGGGCTTCGACCGCGACGACATCGAGCTGCCTGCGGCGCAGCTCGCGCTCGTCGACGCGGTCGTCGCCGCGAACCCGCGCACCGTCGTCGTGCTCTCCAACGGTGGCGTCGTGCGCCTCGCGGGGCTCGCCGAGCGGGTGCCCGCGATCGTCGAGGGCTGGCTGCTCGGCCAAGCCGGCGGCGGCGCGGTCGCCGACGTGCTCTACGGCGTCGTGAACCCCTCGGGCCGTCTCGCCGAGACGATCCCCGTGCGGCTCGCAGACAGCCCCGCCTCTCTCGACTTCCCGGGCGAGCACGGCCACGTGCGGTACGGCGAAGGCCTGTTCGTGGGCTACCGCTGGTACGACGCCCGCGAGCTCGAGGTCTCGTATCCGTTCGGCCACGGGCTGTCGTACACGAACTTCGGGTACTCGGATGCCTCGGTGACCGCGACTGCCGAAGGCTTCACGGTGCGCGTGACCGTGACGAACACCGGTGATCGCGACGGCGCAGAGGTCGTGCAGGTGTACACCTCGCTGCCGGGTTCGGCCGTCGTGCGCGCACCGCGCGAGCTCAAGGGCTTCGCGAAGGTCGCGCTCGCAGCGGGCGAGTCTCGTGAGGTCGAGGTGCACGTGCGCCGTGAGGATCTCGCGTACTGGGATATCCGCGTCGACCGCTGGCTCGTCGAGAGCGGCGAGTACCGCGTCGAGGTCGGTGCGTCGAGCCGCGACATCCGCTCGGGCGTCTCGGTCGCCGTCGAGGGCGATGCGGCGCGCGTGCCGCTCACTCTGGAGTCGTCGATCGGCGAGCTGATGGCTCACCCCGTGGCCGGACCCATCGTGCAGCAGGCGTTCGCCTCAGGTGCGGGCGGCGACGAGGGTGACGGTGGTGCGGCGGGAGCCCTCATGGCCGACCCGTCGATGTTCAAGATGATGGCGTCGTTCCCGATCGGGCGCCTCGCGTCGTTCCCCGGCATGCCGGTCGGCCGCGAGCAGATCGAGCAGTTGCTCGCGGTGGCGAACGCGGCCGGCTGAGTCAGGCGAGAGTCGAGAGGCGGATGTCGCGGGTCGTGGTGGCTCGCGGCATCCGCCGTCGTCGTGGTGGGGCTCGACCGGCTCGACCTCAGGCGCCGGGCAGCAGCCTCGCGACGAGGGCGTCGACGATCTCGGCGGTCGGCGTGCCGGGGTCGAGAGGGGAGGTCAGTCGGTCGAAGAGCAACCCATCGATCGCGTAGTGGAAGAGCGCGATCTCGTGTGCACCCCCCGGGAGACCGGCGGCGCGGTTGAACTCGACGTCGGCTTCGAAGCCCGCGCGTTGCCAGGATGCGAGCATCTCGGCGATCTCGGGCCGACGTGCAGCCTCGAGCCGGAGCTCGAACAGCGCGAGCGTGACCTCACGGTTCTCGGTGAGGCGACGCACGATGTCGTGCAGGTACTCGGCGAAGAGCGCACGGGTCGGCGGCGCGCCCGTGCGCTGATCGAGGTCGGCCGGGGTCGGCGCGAGCCGCTCGCCGATGCGGGTGACGAGGCCGGCGATGAGCGCGTCGCGGCTGCGGAAGTAGTTGGAGGTCGTGCCGGCCGGAACGCCGGCCGCGGCATCGACCGCGCGGTGCGTGAGCCCCCTGGCGCCGTCGCTCGCGAGCACGCCCAACCCCGCGTCGGCGAGCACGGCCCGTCGCTCTGCATTTCGTGCCATGCGTCGAGAGTAGCGCAAACCACTACGCATGTTGTAGTCTCCAATCACTACAGCAGTTGTGATTGGAGCACCATGCGAGAACTCGTGTACTACGTCGCCGTCAGCCTCGACGGCTACATCGCCGGCCCCGGCGGCGAATTCGACGCCTTCCTCTTCGAGGGCGACCACATGTCGAAACTCAACGACCGGTTCGCCGATGCCGTGCCGACGCACCTCGCGGACGCCCTCGGCATCGAGCGCGAAGGCGCGATGTTCGACACTGTGCTGATGGGGTGGAACACCTACGCCGTCGGTCTCCCGAGCGGAGTGACGAGCCCATACCGCCATCTGCGGCAGGTCGTGTTCTCCCGGACTCGAACCGAGGGGGACATCCCGGGCGAGCACCCGAACCTCACGATCACCGACGAAGATCCGGTCGAGGTCGTTCGCAGAATGAAGGCCGAGCCGGGCACGTCGATCTGGCTGTGCGGCGGGGGAGAGCTCGCGACTGTACTCGCGAGCGAGATCGACCGACTCGTGCTGAAGCGCAACCCCGTGCTCTTCGGCGGCGGCATCCCGCTGTTCGCCCCCGCCGGGTATCGCCCGCAGCCGTTCGAGGAGATCGCGACCACTGCATTCGGCTCGGGCGTCGTGGTCTCGGAGTACGTTCGGCCGTCGTCCTGACGGGGCAGCGGGCCGCGGATGCGGGTACTGACTCGACCCGGCGCGATCCGCAACCCCTTGCCGGGGCATCCGCGGTCACGTAAACCGGGAGGTGCGCCGGCCGCGTCACCGCTGCGGCCGGGGAGGAGAGGAGTTCACCGATGGCGATTCGGCTCAACGAGACGGCGCTCCGGCACGCGCGTTCGCTCGTGCACGACGGCGACGTGGTACGCGACGAACGCGACGCCTGGAGCGAGGACGCACCGACCGCGAACGAGGAGAACGCATTCATCGATCGCGAGGGGTGGACCGAATTCCGGCACTGGCACCTCGGCATCGACGACGACGCGAACGAGGAGACGAAGGAGGCGTACTCCTTTCCGTACGGAGACTTCCGAAAGGTGCACCGGTGCGCCGTGATCTCGCTCGAGAGCCGCGCCGGCCAGCACGATCACGATGAGATCCGTGCCGCCGCGAAGAAACTCCTCGACCTGATCGACGAGGGCTGAGCCGTGGCCGCCACCACCCGAGCAGAGCGCGCCGAGGCCAAGCGCGCCATCGGGCAGATGAAGCGGGCCGAGTCCGAGGCCCGGAAGCTGGCGAAGGAGCTTCCGAGGGGGGCGTTGCGAACGAGGCTCGAGGGGATGGTCGCCGAGGCACGGGCCACCCGGAAGGCGGCCGAGTCCGAACGCAAGGTCGCACCGCGCAGGGCGGCACGTCGTGCGGGCCGTGCCGCGGCGAGACTCGAGCGAGCTTCGCTCCGGGTCGGTCCGAGCAGCGGGAGGCGCACGGCGCGAGCGATGCCGGGCAGTGACGCCGACCTCGACGAGCGGGCCAAGGCCAGGGCGAAGACGTTCAAGCGACGTCGCAAGCAGGCCAAGCAGGCGCAGAATATGACCAAGACCGCCGCGAAGCGCACGGGGAAGGCGACGACCCCGACGCCGACCGACCAGAGGCGAAGCGCCGACCTGAAGCGCGGGGCGTAGCGTCGCTGCCATGTGCTCGGCATCGACGCGTCACTCGGTCGTCCGCATGCTCGCCGACCTGTCGGCGAACCTCCCGCTGCCGCCGGGGCATTCGATCGGCATCGTGGTGGTCGGCGCGCTCGACAAGCTGCACCGGGTCGCGATCCCGGGCCCTCGGTGGGCGTATCGCTCGGCCGGGCTGGTCGCGATCGTCGCGGGCGTCGGGGTGAACGCATGGGCGCTGGCCGAGCGTCGCCGACGCTCCGGTGAAGCGTTCCGACTCGACCGGCCGCAGTCGCTCGTCACGTCCGGTCCGTATGCGCTCAGTCGACACCCGATGTACGTCGGATGGTGGCTCATCCACCTCGGCACGGGCGTGTTCCGCGGCTCCGCCTGGGTCGCGGCCACCCTGCCTGCTGCGACCCTCGCCGAGCACCTTGGCGTGCTCGCCGAGGAGCACACCCTCGACCACGCGTTCGGTGCCGAGTTCGCTGCCTACCGCGCCCGGGTGCCGCGCTACGTTCGGTGGTCGGCATGGCCGCGCGGCTCGCGAACCGATGCATCGGCCGATGCTCGCAGTTGGCGTGCTTCTGGGGTACCCGTGTAGACCTGAGGCATGCAATCCGTCGCCGACCTCGACATCTCCCGCGCCCAGACCGTCTGCAGCGACCCCGGTCGCATGGCCGAGTGGATCGGCGAGCCGCCGAGCGACCTCGCCGAGCTTCGCCGTCTCGTCTCGGGGCTCGTGTTCCATTACCGCGCGAGCGGCGACCCGACCGAGCACGGCTTCGCCGCCGACCGGCTCGGTGAGATCGACCTGCGTTACGCCGAGGAGCAGTTCGCGCGGCTCGCCGAACTGAAGCCCGGCCCGCTCGACGCACCGCGCCGGCCGACCGAGCGCATCCTCGGCTGCTGCCGCGACTTCACGCTGCTGCTCGTCTCGCTCGCCCGCCGCGCCGGCATTCCCGCGCGCTCACGGGTGGGGTTCGCCGGCTACCTCATCGACGGCTGGTGGCTCGACCACGTCATCGCCGAGGTGTGGGACACGGATGCTGCGCGCTGGCGCCTCATCGAACCGCAGATGCCCGAGGGGTACGTCGACCCGGAGACGGGGGCACCGCTCGAGCTGCTCGACGTGCCGCGCGATCGCTTCCTCACCGGTGGCCCGGCCTGGATCGCCGCGCGCGCCGGACGGCTCGATCCCGAGCTGTGCGTCGTGATGCCCGAACTCGAGCTGCCCGCGCTGCGCTCCTGGCAGTACCTCGCGCACAACCTGGTGCTCGATCTCGTCTCCCTCGCCGGTCACGAGGCGCTGCTGTGGGAGACCTGGGGCGTGCTCGACGGCTTCGTCGACGAGGTGCCGGATGCCGCGCTCACCGCGGACCTCGATCGACTCGCCGCCCGGCTCGCCGACCCGGCGGTCACGCCCGACGAACTGCAGGCGCTCGCCGCGGATCCGCGATATGCGGTGCCCGACGTCGTGACGAATCATTCCCCGTTCGACGGCTCCACTCGTCGCGTGACCCTCCGTACCGCATCCCCTTGAGGACCGCTCAGGAGAAGACGGCGATGCCGTACACCGCGAAGACCACGAGATGGGCTGCGCCGTGCATCGCCGTCACCTTCTTGGAGGCGAGCGTTGTCACCGACAGCATCAACGTGACGCCGAGGAGCAAGAGGTTGGTGGGAGACTCGCCCAGTACGACGACCTGACCCGTGAGAGCACCGATGGCGAGGACGGCGGGAATGGTCAGGCCGAGCGTGGAGACCAGAGCGCCGTGACAGAGATTGCTGACTCGCTGGATCTCACCGCGCAGTGCTGCGCGCACCGATGTGATCGACTCGGGCAAGAAGACGATCATGGCGATCAGAATGCCGGAAAGCGCCACCGGTGCACCGACGCGCTCGAGGCCGTCGTCGAGGAGCGTGGCCATGTCGTGGGAGAGCAGCACGATGGGCAGGACCGTCGCGACGAGCAACGCGATCCTCAGCAGAACCTCGGAACGATGCTCGGCGATGACCTGCCTGACGCTGCGGCGGTTCTGCTCGGTGGCGCCGCGACCTGAGACCTGGCCGGCCGTGAGACGAGGATCGACTTCCCGGAAGTCGTCGGCCTGGCTGCCGATCTGGCGGAAGAGGAAGAACGCATAGAGGGCGAGGGTCAGCACGATGATGGGGATCGCCTGCCCCGGCGTGTAGGAGCCGTTGCTCCCGATCAGGTCAGGGAGGGCGAAGGCCAGCGAGGTGAGCACGACCAGCAGGGCCAGGTACGAGGATGTCCCGGTGCGGTTGTGGCCCAGATTGCCATGCTTGATCGCCCCGACGAGCAGCGAGAGACCGATGACCGCGTTGAGGATGATCATCGAAACCGCCATCACCGAGTCTCGTGCGATGGTGGTGTGCTCGCCGGGGCCGAGCATGACGGCTGAAATGAGCACGACCTCGATCAGCACGATCGAGAGCGTGAGAACCAAGGAGCCGTATGGATCACCGAGTCGGTGGGCGAGATGCTCCGCCTCGTGGACGACCCCGAAGGCACAGACCAGAATGACGCCGACGATGAACACGAGCGCAGTCACCAGGAGCCATGCAGGCACGGGTGGCTCGAGCAGTGGCCCGGCGAGCATCAGTGCGAACACTGCGCCCCAGCCGATGCCGAGCCGCACGAAAGCGGTAGGTGTGAAGATTGATCGTGTCGGAGAGGAGAACACCGGTTGAGCCATTTCGCGAGGCCGTCCTCGAGCTGACCGAACGAACAGGTCGTCCCATCCGCTGCGCTGTTGTCACGCCGTGCCGCTCATGGTATCGCAGGGCAGATGAGCGAGGCGGAACGCTCTGGGGCCTGCACCGGGAATCCGCGCAGTTGCGCGGCGGCGCCATCGAGGTGTGAGGCCGGGGTCGTGACCTTCTGGCGGCTCGCGCGAGCTACTTCTTGACCGAGGTGCGGCCCGCCGCCGACTTCGTCGCCGGCTTCGCGGCCGACCCGGCCACACGCGGGGCGCGTACCGTCTTCGGCTTCGCAGCGACGGCCTGCTCCGCGGCATCCGTCATCGGCTTCGGCAGGGCCGTGAAGCGCGAGAGCTGCGTGACGTGCTGCGGGCCGAGCTCGTCGAGCGTCGACACCTCGAGCAGCTTCATCGTGCGTGCGATCTGGGTCGACAGGATCGAGATCGTCTTGTCGACGCCCTCGCGACCGCCTGCCATGAGGCCGTAGAGGTAGGCGCGGCCGATGAGTGTGAAGCGTGCGCCGAGGGCGACGGATGCCACGATGTCGGCGCCCGACATGATGCCGGTGTCGAGGTGCACCTCCAGGTCGGAGCCGACTTCGCGCACGACGTGCGGCAGCAGGTGGAAGGGGATCGGCGCGCGGTCGAGCTGGCGCCCGCCGTGGTTGGAGAGCACGATGCCGTCGACGCCCTTGCCCGCGAGGATCTTCGCGTCTTGCACGGTCTGCACGCCCTTGACGACGATCTTGCCGGGCCACATGTCGCGGATCGTGGTGAGGTCGTCGAACGAGATCGTCGGGTCGAACATGCCGTCGATGAGCTCGCCGACGGTGCCGCCGGTCGTCGAGAGCGAGGCGAACTCGAGCTTCGGGGTGGTGAGGAAGTTGATCCACCACTCGGGCCGCGGGATCGCGTTGACGACGGTCGACGGCGTGAGCTGCGGCGGAATCGAGAAGCCGTTGCGCACATCGCGCAGGCGTGCGCCGGCGACGGGCGTGTCGACGGTGAAGAAGAGGGTGTCGAAGCCCGCGGCGGCAGCGCGGCGCACGAGCTCGTACGACTTCTCGCGATCGCGCATCACGTAGAGCTGGAACCAGTTGCGGCCCGTGGGGTTGGCGGCCTTCACGTCTTCGATCGACGTCGTACCCATCGTCGACAGGGTGAACGGGATGCCCGCTGCGCCCGCTGCGCCTGCACCGGCGGTCTCACCCTCGGTCTGCATCATGCGGGTGAAGCCCGTGGGGGCGA
Organism: Agromyces sp. Y558; assembly: GCF_059445415.1. Taxonomy (NCBI): domain Bacteria; kingdom Bacillati; phylum Actinomycetota; class Actinomycetes; order Micrococcales; family Microbacteriaceae; genus Agromyces; species Agromyces sp. Y558. Next base: position 1,028,008 of record NZ_JCAIUH010000001.1, read on the forward strand.
TGCCGAACGGCAGGGCGGTCGGGCCGCCGAGCACCTCGCGGCTCATGTCGACCACGGGCACGTTCCGGAGGATCGCGGGGTGGAACTCGATGTCCTCGAACGCCTGACGGGCGCGCTTGAGCGAGATCTCGCCCTCGGCGGCGCCCTCGGTGTAGTCGAACGGCGCCTTCGGCGTACGGCGCTTCGCGATGTCGCGCAGGTCGGCGATCGTGAGCGCCTTGTCGAGTCGGCGCTGCTTCGCGTTGAGCGTGGGCGCCTTGAAGCGCATGAGCTCGGCGAGCTCTTTGGGGTTCGGGAACTGGCGCTGGACCATGGTGCTGTGCTCTTTCGTTCGAAGGACGGGCGGTAGGGGTGCTCGATCCGTCACTCACGCCAGGTGACGCCGGCGGTGCTTGGCATTGGAGACGGGTCGATGGGGTCGATGGGCCTCGTGGCAACGAGCGAGCCACCGGGCATGAACGTTTCGGCGTAGTAGCCCGAGATGTGGTCGTGGGTGCGCGTGCGTGCGGCCGGTGCATCCGCTGCCCGGATCGCCTCGACGATGCCGCGGTGTTCGGTGCGCAGGCGAGCGGATGTCGCATGCCAGTCTGCGATCGCGGCGAGCCCCTCGAGGGCGTAACCCTCGATGCCGCTGCGGAGGCCCGCCATCGTCGCGGTGATCACCTGATTGCCGGATGCCTCAGCGAGCGCCAGGTGGAAGGCGGCGTCGAGCGCGAGGAACTCGGTGGGTGCGAGGTCGGGGGAGTCCATCGCATCGAGCAGAAGCTCGGCCGGGGCGAGGTCGGGAGCGTCTGCCCGAGCAGGCCCGGTCGTCGCGTCAGTCGCGGCTTGGCCGGCCTCGGCGAGGTCGCCGGCAACCGACGTCTCGAGGATGAGCCGGGTGCGCACGATGTCGGCGACCGGGAACCCGCTCGCCGCGACCTGCAGTCGCATGAGCGCGGACATGCCGCCGCCGGGCGTCGCGATGATGATCGCGCCGGAACTCGGGCCCGAGCCGGCTGCCGTGCGGATGAGCCCGAGCACCTCGAGCACACGCAGGGCCTCGCGCACGCTCGAACGGCCGACGCCGAGCTCGGCTGCGAGCGCACGTTCACCGGGGAGGCGGTCGCCCGGGCGGAGGGTGCCCTCGAGCAGTTGCGTCTCGACGTGCTCGAGCACGGTGCGCCAGGCTCGCGGGGTGTCGGATGTCTCAGCGCCCATGCCGATCGTCCCCTCCGCGTTCCTGTGGTCTGACCACAATAGCACGTGTGGTCAGACCACAGGCGGTGCGCGACGGGCTCGCGGTTCGCCGTGGCGGCTACGGCACGATGATCGCCCGGCCGCGTAGCGTGCCGTCGTGCAGCCGACGATAGGCCTCCGGCGCCTCGTCGATCGGGAACACCTCGGTCTCGACCGTCACGAGGCCGGCGCGGGCGAGGTCGAACACCTCGAAGAGCTCGGCGCGCGACCCCCAGTATGGCGCGCGAACCGTCGAGTCGTACGGTGCGCCGAGCATGCCGACCGGCAGCACACCGGTGCCGGCGCCGACGATCACCTGGTCGCTCTCGACTCCGGCGACGCTTCGGCCGAGGTCGATCGTCGGCTGGATGGCGACGAAGTCGAACACCGCCGTCACGGGGCGCCCGCCGGTGACCTCGCGGATCCGTTCCGCGGCATCCGCATCGGAGGCGAAGGCGTGGTGAGCGCCCACCTCGCGGGCGAGGGCGAGCTTCTCCTCGCCGAGGTCGAGTGCGACGACCGTCGACGGCGTGATCGCACGCAGGATCTGGATCGCGACGTGGCCGAGGCCACCGGCGCCGATGACGACTGCCGTCGTGCCCGGCACGAGCTTCGACAGCGACATCTTGATCGCGTGATACGGCGTGAGGCCGGCGTCGGTGAGCGCGACGTTCCGCACGGGATCGAGGTCGCCGAGCGGCAGCAGGTGCCGGTCGCTGCGCACGATCATGTACTCGGCCATCGCCCCAGGTGCACCGAGGCCGGGAGGCGCGATGCCGAGCTCGGCCGCGCGCTCGCAGTAGTTCTCCTTGCCCTGGGCGCACTCGTAGCAGCGGCCGCATCCCTGGGGCCCGTAGACGGCGACGGATTCGCCGATCGCGACGCCAGTGACGCCGTCGCCGAGCTTGTCGACGATGCCGGCGCCCTCGTGGCCGAGCGTAAGCGGCAGGCCGTAGATGTACTGCTCCTCGGTGAGGCTCATCACGAAGCTGTCGGAGTGACAGGCGCCCGCGGCGGTCACCTTCAGCCGCACTTCTCCCGGCCCGGGTTCCGGTACGTCGATCTCGACGACCTCCGGCGATCCGCCGATGGTCCGATACTGCACCGCTTTCATGGCATCCTCCCCAATCGAGGCCGGCGTCTAGGACGCCGGACCATTCCAGTCTGGCCCCCGAGCCTGAACAGTGCCACCGAGCGAGCAGTTGGCGCCAGTCAGTCCTTCTTCGGCCTGATGCGCACCCGGCCCTGGCCCGTCTCGTCGAGCTCGACCACGCCGCCGCGGGACTTCAGGAACTCGGTGAACGAGGCGAAGCCGAGCCGGCGTTCCTGGAAGCTCGGGTCCATGCGCATCATCTGGTTCTTCACCGTGCTCGACGACTGCCATTCCTCGTCGTTCTTGGCATGCAGGAGTTCGAGTGCCTTCAGGAGCAGGCGACCCGGGTTCCGGGGACTTCCGGCGTCGATGTCGTCGGCCGTGGCCGGTGCGGGGTCGGTCGGCGCGACGAACTGCAGCGCGCGCGCAGAAGCGCGCTTCGCCGGCGGCTCCGCCGCCTCGGGCGCTTCGACGGGGGCGCCGTCTGCGGCCTCCGCGACCGACTTCGTCGTCGCACGACGGCGACGGGCGGGAGCGGGAGCGGCCTCCGGCTGGGCCTCGACCGCCGGCTCGACGTCGGCTGCGGCTTCGGGAGCGGCCTTCGCTCGCGTACGGCGGCTGCTCGTGGGGGCGGTCGCGGGTGCGGGCGCCTCCTGAGCCACCTCGGCTGCTTCGTCGTCGCCGACCGCTGCATCGGTCGCGAGCAGTGTGTCGTAGTCGGCGTACTCGTCGCACGCGGCGGTGAGCGCTCGGCTCGTGCCGCCCGCAACTCCGATGCCGACGACGTAGCGACCGAGTCGCTTGGCCTTCTGCGCGAGCGCCACGTAGTCGGAGTCGCCCGCGACGATGACGATGTGCGAGAGGTCGTCGATGCGGAACATGTCTTCCACCGCATCGACGGCGAGCCGGATGTCGGCGCCGTTCTTCGTCGCCGACAGGGGGAACAGCTGCACGAGGTCGACCGCGCGGTCGATGAGCTGGCCGCGATAGCTCGCGTTGATCGGTGTCGACCAGTCGGCATAGGCGCGCGCGATGGCGATCGTGCCGAAGGTGGCGGCGAAGTCGAGCACGGCGTCGATGTCGACGGTGGCTTCGGCGAGCTTCTTGGCCGTTTGCGTTCCCGCGGCGGGCGCCTTGCCGCGAGAGGTGTCTTTGCGATACGCGCTGTCGCCGTGCAGCTGGTCGTAGCGCGAGATCACGATGTTGTCGAAGTCGAAGTACAGGGCTACGCGTGGTTCTGCCGAAGTGGCCATGCCTCGACCCTATGCCTCACACGTGTGCAGAGCCCGAGTACGTGGGTGGACGCCTGCGCGGTGGGAGAGCCTGAGTCCGTTCCCTCTCGCCGCACATGCTCGTTCCGACGGCGCCGAGGCAGACACCCGCGCCCGGGGTAGAGAGCGCGGTGCCGCATACGCCACAGTTGGGGGATGACCGACTACGCGCACCCCGACCGTCCCGATCTGCGGCTGAGCAACGCCGAGCGTGACGCCGCCGTGGCACGACTCGCCGAGGCGCACGCCGAGGGCCGCTTTTCGCCGGCAGAGTATGAGGAACGCTCCGCGGCCGCGCGCGCCGCAGTGACGCGTGGTGACCTCGCCGCGCTCTTCACCGACCTGCCGGCCGAATTGCGTGCCACGACGCCGCTCGCCCCGCCGCCCGCCGCTGACTTCACCACGCCCGTCACGGGGGCACCGGCCTTCACGCCCGAACCGCCCGAGCGCAAGGGGCCGCAACCGCTCGGTGGCGCGATCGGCGCGACCGTCATGGCGCTCGTTCCGTTCCTCGCGCTCGGCCTGTTCTTCCTCACCGGTCACTTCGGAAGCTACGCCTGGTCGTGGATCTGGTTCGCCCTGGTCCCGGTCGCCGGCATCGTCATCTACGGTCCGGGATCCGAGTACCGTCGGCGCAACTGACCCGGGGCTGCGGCACCGGGCTGCGGCACCGCAGTCTGCTGCGCCCGGCCGTCATCGCGCGCAACACCCGGGAATAGGGGCATCCGCTTCGGGTCGTCGGTGTCGAGAGTTCGGTTGTTGCCGTTTGGTGGGCGAGGACTGCACTCTCGGATGGGGGTGCGGGTAAGTACCGCACTCTTGTGAAGGTGACGAGCGATGGAGGGCGGCCGCTCAGGCTGCTGCCGCGACCGCGTTGTGCAGCTCGTCGCCGTCGAGGCCGAGCCGGCCGAACCCGCCGGCGATGTTCGTGAGCAGCACGAAGCACACGTCGCGCGAGGGGGTGATCCAGAACTCGCACCCGGCCCAGCCGCCGTGGCCGTAGCTGTCGCGCGCGAGTAGGCCGGGCGCGTTGTTGCGCAGGTTCCACGCGAAACCCCAGTCCTGGCCGCGCTCGGCCCGGTAGGGCTCGAGCTTCGTCATGCCCGTCGTCAGGGGCCGCAGCATCGCCTCGACGGTGACGGGTGCGACGAGCGCGCCGTCGTTGCGCAGCAGGGCGCTGCCGACGGCGAGCAGGTCGGCGGCACGCCCGAACAGTCCGGCTCCGGGATGGCCGAGCGTCGCGAAGCGCTCGTAGTCGAGACCCTGAGCGGATGCCTCGATGACCTCGTGCGGCGTCGAGCCGACGTCGAGCGTGAAGCCGTCGGCACCCGCCCGTGCCGCGACGGCGGTGACGGTGTCGAACCACGACTCGTCGCCGGCATGCTCGATGAGGGCGGCGACCCCCTCGAAGCCGATGCTCGAATATCGCGTGACGGTACCGGCCGTGAAGTCGCGCCCGGGTGCGAGCAGCAACGAGCGCAGGCCGGGCGTGTCCATCGGAGGTTCGACGATGCCCGAGCTGTGGCTGACGAGGTGTCGAAGCCGCACGACGTCGTCGCGGTCGACCCCGAACTCGGGCACGGCGTTGCTGAGGGGAGTGTCGGGCGTGAGCCGCCCTTGCTCGATGAGCCGCAGGGCGGCGAGGCCGACGAGCGGCTTGGTCACCGAGAAGAGCGGGTAGTGGTCGTCGACGGATGTCGCGCGCCCCCGTTCGGTGCCGAACGCGTCGAGCGCGACGACGCCGGCGCTCGTGGCCATGCCGAGCACCGCCGTCGGCAGTGCCCCGTCGGCGACTCCCCGTCGTACCCAGTCGAAGGCGTGGTCGAAGGTGGGCATGGGGTCCTCTCTCGGGGGCGGGCAGTGTTGCTCCCTGAGCCTGTCGAAGGGGCGGGGCGGGTGGTGTGATGATCGCTTCGACGAGCGAAGGGAGTGGGGGTGTTGCTCCCTGAGCCTGTCGAAGGGGGCGGGGGCGGGCGGTCAGCTGCGATACACGACGTTCAGGGGAGCCTCGCCGCGAAGCATCCGCTCGATCTGCTCACGCAGGAGCCGAGCCATGCGCGGCAGCATCGCGGTCGACGCGCCGCCCACGTGCGGGCTGATGAGCACGTTCGGCAGCGCGAAGAGCGGATGCCCCGCCGGCAGCGGTTCGGGCTCGGTGACGTCGAGGGCGAAGCGGAGCCGGCCGCGTTCGGCCTCGGCGAGGATCGCCCCGGTGTCGGCGACCTTGCCGCGCGCGATGTTCACGACGAGCGCGCCGTCGGGCAGCGCCGCGAGGACGGCTGCGTCGACGAGGCCGGTCGTGGAGTCTGTGAGGGGCACGCCGATGATGACGATCTCGGCGTTCGGCAGCAGGTTCGACAGCTCGTCGATGCCGTGGATGAAGCCCTGCTCGTCGGAGCGGGCGCGACTCGCGACCCGCGTGATCGAGACCTCGAACGGTGCGAGCCGTGCCTCGATCGCGCGACCGACTCCGCCGTAGCCGATGAGCAGCACCCGGCGATCGGCGAGGCTCGCGTGACGAGCGGGCGCCCACCGCCCTTCGGCGGCAGCGCGCACGAAGTCGGGGATACCGCGCTGCGACGCGAGCACGAGGGCGAGCGTCAGCTCGGCGGTCGAGGTCTCGTGCACGCTCGCGGCGTTCGCGAAGACGTGCCCGGGCGGCAGCGCGGCCGGCACATCGTCATAGCCGATCGACTGCGACTGCACGAGCCGGGTCGTGACGCCGTCGAGCGCGCCGAGGCGTGCGGCGGCACCCATGTACGGCGGCACGACGAGGTCGATGCGGTCAGCCGGTGCGGGCCCCGACATATCCCACAGCACGACCTCGGTGCCGACGGGCGGAGCGCCGAGGGCCTCGCGCAACGTGGAGCCGGGAACGGAGACGAGCAGCGGAGCGTCGGTCATGGATCAATCATTTCAGAGCGGAGCGCGTGCCGCTCGCGGCGTACGCGGCGTACGCGCGCACCATCGTGTCGATGCCGAAGTGCCGCCGGTGGGTCCGCCTGCTAGCTTTGCCCTCATGGTGAACGAAGAATCCTCGGGAACCGACGGCGAGCAGGGCGGACGATCGCGCACCAGCCGGGATCGTCACCGGGAATGGCGGCGGCGTCAGCCGCACGAGATGCTCGCCGATGAACTGAAGGAGCGGGTCTACGCCACGTTCACCGGTCTCGCGATCGTCCTCGTGCTGCGCGGTCACGATCCGACGCCGCAGTCCGCGACATTCTCCCTCGCCGTCGGCGTGCTCGGCATCACCGTCGCCGGCCTCGTCGCCGACATCATCGCGCACAGCGCGGCGCACGGGGTATTCCCGAACGGCGAGGAGCTCCGACGGATGTTCCGCGTCGCGGGTGGCGCCCTCGCCTCGGCCTTTGTGCCGATCGTCTTGCTGCTGCTCAGTTGGCCCGGATGGATCCACCTCGAGGCGGCCTTGACGACATCGACGATCGTCTACCTGGGCACGCTGGCCCTCGTCGGCCTCGCCGCGGTGCACCGCACGATGCTTACCTGGTGGGCGCAACTGTTGGCGCTGCTGGCGCTCGTGGCGCTGGGTGCGATCGTCGTCGGTCTGGAGCTCGTGGCGCACGAGGCGTGACATGGCGCGGGCTCGTACCGTCGCGGCGCGAACGCCTGCGCATGAGCGCGCGCAGCCCGTCGAGCGCTGCGAGACGCGCCCGGTCGAGCAGTGGTCACGTCGCGTGGCGTACGGTCGAACCGAACAAAGCTTGACCTAGACAATGTGAAGCGAGAGGAGACTGACATGGTCGACATCACGAACGCCGACGTCTGGAAGGCGATCGAGAGCGTGAACTTCATGGTCGTCGGCATGGTGTCGGCGAAGGGCGAGGCGCGCACCGCGGGTGTCATGCACGTCGTCGCTGACGGCGTGCTCTGGTTCACGACGAACGAGCGCGAGTTCAAGGCGCGCCACATCGCGGCCAACCCCGGTGTCTCGGTGACGGTGCCCATCCCGAAGCGCATCCCGTTCGTGCCGTGGGTGAAGATCCCGGCCGCTTCGATCACATTCGCGGGAGTCGCCGAGATCATCCCCGCCGACGAGATGCCGGGCGACGCGAAACAGGTGCTCCTCCACGGCCTCGATCTGAGCGACGGTGAACGCGGCGCAATCATCGCGATCGGTGTCCGCCCGATCGGCGACTTCGTCACCTACGGCGTGGGCGTCTCGCTGCAAGGCATGCGCGACACCGAACTCGCACGCGGCCGAACAGCTTCGGCGCGAAGGTGAGCATCATCACGACGAGTCCGGCCGACAGCGCGAGCCACGACCAGATCCAGCCCACCGAGCGGCCCTTGGCGTTCTAGATCGAGGGTGTATAGCGTCGCGGCGCGAACGCCGCAGCGACGAGTGCACGGAGCGCTTCGAGATCGCCGCTCGCGAAGCCCTGCGCCCGCGCCTGCACGAGCACATTGCCGATCGCCGTCGCCTCGACGGGGCCGGCGAACACCGGCAGTCCGGCGCGGTCGGCGGTGCGCTGGCAGAGCAGCTCGTTGAGCGCCCCACCGCCCACCACGTGGATCGTCTCGACGTCGACGCCCGAAAGGATCGAGGCGTCGCGCACGGCCAGGGCGAATGCCTCGGCGAGGCTCTCGACGATCGAACGGGCGAACTCCGCTCGCGACGCCGGTGCGGCGACGCCCTGCTCGCCGCACCACTCGGCGATGCGGCCGGGCAGGTCGCCGGGTGCCAGGAATCGGGGGTCGTCGACGTCGAACACGGCAACGGGCGCGGTGACGGATGCCGCGGCCGCCAGTAACTCGGGCAGGTCGATCCGTTCGCCGTCCCGCTCCCACCAACGCACCGACTCCGACAGCAGCCAGAGGCCCATGACGTTGTGCAGGAATCGTACCCGGCCGTCGACACCGCCCTCGTTCGTGAAGTTCGCGTCGCGCGCGGCATCCGTCAGCACCGGGCGTTCGACCTCGACGCCGACGAGCCCCCACGTGCCGCACGAGATGTACGCGGCCGACTCGGGCCGCATCGGCACGGCGACGACGGCCGAGGCCGTGTCGTGCGAACCGACGGCGATGACCTCGAGCGGATGCCGCGAGCCGATGCCGAGCTCGGCGGCGACGGAGGCGCGCAGCGGGCCGAAAGATTCGCCTGGGCTGATGAGGGGGGCGAAGACGGATGCCGGGAGCCCGAGCCGCTCGATGAGTTCGTCGTCCCACTCGCCCGATTCGACGCCGACGAGTCCCGTGGTCGAGGCGTTCGTTCGTTCGGACAGGCGCGCGCCGGTGAGCTGGAACCCGACCAGGTCGGGCACGAGGAGGAGTGAATCGGCGAAGCCGAGCCAGCTCTTGGAGGCACCGTCGTTGCTGTCGCGTTCTGCGAGCTGCTCGGCGGCGAGCTGGTACAGCGTGTTGAACGGCAGGAACTGCAGCCCGTTGCGACGGTAGAGCTCGTCGAACGGCGCGATGGCGTGTACCGCTTCGACCCCGGCGGCGGCGCGTTCGTCGCGGTAGTGGAACGGCTCGCCGAGCATGCGGTTGCCGCGCAGCAGCGCGTAGTCGACGGCCCACGAGTCGACGCCGATCGACGCGACCTCGGGCTCCTCGCGGAGCGCCTGCGCGAGTCCGGTGGTGATGCTGCGGTAGAGCCCCGCGAAATCCCAGTGCAGGCCGGAGGCGAGCCGCACGGGCTCGTTCGCGAATCGTGCGACCTGGCGGATCTCGAGTGACCCGGCGCCGCGCCCGTCGACGTGGCCGAGTACGACGCGCCCGCTCGTTGCCCCGAGGTCGACTGCCGCGACGGTGCCGTGGGCCCCGCTCACCTCGAGCTCCGTTCGCCGAGTGGAGCCCGACGACCCTTCGACCGGCTCAGGGAGCGGAGAGCGCGCATCGAGACGCCGTGCGAGATCTCGATGCGCTCGCCGGCGCTCGCTACTCGATCAGCGTGTGCGCTCACCGCAGGAACGCCGCCGCGACGCCCGCGTCGACGGGGATGTGCAGGCCGGTCGTGTGCGAGAGCTCGGGCCCGGTGAGCACGATGACCGCGTTGGCGACGTGCTCGGGGAGCACCTCGCGCTTGAGGATCGTGCGCTGGGCGTAGAACTTGCCGAGATCCTGCTCTTCGATGCCGTAGGTCTTGGCGCGGTTCGCGCCCCAACCCGAGGCGAAGATGCCCGAGCCGCGCACGACGCCGTCGGGGTTGATGCCGTTGACCTTGATGCCGTACTCGCCGAGCTCGACCGCGAGCAGGCGCACCTGGTGGGCCTGGTCGGCCTTCGTCGCCGAGTAGGCGATGTTGTTCGGCCCCGCGAAGACCGAGTTCTTCGACGAGATGTAGATGATGTCGCCGCCGAGGCCCTGGTCGATGAGCACGCGCGCGGCGGCCTTCGACACGAGGAACGAGCCCTTCGCCATGACGTCGTGCTGCAGGTCCCAGTCGGCTTCGGTGGTCTCGAGCAGGGGCTTCGAGAGCGACAGGCCGGCGTTGTTGACGATGAGGTCGAGGCCGCCGAAGGCGAGCAGGGCGTCGTCGATCGCGCGCTGCACGGCTTCGCCGTCGGTCACGTTCGCGGCGACGCCGATCGCGACATCCGTGGTGCCGAGTTCTGCGGCGGCGGCCTGCGCCTTGTCGAGGTCGAGGTCGGCGATGACGACGCAGGCGCCCTCGGCAGCGAGGCGGGTGGCGATGGCCTTGCCGATGCCGGATGCCGCGCCGGTGACGAGCGCGATGCGGCCGGCGTGCGGCTTCGGCTTCGGCATGCGCTGGAGCTTGGCCTCTTCGAGCGCCCAGTACTCGATCGCGAACTTCTCGGCGTCGCTGATGGGGGAGTAGGTCGAGAGCGCCTCGGCGCCGCGCATGACGTTGATCGCGTTGACGTAGAACTCGCCGGCGACGCGGGCCGTCTGCTTGTTCGCGCCGTAGCTGAACATGCCGACGCCCGGGATCAGCACGATGAGCGGGTCGGCGCCGCGGATCGCGGGCGACGCCGGTTCGCTCGCTGAGCCCGTCGAAGCGTACGCGTCGTAGTACGCCTGGTAGTCGGCGCGATACTCCTCGTGCAGCTCCTGCAGGCGCGCGACGGATGCCTCGATACTCGCGTCTGCCGGCAGGTCGAGCACCATCGGCTTGACCTTGGTGCGCAGGAAGTGATCGGGGCAGCTCGTGCCGAGTGCGGCGAGCCGCGGGTGCTCGGCGCGCGCGAGGAAGTCGAGCACCTCGGGTGCGTCGGTGAAGTGGCCGACCATGGGCTTGTCGTGCGAGGCGAGGCCGCGGATCGTCGCCGCGAGGGCGGCGGCCTTCGCACGGCGTTCGGATGCTTCCAGCGGCGCGTAGCCCTCGAGCTCGGTGCCGAACGGGTCGGCCTTGCCGTGCTCGGCGATGTAGGCCGCGGCGGTGTCGATGATCCAGAGCGAGTTGCGCTCGGCCTCGTCGGAGGTGTCGCCCCACGCCGTGATGCCGTGGCCGCCGAGGATGCAGCCGATCGCCTGCGGGTTCGCGGCCTTGATCGCGGCGATGTCGAGGCCGAGCTGGAAGCCCGGGCGGCGCCACGGCACCCAGACGACCTTGTCGCCGAAGATCTTCTGCGTGAGCTCCTCGCCATCGGCGGCCGTCGCGATCGCGATGCCCGAGTCGGGGTGCAGATGGTCGACGTGCGCAGCGTCGACGAGGCCGTGCATGGCCGTGTCGATCGAAGGTGCAGCGCCGCCCTTGCCATGGAGCGTGTAGTCGAACGCGGCGACCATCTCGTCTTCGCGATCGACGCCGGGGTACACGTCGACGAGGGCGCGCAGGCGGTCGAGCCGCAGCACCGCGAGCCCCTGCTCGGTGAGCGTGCCGAGGTCGCCGCCCGAGCCCTTCACCCACATGAGCTCGACGGGCTCGCCCGTGACCGGGTCGGTCTCGGTGCCCTTGGCCGACGTGTTGCCGCCGGCGTAGTTCGTGTTCTTCGGATCGGCGCCGAGGCGGTTCGACCGTGCGATGAGGTCGGCTGCTGCCTGGTTCGTCATGAGGAGGTTCCTTCGGTGGTGCGGAGGGTGGCGGTGGTCTGGGTGCCGGATCGGAGTGGTCCGGTCGCGTCTGGAGTGAACCCGCGGGCGATCCAGCCCGCGTCTCGCGGGAGTCCCTCAGGCGCCCCAGCCGGCCTGCACGCCGCCGACGCGGTCGGCGGCGATCTTCGCAAGATAGCCGGATGCCGCGAACGCCGCCATCGGGTCGGCGGGCAGACCCCGCGACTCGCGCCACTCGGCCAGGGCCGGTCGCACGTCGGTGTAGAACGCGTCCATGAAGATGCGGTTGGCCTCGAGCACATCGCCCGACAGCTGCGCCGCCCGGAGTGCCTCGGTGTCGACGAGGAGGGCGCGGGCGGTCATCTCCTGCACGTTCAGCACGGAGCGGATCTGACCGGGCACCTTGTCTTCGATGTTGTGGCACTGGTCGAGCATGAACGCCACGTCGGGGTTGTTCAGGCCGCCGCCGCGGATGACCTCGAAGAGGATGCGGAACAGCTGGTACGGGTCGGCCGCGCCGACGATGAGGTCGTCGTCGGCGTAGAAGCGCGAGTTGAAGTCGAAGGAGCCGAGCTTGCCGAGGCGAAGCAGCTGCATGACGATGAACTCGATGTTGGTGCCCGGCGCGTGGTGTCCGGTGTCGAGGCAGACCATCGCCTTGTCGCCGAGTGCGGCGACCTGCACGTAGCTCGTGCCCCAGTCGGGAACGTCGGTGTGGTAGAACGCCGGCTCGAAGAACTTGTACTCGAGCACGAAGCGCTGCTCGTCGCCGAGGCGCGCGTAGATCTCGCTGAGCGACTCGTGCAGGCGGTCCTGACGGCCGCGCAGGTCGGCCTGGCCCGGGTAGTTCGAGCCCTCGGCGAGCCAGATCTTCAGGTCGCGCGAGCCCGTCGCGTGCATGATGTCGATGCACTCGAGGTGGTGGTCGATCGCCTTGCGGCGCACGGCGGCGTTTTCGTGGGTGAGCGCGCCGAACTTGTAGTCGTCGTCTTGGAAGGTGTTCGAGTTGACGGTGCCGAGGCTGACTCCGTGGTCTTCGGCGTACGTGCGCAGCACGCCGTAGTCGTCGACCTTGTCCCACGGGATGTGCAGCGCCACGGTCGGGGCGAGCGCGGTGAACTTGTGCACCTGCGCGGCATCCGCGATCTTCTCGAACGGGTCGCGAGGGGTGCCGGGCGTCGCGAACACCTTGAAGCGGGTGCCCGAGTTTCCGAACGCCCACGAGGGCAGCTCGATGGCCTGCCGGCCGAGCTGGCCGAGGATGTCGCTAGAGAGGATGCTCACGAGTGGCTCTTTCCGGTGTGTCTGTTGGTCGGTCTGGTGCGCGGGGCCGATGGCAGCGCGCTGGTGTGGTCGTTCACTGCTCGTCGCCGAGCGCGGCGAGTTGGTCTTCGAGGTGGAACACCTCGGGGAGTCTGGGGGCGGCCTGGTCGGGGCGTCCGCCGAGGGAGATGAAGAATTCGGCCATGTCGGCCTCCCAGGCCGCGGTGCGCGGGTCGAGTTCGAGGGACGCCTTGGATGCCGCGTCGTCGTCGGTCTCGTAATACCCGATGAGGAGGCCGTCGGGGCGGAGGAAGAGGGAGTAGTTGCGACGACCGGATGCCTCGATCGCGCGTAGCATCTCGGGCCAGACGGTCGCGTGGCGGGTGCGGTATTCGTCGAGGCGCGCGGGGTCGACCTGCAATTGGAAGCAGACCCGTTCGCTGGCGTGCGTCGCGCTCATCCTCGAGCTCCGTCCCGTTCCGAATATTTCTGAATCGTTTCAATACTAAGGTCTGCGCGCCGAGTCCGCAACTGGACCGGCATCAGGAATGCGCTTTCTGCGTCGAGTTCACGTGTGCGGCCGTGCTGGAGAAAAGGGTGAGGCCCGGCCGAATGGATCCGGCCGGGCCCCGCCCCCGCGATCGACTAGAAGTCGAAGTCGCCGATGTTCTCCGCGTCGAACACGTACGGGTCACCGAGCAGCACGACGCCGTCAGCTCCGACCGTGTACTCGCCGAGCTTGCCGGCGTCGAAGGTGTCGCCCTCGGCTCCGGTGATGTCGCCTTCGATGAGCGCCTTCGCTGCGAACGCCGAGAGGTAGCCGAGGTCGGCCGGGTTCCACAGGGCGAACGCCGTGACGGTGCCGTCTTCGACGTACTCGCGCATCTGGTTCGGGGTGCCGAGGCCGGTCAGTGCGACCTTGCCCTTGTACTCCGAGGTCTGCAGGTAGCGCGCGGCCGCGGCGATTCCGACGGTCGTCGGCGAGACGATGCCCTTGAGGTTCGGGTGGGTCTGCAGCAGCGCCGCCGTCTTGTCGAACGAGGTCTGGTCGTCGTCGTCACCGTAGACGACCTCGACGACCGCGATGTCGGGGTGGCTCGCGGCGAGCTCTTCCTTCATGAGCTCGATCCAGGCGTTCTGGTTCGTGGCGTTGGCCGATGCCGACAGCACGGCGATCTCGCCCGCATCGCCGATCTGCTCGGCGATGAGGTCGACCTGCACCTTGGCGATGCCCTCGGAGTCGGCCTGGTTCACGAACAGGTCGCGGCAGTCGGCGTTGGTGTCGGAGTCGAACGTGACGACCTTGACACCGGCGTCACGCGCCTCGTTCAATGCGTCGCAGATCGCCTTCGGGTCGTTCGCCGAGACGGCGATCGCGCCGACGCCCTGCTGGGTGAGCGTGTTGATGTAGCTGACCTGGCCGTCGGGCGTCGCCTCGGCGGGTCCGACCTCGGCGAACGTGCCGCCGAACTCCTCGATCGCCTCTTCGCCACCGGCGTTCGAGGTGTCGAAGTACGGGTTTCCGAGGTTCTTCGGCAGGAACGTGATGGCCAGGTTGCCGCCGTCGCCCTCGCCTTCGCCGCCGGTGCCCGAGTCGCCGGCAGCACAGCCGGTCGCCACGAGCGCGATGCTCACCGCGAGTGCGGCGAGCGCCGCGACGCGGGTCTTCTTCTGAAACAACATCGTTGTTCGTCCCTTCATTGGATGGCGTCGATGTGCTGTTCGCATCGACGGTGGTGCGGTCTGGTTACCCTGCTGTGGAGACCTCGACGCGCGGTTTTCCCCCCGACGCCTGCCGCTGCGACTGTCGTCGCCCTTGCAGCCAGGCCAGGAAGCTCGAAGACACCACCGAGATCACGAGCAGGGCCCCGGTGATGATGTTGATGACGTCGGATGTGACGTTCGCGAGCCGCAGTGCGCTCGCGAGCACGCCGATGAGCAGCACGCCGGCGACGACGCCGTGAAGCGCGCCGCGGCCGCCGAAGACGCTCACGCCGCCGAGCACGACTGCGGCGATGACCTGCAGTTCCATGCCGGTCGCGTTGTCGCCGCGGGCGCTGCCGAAGCGCAGCGTGTAGTAGATGCCCGCGAGCGCCGAGACGAGGCCGGCGAACACGAAGAGGATGAACTTCGTACGTGCCACGTTCACACCCGAGAAGGCCGCGGCCTCCTTCGAGAGGCCGATCGCGTAGATGCCGCGGCCGAACGGCGTGAAGTGCAGGAGCACCGCGAACGCGACGAGCAGTACGAGGAACGGGATGATGACGAGCGGGATGCCGGTGGCGCCGAGCTTCGCCTTGGCGAGGTCGGTCCAGAACTCGGGGAAGTCGGTGACCGCGGTCGTGCCGAGCAGGCCGACGGCGAGCCCGCGGAAGAGTGCGAGTGTGCCGATCGTGACGGCCAGGGAGGGCAGGCCGACGACGGTGACGAGGAAGCCGTTGACCGCACCGCCGATGCCGCCGACGAGGAGGGCGATGAGGGCCGCCACCTCGAAGGGCATGCCGCCCTGGCTGAGCACGCCGGTCACGACGCTCGAGAGTCCGACGACGCTCGCGACCGAGAGGTCGATCTCGCCCGTGATCATGATGAGGGTCATGGGCAGCGCGATGAGCAGAATCGGCGCGACGTCGAGGATGAGGTAGGTCGTCGTGATCGGCTGGGCGAACCCGCGCACGGTCAGCGATGCGACGACGACGACGATCACGAGCAGGGCGATGATCGCCATTTCGCGGGTCAGCAGCACCCGCTTCCAGAGCGGCCGGTCGTAATCCCGGTAGCGGCGCGTCGCCGTGCCGGTCGAGTGGATGAGGCTCGTCATCAGCTTTCGTCCCTTGCTTCGAGGAGCTTGCGTTTCTGGCGCACGGCGAGCACGCGGTCGAGCACGATCGCACCGATGATGAGCACACCGACGACGGCGCGTTGCCAGAAGTCGGGGATGCCGAGGATCGGCAGGGCCCGGTTGATCGTGAGCAGCAGCACCGCACCGATCGCCGCGCCCCAGACCGAGCCGACGCCGCCCACGATCGCGACGCCGCCGATGACGGCGGCACCGACCGCGTCGAGCTCCCAGCCCGAGCCAGCTTGCGAGTTGATCGTGCCGTAGCGGGCGGCGTAGAGCACCCCGCCGAGTCCGGCCAGCGCGCCCGAGAGCACGAACGCGGTCAGGAGGCGACGCGTGATGCGCAGGCCGTAGAGCTCTGCCGCCGCAGGGTCGGAGCCGATCGCGTAGAACTCGCGGCCGCCGCGGGTGTTCTTCATGTACCAGGCGGCGATCACGAGCACGACGAACGCGATGATCGTGAGGATCGGGATGGTGAAGATCTGCCCCGTGCCGAGTGCGAGGAAGTCCTTCGGCAGGTCGGAGGCGTTCACCCGATCGCTGCCGGTCCAGAGTACGTTGATGCCGCGGTAGGCGTAGAGGGTGCCGAGGGTGATGACCATCGCCGGCACCTTCGCGAATGCGACGAGCGCGCCGTTGATCAGGCCGAGGAGCCCGCCGAATGCCATCGCGATGACGAACACCACGATGATCGGGATGCCTGGGATGTCGATGAACAGTCGCCCGGTCAGGTAGGCGGTCAGGCCGAGCACCGAGCCGACCGAGAGGTCGACGTTGCGGGTGATCAGCACGATCGCCTGCCCGATGGCCACGAGCACCAGGATCGACGGCGTCAGCAGCAGGTCGCGCCATCCGTCGGTGCTGAACAGGAAGTTCGGGTTCGCGGCGGTCGCCGCGATCACGACGATGACGAGGGCGAGCAGGATGCCGAGTTCACGGGCCTTGCCGATGGCGCCGAGGCGCTTCGTCACGTTGGAGGTCGGGGTGGTGGTCGCGGTGCTCACGAGTGCTGCTCCTCGGCGTGGGTCGCGGCGAACATGACGTTCTCGGATGTCGCGTCGGCGCGGTCGATCTCGGCGGTGATGCGCCCCTCGCGCATCACCAGCACCCGATCGGCCATGCCGAGCACCTCGGGCAGTTCGGAGGAGATCATGAGGATGCCCATACCCTGGCCGGCGAGCTCGGAGAGCAGGCGATGCACTTCGGACTTCGTGCCGACGTCGATGCCTCGGGTCGGCTCGTCGATGATGAGCACTGTCGGCTCGGTGGCGAGCCACTTGCCGAGCACGACCTTCTGCTGGTTGCCGCCCGAGAGTGTGCCCGCGATGGTGCTGAGCGCACTGGCCTTCACCTCGAGCCGGCTCGCCCAGACCTGCGCCGCCCGGTTCTCGATGCTCGAGGTGATGAGACCGAACCTGGCGAGCTGCTCGCGGATCGCGAGCGTGGTGTTGTGCGAGACGCTCGAGTCGAGCACGAGGCCCTGCTTGCGGCGATCCTCTGGCACGAGGGCGAGGCCCTGGCGCATCGCCGCGGTCGGGTTCTTCGCGGGCACCGGCTTGCCGCTGAGGCGCACGGTGCCTGCCTGGTAGGGGTCGACGCCGAAGATCGCGCGGGCGACCTCGCTGCGGCCCGCGCCGACGAGGCCGGCGAGGCCGACGATCTCACCTGCGCGAACAGTGAAGCTGATGTCGTGGAAGATGCCCGCGCTCGTGAGGCCGTCGACCTCGAGCAGTGGAGCACCGATCGTCGCGGGCTGCTTCGGGAAGAGGTCGGTGACCTCGCGCCCGACCATCTGCTTCACGATCTCGTCGACGCTCGTGTCGGCGATGCGGCTCGTGGAGATGTACGAGCCGTCGCGCATCACGGTGACGGTGTCGCAGAGGTCGAAGACCTCGTCGAACCGGTGCGAGATGAAGATGAGCGCACGCCCTTCGTCGCGCAGGCTCCGGGCGATCTGGAAGAGACGGTCGACCTCGACGCCCGAGAGGGCGGCGGTCGGCTCATCCATGATGAGCACCTTCGCGTCGAGTGAGATGGCCTTGGCGATCTCGATGACCTGCTGGTCGGCGATCGAGAGGCCCTCGGCCGGACGGTCGGGGTCGATGCGCACGCCGAGACGCTGGAACAGCCCGTCGACCTCGCTCCGCATCGCCTTGCGGTCGATGCGGCCGAAGCGGCCGGTGGGCTGGCGGCCCATGAAGACGTTCTCGGTGACCGAGAGGTCGGGGAAGAGCGTGGGCTCCTGATAGATGACCGCGATGCCCGCGGCCTTCGACTCGGCGGTCGAGGTGAAGTCGACGTCGTCGCCGCCGAAGCGGAAGACACCTGCGTCGCGGCGGTAGAGGCCGGCGACGATCTTCACGAGCGTCGACTTGCCGGCGCCGTTCTCGCCGACGAGGGCGTGGATGGAGCCCGCGTACACCTCGATCGTGGCCGAGCGGAGCGCCACGACGGACCCGAACGACTTCTCGACGTCGCGGAGTTCCAACGCCGGGGCGTGGCCGGGGTTCTCGGGGGGAATCGTCATTGATCTGGACCTCAACTGCGGCGAGCCACTGTGCGGATGGGAAGCGAATCGGGTTGAATCGTTTCACGGGAGTGCTTGAAATGTACGTCGAACGCGCCGGTGGTGTCAAGTCGCGGCGGGCGGTTCTGCCGGTCGTGGGTGCGGTCGATCGGCAAGTCGTGCTCGGCGCCCGAATCCGCACCGACCGACCCCGCGTCGCCGCTCTGTGATAGGTTCGTCGAACCGACACTTTTTGAATCGTTTCAAGCGATTCGCACGCGTGCGGGACGACGAGCCGGCGAACAGCGGGTGGTTGCCGCGCGGCCTTCTCAATGACGAGACCGGAGACACCCACCTCGATGTCGATCATCACCAGAGCGCTCGTTCGCGCCGATCGCTCGCGCCGTGCACGCACCACCATCACGTCGTTCGCTGCACTCGCGCTCTCGGCTGCACTGCTCGCGCCGATCGTCGCTGCGGGCCCCGCCGACGCGGCGAACGGCGACATCGCCGCGGCAGGACTCACCACGAACGGTCGAGTCGATCCGCTCGGTGTCACGGCGGATGCGCCGATCTTCGCGTTCAAGAGCGCCTCCACCGGGCGCGGTGTGCTGCAGAGCGCCTACCGGATCCGGGTCGGGGCAGGCGAGGACGCAACCGGCTCGAACCGGGTCTGGGACTCGGGCAAGGTCGACTCCGACCAGCAGTTCGACATCGCCTACGCAGGGCCGGCCCTCGAGTCGCAGTCGCGATACAGCTGGCAGGTCAAGGTGTGGGACGAGCGCGGCAACGAATCGGACTGGTCGGATGCCGCATCCTTCGAGACCGGGATCTTCGACGCCGCAGAGTGGAAGGCCGACTGGATCGGCGCACCCGACCCTGCTGCGCAGGTCGCCGAATGGACCGACTACACGGTCGACATCGACTTCACCCCGACGGCCGACAAGACCTTCGGGCTCTATCTCCGCTCCTCGGCCGACTTCGCCGACACCTACATGTGGCAGCTCAACGATTCCGACTCCGAGCACCCCATGCTGCGGCCCCACGTTCGCGTGAACAACGACTGGCGGGTGCTCGAGGAGATCGACCTCACAGCCGTAGGCCTGCCGGTTGACGTGCTCGCGCACCGTGGCACGCTCAGCATCGAGCTCGACGGCGACCGCATCACGACGACGCTCAACGACGTCGTCGTCGATTCACGCACGGACTCGTCGCATTCCGGCGGCTTCGCGGGTCTGCGCACCGACGTCGACAACGAAGAGGTACTGATCCACTCGATGACGGTGACTTCGCCCACCGCCACGCTCTACGCCTCCAACTTCGCCGGTGGTGAGAACCCGTTCAACGCCGGCACGATCATCGCGGGTCCCGACGGCGGTCTCAAGGTCGCCGGGTTCGTCAACGCCCTCTATGCGCCGTCGACCTCGCTGCCGCTGCTGCGCACCGCGTTCGCGACCGACGACGACAAGCACGTGGCATCCGCTCGCCTCTTCGCCTCTGCTCGCGGCATCTACGAGCTGTCGCTGAACGGCGAGAAGGTCGGCGAGCACGAGCTCGCCCCCGGCTGGACGGACTTCAGCCAACGAATCCAGTACCAGAGCCACGACGTCACCGAGCTCGTGCAGTCGGGCGACAACGCCTTCGGCGCGATGGTGAGCGACGGCTGGTACGCCGGGTACATCGCCTGGTTCGGCAAGCACAAGTACGGCTCGCAGACCTCGGTCATCGCCCAGCTCGCGATCGAGTACACCGACGGATCGACGCAGCTCGTCTCGACCGACTCCGACTGGACGACCCACCCCGGCCCCATCCGCAGTGCCGACCTGCAGATGGGCGAAGACTACGACGCCCGGCTCGAGATCGACGGCTGGAACGAGCCGGGCTTCGACGACGCCGCGTGGTCGCCCGTCGTGGTCGCCGACTCGGCCACCGACAAGCTCGTGAGCCAGACCGACGAGCCCGTGCGCACGACCGAGAACGTGCAGGCGATCGCGCAGAGCGAGATGCCCGCCGGTGTGCACATCTACGACCTCGGCCAGAACCTCTCGGGTGTCGGGCGCATGACGCTGACCGGCACGGCCGGCGAGACCGCCACGATTCGCTACGCCGAGGTGCTCAACAAAGACGGCAGTCTCTACATCGACAACCTGCGCAGCGCGAAGGCCACCGATCACTACACCTTCGCCGAAGACGGCACGGCCCTCGTTCGACCGCGCTTCACGCAGCACGGGTTCCGCTACATCGAGGTCAGCGGCCTCGCCGAGGCGCCGGCCGTCGGCGACATCTCGGCCGACGTGTTCGGCTCCGACCTGACTGCGACCGGAACCTTCGAGACCTCCGACCCGATGCTGAACCAGCTGCAGAGCAACATCGTCTGGGGCCAGCGCGGCAACTTCATCTCGGTGCCGACCGACACGCCCGCTCGTGACGAGCGCCTCGGCTACTCGGGCGACCTTCTCGCCTTCGCACCCACCGCAGCCTTCAACCAGAACACCAAGGAGTTCGTCAAGAAGTGGCTGCAGGACATGCGGGACACGCAACTGGCCGACGGCGAGTTCCCTGAATCCGCGCCTCGAGGGCCCGATCAGGGCTGCTGTGACGGCGGAACGGCGTGGTCCGACGGCGGCGTCCTCATCCCCTGGATGATGTGGGAGCGCTACGGCGACACCGATCTGATCCGCGACCACTACGCGTCGATGGAGAAGTACTTCGGCTACCTCGAGACGAACTTCCCGAACCGCCTCCGCAACCACGGCCCCTACGGCGACTGGCTCCACCTCGGTGACGACACGCCGCCAGAGGTACTCGGCACCGCCTATTACGCCTACATGGCACGCGCCATGAGCGAGATGGCCGACGCCATCGGCAAGGATGCCGACGCCACCCGGTACGCCGAGATGGCCGACGAGATCACGCAGCTCTTCCAAGACGAGTTCGTGGCCGACGACGGCGGAGTCGAGGGCAACAGCCAGACCGCCTACGCGCTCGCGATCGGCATGGACCTCGTGCCTGCCGAACTCGTCGAGGCCGCCGGAGACAAGCTCGTCGCCAAGGTCGCGAGCCGCGACTACCACCTCTCGACCGGCTTCGTCGGAACGCCCTGGCTCATGCCCGCCCTCAGCAAGAGCGGCAACTGGGATGTCGCCTACCGCCTGCTCATGAACAAGACGATCCCCTCATGGGGCTACGAGGTCGAGTCGGGCGCCACCACCATGTGGGAGCGGTGGGACTCGATCGACGCCGACGGCAACTTCGGTGCGGCGAGCATGAACTCCTTCAACCACTACGCTTTCGGCGCGGTCGGCGACTGGATGTACCAGAACATCGGCGGCATCGCCGTGGGCGACACCGGGTACAAGTCCGTCGTCATCAGCCCCCACCCCGGCGGCGGCCTGACGAGTGCGACCGCGAGTCTCGAGACCGAGTACGGCCTCGTCGCGACCGACTGGACGCTGACCGGCGACGACTTCGCGCTCGCGGTCACGGTGCCGACGAACGCCACGGCCACCGTGCAGATCCCCGCATCGAACATCTGGGCGGTCACCGAGGGGACTTCATCGCTCGCGGATGCAGCGGGCGTCGAGGTGCTCTCCTCCGACGGTGACGTCGTGAGTGTGCGCGTGGGTTCGGGCTCGTACGCATTCACCGTGAACGCGCTCGCCGAGAAATTCGGCGCCGTGATCGAGGCGTCGACCGACCTCCAGAACGAACTCGACGAGATCGAGGGCCTCGGCGGCGGCGACGCCGCCCACGTCGAACGTGCCCTCCAGCGCATCGTCGACGCCATGGGTCACGGAATCGGCGTGCTCGAGTCCGATCGAGCCGACGCCGTTGCCGACGTGCTCGACGCACTCGCTGAGATTCGCGAGCTCGGCGACTGGGTCGACGACAGTGACATCGAGGCGGATGCGCGCGCACAGCTCGCCGAGGCCATCGGCGCGATCGAGGCGCAACTCGACGCTCTCTCCGCCGAGCTCTCGGGCATCACGATCACCGTGGATGCCGGTGGGCAGGCCGCCGCCGTTCCGGGGCAGCCGATCACGGTGAGCGCGCTCGTGACGAACACCGGAACGGATGCACTCACCGATCTGAGCGCGACCCTCGACCTCGACGAGCCCTGGACGATCGACCCCGCGGCCGCTCCGCTCATCGCCAGCCTGCCCGCAGGCGAGTCCGTCACCGCGACATTCACGACGACGGTTCCGGTCTCGCAGCTGCCCGGTGAGGTCACGATGCCCGTCACCGTCAGCTACGGCTACCAGGGCCTGACGCTCCGCGGCGAGGGTGAGACCGTCGTCGAGATCGAGTCAGGCGTGGTGCTGACCGCGGTGACGGCCGACCCGGCATCCGTTCTGCCGAACTCGAAGACCGTCGTGACGCTCACGCTGGAGAACACCGGATCACGGCCGGTGTCAGGGGCTGCATCGGTCACCGCGCCGAGCGGATGGGCGGCGCCGGTCGCCTCTCCCGAGATCGTCATCGCGCCGGGGGAGGCCGCGACGGTTGCCGTCGAACTGTTCGTGCCGACCACGCTCGACGAGCAGACGCTGGCGCTGCCGGTGGAGTTCGTGCGCGGTGACACCGTGCTCGCGAGCGGCACGGCCTCGATCGAGGCCACCGTTCCCGCAACGGTCGCGGGCGAGACCGTGCTCGACCACATCGACCTGGGCGACGGTGCCTCCGAGGCCGCGCACGGCCTCACGGCGTCGCCGTCATCCGGCACGAGCGTGGAGGCGGGCGTGACCCGGCGCTACTCCGGCAACGCCGCGAACTCGTACTTCAGCTTCACCATGGCCGTGCCGAAGAACGCCCCGTTCATCATTCGCGCGGTCGAGACCTACGACGGGGCTCGGTTGAAGGAGTACTCGGTGCAGGTCGACGGGGTCGAGGTGCAGTCGCGCCTCTTCCAGCGGGCGACAAGCGACTACGGCACCGACAACTACCAGATCCTCGTCGACGATCCAGAGGTCTTCAGCAGCACGGGCACGGCGACGATCACCATGCAGCACGCCGATTCGACGACCAACTACGACCCGTCGATCGCCGACGTCTGGATCCTCCCGGCCGCCGCGGCCGACGTGCTGGCGCCGAGCGTCTCCGCCACCGTGACACGATCGGGTTCGGCCGAGGCGGGGGAGTGGTCGCCCGGGCCGGTGACGGTCGAGCTCAGCGCTGCCGACGACGTGGCCGAGGGTCTCGAGATCGAGTACCGCCTCGACTCAGCCACCGATTGGTCGCAGTACGGCGAGCCCGTGAAGGTGACGGCGCAGGGCGAGCATCGCATCGAGTACCGGGCGACGGATGCCGCCGGCAATTCGAGCCCCGTCGGCTCGAGCGAATTCGCGATCGACGGGGTCGCGCCGGCCGTCTGGGGCTGGCTCTCCGCCGAGGGCGAGCTCGTCTCTGCTGCGTCGGATGCCGCCGCCGGTATTCGGGGCGTGCAATATTCCGCTGATGGTACGAGCTGGGTCACCGGCGTCGAGGCGCTGATCGCGCAGGGCGAGCTCCCGAGCACGGTGTTCGCACGAGCAAGCGATGCCGCGGGCAATACGAGTGAGACCATCACGCTCGAGCCGACGGCCGAGGCGCCGACGCTCACCGTCACACCGGGGGAGACCCTCGCGATCGAGGCCACCGGGTTCGCTGCCGCGGCCGAGGTTCGGGTTGAACTGCACTCGGAGGTCACAGTGCTCGGCACGGTCACGGCGAGTGCCGCGGGCGTCGTTGCGCTCGACGCGAGTATTCCGCTGTCGGTTCCCGCGGGCGCGCACAGCCTCGTGTTCGTGGTCGTCGGCGGCCCCGGCCCCGGCAACGGCGGCGGCCCCGGCAACGGCGGCGGCGACGCCGGTGGCGTCACGATCCCGGTCGAGGTCATCGCCTCCACCGGCTTCGAAGGCCTGCCGTTTGTATTCGGCGCGGCCGTGCTGCTGCTGCTCGGTTCTGGCCTCCTGGTCTGGCGTCGACGGCGCGCGGCGAGCCCGCGCCAGGCGCGAAGCTGAGCGGCGCCCGACGTGCTCGGAATCAACACCAGGAGCCATCTGGCTCTCACCATCACCGACGAAGGGAAGCACATGCGCGGGACCATCCGCACCCCGGCCCGATTGGTCGCCTCGGGCGCACTGGCGTTCGCCCTCGTGGCCGGCTTCGTCGCGCTCGACGGCGCTCCGAGTCCCGCGCACGCTGCTGCGACGCTCGAGGTCACGACGCTGAAGACCGACAGTGCGGTGAATCCGCTCGGCATCACCTCCCTCGATCCGCGCTTCAGTTGGCAGCTCGCCTCCTCGGCGCGCGACGTCATGCAGGCGAGCTACGAGGTGCGCGTCGCCGCCACGGTCGACGGCCTCGGTTCGGACGACGTCTGGAACTCCGGGGTTGTGGACTCCGATCGCTCGATCGACGTCGCCTACGAGGGTGCCGCGCTCGAGCCTTCGACCCGCTACCACTGGCAGGTGCGCCTGAGCACCGACGACGGGGAATCCACCGGCTGGAGTGACGCAGCGTGGTTCGAGACCGCGCTCGCCTCGCCCGACGACTGGGAGGCAGACTGGATCGGAGTCGACGCGCCCGCCCCGTGGGGCGACTTCGAGGTCGAACTCGACTTCACGCTGAAGCCCGGCACAGCCTTCGGCGTCTACTTCCGCGGCGACGACGCGTTGCGCAACACGTACATGTGGCAACTCAACGACGAGACGGCCGGCACGCCGAGGCTCCGCCCGCACGAGAACACGAACGGCTCGTACGCCGTGCTCGACGAGGTCGCCCTGCCCGCCGAGCTCGGCGCCGACGTGCTGAAGCAGCGCGGGACACTGCGCATCGAGGCATCCGGTTCCCAGATCACGACCTTCGTCAACGACGTTCAGGTCGACCAGCGCAGCGACTCGAGCTTCGAGTCGGGCGCCTTCGGCATCCGCACGAACGGCGCTGAGCAGGTCACGATCCACCGCGTCACCGCAGCCTCGGGCGACGAGACCCTGCTCGACGCCGACCTCGCCACCGACGTGAACCCGTTCACGGCGGGCACGAGCGTCGCAGGGTCGGGAGTCGTCGTCGCAGGCGACACGAACGCCGTCATCCGCAGCGCCGCATCGTCGCCGATGATGCGCGACGAATTCACCGTGGACAAGCCGGTCGCGAGCGCCCGACTCTCGGCATCCGCTCAGGGCGTCTACGAGTTCAGCCTGAACGGCGAGCGCGTCGGCGACCACGAACTCGCGCCGGGCTTCACCGATTACAACCTCCGCACCCAGTACCAGACCTACGACGTCACCGCCCAGCTTCAGCAGGGTGAGAACGCGATCGGCGTGATGGCCGGGCCCGGCTGGTACGCCGGCAGCCTCGGCTGGTTCGGACCGAATCAGTACGGCGCGCAGCCGAGCGTGACCGCGCAGCTCTCGGTCGACTACGAAGACGGCACGAGCGAGACGTTCACGACGAACGAGCGCTGGAAGAGCGCGCCGAGCCCGATCATCTCGAGCGACCTGCTCATGGGCGAGAGCTACGACGCCCGCCTCGAGCAGGACGGCTGGAACACGGCATCGTTCACCCCGAGCGGATGGAGCGCCGTCGCCGTCGCCGACGACGGAGGCACCGAAACCCTCGTGCCCCAGGTCGACCCGCCCGTGCGCGTGACGCAAGAGGTCGTGCCGCTGAGCGTGACCGAGCCGACGGCGGGGCGCTACGTGTTCGACCTCGGCCAGAACATGGTCGGCAGGGTGCGCCTGCAGATCAGCGGCGTTGCCGGCCAGACGGTGACGCTGCGGCACGCGGAGGTCGTGCACGCCGATGGCACGATCGCCCCCGAGAACCTGCGCTCGGCGAAGGCCACCGACACGTACACGTTCGCCGAAGACGGCACGATCAGCTATGAGCCGCGCTTCACCTTCCACGGGTTCCGCTACGTCGAGCTGAGCGGCGTCACTGCGCCGCCGACGGTCGCTGCGGTCACCGGCCTCGTGATGAACTCCGATGCCGAATTCAGCAGCACCTTCGAGACCTCGGACGCGATGGTCAACCAACTGCAGAGCAACATCGTCTGGGGTCAGCGCGGCAACTGGCTCTCGATCCCGACCGACACTCCGGCTCGCGACGAGCGACTCGGCTGGACGGGCGACATCAACGTCTTCGCGAGCACCGCGACCTTCAACATGGACTCGCAGACCTTCCTCACCAAGTGGATGCGCGACCTGCGCGACGCGCAGCTGCCGAATGGCGCCTACCCCGAGGTCGCACCGCAGTTCTGCAAGGATCCCGCCGTGCACTCCTCGTGCGGCGGCGGCTCCACCGGGTGGGCCGACGCCGGCATCACCGTGCCGTGGACCCTCTGGCAGAGCTACGGCGACACGGCCGTGATCAAGGAGAACTACGACTCCATGGCCGAGTACATCGGCTTCCTCGAGGGCATCGCACCCACCGGCATCCGCCCGAACTACGGAACCTGGGGCGACTGGCTGAACCTCGACGACCCGACCCCCGCCGACCTGCTCGGCACGGCGTTCTACGCCCAGAGCGTCAACCTGATGGCGCAGATGGCCGACGCGATCGACCGGCCCGCGGATGCCGCGCGCTACACCGCACTCTTCGAACGCATCGCCGCCGCCTACCAGGAGAAGTTCATCGCCGACGACGGCAGCATCGCCGGCAACAGCCAGACGGCGTACACCTCCAGCATCGCGTTCGGGCTCGTGCCCGACGACCTGGTCGATGAGGCAGGCGAGAAGCTCGCAGCCGCCGTCGCGGCGCGGGGCGGCCACCTCGCGACCGGGTTCCTCGGCACCTTCAACCTGCTTCCGGCGCTCAGCGCTGCCGGTCAGTCGGATGTCGCATACCAGCTGCTGCTCAACCGGAGCTACCCCTCGTGGGGCTTCCAGATCGATCGCGGCGCCACCACCATGTGGGAGCGCTGGGACTCGATCCGCGAAGACGGCAGCTTCGGCGACCTGGGCATGAACTCCTTCAACCACTTCGCCCCCGGTGCCGTCGGCAACTGGATGTACCGAACGATCGGCGGTATCCAGCAGCTCGAACCGGGCTACAAGAAGACACTGATCGCGCCCACCCCCGGCGGCGGGCTGGCGTACGCGAAGGTCGGCTACGACTCGGTGTACGGGCCCATCACCTCCGATTGGAAGCTCACGGCCGAGGGCCTCGCGCTCACGGTCGACGTGCCGGCGAACACCACTGCCACGATCGAGCTGCCGGCGGGCAACACGGTCGCCGTGCTCGAGTCGGGCATCGCCGCCGCGGATGCCGACGGCGTGCACTCGCTGAGCGTCGACGCGGGCACCGCCAGCGTCGAAGTCGGCTCGGGCCACTACGAATTCACGGTCGACGCCGACCGCGGCCGGTTCGGCGACCTGATCGCCGCGATCGACACGCTGCAGGACGTCGTCGACGACGTGGAGGGCGCGATCGGCGGCGATGCGGCCGGCGACCTCACGGAAGCGCGCGAAGCGCTCAGCGCCCTCGCCGAGACCGGCCTCGAGCACTACACGGCGGGCGAGCTCGCGCAGAGCGCCTCCGCGGTTCACTCGGCGCTGGGAGAACTGACGGCGGCCGACGAGACCGCCGACGCGACGGATGAGCCGGCGCGCGGCGCACTGCAGGGCGCACTCACCGACATCCGTTCGGAGCTCGGTTCGCTCTCGGCCAGCCTTTTGGGAATCGCGGCCGAGCTCGAGACGCCGCTCGAGAGCGCGTTCCCGGGTGAGACCGCGGTGATTCCCGCACGGGTCACGAGCACGGGGGAGTTCGGGGTGGAAGCCGTGACGTTGACCCCGAGCGCGAAGGACGCCTGGGTGTTCGAGCCGGCTGCCGTCGAACTCGGAGCACTCGGCGCCGGGGCATCGCTCTCGGGCAGCTATACCGCCCTCGTTCCCGAGCGGCAGAAGAGCGGGGCCGTCACAGTGAAGGCCGTACTCGGCTACAGCTTCGAGGGCACGACGGCGAGCATTCCCGTGTCGGTGCCGCTGACGGTCGACTCGCCGCTCGTCGTGCAGAACCTGACGGCGACGCCAGCGACGGCGGCCCCCGAGGGCGTCGTTCGGCTGAGCGTCGAGGTCGTCAACGACTCGGCGCGCGACGTCACGGCCTCGGCCAGGGGCGGAATCGAGGGGGCGACCCCCGTGCTCGGCGAGCAGTCGGTCATCGCGGCCGGCAGCACCGCGGTGCTCGGCGTCGACGCGGTCGTGCCGCTCGCCGCCAGCGCCGGCGCGAACGAGGTGAACGTCTCGGTCGTCAGCGGTGACGTCGTCTACGGCAGCGCGAGCGGCACCGTCGCCGTCGAGCTCCCCGCGGTGGTCGGAGCGCTCGACCACGTCGACCTCGGTGACACCGCCTCCGAGACCGCGCACGCTCTGAGTGCCTCCGAGCGCTCGGGCACCAACACCGAGGCGGGGCTCACCCGCCGCTATGCGAACCGGGAAGACCCCGACGGCTTCTTCGAGTTCGATCTCGCGGTCACGCCCGGCGAGCCGTTCCTGGTGCGCACGATCGAGACCTTCGACCGTGCGCAGACGAAGGAGTACGACGTCTTCGTCAACGGACAGCTCGTGCACCAGCGGCTCTACGCACACACCGGCGGACTCGGCACGGTCGCGTACCAGTTCGTCGTCGACGACGTCGCCCTCACCGAGACCGGCACCGTGCGCATCCGCTTCCAGAACAACGAGTTCGGTCGCAACTACGACGCCTCGCTCGCCGATGTCTGGGCCCTGCCGGTCTCGCCCGACCAGCTCGCTCCGAGCGTTGCGCTCGAGGCGCTCGCCCAGGGCACTCGTGGCCAGGGCGGATGGTTCATCGGTCCGGTCGACGTCTCGCTGACTGCGAGCGACGAACGGGCAGGCGCGGTGACGAGCGAGTACCGCATCGACGGCGGTGAATGGACGGGCTACGCCGCGCCCTTCACGATCAGTGAAGAAGGAGCCACGGTCATCGAGTACCGGGCGACGGATGCCGCGGGCAACGTGAGCGAGCCGAAGCAGAGCACGGTGAGCATCGATGTCACCGCTCCCGGTGTCATGCACAGCGTGAGCGCCGGTTCAGTCGGCGATTGGTTCGCCTCCGGCACCACGCTCACCATCGCAGCGACGGATGCGGGCAGCGGCGTCGCCGCGATCGAGTACCGTCTCGGCGCCGGCGCTTGGGTTCCATACACGAACGCCGTCGAGCTCCCGCTCGGCGAGACGGTCGTCGAGTACCGTGCTCGCGACATCGCCGGCACCGCCAGTGCGGTGTCGTCAGCCGCGTTCGCGGTCGACGGCGTCGCGCCGAGCGTGACTGCAGAGCGCAGCTCGGAACCCGCCGCCAGCGGGTGGCATCTCGTCTCGCCGACCGTCGAGCTCGCAGCATCCGACGCGGAAAGCGGCATGGGCGCGATCGAGTACGCGATCGGCACGGGAGCCTGGACCGCCTACACCGCGGCGATCGGCATTCCCGAGGGCGTCACCGAGCTGCGGTATCGGGCGAGCGATGCGGTCGGCAACGTCGGCGAGACGATGATCGAGACGATCACGGTCGACAGCGTGCGACCGGAGGTCACCGCCAGCCTGCAGGGCCGCGCGCTCAGCCTCACCGGCAACGACGAGGGTTCGGGTGTCGATCGCATCGAACTCCGTCTCGACGGCGCGAGCGAGTGGACGCTCTACACCGGCGTGGTCGAGCTCGACAACCGCGCGCACGCCTTCGAGTTCCGCGCCTCCGATATCGCCGGCAACGTCGGCGCGATCGGAACGCGCACGGTCGTTGGCGGTTCGCTCTCACAGGCGGGCGCCAAGCCCGGCGACACCATCACGGTCAGCGGCGAGGGCTTCGCGCCGGGGGAGACGGTCACGATCGAGTTGCGCTCGGAGCCCGTTCGCCTCGGCGAGGCGGTGGCCGATGACGCGGGTGCCTTCAGCACTGCCGTGACCATCCCGAGCGACACCGCGACCGGCGAGCACCACATCGTGCTCACCGGGGAGAGCCCCGAGTCGACGATCTCCTTCGCGATCACGGTCGATCCCGACACGGTGATCCTGCCCGGCGGCATCGCCACGACCGGTGCGGTCGTGGCGCCCGTGCTGACGCTCGGTCTGCTGCTCGCGGGCGCGGGTGCCGCCCTCTTCCTCTGGCGGCGACGCAGGCCCCGCAGCGGCGTCGAGACCACGACGCCCACGGCGTGACCCACGGCTGCCGGCGCCCAGCGCGCCGGCAGCCTCACTCAGACCTCTCCTCTGCAACGGCGATTGGAACTCACCTCGTGCACACCCACACCACACTCGCGGTCGGGCGATCCGGCCGATCCGGCTTCGCGCGCTTCGGCGCGGTCGCGGCGGCCACGGCGCTCGCGCTCGCGCTCGTGCTCACCGATGGGGTCACCGCGACCGCGGTCACCGCAGCCGACGGCATCGCGGTCGGCACGCTCAAGACCGACAACCGTGCGACTCCGCTCGGCATCGGGGGTGAGACCCCCGGTCTCAGCTGGCAGCTCGATGCCGACGACGACGCTCGCGGGGTCGTGCAGAGCGCGTACCAGGTGCGGGCCGCCACGAGCATCGACGGGCTCGACGGCTCCACGGTATGGGACTCGGGCAAAGTGGACTCCGACCAGTCGGTCGAGGTGAGCTACGGCGGGCCCGCCCTCGAATCGCAGACCCGCTACCACTGGCAGGTCAAGGTGTGGGATGGTGCCGGCGACGAGTCGGAGTGGAGCTCCCCGAGCTGGTTCGAGACCGGCATCCTCGACAACAGCGAGTGGGCGGGCGACTGGATCGGTGGGCCGGACCCCGACGGCCAGCTGGCGGAATGGACCGATTACACGGTCACGGCCGACTTCACGCTCAAGCCCGGAACCGCCTTCGGCGTGTACTTCCGCGGCACCGGCGTGACGGGCGGCTCGAACGGCAACGCTTACATGTGGCAGCTGAACGACGAGACTGACGGCGTTCCGCGCTTGCGACCGCACGAGAAGACGAACGGCGGCTACAGCACGACGCCCGAGGTCGAGCTCACCGACCACGGTCTCGCGGCCGACGTGCTGAAGCAGCGTGCCACCGTCGCCATCACCGTCACCGGCTCGACGATCGAGACTCGCGTCAACGACCAGCTCGTCGACACCCGCTCGGACTCGAGCTTCGCGAAGGGCTACATCGGCTTCCGCACGAGCGCCAGCACCACCGCGCTCGAATCCGTCGTGATCCACTCGCTCTCGGTGACGACCCCCACGAAGACGCTGCTCGACACCGACTTCAGCAGCGGCAACCCCTTCGCCGGCGGCACCCTGGTCGACGACGGCCTCGAGGTCAGCGGCAACAACGACTTCCTCCTCGCCCAGAACACCGATCAGCCGCTGCTCCGCAAGGGGTTCAGGGTCGACCCGGACAAGACCGTCGAGCGAGCCCGCGTCTACGCCACCGCCCGCGGCATCTACGAGCTCAGCCTCAACGGCGCCAAGATCGGCGATCTCGAACTCGCCCCCGGGTGGACCGACTACCACTCACGTATCGCGTTCCAGAGCTACGACGTCACCGAGCAGATCGCATCGGGCGAGAACACGATCGGTGCGATGCTCGCACCGGGCTGGTACTCGGGCCGGCTCGCCCACGTCGGCAACCACAACTACGGCGACCGCAACTCGCTGATCGCGCAGTTGCGCATCGACTACAGCGACGGCAGCCACGACATCGTCGCCAGCGACGACAGCTGGAAGACGGCGACCGGGCCGTACGCCGCAGCCGACCTCATCGACGGTGAGACGTTCAATGCGCCCAACGAGCAGGCCGGCTGGAACGCCAACGGCTACGACGACAGTGAGTGGAGCGCTCCCTGGGTCGCCCCCTCCGAGACGGAGAAGCTCGAGCCCCAGAACGAGGAGCCCGTGCGCGCCACCGGCACGCGCCCCGCCCTCGAGCGCACCGAACCCACCCCGGGTGCCTACATCTACGACGTCGGCCAGAACATGGTGGGCGTCGCGAACATGAAGCTCACCGGCACCGCGGGCAGCACCGTGCGCATCCGCTACGCCGAGGAGCTCAACCCCGACGGCACCGCATACGTGGCCAACCTCCGCAGCGCGAAGGCCACCGACTACTACACCTTCGCCGCCGACGGCACGGCCCGGTACGAGCCGAAGTTCACCTTCCACGGCTTCCGCTACATCGAGATCACCGGGGTGACCGTCGCCCCCGAACTCGCCGATGTGACGGGTGTCGTCTGGGGTTCCGACCTCGGCTTCATCGGAGAGCTCTCGACCTCGAGCGCCATGCTCAACCAGTTGCAGAGCAACATCACGTGGGGCCAGCGCGGCAACTTCCTCTCCATCCCCACCGACACCCCCGCTCGTGACGAGCGCATGGGCTGGAGCGGCGACATCAACGTCTTCGCGCCCACCGCTTCGTTCAACATGGATTCGCTCAACTTCCTGTCGAAGTGGCTGGTCGACCTGCAAGACGGGCAGGCAGCCAACGGCGACTACCACGGCGTCGCCCCCTATACGGCGAACCTCGCCTGCTGCGGTGGCGGCACGGGCTGGTCTGACGCCGGCATCACGGTTCCGTGGGTCTTGTGGCAGAGCTACGGCAGCACGAAGCAGATCCGTGAGGGCTACGCCTCGATGACCGAGTACATGGACTACCTCGCCACGAGCTATCCGTCGATGGTGCGTGGTTCGAGCTACGCCGACTGGCTGAACCTCGACGACCCGACGCCCGGCGATGTGCTCGGCACGGCCTACTACGCCTACGTCGCGCAGCTCATGAGCGAGATGGCCGACGCGATCGGCGAGGATGCCGACGCCGAGCACTACGCCGAGCTCGCCACCCGCGGTGCCGAAGTCTTCGCCGAGCGCTTCATCGCAGCAGACGGCACGATCTCGGGCGACAGCCAGGCCGGCTACGCGATCGCCCTCGGCATGAAGCTGGTTCCGGCGGCGCAGCGCGACGCCGTCGCCGCACAATTCCTCGAGACTCTCGAGCGCCGCGACTTCCACCTCGCAACGGGGTTCCTCGGCACCCCGTGGCTGGTTCCCGCGCTCAGCGAGAGCGGCCACCTCGATGAGGCCTACCGACTGCTCATGAACGACACCTTCCCCTCGTGGGGCTATGAGGTCGCCATGGGGGCGACCACGATGTGGGAGCGCTGGGACTCGATCAAGCCCGACGGCAGCTTCGGCGACGTGAGCATGAACTCCTTCAATCACTACGCCTACGGCGCCATCGGCGATTGGATGTACCGCAACATCGGTGCCATCTCCAACGGCAGCCCGGGGTACAAGCACTCGGTCATCGCGCCGAAGCCCGGTGGTGGCCTGAGCTACGCCACCGGTTCTTACGAGTCGGTCTACGGCACGATCGCCACGGACTGGAAGCAGGACGGCAGGGACTTCACGCTCGACGTCACGATTCCGGAGAACACCACCGCGACCGTCGTGCTCCCGTCGGGAACGCCGTGGGCCATCACCGAGAGCGGCGCGGCGGTGACGGATGCCCCGGGCGTGACCCTCGGGGAGTCCGAGGCCGGCAGCACCTCGCTCGAGGTCGGCTCCGGCACCTACTCCTTCGCGGTCGACGGCGAGGTGCTCGAACTGGGCGCGATCCTCGACGAGCTGGAGGCGACGAGCGCGAAGGTCACCGAGCTGGTGGCGACCGGCGAGCTGAAGAGA
Organism: Agromyces sp. Y558; assembly: GCF_059445415.1. Taxonomy (NCBI): domain Bacteria; kingdom Bacillati; phylum Actinomycetota; class Actinomycetes; order Micrococcales; family Microbacteriaceae; genus Agromyces; species Agromyces sp. Y558. Next base: position 1,061,809 of record NZ_JCAIUH010000001.1, read on the forward strand.
GAGCAGGCCGCCGAGATCCTCGACTCCGTCGACGAGCTCACGGCCATCGCGCTCGAGGCCATCGAGCAGTTGAACGCGGGAGGCATCGATGAGGCCGTCGCGAGCCTCGCCGCGTTGATCGACGGTGTCGACGAAATCGAGTCGACGATCGATGGTCAGGAGCACAGAGGTGCCACCGAGAAGGCGCTGCGCTCGCGCGTCGACGCGCTCCGTGCCGCGCTGAGCGATGCGGTCGCGTCGCTCGCCGGCGTGAGTACCGAGCTGCGCGTGATCTCCGAGCTCGCCACTCCGGGCAGCACCGTGGCCATCGAGCTCGATGTGCACAACGGGTCAACCGTGCCGCTGCACGACGTGGCGGCGTCGATCGTCGCAGCTGAGGGGTGGACCCTGACCCCGGAATCGGCTGAACTCGAAGCTGAGATCGCCCCCGGGGCGACAGGCACGCTCGCATTCGACGTGACCGTGCCCGACGACGCCGAGCCCACTGAGACGGGATCCCTGCGCGCCACCGCCACCTTCGTGCGAGGTGACGACGAACTGCTCAGCGTCGCGAAGGCCCGCTTCGCGCTCAGCTCGCCGCTGACCATCGGCACCGCCGTGGTCACCCCGACGCCGGTCTCCGCCGACGGCCTGGCCACGATCACGGTGCCGGTGACCAACGGGGGCACCTCCCCGGTGTTCACTGCCGTCGAGGCATCCGTTCCCGCAGGCTGGAACGGTGCCCCGCGTTCGGCGCAGCACGTGGTGCCGGCGGGCGAGACGGTCGACTTCGTGCTCGACGTCGCCGTGCCGCTCACCGTGAGCGCCTACCGTGTCGAACTGCCACTCACCGCGGTGCGGGGTGACGTCGCGATGGCGACGGGCTCGGCAACGCTCGTGCCGACGTTCGACGCGGCGCAGTACGACCACGTCGACCTCGGCGCCGCGGCATCCGAGACCGCCCATGACCTGACCGCCCACCCGAGTTCCGCCACGAGCACCGAAGCGGGCCTCAGCCGGCGCTACTCGCACGGCGGGGTACCCGGCTCGTGGTTCGAGTTCGACGTCGCGGTCGAGCCGGGCAAGCCGTTCGTCGTCGATGTCGTCGAGACCTACGGCTCGACGTCGACCAAGCAGTACTCCATCTCCGCCAACGGCGTGCCCGTGCACTCGCGGGAGCACACCAGCGACGCCGGCGTCGTCGGCTACTCGTTCACGGTCGACGACACTGAGATCAGCGCCTCGGGAACCGTTCGCCTGCGCTTCCAGCGTGGCGCCGACAACGCCATGGGCGATCCGTCGATCGCCGATGTGCACGTGCTGCCCGTCAGCGTGATCGACCACGTCGACCTCGGTCACTCCTTCTCCGAGGCGCAGCACGGAATCGCGGCGTCGTCGACCTCGGGCACCGCGCCGAACGAGGCAGGGCTGACCCGTCGCTACTCCGGCGTCACCACGCCGGGTTCGTACTTCGAGTTCGATGTCGCCATCGAGCAGGGGCAGCCGTTCCTCATCCGGGCACGCGAGACCTACGACAAGGCGCAGACGAAGGACTACATCATCACGGTCGACGGCGCCGTCGTCGACAATCGCACGATCGTGCGCACCGAGAACTCGGTCGGCACCATGGACTACCAGGTGCTCGTCGACGACCCGGCGCTGCTCGACGCGACGTCGGTGACCGTGCGCATGCAGAAGACGGACACGGGCCAAGAGCTCTACGACCCCTCGGTCGCCGATGTCTGGATCCTGCCCGTCGCACTCGACGTCCAGGCTCCCGTCGTCTCGGCTTCGGTCGCCACAGCGGTCGCCGGTGCCGAAGGCTGGGCGCGCGGTGCGGCCACGGTCGAACTGAGCGCACAGGACAACCGCTCGGGTGCCGTCCAGATCGAGTACTCGCTCGACGGCGCGGAGTTCCTCGCCTACGCCGAGCCGGTCGCGATCGGCGACGACGGCGAGCACGAGCTGCGCTTCCGGGCGACGGATGCCGCGGGCAACACGAGCGCAGAGGCATCCGTGCCGGTGCGAATCGACCAGGTCGCTCCGGTCGCCGCCATCTCGGTGACGCCGGCGGCGACACCCGATGGCTGGCTCCCGCTCGGCTCGACGGCCACGCTGTCGGCGACGGATGCCACGAGTGGCGTCGCCACGATCGAGTACCGCATCGACGGCGCCGCGTGGCAGAACGCCGCGGCCCCGATCGACCTGCCGCACGGCGAGTACGCGCTCGAGTACCGGGCGAGGGATGTCGCGGGCAACGTCTCGGCGGTCGCGAGCGAGAGCCTGCGCGTCGACACGGCGGTTCCCGCGGTCGAGGCGAAGGTCTCCGGCACGCCAGGTGCGGGCGGATGGCTCGTCGACTACGCACGGGTCTCGCTGCTCGCCGCCGACGCCGACAGCGGTCTCGACGCCGTCGAGTACCGCCTGAACGGCGGCGACTGGCGGGCCTACACCGCGCCCGTTCCGGTCGAAGACGGCGTGACGCTGTTCGAGTACCGCGTGAGCGACAATGCCGGCAATCCGAGCGTGCAGGGCAACGTGACCGTGCGGGCCGACGGCGAGGCGCCGACGGTGTCTCCCGTGCAGCTCTCGGCAGAGCGCCTGCTCACGCTCGGCGGCAGCGACGCGGCATCCGGAATCGCCCTCATCGAGTACGCCGCCGATGGCGGTGACGAATGGACCGGCTACGCCGGCCCCGTCACGATCGGCACGCACTCGCAAGAGCTGCGGGTCCGGGTGACAGATGCAGCCGGGCACCGGAGCGACGAGCTCACGGAGCTGCTCGTCGGTGGAACCATCTCGACCGATGCGGTCAAGCCGGGCGACACGGTCGACGTCACGGGCGCAGGGTTCACTCCGGGTGAGACGGTTCGCATCGAACTGCACTCCGACCCGGTGCTGCTCGACTCGGTGGTCGTCGACGACGCCGGAACGTTCGCGGCAACCGTGACGGTGCCGACGACCGCGGAGCTCGGTGCCCATGAGATCGTGCTGCTCGGCTCCGAGTCGGGCAGCGAGGTGCGGTTCGCCTTCGACGTGACGGCGGACGGCCTGCCGCCGGGTGGCGCGCCCGACGGCAACGGTGCCGACACCGACGGCCCGTCCGACATGGCGGCGACCGGGTTCGACGTCGCACCGATGCTGGTGCTCGGTGGGTTCGCGGTACTCGGCGGGCTCGTGCTGCTCATCGCACGCCGCCGACGAGGCGTCACCGTTCGGGGCGACCTCCGATGAGACGCGCCCGCCCGTCAGATTCTCTCCACAACATGATTGGACAACCGCCCGTGCCTCGTACGTCTCCTTTCCGTTCTCGTCTTCGCCGGCGCGGCACCGCGGCCATCGCTGCAGTGCTCGGCATCGGGCTCGCGGCGAGCGGTCTCAGTGCGACGCTCGCTCCGACGGATTCCGCGGCCGCGGCTCCGGCTGCTGCTGCTGCCGTCGCCGCCGCGCCCACCCTGACCCTGTCAGCCCTCGAGGTCGAGAACCGCACGGAACCGCTCGGCATCGACGTCGAGAAACCGCGGTTCTCGTGGGTCGTCGAGAGCGACGAGCGCGATGTGCAGCAGGCCTCCTACCGGCTGAGAATCGCACCGGCGGGCGCCGACATCGACGACGCCGTCTGGGACAGCGGGGTCGTGGCATCTGCCGACTCGACCGCGGTCGAGTTCGGCGGCGAGCGTCTCGCGGCCGCGACCGACTATCGGTGGCAGGTCGACGTCGAGACCAATGCGGGGGAGGCGAATGCCGGGTCGACCTTCAGCACCGGGCTCTTCGCCGAAGACGACTGGGCGGGCAGCGCCTGGATCGGCCGCGACCGCCCCCAGAACACCACCGGCATGGAGCTCTCGCTCGCGGGCGCCAGCTGGATCCATCCGCCATACCCCGGCGGCAACACCCCGCCCGGGTACTTCCGGAAGACCTTCGACCTGCCGAGCGACAAGATCATCGACCGGGCGGAATTCGTCATGTCGGGCGACATGGGGTTCTCGGCGCACCTGAACGGCACGCAGATCGCCACCGGCGCTTCGGTCTCCGACGCGTGGAAGACCGCGACTCGCGTGCAGGCGTTCCCGCTCCTCGGCCAGAACGTGCTCGCAGTGAGGCTCGACAACGCCGCGAAGGCGTACGGCGCGGTCGTCGGCAAGCTCGTCGTGCGATTCACCGACGGCACCGTGCAGGAGATCGTGACCGACGCGAGCTGGCTCGCGAGCGAATCGGCGAAGACCGGCTGGCAGGCAAAGGGATACGACACCTCCGGCTGGGTGGCTGCGACCGCTCGTGCTCCCTACGGCGGCAGCCCATGGGGCGAGCAGGTGACCGTGCCGGTGCAGCCGACGGCTGACACCCGGAGCACCTTCGACACGGCATCCTGGATCATCCCGCCGATCGGCACTCCTTCCACCGACAACCCGATCCCGTCGACGCTCTTCCGCACGAAGATCACCGTCTCCGAGACGAAGGAGGTCGCCTGGGCGCAACTCGCCATGACCGGCGACCAGCAGGTCGACGCGTACTGGAACGGCGTGAAGGTCACCGCCAACACGGGCGGCAACAACGACTGGCAGACGGCTCGCGTCGTGAACCTCTCGACCGTAGCCGGCGAGAACGTGCTCGCCTTCGGGCTCACCACGCCCGGCTCGAGCCAGAACGGCGGGGTGCTCGGCGCCCTCCGCATCGGCTACACCGACGGCACGAGCGAGCAGATCGTGACGAACAGCGGCTTCAGGTCGCTCATCTCGAGCGCGGCCGACGCCCCAGCAGGCTGGAACCTCGCCGCATTCGACGACTCGGCGTGGGAGAACGCCCAGGCGAACTCCCTGTACCGCGGCGGTGTCTACGGCGGGCGGGTCACGATTCCCGAGCTCGACGCAGGCGGCGACGTGCTGACCTTCGACGCCGCGAACTGGATCTGGACCCCCGAGGTGGGCGCACCCGTGGCGCCGGCCGAGGACCGGGCATTCCGCACGACGCTCGAGACGCCGAGCGGCACGGAGGCCGTGAAGGCCGAGATCATCCTGACCGCCGACGACTCCTTCAAGCTGTGGGTCAACGGCGCGCTCATCGGCCAGACCGAGGGCGCGACGAATGAGTGGCAGAGCTCGAAGCGATTCCGCGTCGACCTCGACGACGGCGACAACGTCGTCGCGGTGCGCACGACGAACGGTCCGGGCTCGCCTGCCGGTCTCCTCGCCGTGATCCGCGTCGCGTACGCCGACGGGTCAGAGCAGATCTTCACGACGGATGCCGCGTGGAAGGCCTCGAAAGTCATCCCCGCCGGGTTCGAGGAGCCGGACTTCGACGACTCGGCGTGGGCTCCGGCTGCCGTGCAGGCGCTGTACGGCACAGGCCCATGGGGCGCCGGCGTGCGACTGCCCGTCGAGCCCACCGCAGCGGCGCCGTTGCTCCGCAAGGAGTTCACGGTCGATCGCGCCGTCGCCGCGGCGAAGATCTACGTCGCGGCTGGCGGTTACGCCAACCTCAGCCTGAACGGTGCGCCGATCAACGACGAGATCCTGTCGCCGGGGTTCACCGACTACGACGATCACGCCCAATACACCGTGACCGACCTCACTGAGCAGCTCGCACAGGGCGACAACGCGCTCGGCATGGAGCTCGGCCGCGGCTTCTACGGCATGACGAACCCCAACGTGTGGAACTGGGAGAAGCCGCCGTTCCACGATGAGCCCGTCGGCCGTGTGCTGCTGCGCATCGAGTACACCGACGGCACGAGCGAGGAGATCGTCTCCGACCGCACCTGGAGCCTCCACGACGGTCCGACCGTGCTCGACGACCTCTTCGGCGGCGAGACGTACGACGCGAACCGCGTGCAGACCGGCTTCGACACCGTCGGGTTCGACGACGGCGACTGGGCGGCCTCGAGTGAGGTCTCCGGCCCCGCCGGCACGCTGATCAACCAGCAGCAGCAGCCGATCCGCGTCACCGAGCGCCTCGAGGCCGAGTCGGTCGACGAGGTCGTCGACGGCGTCTACGTCGTGAAGTTCCCGAGGGTGATCGCCGGCACGGTCGAGTTCACGGCCGAGGGCGAACAGGGCACCACCATCCGCGCGCAGTACGGCGAGAAGCTCCGCGACGACGGCCGCCCCGACTTCTCGAACAACGGCGGTTTCGCGAACGGCTTCCAGACCGACCGGTTCATCCTCGCCGGCAGCGGCGAGCCCGAGACCTGGGCGGGCCGCTTCTCGTACAAGGGCTTCCAGTACATCGAGGTCTCGGGGTGGCCGGGCGACTCGGCGCCGCCGGCCGAGGCGTTCGTCGCCGAGGTGCTGCACACGGATGCCGCGGAGACCGGTTCGTTCGAGAGCGCGAACCCGATCATGAACCAGACCCACCGCGCGGTCGTCGACACGATGCTGAACAACCTCCACGGCATCCCGACCGACACCCCCATGTTCGAGAAGAACGGGTGGACCGGAGACGCGGCCGTCGGCGCCGAGATGTTCCTCATGAACCTCGACACGCGGAACCTGTTCGAGAAGTGGATCGGCGACATCAACGACAGCCGCGACGCCGACGGTGCGCCGCTCGTCATCGCGCCGAGCTCGGGTCAGTGGGGCCAGTGGGGTGTCGCGCCGCCGTGGCATTCCGCGTACATCCTCATCCCGTGGTGGCTGTACCAGTACGGCGGCGATGAGCGCGTGCTCGAGCAGTACTACGACGGCATGAAGACATACGTCGACCTCGAGTTCGACCGCTCGAACAACGGGCTCGTCCGTGAGTCCCGGCTCGGCGACTGGGTGAGTCCCGAGGCGAGTCCGGCCGGCGGCAACGCTCCCGAAGACGTGCGGGTGAGTGCGACGGCGTACCTCTACACGATGCTCATGTCGATGGAGAAGACCGCGACACTGCTCGGGCAGCCCGATGACGCAGCGCACTTCGCGAACCAGGCCGCGGTCGTGAAGGTCGCCTTCAACACGCAGTTCCTCGACGCAGACGCCGGGCTCTACCGCGGCTCCGGCGATCGTGGCTACCGCCAGACGCACAACGCCCTCGCCCTCGCGTTCGGGCTCGCGCCCGACGAGGCGACCGCCGAGCGGGTGGCGGCGAGCCTCGCTGCCGACGTCGTCGCGAAGGGCGACAAGCTCAACACCGGAACGCTCGGTTCGAAGTACCTGCTGCCGATGCTGACGAAGTACGGCTACGGAGACCTCGCCTACCGGGTGGCCGTGCAGACCGAGTACCCGAGCTGGGGCTTCATGATCGAGAACGGTGCGACCACGATGTGGGAGCACTGGGCGCTCGAGGCCCGCTCGCGCGGTCACTACTTCCTCGGCACGGTCGACGACTGGTTCTTCCACGATGTCGCGGGCATCCGGAGCTCGGAGCTCACCGGCTACCGTGACGTGTCGATCGCCCCCCAGGTCACCGACCAGCTCGAGTGGGCGAAGGCGACGACGCCCACGCCGTTCGGTCCGATCAGCGTCGACTGGAAGAAGGAGGGCGAGCGCCTCTCGCTCGAGACTTACGTTCCGGTCGGTTCGACCGCGACGGTCAGGCTGCCCGCGGCGAACATCTGGGCCGTGACCGAAGGCGGCGACCCGCTCGCCGACGTCGACGGGGTGCGCGCGGTCGAGCAGGTCGGTGACGAGGTCGTCGTCACGATCGGCTCCGGCGACTACGTCTTCGACGTCGACCCCGCTGCAGGTTCGGTCGGTGCGATCCTCGACGCGATCGACGCCTTGCACGCGCAGGCCGAGACCGAGACCGACGCTGGTCACCTCGATGCCGGGCAGTTCGCCGAACTGGCTGGACTCATCGAGGCGACTCGCGACCGCGCAGAATCCGCCTACGCCTCGGCGGGCGACGACAAGCCGGCACAGACCGCGAAGCGCCTCGCCCGCGTGCTCGAAGAGCTCGGGGCGGTCGACGAGTGGATCGCCGCGCTCGCCGAGGCCGCTCCTGCGCTCGGCGAACGCGCCGGCACGGTGCGGTCGGTGACGAACGCGACCCTCACCGAGCTGCTCGGCATCACGGTCGTCGCCGCGAGCGACGCTGCGGGCTACAAGCCCGGCGAGCCGATCACGATCACCGGCACGGCCCAGAACGGCCCTGTCGCCGCGATCGAGGCGGTCACCGCACAGGTCACGGGCCTTGCGGATGCGTGGGCGGCGAAGCCCGACGCGACGGAACTCGCCGAACGCCTGAAGCCCGACGAGGCCGGCTCGGTCGACCTCTCGCTCCAGGTGCCGGCCGACCAGGTGCCGGGTTCGGTGCCCGCTGCCATCCAGTTCGGGTACACCTTCGAGAAGCAGCGCGTCGAGACATCCGCAGCGCTGTCGATCGTCGTCGACTCGCCGGTCACGATGACGGTCGAGGCGGTTCCCCCGAGCGTCGCCCCCGGCGACACTGCTGTGCTTCGCGCGACCGTCGTCAATGCGGGTGAGCAGCCCGCCGTCGGCCGGATCGAGGCGACCGTTCCCGATGGCTGGGTCGTGCCGCTGCCCGGCGAGACGGTGATCGTGGAGCCGGGCGAATCCGCGCAGCTCGAGGTGCCGGTGTTCGTGCCGCTCGGCACCGACCAGACGCCGAAGGGTGTCGAACTCTCGGCGGTGTTCGCCCACGACGGGGTGACGTTCGCGCAGGCCTCGACCGTGCTCACGATCGAGCTCGCGCCGATCACGAGCCCGCCGGCGGGCTACGACCACGTCGACCTCGGCGATTCGGCGTCGGAGACGGCGCACGCCCTCACAGCGTCGGCTTCGTCGGGTACGAACACCGAGGCAGGGCTCACCCGTCGCTACGCGGGTCACCTGACCGACTTCTCGTACTTCGAGTTCGACGCGGCCGTCGTCGAGGGTGAGTCGTTCGTGCTTCGCGTGACCGAGACGTACGACCGGCCGCAGACGAAGAAGTACAAGGTCTACGTCGATGGGGTCGAAGTGGCCGAGCGGCTCTTCAGCCACACGGGCGGTGTCGGCACCGAGACCTACGAAGTCGTCGTCGACGCCGAGCATGCGGCCGACGGACCGGTGCGCGTGAAGTTCGAGAACCTCGACGATCACGGCTTCTACGACCCCTCGATCGCCGACGTCTGGACCCTTCCGGTCACGGCCGACGGCACCGCACCGCAGGTCACGGCGACCCTCGACCCGGCTGCTCCTGACCGCACGACGGGCTGGTACCGCACGTCGCCGGTCGAGGCGGTCATCGAGGCTCGCGACGACCGGGCCGGCGAGCTCATCGTCGAAGCGGCCCTCGGCGAGGAGGACTTCTCCGAGGTCGACGGACCGTTGTCATTCGACGCGGAGGGCAGCACTTCGCTGCGGTATCGGGCGACGGATGCCTCGGGCAACCGCAGCGACGAGCGGGAGCTGGCCGTGAAGATCGACACGGTCGCTCCGTCGACCGAGGCGGCCTTCGGCGCTGGATTCGAGGGCGACACCGCGATCGGATCCGGCACGATCGACTTCGACGCTGAAGATGCGACCTCGGGCGTCGCGGTGACGAAGTACCGCGTCGGCGACGGGCCGTGGCAGACAGGTGAGTCCGTCGTGATCGAACGCGGCGGCGCGTTCACGGTCGAGTACGCCTCGACCGACGCAGCCGGCAACGTCGAGTCCGTGAAGTCGATCACGGGCACGATCGTCATCCCCGACACGACGGCGCCAACGGTGAGCGTCGAGACGACGAACGCCGGCGAGAACGGCTGGCTCCGCGCCGAGGCGACCGTGAAGCTCACGGCCGTCGACGAGGAGAGCGGGGTCGACGCGATCGAGTTCCGCATCGCCGACGGTGACTGGCAGCGCTACGTCGATCCCGTGCGCCTGCCAGAGGGCACGGCTGTGCTCGAATACCGGGCGAACGACCTCGCGGGCAACGTCAGCCGGGCCGATCGTCTCGAGACTCGCGTCGACGGCACCGCGCCGACGGCGTGGGCGGGGCTGACCGAGTCGGGTCGAGTCACGGCCGTGGGAGCGGATTCGGGCTCAGGCGTCGAGCGCATCGAGTACTCGCTCGACGGAAGCGCGTGGCATCCGGGCCTCACCGCCCTCATCGCGGCGGAGGCGACTCCGACGAGGTTGTCGGTGCGCGCGGTCGATGGCGCCGGCAATGTCGGCCCGGTCGTCGAGGTGGACCGTGGCGAGACCAGCGGCACGCTCGAGGTCGCGCCTGGGGCACGCATGCTCGTCGAGGCGAGCGGCTTCACGCCGGGTACCGTCGTGCGGGTCGAACTGCACTCGGATCCGATCGTGCTCGGAACGGCGACCGCCGACGAACGCGGCGTGATCTCGCTGCACGCGGTCGTGCCGGCTGATGTGCCGGCGGGTGCCCACTCGATCGTGATCGTTCCGGCGGGCGGCGGCGACCCCGTCACCGTGCCGACCGACGTGCTCGCCGAGACGGGCTTCGACGGTGCGCCCTGGTTGGCCGTGGCCGGCGTGCTCATGCTGCTCGGGGCGGCATGGGTGATCACTGCGCGGCGCCGTCGAGTGGTGGAGGTGGCTCCGCCGTCGCAGTGATGCGGCGCGACGGCCAGGCCGACTCGACACCGGCCTGGCCGTCGCCACCCCCACCCTGTGGGATGATTCGTTTCAATTCATGCCTGATCAGACATAATTGACTCAACTCGAGGAGAGAACCGATGGCAGTGAGTGTGCGGGATGTCGCGGCTGTGGCATCCGTATCGGTGGGCACCGTCTCGAACGTGCTGAACCGCCCCGACAAGGTCGCCCCCGCCACCGTCGCGCGCGTCACCGCCGCCATCGAGGAGCTCGGCTTCGTGCGCAACGACGCCGCCCGTCAGTTGCGCGCCGGCCGCAGCCGCTCGATCGGTCTCGTCGTGCTCGACGTGCGCAACCCGTTCTTCACGGATGTCGCCCGCGGCGCAGAGGATCGTGCGGCCGAAGAGGGCATGACGATCCTGCTCGGCAACAGCGACGAGAATGCCGACCGCGAGAGCGCGTACCTCGACCTGTTCGAAGAGCAGCGGGTCGCCGGCGTGCTGATCTCACCGCTGGCCGATGACCTGCCCCGGCTCCAGCAGCTCAGGGATCGCGGCACGACCGTTGTGCTCGTCGACCGCGAGGTCGCGGACCAGAGCTTCTCATCGGTCGCCGTCGACGACGTCGTCGGCGGTCGTCTGGCGGTGCGCCACCTCATCGACACCGGTCGTCGTCGCATCGCGTTCGTGGGCGGCCCGAAGGGCATCCGCCAGGTCGTCGACCGGCTCGAGGGGGCCGGTATCGCCGTCGCCGAGGTCGAGGGCGTCACGCTCGAGATCATCGAGACGGAGTCGCTCTCGGTGCTCGCGGGGCGGGCCGCCGGTGAGGGCATTCGCGAGCGCGCGGCATCCGATCGCCCTGACGCGATCTTCGCCGCCAACGACCTGCTCGCGATGGGCGTGCTGCAGGCGCTCATGATGCAGGGCCGCATCGACGTGCCCGGCGAGATCGCGCTCATCGGGTATGACGACATCGACTTCGCGTCGGCGGCCGTCGTGCCGCTCTCGTCGATCCGGCAGCCGGCGGCCATGATCGGGTACACCGCGGTCGACCTCATGCTGAAAGAGGCGGCCGGCGGCGAATTCAGTCACGAACGCATCGTGTTCCAGCCCGAGCTCGTCGTGCGCGAGTCCACCGGCACCGTCGGCTGAGCCGGCGACCATCCTGCGCGGGCCCTGACGCGGTCCGCTTACGTCACACGGTCGGAGGCTTCCTCAGCACTGGGTAGTGTGGAGACGCCGCGCGCAACATGCACCACGTGGCATCCGTTCGACAGAAGGGCGCGCGTTGCAGAGCCGCACCACCATCGAAGACGTCTACGCCGCAACGCTGACCCGGAATCCCGGCGAGGTGGAGTTCCACCAGGCCGTGCGCGAGGTGTTCGACTCGCTCGGGCGAGTGCTCGACAAGAACCCGCAGTACGTGCAGGCGTCGATCCTCGAGCGAATCTGCGAACCCGAACGGCAGATCATCTTCCGGGTGCCGTGGGCCGACGACGGCGGGCGCGTGCGCATCAACCGCGGATTCCGGGTGCAGTTCAACTCGGCGCTGGGGCCCTACAAGGGCGGGCTGCGCTTCCATCCGAGCGTGCTGCTCGGCACTGTCAAGTTCCTCGGGTTCGAGCAGGTCTTCAAGAACGCGCTCACCGGCATGCCCATCGGCGGCGGCAAGGGCGGCAGCGACTTCGACCCCAAGGGCCGCTCCGACGGCGAGATCATGCGGTTCTGCCAGTCGTTCATGACCGAGGCGTACCGGCACATCGGCGAGTACACGGATGTCCCGGCCGGCGACATCGGCGTCGGTGCGCGTGAGATCGGTTACCTCTTCGGCCAGTACAAGCGCATCACCAACCGCTACGAGTCGGGCGTGCTCACCGGCAAAGGCGTCACGTGGGGCGGCTCGCTCGTGCGCACCGAGGCGACCGGCTACGGTGCCGTCTACTTCACCGAGCACATGCTCGCGACCCGCCGCCGCTCCTTCGACGGCGCGCGGGTGCTCGTCTCGGGCTCCGGCAACGTCGCCGTCTACGCGATCGAGAAGGTGCACGCCCTCGGCGGCCGCGTCGTCGGCGCCTCCGACTCGTCGGGCGCGATCCACGACCCCGACGGCATCGACCTCGCGCTGCTGCGCGACGTCAAAGAGCAGCGCCGCGAGCGCATCTCGGTGTACGCCGAAGAGCGCGGCGGGCGAGCGAAGTTCCTGCCAGGGGCATCCGTGTGGGATATCGACAGTGCCGAGCGCATCGACGTCGCCCTGCCGTGTGCGACGCAGAACGAGCTCTCAGAAGCGCAGGCCGTGAAGCTCGTCGCCGCGGGTGTCGTGGCGGTCGCCGAGGGCGCGAACATGCCCACGACGCCGGGCGCGATCCGGGTGCTGCGCGAGGCCGGCGTGCTCTTCGGGCCCGGCAAAGCCGCCAACGCGGGCGGCGTGGCGACCTCGGCGCTCGAGATGCAGCAGAACGCGTCACGCGATTCGTGGGGCTTCGAGCACACCGAGGAGCGGCTCTCCGAGATCATGGCGGGCATCCACGAGCGCACCGCGGCGACGGCCGACGAGTACGGCGTGCCGGGCGATTACGTGGTCGGCGCCAACATCGCCGGGTTCACGCGCGTCGCCGACGCGATGCTCGCGCTCGGCGTCATCTGACCGGCGCTCGCCCATGCGCCTCATACCCCCCAGTTCGGGCTGGGGGCTCCGAAGCGTTCGATGAGTCCGGTGTCGGAATAGCTCGCGACGTTGACGCCGAAGTTGTACGGGCCACCAAGCACGCCCTCCCCAGGTGGCAGCGGGTCGGTGATTCCGATGCGCGTCCAGCGCACGAGTCTTCCAGTCGCGTACTCTTCGTGCTCCAAGCCGTCTTCGACACCGATGCTGAGCTCGGTTGCCGGGTCTCCGATCGAGATCCCGTCGCTCGAACCGATGCCGGGTGCGGTGCGAATGGACAGGCCTGCCACTGTGGCGCGTTGCACGGACACGCTGAGATTGGGATCGAGCGGTGCCGTTCCGGGCCAGGCGTCGTCCTGAACGCTGATCCCGTCCCAGTCGTAGCGGGTGCCGGTGAAGCCGTCGCCCCGTGATTCGTGTTCAGTCACGACCGGTTGGCCGAGGAGCGAGGCCAGGGTATCGACCACCTCATCCGCCGGCTGGAAGTAGTCGAACACGGCGAGCTCTGCGCCATCCTCCGTGAGCACGGCGAGCGCGGTTGCGGAGATCGTGATCGACGCCGCAATTGGCGCCGGGGCGGGTTCGACGATGTACTCGCTCGCGGGCTGGGCCGGCGTCGGCATGATCGACGGCCTCGGGGCCGCGGTCGCGGTCGCGGTCGCTGGCGCGGGCTGCGTGCTGCTGGGGCCGGGCACGAGTCCGAGCGCGAATGCCGCGCCTGCACCGATACCGAGCAGGAGGCCCACTCCGAGGAGCAGGCCGAGAAGGCGGTCGGTCAACTTTGAGCGCGTTGTCCGCGCCGGGCGCTCGGTGGCGGTCTGTTCGAGCACGTTCTGCTTCATCGATGCCAGCAGACGTACCAGGTCATCACCGGTCGGGGGTTCAGTTCTCATCGGCCGTCACCGCCTTCCTCAGCTTCACTCGGCTACGCAGGACTCGTTGCTTGACCGCTCCGACGGTGAGACCCAGGTGTCGCGCGGCGTCGGCGTAGGGAAGACCATCGAGAAGGCAGAGCTCGCAAACGCGACGGTCGATGGGTTCGAGGCGGCCGATCTCGTCGAGGACCCAGCGCAACTGCTCCCGCGCACTCTCTGCGTCCTGTCGCGCGTGCGACGCATGATCGATTGAGGCCTCGTCGGGCAGTTCGTCTGCGAGGTTCCGGAATCGCTTGCGAGCAAGGTTCGCAGCGATATTGCGGCAGGTTACGAGTAGCCACGGCAGCACGGAGGCCTCTGGGACCGTGATCGCATCTGCTTTGCGCCAGAGGGTCGTGAACGTATCCTGAACGATCTCCTCAGCATCCTGACGATTCGACGCCAGCGCCCAGGCATATCTCGTCACCGCAGTCGCGTGCCTGTCGAACAAGATCGACAGCGGTTGTTGATCACCACGCACCACGCCCTGAAGCAGCTCGGTGTCGGTGCCATCGGTCTGATCCACGTGCACCTCCTTACCTTAGAGATGTCGGGAAATGCGTGAAGGTCACAACTCGGCGTGTGCAATCACCGAGCGCGTCGAAGAGGGAACTCTGAGGCGCGGTGCCGGGCGATTACGTGGTCGGCGCCAACGTCGCCGGGTTCACGCGCGTCGCCGACGCGATGCTCGCACTCGGCGTCATCTGACGCGCCGCGCTCCGACCTCCTCGGGAGGACGCGAGCCGGTGGGAGCGCCGGCCGTGCTCACGAACGACCGCGGCCGCGGCATCCGAGGATGTCGCGGCCGCAGCCGTTCCAGGACGGACCTATTTCACGGTCGCCTTGTTGAAGTTCGAACCGTTGTTGCCGTCGGGCCGGTAGTTCTTCTCGACGTTGCCGGACGAGTCGACCGAGAACCAGTGGACCTTCGTGCCAGCCGGCACGGTCAGCGTCTCAGCGCCCTCGCGGACGCCTGCGCTGGCGTACATCGTCGACTCGAAGGTCGGCTTCGAGCCGTCGAGGGTGTAGAACACCGATGCGGTCTCGGACGTCTCGAACGTGACGTCGACCATGCCGGCCTCAGCGCTCGGCACGGCCTTGACCGTGCTCACCGGGCGCTGGTGATCCTTCTCGTGGTCGACCGCGACCCCGAGGAGCTCGATCAGCCCGTTCGAGAACTCCTGCGACTCGGCATGCGCCGATCCGCCGGTGGGGTCCTCGTTCTCGAACGGTGGCTGGAACGACGTGCCGACCTCGAAGTCCCACGCGTTGATCCCGTACTTGTACCAGAGCATGTCGCCCGAGTTGCCGGCGGCCGAGTACAGGACGTCCGCGACGGGGCCCGTGCGGGCCGGGGTCACCGACATGCCGCGGTACTCCTTGATCGCGGTCAGGATCCGCGACGAGGCGCCCCAGAAGAACGACTCCTCCTCGAGCGTCGGACGCGGCGCCGTGAGGCGGTCGCTCGACCGGTACGCGCCCGGCGACCACATGAAGTAGTTGCCCGAGCTGTGCAGGTTCATCGAGAACGTGATGTTCGGGTTGTTCGCGGCGATCCAGTCGATGTTCTTGCTCTCCGACTCGCTCAACTCGCTCGGCCCGGAGTAGGTCCCACCGGTGCACGAGGTGCCGCCGCCGCTGAATCCGTCGAACAGGCTGTACTCGTCGTAGTTGCGGTTGACGTCGACTCCCCAGGAGTTGCGGCCGTTGAAGTCGGCGTTGCCGGTGATCGGGCAGTAGTTCACCATGTTCTTCCGCTGCGAGGCGAAGTCGTAGAACGAGTACGTGCCGCCGTCGGGGTTCGTCGTCGGTACGATCCAGATCTCCAGGTTGTTCACGAGTTTCTTCGTCTCGGCGTCCGACGCGTAGTTGCGGAGCAGGCGCTCCGCGGTCTCGATCGTGACCAGCGGCGGAACCCACTCGCGTGCGTGCTCCTGGGCGTAGAAGAGCACGCCCGGCTTCGAGCCGTCGCGGTCCTTGCCGATCTGGAGCGCGTACACCGACTGGGGTCCGCGCGCCACGCTCTCGGGCGCGTTGAGCCCGTCGTCGAGCGTCGCGGTCGCCGGTGCCACCACACCCGCGCCCGCGTCGCCGCGGTAGGTGTAGGCGAAGACGAGGGCGGATGCCTCGGGCGAGGCGTTGATCGCGGAGGCGACCTGGGCCGCGGTGCTGGTGACGGCGCCGTTCGCGTCCGTCGACAGGCCGACGGTGATCGCCGAGCCGGCGACCGAGACCGACAACGGCGCGTTCGCGGCACCGGTCGAGGTCAGCGCGACGGTGACGTCGTTGCCGCCCTCATGGCCCCATGCCTTCGAGTCGATCCCCACGCGGTTCTGGTTCGCGTTGCCGAGGACGGCCTGCGCATGACGCTGGTAGCCCGCGGTCTGGTTCGGCATCTCGACGATCTCGGCGAGGTCGGGGAACTCGGCGGCCAGCGACTGGATCCGAGCGGTGAGTTCCTGCGGCGTGAGGTACGACGTGATGAAGTCGCGCTGGTAGCTCGGGTCCGAGCTCCCCTCGCCGTCGAGGGGCAGCCAGTCGGTGACCTTCGCGGTGGCGACGTCGCCCGTCGGGCTCGTGATCTGGATCGTGTCCGGCCGGACGGCGACCTGCGCGGCACCGCGGTGGTAGAGGTACACGTTGGCGTCGACGAAGCGGGTGATGTTCTGCGTGCCCCCCGACCCGAGCTCGGTTCCGGGGCCGCTGTCGCGCACGACCGTCAGGGGAGCGGTGCTGGTCTGGCCGTCTGTGAACTTCGCCTCGACCGAGAGGTATCCGACCCCGAACGAGGTGTAGTAGTCGGCGCGGGTGATCTTCACGTCGGCAGCATCGGCGGCGGCCGCTGCGGCGAACGTCGCGTTCGCGTGCTCCGCGGCCGCGATGGTCGCGGTGCGGTCGTCCATCACGGCAGCACTGTCGTTCTCGTCGTACAGGGTCTCGCCGACCGTGAATCCGCGGGCGCGCAGCCCGTCGGCTTCGCCGTCGCTGATGATCGCCTGCGCGGTCAGCGTGCCGTCCTCGTTCTGGCGAACGCCGTGATCGAGGTCGACGCCGGTGTCGACGAGTCGATCGAGTTCGGTGTGATCGTCGACGGTCACCTCGACGACGGCGACCGCTTCATCGGCGTCGTGGGTGAGATCGGGCAGCGTCTCCGTGCCGGCCGCCGGACTGAACGGTGCCAGCGTGGTGAGTGCCAATCCGGCGAGTGCGGCGAAGAACGCCGACCCGCCGACCACCCGAGTACGTTTCGATGTTGCCATCAGTGGTTCCCTCCTCGTTGAGTTGCATGGGTCGTGCTATCGAGCCGGAGCTGTGCGAGGGGGGTGGAGCTGGTACTTGGGGACTTCACTCCGACGGCACCGACACGGCGGGGGTGCCGGGTCGGTGCTTCGCTCTGTCTAGCGGTTGGCGAGACCGCAAGTCAATACGTATGCAACTTTCTTGTCAGAATGCGCAGTGTGACACATCACTGTGTGCAAGAAGCATGCATTTGTGGGCATTCGCCCTCCTAGAGCGGCACGGAGTCGCCCGGTTCGCCCTGAGGAATTAGGCGCGCGGCTTCGGCAGGCGGATCGGCGAGGTGAGCGCCACCTCTTCGGAGAAGTCGGCGGGCACGAGGCGGTCGTTCGGCACGGTCGGCACGAGCTCGCGCTCGGAGCTCCGCTCGCGCTCGTCGGCGCGATCCCGGCCGAACTCCCGCTCGATCTCGCGCTTGAGCTGGTCGACCCGCAGCGTCGGCACGGCCTGCGTGGTCACGGCGGCGATCGCCGCGGTCGGGGCATCCGCGAATCGAACGACCGGTCGCCAGGCGTACCGCGGATGCCGCGCGAGCCGCATCCCCCGTGAGAACACGAGCCAGCCGAGGCCGATGAGCGCGGCGACGGTCGCAGCGACGGCGGCGAGCCCGAGCGCCCAGCGCGGACCCATGTTGTCGGCGACTGCGCCCACGATCGGGGCGCCGATGGGCGTGCCGCCCGACAGGATCGCCATGTACAGCGCCAGCACCCGACCGCGGAGTGCGGGTTCGGTCGTCGTCTGCACGTAACCGTTGGCCGTGGTGAGGATCGTCACGGCGCCGAGTCCGATGAGGATCGTCGAGGCGGCGAAGGTCCAGTAGGTGGGCATGAGTGCGGCGGCGAGGGTGGCGAAGCCGAGGAAGGCGCACGCCAGGATGATCACCCTGATGCGAGCGCGATCGCGTCGAGCAGCGAGCAGGGCGCCGGTCAGCGAGCCGATCGCCAGGATCGACGACAGCAGGCCGTACTCTCCGGCGCCGCGGCCGAACTCGACCGCCATCGTCGAGGAGAAGATCGGGAAGTTCATGCCGAACGCGCCGATGAGGAAGACCATGACGAAGACGACGACGAGGTCTGGCCGCCCCGCCACGTAGCGGAAGCCCGCGACGAATTGGCCGCGGGCGTGTGGCGCTCGAGGCAGCCGCTTCAATTGCTTTCCGCGAAGCATCGCGAGCGCGCCGAGCACCGCCAGGAAGGTGAATGCGTTGATGACGAAGACCCAGCCCGAGCCGACGAGCACGATGAGGAAGCCCGCGACGGCCGGACCGATCATGCGTGCGGTGTTGAACGACGCCGAGTTCAGCGCGACGGCGTTGGACATGTCGGAGCTGCCGACGAGGTCGGAGACGAAGGTCTGCCGCGCGGGGTTGTCGACGGCGTTCACGACGCCGAGGGCGAGTGCGAAGAGGTAGAGGTGCCAGAGCTCGGCCTGGCCGAAGATGAGCAGGAGGCCGAGGGCGAGGCCGAGCAGCATGAGCGCGGTCTGCGTGATCATGAGGATCTTGCGGCGGTCGAAGCGGTCGGCGATGAGCCCGGTGATCGGCACGAGCAGCAGCTGAGGCGCGAACTGCAGCGCCATCGTGATTCCGACGGCGAAGGCATCGTTGTCGGTGAGTTCGGTGAGCACCACCCAGTTCTGGGCGGTGGCCTGCATCCAGGCGCCGACGTTCGAGACGAGGGCGCCGATGAACCAAATTCGATAGTTGCGGTGGACGAGGGATCGGAACATGGCACTCACTGGGTGATGAGCCTCCTGAGGATGGTCGTGGCGTCAGCGAGCGTCTCGCGTTCTGCAGGGGTGAGGGTGACGAAGCGCTTGGCGAGCCACGCGTCGCGGCGGCGGCGCGTCTCGCGCACGATCGTCTCGCCGCTCTCGGTCGTCGAGACGAGCACCTTGCGGCGGTCGTCGGGCGACGCAGCGCGCACGACGTAGCCGGCGTCGACGAGGCGGTTCACGGTGCGGTTCATCGAGGGGGCCGTGACCCGCTCGAGTCCGGCCAGCCGGCCGATGGTGAGCGGTCCCTCGGCCGAGATCCAGCCGAGGGTCGAGAACTGCGAGCCGCTGAGCTCGGTCTCGGTGCGCTCCTGCCGGAGGCGCCGCGCGAGGCGCATGATCGCGATGCGCAGTTCGGTGCTCTGTTCGGCGAGCGTGGGTCGGCGGGGCGTCGACGTGCGAGCGGATGCAAGGAGGGCAGGCCGTTCGGCCGTGGGGGTGTGTAAGGCATCCGTCATGTCCTTAGTCTAACAAATTAGTGTGACTAAGCATTCCGGATGTCTCTGAGCCGCTGTCGCCCGCCGGTTGGGAACTGCCCACTCCACCTGTAGCAATTCCCTACCCCACCCCACCTGCAGCAATTCAGGCGCGGAAGTGTGTCGCGCGGCGTTCGGGGCCTGATTCCGGGGCGACACGCACTCCCGACCTGAATTGCTGCAGAGGGCGGATGCCGCGGCGGACCCGTTCGCTCGTCACAGCTCGCGTGCTGCAACAATGTCGGCATGCCGATGTTCACCGATGCGCACGGAGTCCACATCCACTACGAATCGTGGCGGGTGCCCGACGCGCACGCGGTCGTGCAGCTCGCGCACGGCGTCGGCGAGCACATCGGCCGCTACGGCGAGCTCGTCGAGGCGCTGAACGCGGCCGGCTACTCGGTGTGGGCCGACGACCACCGGGGCCACGGGCAGACCGGGTTCGAACAGCACGGCGGCGACCTCACGCGCATGGGTCGCCTCGGCCCCGGCGGGCTCAGGGCGACGATCGACGCCGTGGAGCAGTTCAGCAGCGTCATCCGCGACGCCGAAGGGCCTGAGCTGCCCCTCGTGCTCCTCGGCAACTCGTGGGGTTCGCTCATGGCGCAGATCATCGTCAATCGCAGCGCCGAGAAGTACGACGGCGTCGTGCTCATCGGCACGGCCTACCGCACGCTGTTCGACATGAACGGCGGCAACCTGAATGTGCGCTACCGCCATCTCGGGCCGACCCCGGTCGAGTGGCTGAGCCGCGACCCCGATGTCGCTGCCGCGTTCATGGCCGACCCGTACACGACCGAGGTCCAGCTTCGAAAGCTGTTCGGTCTCCGCGATGCGTTGCGCCTGCTCGGACGACCCGCGCGCGGCCTGCCGCCGGAACTGCCGCTGCTCATCATGGTCGGATCAGACGACTCGGTCGGTGGCGAGAAGAGCGCCGTGAAGCTCGCGAAGGCGTACGTCACGCGGTCGGGCCTCGTCGACGTCGAGCTCATCGTCTACGAGGGCGCCAGGCACGATATCTTCAACGAGACGAACCGCGAAGAGGTTCGGGCCGACCTCATCCACTGGCTCGACGAGCGATTCGCCGTCGACTGATCGGATGCCGCATTCGCGCATTCGCGCATTCGCGCATTCGTTGATCGAGTAGCGACGCAGGAGCGTATCGAGATCTGGTGAAGGGTCTCGATACGCGTCCTCCTTCGTCGGGCGCTACTCGACCAGCGGGGAGGGTGTCGTCAGGCGCTACTCGACCAGCGGGGAGGGTGCCGTCGGGCGCTACTCGCCCAGCGGGGAGGGTGTCGTCGGGCGCTACTTCTCCCGGCGGGACGCCGCGTCAGATCGCGGCACGCCCGGGCGGCACGTCGAATCCGAGCAGTCTGATGCGCGGATGGCTCGTCAGCTCCGATTCCGTCGCCCACGGGTAGACGATCGTGGTGATGCTGCAGTTGCCGAGCACCGGCAGGAGGTCGCGGTAACCGTCGGGGTCCATGCCCGCGAGCTCGCAGAACAGGAGTCGGATGAGCGTCGCATGCGCGACGATGAGCACCCGGCCCTCGGGAAACTCGGCGACCAGATCGTCGAACACCGGGAGCGCGCGTGCGATGCCATCGCGGCCGCGCTCGCCGCCGGGCAGCGGGTTGCTCGCCGGCGCGCGGCAGAAGGCCGCCCATTCCGCCGGGAACTGTTCAGCGAGCTCGTCGGGCGTGAGCCCCTCGGCGTCGCCGAAGTCGATCTCGACGAGACGCTCGTCGATGCGCAACGCCAGGCCGGTCGTCTCGACGGATGGCGCGGCCGAACGCCGTGCGCGGCTGAGCGGGGATGCCACGATCGCGTCGAGGCTCGCGTCGACCGCCCAGGCGCCGAGTGCGGCGGCCTGCCCGAGTCCGTGCCGAGTGAGCGGGACATCCGAGTTGCCCGCGTATCGGTGGTCGGCGTGCCAAGTCGTCTCGCCATGCCGTGCCAGGTAGAACGTCGTCACGGATCCAGCGTATGCCCGGGCTGGACGATCCGGGTGATTGAGCGTAGCTTTTGAACATGTTCGAAAATGAAGCCGCCAAACCGACACCGAAGGCGGAACGCACCCGGGCGCTCATCCGGGACACCGCGCTCGCCTCGTTCCGCGAGCGCGGATACGACGACACGACCCTGCGGCTCATCGCGCAAGAGGCCGGGATCTCGCTCGGCAACGCGTACTACTATTTCCCGACCAAGAACCACCTCGTGCAAGAGCTCTACGTCGACGTGCAGCGCGAGCACCGCGCCATCGTCGCACCGCTGCTCGAGACATCCGACGACCTCATCGAGCGGCTCGGCATCGTCTACCGTTCGGGCCTCGCGACGCTCGAGCCGTTCCACGCCTTCGCTCCTGGCTTCCTTTCGGCCGCGGTGTCGCCGCGTTCGCCCATCAACCCCCTCGGCGACGACTCGATCGAGGCCCGCGAACTGGCGGTCGGCCTCTTCCGCGACGCGGTCGGCGGGGCGCGGCACTCGCTGCCCGACGACTTCGCGCGCTCGCTGCCCGAGGTGTTCTGGCTCGGCTACCTGCTGCTCGCCCTGTTCTGGGTCTACGACTCCTCACCCGGGCGCGAGCGCACGCTGCGGCTGCTCGATCGCGGCCTCAAGCTGTTGGGTCTGGCCCTGCCGCTCGCCAAGCTGCCCCTGCTGCGCAAGCCGCTGCGCGAACTCGTCGAGCTGATCGGCGAGGTGCGGGCATGAGCGAGGCGGGCGAGGCAGCCAGCGCGGCCGGGCCGGCCGAGGCAGCTGGCGCACCCGACCGTGCCGATGGCCCCGATCCGCGCGATCTCCGCTTCGCCTCGCGCTACGGCATGCTGCAGCGCACGCCCGAGTTGCCGATGGCATTCAGTTTCAGCGAGTTCGCCCGCGGCGCAGGTCTCGCGTGGATCGGCTTTCAAGTGCTCTTCTCGTTGGGTTATGCCTCGACGGGCGTGGCGATGGCCTTCGCCTCTCTCGCCCAGCCCGATCAGTTCTCGTCGTTCGGGTCTGCGATCGGCTATGTGCCGGTCATGCTCGTCTGCTCCTTCGGCTACGCACTTGCCGTGGTCGATCGGAGCCCTCGTGCTCGGCGGCGGCCCCGCGGCATGGCTGCTCGGCCGTTCGCTGCGCCGGGTGCGTGCACTGCGATGGCATCTCGTCGCCTTCGCCGTGCTCGGGCTCGTCATCGGTCTCGCAACGAGCGTGATCGCCACCGCGACGATGCAACTCGCCGACTCACAGGGCTCATTCTTCGTGCTCATTGCGACGCCGGCCACTGCGGTCGCCGTCGCGTACGGCTGGTGGCGCACCGCGTCGTGGGCGCTGCGCGACGATGTCGGCTTCCGGGCGGCGACCGCGCCGAGGCATCCGTAGGCTGTACCGCATGCACGGTGAATACAAGGTGCCCGGTGGCAAGCTCGTGGTCGTCGATTTCGATGTCAATGACGGGGTGATCGTGAACCCGCGCGTCGCGGGCGACTTCTTCCTCGAGCCCGACGAAGCGCTGGGCGACATCGACGCCGCGCTCGACGGGCTCTCCGCAGCATCCGACGCCAAGCAGATCGCCGCGGCGATCGCTGCCGGCCTTCGGCACGACGCAGTGATGCTCGGCTTCTCGGCCGAGGCGATCGCGGTGGCCGTGCGACGGGCGATGACGGATGCCACGAGCTGGGGTGACTACGAATGGGAGATCGTGCACGACGCGGCGGTGCCGCCACGCACGCATCTCGCACTCGACGAGGTGCTCGCGACCCGGGTCGGCGAGGGTCGCCGCAAGCCCACCCTGCGCTTCTGGGAGTGGGACGAGTCGGCCGTGGTCATCGGCAGTTTCCAGTCGGTGAAGAACGAGGTCGACCCCGAGGGTGCCGAGAAGTACGGCTTCGACATCGTGCGACGCATCTCGGGCGGCGGCGCGATGATGATGGAGCGCGGCAACGTCGTGACGTACTCTCTCTACGTGCCGGGCGAACTCGTGCAGGGCATGAGCTTCGCCGATTCCTACGCCTACCTCGACGACTGGGTGCTGCAGGGGCTGCGCGCGATCGGCATCGAGGCGACGTACCAGCCGCTCAACGACATCGCGAGCCCGCTCGGCAAGATCGGCGGCGCCGCCCAGAAGCGCCTCGGCTCGGGCGGCGTGCTGCACCACGTCACGATGTCGTACGACATCGACAACGAGAAGATGCTCGAGGTGCTGCGCATCGGGCGCGAGAAGATCAGCGACAAGGGCATCGCGAGCGCTGCGAAACGCGTCGATCCGCTGCGCTCGCAGACCGGCCTCAGTCGCGCGGCCATCATCGAGAGCCTGAAGCAGACGTTCACGACGCTCTACGGCGCGACGCCCGGCACAGTGTCGGCCGAGGAGCTCGCCGAGGCCGAAGCGCTCGTCGAGTCGAAGTTCTCGACGCGGGAGTGGCTCTACCGCGTGCCCTGAGCGAGCGGCGACGGATGCCTCGGGCCGCGGTCGGGCATCCGTGCCCGTTTTCCGGCTTCGCATTCACGAGTTGCACGATGTTTCGCGCGACACGTCGGGGCGAGGCGGCGCGTCGCGCGAAACGTCGTGCAACTCGGCGGGCCTCTGAGCGAGCGAGCGGGCGGCGGGCGCGCGGAAGGCCCAGCGTCGCCCGTTAGAATCTCGGGGTGGACTGGTGGATCTGGCTCGGCATCGCCGCGCTCGTCGTCGCCTTCGGGGCGGTCGCGGTGCGACGTGGCTGGATCGACCTCTCCGACAAGACCAAGCGGGGTGGC
Source organism: Agromyces sp. Y558 (assembly GCF_059445415.1). Lineage (NCBI taxonomy): Bacteria > Bacillati > Actinomycetota > Actinomycetes > Micrococcales > Microbacteriaceae > Agromyces > Agromyces sp. Y558. The sequence goes on from NZ_JCAIUH010000001.1 coordinate 1,086,112, forward strand.
GGTGGCGGCGGTGTCATGATGATCGGTGACGAGGTGTTCGCGCCGCGCAAGCACGAGGCGCAGGCCGAGCTCGACCGGCAGAGCCGCCTGCCCGCACCGGCGCCCGCGCCGGGTGACGGCGACAAAGGCATCGCCTTCGCCGACGACGGTACGGATGCCTCGCGGCCGGCGCCCGCGCGAGCCGACCGCTTCCGCGGCACCATCAGACTCGACGTCGAGTAACCCGTCGGTCGAGTAGGCCCGCCCGCCCCATCCACGTTGGTCGAGTAGGCCCGCGAGGGCCGTATCGAGACCTCGCAGCTACGGGCGGCACGAGTAGCCCCATCCACGTTGGTCGAGTGGGCCCGCCAGGGCCGTATCGAGACTTCGCAGCTACGCGCAGCACGAGTAGCCCCATCCACGTTGGTCGAGTGGGACCGCCAGGGCCGTATCGAGACTTCGCAGCTACTCGCAGCTACTCGCAGCTACTCGCAGCTACGCGCAGCTACTGCAGCCCGGGCAGCCCGACCGGCACCCCGCTCGAGCGGCCGCCGCCACGCTCACCGGCCCGCGAGCACGCGGGAGGACACGACCGCACCGAGGGCGAGCACGCCGAGCCCGGCGGCCGCGAACGCCGCAAGGACGAGGCTCGCGCCGTCCTCGAACACCCCGCCGAGCGTGGCGCCGAGGGCGATGCCGCCGTTGAAGAACACGACCATGAGTGCGCTCGCCGTGGCGCGCAGCGCGGGGGAGGCGACCCCGAGCATCCGTGCCTGGAGCATGGCGGGCAGCCCGCCGATCGCGAGACCCCACGCGAGCACGGCGATCACCACGACCGGCGTGCTCTGCGGCGCGAACCCGAGCGCGGCGAGGGCGGCGGCGAACAACGCCGTCATCGCGATGAGCGATACCACCGGCCACCGGTCGGCGGTGAACGCCGCGATGACGAGGCCGATGATCCCCGCGGCGCCGAAGCCCAGGAGCAGCGGGCTGATCGAGACGGCCGGCAGCCCCGCGACATCCGTCAGATAGGGCGAAATGTAGGTGAAGAGCGTGAAGCTCGCCGCCGCGGTGAGGGTGCACGCGATAGCCGCCGCGAGCACCGCACGGAACGAACGGTCGAGTCTGCGCCCGTCGGTCGCGGGCGTGCTGCCCGGTGACGAAGGGAGCCGGCGCTGGATGACGACGGCGACGACTGCGAGCGCCACGGCGAGGCCGACGAAGACGAACCGCCAGTCCGCCACCTGGCCGATGACGGTGCCGAGCGGGATTCCGACGACCGTCGCTCCCGATGCGCCCCCGCTGACGATCGCGACCGTGCGCCCCGACGCGCTCGCGTCGACGAGCGAGGTCGCGTAGACCATCACGACCGACCAGAACGCGCCGTGGGCTACCGCGGCGATGATGCGAGAGCCGAGTGCGAACTCGAAGCTCGGTGCGAGGGCGGTCGCGAGGTTGGCGATCGCCATCACGGCCAGCGCGACGACGATGAGGGTTCGGCGGTCGACTCGAGCGGTCAGACGCACGACCGGGAGGCTCGCGACGATGATCGTGACCGCCCACAATGAGACGAGCAGTCCGATCGCCGACGCCGAGACGCCGAAATCCGCGCTCATCGCCGGCAGCAGCCCGGCGGGGATCATCTCGACGGTGACCGTGGCGAAGACGGCGAACGCGAGCGTGAGAAGCGCGAACCAGGGCGTTCGCTCGACCGTTTCGACCGAACGGAAGGTGGTTGTCTCTGACATGCTTCGAGGCTAAACTTTGACATCGATGTGAAGGTCAAGCTTTTCGGAGGATCCCGTGAAGATAGGTGAACTCTCGCAGCGCACAGGCGTTCCGACGCGCATGCTGCGGTACTACGAGGAGCAGGGACTGCTCTCGTCCGAGCGGCGCCTCAACGGCTATCGCGACTATCCCGAGGTCGCGGTCGAGCAGGTCGAGCTGGTGCGCGGCCTCATCTCCTCGGGGCTGCCCACGAGGCTCATCGGCATCATGCTCGGCATGGATGGCGTCGAGGGCGAAGAACTCGCGCGCACGTGTTCGAAGAACCTCGCCGAGAGCCTGGCCGACGAACTCGCGACCCTCGACTCGAAGATCGCGTGCCTCACCCGAAGCCGCGAAACGGTACGCAGTTTCCTGGCGCGCACCCGGCACGCAGAGGTGCTCGGCGACGCCCGCGTGGTGCTCGGTCAGCCCACGTCGTAGTCGCGCCCGAGCGCGCAGCGGAAATCCTCGGCTCGCGTCGCTGGCAGAATGGGGCGATGCCGACCGACGAGCCGAACCGCATCATCCATGCGGACAACCTCGCGGTGCTCCCCACGCTGCCAGACGGGCGCTTCACCCTCGTCTACCTCGATCCGCCGTTCAACACGGGCCGGGCGCAGACACGCCAGTCGACGAGGCACGTGCGGCTTCCCGATGCGGCGAAGGGCGACGAACCCCCAGCGGATGCCTCGCGGCTCGGGCACCCTTCGACAAGCTCAGGGCGGACCGCGATCACCGGGTTCGCAGGCAAGCGCTACGAGCGCATCCGCGGCGATCTGCTGCGCTACGACGACCGGTTCGACGACTATTGGGGATTCCTCGAGCCGCGACTCGTCGAGGCGTGGCGGCTGCTCGCCGACGACGGCACCCTCTACCTGCACCTCGACTATCGCGAGGCGCACTACGCGAAGGTGCTGCTCGATGCGCTCTTCGGCCGAGAGTGCTTTCTCAACGAGCTGATCTGGGCCTACGACTACGGCGCCAAGGCGAAGCGCAAGTGGCCGACGAAGCACGACACGATTCTCGTCTACGTGAAGAACCCGACGGGCTACTGGTTCGACTCGACCGCCGTCGACCGAGAGCCGTACATGGCGCCGGGGCTCGTGACGCCCGAGAAGGCCGAGCTCGGCAAGTTGCCGACCGACGTGTGGTGGCACACGATCGTCTCACCGACGGGGCGCGAGAAGACGGGGTACCCGACGCAGAAGCCCGAGGGCATCCTTCGGCGCATCGTGCAGGCCTCGACCCGCGAGGGCGATTGGGTGCTCGACTTCTTCGCCGGCTCGGGCACGACCGGGGCGGTCGCCGCGACGCTCGGCCGCCGCTTCGTGCTCGTCGACGAGAACCCCGAGGCGATCGCCGTCATGAAGGGCCGATTCACGGATGTCGCGGGCGTCGTGTTCGAGCAGGGGCCGGTGGCCTGACGTCGTCTTCGACGCCCCGTCAACGCCCGTTTCGCGCCGGAGGACGCCTCGCACGTCGGAGGACGTCTGCACGCGTCCTCCGGCGCGCGAGTCGCCCTCCCACGTGCTCGTCGCAGGGTCGCTGCGACTGGAAGTCCTGTCCGGCGACGAGCGGCAGGCGCAACCGGTTCGTGGGCTTCTCCGGTTGAGTCGAGGCGCCGCCGCCAAAGGGCTGCGCGTCTGCGGATGTCTCGGACATCAGCCGACCGTCGACGTGCTCGGAGGAGCGAGACGCACGTTCGTCATGATACGAGTGGCTCCTCGGTGGGAGCATGTCGCCGCGTACTGGTTCGACTCGACCGCCGTCGACCTGGACGATCGCGCGACTCTCGTCACGACGCGGCGAGCACGGCCGAGAGGACGCCCTGGGGGCCCGCGCTACCCTGACTGTCGCACCACGAGCTCGGTCGGCAGAATGGTCGCCGCTTCGACCTCTTCGCCCGCGATGAGCCGCACGAGCTTGCGTGCCATCTCTGCGCCCATCTGCGATGAAGGCTGCCGCACGGTCGTGAGCGCCGGCATCGCCGTGGCGGCATAGCGGTCGTCGTCGAACCCCACGACCGCGACGTCGGTCGGCACTGACCTTCCCGCTTCGGCGAGGGCCGACAGTGCACCCATCGCCATCTGGTCGTTGGCGGCGAACACGGCGTCCAGATCGGGCTCCCGCTCGAGCAGGCTTCTCATCGCGGTGGCGCCGGATGCGGCCGTGAAGTCGCCGTACGCGACGAGGTCGTCGGCGAGCCCTGCGGCGGCCACGACGGAAGTGAAGCCGTGCAGCCGGTCGACTCCCGGCGGCATGTCCTGCGGACCGGCGATCGTCGCGATGCGGCGCCGGCCGCCGTCGACGAGGTGCTGCGCCGCGGAGGATGCCCCGCGTTCGTTGTCGACATCGACCGTGTAGCCGCTCGACTCGTCTGGATCGAGCGGGCGCCCGCCGAAGACGAGCGGGAACGACTGCGAGAGGTGCGCGAAGGAGTGGTCGCCTGTGTGGTGGGAGACGACGAGCGCCCCGTCGACGTTGCCGCCCAGCAGGTATCTGCGGGTCTTGTCGGGGTCGAGCTCCGACTCGATGAGCATGTTGAGGGTGTACTCGGTTCCCGCGAGCGCGAGGGCGGCGCCCTGAACGACGGAGGCGAAGAACGGGTCGTCGAACACGCGGGCCGCGGACTCGGGCACGATCAGGGCGATGGCCTGCGTGCGCCGACTCGCGAGCGAGCGAGCGGCGCGGTTGGGCACGTAGTTGAGTGCTTCGATCGCCGCGTGCACAGCCTCGGCGACCTCGGGGCTCACTTTCGGCGATCCGTTGACGACTCGCGAGACCGTCGCACGGGAGACGCCTGCACGCGCCGCCACCATCTCGAGGGTCGGCGCCTGGCCGGGCGGAGTGTTTCCCGTCATCGTGACCCCCTTCCGGTGTGCCGGTTCACCCCACGATAGTCGTCGCGGCGGCGGGCGCCGCGGACTCCGACTTCGACTGCGCGATCAGCGCGGCGAACGCCCGTGCGCTGTCTTTCGGCGTGCGCTCGAAGGTGTCGTAGTCGACCCGCACGATGCCGAACCGCTTCTCGTAGCCCCAGGCCCATTCGAAGTTGTCGAGCAGCGACCACACGAAGTAGCCGCGCACGTCGGCTCCCTGTTCGATCGCCTCGCCGATCGCGTCGACGTGGTCGAGCACGTATGCCATGCGCTCGATGTCGTGCACCGCACCGTCGACCTCCACGACATCTTCGTAGGCGGCACCGTTCTCGGTCACGTAGAGCGGCGGCAGGTTCGGGTACTCCGCCCCCAGGCGCACGAGCAGTCGGGTGAGCCCCTCGGGGTTCACCTCCCAGCCCATCGCCGTGCGCGGCAGACCCCGCGCCGGCGTCGAGACGTACTCGCTGCCGGGGAACGGCGAGCGGCCGGGCCGATCGGTCGGTCGAAGCGACGGTTCGGCATCGACGGGCTGCGGATGCCCCGACACGTTGTCGTCGTGATAGTGGTTCACGCCGAGGAAGTCGATGGGCTGGGCGATCTGCTCGAGGTCGCCGGGCAGGATCCGGTCGGCGAGACCGAACTCGCGCACGTCGTCGAGCAGGTCGGCGGGATATGCCCCGAGCAGCATGGGCTCGAGATACATCCGGTTCCAGAGGGCGTCAATGCGCCGGGCGGCCTCGAGATCGACGGGGTCGGTCGGGTCGTTCGGCACCGCGTTCGTGAGGTTCAGCGTGATGCCGAGCCGGATGTCGCGCCCCGCAGCATCCGCGAGGCACCTGAGCCGCTCGACGGCGAGGCCGTGTGCGAGGTGCTGGTGGTGCACCGCTGCGAGCCCCGCCTCCGGGTCGTTCAGGCCGGGCGCGTGCTCACCGCCGACGTAGCCGATGAGCGAGGAGCAGAGCGGCTCGTTGAACGTCGTCCAGTGCGTGACCCGGTCGCCGAGGGCTCCGTAGACGAGCTCGGCGTATTCGGCGAAGCGGTACGCGGTGTCCCGATTCGCCCAGCCGCCGCGCTCCTGCAGGGCCTGCGGCAGATCCCAGTGGTACAGGGTGAGCCAGGGCAGGATGCCGGCGCCGAGCAGTTCATCGACGAGTCGCGAGTAGAAGTCGAGCCCCTCGCGGTTGACCGTGCGGCCGCCGGGCACGACCCGCGCCCACGAGACCGAGAACCGGTAGGAATCGAGGCCGAGGGAGCGCATGAGCGCGACATCCTCCGGCATGCGATGGTAGTGGTCCACTGCGCGATCGGGGGTGTCACCACCGGCGATCGCGCCGGGAACGCGCGCGAACGCATCCCAGATCGAGTCCTCTTTGCCGCCGTCGCGCGCGGCGCCTTCGATCTGCGCTGCGGCGGTCGCGGAGCCCCAGACGAAGCCCGCGGGCCAGTTTCGACGGAATGACGTGTGCTGGTCGTTCAACCCTTCACCGCTCCTTGCATGATTCCCGAGATGAGTTGCCTGCCCGCGATGATGAACAGCACGAGCAGGGGGATGGTCGCCAGCACCGCGCCGGTGAGCACGATCGAGTAGTCGACGTAGTACCCCGACTGCAGCTGGCTGAGCGCCGTCTGCAGGGTTGGGTTCGTCGGGCTCAGCACGATGAGCGGCCAGAGATAGTCGGTCCACGCCATCATGAAGGTGAAGAGGCCGAGGATGGCCATGGCCGGCCGGGCGGCGGGCAGCGCGACGTTGATGAAGGTGCGGATCTGGTTGGCCCCGTCGACGCGGGCCGCTTCGATGAGTTCGTCGGGGATGACGTCGACGAGGTACTGCCGCATGAAGAACACACCGAACGCGGTCACGAGCATCGGCACGATGACGGCGCCGATGGTGCCGGTCCAGCCGAGTTCGCGCATCACCATGAACAGCGGGATGATGCCGAGCTGGGTCGGGATCGCCATGGTGGCGATGACGAACACCATGAGCCCGTCGCGTCCTTTGAAGCGGAGCTTCGCGAAGGCGTACCCCGCGAGCGTCGAGAACGTCACCACCGAGATCGTGATGATCGCCGAGATGAGGATCGAGTTGCCGAGTGCGAGCCAGAACGGAATGGCGTCGAGCACCTTCGCCGCGTTGGTGAGGAAGTTGCCGCCGGGGATGATCGGCAGCGTCTCGCCGCGGGTCGCGTTCGTGCTGCTGCCGACGACGACCGACCACCAGAGGGGGTAGGCGCCGCCGATGACGAACGCGGCGAGCAGCCCGTAGATGAGGAAGCCGGGGCGGCTGCCGATGCCGGCGGTGCCGACGGAGCGCCGGCGATTTCGACCCGTGGATGCCGCGGGGCGGCGTTCCTCGCTCGCGAGATCGACCATGACGGCGGGGATGGGCTCGGGGGTGGCGGTGGTGCTCATGCCTCTCCTCCTCTGGAGGCGCGTTCGCGTGCGCGGCGAACACGACGGGTGGGCTTGTCGCCCACGGCGGCGATGCGGCGGGAGATCAGGAAGTTGATGAGGCCGACCCCGACGATGAGCAGGAAGAGCAGCCACGCGACGGCGGCGGCCTCGCCGAAGTCGCGGCGGAAGAAGGCGAGCTCCCACATGAACAGCACCGTGGTCTGGAACTGGCGGTCGCTGCCGCCGATGCCGCCCGCGGTCGAGACGTCGAAGAGGCGAGGCTCGGCGAAGATCTGCAGGCCGCCGATCGTGGCGGTGATGATGACGAAGATGAGGGTCGGGCGGATCGAGGGGATCGTGATGGAGAAGAAGCGGCGCACTGCACCGGCGCCGTCGATCGCGGCGGACTCGTAGAGGTCGCGCGGCACCGATTGCATCGCGGCCAGGAGGATGAGGGCGTTGTAACCGGTCCAGCGGAAGTTCACCATCGTGGCGATCGCGATGTGGCTGAGGAAGGTGTCGTGCTTCCACTGCTGGTCGGCGATGCCGAACACGTTCAGCAGGTTGTTCACGAGCCCATCGGCTTCGTTGAACGCGCTCGAGAAGATGATCGCAACGGCGACAGGGGTCACGATGTAGGGCAGCAGCACGCTCATGCGCCAGAACGTCGCCGCACGCAGGCCCTGGTCGAGCAGGTAGGCGACGATGAGCGCCACGGTCAGCTGCGGGATCGACGACAGCAGGAAGATGCTGATCGTGTTGCCGATCGAGTTCCAGAACATGCTGTCGCCGAGGATCTCGACGAAGTTGTCGAGGCCGACGAACGGCCCTTGGCCCTTCAGCAGGTCCCATTCGTACATCGACACGACGAGTGTGTAGATGAGCGGGAAGAGGCCGACGAGCGCGAAGAGGATGAAGAAAGGCGAGACGTAGAAGTACGGGCTCGCTTTGACGTCGAAGCGCGAGAGGCGCTGACGGAAGGTCAGGGGTTCGGATGCCGCGGCGCGCCGCTGCGGCGTTGAGGTCCCGCTCGCGGGGGGCCGAATGGTGGTGGTCATGCGAAGTCCAGTCGTCGGGAGATGACAGGGAAGGAGAGCCCTCGGGTGGGGCCCGAGGGCTCTCCGTTCCTCAGTTGGGACTACTCGCCGACGAGCTCGTGGAGCAGCTCGATGGCCTGGTCCCAGGCGCCGGCGGCGTCGACTTCACCGCGGTCGAGCGACGACAGCGGCGGGCCGAAGACGTTCTCCTGGATGACCGAGTCGTCGGGGCCCTTGAACTGGGCCACGACGCCTTCGGCGCGGGCTGCGAGGATCGCTCCGGTGGGGGCGCCGTTGAAGAACTCGTTCGGCGTCGCCTCTTCGGCGAGGGTCTCCTGCGCGCCGATCGTGCTCGGGAAGTTGCCAGCGGCTGCCGACTGCTTCACTTGCTGCTCGGGCTGGGTGAGCCAGTCGGCGAGCTTCGCGGCTGCCTCCTTGTGCTCGGAGGACTCGGGGATCGAGAGGAACGCGCCGCCCCAGTTGGCTGCGCCACCAGGGAAGACGTCAGCGAAGTCCCAGCCGGTTGCGGCGTCGCCGCCGCCGGTCTCGACCTGGCCCTCGACGACACCGAGCATCCAGCCCGGGCAGACGAAGGTCGCGAACGTGCCGTCGACGAACGACTTGCCGCCGTTCCAGTCCCACGCGGTCTGCGCGGCCGAGAGGCTGTCGCCGACGGCGCCGGCGAGCAGGTCGAAGTTCGCCTTGAGATCAGCGTTGTCTTCGACGTTCAGCTCGCCGCCGGACGTGTAGTACCCCTCGGGCAGCTGGTTCACCATGGAGTTCCAGACAAACCCGGAGTGGTCGAACCACGCCTTGCCCGTGGCCTCCTGGTACTGCTTGCCCACAGCGAAGTAGTTCGCCCAGTCGCCGTCGAGCAGCTCGGCGACGCTCTCGCGGTCGCTGGCGAGCCCGGCTGCCTCGAGTGCGGGACCGTTGTAGCAGATGCCGGTCGGGCCGATGTCGGTGCCGTAGCCGATGACCCGGCCTTCGGTGTCGGTCGCCTGCTCGTACTTCCAGTCGACCCAGTCGCTCTTGCGGTCGTCGATGCCGTACTCGGTGAGGTCGACGAACTGGTCGGAGACCTCCATGATGGCGCCGAGCCAGCCTTCCTCGATCGCCACGACGTCGGAGAGACCCGAGCCGGCGGCGAGTTTGGTGAAGGCGTCGGTACGGGCGTTGCCGCCGGTGTCGATGTTCGTCGCCTCGATCGTGACGCCCGGGTTGGCCTCTTCGTACTCGGTGTAGAGGTCGTCATATCCGAACGTGCCGAACGTGGTGACGGTCAGTGTGATGTCGCCGTCGCTCTCTTCGCCGCCACCTGTGGAGCAGGCGGAGGCGAGGAGGGCGATGGTCGCAGCGCCGGCTACGGCTGCGGCAACCTTCGTGTGGCGTGAGAGCTTCACGGTCACTCCTTTGTGTGTGCGTGGACGGGAATGTGTCGCAGCGTGAGAGCGCTCTCTTTGGAACGTGAGAGCGCTCTCACGATTCGAGATGTGACTCTATGCAGTGCAACCGCGTGCTGTCAAGAGAGCGCTCTCACGGCGGCGTTTCGTTACCGAGCCGTGACCCGAGCCGTGACCCGAGCCGTGGCGCGAACCGTGACCCGAGCCGTGACCCGAGTGGCGCCCATCGCTGTATCCGGAGATGACCGGCGCGGGTGCTTCGAGCGGCTGTTCACGGGTCGCCCAGCGACCCCGGCGTAGACTCGTCCGGTGCCAGCAAGCGAACGCCGAACGTCGCCCGATGAGGTGACGCAGAATCGGCGCATGGTGATCGCCGTCTCGATCAGCCTCGCCCTCATCGCGGTGGCCGTGGTCGTCATCGGTGCTGTCTCGGGCGGCTCGGCGGGCAATGCGACGGCGGGTGGGGCATCCGGTTCGCAGGCGCCCGAAGCGCCGCGCCCGGCGCCCGGCGAGGCCCCGCCGCCCGCGAGCGTCGACACCTTCGACCGCACCGCGCACTCCCTCGACGACCCGAACAGCATCTGGGTCGTCGTCAACAAGCTGCGCCCGATGAACCCGCAGGACTTCGAGCCCGACGACCTCGTGGATGTGCCCGTGTCGCACACCTGGGAGCCGATGATGCGTCAGGAAGCGTCCGACGCGATCGTCGCGATGTTCCAGGCCGCGTCCGATGAGGCCGATCTCTCGCTCGCCTCGAACAGCGCATTCCGCTCCTACTCCTCGCAGGAGTCGATCTACGACGGCGACGACCTGCTCACCGCGCGGCCCGGGTTCAGCGAGCATCAGACCGGGCTCGTCATGGACATCGGCGCCGAGAGCGGCGACTGCTCGCTCGCGACGTGCTTCGCCGACACCGCCGAGGGCATCTGGCTGCGCGACAACGCATGGCGGTTCGGGTTCATCCTGCGGTATCCCGCCGACAAGACGCCGGTGGCCGGCTACGAGTTCGAACCCTGGCACTATCGCTACGTCGGCGTACCGCTCGCCACCGAAATGCACGAGACCGGGGTCACGACGCTCGAGGAGTTCTTCGGCCTCCCGGCTGCACCCGAATATGAGTGAGCAGCGCTCCCTGAGCGCGTCGAAGGGGCCGCGGCGCGGCCTCTCCCTCACCGTACTGATCATCAACCAGCTGCTCGCGGGCGTCGGGGTGGCTTCGGGCATCGCGGTCGCCGCGCTCCTCGTCGAGCAGATGACGGGCGTCGTCGCGCTCGCGGGTCTCGCGCAGTCGGCGAGCGTGCTCGGGGCCGCGCTGGCCGCCATCCCACTCGCCAAGCTCGCGGTGCGCTCAGGTCGGCACGTCGCGCTCGCGACGGGATACGCTCTCGCGCTGGTCGGTGCGGTGCTCGTCGTCGCGGCCGCGGCGAGCGGCTGGGTGCCGCTGGTCTTCCTCGGCCTTGCGGCGTTCGGCGCGGGTGCCGCCGCGGGCCTGCAGGCCCGCTTCGCCGCCACAGAGGTCGCGGCTGCCGGCTTCGAGGCGCGCTCGATGTCGCTCGTGCTGTGGGCCACGACGCTCGGGTCGGTCGCGGGCCCCCTCCTTTCCGCCACCGGCGCCGAGTTCGGGCTCGAGCTCGGCCTGCCGCCGCTCGTGGGCCCGTTCCTGTTCTCGGGCGCCGCTTTCGCGCTCTCCACGCTGCTCGTCGCGACCATGCTCCGGCTGCCGAAGCCGGGCACGATGGCCGCGGACGCCGCGGATGCGTCTCCGCTCCCTGAGCCCGTCGAAGGGGCTTCCCTCGTGCCCCCCGGCCTCCCTTCGACAAGCTCAGGGAGCTCGACAAGCTCGGGGAGCACCCGCGACCTGGATCGTCCGGTCGGCGCGTGGTCCGCATTCCGCACCGCGACCCGCAGCCCGCGATCCCTCTTCGCGATCCTCGCGATCGTCTGCTCGCACACGGTGATGGTCGGCGTGATGGTGATGACGCCCGTGCACATGACGGCGCACGGCTTGTCGCTGTCGCTCGTCGGCGTCGTGATCAGCATCCACATCCTCGGCATGTACGGCGCGAGCCCGCTCGTCGGTTGGCTCGTCGACCGCATCGGCCCGGCGCGCGTGATCGCCACCGGCGCCGGCATCCTCACGGTCGCCGCACTCATCGGCATCCTGGCGCCGGCCGACGACATGCTGCTCGTCCCGCTGGCGCTCGGGTTGCTCGGCTTGGGCTGGTCGTGCGGGCTCATCGGCGGCTCCACTCTGCTGACGACGTCGGTCGATCCGGCGATCCGGGTGCCGTTGCAGGGCGCCACGGACGCCGCGATGAACCTCGCGGCTGCGGCATCCGCTGCCCTCTCGGGTGTCGTGCTCGGCATCGCGGGCTTCGCCGGCGTGAACGTCGTGGCCCTGCTGGTACTGGTGCCGCTCGGCATCGCCGGGCTGCGGGCGATGGCCGCGAATCGCAGGGTTGCGGCGTCCTAGCTGCGGGGCTGCGCGATGAATGCGCTCTCACCGGGTTCCCAGAGTTTGAGAGGGTTCCTCACAATTTGGCGTGATGGGGTGTTCTGTCCCCCAAAATGCCGACCCGGAATCTTCGCCTGTGCCCTTCAACTTCTTCACGCCTGCCTCCACGCCCACTGAACCACCCGCCCGACGGCGCTCGACGTTCCGCGAACCCACGGACGGCGGCCCGGCCGTCACCGGCGCGACCGCCGAGCGTGAGACGGCCGAGACGGCCGAGACGGCCGCGATCGCCGCGATCGGCGAGCCGACGCCGGTGCGAGCAGCATCCGACGAGACACTCGGCGAAGCATCGGGCGGGGATCCGCGCGCGTCCTTCGGCGATCTCGAGAGTCGCAACACGCTCCGTGCCCGGCACCGCGCCGAGCGAGTGCGCAACCGGCGTTCGTCGAGTAGCACGCCGCGCCGGTTCGTGGCGCTCGGCTGCGCAAGCGCCATCCTGAGCGTCAGTGCGCTCGGCGCCGTCTCCGCGGCATCGGCCGACGCTGACGCCGATGCGACCCTCGCGAGCGCGAGCGACCTGCCAGCGGCGACCGAACACGGTGTCGGTGCCGGCGATGAGCTCATCTCGTCGATCGATATCTCGGCGAGGCCGGCCGTCACGAGCGGGCTCTCGACCGCCGCCGTGCCGTTCACCGGCGGCACCCAGGTGACTGTGACGGGCGAGGAGCTCGACCAGGTGGGCCAGGTCGCCGTCGGCGGTGTTGCAGCGCCCATCGTCGCTGCGGCGCCCGAGCAGCTCACGTTCCAGGTGCCCGCCGTGGCCGACACCGCCCTCGGTGGTGTTGCGGTGGCGTTCACGGATGTCGCGGGGGAGCCCGTCGCCGTCGTGGCACCCGGGACCGCGACCGTCGCCGGCGCCGCCGCCCCGGTGTCACTCGCCGCCCAGCTCACCGCGATCGACGAAGCGGCCGTGCACGCGGCTTCGCAGCCGCTCACCCTGACCTACACGTCGAACCCCGCGATCGACGCACAGCTGGGCTACGTGCTCACCTACTGGAGCGGTTACAACACGGCCGCGTACACCGTCTTGAGTGGTGTCGACTGCGCGAACTTCACGAGCCAGTCCCTCGCCGCCCGCGGTTGGGCGATGGACGCCGGCTGGTACTACGACCAGGCGACGGGCGCGATGTCGCCCAGCTGGGCGAGCTCGACTGCGATGCGCGACTGGCTGTACACCCGCCCGGACCTCGCCACGCCGCTCGACGACTCGCAGCGCGGCCTCGTGAAGGTCGGCGACGTCGCCCAGTTCGACTGGGACGGCTCGGGCGACCGCGACCACACGGCCGTCGTCACCCGCGTCGACCGGAGTGCTACCGGCACGACCGTCTGGGTCGGCGGCCACACCAAGGACGCCGACTACTGGAACGTCGACGAGGCCCTCGCCTCGGGCGGCGGCGCCGTCACCTACTTCTCGCTGACGTGAACAGTACTTCTCTCTGACGTAGCTGGTCGCGCCTGACCAGTGCAGCAATTCAGGAGCGGAGGCGTGTCGCGCCGTCTTGTTCCGGCGTGTCGGGGCGACACGCCGGGTGCCCTCCTGAATTGCTGCATAGTCAGGTGTCCGACCGCCTGCGCGCGGGTCGTTGCGGCGTGCCGGCTGCTACTCGAGCGGCGAAGCGCCGAGCGCGGCGTCGACGATCTCCTTCGCGGCGGCCTGCACCTCTGCGAGATGCTCGGGCCCCTTGAACGACTCGGCGTAGATCTTGTAGACGTCTTCGGTGCCGCTCGGCCGCGCCGCGAACCAGGCGTCGGCCGTCTCGACCTTCACGCCGCCGATCGCCGCGTCGTTGCCCGGCGCGTGCGAGAGCTTCGCAGTGATCGGTTCGCCCGCGAGTTCGGTCGCCGAGATGGCGTCGCCGTCGAGCTTGCCGAGTGCGGCCTTCTGGGCAGCGGATGCCGCGGCATCCGTTCGCTCGTAGGCCGGGTCGCCGAATCGCTCGACGAGGTCGCGGTAGAGGTCTGACGGCGACCGGCCGGTGACGGCGCGGATCTCGGAGGCGAGCAGGCACAGCAGGATGCCGTCTTTGTCGGTCGTCCAGACGGTGCCGTCGAAGCGAAGGAACGAGGCGCCCGCGCTCTCTTCGCCGCCGAAGCCGACCGAGCCGTCGACGAGGCCGGGCACGAACCACTTGAAGCCGACCGGCGCCTCCCAGAGGCGTCGGCCGAGCGAGGCGGCGACCCGGTCGATCATCGAGCTCGAGACGAGGGTCTTGCCGATCGCGGCATCCGCTCGCCAGTTCGGCCGGTGCCCGAAGAGGTACTCGATCGCGACGGCGAGGTAGTGGTTGGGGTTCATGAGGCCGCCGTCGGGTGTGACGATGCCGTGCCGGTCGGCGTCGGCGTCGTTGCCCGTGAGAATGTCGAAGTCGCCGGCGTGCTCGAGCACCGAGGCCATGGCGCTCGGCGACGACGGGTCCATGCGGATCTTGCCGTCCCAGTCGAGGGTCATGAACGACCAGGCCGGGTCGACGCGTTCGTTGACGACCGTGAGGTCGAGGTCGTAGGCGTCGCGGATCGCGCCCCAGTACGAGACGGATGCCCCGCCGAGCGGGTCGGCGCCGATCTTGACGCCGGCCGACCGGATCGCGTCGAAGTCGATGATGTTCGCGAGGTCGGCGACGTAGTGTCCGCGGAAGTCGTAGGTCTCGACGCCGCTCGGCTCGGCCTGCTTGACCTCCTTGAGGCCGCCGGCGATGAGTTCGTTCGCGCGGTCGGCGATCCACTTCGTGGCATCCGAGTCGGCAGGCCCGCCGTGCGGGGGATTGTACTTGAAGCCGCCGTCTTGCGGGGGGTTGTGCGATGGGGTGATGACGATACCGTCGGCCTCACCCTCGGCGCGCTTCGCGGGGTCGTTGTTCCACTTCAGGATCGCGTGCGAGAGGGCGGGCGTCGGCACGTAGTCGTCGAACTCGTCGGCGAGCACGCGCACCTGATTGGCGACGAGCACGTCGAGTGCCGTCGTCTGGGCCGGCGCGCTCAGCGCGTGCGTGTCTGCGCCGATGAAGAGCGGCCCCGTGATGCCCTGCGCGGTGCGGTACTCGACGATCGCCTGCGTGATCGCGAGGATGTGGTCTTCGTTGAAGCTCGACGTGAACGCCGACCCGCGGTGGCCTGAGGTGCCGAAGACGACGCGCTGCGCCGAAATCTCGGCATCCGGATGCCGCTCGTAGTAGGCCCTGACGAGTGCCTCCACGTCGATGAGGTCGGATGCGGTCGCCGGGGTTCCTGCTCGCTCGTGCATGCTCCTAGTTTCTCGTGGGTTGAGGAGGCGCGCCAGCGCCGTGTCGCTTCTCGTGGGTTGAGGAGGCGCGCCAGCGCCGTCTCGTTTCTCGTGGGTTGAGGAGGCGCGCCAGCGCCGTCTCGAAACCTCCTTCGGTCGAGGCTTCTCGTGGGTTGAGGAGGCGCGCCAGCGCCGTCTCGAAACCTGACCTTCGGTCGACGGAGGTTCGAGACACTCCTTCGTCGCTCCTCAACCCGCGAGGTCGCCTCAGGAGAGGGCGTGCACCGCGGTGGCGATCGTGAAGATGGCGAGTCCGGCGAGTGCACCGACGACCGTGCCGTTGATGCGGATGAACTGCAGGTCGCGGCCCACCTGCAGCTCGAGCTTCTCGGTCGTCTCCCGCGGATCCCAGCGCTCGACGGTCTCGGTGATGACGCCCGCGATCTCGTGGCGGTAGTTGCGTACGACGTAGGCCGCGGCATCCGTCGCCCAGGTGTCGACCTTCGCGGCGAGCCCCTCGTCGGCGACGAGGCGGGCACCGACTTCGACGACCGCTGAGGTCAGCCCGGCGCGCAACTCGCTCGACGGGTCGGCGAGCGAGGCGTCGAGCGTCGCCTTCACCGAGGCCCACGCCTCGCCGGCGAACTCGCGCAGGCGCGGGCTCTCGAGCAGCTCGGCCTTGAGTGTCTCGACGCGCGCGATCATGACCGGGTCGTGCTGCATGGCGTCGGCGAGCTCGGCGAGGTAGCGGTCGATCGCGACGCGCAGCGGATGCCCCGCATCGGCACGTACGGCCCGTACGAACCCGAGCACCTCGCGGTAGGCGCGGTCGTCGACGACGCGGTCGACGAAGCCGGGCAGCCACCGCGGCAGCCGATCGGAGATCATGCTGCCGAATGCCTCGGGGTGGGCATCGAGCCATCCCTCGGCCTTCTCGAGCACGACGTCGACGGCGGCGCGCTGTTGGTGGTCGGCGACGAGACGGGCGCCGACCCGACCGATCGCTGGCGCCCATTCGGGCTCGAACAGGTATCGCCGGGCGAGTCGCTCGATCACGTCCTCGACGTCGTCATCACCGAGCAGGGTGAGCAAGCCGCGTGCGGCGACGGATGCCTCGGCGGTCAGCCGCTCGGCATTGGCCGGCGTCCGGAGCCAGCCACCGAGCCGGCGGGCGATGCCGATCGAGCGGAGCTTGCCGAGCACGACATCGTCGGAGAGGAACTCGTGCTCGACGAACGCGCCGAGGGTCGCGCCGATCTCGTCCTTGCGGTTCGGGATGATCGCCGTGTGCGGGATCGGGATG
Organism: Agromyces sp. Y558; assembly: GCF_059445415.1. NCBI lineage: Bacteria > Bacillati > Actinomycetota > Actinomycetes > Micrococcales > Microbacteriaceae > Agromyces > Agromyces sp. Y558. The sequence continues at coordinate 1,102,606 of NZ_JCAIUH010000001.1, forward strand.
CCGAGCGGATGCCGGAACAGCGCCGTCACCGCGAACCAGTCCGCGATCGCGCCGACCATCGCGCCCTCGGCGGCCGCGCGCACGTAGCCGAGCCACGGCAGCTCGTCCTGCAGCGCGAACGAGACCGCGAACACGACCGCGGCGATGAGCAGCAGGCTCGTCGCGACGCGCTTCATCCGCCGGAGCGCCTCGAGCCGTTCGGCATCGGTGGGCACGCTTCGCGTGGATCGATCAGTCGTACCGATCGCGTTCATGCGGGATCCCGTTCCGTCGCGTATCCGTTTTCAGGAGGTTCCGCGATATCGGGGCGTTTCTCAGGAGAACACGCCGCTGAATCACATGTCGGGGCCGAGAACTCCTGAAAAGGGGCCGAGAACTCCTGAAAAGAGCAGGGGGTGGCGGTGGCTAGGCTGACCTGCATGACGCACGCTTCGACGGGGCTCAGCGGAGCTGCCGCGCCCACACCGCCCGAGGAGACGTACTCCTACCTGGGGCCGGCCGGCACCTTCACCGAGTCGGCGCTGAAGCAGGTGCCAGAAGCATCCGGTAAGCACTGGCGGGCCGTCAACAACGTCGGCGAGGCGCTTGCGGATGTCACGGACGGCCGCTCGATCGCCGCGATGATCGCGATCGAGAACTCGGTCGACGGCGGCGTCTCCGCCACGCAGGACGCGCTGGCCACCGTGCCCGGTCTCCGCATCCTCGGCGAGTACCTCGTGCCCGTCAACTTCGTGCTCGTCGCGCGGCCCGGCACCGCGCTCGCCGAGGTGCGGGTCGTCAACGCGCACCCCGTCGCCTACGCGCAGTCGCGCGACTGGCTCGAACGGGAGCTCCCCGACCACGGGCACATTCCCGCGACGAGCAACGTCGCCGCCGCGGCATCCCTCTTCGAAGGCAGCCAGGCCGACGCGGCCGTGGCGCCGCCCGGCATCACCGACCACCTCGACGTCGACGTGCTCGCCCGCGAGATCGGCGACCCCAACGCCGTCACCCGCTTCGTGCTCGTCAGTCGCTCACGGGTGCTGCCCGAACCGACCGGCGCCGACAAGACGAGCATCATCGTCGAGCTGCCCGATGACGAGCCCGGCGCGCTGCTCGCGATGCTCGAGCAGTTCTCGACGCGGGGCGTGAACCTCTCGCTCATCCAGTCGCGGCCCATCGGCGATGCCCTCGGCCGCTACCGCTTCGTCGTCGACTTCGACGGGCACGTCGCCGACGAACGTGTCGCCGACGCACTGCTCGGCCTCCGTCGCACGAGCCCCAAGGTGATCTTCCTCGGCTCGTATCCGCGGGCCGACAAGCGTGAGATCGAGTACCACTCGAAGTACGATGACGGCATCTTCATCGAGGCCCGCGACTGGTTGCGGGGCCTCCTGAGCGGCGAGCCCGACTGATCGGGCGGCCCTGATCCGAGGAGGCCACGTGAGCGACGGCGCCACGACCGGTATCGACCCGCGATTCGATCCGCGGTTCCAGCGCGGGTATTCAGGCCATGGGTCGAGCGAGACAGATGCCGCGGACACCCGCGCAGCGCGGGTGGCGCGCATCCCCGATCGGCCGAGGGCGGAGCTGCCGAGCCATGTGAACGAGCGGTTCGACGACGCAGAGGAGCCGAAGCAACGCGGCATCGAGGCGCTGTTCGAGCACCTCGGCGGGCAATCGGCGACACCGCTCGAGGCGGCCGAGCTCGCGAGTGATGAGCCCACTGCACCTGTCGACGACGAGGCGCAACCCGGCGGGCCCATGCCGCAGCGATGGCTTGTCGCCGGGTGGGCGGTGACGATGGCGGCGTTCGCGGTCGGCGTCTGGTGGTCGTGGGCCGTGTACTGGGACCTGGGCTCCTACACGGGAGTGTCTCGGTCTGCCGAGCCCGGGCTGCGGGAGCTCGGATGGGGGTTGTCGTCGCCGCTGCTGATGGCCGGTGCGATTGGCGTCGTCGTCGTGACGGCACTGGCGGCGCAACGACGCCTTGGAACGTTACCTGCCGGGAGCGCGAATTGGGCGAGCGACGAGGCTCGCACGCACCGAGGGGCGGAGTGGTGGGGGCTCGTTGCGATCATGGCCGCAACCGTTGTGGCTGTGATATGGCTTGTCCGCGGAGTGGTCGAAGGAGCGGGAGCGAGCATGGGTCTCGTCGTCGACGGAAGCGGGGTCAGCGAGACGCAATCCGAGGCTTTCGCGCGCATGGCGTTCGGACAGTTCGCGCAGGCCATGCTCGGGCCGCTCGTCTCAGCATCGATTGCGGCATTCGTGGCGATCGTCGCAGTCGAAGTGCGCCGCGCAGCATTCAGCGCGGCACGCGCACGATCAGCGCAGCCGGGTCGACCTTGAACCGCGCAGAGACCACGAGTCCGAACTCGTCACCGTCGATCTCGAACTCCTCGGCCGCGCCCTCGATCTCGAGGTCGACTGCCCGCCCTCGCAGGTACACGATCTCCGTGCGCTTGCTGCCACCGGTGAGGTCGAGGAACTGTCGGCCGAGCGCAGACTTTCGCAGCACCCGGTTCTCCCACGTGACCTTGCGCCAGATGAGCAGCCAGCCGAAGAGATTGCGAGGTGCCAGCACGACCACGTCGAGGCGGCCGTCGTCGATCTCGGCGTCGGGGATCAGCTCGATGTTGCCCGGCAGGTAGCCGAGGTTCGCCACGAGGATGCTCGCGACCTTCGAGCGGTGCTGCCGGCCGGTGTCGACCCGGTGCACGACGCGATACGGCTTGGATGCGGGCAGGGCCCGCAGGCCCGCGTCGACGTACGCCAGCCAGCCGACGCGCTTCTTCAGGTCGGCGTTGGTGCCCGCGATCATGGCTGCGTCGATGCCGATGCCGGCCATCACGAGTGACACGTGCGTCTCGTCGGTTCCGTCGGCGCGGGTGATGTCGGCGACGATCACGTCGACGGCCCGGTCCATGCCGGAGAACGCGAGCACGACGGCGTCGGCCTGGTCGTTCACGGGAATGTCGAGGTTGCGGGCGAAGAGGTTGCCGGTGCCGATCGGCACGAGTCCGAGCGGCATGCCGCTGCCGCGGAGCGTCGCCGCGACCGAACGCACGGTGCCGTCGCCCCCGGCTGCGATCACGAGGTCGACGCCGGCCTCGAGGGCTTCACGCGCCATACCCTTGCCCGGATCGTCCTCGGCGGTCTCGATCCAGAGCGACGGGGCGAAGTTCTGGCGTTGCTCGGCAGCCTCGACTGCGGCCCGCAGCGACTCGACACCCTGCTTGGTGGGATTGAAGATGATGGCCGCGCGCAGGCGCTGGCCAGCGGCATCCGTCGCCCCCTCCTCGTCTGCCCTCACGCTGCCCACGGTATTGCATCGAGGCCTGAAACGGCCGTGAACGCGCTCGGGTGCCGTTCGGGTGCCGATCGAGTCGTCGGATGCCCCGGCTAGACTTGCTCGGGTGATCGACCCCGTGCTGCTTCGCGAGAACCCTGACCTGATCAAGCGTTCGCAAGAGCTCCGTGGCGAGTCCGTGGCGCTGGTCGACACGGCCGTCGAGGCGGATGCTGCGAGGCGCACCGCGATCACCGTGTTCGAAGCGCTCCGCGCCGAGCAGAACGCCCTCGGCAAGCAGGTCGCGCAGGCGCCGAAAGACGCCAAGGCCGCTCTCGTCGCCGAAGCGCAAGAGCTCGCGGCCCGCGTGAAAGCCGCGAATCAGGCTGCGAGTGACGCCGAGTCCGAGTTCACGCTCGCCGCGCAGCGCCTCGGTAACATCGTCATCGACGGTGTGCCGGCCGGCGGCGAAGACGACTTCGTCGTGCTGCGCGAGGTCGGCGAGATCCCCGCGTTCGACTTCGAACCGCGCGACCACCTCGAAATCGGCGAGCTGCTCGACGCCATCGACATGCAGCGCGGTGCGAAGGTCTCGGGCGCGCGCTTCCACTACCTCAAGGGCGTCGGCGCGCGCCTCGAGATCGCGCTCATGAACATGGGCCTCGACCGGGCGATCGCGGCCGGCTTCACGCCGCTCATCACGCCGACGCTCGTGCGGCCAGAGATCATGAACGGCACCGGGTTCCTCGGCGCGCACGCCGAAGAGGTCTACTACCTGCCCGAACAGGAGCTCTACCTGACGGGCACGAGCGAGGTCGCGCTCGCCGGGTACCACTCCGACGAGATCATCGACGTGTCGAAGGGGCCGATCCGCTACGCCGGATGGTCGACCTGTTACCGCAGCGAAGCCGGCAGCCATGGCAAAGACACGCGCGGCATCATCCGCGTGCACCAGTTCAACAAGCTCGAGATGTTCACCTACATCGACCCGGCCGATGCCGAGGCCGAGCACGAGCGTCTGCTCGGCTGGCAGGAGGGCATGCTGCAAGACCTGGGCCTCACCTACCGGGTCATCGACACCGCGGCCGGCGACCTCGGCTCGAGCGCCGCACGCAAGTACGACGTCGAGGCGTGGGTGCCCACGCAGAACGCCTATCGAGAGCTCACCTCCACGTCGAACTGCACGACGTTCCAGGCGCGTCGCCTCGAGATCCGCCACCGCACCGAGAGCGGTAAGACGGCCCCCGTCGCGACGCTCAACGGCACCCTCGCGACGACCCGCTGGCTCGTCGCGATCCTCGAGACCCACCAGCAGGCCGACGGCTCGGTCGTGGTGCCCGAGGCCCTGCGTGGGTACCTCGGCGGCCTCGAGGTGCTCGAGCCGGTCGCATGAACAGCGAGCAACCGGAGCTCGCTGAGCCCGTCGAAGCTGGGGAGATCCCTTCGACGAGTTCAGGGAACGCTGACCCGTGGTTCGTCGCGCTCGACGTCGACGGCACGATCATGCACGAAGACGGCTCGATCGATCCGGTCGTCGCCGAGGCGGTCGCCGCGGCCCGCGACCGCGGCCATGTCGTGACGCTCGCGACCGGGCGCTCGTGGGCGACGACCGCTCCGGTGCTCGAGCGGCTCGAGCTCACTCCCGAGTACGTCGTGTGCGCCAACGGTGCCATCACGATGCAGCGCGACGATTCGGCATCAGATGGCTATGTTCGCCGTCACGTCGAGACGTTCGACCCGACGCCCGTGCTCGAGCGCATTCGCTCGTTCCTGCCGGCCGGCAAGTTCATGGTCGAGTTGCCCGACGGCTATCGCCTCTACACCGAGGGCATGAGCGACTGGAACGTCGACAACGCCCGTGAGGTGCTCTTCGATGAGCTGCTCGACCAGCGCGCCACGCGTGTCGTCGTGACGAGCCTCGAGCACGGGCTCGACGAGTTCTTCGACATCGTCGACCAGATGGGCCTGCACCACGTGAGCTACGCCATCGGCTGGACCGCGTGGCTCGACATCGCCCCCGACGGCGTCAACAAGGCGACCGCGCTCGAACGGGTGCGGGGCTGGCTCGACCTTCCGAACGACCGCGTGCTCGCCGCAGGCGACGGGCGCAACGACCTCGAGATGTTCGCGTGGGCGGGCGCGGCCGGCAGGGCCGTCGCGATGGGCCAGGCGCCCGACGAGGTGCGCGAAGCCGCACGCGAAGTCGGCGGCACGATCGACGATGCAGGCCTCGCGGCGGTGCTCGACTCACTGCCGTAACGCGCCCGGAATCGCACCGCTCCCGGTGCTCGCAGAGCTCGCCAGCATAGAATCGGCGAAATCGAAGGGTTGCGGTGAGCGGTTCAGTCGAGCAAGATGTCGCCGTCGAGCAGACGGCGGTGCCGAGGCACGGGCGGATGCCGCGGCGCGGCGCCGTCTCGACGTACCTGAAGATCGCGGCATCCGCCGTCGCCGTGCTCGCGGTCAGCGCCACCTCGGTCGTCGCCTATGCCGCACTCGACCTGCTCGGATCGGTGCAGCAGGGCGCCGAGCTCGAGAGCGAACACCTGCTCGACGGGGTGCCCGACATCGGAGCGATGGACGGCGGCCTCAACTTCCTGCTCCTCGGCAGCGACAAGCGGCCCGAGAGCGGTGCATTCGGCGACCCCGAAGATGAATCGGGCGAGCTCAATGACGTCACGATGCTGCTGCACATCGCGCAAGACCACTCGCACGTCGAAGTCGTGAGCTTCCCGCGCGACATGATCGTGCCGGTGCCGGAGTGCACCGATCCTGAAGACCCCGATGGTGAAAAGCTCTCGGCGATGTCGGGTGTGAAGCTCAACACGGTGCTCGGGCACGGCGGCATCGGCTGCGTCGGTCAGACGGTGGAGGAGCTCACCGGAGTTCAGATCCCCGTCGGCGGCATCGTGCAGTTCGACGGAGTTGCCGCGCTCGCCACGGCGGTCGGTGGCGTCGAAGTCTGCGTCGCCGAGCGCATCGACGACGACTACTCGGGCCTGCACCTCGACGCCGGCAAGCACACCATCTCGGGCTACGACGCACTCGCCTTCCTGCGCTCGCGGCACGGCGTCGGCGACGGCAGCGACCTCGGGCGCATCTCGAACCAGCAGACGTTCATGGCCTCCCTCATGCGCACCGTGCAGGCCGACGGCACGCTCAGCGACCCGACGAAGCTCTACTCGATCGCGAAAGCCGTCACCTCGAACATGAGCCTCTCTCCGACGCTGCAAGACCCGGTGAAGCTCATCTCGATTGCGAAGGCACTCCAAGACGTCGACCTGTCCAAGGTCGCGTTCCTGCAGTATCCGACGGTGTACACCGAGGATCGCTCGGGCGTGGAGGCCGCCGAGTCGGCCGAGCAGGTGAACGCCGACTTACTGGCGGATGTGCCCCTGGTGATCGACCCGAACGCCATCGATGGTACCGAGTTCGGAACGGTGCCCGACGAGACGGCACCCGCGCCCGAACCCGCACCTGAGGCATCGGCCGCGCCTGAGGCATCCGCCCCGGCTGAGACCCCCGGAGCTGTGCTGCCCGATGACGTCACGGGACAGACCGCCGCCGAGGTGCGGTGCTCGAGCGCCAACGAAGGCTGAGGCGAGTACGAACGAGCCGCTTCAGCACCTTTTCAGGGTGGCCTGCGAGGCTTGACGAAGCTTGCTTCGGCTAGAATCGGGGCCTGCCCGCACGTATCGCGCCCCAGGGTGCGAGACTGCAGGCTTGGAGGGCTGTCCGAGCGGCCGATGGAGCTGGTCTTGAAAACCAGTGGGCAGTAATGTCTCGTGGGTTCGAATCCCACGCCCTCCGCGCGAGACGACCATGCACGAAAGGATGATGGTGGCAGAAGAGTTGCGAAGCAGTGCACGTCGTGCTGCGACCTCGAATCCTATTGTTCGGCATGGCCGACTCAAGCGACGCAGCCTGTGGAAGACCGCCGGCAAAGTGACCGCGTCCGTGGTCGCAGTCGCTCTCGTCTCGGGCACCGCCATCGCCGCGTACGCCGCCTTCGATCTCGCGAAGACCGTGCAACCCACCATCACCCTCGGCAACGAAGATGTGCTCGAGGGCGTGCCCGATGTGGGTGCCATGGAAGGCGGCGTCAACATCCTCGTCGTCGGCAGCGACAGCCGCCAGGGGCAGGGTATGGCGTTCGGCGATCCCGAAGAAGAGACCGCCGTACTCAACGACGTCACGATGCTGCTGCATATCTCGCAAGACCACTCCAACGCCTCGGTCGTGAGCTTTCCGCGCGACATGCTCGTCGATGTGCCCGAGTGCGATGACCCCGATGACCCCGAAGAGCCGTTCTCCGAGCAGTACGGCATGAAGATGAACACCGTGCTCGCCCACGGCGGTCTCGGTTGCGTCGTCGAGACGGTCGAGGCTGAGCTGGGCGTCACGATCCCCTTCGCCGGTGTCGTGCAGTTCATGGGCGTAGCCGGTCTCTCCGAAGCCGTGGGCGGTGTCGATGTCTGCGTTGCCGAGCCCATCGAAGACGAGTACACCGGCACGTTCCTCGCGGCGGGCACGCACAACCTCTCGGGCATGGCTGCGCTGCAGTTCCTCCGCACCCGGCACGGGGTCGGCGACGGCAGCGACCTCGCCCGCATCTCGAACCAGCAGGTCTTCCTCTCCTCACTCGTGCGCACCGTGCAATCGAACGGCACGCTCAGCGACCCCGTGAAGCTCTACTCCATCGCCAAGGCCGCACTCGCCAACATGCAACTGTCCGACGGGCTCATGGACCCGACCCGCATGATCTCGATCGCGAAGGCGCTGAGCGCCACCGATCTCAGCAAGATCGCGTTCATCCAGTACCCGACCGCGTACGTCGAGGGCGGCGGTGCCGTCGAGGCCACGAGCTCGGCCGAATATGTGAGAACGTCGCTCCAGAACGACCTCCCTGTGACCTTCGACGCGGCTGCGCAAGAGTCGGCGTTCGCTTCGGCAGGCGACCCCAATGCGATCGTGCCTCCCGAGGAGGCGCCGGGCGAAGAGGTGCCTGCCGACGACGCTGCGGCCGAGGCGCCCGCCGACCCGGCCGCACCCGCGCCCACGGTCGAAGCGCTGCCGAGCGATGTCGCCGGGCAGACCGCGGCGGAGACCCGGTGTTCCGCCGGCCGCACGCTCGACGACCAGTAGGCGGCGTTCGCGATCGGCTTCTGCATCTGAGCTGATCCCCCAGTGGCCCCCTGATCGGGCGCCGGAGTCCCCTACAGCACCTCGTGAACCCTCGGGTAAGCCCCCGATGCCGACCACCGCACCTCGCTCGTAGCGTGAGACGGGTAATCGACAACAGGGCGTGAAATCGTCCGGGGAAGCGAAGGAACACACTCATGGCTTTCGATGACAACAGCGTCTGGACTCGAGTCCGAGACTCGTTCAACGTCAACGTGGCGGTGCCGATCAGCGACAACACTGTCGACTCGCTCAACGACTTCAACTCGCACAACGACAACTCGGATAACTCCGATAACTCGGATAACTCCGACAACTCGGATAACTCCGATAACTCGGATAACTCCGATAACTCGGATAACTCGGATAACTCGGATAACTCCGATAACTCGGATAACTCGGATAACTCGGATAACTCGGATAACTCCGATAACTCCGATAACTCGGATAACTCGGACAACTCGACCAACGACTCGTATAACGACAACTCGGACAACTCCGACAACTCGGACAACTCCGACAACTCGGTGCACGACTCGTACAACGACAACTCGATCCACGACTCGGGCAACACGACGCTGAACGACCACTCGATCAACGCGGGTGTGCGGGAGTACAACGTCGGGTTCGGCGACCTCACGATCGTCGGAAGCCTCGGCGCCGACGGTGAAACCGGCGAGTCGAGCCTGCTCGCTGATGGCGGCGGCACGAGCGTCAACATCGACAACCGTTCGACGGTGCTCGACCAGTCGGTCAACCAGAACATCGCTGCTGCAGCTGGCAGCGGAGGCGATTCCGGCGCGCTCGGCTCAGCCGGCGGTTCCGGCAGCGGCGGTACCGGTGCTTCCGGCAGCGGCGGCTCGGGTGGTAGCGCCACCTCGGGTGCGGCCGGCGGTGGCGGCGATGCCGCCGTGGGTGCCGGCGGTGACGGTGGTGCCGGCGGTGACGCCACGGGCGGCAACGGTGCCAGCGGCACAGGCGGTGCCGGTGGGTCCGGTACCGGCGGCGGCGCAGGCGATACCGGCTCTTCCGCTGGCGACGCCAGCGGCGGCAACGTGTCGCAGTACTTCAACAACGAAACTGTCGTCAATTCCGGTGACTACGGCGTGGTTGCGCGAGGCGATGTCGACATCGACAACTCGTCGTTCGATGTCTCGGTCGGCGACATCTCGATCGGCAACACCACAGATTCGTACAACGAGGACTACAGCTGGGACGTCGATGTGAGCGACTCGTTCAACGACAACTCGACCAACCTCGACGTGGATGTGGACGACTCGTTCAACGACGACTACTCGACCGATGTCGACGTCGACGTCGACGTTGACAACGCCAACATCCTCAGCCCTGACGCCGTCGCCCTACAGGTCGACGACATCAACCTGTAGGGGCGTTGCAGTTCTGCCCGGTCGCCCCCTGGGGCGGCCGGGCACACCCCCATCCGGTCGCTGACGGCCGCGGTCACTGCTGACATCCGCTGGTTTGCAGTGCAGACTGAAATTCCCCCACAGATTCCGAAGGTGTCCGAAATGTCCAGTGACGAGGCCGCGAGCGAGCACGGTGCCCTGCCGTACGACGACTCGTCGGCACAGGCGGCAGATCCGATGGTCGAGCCTGACGACGGGTTCGACGCCGGCGCATGGGAGACCGATCTCGCAGACGCCCTCTCCGACCCGAGCGCGGCGAACCTCTTCACCGCGGAGATCGAGCACGTCGACGCATCCGATTGGGATGTCGACACCGCGCTCATCTGGGGCGACGATGTCGTCGACGACGCTGGGAGTATCGGGCCCGATTTCCCACTCTGAATCGGGCGCGTGACGGGGCGGGGTGCACTCCGCCCCGTTCTCTGTCACGATGGAGAGAACGAGGGAATTCGTGCCGGAAGCAGTCGACACTGAGGAGTCTGCAGTGGTGGAGCGCGAGCAAACGGCGACGCCCGACGATCCGCCGGTGGCGGCGCACCTGCAACGCGCGACGGAGCTCGAGGGCGAGGCTTCGGCCATGATGGACGTCGTCCGCAACGTGGGGCAGCTCGCCGCTTCATCCGGTCGTGCAGACCTGGCCAGACGAATCCAACAGACACAGGCGCGGCTCGCCGATCCCGATATCCGCGTCATCGTGGTCGGCGAGTTCAAGCAGGGCAAGAGCAAGCTCATCAACGCCCTCGTGAACGCACCGGCATGCCCCGTCGACGACGACGTCGCGACGAGCGTGCCGACGTCGGTGGGGTACGCCGAGGTGCCCTCGGCATGGGTGCTCGAGCAGCACACGGATCCCGCCACCGGCACGGCTGCCGTCGATCGCCGTCAGATACCGCTCGAGGAGATCTCCGAGTTCGTGTCGGAGAGCGGCAACCCGCGCAACGAGCGTCGCATCGTGTCGGCCGAGGTGCTGTTGCCGCGCGAGATCCTCAAGGGCGGGCTGAAGCTCGTCGACTCGCCCGGCGTGGGCGGCATGGAATCGTCCAACGCGCTGGCGACGCTGTCGGCGCTGTCGACGGCGCACGCCGTGCTGCTGGTGTCGGATGCCTCGCAGGAGTACACCGAACCCGAGGTGCAGTTCCTCAAGCACGCGATGCGCATCTCGCCGAACGTCGCCGCCGTGCTCGCCAAGACCGACCTCTACCCGTCGTGGCGTGAGATCGAGCAGATCGACCGCGGGCACCTCCGCGATGCCGGCGACGTGCCGATATTCTCCGTCTCCAGCGATCTTCGCCTGCTCGCTGCCGAACTGCGCGACAGCGCGCTGAACGACGAGTCGGGCTTTCCGGCGCTCGTCGCGCATCTGCGTCGAGAGGTGCTCGGCCGCGCCGAGGTGATTCACGAGCGCAGCGCCGTGCACGATCTCGTATCGGTGGTCGAGCAGCTCACGATGTCGCTTCGTTCCGAGCTGAACGCGATCCTGCACCCCGAGGACACGCCGCGCATGATCGCGCAGTTGGAGGCGGCGAAGGCGCGCGCCGACGAGTTCCGCGGGCGCTCATCGCGCTGGCAGGTGACGCTCACCGACGGCGTCGCCGATCTCATCGCCGACATGGAACACGACCTGCGCGACCGGCTGCGCAAAGTGCAGCGCGAGGCCGAGGACGCGATCGAAGAGGGCGATCCCGGACCCATCTGGGACCAGATCACCGAATGGCTCGACCAGCGGGTGGCCAGCGCGGTGTCCGAGACATTCGTGTGGACCGACGAACGCTCGCGCTGGCTGTCGGAGGAGGTGGCCGAGATGTTCAGCGCGGGAGAGTCCGCACTCCCGGCGATCGACGTCGGCGACACCCAGGGCGTGCTCGACCCGGTCGAGGGCATCTCCGTGCTCGACCCGGGTCGTCTCGGCGCAGGAGAGCGGATCTACATCGGCGTGCGCGGATCGTACGGCGGCGTCCTCATGGTGGGCCTCGCCACAGGACTGATCGGACTGTCCCTGATCAATCCGTTGTCGCTGCTCGCCGGAGTGCTCGTCGGTCGGCGGGCCTACCGCGAAGACATGAGCGCACGATTGATCCGCAGGAAGCACGAAGCCAAAGGCCACGTGCGCCGCTACATCGACGAAGTCACCTTTCAGGTCGGCAAGCAGCTCAAAGACCGGCTGCGCCTGGTGCAGCGCGCCGCTCGCGATCATTTCGGGGCGATGGCCGAAGAACTGCACCGATCGCTGTCGGAGGCGCTCATCACGGCGAAGCAGACGGCCACCACCTACACATCCAAGCGCGACCAGCGAGTGGTCCAACTGAAAGCGCAGATCGGCCAACTCGAGAGGCTTCGCGCCGAGATCCCCGAGCTTCCGCCGATGCGCACCGAGGCCGTACAACGGTGACGGCACAGGTGAGGGACGACGCAGCGGGCTTGCTGCGCACCGCCCGCGCCGTCTACAACGATGATCCTGCGGCGCAGAATACGCTCGCCGAACTCGACCGGCGCTTGCGCGAGCCCCTGCGGTTGGCCATCGCAGGCATGGTGAAGGCGGGCAAGTCGACGTTGCTGAATGCCCTGCTCGGCGAGCAGATCGCACCGACCGACGCCGGTGAGTGCACCCGGGTCGTCACTTGGTACCGCTATTCGGCAACTCCGACCGTCACGCTTCACCCGAAGGAGGGCGAACCCCGGCGGCTGCCGGTGCGACGAGATCACGGGCGCCTGGTGCTCGACCTCGGTGGCGCTCCCGTCGAGGAGGTGGGATGGATCGACGTCGGCTGGCCGTTGATCAGTCTGAAGTCCATGATCCTCATCGACACGCCCGGCATCGCCTCGTTGTCGGTAGAGATCTCTGCGCGAGCGACCGTGTTCCTCACCCCGGAGGAGGCGCCCTCGTCAGCGGATGCCGTCGTCTATCTCATGCGGCACCTGCACGCATCGGACATCAAGTTCCTCGAGGCCTTCCGCGACACCGCGGCCGGGGCGGCGCAGAGCATCTGTGCGGTCGGGGTGCTCTCGCGCTCGGACGAGATCGGTTCCGGCCGCATCGATTCCCTGCTGTCGGCCGGCAAGGTCGCACGACGCTACGAGCTCGATGGCGAGCTGGCCTCGCTGGTTCTGGGGGTCATCCCCGTGGCGGGGCTCGTCGCAGAAGGTGCGCGCACGCTCCGCGAGCACGAGTACACGGCCTTCCAGGAACTTGCGGGGCTCGAACGGATCGACCGTGAGCGCCTCCTCGTGTCGGCCGACCGGTTCACCGGTGCTTCCGACGTCACCGAGCTGAGCGTGGCCGAGCGCCGGAACCTGCTCGACCGATTCGGACTGTTCGGGGTGCGGTTGGCCACCGCACTCATTCGTGGCGGCACCGAAAGCTCGTCCGATCTGTCGGCGCAACTCGTGCAGCAGAGCGGACTGATCGAGCTGCAACGGTTCGTGCGAGATCAGTTCCGCAGCCGCGCGTCGACTCTCAAGGCGCGCGGAGTGCTGCTCGGGCTCGATAAGCTCATCCGCGAGAATCCGCGCGAGGGAACCGAAGAGATCCGCGGCGGTATCGAGCGCATCACGGCCGGCGCGCATGCGCTGCGGGAACTCTCGTTGCTGGCCAGCGCGAGGTCGGAAGGGCTTCCGCTGATCGCTCAGGATGCCGCGGACGCCCAGACGATCATCGGTGCCAAGGGCACCCCGACCCACGTGCGTCTCGGCGTGGCTGAGGACACCGACAGCGACTCACTCCGCGACCGCGTCGGAACCGTCCTCGTGCACTGGCGCCGACTGGCCGAGTCTCCGCTCACGGACCGAGCGACGGTGAGTGTATGCCGGGTGGTGATCCGCAGTCTGGAAGAGATCGCGTCAGAGCTGCGGCCCGCGGCGGATATCGTGCTGCCGGGCAGACCAGGCGATGGCGCCCGGGAGCACACTCCAGAGCAGCGCGAGCACCACGAGCCCGCATTGGGCGGCAAGTAGGAGCCGCACTGGTTCACCGCGTTCGCCGATCGCCACCAGCTCCGTCGACAGCAGCAGCAGGAGAACCTGCACCACCAACGTCGAGAGCTGCCACCAGCGCACCTTGGGACGCCGGCTCATGAACGACACGAGAAGCGTGATCTGCGTCAGCAGTGCTGCCACCATCACCCCGAACACGACCCAGAACACGACGTCGGCGGCGGTCTGGTATGTCTGCTCCGCGCGCCCGTCGCTGACGCCGCGAACGACGTCCGCGATCAGGGGAAGCTGGGTCTGACGGATGACGAAGAAGTAGACCACCGTGAACCCGCCGACGGCGAAACTGAGCATCCAGAGAACCTGGCTCGCGCGCACAGACAAGGGCGGGGTCAGCTTCACGAGCACCGGGGCCGCGTTGGGATTCGCGACGGGAGGGCGTTCCGGCGCGTCTCGCTTGTGACCTGCAGTCGGCATGGCCGCATTCATCGCCGGTGTTCCGGCGGGTGGATTCGTCTGCTCGGTCACGGAGCCCAGGTCACGGCTCCTCGGCCAGATCTTCTGGATACGGATCGGGGTCGGGCGCGGTGAGTGGCTCGTTCGCGTCGTACGAATCCGCCGCCGTGAGGTCCGCCAGCAGTGCATCGGGCTGCGCTTCCGGTTCGACCGCCGCGGGTTGCTCGGGGGCCGCGGCCGTGGCATCCGTCGCCGATGCAGCGGTCGCCGTGTCGACGACAGGGGCGTCGTCGGTTCCAGTGCCGACCGTGTCGGCCGGGGTGTCGCTCGGCGCACCCGTCGAGGTCGTGTTGTGCGAGCCGGTGGTGTTGCCCACCGCGATGTCGCCCGCCGTGACCGTGGAGTCGGAGTTGTCGATGGCGGCATCGTCGCCCGCGGCGACAGCGTCGTCGCCAGAGGCGACGACGGCATCCTGATCGAAGATCTGCGTCACGTCGCCCTGGGCCCAGATGTTCTGATTCGTCGACTGATCCACGATCGTCGTTCGGTTGTCGATCGTGGTGAACTGATTGATGATGCGGGAGATCTCGTCGACCACCTCGTTGGTGTCGCTGAACGGCTGCGGCGACCCCGGGTCATCCGTCGAGCGGGACGGGCCATCCGTCGAGCGGGACTGCGGTGACGCCTGCGCTCTCGAAGTCACAGACGGGTCATCGATGATCACCGGTGCGACCGCCTTCACGTCTGCCCCGCACGCGCCCTGGAGGCCGTGAGCGGCCAGAGCCTCCCGCGGCGCCGAGTTGAACTCGTCGACCGCGGCCGGGTCGCGAAGCAGACTCAGGATGAACGCGATCAACGCGTCGGCGATGGTCGTCACGGGTGTGTTCATGTATCGACTCCTCAGCGGTCCAACGGCAACATGCACGCATGTTCGAAGCTGGTCTGTCCTAACGTATGCCGCTCATGCCGGGCATGGCATCGGGGGTATCCCCGAAATCGCACGGGGGCACTAGGGGGGTGCATCGGTCTGCCCGTGCCCCGCTGCCGCGACATCCTCGGCGGCCCCCGCTCCCTCGATCAGTACTCGCAGCTTGGCGATCACTTCGGAACGCGACGACGCACGGAGCCGGCGACGGATGTGAGCGATATGGTGCTCCGCGGTGCGAGGCGAGATGAAGATGGTCTCGCCGATCTCGGCGTAGGTCTTGCCCTGAAGAACGAGCCTGGCGACCTCGAGTTCGCGATCGCTCAGCATCTCCGTCGCAGGCGCAGACGGCATGGGCGCGGGAGAAGACTCGGTTCCGGATGCCGCGGGGCGGCGTGCGGCATCGTTGGGATGCAGGTCGCGCGCGCACGACAGCAGGCGGGCGGCGACTTTGCGGTCGGTGGTGCGTGCGGCGCCGTGCCCGGCCAGGCGAGCCGCGTCCCAGGCGAGCCCGACCGCTGCGAGGCCGCGCGCGGAGCTCTCGACGGCGTCGGCGTGCACCGTACCGGCGAGCACTGAGGTCCACACTCTGCCGGCCTTCGCCATGACTGCGGCGACCCGGTTGGTCGGTGCGGCCGATACGAGCGCGTGCGCGTGCGGGGCGAGATCCTCGGGCCGGTTCAGCAGGATGCCCTGCTGAATACCCGCCCAGCGCAGGTGCGCCGACCACAGCGCGGGAGCGCCGAGCCCGTCGACGATCTCGAGGCCACGGGCGAGGTGAGGCTCGAGGTGCTCGGAGTCTCCCACCTTCGCTGCCGAGCAGACGAGTTCGGCGAAGGGATGCAGCAGGTACAGATCGATCTCGGTGCGCAGGATGTTCGGTCGAGCCTGACGCCACGCTGCCTCGAGGCCCGCGGCATCCTCGTACCGGCGTGCGATGGCAACTTGCACCGCACGGGCGAGCAGCGCGTCGCGTGGCGAGGTGGTCGGTGTGCACTCCAGCGCACGGGCGAGCGCCTCGCGTGCCTCGCCGGGCCAGGCTCGCTGCACCGCGACCCATGCGCGCCACAGCAGCAGGCGCGTGCGCGCCCACTGCCCGCCGTGCCCGCCTGCGATCGCGTCTTCGATCACGGAGTGCGCGGTGGCGAGGTCCCCGAGGTTGATCGCGACCGCCGTCGCGATGACGGCCGGCAGCTCGGGGATGGCTGCGGACGCGCGTGACGATGTGTACATCTCCGAGGCGCGCACGAGATCGACGAGCATGGTCGGGGCGCCCCCGGGGGCGACCGATGCGGCGAGCCCGCGACGGAGCAACTGCATCGAGACGCCCAGTGCCGACGGCGCACCGCTGCGTCTCGTGGTGATCTCGTGGGTGATCTCGGTGCCATCGTCGAGCGCGCCGACGCCGTACGCGGCGATCATCGCCCGTACGGTCGAGTCGGGGCTGTCGGGGAGGGTCGCGCGGTACACGGCGGAACTCTGTTCCATCATGCCGCGGCCGGCCCAGGTCGCGGCCGCGACGTCGGCCATCCGATCGCCGTCCGTGCCGTGCGCGCCGGACGGCGCCGCATCGATCAGGGCGCTGGCGGCATCGAGATCGGCCACAGCCCAAGCCGCCTGTGCCCGGCGCGCAGCGATGCTCGCCGGGTCGACGCCCGAGTTGAGCGCGGCGCAATAGAGCTCAGCCGCCCGGCGCGGGTGATCCTCGAGCATTCCGTCGCCGTACTGCACCAGCGCGGCGCCGACCTGCGGATCGCCGACGAGACCGACCCATTCATCGTCGCCGGGGTCTCCCGACTCGGCGGAGCGCGCGATGACCTCCGCCAGGCTGCTGCTCATGTCGACGAGGCGTCGTGCGGGGATCGTCGCCCTGACGGTGGCACGCACCACCGGCACCGGCTGACCGTTGCGCATCAACAGGCCCTCGGCATACCCCTTCATGATGTTCTCGTCGTTGTGTTCGGGTGTCCCGAGAATCGGTCGCCCGTGCCCGCCCACGATCGAGAGCTGCTCGATCGTGCGGCGGAGATCGGAGTCGAGGGTGTCGAGCCGGTGCGCGATCCGCTCCTCGAGCATGCGGGCGAGCTCGCCGTGGGTCTCGTCATCGAGGCAGTCGCGCTCGTCGTGCGCCGCCAGCGCCTCCGACACCAGCCACGACACGCCGCCGGTGGTCGCGAGAATGTGGTCGAGGCAGAGGCTCGGGATCAGCTGGTCGCGGCTCTCCAGATAGGCGAGCACGTCCGATCGCGAGACATGACCGAGCACGATCGCCGGTCGTGTCCGCTCGAGGCGCCGCGCGATCGTGGTCAGGGTGTCCGACGGCGGCCACGGGCGGCTGGCCACCACGAGCGCGGCATCGGGGTCATCCGACCGGATTCGCACGCGTTCCAGCTGCTCGGCGTTCATCAGATGCAGGTCATCGACCAGGAGCACATGCGAACGTGGGACGTGCGCGACATCCAGCTCGCCGGCGGCCACCAGGCTTGCATCGCGATGCTCCGCGGCGAGCATCCCGTGCAGGTGACGCAGCACGGTCGACTTGCCTGAGCCGGCGTTTCCGACGACCATCGCCCGGGCGGATCCGGCCCAAGGCGCGACGATCGCATCCACCGCGGGTCGCAACTGGCGCTCCCAGACGAACGGCGGGCCGGTCTGCGGAAGCACGGTGCTCGACACATGCAGGACTGTCATGGCGTGGGCTGCTCGTCAATGCCTGATCAGACGGATTCGGCCGTCGTGGGTGGGGGCTGGGCGGGGTCGGTGGCGGATGAGTCTGGTGCGGGGTCTGTCGGCGGAGTGTCTGGGGTGGTTGGGTCTGGTGCCGGAGGGTCTGGTGCGGGGGCGGGGGTAGTGTCTGTCGGGGGCGGGTCTGGGGTGGTGTCGGTCGTGGGTTCTGTGGTGGGCAAGTCATCGGTAGGCGGCCCAGTGACGACCGGCTGATCGACCGCCCGCACCGAAGGGGGCGAGAGCGCCGGCGGCGTGGTGTGCGGCACCGCCGGACGTCGAACCGGAGACGGCTCGTTGATCGGGCTGAGTCGTGTACTCGGTTGCCGGGCGTCGCCGGTGTCATCGGGCCGTTCGAACACCCCCGAATCGACGAACGGAGCAAGCGGGGGCAGCGCTCTCGCGAACGGGGCGATCGCCTTCGACGCCGGGTCGGTCAACGGCAACGGTATCGCTTCGGGCGAGTCCGACGTGCCGCCCGCATCGCCGGAAGCGGCATTGTCGTAGGCCGTCATCCGCGAACCCGCTGCCATCGCGCCGCCGAAGACGATCGCTCCCGAGATCACTGCGACGGCACCCGCCAGCAGCCACGGCGATCCGTGCCTCGCGGTACGGTTCGACGTGGGGCGCACGAGACTGAACGCACTGGCGACGCGCGCGAGCACGAGTCCGCTGCCCGTGGCCACGTCGACCTCGATCTCGGCGTCTGCGTCGGTGTCTTCCGCGGTGGGATCGAGTGTCGTCGGCACGGTCGACGCGGCGACAGCTTCGCGTTGGTTCAACCGGGCGAACGCGGTGCGCGCCGCGCCCAGAGCGATGGAGGCCTTGGGATCCGCATCGACCGCCAGCGGCCGGTCGAATCGTTCGGAGAGGCGCTGGGCGACGAGTGGGATCCGTGACGATCCCCCGATGAGGAGGATCGCCTCGAGCTGATCGGCGGTGAGGTCGGCGGAGTCGATCGCGTTCTCCAGCACGCCGAGTGTCGTGTCGAGCGCCCCGTCGATCATGTGCTCGAACTCGGACCGTGTCAGGCGCACGCTCGATCGGCTCGGCGGTATGAGCACCGGGATCGTGGCATCCGAATCGAAGGAGAGCGCTTCTTTCGCATCGATGGACTCCCGGCGCAATTGGGAGAGCGCGATGCGGGTGTCGGGATCATCGATGGAGAGGGCAGAGACATCCAAGCCGGATGCCGCGATGACGTGCCGGAAGACACAGTCGTCGAAGTTCGCTCCGCCCAGATCGTCCAAGCCCGCAGGATCGCCGGCCAGCGTGAATTCCGAGTCGGCGCCTCTGTGCAGCACCACGGAGTCGAAGGTGCCGCCGCCCAGGTCGTACACCGCGATGGACTGTCCGGGTTCGAGCGGCCGCGTGGCCTCGTAGTGGCGTGCAGCGGCTTCCGGCTCGGTGATCAGGGACAAGTCGTCGATGCCGAGACGGCCGAGTGCTGCTCGGATCAGGCCGAGCCGGTGCGCCCCCCATGCCGTGGGATGCGTGAGCGAAATCGCATCGGGGCGCGAGCCCATGCGTTCCGTGACGGCGTCGACGATCGACGCGAAAGTCTTCGCATACAGCATTTCGGGTGAGAAGGACTGCTCGCCGACCACGAGGGGCACGTCGTCGCCGATGCTGCGCTTGAACTCGCGCACGAGTCGCTCGGGCTGCGCGACACCTCTGCGCTCGGCGGCATCGCCGAACAGCAGGTCGCCATCGTCTGAGACGAAGACGAGGGCTGCGACGCAGTCGCCCTTTCGCCCCAGTGCGAAGGGCGTGGCGCTGATGCTTCCATCTCGCTCGACTCGGGCAGTTGCCGCTGCGACGCGACTCGTGCCGATGTCGACCGCGAGGACGTACGGGTTGTCCTCCATGTTTCACAAACCACGATTCCGAGTTTGGCATGAGGTTCCGAGTTCGGCTTGAACAGCGTCACTATAGGCCGATGCCGGTGAGACCGCGAGAGGACGCCGGGCTTCTGGTACACCCCAGTTCGGAGGACACGCCGGCGATCGAGAGTCGGGCATGCGGGACGGATGCGAGGCGCAACGTTGTCGAGGAACGGTGCTGGAATCGTCGTTCGTACGGTGGCCGGGTTATGATGACAGTCGCGTGTGCGCACCAGCATCCGCAAGGAGACGTCGCATAGTCCGGCCGAGTGCACCACCCTGCTAAGGTGGAGACCCCTTATGGGGTCCGAGGGTTCAAATCCCTCCGTCTCCGCTCCATAAACCCCTGGTCAGAAGCTATATTCCAAACGTGCTTCGATTGGGTTGTGACCGGTTCGGCGTCTCACTCAGTGTCTGAGTGCATGGCGGCGGAAACCGAGTGGGACTTGCGGACGACGCCGACTGATAGTTGTGAGCCGGCGTGGTTCGTGAACAAGTAGTCTGCGGGACGCTTTCCTGCGGCGTGTGCGCGCAAGATGTCGAGCGCACGCGGTGAAAGTGGGATCGATTGGGTACCGCGCCACGACTTAGGGCTTTTCTCGACGTAGCGGTCAGAGTGGGAGCGCTGCACATCAAGCTGGGGGAGGCTGTTCTCGCTGAGCCAGCGGACACGGATTGCACGTGCTTCACCCCACCGCACACCGGTGAGTGCCATGAACTCGAATACGTCGGCGATGTCGGAGCGTCGGTCGCGCAGTGCAGCAAGCGTCGCGGAGACTTGCTTGGATGTCGGGGTCTCGCTGAGGCTAAGCGAGCGCTGCGCTACAGTGCCGAGTTCAGGGATCTTCTTCATCGTGCGGACAGGGTGCGCTTGTGTTCGGTTACGTGGACAGGGTCAACTGGGGAACGCCCTGTCAGTGCCAAAGTGCGCAGGGTCGTGCGGTGGATGCCGAGCAGCGCTGCCGTCTCATCCTCAGAGAAGAAGAGTCGAGACGGCTCGGTGGGAGGTTCTGTCTCCACCGTTGCCTCCGCTGCCGGTTCTCCCGGCCAGGGTGTTTGCCGCGTGGGGCGGTCTCGGTCGAGTCGTGTGCCGCTGGTTGCGACCCAGTCACGCAGGCGTCCTCGCGCATCGGCGAAGTCGCGGTGCCATCCGAGGGGTGCGGACCCGACCTGGTCACGGTCGAATGCGCACAACCAGTGCAGGTGCAGGGCGGAGAGTTCCCAGAGGAGCTCGGGGTGGCGGTGCCAGTTCGGCGGAATGGCGCTGGCGGGGAGACCGTAGGTGCGGCGGAGCCAGTTGACCCACCGGTTCAGCTCAAGAAGTTCGGTCTCCAGATCCTGTGCGGAGAGCAGGTTCCAGTCGATGGGGTGTGGCGGCTCAGCGACGTCTGCGAAGTCCTCGAAAGGATCGTCGGACGGCGCTGAGCCGCGGGGAAGGTCGTCATTCTCGGGCATGAGCGATCAGATACTGACTGCTGCACCAGCCGGGGCAACGCTGCGCTCCGGTGTTTCGAAGGCGGTAGCGTCGCGCTCTGGGCTGGGACGCGGGGAACGGTCAACTTCGTACCGGGTCCGAGCGAGATCATGACCGATGCGTGTCGGGACGACTCCTCACCTTCGTGGCGCTGTCCCTCACGTTCATACGAGTATTCACGGACGCGGCCATCGGCAATGAAGTTATCGCCCTTGGCCTTCACATACATGCGGGCATCACCTCGTTCGGTGTGGCCGAGCTGAGGCTCGGATGCGATGAATCCCGAGATCGACTGCTGCGTCTGGATCGTCATGATCTAACTCCTGCTTCTGTGTGCGTAGCTGCCCGTGCGGCGACTGTTGTGACAGACAGGTGCACGCTCCCGCGCACGTCACTCGAAGCTGTCTGGCGGACGGCGCAGATGTCCTTCGATCTCATCTCGATCCGCCCGGAGCTGCGCGACGTTTGGGCGGGCCGTCCACGGCTGAAGGTCGGTGATGATGGGCGGGGCGGAACGCAGCAGAGTGATGCTGGTCCCAAATGGGAGCATTCGGACGCGGTCAGGGGGGAGGATCGCGATGCGACGAACCGAGCGTTGGTTAGAGCGCGTGCCTTGATCCCCGAGCGTCACAGAGTCGGTGTATTCGTCACGTTCGCCGATGAGGGTGGAGATGTCTTGGAGGTCGCGGCTGTTGGATGCGCCGCCGAGGATGATTTTGACGATGCTGGCATCCCAGATCGCGCCAGCTTGGTTCTCATTCCACTTGTCGCGGGCCTGCGATGAGTCGGAGTGCTGGTACTGACGATTTCGTCATCAAAAGAACTCCCTTGTTCTCTTGCAATGACAGTCGACCGCGCCGCAGCGGGAAAGAGGCTTCTTGTTATGCGCTCATCGATGATGGTGATAGCGGGGCGGTGCCGCTATCAGGCGTCGCCGGGATCAGGCGTCGAGCTGATCGACGAGCTCTAGGCCCCGCCGCGCCCACGCGATCTCGCCATTCGCCCGGTAGACGAGTCCTTCGTATGCGAACCGCTTGAAGGCGACCGTGCGATCCTGGTCCTGCTCGGGCGTGACGGCGAGCCGGCGGATGAGCATGGGATTGTCGCGAGCGTCGATGCGGCGTAGCTCGCCCTCCCACTGCTCCAGCTCAGACTGCCACTCCGCGATGTGCCGGTGTAAGAACACTCGGGCAGCGTCCGGCGTGGTGTTCTCCAAATAGGCGGCGCGCAGGTGGGCGGGATCGCGAACCCGCTGATAGTCCAGTGGCGACCGCATCCATTCGGTGTACGCCTGCTCGCCGGCATCCGTCACGTGGTAAACGCGACGTGTGCCCCGCTGGCCCCGCGTCTGCTCCTCGCCCTGGATGAGACCTTCGGTCGCCATCTTGCGGAGCTCGGGATAGATCTGCGAGTCCGGCGCATGCCACACGTGACCGACAGAGAGCGAGAACTGCTTCTGGAGGTCGTAGCCGGAAAGCGGTCCCACGCGCAGCAGCGCGAGCAGGGCGTAGCGCAGGCTCACGGTGCCTCCTTCGTGTCGCAGATACCGAGAATCGGACGAGGGGTCTGCCCATCAAAGACTCATCGAATCTGATCGGGCGGACCCCTCGAGTTTACGCGGCGGCCCAGGCTTTCCGACCTAGGCGGGCTGGTAGTTCGTGCGCCAGCCGCCGTGGTACGTGGCACGGGCGACGGTCGAGTACGGCACCGGGCTGACCACGGCCCGCACCTCCGTCTGCTCGTGCGTCTCGACGCTCGCCTTCGTCGTTCCGCCGCCGGGCTCGCCCCAGACGACCTTCAGTTCGGTGCCTTCGGGCACGTTTGGGTCGACCGTCGCCAGCGACAGTCCACGGCGCTCGTTTGCACTGTATCCCGTGAACATCGAGTATCCGACGACGGTTCCGTCTTCGTCCACGACCGAGTCGTAGTTAGCGGAGCCGTAGTTCGCCAGCGGCAGGTCGAAGAACTTGTAGTTCGGACCGTCCACGTTGAGCAGCGATGTCCACACCTTCCCGAGATCGTCCGCGTTCCAGGCCAGCGTGACCTTCTTACGCTGCGAGGCCGGATGAACCTTCTCGAGGGCATCGCGACCGATGAAGTCGTGGTCGAACTTCACGAAGTTCCCGTACCCCAGCTCCCACGGTGTCAGGTAGTAGTCCTCGATGTCGGACGACACGAAGGAGCCTGCGAGCGTGCCGGTCGCCTCATATCCGTCCGCCGGCAGCCATTCGCGGTAGCCGCGTTCTTCGGCGCCCGTGTAGATCGCGGGCAGCGGCGAGGGGATCCAGCCGGACTCCAGCGTGTTGGACGGATACGCGCGCGAGCCGACCGGTACCAGCCCGAACTCCGCGCCGGCGGTCACAATCGCGTCCCAGATGCGGTCGTGGTCCTGGTACGGACCCCAGACCTCTAGGCCGGGCGCCCCAGCCATGCCATGGCGGAGCGTGCGGACGGTGGTCCCATCGATCGTCATGGTCGACATGTTGAAGAACTTCAGCCGCTCCAGCGGGCCGCCGTTGAGCTTCTCGATGACCTGCCAGGCATTCGGCCCCTGGATCTGGAAGCGGTAGTACCGGCGGGTGACTGCGTGGCCATATGGCCGCGAGGGCGAACGGCGATCGATCTCGATGTCGAGGTTCGAGTAGCCGCCGGTCTCCCCGTGGTAAAGCAGCCAGTTCGCCGCGGGAGCCCGGCCGACGTAGACATACTCGTCGTCGGCCTCGCGGAACAGGATGCCGTCGCCGATCACGTGACCGGATGCGGTGGTCGGGACGTACTGCTTGGCCTTGTCGACTGGGAAGACGGCGGTCGAATTGATCGCGGTGTCCGAGATCAGGCGGATGGCATCCGACCCCTTGAGGAAGAGGTTGTCCATATGGTGCGACTGGTCGTAGAGCA
Organism: Agromyces sp. Y558; assembly: GCF_059445415.1. Taxonomy (NCBI): domain Bacteria; kingdom Bacillati; phylum Actinomycetota; class Actinomycetes; order Micrococcales; family Microbacteriaceae; genus Agromyces; species Agromyces sp. Y558. Next base: position 1,126,772 of record NZ_JCAIUH010000001.1, read on the forward strand.
CGGCGGTGTCGCGCCACGCCTTCTGCTCCTTGATCCAATTCTGGAAGTCGGCGGGGACGACCGGATAGATGTACGAGCCGATCTGCGAATTGCGCAGCAGTTCGACGGGGTTACCGGCGGCGTCGATCACTTCCTGCAGATTCTTGGGTGCCACGATGAACCTCTGATTTCTCTTTGGGTTGAGGATGCCTCAGCACGAGGCACCCGTGCGGTTAGAAGACGATTGTCTGATTGCCCCGCCGGATGACGCGGTCCTGAGCGTGCCACTGCACGGCGCGGGACAGCACGGCGCGTTCCACATATGCGCCTCGTGCCTGGAGGTCGGCGGCCGAGTGCGCGTGATCGACGCGTGCGACGTCCTGCTCGATGATCGGGCCCTCGTCGAGGTCCTTCGTCACGTAGTGCGAGGTCGCGCCGATCAATTTCACGCCGCGCTCCTTGGCCTTGCGGTATGGCGCGGCGCCGATGAAGGCAGGGAGGAACGAATGGTGGATGTTAATCACCGGCACGCCCACCTTGTCCAGAAAATCGGACGAGAGGATCTGCATATAGCGTGCGAGAACCACGAAGTCGACGTTGTCTGTGAGCAGCTTCACGAGCTCCGCTTCGGCCGCGGACTTGTCCGGCCCCTGGGAGGGGACGTGGATGAACGGGATGCCGAATGAGCGGACGTCGTCCGCGGCGTTGGTGTGATTGGAGATCACCATCGGGATCGTCACCGGCAGTTCGCCACGGCGATGCCGCCAGAGCAACTCAAGCATGCAGTGGTCGGAGGTGGAAACGAGGATCGCCATCCGCTTCGGCACGGACTGGTCAGTGAGGGTCCATTCCAGGCCGAGCGGGGTGACGGTCTTCGTCAGGTCCGCCTCGATCTCGATGATCGCCGCAGCCAGATCAGACCGGTGGAAGACGACCCGCTGGAAGAAGGCTCCGCCGTCGGCATCATCGGAGTACTGATCGAGTGCAACGATGTTGCCCCGGTGGTGGGTTATCAAGGCGGTCACCGCCGCCACGATCCCGGGACGATCCGGCCCGTGCACGATCAGGCAGGCGTGGTTGCGCAGTGCTTCGGTGTGCAGTGTCATCGCTGTCATCCTCGAGAGCTGGCCGCGATAAGTTTCAGCTTCGTGCGGCGACGAAGTCGCGCGCCCATTCCGCTGTCGCGAGCAGTCCGCCGAACGTGTAGAAGTGCAGCTTGACATCTTCCTCGGTTCGGGTCGCCGTCTCGACGGCGACGTCGGCGCCGGGCCGTGCTGGCGAGTCGGCGAGAATCGCCGATAGGTCGGCGACGAAGGTATCAGGGCCGGCCGTACCCATCAGGTTGGTAAGGGAGAAGCCGTATTTCTTCACGATCATCGCGCTGGCGCCGATCCCGAACCGGCGTGCAAACCCGAGCAGTCGCTTGATCCCGGCGGGGCCGGGTGTGCCGATGCGGATGGTGCTTTCGATGGTCCGTTCTCGGACCGCGTCGATCCAGGCCATCACCGGATCGGTGTCGAACGCGAACTGGGTGAGAATCGTCGAACCCAGGCCCTGCTGGGCGAGGGAGAGCACCTTCTCGTCCAGCGCGTGCAAGAGTACGTCGTCAGCGATGTCCGGATGACCCTCCGGGTAACCGGCGATGGACACCTCCTTGACCCCGTAGTCCAGGAGCAGCCCGGAGCGGATGACGTCGTAGGAGTCCTCGTAAGGACCCTCGGGCGTGGCCGGGTCGCCGCCAACAACGAAGACGTGCTCGGTCGCTCCGACATCCTGCAGGCGGGTGAGGAACTCTTTGAGCTGCGCCTCGGACGCCAGGCGGCGGGCCGAGATATGAGGGACGGGGGTGAAACCGAGGTCGCGAACCGCCTTCGCGGCGGACACCCGCATCTCCAGGTCCTCGTTGCCCAGGAACGTGACGTTGATCTTTGTGCCCGCGGGGATGGCGTCCTTGGCCTCGAGGAGACCGGGTACATCCTTACCCGTCATCTCAAGGGAGTAGCCGTTCACCAGATCGAGGGCCGCCTGTGGATCGGCGATGACATGCGTGGTCTTCGACACTGATCGATGTCCTTTCCGCTGCGCGTGGAAGCGCGCCTCTGTGCTTCCCGACCAGCGTACCTATGCGTATAGGGGATGTCTATAGGGAAAGGGCGCGCGTAGGAGACCCCTGCCTCAGCGGGCGCCGCTGTCAGTGCGTCTGCGCCGCCAGGGCCGCCGCATCGATATGAGCGATGGAGCGGGTGTCCTGGAATGCCCGGATGCCTTCGATGCCCTGTTCGCGTCCGAAACCGGACTGCTTCATGCCGCCGAAAGGCGCGCGCAGGTCCAGCCGGGTCGCGCCGTGGTCGTTGACCCAGACGTAACCGCAGACGAGCTTGCCCCCGACCCGGTTCGCGGTGTCCGCGTCCGCGGTCCACACCGATCCGCACAGGCCGCTCCAAGTGTCATTCGCCGCGGCGATCGCCTCGTCCTCCGAGTCGAAGGGGATGACCGGGATGACGGGCCCGAACTGCTCCTGGGTAACCACGCGCAGTGCCGGGTCGGGATCGACCACGATCGCGGGGCGAACGAAGTTCCCGCTGGCGAGATCCCCGCCGGGCAGCTGGCCGAACTCGCGCACGTCGGCCCTGGCATTCTTGGCCTCTTCGATGATCTCCTCGATGAACGCCTTCTGCACGGGCGAGTGCAGCGGACCCATCGTGGTGCCTTCGTCGAGCCCGTAGCCGATGACCGCCTTCTCGAGGCGCACGGACAGCCCCGTGACGAGTTCTTCGAGGCGCGAGCGGTGCACGTACAGCCGCTTGGCATTCATGCAGATCTGTCCGGTCGTGTCGAACACGGCCGCGTAGATGCGGTCGAGGTGCGTGTCGTCGAGGATCGCGTCCTCGAGGAAAAGTGCGGCGTCGTTCCCGCCCAGCTCGAGGGTCACGCGGGTGAGCGACTTCGACGCCATCTCCATGATGCGCTTGCCACCGTTCACCGACCCGGTGAAACAGACCTTCGCGATGTCGTCGCTGCTGATCAGTGCGGCCATCTCGGCATCCTTGCCAGTGACCACGTTGAGCACGCCTGGCGGCAGCTTCTCGGCAAGGCGCTGGACGACACGGGTCGTGGCCAGTGGCGCGGTGGGCGGCGGCTTGACGATCGCGGTGTTGCCAGCCAGCAGTGCGTGCGGAAGCGCGGCACCGAGGATCGCGATCGGCCAGTTGAACGGCACGATCACGGTGACAACGCCCAGCGACTGGTACGAGACGGTCGTTTCGACCGGGATGCCGGGCGCGACCGGAAGCGTCTTTCCGGTGTCGACCTCGCCTGCCAGCATCAGCGCGAGGTTCCAGCGGATCTCGAACACCAGTGCGTCGATCCACGCCTCGAAGCGGATCTTGCCGTTCTCCTGCGACAGGATCGCGGCATCCTCGTCACGATCGTCGGCGATGCCCGCTATGGCATCGGCCATGACCGCCGCCCGCTCGGTCGCGCTCAGCGCGGACCACGCCGGGAAGGCGGCCTTCGCTGCTGCGATCGCATCGTCGACATCCTGCGGAGTCGCCGCGGCGGCACGGCCGACGATCGCTTCGGGCTTGCCGGGGTCGGCAATCTCGAGGGTGGCGTCGGTATGACGCTCCGCGCCTCCGATGTACAGGCCCGTCCGGACCTCGGACCTCGTGGTCATCGCGTCACTCATTCGTCACACCTCTCTGTGCGATGCTGCCTGGGTTCGGTGAAGCGAGAAGTCGAGCCGAGCGGCAACGGGCGCCGCACTCCGTATGGTCAGTAAACAAGTGTGCTGACATTTTTGTCAACGGGTCCCGCAAGTCGAATGGTCAGTGCTCGTCCTTGACGACCGGCGTGCCGTGGGTGTGGAAGGTCTCGATCGTCTTCATGCCCCACGCTTGGCCCTTCTTGCTCTCTTCGGAGGTCCACTCAACGACGGGGGAGTCTGGGTCGAGCAGAAGCCGGGCGCCGGCGTTGGCGCACTCGATGCGGTTGCCGCCAGGCTCCCACACGTAGAGGAAGAAAGTCTGGTTGATGGCGTGCTTGTGCGGACCGGACTCCATGTGGATGCCGTTCTCGAGGAAGATGTCGGCGGCCTTGAGAATGTCTTCGCGGGTGTCTGGGGCGAACGCGATGTGGTGGAGTCGGTTTGCCGTGCCCCAGCCAGTCGTCCGAGTGGACGACGTCGTACGACTTTGTTGAAGTGGAACCACCAGGCCGCGTATCCGCCGTCATCCAGGGCGATCCGTTCGCTCTCCCGGCCGCCGAGGGCCTGTGCGATGAACTCGCCGTTGGCGACGACATCCTTCGCGAGATAGTTGATGTGATCGAGCCGCCGCGCGTTGACGCCTCTGCCGGGAAAGGCCGATGCCTGGTTCTTCAGCGCCGGCTTGTCGTCGGTCGCGACGTAGCGTTCGATTTCGTAGTAGACGCCCATCGAATGGCCGTCGGGATCGCGAAACAGATAGGTCGGCCCTATGCCTTCATCGCCGTCGACCCACCCCTCGCCGAGTCCGAACCGGTCGATCGCGGCGACGCGGCGATCGAGCGCCTCCTGACTGGATGCGCGGAACGTGGTGAGTCCGACACCGGCGTCGGAGGAGGCGGTGAGCTTGATCGTGTAGCGCTAATACTCGTCCCAGGAGGTGTACTCGGTCATTGTGGTCCTCTCGGATGGGTGGTCAGGGCACAGAGAATCACACCCCTAGCGAATTGGTCAACGTTCTGCATACAATCTTGGCGATCACCGTTCACTTTGAGCATAGGTAAATTGGGTCGTGCATCGCGTTCAGGACCACACGACGAAGAAGTTGAAGGGAATGACATGGCAGGCAGTCTGCAGAACGTCCTTGATCAAGCGGGGAACACCGTCGAGCACTTGCGCAATTCGCAGCTCGGGACGTACATCTATCCGGTCGTGCCGGCGGAGTTTACGAACTGGCGCCGTGAGCAGATCTCGTGGCGCGAGACCGCCGTGCTCTTCGATCAATCGCACCACATGGTCAACTTTTTCGTGCCCGGTCCGGATGCGCTGAAGCTGCTGTCTGACACCGGAATCAACAGCTTCGCGAACTTCCCGGTGAACACCGCCAAGCAGTTCGTCCCGACCGCCTCGAACGGGGGAGTGATCGGCGACGGCATTCTTTTCCATGAGAGCGAGCACGAGTTCGTGTATGTGGGCCGTGCCCCCGCAGCGAATTGGCTGCAGTTCTACGCCGAGACCGGAGGCTACGACGTCGAATTCCGCTACGACGACCGTTCCCCGTCACGCCCGTACGGTGCAGCGGTGAATCGTCAGTACTACCGATTCCAGATCCAGGGCCCCAACGCCTGGCCGATCATCGAGAAGCTCAACGGGGGCACCCTCGAGAAGGTCCGCTTCTTCCACATGGGCGAAATGACCATCGCTGGTGAGCGCGTGCGGTCGCTCCGCCACGGCATGGCCGGTGCTCCGGGGCTGGAGCTCTGGGGGCCGTACGAGCAGCACGGCAAGATCCGCGACGCAATCCTCGAGGCCGGACGCGAGTTCGGCATCGAGCCGTGCGGATCCCGCGCATACTCCTCCAATACGCTCGAGTCCGGATGGATCCCCTCTCCGCTTCCCGCGATCTACTCGAGCGAGGAGGAGCGCGCCTATCGCGAATGGCTCCCGGCCGACAGCTACGAGGCCATCAACGCGCTCGCAGGGTCCTTCGTCTCCGAGAGCATCGAGGACTACTACCTGAACCCGTGGGAGCTCGGCTACGGCTCGTTCGTGAAGTTTGATCACGACTTCATCGGTCGCGACGCGCTCGAGAAGATCGACCCGGATCAGCAGCGCAGAAAGGTCACGCTCGCCTGGAACGATGAGGACCTCGCCAAGCTGCTGACGACGCCGATAGACCGCGACGGCACCGGATACCAGGTCTTCGACCTGCCGAACGCGAACTACGGCTCGTCGAACTACGACGAGGTCATCGACGCGAACGGCGACACGATCGGCCTATCGCTATTCACCGGCGTCACCGCGAACGAGAAGCGCGGCCTGTCGCTGGCCACGGTCGACCCCGACGTGCCCATCGGGGCCGAGGTGCGGGTCGTCTGGGGTGAGCCGAACGGCGGATCCAGGAAGACGACGGTGCAGCCGCACGAGCAGCTCGCCGTCCGCGCCGTTGTCAGCCCGGCGCCTTACGCCGTGACGGCACGCACCGAATACCACGGCGGATGGCGCACAGCGGCCGCCGCCGTCTGAGCGCGGAGAGCTATCGCAAGGACTGAGTGTCGCCACGAGGGCAGGGGTGGAGGCTGGGGCGCCCCCGCCCTCGTGGCCCGACCGCTCAGGCGTCTGGCCACACCTCGGCAGCGATCGCCACGGTCTCCTCGACCTTCGCCCACTGCTCATCCTCGGTGAGGACGTTGCCTTCCTCGGTGGATGCGAAGCCGCATTGTGGGCTCAGCGTGAGCTGCTCGAGTGGCACGATCGCGGCCGCCTCATCGATGCGACGCTTCAGCTCGTCCGGATCTTCGAGCGTGCCGGACTTGGTCGTGACCAGGCCGAGCGCGACCACCTTCTCGCCCTCCGGGAGGAACCGTAGCGGCTCGAATCCGCCGGCACGCTCATTGTCGTACTCGAGGAAGTAGCCGTCGAACGCGGTCTCGCCCAGCAGTTGCTCTGCGACTGGCTCGTAGCCGCCGGAAGAGATCCACGTGGACCGGAAGTTGCCGCGGCAGACGTGGGTGGTGATGACCATGTCGGCAGGCTTGTCGCGCAGCGACGCGTTGATCAGGGCCGCGTAGCGCTCAGCGAGGTGATCGGTTCGGACGCCGCGTTCCGCCGCCTTTGCGAGCTCGATGTCCGAGCAGAGGTATGCCCAGGCGGTGTCGTCGAACTGCAGGTAGCGACAGCCAGCGTCGTAGAAGGCCTGAACCGCGGCGCGATAGGTCGCTGCCAGGTCGTCGATGATGTCGTCGTGCCCGCTATAGGCGGATCCCTCGAGAGCGTCGCGCTCGAGGCGGAAGTCGAGCACTGTGGGTGCGGGGATGGTGAACTTCGGCACGGCGCCGACGGCCTCGGCGATCGGTTTCAGGGCGCGGAAGTGCTCGAGCATCGGGTGGTCTGCAGGGAAGCCGATTGGGCCGTCGATCTGCAGCCCGCGTGGGCGGGTCTGTACGCCCTGGAACTGGATGCCGTGATCGAGTTCGACGACGTTGACGCCGTCCAGCATCTCGAAGAAATCGAAGTGCCACCATGAGCGGCGGAACTCGCCGTCGGTCGCGACCTTCAGGCCGGCAGAGGCTTCGCGGGCAACCAACGCGCGGATCGCGGCGTCCTCGACGGCGCGGAGTCCTTCGGCGTCGAGTTCGCCCGCCCCATGCAGTGCGCGAGCGTTCTTCAGTGATTCAGGACGTAGGAAACTGCCGACGATATCGGCGCGGAAAGGCGGGTTGACAGACATGCGGACACCCTAATTCAACTGCCGGGGGCGGCGCGAGGCGTGTCGAACTGTGACGGTGGCTCGCGCCGGTCGCGAACTGGTGCGCGGGACTCGTTGACATTCTCGTTCTCGATCCCTAACGTCTTACCTATGGCGGTAGGTGAATGTCGCCGTTCTCCTGTGCAGAGTCGCAATCAGAGAAGGTGATGCATGGCCGCGAGGCTGAGACTGACCGACGTGTCCCTGCGCTTCGGCGGCATCAAGGTGCTCGAGCAGGTCGGATTCGACGTCGAACCGGGCGCGATCTTCGGACTTGTCGGTCCCAACGGCGCGGGCAAGACCTCGCTGTTCAACTGCATCAGCGGGCACTACCGGCCGTCGTCCGGCTCGATCCGCATCGACGAGACAGAGGTCCTCGGCATGCGGCCCTCTGCGCTCGCACGTCACGGTCTCGCCCGCACGTTCCAGCATCCGGCTCTCCAACTGCACGCGACCGTCCTTGAGAACGTGCTGCTCGGCGCGCACACCCGGCTCCCCGGTGGTCCAGCGGAATGGTCGTTGCGACTGCCTTGGACAACCAGATCCGAACGGGACCTGCGTGCGGAGGCACGCGAGCTGCTCGAGCGCAATGGGCTCGGGTGGGCGGCGGACCTGCACGCCGACGAGCTGTCGCACGGTCTACACAAGGGCATCGAACTCTGCCGCGCGCTTCTTTCGAAACCACGCCTTCTGCTGCTCGACGAGCCGGCAGCTGGCCTGCCGCATGCCGAGGTCGAGAAATTCATCGACTCGATCAAGCGTCTCCGCGACGAGGAGGACATCACGGTCGTCATCGTCGAGCACCACATGGGCCTGATCGCCGCGCTCACCGACCGGGTTGTCGTGCTCGATCACGGACGCAAGCTCATGGAGGGAACGGCCGCCGAGGCGCAGTCCGACCCGCGGGTCGTAGAGGCGTATATCGGGAAGGATGCCGCCGATGACGCTGCTTGAGCTCACCGATGTGACCGCCTCCTACGGACCCGTCCAAGTGCTCCACGGCGTCTCGCTGACCGTCCCCGACGGAGGTGCGGTGGGGATTCTGGGGGCCAATGGGGCAGGCAAGACCACCACACTCCAAGCGATCAGTGGAACTGTGCGCGCCGGCGGCAGCATCGTGTTCGACGGCAAAGACATCCGCGGAATGCGGCCGGACCGAGTGGCTGCGCTCGGCATCGCCCATGTGCCGGAGGGGCGCGGCACACTGTCGGATCTGACTGTGAAGGAGAACCTCCGGGTCGGCGCCTACCTGCGCAAGGACCGGAAGGGGATCGAGCCCGACATCGAGTACTGCCTCGACCTCTTCCCCAACCTCCGCGAACGCATCCGCTCCCACGGTTCGGCGCTGTCCGGTGGGGAGCAACAGATGCTCGCGGTCGCCCGCGCGGTCATGGCAAAGCCCCGGCTGATGCTTCTCGACGAGGCTTCGCTCGGACTCGCCCCGAGCACCGCGAAGGACGTGTACCGCGCGATCGGGCGGCTGCGCCGCGAGTCCGGGATCGCGATGCTCGTCGTGGAGCAGAACGCCAACCTCGCCTTCACGCTCGTCGACACCGTCACGGTGCTGGAGGTGGGCCGCAGCGTGCTCACCGGCACCTCGGCGGAGCTCAAGGGCATGGACGAGATCCGGCGCGCCTACCTGGGGGGCTGACCGTGGGCACCTTCATCCAACTCGTGGTCGATGGCCTCTCCGCCGGCTCGATCTACGCGGCGCTGGCACTGGCGATCGTGCTCGTGAACCAGGCGACCGGTCTCATCAACTTCGCCCAGGGCGGCATGGCGGTCCTCGCCGCGTATTTCGCCTATGCGTTTCTTCAGTGGGGGCTACCGCTGATCCTCGCGATCCTCCTCTCGATCCTCGTGTCTTGCGCTCTCGGTGCGATCATCGAACGCTTCCTGATGCGTCGATTCGAACAGGGCGACCCCGACACCGCGGTGGTGGTGACGATCGGGCTGCTGATGTTGATCACGGGGTTGTGCGGGTACATATGGAGCTTCAACAACCTGCAGTTCCCGTCGATGTTCCCCGTGGAGAACATCAGTTTCCTCGGCGCGGTACTCAGTATCCGCTCCGTCGGCACGACGCTCGTGATCGTCGGCATCATGATCCTGCTGCAGCTGCTTTTCGTCGGCACCAAGCTCGGCCTGGCGCTGCGTGCAGTGGCAGTCAACCCGCAGTCGGCATCGTTCTCGGGGCTGCCGGTCGAAAGGCTGCTGATGGTCGGCTGGGGGCTGGCGGCAGGACTCGGGGCGATCGCCGGCGCGCTGATCGCCCCCTCGCTCACGCTCACTCCGGGGATGATGGATTCGGCTTTGGTCTACGCTCTCGCCGCGGTCATCCTCGGTGGTCTGTCGAGTCCGGTCGGCGTGGTGATCGCCGCATGGCTGATCGGCGTCTTGGAGAACCTGGCCGCGGTCTACGTGCCCTTCATCGGCTACGACCTGAAGGTCGCGGTGCCGTTCATCCTGATCTTCGTGGTGCTCATCGTGCGCCCGCAAGGCCTTTTCGGCCGGAAAGACGTGGTGCGCGTGTGATGGCGTCGGCGAAGGAATTCATGAGCAGGCCGTGGGTGCGCTGGGTCGGCGTGCTGCTGCTCGTCCTGCTTCTGCTGATCGCTCCGCTCATCCTCCCGATCTTCGTCAACCAGACGCTCGCCCGCATTGGCGTCTTCGCCGTCGCGGTGCTGGGACTCAATGTGGTCATGGGCTATACCGGTCAGGTCTCGCTTGGGCAGATCTTCTTCGTCGGCCTCGGCGCCTATGTCACCGCTTACGGCGTGAACGCTGGCTGGAACATCGCACTCGTGCTCCTCCTCGCCGCGCTCGTCCCGGCGGTGGTCGGCCTGCTCATCGCGCTGGCCGCCGCACGGCTGAGTGGACTGGCGATCGCGATGGTCACGATCGCGCTGCCCATCGTCGGCGTTCCGCTCGCCAAACGACTCGCGGAGTTCACCGGGGGTTCGCAGGGCACATCGGTGCGGTTCTCGGGCGCACCGGACTGGTCGGGCCTGGCGGATGATCAGTGGCAGCTGTACATCGTGTTCGCCATCGCTGGGGTCGTGTTCGTGCTGACTCGCAACCTGATGCGGGGAAAGTATGGCCGGGCGTTCGCGATCGTGAAGGGCAACGAGGCCGTCGCATCATCGATGGGAATCTCGCCATATCGCTACAAGGTGCTCGCGTTCACGATCGCGTCTCTCATCGGCGGCGTCAGTGGCTTCCTTTACATGGTCGTCGTGCAGTACACCTCGCCCGAGACGATGAGTTTTGGGCATTCCATCACACTGCTGGCCTCCATGGTGATCGGCGGCGCGGGCAGCATTCTCGGCTCGCTGCTGGGCGGCGCGTACTACGTGTTGGCACCGCAACTGACCAATGCCGTCGATTCGAGTCTCACGGCAGTGATGCAAGGCATCATCCTCCTCGTGATCCTGTTCGTTCTTCCCGGCGGCCTGGTCTCGCTTCCCCGGCTCTGGCGTCGACGAAGACGAGGCAGGGATGCCGCATCACCCGATCCCACCCGAACCGCGCTATCTGAAAGAAAGAGGCAGGACACATGAGAACGTTCAGCAGCAAGAGGCGAACAGCCTCGGTCATCGCAGGGATCGGCATCGTCGCCGTCCTCGCAACGGGGTGCGCACGCGGAGGCGGGGGCGACGACGATCCTGGTGAAGGATCGGCCGAAGCCAGCCCGGGCATCACCGACGACAGCATCACGCTGGGCATCACCAGCCCCCTGAGCGGGGCGGTCGCCGGCCCCGGCAACTGCACGGTCGACGGGGCACTCGCCTACTTCGGCGTCAAGAACGCCGAGGGCGGCATCGAGTTCGGCGACGGAAAGACCCGCACCGTCGAGATCAAGGCGTACGACGACACCTACGATCCGCAGAAGGCCCTGGCGAACTTCCAGCAGATGGTGTCTGACGGCGTCTTCGCCGTGGGACTCGGGCTCGGCACACCGACAAACCGCGCCTGGCGTGAGGCGGCCATCGATGAGGGCGTCCCGCAGGTGCTGGTGCAGACGGGGGACCCGATCTTCAGCGACCGCGACGCGAGCCCCGAACAGATCGGCTTGGTCCCGATCTACCAGCAGGAGGGCGCCGCATTCGGCGAACTGCTCGCCGCCTCGGCTGAAGAGCACAAGGTCGCCGTCCTGTCGCAGAACGACGACTACGGCGACGGCTACGTCGAGGGGTTCATGGAGGCCATCGACGGCGCGGACAACATCGAGGTCGTCAAAGAGCTCACCTACGAGGCGACCGACACCTCGGTGGACGCGCAGATCATCGAACTCGCCGCCAGCGACGCGGACGTGTTCTTCAACGCGATGTCGATCACGCCCTTGGTCATCTCCGCGCTGAAGAAGACCGAGGAACTCGGCTGGACGCCCAGCTGGTTCCTGCCGTCGAACACGTCGAGCCCCGGCGGCATCCTGCAGCAGCCGGACGTGCACGCCGATGTCTTCCCCGGCATCTACACCGTCGCCTTCTCGGAGTCGGCGGCGAGCCCGACGTTCCAGGAGAGCGAAGAGGGGAAGGAGTTCCTCGCCGCGATCGACGAATACACCGATCAGGAGGGCGTCCCTGCGTTCCCGCACTGCGTGTGGAGCTGGATTGGCGCGGCGACCCTCGAGCAGGCGTTCAGCCAGATGAAGGAGCCGACGCGCGAGAGCTTCATGGAGGCGCTCATGAGCATCAAAGGCTACGAGGCGCCATTCATGCTCGAGGGATCGGTTATCGACACCACGGTCGACGGCAAGCCCGCCGTGTCTGACGTTGTCGTGCAGAAGTACAACGGTAAGGGATACGCCACGGCGGAGGCGTTCGGGTGAAATGAACCGAGCTGAACCGAGAGGCCGGACCGCGATTCGGCCTCTCGGCAACTAGTGCGCGTCTCCGAGTTCCGCCGCAGCCTCCACGAACAGTCCGCGCATCCACTGGTGCTCGGGATCGCGATCGTGCACAGGATGCCACCACACGGCGTTGAGCACCGGGGTCGCGTCGAAGGGCAGGGCGAAGGTACGCACGCCGGCGGAGCGCTCGAGAGCGGGTGCGACCGAGGCCTGCACCAGACCGAGACGATCGGTCCCCTCGATGAAATACGCCAGGGCGAGGAAGCTCTCCACGACGGCCTCGAATCTCGGCTCGATGCCAAGCTGCTGGATCTGGCGGCTCGCCGAGGTGAACGCCTCGCGGGACTGATAGTGAGACCCAGGGACGCGCAGAGAGATCGGCCATCGTGGCCCGCTCGCCGATCGTCGTGTCGTGCGTGCTTGTGATCCCCACCCAGTGGTCTTGCCAGAGGTCGGCGTACGGCAGATCGCTGAGGAAGCCGTGCGGGATGAGCATCGCGTCCGCCGAGCGCAGCCTCGTGGTGGCATCCTCCACGACGGCCGGACTGTGCAGCATGAACCGGAAGCGCACCCCGGGCGCTTGCTGTCTGGCCAGCAGACTGACGCGTCGCCCGACCGTCACGAAGGAATAGTCCGACCCGTAGATGGCGAACTCGCGTGTCGACAGCTCCGGATTCCACGCCGCCTGGCTCTCGAACACTCGCCTGGCGGCTTCGAGCGCCGTGGTGGCGTGGTCCGTGAGTCGGATGGCAAGCGGGGTCAGCTCGTAGGAGTTCCCGCGGCGGGCGAGGATCGGATCGTCGAAGTGCGTACGCACGTGATCGAACTGGTCGCCGCAGGGCTGACGCAGAACAGCGACCGCACCCCCGAAGAGGCCAGGGAGTTCGCAGCCAAGATGATGGACGATCGGGCGGCGAACGGCGAGCCCTACTTCTTCATCGGTCTGCCCGCGTGCGTCGCCGGCGACGATGTGCCGCTCGTGCTGCCGGCATACAGTGAGGTGCACGACTGGGAGTTGGAGCTCGCCGTAGTGATCGGACGGGAAGCGTTCCGGGTGACTCGCGAGGATGCTCTCGACCACGTGGCCGGCTACACCATCGTCAACGACGTCACCACGCGCGACCTCGTGTTCCGCAAGGACATGAAGGAAATTGGCACCGACTGGTACCGGGGCAAGAACGCGCCCGGCTTCCTGCCCACCAGCAAGCATCCGATCGCGCCGATCTACGCGCGCGTGAACGGTGACCGTGCTCTCGTCGAAAGCCGGGCGCAGATCCAGTTCCGCACGGTTGTGAAGGATGTCGCGGTCGATCTGACGCAGTACGTGCGGTTCGTCTCGCGTGTCGAGCGCGCCGAGTCCGAATGGCTTCTTGCTGGTTTTGAGGGCATCTATGAGCGCGGGACAGCGGCGACAGTCAATCCCAATGACGCGTTCCCCGTCGATTGGAGCGAGGTAGAGGCGGCGTCGCCCCGCGCTTCTTATCAGTTGTGGGCATGGTCCCACCGGCTACGCGACTACCCGCCGACGCCTGCCGACCTGCTCGGAGACGACGACCCGGACGGGCTACAGGCCTTTCTTGACGCCGAGGAGCGCTGGCTGAAGGATGCGTGAGCCTCGTCAGTCCTGAAGCATCGCGACGAAGCCGCACTGGATCAGCACGCCACGATCCAAAGTGGCAGCTATCACCTGCCGCGCCGGTCGGCTGTCGGCTTCGGGGAAGGATTCCCTGGTACCACCGGACTTGCCGGCGTCCTCGCCGTCCCTCTCATGCTCGGTGGCATCGCCCGGCATGCGCTCGCGGTTGAGCACACTTTGCGGCCCGTGCTCACCGAATTGGGCGCGCTCACCCTGCCCGGGCTGTTCCTGAACGACGCGGCGTCCCGCGACGACGGCGTCATTGAGGAGTACGCACGACGCTGGGCCGAGGCGGCGCGTCAGCTGCCTTCGGCGAACAGCAAAGGCTGGTTGTGGCGCGCGCAGCCGCCGTCGGGCCGGGCTGGGCGCGGTTGACAACTGGGCAGTTCTTGGAAGCGGATCACGTCGCGGTCGCTGTGGGAAGCGGCGCCCGAGGGGGCATCGGAACGATCGAGGGCGTGGATGATATTCGTCGGCGGCTCGAGGAGCTCACCAGCGGGGACACCGTGCAGGTACGCGGCGCCGGGGCCGCTGGTGTCGAGGTCACCGGAGAGCTACTTTCCGCGCGGCCCGACCTTCGTATCGAGTTGGTGGATCCCGAGGGCGTGTTCCCTCGTGTGTCGCAGCGTGGCAGGGACTACGCGACGAGCCATCTGCGCCGGAATGGTGCGATCATCAGTACGGAACTCGACGCCGCATCCGCCACTTTGATGAGTGATTGCACCGGCTTTACGCGATCACTGATCGAAGGCATTGGTCGCCCGGACTCAGCGCTGATGATCGAGCCCGGGTTGTGGATGGCCGGTGACATCGGATGGGCGCCGGTCTGGTCGCACCATCGAGAGGGAGGTAATCGGCCGTGAAGCATCAGAGCACACGGATCGAGAACTCGTTGGGGCGCGTCGCAGTGGTGACGGGCGCAGCAACAGGCATCGGCGCCGCCGTCACCCGTGCGCTGCTCGACGCGGGATGGGTCGTGGTTGCGTCCCGCATGCCCGGGCAGCAGCCCGAAGGGGGAACCGAACGAGCCCACTTCGTGGAAGTGGATCTCACCGACGCGGCAGCACCGGGCTTGATCGCGGAGCGCGCTCAGCAAGTCGGCGGCGCCCGGCTGTTCGTCGGCTCGGCCGGTGTCTCGTTGCCGGGACCGATAGAGCTGAGAGCGGACGACCTCATAGCCGAATTCGCTCTCAATGCTGCTGCACCCGCCCGGATCCTCGCGGCCCTCCTTCCGCAACTTCGACGTGCGCCCGCGAGGATCGTGCTCGTCGGCGCCGGTCAAGGGCGGGTCGCACTGCCATTCGGCGGCGGCTACGCCGCAAGCAAGGCTGGCCTCGCAGCGATCGCCGACGCGCTCCGCGCTGAAATCCACAATGATCCGGTCTCCGTGAGCCTCATCGAACCCGGAGCGGTACGAACGGGCATCCTCGACGCCAGCCGCGTCCAGGCCGAAATGCTGATGGCACGCAACCCGAGCGATCATCGGCAACGGTACGAGGACCGGCTCATCCGAATGATCGCCACAGCTGCACGAGCCTTCGACACGGCGCTGCCACCCGAACGCATTGCGGATCTCGTGCTGAGCATCTCGACGACCCCGGCGCCCAGACCCCGCTACATCGTCGGTCGTGAGGCTCGCTTGCTCGCCGGCCTGGCCCACCTCCCCGCCAGCTGGCGGGCCCGGCTCGTTCAACGCATCGCCCCCTGACGAGCCCGTCCCTTGCCGTGCTTCATCGTGGCTCGCGCAGATCTCGGGAAGTGTCTTGGGCGGCGGAGCTGGCGGTGATCTTGGCGGCGACCGCCATCGTTTTCTGGTTGCCCCCTCACTTCCTCCGTGATGGAGATGAGCCTTCAATTGAATGCTGCGACCGCGCGCTGAACGACGACGGTATGGTGCCGAGCCGCGCCTTGCTGGTAGCGTTACCAATTCCGTACCCGATTTCAGGTCCACTGCAGTGGCATCTGAGCCGGCCGACGATTCTCTTTCACCGTGCGGTTCACGAATGACCAGGGATTCCTTCCCGAAGATCACAGAGAGCGATGATCATGAGCTACATCAAGAAGATTGCGGCGATGTCGGCGGTATCGGGGGTGCTGGCCAGCGCTCTGGTGGTGCTGGGTGTCGGTGCGACCGCCGTGCCCGCAGTGGCCGCTGAGGATGCGAGCGAGGACTTCGTGAGTCTGGTCGATCCGTGGATCGAATCCGATCGCGGGAGGTACTTCTTCTTCCAGTCCGCCAGTAATCCATTCGGATTCGTGAAGTTGCGCCCGGATACGTTCACCGCCAACGGGCGGAGCTCGGGCTACCGCCCCAGTGAAGACCAGGTGAAGGGATTCAGCCACATTCACGACTGGCAGATCTCCGGTGTGCAGGTGATGCCGACGACCGGTGAAGGCGTGCCCAAGACGGAAGGCGACACCGGCTGGCAGTCCCATGTGGAGCACGATGAGACCGAAGTGGTCGAGCCCGGGTATCACAAGCTGCGGCTCGACCGGTACGGCGTGACGGCCGAGCTCACGGCGACCGACCGGGTGGGCCTGCACCGCTACACCTACGAGCAAGCCGGCCCGAGCGAGATCATCGTCAACCTCGGCGGCCGCCTCGGCGAAGCCACGATGGCCGATGCCCAAGTGACCAAGGTCAGTGACACTGAGATCGAGGGCTTCGTCAATCAGAGAGGAGATCGGGGCCCGGTCAACAAGCTCTTCTTCAACATCTCCTTCGACAAGCCATTTGATTCCCTGCACGGATGGAAAGACGGAAACCTCACCGACGATGGTGCTCCGCTCGACACCAACGCGGGCAAGAACAGCGGGGTGTACGCACGTTACGACAACCTCGCCGCAGGTGAGACGGTGCAGATGAAGGTCGGTTTGTCCTTCACAAGTGTCGACGGCGCTCGAAACAACGTTCGAGTTGAAGCACCCGGATGGGACTTCGACGCAGTCAAGCAGGCTTCACAGGAGCGCTGGAACGAGATGCTCGGTCGTGTCGATGTCGACGGCGGCACTCACGAACAGCAGGTGAAGTTCTACACGGACCTGTTCCACGTTCTCGCCGGACGAAGCGCCATCAGCGACGTCGACGGCGCCTACCTCGACAACACCTTCGGCGTGAACAGGGTCAAGCAGATCCCCCTCGACGATGATGGCAAGCCGCAGTTCGCCATGTACAACTACGACGCCCTGTGGCTGACGCAATGGAACCTGAACTCGATCCTGGGAATGGCCTATCCCGAGGTCTACAGCAGTTTCGTCAAGTCCCAGCTCCAGATGTATCAAGACGGAGGACTCCTTCCCCGCGGCCCGGCGGCCGGAAGCGAGACCGCTGTGATGACGGGCTCTCCCGTGTCGTCCTTCATCACGGGGGCGTACAACAAGGGCATCCGAGACTTCGACGCCGACCTTGCGTTCGACGCGATGCTGGACTCGCAGTCCCTCGGCGGCCAATATGAGCCCGGTGCGTTCGAGCCCGATGGCTTCGGCGGATGCGGCGGGGCCAAGCAGTACATCGAGAACGGGTACGTTCCCGAAGACCTGTGCGTCGACAAGCACAACGGCGGGGCAGGTCTGACGCTCGAGTACTCGTTCCAGGACTGGGGCCTCGCTGGCATGGCTGAGGCGCTGGACAAGACCGGATTCAATGTGGCGCAGCTGGCCTCGGCGGAAGCCTCGTCGCAAGCCAACGACTCGAAGCAGGCCGCTGCGCGTGCGATCGACGGCCGTCCGCTTCGATCCACTCCGGCTGAGTGGTCGTCGGCCGGCGAATCCGACCCGTGGATCACGGTCACCTTCGACAAGCCGCGAACGATCCATCAGATCGTGCTCAAAGACCGGGTCGATCCCGCAGTGAATGTGAATTCCGGGGTGCTGACCTTCAGTGACGGATCCACCGAGACCGTCGAGAACATCGGCACGGCCGGGCAGAGCAAGATCGTGGACTTGAGCCCGCGCACCGTCGACTGGGTGAAGTTCGAGACGACCGGCGGAGAGGGCACCGACGTCGGGCTCAACGACATCGAGATCTGGGACGATACCGACCTCGGGAAGTACCTGATGGATCGGTCGGGCAACTGGCGCAACCTCTACGATTCCGAAACCGACTTCATCCGGCCCAAGTCGGCCGATGGCAACTGGCTCGCCGACTTCGATCCGCTTTCCGCAACGGACTTCGTCGAGGCCAACTCATGGCAGGCGACCTGGTTCACCTCTCACGACGTGATGGGACTCGCCAATCTGCTGGGCGGTACGACGGCGTATGCAGACAAGTTGAACTACGCCTTCGAACAATCGGTCGATGGCGGCTTCATCGGCGGATACGGCGAAAGCCACGTCAATTACGGCAACCAGCCCGCCCTGCAGAACGGACATCTCTTCAACTACGTCGGCTACCCGTGGCTGACGCAGTACTGGGTGCGACAGGTGCAGAAGCAGGTGTACGCACCCGTGACCACGACCGACGGCTACGGTCACCACGATGAGGATCAAGGCCAGATGGGCGCGATGAGCGCCCTCATGGCGATGGGGTTGTTCGAGGTGACCGGTGGCGGGCAAGGTGACCCGGTCTACGACATCACCTCGCCGATCTTCGACGAGATCACGATCGCCTTGAACCCCGACTACTACTCCGGAGGGCAGTTCCGGATCATCACGCACGACAACTCGGCCGACAACATGTACATCCAGAAGGCTGAACTCGACGGCTCGACGTTGAACAATTCCTGGTTCCACCATTCGGAGTTCGCCGACGGCGGCACTCTGGAGCTGTGGATGGGGGACACCCCGAACACGCAGTGGGGTGTCGACGACCTTCCGCCGTCGGAATCCGAAGAGGCGGAGCAGATCCTGACGACCGGTGTCACCATCGATGCTCCCGACTCGATCGAGGTGCCGTACAGCACGATCGCGTTGACCACGGCGGTGGCTCCCGAAGATGCCTCCTACAAGCGAGTCGACTGGACCGTGACGAATCCAGACGGTTCCCCCACCGATACGGCAACGGTCGACGGTTTCGACGGCACATTGACCGTCAACGACGCAGAGGGCGACATCGTGCTGACCGCGACCGCTGCAGATGGCAGCGGTGCGTCGGCCAGCAAGACGGTGACGGTCGACCTCGACCCCGACCTGTTGCGAGGAAACGCCGCGCGTTGGCCGAACGTCACTGCGACCGCCTCCTCGGAGTACTCGAGCAAGTTTCCGGCTCGCAAGGTCTTCGACGGAGTGATCGGCCCAGGCGACGGCGGCGACTGGGCATCGCGCGGCGAACGCAATCCGTGGGTCCAACTCGATTGGGCGACGCCGATCACCGCAGATCGAATCGTGCTGTTCGACCGCCCCGCGCTGCTCGATGACGCGAACGGAGGAACACTGGCGTTCAGCGACGGCAGTACGGTGCCGGTCAGCGGACTCGCTCCGAATGGGAGCCCGTTGAGCGTGAGCTTCGACGCCCGAACCTTCGAGTGGGTCAGATTCCAAGTCGAAGGCGGAACCGGTTTGAACCCCGGACTGGCCGAACTCGAGGTCTACGCGGTCCCCGGCGTCCCAGAAGCGCCAGTCGAGGTGACTGCGGCATTCGAGGGAAACGAGGCCGCCGTGGCATGGCAGCCTCCGGCCTTCGACGGTGGAGTTCCCTTGACCGGGTACGTCATCACCACGTACCGCGACGGCGCCCCGGTGGAGACACGAAACGTGGAAGATGGGGAGAATCAGGCGACCGTCGACGCACTCG
This sequence comes from Agromyces sp. Y558, assembly GCF_059445415.1. Classification (NCBI taxonomy): domain Bacteria; kingdom Bacillati; phylum Actinomycetota; class Actinomycetes; order Micrococcales; family Microbacteriaceae; genus Agromyces; species Agromyces sp. Y558. The sequence continues at coordinate 1,146,421 of NZ_JCAIUH010000001.1, forward strand.
AGGGCGGACATTCGTACGAATTCACCGTGGCTGCATCGAACCTGATCGGTTCAGGACCAGAATCCGAGAAGACCGTTGCGGGAACGCCACCGAAGCTGGTCACGCCGGCCCCGGTCTCCCACGTCGATCCATACGGCACGGACGGCGACCAGTACACGATTCCCTCATCTGAAGGCGTGGAGTACCTGATCGATGACGTCGTCGTCGCGGCCGGCACCTATGCGGGCTCAGGGCCGATCTCGGTCGTCGCTCGAGCGATCGCCGGCTACCTACTGGCTGAAGATGCGACGGCGGAGTGGTCCTTCACGTTCACGGCGCAAAAGGCCGACTCGCAGAGTTCTGGTGCGCTCAACACGATCATCTCCGTCGGAGGCAGGGGAGTCGTCTACACCATGAACGTTGCGGCCGGGCAAGTCGTTCCGACCGGACCGGTCTCCATCTCCGACGGAGCTCGCGAGATCGCGACCGCGACGCTCACCCCAGGCGACGACGGGCGAGTCCGCATCGCGCTTCCCAAGCTGAGCCGAGGTCTGCACCTGCTCACTGGGCACTACGGCGGCGATGACAAGGTCGCGCAGTCGAGTGCCCGGCCGAACGTCGTGTTCGTCCTCTTCTAGCCCGAGCGCACTCCCGGAAGGGGCCTGCCGATAGGCAGGCCCCTTCCGCTGTCGGCGCATGAACCGAAGTCCGATTCGAGGACTCGCGCCGCAACTGGTAACGTTATCAATCAGTTCGTCAGCGAGAAGGATGTCACAAAATGGTTTCTCCATACCCCCGAGGTTCGTACGACAAGCAGCCAACGGTCACGGTCCCCGGCACGCATGAGGTCTGGCAGGGGGCCGCCGCGTGGAGGCACATCGCGGATGTCGCGGCAGCCGGCGCGAACACCGCGCCCGTCATCGTTGTCGATACCTACCCCGGGGTCTTCCTGCCGGAGCTGATCGCGAGCATTCGTACGAGCCTGCCCGATTTCCAGGTCATCGATGTCGAAGAGGCGGCCGCGAAGCCGATCACCGAGATCGATGAGATCCTCGAGTGGAATCTCACCGACGATCGCGTCTTCGGAGTCATGAGTCATTTGGAACTCAGCGACCTCTACGACCGACCACGGCTCGACAAGCTCGCCGAAGAGCTCGCCACCTCGGAGCGCGCGACCGTTCTGGTGGGTTGGGGAGCCGCAATTGTTCCGATCCAAGACGCGACAATCGTTCTGGCGGACATGGCGCGCTGGGAGATCCAGCAACGCCAACGCAGAGGCGCGCCCAATTGGCGCTGCACGAATTTCGACGAAGACAATCTTCGCAAGGTGAAACGCGGCTTCTTCGTGGAGTGGCGCCTGGCCGACCGCCACAAGCGCTCGCTGTTCGAAGAGATGCGTTTCGTGCTCGACACGAACGCCTCCACGACGGAGGGCAAGCTGATCACGGCCGAGGCCTTTCACGCCGGTATGCAGGCCGCAGTCGACGCCCCGTTCAGGGTCGTGCCATTCTTCGACCCGGGAGTATGGGGCGGCAAATGGATGCAAGACGTCCTCGACCTGCCCGACGCAGAGAACTACGCCTGGTGTTTCGACTGCGTCCCCGAGGAGAACAGCATTCTTCTGAGGATCGGCGATGACATCATCGAACTCCCCTCGATCGACGTGGTGTTCACGCATTCTCGCGAGCTCCTGGGCGAGCGCACCTTCGCGCGTTTCGGCGCCGAATTCCCGATCCGCTTCGACTTCCTGGACACGATGGAGGGCGGGAATCTCTCGTTGCAGGTGCATCCGCTCACCGACTACATCCAGAACACGTTCGGAATGCCGTACACGCAAGACGAGAGCTACTACCTGCTCGATGCGGCTGAAGACGCCAAGGTCTACCTCGGGCTGAAGACAGGCACGGATCCTGCAGCGATGATCGCGTCGCTCGATGCGGCCACCCTTCCCGGCGTCGACTTTCCTGTTGAAGAGTTCGTCAACGTGTTCCCCGCGAAGAAGCACGATCATTTCCTCATTCCCGCAGGCACGGTGCACTGCTCGGGTGCCGACACGATGGTGCTCGAGATCTCAGCCACGCCGTACATCTTCACCTTCAAGATGTGGGACTGGGGCCGCAACGGACTCGACGGCGTGCCGAGGCCCATCCATCTCGACCATGCAGCCCGCAACATTCAGTGGGACCGCGACACCGATTGGACCCGCGAGAACCTCGTCGACCAAGTCGAGACAGTGGCAACCGGTGACGGCTGGGTCGAAGAGCGCACCGGGCTCCACGAACTCGAGTTCATCGAAGTGCGACGCCACTGGTTCACCGGCAGCGTCGAGCACGACACCCGCGGCACGGTCAACGTGATCAACCTCGTCGAGGGCGCCGAGGCCGTCGTCGAGAGTCCGAGTGGCGCGTTCGAGCCTTTCGTGGTGCACTATGCCGAGACGTTCATCGTTCCTGCCAGCGTCGGCCCGTACCGCATCAGCCCACACGGCGATGCGGTCGGCACGAAGCTCGCCACGGTCAAGGCATCGGTCCGCGGCACGGAGCGCGAATAGGGTGAGCACGGCACCTCAGTCGCCGAGGTGCCGTGCTCCCCAGAACGCAGCCCCGATGATCGGTGCGTCATCCGGATGCTCCGCCGGCAACAGGGGGAGCGCGCTGAACGAGGAGCCGGCGCGGTCGAGGCCCGTGCGAATCGCCGGTTCGACGAGATCCCAGGAGCGCGACATCGAGCCGCCGATCACGAGCGCATCCGCACCGAAAGCTGAGACGACGCCGGAAAGCGCAGAGCCCAGGCCGCTGAACGCGTCTGTCAGTACTCTCGCGGCTACGGCATCGCCTTGTCGGGCCGAGGCTGCTATCTCGTGCACGTCGGGGGCGGTTTCAGCATCCATTCCGGATGCTGCGACGAAGGTGGCGCGGATCGCTCGACGCGACACAGTGTTCTCGAGCGGCCTGCCTTCGAATTCGAGCAAATGCACACTGCCGTCTGGCGGCACCGATGGCCCGTCGTTCACCGGCTCGCCGCCGACGAGAAAGGCGGAACCGACACCGGTGCCGAGCGTGATGCACATGAGCCGATCGTGCCCGCGGCCGGAGCCTGCTGCATATTCGCCGACGCCGTAGGCATCCGCATCGTTCAGGAAGTGCACGGAGCTGGGCGTTGGTTCGATGAGCGCCATCAGCGCGGCACGAACATCCACCCCACGAAGGCTGTCGAACTTCTCGACGTCCTCGAACAGTCCAATGCCTCGGTGATAGTCGAAGGGTCCGGGGATAGCCACCGCCCATTGAGTCGCCAGAGTGACCGGCAGCGTCTGTGCGGCCCTTCCGATGTCCGTCAAGAGCTCCTTCGCGGTTCCCTGGGCGCGGATCGCAGCGCGCGACTCCGATCCCGGGCGGACGCGCCACGAGCCAGAGTCCACGAGCGCTGCGGTCACGTGGGTGCCTCCGATCTCCAATACGGGGATTCCCGGGCGGCTTTGCGTCATCGCGTGCTCCATTCCTCTCGAGCGGGACGCGGGGTGTCGCCGCGTGAATCCTGGAGATCGGATCGCGGGACGGCGACCAAGCCGCGGACCGCGGCCTCAGCAGCGCCGTGCTTGCCGAAGCCGCCCGCGGGACGTTTTGCTAACGTTATCATCGAGAATGGTGCCCCTTCAGGCCATCGGGTGAGGATCGCAATGAGCAATATCGAGAGCGGCGTCGCGGGTGTACCCACGGTCAAAGAGGTTGCTGAGCTTGCCGGTGTGAGCCCGATGACCGTGTCCCGGACGTTGTCTGGCGGAAAGAATGTTCGCGCCGAAATGCAGGAGAAGGTTCTCGCCGCGGTTGCCGAACTCGGCTATCACCGAAACGAGAACGCCAGAAGCATCCGCCCTGGCCACTCTTCGGGCTTGATCGGGGTAGCCATCACCAACCTCGGCAATCCCTACTATGGTCAGTTTGCGCTCGGGGTCGAGCAAGTCGCCTCCCAACACGGTCGGCGCATACTGCTCGGGAACACCGGGGAGGACGTGTCGCGCGAGCAACAACTCGTTTCCGATTTCGTCGGCAGGCAGGTCGAGGGTCTCATCGTCGTTCCCACGGGAGGCGCATCTGCGCACCTCACCGCCCATCGCCTCGGGAACATTCCGCTCGTCCTGGCTTCGCGAACCGTAGACGGCGTGGACGCCGATACTGTGCTGCTCGATGATGTACGGGGCGCCTATGAGAGCACCCGCCGGCTGGTCGATGCTGGCCACACCCGCATTGGATTCCTCGGCAATGTCGTATCGGTTTCTACCGCGGGGCGCCGCTTCGAAGGTTTCTGCCGGGCCCTTAACGAGGCGGGGCTCGAGCCTGATGCTGATCTCGTGTTCCGCGGGCAGCAGGATGTCGCGGCCGCACGCCGCGCGATGGAAGCCTTGCTCGAGTTGCCGGTGCCTCCGACAGCTGTCTTCAGCGCGAACAACCGCAACACGATCGGGGCGCTTCAAGCTATTGGTACCCGGCAAAGCGGCCCTGATGCGCCGACATCGCCGACTCTCGTCGGTTTCGACGACGTCGAGCTGGCCGACATGATGCATGTGCCGCTCATCACGGTGTCGCATGATCCCAAGCAACTCGGTGCGGAGGCCGCTCGATTGCTCTTCGAGCGTCTCGACGGAACCGTCCCGCAGGGGTCGGCGCGGCTTGTCGAGTTGCCGGTCACCGTCGGTGAGCTTTCCTCTTAGCGTTGCGCCGGTCTATCCCGTCGCCTTGAGACTGGAGACGAAATAGCGCTGACAGGTGAGGAACAGCACGACAGTCGGGAGTGAAGCGACGATTGCCGCGGCGAGAACGACCGGCGGGCCCAGGCTTGAGAAGCCGGCACTGATCTCGGCCAGTGCCGCCATGACCGGACGACGATCGGGGCTCGTGGTGAGCGTGATGCCGAAGAGCAGGTCATTCCACACCCAGGTGAACTGGAAGATGAATGCGGCGAAGAGCGACGACTTGATGAGCGGCAGATGGATTCGGAAGAACAGCCTGCTCCAGCCGGCCCCGTCGAGTTGTGCCGCTTCAGTGATCTCAGGAGGCAGCGTTGTGAGGAAGTTGCGCACGATGAAGAACGCGAAGGGAACACAGATCGCGGCGTAGATGAGGATCATGCCGATGTTCGTGTCGTAGAGCTTCGTCGAAACATACGCCTTGAACAGTGGCGAGAGGAAGATCTGCAACGGCAGCAGAGTGCCGAGATAGATCAGCCAGAACCAGAGCGTCGGCCGTTTCATCGGCATGATCACAACGGCGAAGCCGGCGAGTGCGGCCGCGAGCACCGCCGTACCGGCAGAGACGAGCGAATAGATCAAGCTGTTCAGCATGCCGAGGCCGAGGCCGGACTGGTTCCAGGCGATCGCCAGATTGTCAAGGAACCCGAAGCCGCTCGGTACCCACGTCGGCTGGCCGGTGTAGTCCGCCGCCGGCACGAACGCATTGACGATCATGAGATAGACGGGAATCAACCAGAGCACTGCCATGACGGTGATGAAAACATTGCGACTGATGCGTCCGATCACGGTCAGCTCCTCTTCAATTGGCGGCGCAGGTACATCCACGAAGTGGCGATGACGATGATGGCGAGAACAACAGCGACTGCGGCGCCATAGCCGTAGTCGCTGATGATGAAGGTTTGGCGGTACATCGTGACGGCGAGAGTCTCCGAGACTCCACCGGGCCCGCCCTTCGTGAGAAGCCAGATGAGGTCGAAGACGCGAAGACTGTTCGCGATCGAAATGCCGATCACGACGATCGTGACTGGTCGAAGCTGGGGCAGCACGACGTGCCAGAACAGGCGCATGCCCTTGGCGCCGTCGAGTTGACCGGCTTCAACCGTTTCCGGCGGAATCGATTGGAGGCCGACGAGGAAGAGGATGACGGTGACCCCGGTGGCCTGCCACGTGTTGGCGACGATCATCACGATCGTGTTCGATGGCCACTCGAGTAGCCAGCCCGACGCCGGCGGGATGAACCCGAAGAATGAGATGGCTTGATTGAGCGCTCCATCGGATCGAAGGATGAAGCCCCAGATGACGGCGGTGGCCGCGCCGGAGAGCGCATATGGCAGCACGAAGGCCAGTCGGATCCATCGACCGCCGCGCATCGAGTTGGTGAACGCGGCGATCAGAAGACCAAGCCCGACGGGGAGGACGAGCGTGCCCACCGTCCACATCACCGTGTTGAGCAGCGATTGCAAGAACGTTGGATCTTGGAACAGGCGTACGTAGTTGTCGAATCCGACGAAGGTCGACGTGAAGCCGTTGTCGGCGGTGAGGCTCTGGTACAGGGTCGCGACGAAGGGGATCAGCAACAGGATGCCCACGAGCGCGAGTGCGGGGAGTAAGAACGGTGCCGCGCGGATATTGCCGAAGCGGTTCGAGCGGCCGCGGCTCGGCTCGCGCCCAACGGGGCGGGAAGCCTGAGTGCTCCCCGCCCCGGTGGTCTTTCGCGCCGCTGTGGAAGTGCTCACTACTCAGCGGCCTTCCACTTCGCCCACTCGGCATCGGCGAGCGTCTGGAACTTCTCGAGCGTGGGCATGATGTTGTCTTCCGTCGGATTCACCATGAAGCTCGCGAGGTATTGCACGCCGCCTTCGATCAGGGGCGGTGGGCTGGCCTCCCAGAATCGCACCAGTTCGGTGGGCTTCTCAGCGGTGACCTGCTCACTGACGGATGCCAGTACAGGATCATCGGTCACCACCTCGGGGTTCGCCGAGGTGTCCTTGATCGCGTTTGCCCATACCGACTGCACATCGGGACTCAGCCAATCGCCCATCGCCTTGACCGCGGCCTCTTTGTTCGCCGACTTCTCAGCCACGGCGATGACGCCTGACTCGGTGATGACAGATGGCTTCACGCCGTCCTTCACGACCGGGAGGAGATAGGCACCGTAGTCGGCCTCGCTCATGCCGTTGGTCACGAAGATGCCGTTTCGCCACGTTCCCATGGGTACCTGTGCGACGGTGCCCTCCTGGAAGAGGGCCGGCTCGTTGTCCCAGGCGATGTCTGGCGCGGTGAAGTAGCCCTTCGCGTAGAGATCTCCCCACGTCCGGAGGGCCTCTTGCGCCGGCTCGTCGGTGTACTTGGCTTCCCCGTTCATCAATTCCGTGTAGAACTCGGGGTCGGACTTCGACAGGATCTCCTCGAACCAGATGGACGATGTCCAGCCGGCCTCCTGCGTAGCGAACAACGGGGTCACACCGGCAGCCTTGATCTTGTCGTTGTTCGACAAGAACTCCTCCCACGTTGTCGGCGGCTGAATCCCGACGTCTTCGAAGACGTGCTTGTTGTAGAAGATCACCCAGAAGCTCTTGTACATGGGCATGCCGTAGACCTTGCCGTCGTACGAGAAGTCGGCTTCGGAGTCGGGGTTCACCCAACCTTCGTCGACGGCTTTGTCCCACTCGGCAGAAAGATCGGCGAGCCCACCGGAGCGGGCGAGGTCTTGCAGGCGGTAACCGTTCCACCACTTCACAAGATCGGTCGTGCTGTCGGTGCGGAGCGAAGACCGGATGACCTGTTGGTAGTTCTCCGTCGACGGAACGTTGCGCGGGTCGATGCCTTCATTGCCAAGCGACTCGAGCGCCTCACCCGCGGCCGTGTACGCATCGACGAAGTCGGCCCGGTCACCGTTCAGCGTGAGTGCCGAACCGCCTGATGCGCCCTGTGGAGCGCTGGAAGAGCCTTGCGAACAGGCTCCCATTCCGGCAACGAGTGCTGCGGCTATTGCAAGCGCGCCCAACCGCTTGAGACGTATCTGATTGCGTGTCATGGATGCTGCATCCTCCTTGATGGCTTACGTAACTACCGCTGCGATGTGTGACTCGGATCCGTCGGCTTCGTTCGAAGGAGGCGGAACTTGGTAACGATAACACATCACGCAAGTGCATGACGAATGTCAACTTCGACGGCTGGAACCGGCCATGCCGACGATGCGTCGGAGCGGAATCCGATGTACTCGAGTACTCGGAAGACCGCACCTTGGGCGGGACGAAGTACTGGCATCCGGTGATGGATTCCGCCCTGTGGCAGTCGACCGGCCGCGCGACCCGCCAGCGCCGTGTCGGAGCCTCTCGCTAGACTCTCGGAGTACCTAGATCAGGGGGAATTGCAAACATGCAACGAATCATGACATCCACAGCTCCGACATCCAGACTGCTCAAGTCCGCGGCGCTCGTTTTCGCAGGCGCGCTTCTGCTCTCGGGCTGCGCGTCAGGTGGCAGCGACGGAGCCGAGGCATCGGACGACCCGTGCGAGGTGGTGCGCGTCGAGGTACGCGACATCTCCAACGGCGCGCAGAACGCGATCCTCACGGCAGACGACTCGGTCGAGCTGCAGGAGTACCTCGACGGGCTCTCCGAGCGCGTCGATGCACTCGACGAAGAGGCCGCCGACGATTCAGCGCTCGCCGAGTCACTCGATGCGCTTCAAGAGAAGCTCGACGACGCGAGCGAGTGGGCAGGGGCGTTGCCGGACGGCACTGAAGTCGACGCCGATGCTCAGGCTGCGCAGACCGAGGGCATCCAGGCCGCTGCAGTCAAGGTCACCGAGGTGTGCGCCGCCGAGTAACCCTCGTCGGCTGAACTGAGCCGGCGAGTCACGTGGCTCGCGCGAGCACGTCTCGGCTGGCTCAACTCGGTCGGCTCACGCACGTGATGAGCGCGCGGCATCCGTTCACTCGGAGGCCGCGCGCTTTCGCGTGTCCGCTCGCGAGCGCACCTCGCTCGGTTCCAGTCGTGGTCGCTCGGTTCCAGTCGTGGTCAAGAGAACGGAACAGAACCCACGTCGTTCTGATCGGCGGCCGGCGGCTCAGCACTCCAGGCCGTCGCGGCCCGCGCGGCGTCGTCCGCAGCGTGCAGCGGCTCGTACTCAGTCATCGCGGGACTTCTCATCTCGTTTCGCGACCGAGTGCCAGCCTCGGGCGATGGCGGTGGCATCACGACTCAAGCCAGCACCCAGCACCATTCCGATCGCAATCGCGATGAGGGAGCCGAAGGTTTGGAGAATGGTGCTCGTCGCACCCGCCGTGCCCGATGCCGCTTCACTGAGGCCGATGAAACCCATGGAACCGGGAACCAGCAGCCAGTACGCGCAGGTCAGCATGATCCCCTTGGAAGGTGCGCCTTTCAGGCGCCCGGCCAGATTGACGGCTGGAATCACGAGGAGTGCACCGACCAGTCCCGACAACTCCGGTCCGAGGAGGAGGTTGCCGAGCAGCTGGGCGGAATAGGCGACGACGAGCGCGTAGAGGATCCAGACGAGCGAACGACGTGGTGCCGCAGAGAAGAAGTAGTAGCCGAGGCCCACCAGGGCGATTCCGGCCCAGGGCGCCCACGCGCCGAGTTGCACCGGAGCATCGCCGCTCGGTGCAGGTGTGCCGGCCACGGTCATGCCGGCGAAGACCCCGAAGACGAGGAGCCCGAGGCGCGCGATCCCGTAGACCAGGCGGCTCGCGCCGGCCATCATCTGACCCGATGTGAGCTCAACGGCGGCGACGGTGAGTGTCAATCCCGGCAGGAACGAGACGAGCGAGGGAGCGACGAGCCGGATCACATCGTCGTGCACGAGGGGACTGATCAGGAGCGAGATGAACAGTGTGACGGCGAACGCGGTGAACGCGGGCAAGATCAAGGACAGCGTCGAGATTCGGCTGCCGATCTGCACGATGGCACCGACCGCCGCGCCGAGCACGACATAGACCGGTAGCGCACTCACCGTCGGGTTGAGCACCATGCCGAATCCGATGGTGAGCAGCGTGTACCCGAAGACGGTCAGAACTGGACCGAACCGGGATCGATCCTTCCTGACCTGCGCAATCGCAGAAACGACGGAGTCGGGTGCCGTACGGTCACTGAACGAATGGCGCACGAGACGCTCGATCGCATCGGCCTGATCGAGTCGCAACGCGCTCTGATTCGCGGGGAAGATCAACGTCTGGGAGGGCGCCGTGCTGGGGTCTTCGACGAGAACGAGTGTGGGGAGCACGAACACCCGCAGTTCGGGTCGTGCGTACTGATCCGCGATCCGATTCAGGATGTCTTCCACATCGCTTGTGGCCTGCGACGAATCCAGCAGTGCCGCCCCGATCTCCCCGAGCATCTCGGGCACGCCCGTCGTTCCGCCGACGGACGCCTCGCTCGGCGGCCTTCGTTGGAAGGCACCGGCTGCCGCACGGAGGCGATCAGTGAGCCCCGACATCCACGCTCTCGCTCTGCGTGCCGAGCGCGAGCCGGCCGATGTCGTCGCCGCCACGGGCGATGAGACGATGCCGAGCTGCGAGCTTCATCGCCTCGTCGCGTGTGGAGCACCCGAGCTTCCGATACAGGGCTTTGAGCTGCGACTTGATGGTGTTGGGCGACACGTGGAATGCCGCCGCGATGGCGGCCGTCGTCGGGTTGGTGGGGAGGGCGTTCAGCACGCGGAGCTCACCCGGCGTCAGAATCGGACGGATCTTCATCTCGAAGTGCGGGAGACCGGTCGTTGCGGCATCGAACTCCGCGATTTCCTCGCTCGAGAGGTGCGCCTTCACTTGATCCACCACCTGCTGCGGCATGGTCGCGAGCAGCCGGCGGATGTTTCCCGTGATCGCGAGTCGGTAGATCTGGGCGGCCGTGCGAGGGTCGAGCTCGGCGCCTTGCGCGATTTCGAGCCAGGCCCAGAAGAGGATGGCCTTGGCACGGTGACCAGGACTGAGAGTGTGGTCGCCCGCAAGCCTCCGGATCTCGTTGGCCGCCAGGTCGAAGCGTGATTCGTGCAACGCCAATCGAATGATGGCGAACTTCGTCATGGTGCCGGCGCTCGCGCTCGATTCGGCGACCTCCCACGCGGCCGTCGCGTCTCCCAGAACGCACAGGGCCTCGACGGATGTCGATGCGATGACATCGGATGCGACGGACCCGTGCTGAACCGGGTGCGCGTCGCCGGCCAATCGAATCGCTTCGAGGGCTTCGCCCGGTCGCTGCTCGGCCAGGAACGACCGCGCGCGAGCAAGGAGCGCGAAGGGCCAGGTCATCAGGAGGCTGTCGTATGGTTCGAGCTCTGCGAGCAGGTGATCGGCGTCATCCGTCATGCGCTCGACAGCGATGAGCGCAGCCGTCGCGGCCTCGGTCGTCTTGCTCGCACTGAGATGCGACGCAGAAGCGGGCGGCTGGAGCGCGACCTCGGCGAGGGCGATCTCCGCTTCGTCGAGTGAACCTCGGAGGGCGTGCGCGAGCGCAGTACGACCGAGCGCGAGTCGTTCGGCGTCGCGTTGGTTCGAGAGCCTGCCCAGCTGACGGGCGGTACTGAACTCGAGCAGTGCGCGGGAGGAGTCGCCTGCGGCGAGCAGAGTGGAACCGATCTCGTGATGGTAGAACCAGAGCTGTCCGTCCACTCGTTCACGCGACTCCACACGGATGTCGAGGATGCGATCTTCGAGCCGTCGGGCGTAGACGAGTGCCGCCGCCACGTCGCCGCTGAATCGGAACGAGATCATCTGCACGAGCGTGAACACATCGAGTTCGTCCGGACTCATCATCCGTGCGGTGTCGGGATGGATGAGCGGCTTGAAGGGACGTGTCGTACGTGCGAGCACCGGGGTCATGCGGTGTCCGAACCGAAGGATCGGGTAGCGTTCGAGCAACTGGCTGGGGAGGCTGTCGATCGCTGAGGTGAGCACGCCGTAGTGCTCGTGGTACAGAGGCAGGATGTTCGCCATCGCGACCCGGGCGATCGTTTCCGGCGTGCCGGAGGCGATCGCCCGCTCCAACTCCTCCAGCGCCTTGACATCATCGTTCAGATTCATCGATGCGTCCCCCCGTTCACACGATCCCCCCGGATACTCGGACTAGCTGGCTCTGGCTCTGGCTCTGGCGCTGGCTCCGGCTACGGCTCTTGCTCCGGGCAGAGGCTTGTCCCCTCCCCATGTGTTCGTACACATATCTCTCCCCTGCATTCGGCGAATATGCCGTTCAAGAAATATCTGCTGCGACCTGAGCGCAGACGCAGATCGCCGGTGCGGTCTACTTCTTGCGTGGCCTGAACCAGGGGAAGAGTGATCCGATCACGACGCCGGCGAGCAGGACTGCGAGAAACCATCCCCATGCGGGCATCGTGAACTGCAGGAAGAGAAAGCTCAGCGTGGCTGGTGCGACGTTCGAGAACACGAACGTGAGGGCCACCACCGCGAGGATGATCGCGACGATGACCTTCCCGTTGGACGAAGAGTTCGCTCCGTCTGTGCCGTTCGGTCTGGCAGTTTCCGTGCCATTCATATTCCCCCCATATGCCCCTGCTGACTTAACGCTGAGCGTATATCGACCCCTGTCGGCGGCAGTCTATCAACGTTGCAAGGCCCGGTGTCTAGTCGGCATTTCGGAGGGTGGGCGGGTGAGACGAGGGTGAGAGCGGGGTGATCCGCAGGATGACGCACCGGGGGAAATCGGCTGCGATCCGACGTTGCCCTCTCCGGCTCGGAATAGTGTCACGGCCATGACCACAGGAACGCATGCACCTCAGAGAATGATCATTCGCAACGTCCGCGTCTTCGACGGGGTCAGCGATCGCACACTGGACAATGCGGATGTCCTCATCGAGGGCGCACACATCATCGCGGTATCCGCATCGCCGGTCGCCGGCGATGCGTCGGACGGTGTCGTCGAGATCCAAGGTAACGGAAAGTTCCTCATGCCGGGACTCAGCGACGCCCACGTGCACCTGATGGGCAATGCCAACAACATGATGGACTTCCTGCAGGGACCCACCGGCGCCCTGTACGGCAACACGATCGCCGAGGCGAAGCGGATGCTGCTGCGCGGCTTCACGACGGTCCGCGACATGGGCGGCGACACGGCGCCCATCAAGTCCCTCATCGACCGGGGCAGCTTCGAAGGCCCCAGGATCTTCCCCAGCCAGGCGATGATCTCCCAGACATCGGGCCACGCGGACTTCTCGTTCGTCTACGACGTGCCCGAGGAGTTCGGCGGCAAGCCCAGCCGCACCGAGGACATCCACTTCACGCGGATCGCCGACGGCGTTCCGCGAGTGCTCGCCGCGGTGCGCGAGCAGTTGCGACAGGGAGCCACCCAGATCAAGCTCACGCTCGGCGGGGGCGCGGCATCCATGTACGACCCGCTCAACACCCTGCAATACACCCCGGACGAGATTCGTGCTGCGGTGCAGGCGGCGACCGACTACGGCACCTACGTCGCGACCCATGTCTACACACCGGCCGGTATCGCGCGGGCGATCGATGCGGGCGTCACGTCGATCGAGCACGGCCACCTCGCCGATGAGGAGACGATCAAGCGCATTGCCGACGCGCAGATCTGGCTCTCGATGCAGCCGTTCGCGGAGGACGACCACCACTATCCCGACCCGGTTCGCGCCGGGAAGAACACCGAGATCTGCCACGGCACCGAGCAGGTCTACGGATGGGCGAAGCAGCACGGCGTCAAGACCGCCTGGGGGACCGACCTGCTCCTCGAACCGCAGTCGGCGCCCCGTCAGAGTGCCATGGCTGCTCGCCTCGGCGAGTTCTACAGCAACGTCGAGGCCCTCAAGATGCTCACCTCGGGCAACGCGTCGCTCTTCGAGCTCGCCGGTGAGCGCAACACGTATCGCGGTGGGAAGCTCGGCGTCATCGCCGAGGGCGCCTGGGCTGACATGATCCTCGTCGACGGCGACCCGACCAGAGACATCTCGCTGATCGGCGACCCCGACAGCAAGTTCAAACTCATCGTCAAGGCCGGGCAGGTCGTCAAGAACACGTTGTGACGCCGGGGGGTGCCCGTCGAACTCGGGCACAGGCGAAGCGACGGTTCGAAGGGGGAGAAGGAATGACGTCGTCCAAAGCGGGTGAGCCGACCGCACGAAGCGGCTCCGAGGCCATCACTCAGCCGGGGATCGAGGCGGGTGATGTGCTGCTCGAGGCATCCGGTATGGGAGTCGACGCTTCGTGGGGACACATCTACGGTCCCGTCGACCTGACTGTTCGCGCGGGGGGCGTGACGGTCCTCGTCGGAGCGGGCGGGCGGGGCAGGACCTCGCTCCTGCTCACTCTCGCCGGGCGGATGAAGCCTTCGACCGGAACCTTGACGGCATTCGGTCGCGAGAACGACGCCCACCATCTCTTCGACCACGCGACGATCGCCAACCTCGACGAGGTCGACGGGATCACGCAGACCATTCGCGTTCACGACATCGTGACCGAACAGGTCCGGTGGGCCGCCCCATGGTACGGGTGGGTACCGCAGTCGACCGAGGACGATTTGGAACGCATCTGCCGCCCCGTGTTCGGCGAGTACACGCTGCCGACCATGGACGCGATGGTCGAAGAGCTGCCGGAGTTCACCGCCGCGCTCTTCCGCATCGCGGTCGCGAACATCCGCAACCCGGAGATCCTCGTCGTCGGCGGTATCGACACGCTCCACAGCATTCGCAACGCGCACAAGCTGCTCGAGCGTCTCGTCGCACTCGGCCGCGAGCAGACCGTTATCACGGCCGACGTGAACGGCGTATTCCCCGGTAGCGGTGCGCGCGAGTACATCGAAGTCCCGAACCTGACGGACCAAGAGTTCGCCACCCTCGAGCAGGAGGCCCTCAGCCGATGATCGCCGCATTTTCGCCCGGGAGCGATTTCAAGCGCTACTACCGCGGCCGCATGCCGCGGCTCGCCCTCATCGTGATCATCATCATGCCGCTGATGTACTGCGCGCTCTATCTGTGGGCGTTCTGGAACCCGTTCGGCGAAGTGAACAAGCTGCCTGTCGCGATCATCAACCTCGACGAGGGGGCGACGGTCGACGGGCAACGGACCGATGCGGGTGCCGACGTCGTCACGGGCCTCATCGAATCGAAACAGCTCGATCTGTACGAGGTCGATGAGCAGGAGGGAGTCGACGGCCTGGCCCACGGGCGTTTCTACTTCACCATCACGATTCCAGAGGACTTCAGCGAATCGGTGACGTCGGCGGCGTCCGACGACGCACATCAGGCGAGGCTGATCTTCACCTACAACGATGCGAACAACTACCTGGCGACCGTCATCGGCCAGGATGCCGCGGCCGAGGCGATCAACCAGGTCAGCGCTCAAGTGGGCGAGCAGATCTTCGAGACCGTGCTGGGTCTGGCCGAGGGCACGATCCCGAAGCTGCGAGAGGCGGCAGCGCAGGTCGATGAACTCAACGCCGGCATGCAGACCGCGAACGCGGGGGCGCAAGAGCTCGCAGACAACCTCGTCACGGCGAAAGACGGCTCGGCGACACTGGCCGGTGCGCTCGACGAGTTGGACGACGCCGTCGATGGTGCCGTGACCCGCGCCGAGTCGATCGTCGACAGCTCGGGAATGACCGGGACGGAATTACGGCAGGTCGTCCAGCGCGTGACCACGAACACCGATCAGGCTGCAGCGGCACTCGACAGGGTCGTTGCGGGCAGGGACGAGGCCATCAACCGGCTGGACACGATCATCGCCGAGCTCGCGGCCGGTGACGAGGTCCAACAGGACTTCGCGAGCCGCCTCACGGAGGTTCGGGACTTCATCCTCGACAACTGGATCTCTCAGGATCTGGCGCTGACATTCGCCGCCATCCAGCAGGATGTGGACGTCATCGCCGCCGAGCTGGACAACCCGGACAGCCGTGTGAGTGTCATCCTTCGCTCGGTTGAGAACGGCGGAGTCCAGCGGGATCTCGGTGAGGTCCGGGCCGCCGCGGGTCAGCTTCGCTCGGGTGCCGACGAATTGTCCTCCGGACTCGTGCAGCTCAGCGACGGCGCGAGCCAGCTCGCGGCGGGTACCCCGCTCCTGGCGGCGGGCACCGACCAACTCGCCGGCGCGGTCGATCAGGGCATGCAGTTCATCCCGTCCTGGAACAACGAGGAACAGGGCAACTTCGTCAAGGCGCTCGCTGATCCCGTTGCGCTCGAAGAGGTGACCCACAACGAGGCGAAGACCTTCGCGTACGGCTTCGCGCCGTTCTTCATGGGCCTCGGCCTGTTCGTCGGTTCGCTCATCGCTTGGATGCTCTTCACGCCGTTGCAGGCGCGCCCGCTTGCACAGGGTCTCGGGTCGTTCCGCGTCGTGCTCGCTTCCTACGCGCCGACGCTGTTCGTCGGCATCCTGCAGGCGCTCCTCCTGTTCCTGGTCCTGTACTTCGGGCTCGGGCTGCATCCGGTCCACGCGGGGGGAACGCTCGCGTTCATGTTCCTGATGGTCGCGATGTTCCTGGCGCTGATACAGATGTTCAACGCGCTCTTCGGTCCCGCCGTCGGCAGGGTGGCGACGCTCGTGTTCCTCATGATCATGCTGACGTCGGCCGGGGGCATCTACCCCGTTCCTGTCACCTCGGTGCCGTTCCAGTACCTGCACTGGATCGACCCGATGACCTTCACCGTGACCGGTCTTCGGCAGCTGATTCTCGGCGGGGTCGACTCGCGGCTGTGGTCGTCTATCGCCGTGATCCTGGCCCTCACGGTCGCCTTCATCGCGGTTTCGACCTGGGCAGCCCGGCGCAACCGGCAATACAACATGGATCGCCTCTATCCGCCGGTCGAGGTCTAGGAGGGCGATCGGGAGAAGCCGTCCAGTCGTACGAATCATTCGTTGTACAAGCAAGATCAGGAGCGAAAGTGACCATCAACATCAGCAAGGCGCGCCAGACGACGAACGTCGACCCCACGATCAGTGTGAACCCGGTCTTCGTCCGACCTGGTGAGGCGACCGAGTTCGACAAGTTCGTGCTCCCCGAGCAGCCCAGCCTGCCGGAGACGGCCTATCAGATCGTTCACGACGAGGCCATCCTCGACGGGAACTCGCGGCTGAACCTCGCGACGTTCGTCTCGACGTGGATGGACGACGAGGCGAAGAAGCTCTACGCCGAAGCCGCGGACAAGAACATGATCGACAAGGACGAGTACCCGGCCACGGCGGCGATCGAGGATCGCTGCTGGCGGATGCTCGCCGACCTGTGGCACGTGCCCGACACGAGCGACACGATCGGAACGTCGACGATCGGCTCCTCGGAAGCGTGCATGCTCGGTGGCCTCGCACTCAAGCGGCTGTGGCAGGAGAAGCGGAAGGCCGAGGGAAAGTCGACCGAGAAACCGAACCTGATCATGTCGGCTGCCGTCCAGGTCGTCTGGGAGAAGTTCTGCAACTACTGGGACATCGAGCCCCGGTACGTTCCGGTCACCCGCGAGCACATGGTGCTCGACGGATTCGAGCTGGAGAAGTACGTCGACGAGAACACGATCGGCGTCGTCGCCATCCTCGGCCAGACCTTCACGGGAGCGTACGAGCCCGTCGAGGCCATCGCCGCCAAGCTCGACGAGATCCAGGCGAACACGGGCCTCGACGTCAAGATCCACGTCGACGGGGCATCCGGGGCCATGGTCGCGCCATTCTGCCAGCCCGAGCTGAAGTGGGACTTCCAGATCGATCGGGTGAACTCCATCAGCACCTCGGGTCACAAGTACGGGCTCGTCTACCCGGGTGTGGGCTGGGTCATCTGGCGCAACCAGGCCGTGCTGCCCGAGAGCATGATCTTCCACGTCAGTTACCTCGGCGGCGACATGCCGACCTTGGCACTGAACTTCTCCCGCCCCGGCGCTCAGGTGCTGCTGCAGTACTACCAGTTCCTTCGCCTCGGCCGTGAAGGATACCGGGAGGTGCAGCAGAACTCGATCGATGTCGCGACGTACCTCTCCTCGGAGATCGCGAAGATCGGCCCGTTCGAGCTGGTCAGCAAGGGCGACACCATCCCGGTGTTCGCGTGGGTGCTCAAGGACGGCTACACCAAGACGTGGAGCCTCTACGACCTCGCCGACCGGTTGCGGATGAAGGGCTGGCTCGTGCCGGCCTATCCGATGGCCGACAACCTGTCGGACGTGACCCTGCAGCGCATCGTCGTCAAGGTCGGACTCAGCCGAGACCTGGCGTCGGCCCTCCTGTCGGACATCAGAGGCGAAGTGGCGTTCCTCGAGGCGTTGACGGCGCCCCTGCCCCGTGAGGCGAGCACCGGGTCGCACTTCCACCACTGATCGGCACCGGTGCGGGGACGGCGTCGCTCCGGCGCCTTCCCCGCAGCGGTCGGCCGAGATCGACAGGCACTTGAAAGATGTGGAGCACGCGACCATGAGCGCCGCAGCGACGAATACCGAACGGCCCCGGATGTCGTTCCTCATCCCCACCGTGACGAAGCAGTGCTGGGGCTTCATGATCGGCTCGGCCTTCTTCGCGGTCGGGTCCGCTCCCGGATTGAGCGAAGCGCTCGGCACTGCGGGCTCCAACCTGCTCTTCTTCATCGGGGCGTGGTTCTTCACGACCGCCGGACTGATTCAGCTGTTCCTCAGCGGGGCCGTCGCCGTACCGGTGTCGTACCCGCCGGGGCGGATGGTGCGCGCCGAGTGGCTCACGGCCGCGACGCAGTCCTTCGGCACGCTCATGTTCAATGTGAGCACCAGCGCGGCGCTGTACGCGAAATCGATCTCCACTCAGGAGCATTTCGTCTGGAACCCGGATGCCGGCGGCTCCGTCGCCTTCCTCGTGAGCGGCTTCTTCGCCTTCGTCGCCTATGCACGCGTGGCGCGTCTCTGGGATCTCGGCAGCATCGCGTGGTGGTCGGTGCTCATCAACTTCATCGGATGCGTCGCCTTCGGCATCTCGGCCATCGGCGCGTACATCCTCCCGAACGGCAGCTCCATCAGCGGCCCGCTCTCCAGCGGCGGCACCTTCATCGGTGCGATCTGCTTCCTGCTCGCGTCCCTCGTCGTGCTGCCGCAGTGGAACCGCTCGAAGCGTCAGGATCCGCGTGTCGAATGATCAGATCCTGGATCCGGTGAGCGTCGACGGCGACCGGGAGCCTGTGCCGGCGATCGCGTCCCATCGCGTCGACTGGCGCGTGCGGGTGATGGACGACGAATCCTTCGCGCTGACCGTGGGGGCTGTCGCCTTCGTGATCACCGGGGTGGTCGCGGCGTTCGTCTTCTGGGGGCGCGAGCTCCCCATCGACGGTCGACGTTCGCTGGGCGACTTCACGGGGATAGCGGGTGCCATCGCCGCCGCGATCGCGTTCGCCGTCGCTCGATCGGTGCCGCGACACGACGACCGCGCGAAGGCGCCGGACGCCGATCGCGCACGCTATCGCTGGTTCGACCTCGTGGCGCTGTCGCTCGCGCATGGTGCGATCGCACTGCTCGGCTGGATCGGCATCGCGACCATCATGGAGCACAGCTTCATCGGTGCAACCGTCTACGCGTCACCCGCGGTCGTGATCGCCTCGGCCGCGACTGCATTGTCCGCATACCTCGCCGCCCTCAGCGGAATGAACCTCTCGCCGCGCCAGCTCTCACTCGTGCTGGCGGTGTTCCTCGTCGTCGGCGTGACCACGGCGATGCTGAGCTCCACCGATCCGCTCTGGTGGCAGATGAACCTCTCGGCGCTCGGCATCACGCATGACATCTCATCGTTGACCTTCAATCTCACCTTGATCGTGTCGGGCGTCATCATCACGACGATCGCCCGATTCGGTACGACGACGCTGCCGACATACACCACAGCCCAACGTCGCCGGCGGGCGACGGTCCGCGTGCTCTTCGTGCTCCTCGGCACCCTTCTGGCGTGCGTCGGCATCTTCCCCGTCGATCGGTTCTTCCTGCTCCACAACACGGTCGCGACCGGAATGGCCGTCGCCTACGCGGCGCTGGTGATCGGCCTCCCGTGGCTCGTCCCATCCATGCCGAGGGCATTCGTCGTGCTCGGGTTCGTCTACGTCGCCATCATCGTCGCACTGGCCGTTCTCTTCGCGGCCGGCGTCTACAACCTCACGGCCGTCGAGCTCGTGTCCTCGCTCTTGATCTTCAGCTGGATCATCCTCTTCCTGCGCAATGTCGAGACCCCCCGAGGGGTCCGCTCAACCGAGGCAGCCCGCTGATGCTCGCCGTGCTCGCCGACCTCCTCACGATCGGAATCGCGATTGCGATCAGCCCGCTCGCGATCGTCGCCGTGATCCTGATGGCGACCGCGGGCAAGGGCCGCACCAACGGCACGGCCTTCATCCTGGGGTGCTACACGTTCGCCATCGTGTTCGTCGGAATGCTCGTGCTCATCGGCCGCGCCGCCGGAGCAGAGGAGGCCGACTCCGGTCCGCACATCACCATCGACGTCATCGAGATCGTCCTCGGTGCGGGCCTGCTCTTCCTGGCGTTCATGCAGTGGCGCCAGCGATCGGCCACGGGTACCCCGAAGTGGATGGCGAGCCTCGACGGGTTGAGCATCTGGAAGGCGTTCCTCGTCGGCATCCTCATCTCCGGTCCGCTCTCTCCCAAGGACCTGCCGCTCCTCGCCGCGGCAGGCGGCCGGATCTCTCAAGCCGCACTCCCGGTCGAAGAGCTCGTCGCCGTGGTGCTCATCTTCGGTGTCATCGGCGTCACCGCGGTCGCCGTTCCGTGGCTCTTCAGCGTCGTCTCGCCGGGCACGGTGGAGGCGCGACTCACAGGACCGCGCACCTGGCTCGTGTCGAACCACGCGGTGATCATGACCGTGCTGTTCCTCATCCTCGGCTTCAAACTGATCGGCTCGGGCGTGGCCGACCTGGCCGGCTGAGTTTCAGGTGGGAGGCTCAGGATGTCGGTAGAGCTGCTGCTCGCCATCGTCGCGGGCGTCGTCGTGATCGTCTTCGCGAACTCGCTCTCCAGTCGCATCGGCGTCGCAGGCCCGCTGATCCTCGTGGCCATCGGCGTGGCAGTCAGCCTGATCCCGGCCGTCTCGGCGGTGTCGGTTTCGCCGGCCCTGATTCTGACGGGCGTGCTGCCACCGCTGCTCTTCTCGGCGGCGGTCTCCGCTCCTGCGATCGAGTTCCGACGGGACCTCAGTGCGATCAGCGGATTGTCCGTCGTGCTCGTCATCATCAGTTCGCTCGTGCTCGGCGTGTTCTTCGTCCTCGTGATCCCGGGAATCGGATTCCCGTTCGCGGTCGCGCTCGGTGCGATCCTGAGCCCGACGGATGCGGTCGCCACCTCGATCGTGCGCAAGCTCGGCATGCCTCGCCGCATCGTGACGGTGCTGGAGGGCGAGAGCCTCCTCAACGATGCCACCGCGCTCGTCCTCCTCCGCACGGCGATCGTCGCCGCAGCCTCGGGCTTCTCTCTGCTGACCACGTTCGGCTCCTTCGCATGGGCCGTCGTCTCCGCGATCGTGGTCGGTGCGCTGGCGGGGTTGCTCGCCCTGAGGCTGCGGGCGTGGACCTCGAGCGCGACGGCCAACACCGCGCTCGGCCTCACGGTTCCGTACCTCGCGTTTCTGCCCACCGAAGCGCTCGGGGGCTCGGGGCTCGTCGCGGCGGTCGTGGCGGGCGTCGTATGCGGTCAAGGATCGGTCCGATGGCTGACCCCCGAGCAGCGCATGTCGGACAAGCTCACCTGGCGCACGATCGAATTCCTCCTCGAGGGGGCCGTCTTCCTCATGATGGGGCTCGAGCTCTACGGAATCGTGCAGAACAATCTCGCCGCCGACGAGGGACTGCTTCGCGGCGCCTGGATCGCGGCGCTCGCCATCGTCATCCTCCTCGTGGTTCGAGCGGCGTACGTCATCCCGGTGCTCGGCGTTCACTCGGTCCGGGTGAAACGGTCGGTGCAGAACCAGCTCGATGCCAGCGCGATCGGATCCACGGGGCATCCGGATGCCACAGCGCGCCGTAAGCCGAGGCTCTCGTCGCTGCCCGGGGTATCGATGGCCGTCGACCGCAAGCGGAGCCCCAAGCGCATCGGCAGGATGCGCGCCGACATCGACTACTTCGACTCGTCACCGCTCACCTGGAAGCACAACACGATCATCGTCTGGGCCGGGATGCGCGGTGCCGTCACCCTGGCAGCCGCGCAGACGCTGCCGAGTGATACCCCCGATCGGGATCTCCTCGTCTTCATCGCGTTCCTCGTGGCCGCCGGAAGTCTCTTGCTGCAGGGCCTGACGCTTCCGGTTCTCGCGCGCGTGCTCAAGCTGGGAAAGGACGAGGGAGGCGGCTTGCCGCGGGAGGAGATCCGCACGATCGACGGCGAGCTTCGGGATGCCGCGCAAGGTGCCATCGAACGCGGTTCGCTGTTGCGCAGTGACCGGAGCGAGTTCTCAGATGAGAGCTATTCGCTTCCGCGATCCCGGTTCGTCACTCCGCTCGAGCCGGCGGACGGGCAGAGCGCGCCGGAAGCCCTCGAGTTCGAGCTCGCGCTGGTCGGGGTGATGCGGGCGCGTCTTCATGAACTCGGTCGATCGGGAAGGCACAGCACGAGTGCACTCCGGTACGTGCTCGACGAGCTCGACGCGTACGAGATCAGCGTGAAACTCCACCTCGAAAGTGAGAAGTGACCATGGACTTGGACTCGGCGCCGCTCGCCGGCATCGGACTCGCGGTCATGTCGGCTGCGGCGCTCTCGGTCGGAAACCTCCTGCAGGCTCGGGGTGTCCGAGCGATGGAGGCCGACGCCGCCCGCGGAGTCGACGGATCGAAGGCGATCCATCTCGTCCGCAACCATTTCTGGCTGATCGGCGCACTCACACTGATCGTGGCGATCCTGCTGCAGATGGGCAGCCTCACGTTCGCGCCCCTCATCATCGTGCAACCCATCGGTGTCACGGCGCTCGTCTTCACCGTGTTGTTGACGGCGATCGTCGTGAAGCGGGCGCCGTCGGCAGCGGTCGTGAAGGCGATCGCGGTCTGCGTCCTCGGCGTCGCAGCCTTCGTCACGGTCGCGGCGCTCGTGAGCACCCAGCATTCCATCACCGACGTGCAGCTCATCGCCGTGCTCGTGGTGCTCGTCAGCGTGCTGCTGGCAACGGGTCTCGTTCTGGTGGTCGGCCGCAACCGGCCGACGCCGCCCGTGTTCTGGGTGCTGCTCGGCGGAGTGTATTCGGCGTTCGTGGCGACACTCGGCAAGACGGTGATTCTGCGGGTGCAGGCGGCGCTCGCCTCGCGCGAGTACTCCTTCGATGTGACGAATCTGCTGACGATCGGCTGCATCATCGGCATCGGCGTCGCAGGGGCGCTCTCGATCTATTTCGTGCAGCGCGCGCACGCGTTCAATCGCCCCGAGGTCGTCGTCGCCGGACTCACCGTCGTCGATCCGGCGGTCGCGGTCGTGCTCGGCATCACGATCCTGGGGGAGGCCAGCGCTGCGCCCGCGTGGGCGATCCTCGCGTTCGTCGCCGCGGGCGCGGTGTCGATCGGCGGGGTCTTCGCCCTGTCGCGCGCCGAGACTGCGAAGGCGGAAGTGTGAGAGCCGAATGCGAAGTCGACCGCGCGCGCAGTGTGCTGGCCGACTTGGCAGAGGCCATCGCCGAAGGTCGCACGCCTGATGAACCGTCGTTCGGAGTCTGATTCCGACGGATGCCCCGTTCCGACGGATGCCCCGGCGCTCGTGCTCCCTGCCGCGGTCAGCCCGCGAGCCGGGCGCGCAACGCCGCCAGTTCGGCCTCCGTGAGTCCGCCGGAGCGAAGGTAGCCCGCTGCGCCGCCGTGTTCGGAGTCCGTCCACGCGAGCGCCTGCTCGATCGCTTCGGGCGGGGTCCCGGTTGCGAGCGTGCGCAGCGCGGGCGTCACGGGAACCCCGAACGACGAGATCGAGTGGAGCATCCCATCGGCCCACGGCCCTGCGAGGTTGTCCTGCGATGCCGCGTAGTCGGCGACGACCGCCGTGCGCTCGACTCCGACGGCGTCGAGCATGAGCGCAGTCGCAACGCCGGTCCGGTCCTTGCCCGCCGTGCAGTGCACCAGCACGGCGGAGGGCGCGTCATCCGTCGACGCTGCGATGAGGCGTGCGACCTGAGCGAACTGAGTGGCGCGGTGCTGGAGCATCCCGAGGTACAGATCGCTCAGCGTCGGCAGCGATGCCATCGCCTGAGCGATCAGCTCGGGTGACATCGAAGCGCCGCTCTGCGCGAACTGTGATGCCATGTCGGCCATCGCGCCCTCGAGCATCGAGAGTTCTGCGACCCGGAACGGTCGTGTCGTCGGGATGCGGTCCGGCGCCGCCTGACGTTCCGCTGGAGTGCGGAAGTCGACGATCACCCCGATATCAGTGGCGGCGAGTTCGTCGATCCCAGTCGGGGTCAGTGCACTGAGTGCCTCGGAGCGGAAGAGTATTCCGCTGCGCGTGGCGCCTCCCGCAGTAAGCGGCATCCCACCGGTGTCGCGGAAGTTGTACAGTCCGTCGATGTGCATGGTCGTTGCCCGTCTTCAGCGGCGCCGCTTGCCGAACGCGAAGGCACGCACGATGTTGATGATGCCGAGCACGATGAGTGAGATGCCGAGCAGCCACCACAGCACGGCGATGCCCCACATCGGCGAGAACATGAGCACGATACCGGCGATGATGCTGATGATCGCGAAGAAGACCGACCAGGCTTTCGACGATGTATCGCCGAGAGTCGAGAGTGCGACGATGCCCTCGACGACCCACATGATCCCGACGACGATGCCGAGGAACAGGGCGAGCCAGGCCTTGGTCTGTGCGAGATTCGCGAACGCGATGATGCCCGCAAGCACGAACACGATGCCGAGCACGATATGGCCGACGCGCGACCATCCGCCCTTGCCCTTCGTGAAGATGCCGAGGCCCGCGTACACGAGACCCGACGCGATGGCGTAGATCGCGATGATCGCGGTGACGACGATCGCGGTCTTTCCGGGCCAGACGAGGATCAGGATGCCGACGATGAGCGCGATCACGCCACCCACGCCGAGAGCGGTGCGGATGCCGTTGGCGGCCTTTTGGGTGTCGGAGACTGTGGTCATTCGGAAGGTCCTCTCGGTCTGCACTTCACGCAAGCATGGCGATCAACGGGCCGTCGCGGATCCGGTCCAGCGAAAGATCACCCGACTCGTCACCCTGCGCGTCATCATCGCCGGCGGTCGGTGTCGACGCGGTGGCGGCATCCGTTCACTCGGCGGCGGCATCCGTTCACTCGGAAGCCGCGCGCTTTCGCGTGCCCGACGCCTTCGCCGCGGGCTTCTTCTTCGCTGCCTTCGACCCCTTGCTCGAACTCGTGCCCGACTTGCTCGAACTCGTGCCCGACCCGCCGGCGTCGCGCTTCGCCGCAATCGACTGACGCAGCGCCTCCATGAGGTCGATGACCTCGCCGCCCGTGTCCTCTTCGGGCTCTTCGCCGAACGTCGCGGCGGTGTCGACGCCTTCGCCCTGCTCGAGCTTCGCCTCGATGAGCGTGCGCAACTCCTGCTGGTACTCGTCGACGTACTGCTCGGGGTCGAAATCGGAGACGAGGCTCTCGACGAGCTGCTTCGAGAGGTCGAGCTCCTTCGCCGAGATCTTGACCGGCTCGTCGAGGGAGGCGAACTCGGCCGCGCGCACCTCGTCGCTCCAGAGCAGCGTCTGCACCATGAGCACGTCGCCGTGCACGCGCAGCGCCGCGAGGCGGGTCTTCTGGCGCAGCGCCATCTGCACGATCGCCGTGCGATCGGTCGATTCGAGCGTTTCGCGCAGCAGCACGTAGGCCTTCGACGAGACCGAGTCGGGTTCGAGGTAGTAGCTGCGGTCGAACATGATCGGGTCGATCTGGTCGCTCGGCACGAACTCGACGACCTCGATCTCGCGGCTGCGTTCGGCCGGCAGCGACTTCAGGTCTTCGTCGGTGATCACCACCGTCTGCTCACCGTCGTCGTAGGCCTTGTCGATGTTCTTGTAATCGACGACCTTGCCGCAGACCTCGCACTTGCGCTGATAGCGGATGCGCCCACCGTCTTCGTCGTGCACCTGGTGCAGTGACACGTCGTGGTCTTCGGTGGCGCTGTACAACTTGACGGGCACATTGACGAGGCCGAATGTGACCGCCCCCTTCCAGACGGCTCGCATGCCTCCAGTACACACCAGCAGGCGGCCGCGGCGATACCCCTCGTGTTCTGGCATCGAATTTGTACGAGTTGCAGGATGATTCGGGCGACACGCCGGTCGTGCGCGGCGTGCCGTCCGAATCATCCTGCAACTCGCGAGGCGGTGACGCGCGAGACGTGACGGTAGGGCATCCGTCGCCGAGTGCGGGTGGTTTCGACGAGCTCAACCCGCAGGGACCATGATGGGGGAATGGCCGATGGCGCGCGCCAACTCGTCGAGGTCGACGGCCGCCGCCTGCGGCTGACGAACCTCGACAAGGTCATGTATCCCGAGACGGGCATGACGAAGGGCGAGGTGATCTCCTACTACGCGGAGATCGCCGCCGTCATGGTGCCCCTCGTCGCCGGGCGGCCGGTGACGCGCAAGCGGTGGGTCCACGGCGTCGGCACAGCGGATGCCCCTGAGCAGCCGTTCTTCGAGAAGAACCTCGCCGAGCACGCCCCCGATTGGGTGCGCCGCGGTGTGCAGCACCATTCCGACGGCGACAAGTCATACCCGATCGCCGGCGATCGCGCGACGCTCGTGTGGCTCGCGCAGCAGGCGGCACTCGAGCTCCACGTGCCGCAGTGGCGCTTCGACGCCAGCGGCGAGCCGTCGAATCCCGATCGCATGGTGTTCGACCTCGACCCCGGCGAAGGCACGGGGCTCGCCGAGTGCGCCGAGGTCGCCCGGCTCGTGCGCGAGCTCATCTCGGGCATGGGGCTCGAGGCGATGCCGGTGACAAGCGGGAGCAAGGGCATCCACCTCTATGCGGCGCTCGACGGCTCGCAGACCTCCGACCAGGTGTCGGCGGTCGCGCACGAACTCGCGAGGGCGCTCGAGGCCGACTACCCCGAGCTCGTGGTCTCGAGCATGCGCAAGTCGCTGCGCACGGGCCGGGTGCTCATCGACTGGAGCCAGAACAACGGCAAGAAGACGACGATCGCGCCGTACTCGCTGCGCGGGCGTCCGCGCCCGACGGTCGCGGCGCCGCGTACCTGGGCAGAGCTCGACGACTCCGACCTGCGCCAGCTCGAGGCATCCGAAGTGCTCGCAAGGCTCGCCGAGTCGGGCGACCCGATGCGGGTCGTCGTCGAGCGCTCCCGCGGCGGCCCGCTGTCGGAGTACCTCTCCATGCGCAAGACGGGCGTCACACCCGAGCCCATGCCCGCATCGGCATGGGGGCAGCCGAACGGGGGAGCGCCGCGGTTCGTGATCCAGGAGCATCACGCGCGGCGGCTGCACTTCGACTTGCGGCTCGAACGCGACGGCGTGCTGAAGAGCTGGGCGGTGCCGAAAGGGGTGCCCGAGGGCTCTGGCACCAACCATCTCGCGGTGCAGACCGAAGACCACCCGATGGAGTACGCGACGTTCGAGGGCACGATTCCCAAGGGGGAGTACGGCGCGGGGTCGATGACGATCTGGGACGCAGGTACCTACGCCACCGAGAAGTGGCGCGACGATGAGATCATCATCGATGTCGACGGCCGGCCCGGCGGGCCGCTCGGCGGTGCGGTGCGGCTGGCGCTCATCCGCACCGACGGTCAGGGCGAGAAGAGTTCGTGGCTGCTGCATCGGATGAAGGACCAGACGGCCGCGCGACCGGCGGGCGATGGTGGTTCGGGGGATCCCGATACGCGCCCTCCGCTCCCTGAGCCTGTCGAAGGGCCGTCGGGCGCCGCGTCCGCGGGGGATGGTGGTTCGGGGGGTCCCGATACGCGCCCTCCGGTCCTTGAGCCTGTCGAGGGGCCGTCGGACGCTAGTCCACCAGCGGGTAAGGTCGGCCCGATCGCCCAGCGCCCGATGCTCGCCACCGCGGCCACCCTCGGCATGCTGGCAGGCGAGGAGTGGGCGCTCGAGTGGAAGTGGGACGGCATCCGCGTGCTCGCGCGCACCGAGGCGGGAGGCGTGCGACTGCTCAGCCGCAACGGGGTCGACATCACCGCTCGCTACCCCGAACTCGCGTCGCTGCCCGAGGTCGTCCGAGGCGACGCCCTCGTCGACGGTGAGATCGTCGCACTCGACGCGGAGGGCCGGCCCGACTTCGGTCGGCTGCAGCATCGGATGAATCTCACGAGGCCGCGCGAGATCGAGCGGGTTGCGGCATCCGTGCCGGTTCGCCTGCTGCTGTTCGACGTGCTCGAGGTCGCCGGCCGGCCGGTCATCGACGAGCCGTACCGCGAGCGCCGCGCGCGCCTCGCGGGCCTCGTGCGCATGAAACGCGGCGTCCCGGTCGAGGTGCCGGCTCCCGCGACCGGCACGCCGGAGGATGCGCTCGAGGAGAGCCGCCGACTCGGTCTCGAGGGCCTCGTGGCGAAGCGGCCGGACTCGCGGTATCGCCCGGGAGCCCGCAGCGCCGACTGGCTGAAGCTCAAGCTCACCCTTACGCAGGAGGTCGTGATCGGCGGCTACCGGCGCGGCGTCGGCTCGCGCACCGGCCGCATCCGCTCGCTGCTCATCGGAATCCCCGGCGACGACGGGCTCGAGTACGCGGGGCGCGTGGGTTCAGGACTCGGCGAGCTCGCCCTCGACCGGTTGCTCGCCGCGCTGCGGCCGCTCGAGCAGGCGGAGTCGCCGTTCGTGCAGGTGCCCGCGGCAGACATGCGCGACGCGGTCTGGGTGCGCCCCGACCTCGTCGGTGAGATCGAACTCGGCGACTGGACGAGCACCGGGGTTGCGCGGCATCCGCGCTGGCGGGGCCTGCGTCCCGACAAGTCGCCGGCCGACGTGGTGCGTGAACAGTAGCGACGAGCTGCGTCTGCCGTGTCACGCACGCCGGCCACCGGATGCAGCAATACGACGATTGCTCGTGGCGCTGTGCCGAAATTGCGTAAAACCCCCGCAAATGGGCAAAAACAGACAGGTCGTACTCGTTCGCCAAGGGGCAATCCATGAAGTCTGACACGACGACGAACGGACTCCGATGAGGGTCGAGACAGCATCCGGTCAGTTGAGCCACCGTGCCACGATTCGCGCGTTTATGTCAATAAGTCCGCACAAGTAATCATTTCCACGCACGCCCCCGACGAGCGGGAACGTCAACCGACATGCGCCGTCGTGCCAGCGTCAGACGGCGTCGGCGCCCGCCGGCCCGAGCAGCTCGAGCAGCCGTCGTTCACGATCGGCTCCGGATGCCACGATGACGCCCTGCTCGTAGGCGACGAGCACCCGCGGGTCGACGTAGCTGCTTCGGGCGATCGCGGGCGTGTTTCCGAGCACGCGTGACGCCTCTTCGATCGCCTCGCGGATCGCGGCGGTGCGCGCCCGGGCGCTCGCCGCCGGCCCGAGTTCGGCGAGGCGGTCCGCCGCCGCGATGGTGCCCCGCAGGGTGCGGAAGTCCTTCGCGGTGAAGTCGCCGCCGGTGCGTTCGCGGATGTCGTCGTTCACGTCGACCGGCACGGCGGCCCGCATCGCCGGCCCGGCGGTCCAGGCGTAGAGACGGGCGGCTGCCGAGCGCTCGCCCGCCCGTCCGACGAACTTGGCGAGCGAGGCATCCGTCACCCGCAGGTCTTGTGCGAGGCCGCCCTTCGCGCGGAAGC
Organism: Agromyces sp. Y558; assembly: GCF_059445415.1. Taxonomy (NCBI): domain Bacteria; kingdom Bacillati; phylum Actinomycetota; class Actinomycetes; order Micrococcales; family Microbacteriaceae; genus Agromyces; species Agromyces sp. Y558. Next base: position 1,175,805 of record NZ_JCAIUH010000001.1, read on the forward strand.
GGAACCGCACGGTCTCGCGGTCGTCGAGCACGGCGTTGCGCACGAGCAGGGTCGTGAGGCCGCGGCTGCGGAACCCGGCGAGCGACTCCTCCGATCCGATGCGGATGGCGCCGAGGTCGAGGGTGCGGAAGGCAGCGGCGAGCACGCGCTCGCGGGGCAGGTCGTCGAGCGCGAGGTCACGGGTGACGCTTCGCCGTGCCCTTGGCAGCACCTCGGCGAGGGCGGTCATCCGCAGGAATTTCTCGGCGTCTCGGTGCTCGCGCCAGACCGGGTGGTAGACATACTGCCGCCGGCCCGCCGCGTCGATGCCGACGGCGAGGATGTGCGCGTTCGGAGCGTCGGAGATCCAGACCTCCTGCCAGGCGGGCGGGATCGCGAGATCGGCGATTCGCGCGCGTTCGGCTCGGCCTGCGGCGGCGCCGTCGCGGTGGACGTAGCCGAAGCCGCGCCCGCGTCGCACCCGGGTGAACCCGGGCGAGACGTAGGGCTCGACCCGTTTGAGGCGCGGCATCGGCGTCGGGCGGTCAGTGGTTGCGCAGTGCCGCGATGAGTTCGGCCTTGCGCTTGCCGCTGTAGCCCGCGAGGCCGAGCTCCTTCGCGCGCTTCTTCAGCGCATCGACGGTCCAGTCCTCGTAGTCGCCGCTCTCGCCGCCCTTGCGGCCGATCGCGCTGCGGCCCTGCGCCGTAGCGGCGTTCGAGATGCGAGCGGCCTTCTCCTTCGAGGCGCCGCCGTCGCGAAGCTCCTCGTAGAGCTCGGGATCCTTCAGCGATGCGTTCCTGCGTCCTGGCATGGTGCGTCTCCTCTCACAGCCCACGACCGCCGGTGACGGGCAGTATCGCCCCCGAGACGTACGACGCTTCGTCCGAGGCGAGGTACACGTAGGCGCCGGCGAGTTCCGCAGGCTGCCCTGCCCGACCGAGCGGTGTGTTGTGCCCGAACTCCGGCAGCTTGTCGGGCCAGCCCGTCGCGGGGATGAGCGGCGTCCAGATCGGTCCGGGGGCGACGGCATTGACTCGGATGCCGCGTGGTCCGAGCTCCTCGGCGAGGGCCTTCGTGAACGCCACCAATGCCGCCTTGGTCATCGCGTAGTCGACGAGCGCCGACGACGGATCGAAGCCCTGGATGGACGTCGTCGTGATGATGCTCGACCCGGCGTCCATGAGCGGCACCGCGGCACGTGCGAGGAAGACCGGTGCGAAGAGGTTCACGCGCATCACGGTCTCGAAGTCGTCGGTCGGAATCGTGTCGATGCCGCTGCGTTCGCGCTGGTGGGCGGCATTCAGCACGAGCAGGTCGATGCCATCGAAGGCCTGATGGGTCTGAGCGACGAGCTCTTTGCTGTGGTCCTCGTTCCGGAGGTCGCCCGCCAGCAGCAGCGGGTCAGATCCGGCATCCGAGATCCATTTCGCGGTCTCGTCCGCGTCCTGCTGTTCACTGGGCAGATAGGCGATGGCGACCCTCGCACCCTCTCGAGCGAAGGCGATCGCGACGGCCCGCCCGATGCCGGAGTCACCGCCGGTGATGAGCGCCCGCCGCCCCTCGAGCCGGCGATTGCCGCGATAACTCTGCTCACCGTGATCGGGCAGGGGAATCATCCGTTCGGTGAGGCCGGGTGGTTCCTGCTCCTGCTTCGGGAACCGGTCAGTCGTGTGCTTCGTCGTCGGATCGATGAGCAGATCGTTGGTCAGGTGATTGCTCAGGTGATCGGTCGGGCGATCGTTGGTCATGGGACCTCCTCAGATCACAGCCACCGTACGCGCGCTCCACTGTTTGCGTCAGGGGATTGACAGGCGTGCAGCCGCGGCCAGCACCGACGGGGCCGGCTGCCACTGGCGGCCTTCAGGTATCACGCGGCGCGAACGGGGGTCAACCCCTAGCCCCGCCACGTGACACTCCCTTAGCGTTGAGAGCACGAGGCGTACCCCCGTCTCGAGGTTCTGCCCGTCGGGCACCGAACCACTCGCCGCGCTCGTCGATCACGAGCGCGGATCATATGAAGGAGAGATCATGAACATCCTCGTCGCCATCATCGCCATCGCCGCAGTCGTGCTGCTCATCACGGGCGGCGTCGTCCCCGCGCTGAACTTCCTCATCTGGGTCGGCATCGCACTGGCGGTCATCGCGGTCATCGTGTTCCTCGTTCGTTACATCAGCGGGAACCGCACGGCCTGACCCGCGACGCACTTCATCAGTACGGGCGGCCTTCGGGTCGCCCGTTCTGCGTGCCGACGTCGTATGCTGGTGGCGTGGGAACCCTGTATTACGGCGACTCCGGTACCCCGATCGGCATCGAGGACCGCGCCCTCGCGCACCTGAAAGTCGCCATCACGACGAAACTCCGCCGAGGAGAGTCGTTCACGCTCTCGTGGCAGCACAACGAGGATCAGCCTCGCGGGCGGAGTACGCTCTGGCTGCACGCCTCGATCCCGCTGCGCTTCGTGTTCGACGAGCCCGTGGCGCCCGAGCTCAGCCGCCAGTGGATCGAAGCCCTGATGCGCTCGGCGAACAGCACCGGTGGTGTCCGGCTCGTGCCCGAGAACCTCGACACCGACCCGATCCCGATGAACCCCGACCAGCCGGTGCAGGTCGGCGTCGACGTGCAAAAAGTCGACGTGCAAGAGGTCGACGTGCAAGAAGTCGACGTGCAAGAGGTCGACATGCAAGAAGTCGAGTCCGGCAACGAGGAGTCGCGGCCGACCTGAGCGCGCACAGCCGCTCGCTTCACGGGGGCGGAGAACGGGAGGCAACGATGGCCGAGAACACACAGCAGCCGGTCGAAGTGCGGCCGCTCGCACTCATCGAACGATGGTGGCCGCAACTCTCGATCGTGGCGAAGCACCGAGTGCTCGCCGAACTCGACGGCGTGCTCGACGTGCAGACGGCACGCGAGATCGAGGAACTCACGGAGGCGCCGGCACCGGTTCGGCTGTCACCGGCCGAGCAGGACTACGTGCGCACGCAGATCGAACCGGTCGACTGACGCCGGGTCGTTCGCCCGAACGACCGCACGCTCGGCGAATCGGCTACTCACCCTCGACCTGCTCGCTCTCATCGGGTTCGGGCACGAAGTGCAGGCCGGCAGTGCTGTTGGCCGAGAGCAGCAGCTGCTCGATCCACAGCCGGTTCAGCACGGGCGGCCGGTTGCCACTGAAGACGAACTGCAGCGGGATGGACTCGTGCAACCAAATGGTGGTGCGCCCACTGCCGTTCTCGACCCCGTGCTCCCAGGTCATGGCGAAGCTCTCGGAGCGACGGAGCTTGTTGAGAATCGCCACGCGCAAGTGGGCGAGCGTGCGATCGTCGATGTCGATCTCACGCAACGAGGAGTTGTAGATGAGCTTGCCCATGTTCGCACTCTAGCCGCCGTGCGCCCCGCGGCACAGAAAAGGCGCGGGCGTCAGGTGTCAGATCGCGAGCGAGTTGTCGGAGACACGGTGCGCCGCGGCATCCGATCGCTTGTCGAGTTCTTGCGCGGCCTCCCGTAGCATGGCGGGCATGTCCAGGAGACTCGCGGATGTCGCGCGCAAGGTCGGAGTCAGCGAAGCGACCGTCAGCCGGGTGCTGAACGGCAAGCCGGGCGTCTCGGCATCGACGCGCGACGCCGTGCTGACGGCGCTCGACGTGCTCGGGTACGAGCGGCCGACGAAACTCCGCGGCGAGCGGGCGCGGCTGGTGGGTCTCGTCATGCCCGAGCTGCAGAACCCGATCTTCCCCGCGCTCGCCGAGGCGATCGGGGGCGGACTCGCCCAGAACGGCTACACGCCGGTGCTCTGCATCCAGACCGCCGGCGGCATCTCCGAGTCCGACTACGTCGAGCTGCTGCTCCATCAGCAGGTGTCCGGGGTGATCTTCGCGGGCGGGGCGTACACCCAGGCCGACGCGAACCATGATCACTACGAGCGCCTGCGCGAGCTGAAGCTGCCGACCGTGCTCGTGAGTGCGCCGGTCGAGGGGATCGGCTTCGCCACGGTCTCGTGCGACGACGCTGCATCGATGGAACAGGCGTTCGGGCACCTCGTGCAGCTCGGGCACGAGCGCATCGGCATCCTGCTCGGGCCGAGCGATCACATCCCCTCGCGTCGGAAGCACGAGGCAGCGCTCCGCATGGCCGAGCGGCACGGCATCGAGCTCGGCGACGACCGGGTCGTGCACTCGCTGTACTCACTGGAGTCGGGGCAGACGGCGGCGACGAAACTGCTCGCGGCCGGGGTCACCGGCATCGTCTGTGCGAGCGACCCGATGGCGCTCGGTGCGATCCGGGCGGTGCGGCGGGCCGGGCTGCGAGTGCCCGACGACGTATCGGTCATCGGATACGACGACTCGGCGCTCATGGCGTGCACCGAGCCGCCGCTCACCACGGTCAGGCAGCCGATCGAGGCGATGGGCAAGACGATCATCGATCTGCTGATGCGGCAGATGTCGAGCGATCGGGCGATCGGCGACGAGGTCTTCTTCGCCCCCGAGCTCGTGGTGCGCGGCTCGACGGCGCCCGTGCGACGCAGCCTCGTGGGTTGAGGAACGAGCGCGGCGAGTGTCTCCAAACCCGCTCGCCGGTTTCGAGACGGCGCTGGCGCGCTCCCTCAACCCGCAAATGGGATGCAAGTGAGTCTCGCAATCGACTGCAAGGCATCGCAAATATTTGCTGATTTGTTGAATAGTTGCATCATTCTGTTGCTCTCACTACGTTGACGTGCAAGACGCCGTCGTCTCCCTGACGTCGCGCGCTACCCGTCGACACGAGGAGACACGCAGCGTGACCATGCACCTCACGGATGCCACCACGGTTCCCACAACCGTCGCGCCCGACCCCCTCTGGTGGCGCAGTGCCGTGATCTACCAGGTCTACGTCCGTAGCTTCGCCGACTCCGACGGCGACGGCACGGGTGACCTGCGCGGAGTGCGCAGCCGACTCGGCTACCTGAAGGAACTCGGCGTCGACGCGCTCTGGTTCAACCCGTGGTACCCCTCGCCCTTCGCCGACGGCGGCTACGACGTCTCCGACTACCGCGACATCCACCCGAGCTTCGGCAGCCTCGACGACGCCGAGCTTCTCATCTCCGAGGCACTCGAACTCGGCATCCGCACGATCATCGACGTCGTGCCGAACCATATCTCGAGCGAGCACACGTGGTTTCAGGCGGCACTCGCCGCCGGCCCGGGCTCGCCCGAGCGCGAGCGCTTCTGGTTCCACCCGGGCAAAGGCCCGAACGGAGACGAGATGCCGACGAACTGGGTGTCCAACTTCCAGGGCGATACATGGACCCGCACTGAGAACCCCGATGGCACACCGGGGGAGTGGTATCTCCACCTCTTCACTCCTGAGCAGCCCGACCTCAACTGGAACCACCCCGACGTGCGCCGCGAGCACGAGGACATCCTGCGCTTCTGGTTCGAACGCGGCGTTGCCGGTGTGCGCATCGACTCGGCCGGCCTCCTCATCAAGGACCCGTCACTGCCCGAGGTTCCCGAACAGCCCGCACCCGGGCAGCATCCCACCGAAGACCGCGACGAGGTGCACGAGGTGTACCGCTCGTGGCGGCGCATCGCCGATTCCTACGAGGGCACCCGAGTGCTCGTCGGCGAGGTCTGGGTTCCGGATGCCGCCCGCTTCGCGGCCTACCTCCGCCCCGACGAGATGCACACGGCCTTCAACTTCGACTTCATGTCGCGCCCGTGGGATGCCGGCGAGCTGCGCGGCTCGATCGACCTCATGCTCGCCGCGCACGCGCCGGTCGGCGCCCCGAGCACGTGGGTGCTCTCGAACCACGACGTCACCCGCCCGGTCACGCGGTACGGCCGTGAGGACTCGAGCTTCGCGTTCGCGAAGAAGCGCTTCGACACCCCCACCGACCTCGAGCTCGGCACTCGCCGCGCCCGTGCCGCCGCGCTGCTCACCGCAGCTCTGCCCGGCTCGCTCTACCTTTATCAGGGCGACGAGCTCGGCCTTCCCGAGGCCGAGCTGCCCCGCGGAGTGCTCGAGGACCCGATGCACTTCCGCTCGGGTGGTATGGACCCCGGCCGTGACGGATGCCGCGTGCCCCTGCCCTGGCGCGGCACCGAGGCCCCCTTCGGGTTCAGCCCCCCGGAGGCATCCCTTCGACAGGCTCAGGGAGCGAACCTGCTCGCTGAGCCCGTCGAAGCGGCCGCTCGAGCTCAGGGAGCGAATCTGCTCGCTGAGCCCGTCGAAGCGGCCGCTCGAGCTCAGGGAGCGGATCTGCTCGCTGAGCCCGTCGAAGCGGCCGCTGCACCATGGCTGCCGCAGCCCGCCGACTGGGCTGCGCTGACCGTGCAGGCGCAGGAGGCCGACCCCGGCTCGATGCTCTGGCTCTACCGTCAGGCGTTGCGCATCCGCGGTCGTGAGCGCGCCCTCGGCGACGGTTCGCTCACCTGGCTCGAGAGCGAGCCCGAGGTGCTCGCCTTCCTGCGCGGCAATGACTTCGTGAACGTCACGAACCTCGGCGAACACCCGATCGCCCTGCCCGAACACGAGAGCATCCTGCTCTCGAGCACCCCGCTCGTCGGCGGGCTGCTCCCTCCCGACTCCACGGTCTGGCTCCACCGATCCGCCTGATCGTCGAGGCCGCGGTCAAGCGCGGCACGCACCTCACCACACCTGAACACAGCACCGAAAGGACTGGACAATGAAGTCACCAAGAAAGGTCGTGATCGCCGGCATCGCCGCGTTCGCGATGGTGGGCGCACTCGCCGCCTGCAGCTCCGGAGGCACCGACGGGGACAAGACGGAGCTTCGTGTCGCGACGTTCCCGCCCGGCGCTGACGCCGCAGCGTACGAAGCGTTCGAAGCGCAGGAGAAGCAGTTCGAGAAGCTCAACCCCGACATCGACATCATCGGCGTCGAGTACGAGTGGGAAGGCCCGACGTTCGCCGTGCAACTGGCAGGCGGCAGCCTCCCCGACGTGTTCACGGTGCCCTTCACCGACTCGAAGACGCTGCTCGAGAACGGCCAGCTCACGGACGTGACCGACGAGATCGAGGAGCTCGGCTACACCGACAGCTTCAACCCCGTCATCCTCGACGGCGTCACCGACTCCGAGGGGCGCGTCTTCGGATTCCCGCGCCAGGCCTATGCCATGGGCCTGCACTACAACCGCACGCTCTTCGAAGCGGCCGGGCTCGACCCCGACAGCCCGCCCACCACATGGGACGAGGTCCGTGCGGCCGCGAAGACCATCGCCGAGAAGACCGGCAAGGCCGGGTACATGCAGATGACGCAGAACAACACGGGCGGCTGGCAGCTCACGGCCGCCACCGTCGCACGTGGCGGCTCGACGCAGGAGGACAACGGCGACGGCACCTACACCTCGACCATCGCGAACGACGGCACGAAGACTGCGCTCGAGTTCCTGCAGGCGCTCCGCTGGGAGGACAACTCGCTCGGGTCGAACTTCCTGCTCGACTGGGGATCCATCAACCAGGAGTTCGCGGCCGGCAACATCGGCATGTACACCACGGGTTCCGACATCTACACGGCACTCGTGCGCGACTTCTCGCTGAACCCCGACGACTACGGCCTCACGGTCATTCCCGTCGAAGACGGCGGCGGCACGCTCGGCGGCGGTGACATCGCGGTCGTGAGCCCCACGGTCGATGACGAGACCAAGGCTGCAGCGGTCACCTGGATCGACTGGTACTACATGCAGAAGCTCTTGAACGAGGACGCAGCGGTGCTCGATGCCGAGACGCTCGCCGCGAGCGACCAGGCCGTCGGAACCCCGCTGCTGCCGGTGCTGAACCGCGAGGCCTACGAGCAGTCGCTCGTCTGGATCGAGCCGTTCATCAACGTGCCGCGCGACCAGATGACCCCGTTCATCGAGGGCATCTGGGAGCAGACGCCCGTCGGCGAGCCGAAGGGCAAGACGCAGGAGATCTACGCCCTGCTCGACCCCGTGGTGCAGGCCGTGCTCACCGATCAGAACGCCGACATCGATGCGCTCCTCGAGACCGCGAACACCGAGGCGCAGGCTCTGCTCGACGAGTGACAACTCGCGGGTTGAGGAGGAGCGAAGCCCGTCTCGAAACCTGCCCGTTCGCCCCGACAGGTTTCGAGACGTGCCCTCCCTCGTCGGGAACTCCTCAACCCGCGAATCGATCTGAAGGACACGACATGACCCTCACCGCGAAACCGCCCGCTGCGGCACCGGCTGCCGACGAGGGCGCGCCGGCCGCGGCATCCGTTCACCGAAAGCGCGTCAGGAATCTGCGCACCTGGGTGCGCGGCGGCGGGCTCTCGACCCTCGCCTTCCTCGCGCCCATGCTCTTCGTCTTCGTGATCTTCAGTTGGTCTCCGATCGCGGCGTCGGTCATCATGAGCCTGCAGAAGACGAACCTGCTCGACCCGCCCGTCTGGGTCGGCCTCGACAACTTCGTCAACGTGCTGAGCGATCCGCTGCTCGGCACTGCCGTGGCGAACACCCTCTACTTCGCGGGTCTCGCGCTCGTCTTCGGCTTCCCGTTGCCGATCCTCGTCGCCGTGCTGATGAGCGAGGTGCGCCGGGCCAAGGGGTTCTACAGTGCGCTCGCGTACCTGCCCGTCGTCGTGCCTCCGGTCGTCGCGGTGCTGCTCTGGAAGGTCTTCTACGACGCGAGCCCGACGGGGCTCTTCAACACCGTGCTCAGCTGGGTCGGCATTCCCCCGCAGCCGTGGCTGCAGTCCTCTGCGACCGCGATGCCCTCGCTCGTGCTCGAGGCGACGTGGGCGGCCGCCGGAGGATCGATCATCATCTACCTCGCCGCGCTGCTCGCGGTGCCGCCCGAACTCTACGACGCAGCCGAGGTCGACGGTGCGTCGATCTGGAAGAAGATCTGGCACGTGACCCTGCCGCAACTGCGCGGCATCCTCTTCATCATGCTGATCCTGCAGATCATCGGCACGGCGCAGGTGTTCCTCGAGCCGTACCTGTTCACGGGCGGCGGGCCGAACAACGCGACCGTGACGGTCCTGCTCCTCATCTACCGGTATGCCTTCCAGAACAGTCTCGGCGGCGACTACGGCGAGGCGACGGCGCTCAGCGTGATGCTCGCGATCGTGCTCGCCCTCCTCAGCTGGCTGTACTTCAAGCTCACGAACCGCTGGAGCGCCTCATGACGACGACGCCGACTGCACGGGACATCCGCCCGCCCCGTCTCTCCCTGAAGCCCCGCAAGGCCAGGCGAACCGACGACGACCAAGGCGACCGCGGAATCGTCTCGGAGTACGAGCGCAAGAAGCGCAGCGTGAGGATCGGCATGAGCGGTGTGCACCTCGCGCTCTTCGCCGGCCTCGTCATCGTCGGCCTCGGCCCGCTCCTCTGGCTCGCCAAGTCGGCGGTGACCCCGACACAGGACACGCTGCGCCAACCCCTCGCGCTCTGGCCGAACGGCATCGACTGGGCGAACCTGCAGGCCGCCTGGGTCGAGGTGCACATCGACCAGTTCTTCTGGAACACGATCGTGATCGCGGCGGGCTCGTGGTTCTTCCAGTTGCTCGTCGCGACGACGGCCGGGTACGCGCTGTCGGTGTTGCGGCCGAAGTACGGGCCGATCCTGAACGGGGCGATCCTCGCGACGATGTTCATCCCGGCCGTAGTGCTCCTCGTGCCGCTCTACCTCACGATCGTGAACCCGCCGCTGCTCGGCGACGTGTCACTGCTCAACAACTACCTCGCCGTCTGGTTGCCTGCCGCGGCGAACGCGTTCAACATCCTGCTGGTCAAGCGCTTCTTCGACGCGCTCCCGCGGGAGGTGTTCGAGGCGGCGCGCACCGATGGCGCCGGCCCGTTCCGGTTGTTCTGGTCGATCGTGCTGCCGATGTCGAAGCCCATCCTCGGTGTGGTGTCGGTGTTCGCGATCATCGCCGCGTGGAAGGACTTCCTCTGGCCGATGCTCGTGCTGCCGAACCCCGCCGTGCAGCCGCTGTCGGTGCGGCTGCCGGCAGTGCAGGGCTCGATCGAGCTCGACGTGTTCCTCGCGGCGCTCGCCATCTCGACGCTCATCCCGGTCGCACTGTTCCTCGTGTTCCAGGGGGTGTTCCTCCGCTCTGCGGGCCTCGGCGGCGCCGTGAAGGGGTAGTAGGTGCGATGAGCGGATGCCGCGGCTCGCGCGGAGTCGGCGGTGCCGCGTAGGGTGGCGGGCGTGGAGCATCCCCGAGTCGTCGACCCGCGGCATCCGCTCGTCGAACGCGTGCGCGCCGTCTGCCTCGAGTTGCCCGAAGCGGTCGAGGTCGAGGCATGGGGTCGGCCGACCTTCAGGGCCGCGAAACCGATCTTCGTGCACGTGAGCGCCTCGATGGAGCGACCCTTCTCGATCGTGCTGAAGACCGACCCCGACGAGCACCTCGCACTCGTGCAAGACGAGCGGTTCTTCGGGCCGCCCTACTACGACCGCACTCGATGGGTCGCGCTCGACCTCGACGGCCCGAACTCCGATTGGGGCCTCATCGCCGAGCTCATCGAGACCTCCTATCGGCAAGTCGCGAACCGCCGGCAGGTGAGCGCGCTCGACGCGTTGCGACCCGAACACTCGGGCGGCTGAGCCGCCCGCCGACGGCTCTGTTCGCGTCTGCAGGCGTCGTCATGCATGCCCGCCGGCGGAGCCGCGGGTGCGTGCCCGTCGATTGGCGCGATCCGAACCCTTGGGTTAGAGTTACGTGGTTGCCTGATCGCGAACGAAGCGCAGGCGACATCCCATGCGCCCGTAGCTCAACGGATAGAGCATCTGACTACGGATCAGAAGGTTGGGGGTTCGAATCCCTCCGGGCGCACACTGGTTGAGACAGTAAGAGAACGGCTCGCGAAAGCGGGCCGTTTTCGTTTTCTGGCGGTTCATCAGGGTTTCTTCCTTTCGTCAATTGTCCAGCAGCTTGTTGGACAATTTGGTGCAATGGGTAGTTGCACGATTGCCGCGGAGCAGTGACAGCAACCGTGACAGCAACCGTGGGCTACCAGGGCGGTGGTGTGTCCACATCGCCCACTTGGAAGCCCATCTCGTCGAGCTGGTTTCGGACGACCGTGGCATCCACCGATGTCCGGTCGAACCGGCTGAGGAGCATCACCAGGTTGCCGTCGGCATCAAGGGTCGGATCTTGCAGGCGCATCGAGAGGCGGAGTGGCTGCAGCGCGAACATGACGATGGTCGCTGCCGACCAGAACATCTTGAGTGCGACTGTGTCGAAGTAGTCGACCGAGATCTCGACGACCGGGCCTCGCCGCCGCGCGTCGAAGTCGTTCATGATGAGCTTCGCGTGCTCAGCGCCGCTGAACTCCTTGTCGCTGAGAACATTGAATGCGACCTCGGTCGAGCCCTCCGGTGCTGTGGGGAACAGCTCGTCGAGTGAGAACGCGTGAACGACTGCGCCGATCGGCCACCAGTTGTCATCAACGGCGTGACCCGTCTTGTACGCCAGTCGAACCTCGTACGGCGTCACCGACCACACACGCCCAACCTTGTAGCGCGGCGGTCGATCAGGGTCGACGCCGATCTCGAGGACCACCAGGTCTCCGGACGTGACGGTCACTCCGAAATCGTTGGTGTAGCTGTCATCCATCGTGTTCCTCCGTTTCGACGCTTTTCGTGACCTCCGTCAGCAGCCCGTCCATCGCCGAGGCCGCATCAGCGAGGGCCGTTGGCATGACGTGTGCGTAGAGGTCAGTCGTAATGCTGAGCGTTGTGTGACCGAGCAGATCCATGACGACTCGAGGCGGAACGCCCTGGGCGAAGAGCAGGGAAGCGCAGGTGTGTCGCAGGTCGTGGAACCGGATGCGACGTACACCGGCCTGCTCGATGAGAGCGTCGAAATCTCGCCGGAGGTTGCTCGGCTCGATGGGCGTGCCGATCGTCGTCGTGAACACGAGCCCGAGAGCGTTCGGGTTCGAAATGTCAGCGAGCTCCGAACCTTGGCGCTGGCGGTGCCGATGCAGCTCATTCACCACCGCTCGAGGAAGCGGGATGGTCCGACGGGATCGGTTCGTCTTCGGCGGCCCAACAACCATGCCACGCCCAGCGTCCAGTCGTTGCAGCGTCTGACGCACGTGAAGAGCGCCGGAATCGAGATCGACATCGGACCAGCGAAGTCCCAGAATCTCGCCGCGACGCAGGCCGACTGAGTATCCGAGCAGGAACAGCGCATGCAGTCGATGCTGTTTCGAACGCGCGGAGAACGCGGTGACTTCGGACGGCGTCCAAGGCATGGTCTCTGTTATCTCGGGTCGCGGGGCGCGAACGAGGCTCGCGACATTGCGGGTGATGTGCTCTTCCCGCACAGCTTCCGAGAGCATCGACCGCAGCACTGCATGAGTGAGCTGCACCGTTCGCGTCGAGACACCCGTCGCGGCCACTGCTGTGTGCAGCCGACGCACGTGTGCCGGTGTCAGCCTCTCGAGCTTCACATCGCCGAGCGACGAACGAATGTACTTCCGCACAATCCAGTCGTAGCCTGAGTGCGTCTTCGGCTTCAGCGATTTCGCGACGATCTCAAGCCAGTGCTGTGAGTAGGTCTCAACGGTCCAGGATGTGCCGGCCATCGGGACTCCGCGATCCGTCTGGGTAATCAGTTCGCGGAGTTTCCCGGCCACCTCTGCCCGGGTCGCGCCGTAGACCTGGCGACGAGTTCGTGCGCCATCGGGAAGCAGTACGTAGGTTGCTCCTGTCCACCGGCCGTCCTTGCGTTGATACACAGACCCTTCACCGTTGGCACGCTTGCTCATCGGCTCACGCTCGCTTGTGTCAGGCGGTCGGCATACTCGCGTACGGCTATCACTGGGACCCGGCGCGAGCGTCCGATCTTTACACTCGCGATCGCGTTGAGTCGCAGCAGGTCGTACACAGTTGACCGGCCGATGCCCAGCGCGTCCGCGACCTCCTCGGGGGTCAGCATCAGCTTCTCCATCTTCTTCACCTCTCTTCGTTGTTGGGCTTCATGCGGCGGCTGCGGTTGGTGCGCCACTCACGTGCTGCGGCAGCGGATTCAGCGGCAAGAGCAGCATCGCCAGCAGAGAGCCAACCCATCCCGGCGAATGACCATTGCCCGACGACGAGTGTTGTTTCTTGATCGTCGGCGCTGGCTGAGTCGATTTTTGGGGGCTTCATCGTTCGCTTGCGCTGCCAGTCACGTCGAGCAGAACGAAGGCGGCCGAGGGTCGTCGAGTAGCGGCGAGACTTCGTGGAGAAATGACCGCGAAAGCCGAGCATTGACTCCCACCGGCCGAGTAGCCGATAGCTGTTCTCGTCGTCGCGCGCTGCGGTGCGGCCGACCTGAGCAACGATGTGGCGGAGGGTGGCGATATGGGGGCGCGGCACGGATGAGGTATCCGACGAGAGGTCTTCAGTCGCCTTCGTTGCGTACTTGGCGATGTAGGCAGCCACCGCACGATCCGTCAGACGACCATCCTCGGTCTCCACATGCCGGTACACCGGGCGTGCATCACACTGGGCACCCCAGCGGAGAACGCGTGACTCAGCCTCGCCGGGCAGGGGATCGGCAAACACCTCAACGTTGGTCGCGGCACGCTGGGCGAGCTTTGCGAGTTGGTCGGCGGTCGTCGGCACGAGGGGTGCAGGGAATGGGTCATCCTGCTTGCCGTCGCCATCGAGCCGGATCAGAGCGTGGAAGTGCACGACACCGCGGCGCTGGAACTCGGCGACCTTCGCGAATTGCACCCGCACGACCTTTCGCGAGGCTGATTCGCTCAGCCCGAGCGAGGAGGCAAGGTCACGGCGAAGCTTGATGATGAAGCGCCGCCACAGTTCGGGCGCGTGCCATTGCCAGGCGATGTGTGTCTCGTAGTCGTAGCAATCGGGGCAAAGTGGCTCGCCGATGCTGGGGGAGTCGTGGTCGTGGATGGCCATGCACCAAGTTGGGCGGCCGTGCGGGCAGAGCTTCTTGGCACGCGGGCGGCAGCGTGCGGAGCCATGACCGGGCTTCTTAGCAGCGTGCACCGCGCCGAAGGATGGAGCGGTCAGTGTGACGAAGACAAGCGGATGCCCCGACACGGAGGCGGGCACGCCTTTGGAGCCGCCGGCAGCACCAGCGACGACAAGATGCCACATGTCGGCCTTGTACTCGTGACTGCACGACGGGCAGCGCACTGCGCGCCGATTGCCGCAACGAACATAAGTCATTCCGTCGGGCTCGGTGAGGGAAGAGTAGTGGGCGATCTGGTCGCCCGTGCGGGTGTCGAACGTCGTCGACGAGCCGACGAGGCGAACCGGCTGCGCGCAGAAGCCCGTGCTCGAGGCCTGGTCCATCCAGCGCTCGAAGTCAGGCCGGCGCAGCCGGTTCGTTACCTCCTCGACGTACGTCATGATCGGTTCAGATCCACAGGCGCAACGCAGGGGGTGACGTCGAGCCGGTCGTTGACCAGCGCCTGTCGCTCGTCGAATCGGCAGGCGCGTCGATCGTCGCCAGCCCGTTCTTGAGCGGCGTTCCAGGCAGTGATCTGCCAGTCTTCGCAGCTTGCATCTGCCGCGAGAAGGTTGTCGTCGAGGCCCGGGACACGGCGGCTGTCGAGTGCGACGGCCTCGCCGCCATTGAGCTGCAGGTTGCAGAAGTCAAGCCTGGCCTTGTCGTAGCCGGCCGCGTACGAAGTGGATCGAGCGTCGTATGTGGTGGCGCCGATCGTATGTCCGGCGGCGTAGGCGCCGAGACCGAGTGCAAGCGCGAACGGTGCCGCGATGAGCGCGAGTCGTCGTGTGATGATCATGCTTCTTCTCCTTTGGATGCGCGCCGGGATCGGCTGGATGCGCGCCGGGATCGGCGCGATCGTGACGCCGTGGCCGGTTCAGCCGCAGCGGGCTCGGGGGTCACGACAGGAACCTGATGCGGTGCCGCGAAGTCGCGAGCAGCAGAGCGGATCATCTCGTCAGTGACGGTTCCAGCGCGGACCCGAACAGGGTCGCTGCCGTCGTCCGGGACGATGTACCCCGTGCCCGGCATTGTGGGTGGAATGCGGTGACACAGCGCCCCCTTGTCGCGCATGCCTTCGCCGAGGACCATCGCCGTCTCCATCGCGTCACGAAGACGAAGTCCGATAGTTTGAGTGAACAGGCCCCGAGCCGGAAGCGTCTCTTTGCGGGGATCCTGCATACACGCGAAGACGGTGTAGCCGACTGCGCGACCTTGGGAACAGAGCAGAGCGATTGCGTTGTTGGCGCGTCGCATCAGTTCGCGGTCGGACTGGTAAGCCGTGAGGGCTGCCATCTCATCGATGAGCACAACGACATGCGGACTCGCGATGGTCGCGACGTGTTGCCGAGTCGAACCCGAGAGCTCAAGCGCCCGTGCCTGCATGCTCGCGACAGCTTCCTCGAGGAGTTGTACAGCTTGCTCTGGCGTGTGCCCGAATCTCGTCAGCAGCTCACGACCCATCCCGAGTTCCATCGCTGACTTGAGGTCGATGCCATGCACTTGAACCAGTCCGGATCGAATCGCCGAGGCAAGCCCAAGGATGAGCCCCCACACCAGCGAGGCCTTGCCCGAGCCGGAGGAGCCGGCGACGAGAGTGTGCGGCCCAAGACGCATCGTCCACGGCGAGCCATCCTCGCGAAGCCCCAGCGGTATCGCCCTCAGGTCGACAGATGTGGCCGGCGGCACGGTGAACACCTGTTCCAGCGGATCGCTGAACGCGACCATGACCGTCGCTCCGTCGGGTGCCGCTGACACTGATATGCGGCGCGCCCCGAGGCTCTGGGCGATTGCATCCGCCTTCGACTCGAGCTGCTCCCGCGTCATGCCGAGAGGAAGCGTCACGCTCATCCAGAGCACGCCGGCACCCCATGAATAGGTCGTGAATGCCGGGACCGCCCGAGGGCCGTTTGTGACCTGTACTGCACATCCGAGGCGAAGCATCAGCTCAGGCCACACGCTCGAGAGCCACTGGACGTAGGCGTGGCTGCGGCGTTGGCGCTCGTGATCCGCAAGTGTCATCTGCTTGCGGTACCGGCGCAGCATGTGCACGCCGAGCCAAAAGGCGACAATGACCCAGAGAGCGATCGGAATGCCGTCGAGCCAGCTAAGCGTGACTGCGACGATCAGGAAGCCGATCGAGAGTGCCTTGTGTTGCCGCCAGGTGTCAGCGACAGCAATGCCCCACCATCGGAACTCGCCCCTGAGATCGACGGCCATCATTCACCGCGCTTCGGCGAGGCTGCCGGCTTCATGTCGGTTGCACGAAGTGAGAAGGCTACGCGGGGTCGTCCGCCACCTTCCTTGACGTATGGCGTGACCGAGAGTCCGTCGAAGAGAACGGGGCGGAACGGGAGACCGTTCATCTCCGGCGGCGGTGTCGGCGCGACGACCGAAGCGATCTTGACGCTGACTTCACCTTGACCCTTGCGTGCATTCGGATCGGCGTCGATGACCCGCACCGTCCACATCGGCTTGCCGCTCAGCTTGTCGTGCTGCTGGCCGGCCTGTTGTCCGTCAGCTGTCCATTCGATGACCTGCTCGACCTCGCCGACCATGAAGGCTCCGGCGGGGAAGAAGGCGCCGAACTCAACGGGGATTCCGTTATGAATAGCCATGTCAGTTCTCCTGTCCCGTACCGACGTCTGCGGTACATGACAGAAGTATTGAACAGACATTAACAAAAGTCAAGAACCGGCGAATGTTGATGTGAAGTGACGCCATCTGTTGATACGATCGACGTATGAAGTCTGAGCTGGGTTATCCAGAAGTGGTCGAGCGCCTTGTCCACCGCCTGATGGCAGCCGTAAAGCGGGAGAGCTGGTACTTGACTACGGCTTCGACCGTTAATCCACCCGCGCCAGACTCTGCAGAAATTCTCCTGCGGCACGCCCAACGGCTAAACGGCGTAAGTTCGGATCTCAGATCGCTCCTTACGGCGTATGCGCATGTCTTCCAGGATCCGCGCCCGAACTTTGCTCAACTTGCCCGTGCACAGGATGTCTCCCCTGCTGGCCTTCGTCGGAGGTACAGTGACACGACCGTGCAGGCGATCCGCAATCTACTGTCGGACTCCCCGCGCCTTGAACCCGTGCTTGAGGGATTCCCGAGTCTTGAGCCAGCCGATGTATTCGGTCTAGCGCCATCGATTGATGTCGAGCTACGACGCGAGGGGGTTTCACCGTCGAGAAGCGACGATTCGCTCGCCTCGATCGGGGGAAATCTCCCCTTCCTCGTGGATCTTGAAGGCCAGATACAGACGGCGCTCCCTGTCCCTTGGGACGAGACGAAGGCGGCGGAGATTCAGGCGAGTCCTGCACACGCCTTGTTGGGAGAGATCGTCGAGTGCATCCGCGGTAATCTCGGCGATGCCGAGTGGACCGACGGGTGGGTGGGGCACCAAGAGCTTGTCCGATTTGAGTGGGCCGGATCTCTGCAGGTGTCGCAGGTTCTTGGTTTGCTCCTACCCAACTACGACTCGTACGAGAAGGAGCCGCGAAACCTCGTAAGCGGAATCCACGCATTGCGTCTTGAGCTCGCGACGGACGAAAAGGCCACGCTGAGGTGGTTTGGGCGACCGGAGATCGCTGTGGTGATCGTGCGAATGCCGCGAAGTAGGTGGGTGTGAAATGCGAATCGCGCGCGGAAGCACCACAACCTTGCATATGCAGTATTGGCCAATTGTCACCGCGCAGCTAGACGCTCATGCCGGTAGAGCGGGCCGCCGTACTGCGCGCAAGGGTGTTGGTGGATGGTCTGCTCGCCGACGTGTCAACATACCCAGCTCATGTATGTGCGGAGGCGTGCGCACTCAGCGCTCGGGGGTCGTGGGCTTCGGCGGTGGCGTTGCCTGCGGCGACTCCTTTACTACCCGCGGAGAAGCCGGAGGTGGCGGCGCAGGAGGCGGGGGCGTGCCAGGTTCTTTGCCGCTATTTCCCATGATTGCTCCGATCAAACGGTGGGTGGGACGTCGAGCGCGAGATGAAGTGCCGATCCAATCAGAGCGATAGCAAGCAGCGCAAACCCGATCATTAGCACGATACGCCGCCATAGCAAGGCACGCTCGTCTTGCTTCAAGATCGCGACCTTGTACGAAGTGAAGTTTCGAATGGCTTCCACGTCGTCATTGTTCCAATACGCGGCCTCTGCCGCAGCGATCGAGACTTCATCCCCAAGCCGCGGCAGCAGAGCGACGACACCGAGGCCTGCGGCTCCCGCGGCCGCTGCGACAGCAACGATGAACCAAACCGATGGTTCGCTGTTGACCTGCAAACCAGTCAGGATACTCGCGGAAGCTACGAGGATCGACGCCCGGGTGGCGACACCGGCGGCTCGAGCAGCGTGCGAGTCGCGTTGTCGGTCGACCTCCTTAGCGAGGGCTTCAATCAGCACCGCCCGTTCCCTGACGGCGCGTTGATCGGCCGAGAGCGGTGGCTTCTTCCGGAAAGGTCGCCAACGGGCGCCGTCACGCGCACTCATCGCAGTCCTAACCAAAGGGCGAACGGCACCCAGAGTGCACTTGCAGCCAAGCCTGTCGCGAGCGCGAAGAGGACGCCGCTGAGTGTCCACTGCGCCACACGACCGCCTGCACTGTCGGATCTCAACCCCGCAAGCTCGCGTACGTTCTGAGGGAAGCGGACAACCGCCGCGATCCTCCCGGCCAACGAGCGCTCCTCCCGAGCCTTCTGCTCGGCGATCGAACGTAGTCTTGACTCCGCCGCGACTGCAGCGCTCAGGATGTCATCCCGTTGAAGCATCGCCTTGGGCTGTGTGATGTTCAGCCATGCGGCGATTGGACTCAACTTCAGGGGCGCGCCAGCCTCGTCGCGGATTGCGATGTACGTGTTCGTCAATGCAGCACCCACCTGGGCGGGGCCAGACGCAGCGGCAACGGACCGCTTTCGCTTCTCGAAGTCGTCTTGCTTTCCAGCCAATGGAGCCTCCCAGCTATTGACGACGGGCATCATCGGCGTCGGAGCAGTCACCTCGAGGAGCGATTCGAACGCGACAAGGAAGGCCGCCATCTCGTCCGCCCGTTGCGTGAAATCAGCAGACGTCCGGGTGCGGATGTGAATTGCCATGTCGCCGAGACTAGCGCCGGAGTGCCCTGGACGACTCGTTCGGACCCCGTGGATCTGAGGCAATGGCAGGGGCCGTGCCGACTCCGGTGAAAGGTGAAGGTCGCACTAATCGGTTTTGTCGTCGGAAGGCGAGATGCGTTGTCCAAGCAGACTTCCGCTGGCGTCGCCGTCGTGAAGTGTGAGCACAACGGCCTCGCTAAACACTGCCGAATCTGTGAACTCGTTCCACGGAACCTTGTCGCTGTTCATAGTCGCGATGTACTGGTACCCGAACTCCAGTGCTGACGCAGAGGCGATCTCGAGAGCGCGGGCAACTTGCCTCTCGTCAACGTCCGCGTAGATCGCGCTGTCGTGCAGAAGGAACCCCGGTCCTCGATTGTCGCGTGCCAGGTCTTCGCTGACTGCAATGTCGAACGCAAAGATCGCCATAAGGTGAACGCCACCGGAGCCAGTTCTCGGGAGGGTTGTCTTGAACTGGAGCCCTCCCTTTCCAAGGGCAACTCTGAGGTCGGCGGTTTCACCGTAAAGGGCCTCCATGATCTCACCAAAGCGTGCAACGATTCCGGACCGACGGTCGAATCGCTCTTGCAGGTCGAGATTGGTTCTCGCCACGAGGTCGAGCTCCTCGGACTTCAGTTTGGCCTTACGTTCGCTGAGTTCACGCAGGGTTTGAATCTGGTGCTCCGTCTCGGTGGCTTCTGTCTGCACAACCGAGAGTCGCTGCTGCAGCGCGGCGAAGTCTTCCAGCGCTCCACCCGACCTAAGGAGTTGAAGATCCGATTCTTGCCTGAGCGAGAGTTCGACCTGTTTGGTCTCACGCTGCGCTATACGCTCCTTGATCCGCCGAGTTTCATCTGCCAGATACGCAACCCGATTGGCAGCTACTTGTCTCTGGAATTCCGCTGCCTCATCCAGGCTCCTCACGACTGCTTCGCCGAGCGCTATGCCCGCGCTGGTGAACAGTTCCTCGACCCGCAGATTGCTGCTCGAGAACTCTTCGCGAGTCTGAGTTTCGTACATCGCAAGTTTCTGACGATCGACGATGTTCTCGTTTGTTAAACCCTTCATGGCCTTCGCAACGTCGTTGATGCGGGTCTCCACGGACCTGTACTCGGGAAGGATCGAGAAACTCTCGACCTCGACCCGCAACTTGCTCGCCTGCCGTTGAAGGCGAACCAATTTCGGTTCCAACGCGGCGATACGACTCTCGATGCTCGTATCAGGATCGTCCGCGAGCGCCAGCCGTGTCTTCCGTTCACGCAGGTCCGCCCATTCCTTGGCGAATCGCCAGTCGAGGTTCAGGAGATACGCGTTCTCTGACTGAACCGCGTCGGCCCGCTGGTTCGCGAGCGTGCGGAATGGATCAATGAGGGAATCAGTACGATAGCGAGAAAGATGCCGCATCAGGCTGCGAAATGATGGCGGCTTCGGTGGCATTCCGCTTCTGACAAACGTCTCACGCTGAAGCCAATCCGTCCAAGCGCGAGGGCTGATTTGGACCGCACGCCGATCACCATCGTGGTCGGCCGGCACGATCCCGGCAGCAATGAGATCGCCCTGCACCCGGATCGTGCCCGACTCGTCTGGTCCTCGAGAGGCTGAAAGTTCCACTCCCGAGCGGCTCGTTAGGGAGAGGGTGAACACCCAACCGCGTCCTTGCATCTGTTCAATCCGCGGACTGAGGTTTGCACCGAGACAATAGTCAATCAGTGCCACGACGGTTGTCTTGCCGAGACCGTTTCTTGAGTCGGTCTTCGTGGCGGCCTTCGAGCGATCTGCCACAACAATGTTCATGCCGTCGCGAAGTGTAACGGGGCGAAACTCGTCGAAGTTGGCAGTAAGTGAGTTCAGTCGCATTTCAAACCCGCCATCTGAGGAGTCCACGCTCGAGTTCGACTACGCCCATCATGAAGAGCAGCGTCAAGGCCTCTGTGTACGTGTCGAAAGATGCGTCGGGCTGCGCCGCCCGAAACGCGTGCCACAGCTCACTCACCGTCGGGTTCGTGTGTCGCAAAGGAAGCAGAGATCCCGCCCGACCTAAGATGCTGTCGGCCGCAGGCACGTACTTGGTTGGCAATATCATGCGGGTGCCTCGAAGACATCGCAGACTTCAAACAGATGGCAGAGTACGGCAGTTGCGGCAGCACGAAGAGTGAAAAGACGTGCCATGTCGGTCTGCGGTGTGACGACACTGGAGGTCCCGAAATCAATCAACGAGAAGAAGAGCGCATCGCCGCGAACGTCGTCGACGTGCAGACGGTCGTATTCGGCTACAAAGCCTGAACGCAGCCGCTCGGGGAACCGATTGTTTAGCTGGGCCTGTCGGCGAATGTAGTCCGCTACAAGGGGTGCCTGAGCCAGCCCAATCGTCATTGTCGGTTTGGCTGCGTCGGTCAGATCATTCGCGACCATCTTCTCTTGAGGTGACACCGCGATCATCGGTGTCGAGCTCATTCCCATGGCGCCGTCAGCAAAGGCGTTGCACACAACTTCAAGTTCCGCGAACGACACTGTTGTAGCGCCTAGCGAGAGGCGCTCCTGCGTGGCACGCTCAGCGCTTGCCTTCCAGGCACGCAGCTGTTCGACGCTGTATTCAGCATCACGCTTATCAACCAGCGCATGATGGTGTGAGAATGTCAACCGAGTTCAGGACCAGGTTGGCAATCTAAGGGGAGACCACCCAGACGCTCATCGCGGCCAGGGTTGGGCCTGACATCTTCGATGAGGCCACCGTTTAGACCTGATGGCCGGGTACACCTAGATGGTGTCGTTGTTCACCGCACCGGCGGCGCCGGGTTCGGCGACGTCCTTTGTCTTGCCGAACAGTTGGTTCACATTGAAGCTTGACCGTCAGGCCGCTGCAGCATGTTGCCCTCGTGGTGAATTTCTAGACGGTGGGAGGCATAGCCCTTGGCAAATGCCGCGATAGCATAGTGGTGCTAGCCGAGCTGGTTCGAGTCGGCTCTTGAGAGGACTTGCCAAACGTGCCGGGACTGGTCAGCCTTTCAGTGCCTAGCGACGCCGCTAGGCATAATTTTGGGGGGTTGTATGCGCAAGGCACTTTCCATTGGTTTCACCGGGGCGTTGATTCTCGCGGCCACGTTGGGGCTCGCGGCACCGGCACAGGCAGGGCAACAAGCCGGATGCTTGCCGACTCCGTCGAAGACGTCGACATCGACGTACGTCT
Organism: Agromyces sp. Y558; assembly: GCF_059445415.1. Lineage (NCBI taxonomy): Bacteria > Bacillati > Actinomycetota > Actinomycetes > Micrococcales > Microbacteriaceae > Agromyces > Agromyces sp. Y558. Next base: position 1,197,971 of record NZ_JCAIUH010000001.1, read on the forward strand.
TCGATCGTGGCGGTCAATGTGCCTGGGTCCAGGCAGGCATCTGGCGCTACATCTCTTCTGCGCCCACGCACTACACCGGCGCGCAGGCCTCGTCGTCGTCCGTCACGAACTCGAACGGCTCGGATTCAGGCCACGACTTCCGCCGCGACGGTAGTAGCTGGGTATCGTTCTAGAGCATGCCCAGAGCAATTCAGCTCGTGCTGCCTGTGGCGTTCATTCTGAGCGTCACAGGTTGCGCGGCTCAAGCCACTGAAAAGTCGGACGCTCCGTACTCTGCGGAAATCCAACAGGCGCGCGAAGAGGCGACATCAGATTTCGAGCGTGATGTCCTTGCTGACGGCAAGATATCTCGGCAGGAGTACGACGAAGCCGCGCAGCGCTATGTCGATTGCCTCAATGAATCCGGCTTACAGGCGTCGGCAGAGCTTCAGGCCTCGGGGAGCTACCAGTACGCGATTTCGTATCCAGCGGGGAACGGCACCAGTGTCTCATCGGCAGAGGAGACATGCTTGTTCGGTACCAAGAACCTCATTGAGCCGCTCTACGTGAACATGCTGCAGAATCCGTCAAATGGCGATCCACTAGCGCCCGCAGTCGATTGCCTCATTCGGAACGGCATTGTGGAAGACGACTACGATGTAGACGATCTCGAGAAAGAGCTCAGTGAGTCGCCAGAATTCCGCCCAGACCAGCCCGAAGCCTTCGAGTGCCTCACCAACCCGCACGGATAAGGCCGGGACCGCGATCCTTGTCGGCCTCGTAGCCCTTTCCTGCGGTATCGGCATAGGTGTGGTTGCTGTCCCCGCCGCGTCGCCCTCGACGCTGGAAGCGCACACGGGGCCCGTAATCGTGCCGGTCGAATCCTCTGATTATGGCGACCCGATCAGTGTGGAGCTCGTCGCCGAGCAGACCCCCAGTCGTGGCCTTGCCCCCTACCGCTCGGGCGTTCTGACTGCCGTCGATTGCGCACCTGGAGCGTCTTGGAACTCTGGCACCGCACCGATAGCCATAGACGGAGTGCCGGTGATGCTCTTGCATACCAGTATTCCGCTGTGGCGCGACCTCCAGCCGGGAGATGAAGGCGCCGATGTGCAGGCGCTTGAGAATGAGCTGACCAGGCTCGGCTACCCGGTCGATGTTGACCAATATTTCGGCACCAGCACTTCGACCCAAATGCGTGCACTTCGCATCGCGAATGGACTCGAGTCAGAAGGCACTCTGCCTTTGGCTGATGTCATCTGGCTACCGACGAGTTCGGTCACGGTCGACGCCTGCCCATCGCAGCTTGGTGTGGCTGTGTCACCGGGGGCTCCGGTTGCTCAGCTCGGCGGTACCGTCAGTGGCTTTGCTATCAAAGGGGCCAACGCGATCACCATTGATGGTGAGCGGGTCTTGAGAGTCGGCGATGTTGAAGTCTCTGTTCCGAGTGGCAGTACCACGGTGACGGCTCCAGACGCTATTGCCCGAATCCTCGCCACACCTGAATATGAGGCAGTTGTCTCAAGCGGTGGAGACGTGAAACTAACGGCCGCATTCGAGCTTGCCGCCCCCATCGCGGTCAGCGCAGTCCCGGCTAGCGCCCTGATTGGCGCAGGCACCGACGCTTCATGCGTGTCTGACGGTGACCGGAAGTACGCGGTCGAGGTTGTGGCGTCAACATTGGGTCGGGTGCTCATTCGTACGTTGGCCGATACATTACCCCCGAACGTAGCGATCGTAGATTCCTCGTCGAGGATGACGTGCAACTGACGGCGCGTGGGCTCTCTCACTGGTTCGACGTCGACCGCCCTCTCTTTAGTGGGCTGAGTTTCAAAGCTCAGGGTGGTGACCTAGTCGCGATCACGGGGCCATCTGGGAGCGGAAAGAGCACACTATTGAGCATTCTCGGTGGGTTCGCCGATCCGCGCGCGGGGACGTTGGAGGCGCTCGGGATCAACACGACCCAGTGGGTCTTCCAGAATCCGCACGGTGTCCCTGGTCGCACGGCAGTTGACCACGTGGTGCTTCCTTTGCTCGCGAAGGGTGCACGCCGTCGGGACGCTGAAACGCGTGCGCGTGAACTGCTGTCGCGTGTGCGCCTTGAGGCCGTCAGCGATCACACATTCGGACAACTATCCGGAGGCGAGGCACAACGCTTGATGATGGCACGAGCGATCGCCTGCGACCCTGATCTGATCCTTATGGACGAGCCCACGGCGCAGTTGGACGCCATCAGCGCCGAGGCAGTTATTTCAATCTTGGACGGTCTCGCAGAAGCCGGCCATATTGTAATGATTGCCACGCACGATCCGCGAGTCCGCGATGAGTGCTCCCGTCGCATTGAGCTTGGCGGTCTCGGATGAGAGCGTCTTCAATATTCTCCGAGGCGTGGCGAAATGCATTCGCGAGCCCCTTACGCTCTTTCGCGGTCTTGTGCGTGCTCTCTCTCATCACCATTGGATTGGTCGTCTTAGAAACTCGTGCAATTGGTCAGCTCGTTGACGAAGCCGAGAATTTTCGGACGACTGGTGCATCGGTCTATATCGTCAACGCGGCCGCGGAGATCGACGCCCGCGCCTGCGATGGAATGCCACGTACGAGAGCAGTGGCCGAAGCCGGAGCCCTCCGAGAAAGCGAGCAGCGCATCCGGTTCGACGCACTCCCCTCGAACAGCATCCTCAGCTTTGAAGGTTCTCCTGGCCTGCTCAGGCTGATCCACGCCAGGCCAGCCAACGACGGGCTTGTGCTCTCACGTGCGGTAGCGGACGAATTGGCGCTGTCACCCGGTGACTCAGTTTCTACAACGACTGGCGAAGCCCGCGTGGCAGCCATCTACGACTGGCCGCCGGACGGTCGACGCAGCGATCTAGAGTACGCAGTCATAGTGCCCGTCACGGCGAGCGGTCCCTTTGACGAATGCTGGGTTGATATCTGGCCATCGCTTTCCGACCCCAGTTCATTCACCGCACCAGTCGTCTCTGTGAACGCGCCCCGTGAGACCGAAGTACAGCTGACCCAGCTCAACTCATCGCTGGGCCGAACATTCAATGGTCCGGAGGCTTTCGCGGGCCGGCTGACTCGCTACGGACCCCTGGTCGGACTTATCGGCGCGGCGCTCCTGCTCCTCAGCGTCGTCTACAGCCGACGAGTGGAACTGGCGTCGGCTTTGCACTCGGGCGTAAGACGCGCTTCGCTTCTGTTGATGCTCACCGTCGAGGCTCTTTGGCTCGCCCTGCCTGTTGCCCTCTTGGCAGGCTCCGTCGCACTGGCAACGTCCGCTGAACAAGCGCCATCGGACGCGGAAGTGATTAGGATGGCGTCGATTCCGATCGTGTTGGCAACGATCGTCGGCGCGATCCTGGGCAGCCTCATTGCTGGCATGCTCATTCGTCGCCGCAACCTCTTTCGGTACTTCAAGGACCGCTAGCAGTGGACCAATTTGGCATTGGAAGAACTGTTGATGCAGGTAAAGGCCTTTCTCAGCTGCTCGTGGCCGATTGCTTTCGCAAACCGCCGGCAGATCGGCTTCGCCTTGATACGACAGGTCGGGCTTGTTAACTGGCGTCGGTGAGTCGTCGTGTGTGCGCGAGCCGGTAGGAGTCGGTGCCGGTCTCGATGATGCTGCCGCCGAAGGTGAGCCGGTCGACGATTGCGGCACATAGGCGCGGTTCGGTGAACGTCTTCGTCCAACCTGAGAAGGATTCGTTTGATGCGATCGCGACGGAGTTCTTCTCCTCTCGTTCGGTGAGGACCTGGAACAGTAGTTCGGCGCCGCGACGGTCGAGCTCCATGTAGCCGAGCTCGTCAATGCAGAGAAGATCGACGCGTCCGTACCGCGCGATGGTGCGGGCGAGCTGGCTCTCGTCGGCGGCTTCGACGAGCTCATTGACCAGCTTCGTCGCGAGCGTGTACTTGACTCGGTATCCCTTCTCCGCGGCCGCAGTGCCAAGCCCGATCAGAAGGTGGCTCTTGCCTGTGCCGGAGTCACCGATCAGGCAGAGTGGCTCGCCCTTCCGAATCCAGTCACCAGCTGCGAGTTGGTGGATCGTCGCAGCGTTGATGTTCTGGTTCGCATCGAAATCGAAGTCCCCGAGCCACTTGTTCCTAGGGAAGCCTGCCGCGCTGACACGACGGATAGAGGAGCGCCGGTCCCGGTCGTCACATTCGGCCATGAGTAACTCAGCGAGGAAGCCCTGGTAGGACAGCTGCTCCCGATTGGCAGTCTCGAGCGCTTCATCGACCACCGCACGAACGGTCGGCAGCCGCAGCCGCCTGCAAGCTTGATCGACGGCAGCGGACGCAGCTTCCTCGGTCAGCCCGCGCCGCCGGCGCAAGGTAGTGGTGACAGCAGTAGCTCGTGAGGTCATGTTCTGGTGCTTCCTTCTCGATCGGCGGATGGTCCAGTGATGTTGGGTCGTGCTCGTCGCGGTAGGAGTTCGTCGTAGCCGGCGACCGACGGCAGCGGACGTGTGTCCGGCGGGAGTCCGGCGATCACCGCCGCGGGGTCGGCAAGCCGGCGTTGAGTCAGACTGACAACACGCTGCTCGACGGGTGGTGACTGTTCAACGAGATGCCGGCCCAAGCCGGACCCAGCCGCGTGCAGGCGAGCTTCGACCGCGACCACGTCAGCGGACACAGCACCGACGGTCAGAGCGGCACGGATGCCCGCGATCACGTCGGCGGCGTGCATGGTCCGGTGCAGGAGCAGCACGTCGATGAGGGCGCGGGTGCCGGCGGTGTCGCCGTCGACCTTGCGGGCCGCTTGCCAGAACGCATCGTGCGTGGCCGTGAACGCGCCCGACTCGCGGGCACGGGCAAGGGCCGTGGACCCGGGAAACGCGCCGGGCTTGTGCCGCAGCACCTCGAGGTAGTGATCCAGATTCACGGCGTGGCCGCCGCGAGCGACGACGCGTTCATGGCGGGCGATCTCGGCGTGCCCGTCGAAGACAACGACCTCGGATGCCCGCAGCGACACTCGGACGTTGCGGCCGATCAGGTGCGCGGGGACTGAGTACTTCGCCATCCGCACCGTGATCAGCGCCGACCGGTCAACCCTCGGGTGCAACGTCAGCCCTGGGTCGAACCGCTCGAACGGCAACGGCGCCAGCTTCGTTTGCTCAGCGCTGAAGTCTTGTCCGACGGTGCGGATCCGCGACGCGATGCGGCGTTCATCATCCTCCACATCCCATTGCCGGATCCGCGTGTTGAGCTCGGCCAGCGAGCCCACGACCGGCATCGGCGTGAGTCGTTTCCGGCGGAATCGTCCGACTTCACCCTCGACGCCGCCTTTCTCGTGCGCACCCTTGATCCCGGGTTGGCAGTAAAACGAGTCGAACCCGTAGTGCGAGCGGAACAGCACCCACCGTTCGTTCTCGATCCGGTCCCGGCCGCGGCCGTAGAGCACCGATTGAACGGCGGCGGTGAGGTTGTCGTACTTGATGTGCCGGGTCGGGATTCCGCCGATCTCATCGAACGAGTCGATGTGCCCCTCGAGGAACGCCTCCTGTGATTGCGTCGAGTACACCCGGTGGACTGCCTTGCCCGAGTGCGAGAGGCGGAACACGAACATGTGACACTTCGTCTTCACCCCGGCCAGAACCACCCACACCTCACCGAAGTCGACCTCGGCCTCGGCACCCGGCATGTGCTCCTGTGGGACGAACACATCAGCCCGTCTGCCTGCCGCCGCATCGATCTGCGGGCGCCTGGCCCGAACATAGTTCCGGACCGTCGAGTAGGAAAGCTCCGTCGCCCCGTGCTCGGCAATCAGCCGGTCGAACACGCGCGTCGCGGTGTGCTTCTGCTTCCGCGGTGCGTCCAAGTCCTGACGGAGCATTTCGTCGATGAGGGGCTTGAACCTGTCCAGCCGTGGTGCCGACCGCACCCGCGTCTTCTTCGGCGGCGGTTCAGGCGACTCGAGCGCCTGTCGAACCGTCTGCCGGCCGACCGCGTGCCGGCGGGCCAGCGCCCGAATCCCCAACCCCTCAACGCGCGCATCACGTCGGATCCGAGCAAACACATCCACCCGAGACTCCATCCGTCCTCCACCCTCAGCAATCGGAAATCACAGTTCCGATAACGGTGGAGGTGGGTCCGGCTTAGATTGCCGCAGGCACCCCGGCAACGACCAAGTGGGTCCCGCCTAGATTGCCCCGGTGGGTCCGACTTACGCTGCCATAGTCAATGGTGTGCGCACAGGACGACAAGATTGGAGTAGTGGTCGCGCTTCTTCTTGTCGAGCTTCACATTCTCCCGTGGGCCGGTATCGGCTGAGCCTTCAATATGGGCGATCTCGCCCAAAATGACTGGGCCGTCAGGGAAGTACTCGACGATACGGATGGAGCAACCAGGGAACGCGCAAAAGTGACCCGAGGTGATGAACAGTTGCTTGAGCGTTAGGTGAGAGTAGCTTCTCGCCATTAGCTCGCTCTCCTGTCCCATGACTTGAAGTGGGAGTCTATCGGCTGCCACCCGCCTTGCCCGTGATACCTCGTGAGAACTTTCTTTACTCATTCAAGCGCCGGCCGCAAGCGGCCGGCGGGCCCGGAGGGGTGTGGTGTGTTTCGTCCTTCCTTTTCTTTTGTTTTGGTCTTCCTCCCCCCTTTTTTTTCCCCCCCCCCCCA